>NZ_SUGA01000005.1:99143-278733 GCF_004963255.1 Mesorhizobium sp. | reverse complement strand
TTTACGCATGTCTTTATCCCGAAACCGGTTCCCAATTTCGGGAGACATGCTTTAAGCGGCCCCTTTTTCTTTTGCGGCGGCGGCGCTCCGCCGAACGGTCTTGTCGCCGGCGGCGGCTTGAGACCTCGTCAATCATTTTGAACCGCAGATGAATACCGGTCTCAGAACCGGTTCAGAGGCATTGCGGCATTCTCTCCCGCATTGAAGGAGAGAGAAATGCTTGCCCGCCGCTTCACCATCGTCTGCCTGCTGATGAGCCTGTTCGGCATGCTCTTCGCGATCCTGGTGGCCGAAGGCGGCCACTCGGCCCGCTTATGGGAACGGCCAGCGGCTTCATTCTCGGCTCCGTGAACCAAGTGACGCGCTGAAACGACAAAGTTGAAAATCGACCACGTTGAAAATCGGGACACCACCAAAATGAACCGCATCGCCGCCACCACAACGAAGATCCTGAGGCTGCTGCCGCGGGCGACGCTCATCCTGATGCTGCTCGCCGCCCCGGTGCTGGCTGTGCCGATGATGCGCGCCGATACGGGCCACAGGATCGAGGCGCCGGCGAATAAGAACAGGAGCGTCGGCTTTGTGCTGCTGGTCAGCCTGCAGCGCGGACAGGCTTTATAGAGTGTCGAACGGTGCGACTGGCTCCAGCGCGCCTTAAACACATCCGAAGAAAATCAACGCTATCGGCTCTCGCGGTCCCACATCCCCCTCCCAAGCGCCATCCTGAATCTCTATATTGAGACATGGAAAAGCGAATCTACCCCCAAGCCATCGAATCGGTCGTCATGCCGGAGCCTTTCGGCGCGCAGAGCTTCCATGACGCCAAAAAGGCCGTCGCGGCGCTGCAGGCGCTCTATGACCGCAACACCAAATTCCTGCGCGATTCCTTCGCCGCTCTTGCCGCGGGCGCCGACGAGAGCAAGCGCTACCGGGCCTTCTATCCGCAGATCGGCGTCACCACGACCTCGTTCAGCCAGGTCGACTCCCGTCAGGCCTATGGGCATATGCCGACGCCCGGGCATTTCGCCACCACCATCACCCAGCCGCAGCTGTTCGAGAACTACCTCATCGAGCAGCTTCGCCTCATCATGCGCAACCACGGCGTGACAGTGACGGTGTCGGAATCGACGACGCCCATTCCGCTGCATTTCGCCTTCCTGGAAGGCAGCTATGTCGACGGCGCGGCCGCCGAGCGCATCAAGCGGCCGATCCGTGACCTGTTCGACGTGCCGGATCT
Organism: Mesorhizobium sp.; assembly: GCF_004963255.1. Lineage (GTDB taxonomy): Bacteria > Pseudomonadota > Alphaproteobacteria > Rhizobiales > Rhizobiaceae > Mesorhizobium. Next base: position 277,496 of record NZ_SUGA01000005.1, on the reverse strand, counting down.
CGACGGCACCGACGACCAGATCGCCAACGGCACTTTCGAGGTGGCGTTCGGTGAGCCAAGGCCGCTCGCGCCGTTCACTGCGCAGCGCATCGACTATTCGCTGCACCGCATGACGCATTACACGGCGACCAGCCCGCAGCACTTCCAGAACTTCGTGCTGTTCACCAACTACCAGTTCTATATCGACGAGTTCGTGGCACGGGCTCGCGAACTGATGGAGAGTGGTGGAGGCGGCTACAGTGAATTCGTCGAACCGGGCAATGTCGTAACCAAGGCGGGAGCCGGCGCGCCGAGCGAAGGCACGCCGCCGCAGCGGCTGCCGCAAATGCCGGCCTATCACCTGAAGAAGCCCGGCCATGGCGGCATCACCATGGTCAATATCGGCGTCGGCCCCTCCAACGCCAAGACGATCACCGACCATATCGCGGTGCTTCGGCCGCATGCCTGGGTCATGCTCGGCCATTGCGCGGGCCTGCGCAACACGCAGGCGCTTGGCGACTATGTGCTGGCGCATGCCTATGTGCGCGAGGACCACGTACTGGATGACGATTTGCCGGTCTGGGTGCCGATCCCGCCGCTGGCCGAGATCCAGGTGGCGCTGCAGGAAGCAGTCGCCGAAGTCACTGGACTTTCCGGCTACGACCTCAAGCGCATCATGCGCACCGGCACCGTCGCCACCATCGACAACCGCAACTGGGAACTGCGCGACCAGCGCGGACCGGTGCAGCGCCTGTCGCAGTCGCGCGCCATCGCGCTCGACATGGAATCGGCGACGATTGCCGCCAACGGCTTCCGCTTCCGGGTGCCCTACGGCACGCTGCTGTGCGTTTCCGACAAGCCGCTGCATGGCGAGTTGAAGCTGCCCGGCATGGCGACCGAGTTCTACAAGCGGCAGGTGGCGCAGCATCTCACCATCGGCATCAAGGCGATGGAGAAGCTTGCCGAAATGCCGATGGAGCGGCTGCATTCGCGCAAGCTCAGAAGTTTCTCGGAGACGGCGTTCCAGTAGGCGCGTGCCAGCTGCTGGCGAGGCAATCCGTCGTCTTGCTTGAGCCGCAATTTGGCCGATAAGCGATCAGAACGGATTGCCGGGGCAATAAGATGACTACGGGCGGTGCGCGCTTGAGCATGATGGCTCAGCTGACATTCCTGGCGATGACGGCATTTTCGGCCGCGCTGCTGGCCGGGTTCTTCGGCGCGCTGCATCCGGCCTTCGATTCCTTCTCGCATTTCCGCATGCATCTGAGCGTGCTGACGGCGCTGCTCGCGCTGCCGCTGCTTGCCGGTTCCTACCGGCTGCAGGCGGTCGCGGCGCTGGTCTTCGCCATTGTATGCCTCGCCACGACCACGAGCGCGCTGCCCAGGCTGTCGACCCAGCAGGCGGTCGCGAAGCCGGCCGACCGGATCGTCTACAGCCTGCTGCAGATGAACCTGCGCTTCAACAATCCGACGCCGAAGAAGGTGCTGTCGCTGATCGGCCGGACCAATCCGGACGTCATCACGCTCGACGAAGTGTCCGGCATGTGGGCAAAGGAGCTCGGCTATATTGCCGACGCCTATCCCTATCGCATCCTGTGCGACTATCCCAACGGCATATTCGGCGTGGCGCTCTTGTCACGCCGTCCGTTCGCCGCCGGCACCGCGCCGCGTTGCGAGCCGCGCGGCGCGATGGCAACCGCCGCGATCGATTTCAACGGCGTTCCGGTCGACGTCGCCGCGATCCATCTCAGCTGGCCATGGCCAATGGAGCAGTCCTGGCAGATCGGCGAGCTGGCGGAACCGCTGGCAGCGCTCGGCGAAACCGCCATCATGGCCGGCGACTGCAATGCCGTGCCGTGGAGCGCGGCGGTGCGGCGGGTGGCGCGGCTCAGCGGCATGACGCTGATGCCCTCGGCCGGCCCGACCTGGATCCACCGCACCCTGCCCGACGTCCTGCGCCGCTATGCAGGTTTGCCGATCGACCAGGTGTTCAGCAAGGGCGAGGTGACCATCCTCTCGTCGGCCCGGCTGGAGGATACAGGCTCCGACCATCTCCCGGTGCTGGTCGAATTCACGCTGCCGCCCGCAAGCGACCCGCCCGAGGACGCGCACAAGTCGGCGCTGGCGGCGAACGACGCGCCGGACAGACCGCGGGGTTGACGCTTCGTTTCTTAAGCGAACAGGCTGAGTTCAGTTCTTCCCCACCAGCGCGTTGACCAGCCGGTCGACATGGCCGCCGTCGCGGTGCTCGCGCGCGTCGAAGGCGTTCTGTTTCGCTTCATATTCCGCGTAGACGGCGTCGATCCGGCGCCTGGCCTCGCGATGGGTAGCGGTGCAGAACCAGTTGTCGGCAAGCTTCAGGCCGGCAATGGACTTATCGGTGGCGCGCATCATGGCCTCGGCGATGCGACCGTGGTGACGTTCGTGGGCGTGGACGCCGGCGAGGAAGCGCCGCCAGCGCCTCTCGAGCTCGGGTTTCGGCGGCGAAGCCAGGCGCGGAAAAGTGTAGGTGAGCTCCATCGTTCCGTCGGCGCCTCGCAACCGGCAGACCCCGTCGGTTCGAACCACATCGAGCTTCCAGTTCACCACATAACCGGTGTCGGCGATGGCGCGGGTCATGAAGCCGTGCTTGGGACCTTTGCGGTTCATCGCTTCAACCAGGGCAGCGCCCGTCGCGCCTACGATGTCATAGTTGCGCGTCGTGACCAGCACCTTGGTGCCGGCCAGGGCCTGCGGGGCGCCGCTGCACAGGCCGAGTATGATGAGGCATGTAAGAACCGGCAGGCGCATGGCCCATTTGCTCCCTATCCGCAGAGAAGGAACTATAAGCCGCTTGCAATTTCAAGCTTAAGGAGCCGGTCGGCCCGAACCGCAAACGGTTGTCGGTAGATTGAGCGGTTCACATGCCCTGATAGACCGGGCCTTCGCCACCTTGTGGCGGCACCCAGTTGATGTTCTGGTTCGGGTCCTTGATATCGCAAGTCTTGCAGTGGACGCAGTTCTGCGCGTTGATGACGAAGCGCACGTCCTTGGCCGACGGATCGGCGGCGGCGTTGCCGTCCTTGTCCACCCATTCATAGACGCCGGCCGGGCAATAGCGGGTCGAGGGACCGGCGAAGACGTCGTGCTCGGAACGCTGCTGCAGCGCCATGTCGCCGACGATCAGGTGCACCGGCTCGTTTTCCTCATGGTTGGTGTTCGACAGGAACACCGAGGAGAGCCGGTCGAAGGTCAAGACGCCGTCCGGCTTCGGATAGGCGATCTTCTGATGCCTGGAGGCCGGCTCGAGCGTCGCATAATCGGCCTTGCCGTGCTTCAGCGTCCCGAAGGGCGAGAAGCCGAACAGCGTGTTCAGCCACATATCGAGGCCGCCGATGCCGACGCCGACGATGGTGCCGAAGCGCGACCAGAGCGGCTTGACGTTGCGCACCTTCTTCAGATCCTTGCCGATGTCGCTGCCGCGCCAGGCCTCCTCATAGGACACAAGCTCGTCATTGGCGCGGCCGCCGGCGATGGCGTCGGCGACATGCTCGGCCGCCAGCATGCCGGACAGCACCGCATTGTGCGAACCCTTGATGCGCGGCACGTTGACGAAGCCGGCGGCGCAACCCATCAGCACGCCGCCCGGGAAAGACAGCTTCGGCACGGACTGCCAGCCGCCCTCGGTGATGGCGCGCGCGCCATAGCCGATGCGCTTGGCGCCTTCGAATGTGCCGGCGATCGCCGGATGCGTCTTGAAGCGCTGGAACTCCTCGAAGGGCGAGAGATAGGGGTTCTTGTAGTTCAGGTGGACGACGAAGCCGACCGCCACCTGATTGTCCTCGAGATGGTAGAGGAAGGAGCCGCCGCCAGTCTTCATGTCGAGCGGCCAGCCGAAGGAATGCTGCACGAGACCCGGCTTGTGGTTCTCCGGCTTGACCTGCCATAGTTCCTTGAGGCCGATGCCGAACTTGCCCGGCTCGCGGCCGTCGGCAAGCTGGTATTTGGCGATGAGCTGCTTGGCCAAGGAGCCCCGCGCGCCCTCGCCGATCAGTACATATTTGCCCATCAGCGCCATGCCTGGCGCGTAGGCCGGGCCATGCGTGCCGTCCTTCTCGACGCCCATGTCGCCGGTGATGACGCCGGTGACGGCGCCGGCGTCGTTATAGACGAGGCTTGCCGCGGCGAAGCCCGGATAGATCTCGACGCCCAGCGCCTCGGCCTTCGTCGCCAGCCAGCGGCAGACATTGCCCAGCGAGACGATGTAGTTGCCGTGATTGTTCATCAGCGGCGGCATCAGGAAATTGGGCAGGCGGAAGGAGCCGGCGGGGCCGAGCACCAGGAAATGGTCCGCCGTCACCGGCGTCTTGAACGGATGATCGCTTTCCTCGCGCCAGCCGGGCAGCAGCCGGTCGATGCCGATCGGATCGACGACCGCGCCGGACAGGATGTGCGCGCCGACCTCGCCGCCCTTCTCCAGAACGACGACGGAGAGCTCAGGGTTGAGCTGCTTCAGGCGGATCGCCGCGGCAAGGCCGGCGGGACCGGCGCCGACGATCACCACGTCGAATTCCATGCTTTCGCGTTCGATATCGCTCATCGACCCCTCTATAGCTTGCCGCATTCTCGCATTGTGCTGGCTCACGCGCTGCATAGCGCATCAATTCGCGACGCGAAACCGGCGCTGACGTGACAACGCCGATTTCGACAAAAAGTCGCGGTTTTCCTACGAAACGGCAGCAACACAGGCCATGGCCAAGCATAGGCCAGACCCGGCATGTTGGCAGGCCAGGCGGCGCCGGCATGTTTTTAATTGTTCGGCGGCTTGGTTATCGGCAATACTTCGCGCCATGCGCAGTCCAGGGCCGCCCGGCTTTCCATCGAAGCGCTTGCTCTTCACGCCTGGCCTGGCCTGGCGGGCGGTTCTTCCGCTCCTCTTTTTGAGCCTGCCAGCTGAGGCCGATCCGGTGAAGGTCTGGACCACCGGCGCCTATTCCTTCTCCGACGAGCTGGGCGGCTTCCGCATCACCGGCGTGTCCGGCATCGGCACCAAGGAAGATCCGCTGGTCATCAAGGAGGAGCTGAATACGGCGACGCCGGTGACCCTGACCATCCGCGCGACCAAGCCGATCGAGCCCTTCGGCAAGGCCGGCGAGGTCGCCAACGGCGTGATGTATATGCGCATCGACGTGCTCAACAACAGCGCGCTCCCTTGGGTGGAGTTCCAATTCGAGCTGCAGGAAATCCTCGACCAGCCGAGCGTGTTCGGCGATGGCCTGTCCTTCGACCAGCGCAACAAGACGCCCGACAACATCGTCTCCAGCAATTTCGCCGATTTCGAGCGCAAGTTCGAACCCTATGACCAGTTGCTGTTCAAAAACGGCAAGGTCGATCCGCTGAAGTCAGCAACCTTCGATTTCCTGATCACCGACTACACGCCGCGCTGGACGTTCTACATCGTGCAGGATCCGCGCATACCGACCGGCTAGAAGGTTGCAAATCGGCGCCGCGCGGACGATGGTGGCGCCATGACTGCCGCCTCGCCCAGCACACCAGCCGAGATCGCCGAACTGCTCGCCTTCTATGCCAGCGCGGGCGTTGACGACGCGCTTGAAGACGCGCCGATCAACAGGTTTGCCGAAGCGGCGGCAGCGCCAGTTGGACGCGGGCCGGCCGAACGCAGGCCTGCCGAGCGGGCGCCGGCCGCGCCGCGCCGCGAAGCCGCGCCCGAGAGCCGAACGGTACCCGAGCAGGATTCCGAACAAGCTGAGAATCCGCCGGCGCCCTTCTCCGGCCTCGACGCCAGCAATATTCCGGATGCACCCGCGCGGGCGCCGGCAGCAGCCGCCGTTCCCGACGAGGCACAGGCGGCCGCGGCGCGCCAGCTTGCCGCCCGCGCGACGACGCTGGATGAGCTGCGCCAGCACATGGCCGCGTTCGACGGCTGCAATCTCAAATTCACCGCCAAGAACCTGGTCTTCGCCGACGGCAACCCCAACGCCGACCTGATGCTGGTCGGCGAGGCGCCGGGCCGCGATGAGGATATGGAGGGCCTGCCCTTTGTTGGCCGCTCCGGCCGGCTGCTCGATCGCATGCTGGCGGCGATCGGCCTTGACCGGACCTCGGCCTATATCGCCAACGTCATCCCGTGGCGGCCGCCGGGCAATCGTACGCCGACGCCGCATGAGACAGAGATCTGCCGGCCCTTCATCGAAAGGCAGATCGAGCTGGTCAATCCGAAAGTGCTGGTCAATCTCGGCGGACCTTCTGCCAAGACGCTGCTCAACACGACCGAAGGCATCCTGCGCCTGCGCGGCAACTGGCGTGTGCATACGACCGCCTCCGGGATTGCGATACCAGCAATGCCGACGCTGCACCCGGCCTATCTATTGCGGACGCCGGCGCACAAGAAACTGGCCTGGCGGGATTTTCTCGAGGTGAAGGCGAAACTGCGGGCGTAGGCGACTAGCTGATCTCCCCCCTTGTGGGGGAGATGCCTGGCAAGGCAGAGGGGGCGCTGTCCCGCCAGCCTGTCAACATTGGGCCGGTACGCCAGCCGAGAATTTTGGGATTTCAGAAGCTGGCGTTCCTTCGCGCCCCCCTCTGTCCTGCCGGACATCTCCCCACAAGGGGGAGATTGGCTGCTTCTGCGCCTTCGCCAATTACCTCGAACGTAATTGAATTCCCTCCCTGCCCAGCCTAGTCCTACCGCATGATCACATCCGACATTTCCGCCGGCAGCCTGATCCGCGAATGGCGCACACGAAGGCGCATGAGCCAGCTCGACCTCGCCATGGAGGCCGATATCTCGCAGCGGCATCTCTCCTTCGTCGAGAGCGGCCGCGCGCAGCCGTCGCGCGAGATGGTGCTGCATCTGGCCGAGCAGCTGTCGATCCCGCTGCGTCAACGCAACCAGCTGCTGCTCGCGGCGGGCTTCGCGCCGAGCTTCAGCGAGAGGCCACTGACCGACGCCACGCTGGCGCCGGCGATGGCCGCGGTCGAGACCGTGCTCAAGGGCCACGAGCCCTTTCCGGCGCTGGCGGTGGACCGGCACTGGAACCTTGTTTCCGCCAATGCGGCGATCGCCCCATTCCTCGCCGATATTTCCGAACAGTCGCTGCTTGCGCCGCCGGTCAATGTGCTGAGGCTGAGCCTGCATCCCGGCGGCGTGGCGCCTCGCATCGTCAATCTGGCGGAATGGCGCGCGCATCTGCTCGAACGGATGAAGCACCTGAGCGACGCGACCGGCGATCCGGTGCTGATCGAACTGGAGCGGGAGCTGCGCGCCTATCCGTCCGGCCTGAAGAGCAGCCGGCCGGCGCCGGTCGAGCCGAGCGGCATCGTGCATCCGCTCAGGCTCGCGCATTGCGATCAGGTGCTTTCCTTCATCAGCACAATCACCGTGTTCGGCACGCCGCTGGACGTCACGCTGTCGGAACTGGCGATCGAATCCTTTTTCCCGGCCGATGAGCAGACCCGAGCGGTGCTGGTGCGGCTGGCGAAAGAGCGCGCAGCAGCTTCGTAGCTTACCCCTGCGGCGGTGCGGCTGTCCTGGTGCGCGTGCGCTCCAGGCCGAGCTGCCGCTCGCGCCAGATGATGAAGATACCGGCGGCGACCACGATGACGCCGCCGATCAGCGTGTTGAGCGAGGTCACGTCGCCGAAGACGAGATAGCCGACGACGACTCCGAGGATCATCGAGGTGTATTCGAACGGCGCCACGACCGAGGCTTCGGCGTGGCGGTAGGCCGCCGTCATGAGGATCTGGCCGAGGCCGCCACAGAAGCCGGCAAAAACTAGGAGCGCCGCCTGCAGCGGCGTCAGCTCCTGCCAGCCGAAAGGCAGGGTGAAGAGCGACAGCACTGAAGCCGTCGAGGAGAACCATAGAACGATGGTCGCCGTCTTCTCCGTCTGCACGAGATTGCGCACCAGGAGCATGGCGACGGCCGAAATCGCGGCGGCGATCAGCGCGGCCATGACTCCAAGCACCTCCTGGTCGTCGAGGCCCTGATCGGAATTGAGCAACGTCAGTTCGGGCCAGGAGATGACCAGCACGCCGGCAAGACCGACGACGACCGCGCTCCAGCGATAGACGCGGATCGTCTCGCCGAGGAAGATCGACGAGAACACGACGACCAGCAGCGGCTGGGCATAGTTGAGCGTAATCGCCTCGGGCAATGGCAGCCTGGTCAGCGCGAAGAAGCCGAGCCCCATGGCCCCGACGCCGACAAGGCCGCGCGCGATGTGGTTGAACGGCCGCCTGGTCGTGAAGGCGGTGGCGAGCTCGCCCTTGAAGGCCAGGAAGGCGATGATCGGGAAGATGGCGAAGAAGGAGCGGAAGAAGACGATCTGCCCGGCAGGCACGTCGCCGGTCGCCTTGATGCAGGTCTGCATGCCGACGAAAACCGTCACCGAGACGATTTTCAGTGTGATGCCGCGCAGCGTGCTGTGGCCGACGGCATGATCGACGGTCATCTTGCCTCGTCAGAATGTCGAAAAACGAAGCCGCCAAATAGCCTAAGAGCAATTCCAGGAAAAGTGTGCAATCGGAATTGCGAAACACACCCTATCCCGCGGTTTTGTCGCGTGACGGTTTCGTGTAAAGAGCGCGCATCTCAAAATTCCTGGACCGGCCACGCTGGCTCCCGACCGAAATCGACAGGAAAAACCCAAGGAATGCGCACCGATACCGGCCATGTCTTCAAGCTCGAAGACTATCGCCCCAGCGACTATCTCATCCCGAGGACCAGCCTCGACTTCCGCCTGTCGCCGGACGCGACGCGCGTCACCGCGCTGCTCACCATCGAACGGCGCGAGGGCGTCGCGCCGACGGCGCCGCTGGTGCTCGACGGCGATGGGCTGACGCTGCTTGGCTTAGCCATCGACGGGCAGGCGCTCGCAGCCGGCGACTACGAGGCGACGCCGGACCGGCTGACGATCCTGAAGCCGCCAGCGGCACAGCGTTTCGAGCTTCGCCTGGAGACCGAGATCGCGCCTTCGCGCAACGAGGCGCTGATGGGCCTTTATCGCTCCAACAACGTCTATTGCACGCAATGCGAGGCCGAGGGCTTTCGCCGCATCACCTATTTCCTCGATCGTCCCGATATCCTGTCCGTCTACACCGTGCGCGTCGAGGCCCCGCATAACGAGGCGCCGCTGCTGCTCTCCAACGGCAATCCCGTCGAGCGCGGCGCGCTCGCCAACGGCCGGCACTATGCGGTCTGGCACGACCCCTTCCCCAAACCCTCCTACCTCTTCGCCCTGGTGGCGGGCGCGCTCGGCAAGGTGGCGGGCAGCTTCACCACCATGTCCGGCCGCGAGGTCGAGCTCGGCATCTATGTGGAGCCCGGCAAGGAGCGGCTTGCCGGCTATGCGATGGACGCGCTGAAACGCTCGATGAAATGGGACGAGGACGCCTTCGGCCGCGAATACGACCTCGACGTCTTCAACATCGTCGCCGTGTCCGACTTCAACATGGGCGCGATGGAGAACAAGGGCCTCAACGTCTTCAACGACAAATATGTGCTGGCCGACGAGGAGACCGCGACGGATGCCGATTTCGCCAATATCGAGGCGATCATCGCGCATGAGTATTTCCACAATTGGACAGGCAACAGAATCACTTGCCGCGACTGGTTCCAGCTCTGCCTGAAAGAAGGGCTGACGGTTTACCGCGACCACGAATTCTCCGCCGACCAGCGTTCTCGCGCGGTGAAGCGCATCGCCGAGGTGCGCACGCTGCGCGCGCATCAGTTCCCGGAAGACCAGGGGCCGCTGGCGCATCCGGTCAGGCCGCGCCGCTACCGCGAGATCAACAATTTCTACACGGCGACCGTCTACGAGAAGGGCTCGGAAGTGGTGCGCATGATCCGCACCATTCTCGGGCCGGAAACCTTCCGCGCAGGCATGGACCTCTATTTCGAGCGGCATGACGGCGAAGCCGCCACGATTGAGGATTTCCTCAAAGTGTTCGAGGATGTCTCGGGCCGGGATCTCGCCCAATTCGCGCTCTGGTATCACCAGGCCGGCACGCCGAACCTGACGGTGAGCTCCACGCATAATGCGGCGGCCAGGGAATTCATCTTGGAAATCGAGCAGTCGGTGCCGCCGACGCCATCGGAGAGCCGCAAGCGGCTGATGCATATTCCCCTCGCGTTCGGACTTGTCGGCGCCGACGGCAAGCCTGTCACCTGGGATGCCGTCGAGGGCGCGACGGTGGATGACGGCGTCATCCATATCCGCAAGCGCCGGCACACAGTGCGCTTTTCCGGCGTTTCGGAACGGCCCTCGGTGTCGCTCAATCGCGGCTTCTCGGCGCCGATCACGCTTTCGGTGCAGCAGAAGGCCGACGACCAGTTCTTCCTCGCCGCACATGACAGCGACCCTTTCTCGCGCTGGCAGGCGTTCAACACGCTTTTGACCGAGGCGCTGATCGCCGCCTTCCGCCAGTTGCTCGGCGGCAAGGAGCCGACCTTCGCGGCACGGCTGGCCGAGCTTGCCGGCCAGATCGCCGGCGACGAGGCGCTGGAGCCGGCCTATAGGGCGCTGGCGCTCACGCTTCCCGGTGAAGCCGACATTGCCCGCGACATCGGCAAAGGCATCGACCCCGACGCCATCTTCGCCGCGCGCGAGGCGCTGGCGCGGACGATCGCCGAGACAAATCGCGATGCCTTCTCCGCTCTTTATGACAGGCTCGCCGACAAGGGTCCGTTCAGCCCGGACGCGGCGAGCGCAGGGCGCAGGGCGCTCCGCAACATCCTGCTCGACTATCTTTCGCTGCTGCCGGAAGGCGCCGCCCTCGCCGCGCGACACTTCAATGCCGCCACCAATATGACGGACCGTGCCGCGGCGCTGGCCGTGCTGGCGCATCGCCATTCGGGCATGGCCGAGGCGGAAGAAGCGCTGGCGGCCTTCGAGGCCCGCTATCGCGATGACGCGCTGGTGCTCGACAAATGGTTCCAGATCCAGGCCGGAGTTCCCGGCCCGAAGACTGTCGACAAGGTGCGCGCGCTGATGCAGCACCCTGCCTTCTCGATCGCCAATCCGAACCGGGTGCGTTCGCTGATCGGCACCTTCTCCAGCGCCAACCAGACCGGCTTCCACCGGGCCGATGGCGAAGGCTATCGCCTGTTCGCCGAGACGGTGCTGGAGATCGAGAAGCGCAACCCGCAAGTGGCGGCGCGGCTGGCGACGGCGCTGCGCTCCTGGCGCTCGCTGGAGTCCGAACGCCAGGCCAAGGCCAAGCAGGCGCTGCTCGATATGGCGAAGGTCGAGAACCTATCGGCTGATTTGCGGGATATCGTGGAGCGGACGCTGGCTTAGCGCCAGCTTCCCTTCTCCCCTTGCGGGAGAAGGTGTCGCCGAAGGCGACGGATGAGGGGGGCTCCAGATGTCACCAGCGTCACACTCCGCTGGAACACCCCTCATCCGTCTCGGCGCTAACGCGCCGATCCACCTTCTCCCACAAGGGGAGAAGGAAAAAAGGCAAATTTCAATCAACTTTTAATCTTTTTCGCCCGGCCCTCTGGACAAGGCGAATCACGTTTGATTCTTTAATGGCGATTCGGGCGTGCGGCGTATCCGGATCATCCAGTATACGGCAGATCGGGGAGTGCCATTTATGGCCAAGGCGGACGCGTGGGGCGCGCCCGGAGGGAAGGCTTTTGCGCGTCGCAAGGCAAGGGGCGATGGACTTGCCGGCAATACGCGCCTGATCGCCGAACCCACCTATCAGCGGCTCTTGGCCGCCGAGCCGTTTCTGCGCCGTTCAATCCCGGCGCTGATTGTTATTTTCCTCATCGTCATCGCGGCGCTGCGCTTCCTGTCACTGATGAACGAGCATGACGAGATCGAGCGCGACGCCAAGGCGGTGCTGGCTTTAGCCGCCGGCCAGATGGCGCAGGCCATCATCGCCGACCCCAACGCCGCGGGCGCCAACGCCGTCAGCCTGCTGGAAAGCACCAGCCGCCAGGGCGCCATGAGCCGCGCCCATGTGCTTGCCATCACCGACGGCGCCTTCAAGGTCATCGCCGTCTCGCCGCTGTCGACAGGCTGGCAGGGCCGTACGCTGGACAGTCTGGTCCTGGGCGGCCAGCCGCTGTTCATGTTCGGCGACCGCGCCGGGGTGATGGATGTCTCGATCGCAGGAAAGGACTGGTTCGCCGCCGTCAGCCTCACCGGGGATCGCAGGCACGCGACCGCCGTTCTGGTGCCGCAGGAAGCGGTGTTCGACAGCTGGCGCAAGTCGATGTCGCTCAACGTCACGCTGTTCGTCCTGACGGCGGGCGTGCTGATCGTCATCCTCTATGCCTATTTCGGTCAGGCGGCGCGCGCCCAGGCGGCGGACCGCATCTATCTCGAGGCGCACCAGCGCATCGACATGGCGCTGGTGCGCGGCCGCTGCGGGCTGTGGGACTGGGACATGGTGCGCGGCAAGATGTACTGGTCGCGCTCGATGTACGACATGCTTGGCTATGAACCCTGCGATACGATGCTCTCCTTCGGCGAGGTCGACGAGATTATCCACCCCGAGGACGGCGACCTGTTCGAGCTCGCCAACCGCATCGTCGAACGCGAGATCGACCATATCGACCAGGTCTTCCGCATGCGCCATGCCGACGGGCAATGGGTGTGGATGCGGGCCCGCGCGCAGGTGATCGACCCGGAGGCGCCGGAGATCCAGTTGATCGGCATCGCCGTCGACGTCACAGAGCAGCGGCATCTCGCGCTGCGTTCGGAAGCGGCCGACATGCGGCTGAGGACCGCGATCGAGAACATCAACGAATCCTTCGTGCTGTGGGATGCCTCCGAGCGGCTGATCATGTGCAACTCGAAGTTCCAGAAGGACAATGGGCTCTCGGACCGCGACGTCGTGCCGGGCGTCGGTCGCGATGCGCTCGAGGAGCGGATGCTGGCCTTCGCCTCGGAGCGCAGGCTCGCCAACGCCAACGGGCCGCATGGCGGCGTCACCCTGGAGCGCCAGCTTGCCGATGGCCGCTGGCTGCAGGTCAACGAGCTTAGGACCCGCGACGGCGGCACCGTCTCGGTCGGCTCCGACATCACCCAGATCAAGCTGCATCAGGAGAAGCTGGTCGACAGCGAGCGCCGGCTGATGGCGACGATCCACGATCTCAGCCTCGCCCGCCGCGCCGAGGAGGAACGCTCCAGCGAACTGGTCGAGCTCAACCGCAAATACATGAAGGAAACCGAGCGCGCCGAGGCGGCCAACCGCGCCAAATCTGAGTTCCTCGCCAACATGTCGCATGAGCTGCGCACACCGCTGAACGCCATCATCGGCTTCTCCGAGCTGATGCAGCAGGGCCTGTTCGGGCCGCTCGGCTCCGAGCGCTACGAGGAATACGCAACCGACATCAACGGCAGCGGCAAATACCTGCTCGGCGTCATCAACGACATCCTCGACATGTCGAAGATCGAGGCCGGCCAGTTCTCGCTCGACCGCGAGGAGATCGACCTCTGCCCGCTGATCAGGGAAACGGTGCGGGTGATCTCGCTGCAGGCGGCGGAGAAGTCGATCAATGTCGAGACGCGGATCGCCGACACGATGCGGGTCTATGCCGACCGCCGCGCGATCAAGCAGATCGCCATCAACCTTCTCTCCAACGCGGTGAAGTTCACCGGACAGGGCGGCAAGATCACTGTCAGGGCGCGCAACACTTCGGGCGCGCTGCTGCTCACCATCGAGGACAATGGCTGCGGCATTCCCAAGCATGCGCTGAGCAAGCTCGGCCGGCCGTTCGAGCAGGTGCAGAACCAATTCTCCAAGAACCACACCGGCTCGGGCCTCGGCCTCGCCATCTCGCGTTCGCTGGCCGAGCTGCAGGGCGGCGCACTGAAGATCCGCTCGACCGAAGGCGTCGGCACGATCGTGTCGGTGCGCATCCCGCTGAAGAAGGCGCCGGCCGCGGTGAAGGCTGCGGCCTAGGTTAGACCGGTTTCGAACCAGTGGGGTTTAGATCGTTTGCGGCAGCCGGCGCCGGGGTTGCCTCGACGCCTTTCGATGCCGGTCCATAGACCAAGGCGACGACGAGACCGAAATATCCGACCTGCAGAATGACCATGGCCAGCATTGCCCATCCGAGCGCCGTCCAGACGGAACCTGTTTCCATGCCAGCCCAGACCGCCACCAAGAATGACGCTGCGAACATGCCCACCAAGAATTTCTGAAGTTCCATAGTTGCCCAGCGCCCCAAGTTTTGGCGATTTGGAGGGCTTTCACGTCAGCCGTTGTGAAAGAACCCGCCGCTCCATTTGCGAAGCGGCGAGGCCCCCCTTCGTCGGGGTGAATTGACTCCCCGGCATTGCTGACAGTGCAATTGCGGTGCCAGACCCATTGACCCATTACGGGACACCTCTGCCGACGGTACAAGACCGGATCGCCGATTAATATTAACTGTGGCTAATGTGCCACCCAGAGAATCTCATGGCGACGATGCGACTGATGGCGACGCTCCCGCACGAAGCAGACGATCGAAATCTCTCCTGACCTTCCGCGATGTCTCCTTGAGATGCGCTTCCAGCACGGTGAAATCCGGTAGGTCGGTGACCGCCAGAAGCAGGTCGGCAAGCCCCGGCGGGACATCGTCGCGCTGGAACTCGCCGGTGAGGCAAAGCCTGATCATCTGCGTCAGCGCCAGATAGAGCCGGTAGGCCTCGGCAAGCTCTTCACGGATATCGGGTGCGGCGAAACTGGGGGCAAGCCGCGCCAGGATGTCGGCTGTCGCCGTCACCCGGCGGCCGGGCTCGACATTGCCGGTGATAACCGCGACCTGGGCGATGAATTCGAGATCGATGAGCCCGCCCTGGGTGAGCTTGATGTCCCAGAGATCGCGCGGCGGCTTTTCCTTCTCGATCAGCGCGCGCATGTCCGAGGCCTCTGCTTTTACCTTGGCGGCATCGCGCGGCTGCGCCAGAACCGCCGCCACTTCCGTCTCGAGCTCGGCGCAAAGCTCGGCATCGCCGCCGATGGCGCGCGCCCTCGCCAGCGCCATGTGCTCCCAGGTCCAGGCGTCCTGACGCTGGTATTTCTTGAACGCGTCGATATGGGTGGCGACCGGTCCCTTGTTGCCGGATGGGCGCAGGCGCAGGTCCAGCTCGTAAAGCACGCCTTCGGCCGTTGGCGCCGAGACGGCGGCGATCAGGCGTTGCGTCATGCGGGTATAGTAATGCGACGGCGCCAGCGGCTTGTCGCCGTCGGAGTCCTCCGCATCGGCGTCATGATCGTAGAGCAGGATGAGATCGACATCCGAACCGGCGGTGAGCTCGCGGCTGCCGAGCTTGCCCATGCCGAGCAGCGCCACCCTGCCGCCGGCGATGCCGCCGTGGCGCAGCGCGAATTCGGCGATCACCGCTTGAAGCGCCGCCTCGATGGTGAGGTCGGCGAGATCGGAGAAGGCGCGCCCCGCCCGCGCCGGATCGATAGAGCCGGCCAGCAGCCGCACGCCGATCAGGAACTTCTGTTCGGAAGCAAAGATGCGCAGGCGATCGAGCACGTCCTCATAGGCGCGGTCGCCCTCGATGAAGGCGGCAAGGCGGGCCGAAAGATAGGCGCGATCCGGCAATTCGGTGAGCAGCGCCGGGTCGAGCAGCCCGTCAAAGACATGCGGTCGACGCGTGATGATGGCCGCCAGCCGCGGGGCTGCCCCCATGATCGTCGCCATCAGCTTCAGCAGCGCCGGATTGGATTGCAGCAGCGAGAAAAGCTGGATGCCCGCCGGCAGGCCGGCAAGGAACTCGTCGAAGCGGATCAGCGCCTCGTCGGCGCGTCGCGTCTGGCCGAAGGCTTTGAGCAGAGCAGGCGTCAGCTCGGTCAGCCGCTCGCGCGCTTCGGCCGACTGGGTAACGCGGTAGCGGCCGAAATGCCAGCCGCGGATGACGCGACAGATGTCACTCGGCCGCTGGAAACCCAGGCGATGCAGCGTCTGCAGCGTATCGGGATCGTCGACATCGCCGGTGAAGACCAGGTTGCCGATGCCGGCCGAAAGCTCGGGCGCGGTTTCGAAGAGCGCCGCATAGTGGCGCTCGACCTGCTGCAACGAGGCGCGGAAGGCCTGCGTGAACTCCGCCTCGCCGGCAAAGCCCAGCATCAGCGCGATGCGTTCCAGCTCCTCATCGCTGTCGGGCAGGATATGCGTCTGTTCGTCGGCCACCATCTGGATGGCGTGCTCGACGCGGCGCAGGAACCAGTATTGCCGGGTGAGCGCATCGCGCGCATCGGCGGTGATCCAGCCGCGCGCGGCGAGCGCGCCCAGCATCGGCACGGTCTCGCGGCCGCGCAGTTCCGGGAAGCGGCCGCCGGCGATGAGCTGCTGGGTCTGGACGAAGAACTCGATCTCGCGGATGCCGCCGCGGCCGAGCTTCACGTTGTGGCTCTTCACCGCGATCTCGCCATGGCCCTTATGGGCATGGATCTGGCGCTTGATCGAATGGACGTCGGCGATCGCCGCGTAGTCCATGTATTTGCGCCAGACATAGGGCTGCAATTCCTTGAGGAAGGCCGCGCCCGCGACACGATCGCCGGCCACCGGCCGCGCCTTGATCATGGCGGCGCGCTCCCAGTTCTGGCCGCGCGCCTCATAGTAGCGAAGCGCCGCCTCGACCGGGATCGCCAGCGGCGTCGAGCCGGGATCGGGGCGCAGCCTGAGATCGGTGCGGAAGACATAGCCATGCTCGGTGCGGTCCTGCAGGATGCGCACGAGCCGGCGGGTGAGGCGCGAGAACAGCTCCGTCGCGTCGAGCGGATCGATGACGGCCGGCGCTTCCGGATCGAAGAAGACGACAAGATCGATATCGGAGGAAAAATTCAGCTCATGCGCGCCGAGCTTGCCCATGCCGAGCAGGATCCAGCCTGAATCCCTGGCCGGCACCGCCGGCTTCGGCAGCTTGAGCTTGCCTTGCCGGTGCGCGTCGAGCAGCAGGAAATCGACGGCGGCGTTTGTACAGGCGTCCGCGAGATCGCTAAGCCGGCGCACCGTCACCGAGGTCTCCGCCTCGCCCGAAAGATCGGCCAGCGCGATTAGGAAATGCGCTTCGGTCTTCGATTGCCTGAGCTGCATCATCAGCGCGGTTTCCGAGACATCCTCGGCCTTGGCCGCGCCGCCGATCGCTTCGCCGATGGCTCCGAGCCGCGCCTCTACCGTCTCGTCGAACAGCGTCTCGAGAATTGCCGGCCGGCGGCGCGCCACATCGCGCAGGAAGGGCGAGAGATCGAAGACGGCCGCCAGCAGGTCCTGCAGCGGTCCCTCACCCGCCAGGAACGCGGCGAGGCGGGAAAGCCCCTCCTCCTCGGCGGCATCGGCGATCTCCGACAATTCGCGCCGGGCATGCTCCGCGTCCAGGGGCTGGAGCGCCAATGTCGGGCTAAGCCGGTACTCGAATTCGATCTTCTTCTTCGCCATTTGCCCGAACCATTAAAGCATGTCTCCCGAAAGTGAGCCCGGTTTCGGGACAAAGACATGCTTAATCAAAAACTTAAAGCAGGTCGCGGGAATCCCTTTTCTCGCGGACCTGCTTTAATGCGTCTCCCGCAACGGAAAACTCATGACCACGGACAATCCTGGATTGGCGGGCAAAAGATCAAGCCTGCCGTTGTGGAAAGTCATGATGGCCTTGGCGAGGCTGAGGCCGAGGCCCGAGCCCGGCTGCGAGCGGCTCTTTTCCAGGCGCACGAAGCGCTCGGTGGCGCGGGCACGATCGGCGTCGTCGGGAATGCCGTGGCCATTGTCGGTGACGGTAAGCTTGATTTCGCTTCCGGCGCGCTCCAGCGCCACACGCACCTTCGGCGTCTCGGCGGCGTCGGTCGAGTATTTGATGGCGTTGTCGACGATGTTGGACAGCGCCTGACCGACCAGCTCGCGGTTGCCGTTGATCGTGAAGGCCTCGGGGACGGTCGCCTCCAATGTGACGCCCGCTTCCTCGGCCACCGGCTCGTAGAGCTCGACGACGTCGCTCACCGTCGCGGCGAGATCGACCGGGCCGGTCTGTTCCGAGGAATAGCCGGCCTCCAGACGCGAGATCATCAGTATGGCGTTGAACGTCTTGATGAGCTGGTCGGACTCCGCGATCGTGCCCTCCAGCGCCTGGCGGTAGTCTTCCGTCTTGTGCCGGCCGGCAAGCGTCGCCTCGGCGCGGTTGCGCAGCCTGGTCAGCGGCGTCTTCAGATCATGGGCGATGTTGTCGGAGACCTGCTTCAGCCCCTCATTCAGCATGGCGATCCTGGCCAGCATCGCATTGAGGTTTTCCGACAGGCGGTCGAATTCGTCGCCGGCGCCGGTGACCGGCAGCCGTCCGCTGAGGTCGCCGCCCATGATGCGGCGGCTGGCATCGGACACACTGTCAATGCGTTTCAGCGCGGCGCGCCCGACGAAGAACCAGATCAGGAGCCCGCCCAGGCCCATCATGCCGAGCGCCAGCGTCAGCGCCCGGCTGATGACGGCGCGGAAGCGCTCGGGCTCGCCGAGGTCGCGGCCGACCAGCATGATCATCTGGTTTGGCAGTCGCAGCACCAAGGCGATGGCGTTGTGGCCCTTTTCGCCTGTCGACTGGGGAGTGCCGTTGTCGCCGGCCTGGGGCGCGGGCTGGTCGGTAGCTCCACTGCGCAACCGGTCGAGCTCGCCTTCGCCGAAGCGCTGGTAGGAGAAGGGCTCGGTCGTCCAGCCCTCGGTCTCGATGACGCCGGGCTCCAGGCTCTGCACATTGCCGGTCAGGATCTGGCCGTTGGCGTCGGCGATGAGATAGAGGTTGGCGCCGGGCTGGCGCGAGCGGTTTTCGACGACGCGCACCAGCACGGGCAACCCGCCGCGCTGATAGGCACGGGCGAGGCCCAGCACCTCGTCGTTGATGGTCTCCTGCGTCTGCGCGGTCAGCATGCGCGCCGACAGCGACGTCATGTAGAAGACGAGCAACACCGCGCAAAGCGCGAAAAGCAGAAGATAGAGCGCCGACAGCCGGGCCGCCGTCGTCTTCATGATGGCCGGCAGGGAAAGAGCCATTTTGCTCCTTAACCGCCTTTCAGCATGTAGCCGGCGCCGCGAATCGTGTGCAGGATCGGCTTGTCGAAGCCTTTTTCGATCTTGCCGCGCAGGCGCGAGACATGGACGTCGATGACGTTGGTCTGCGGATCGAAATGATAGTCCCAGACATTTTCCAGAAGCATCGTGCGGGTCACCACCTGGCCGGCATGGCGCATCAGATATTCGAGCAGGCGGAACTCGCGCGGCTGCAGCGTGATCTCGCGTCCGGCCCGCTTGACCGAATGCGATAGCCGATCGAGCTCGAGGTCGCCGACGCGGTAGACTGTCTCGGATTCGCGCGCGCCGGCACGGCGGTTCAGCACCTCGACACGGGCCAGCAATTCAGAAAAGGCATACGGCTTGGTGAGATAGTCGTCGCCGCCGGCGCGCAAGCCGGTGACGCGGTCGTCAACCTCGCCCAGCGCGGACAGGATCAGAACCGGCGTCGTGTTGCCGCGCGAGCGAAGCGCGGCGATCACCGACAGGCCGTCGCGGCGCGGCATCAAGCGGTCGACCACCATCACGTCATAGTCGCCGGCGTCGCCCAGCGCGAAGCCGGTCTCGCCGTCGCCAGCGACATGGGCGGTGTGGCCCGCCTCGGCGAAGGCTTTCTGCAAGTAGTCCGCCGCCTCGCGATCGTCTTCCATGACGAGAATCTTCATGGGACCGTTATACGCGATTTCACTGGAAGTTTGAGAGGCAGTCATTGCTTCCTGCTTTGCCTTGATTGGTCGCGTGTCTTCTTCCCAAAACCGGCAGCCACTTTTGGGCGACATGCGTTCTTTCGCTTCGCATGTCGTCTTCCCAAAACCGGCAGCCACTTTTGAGCGACATGCGATAAAGCGGCAGCGGGTGATGGGAAACCCGCTGCCGCCAGGAGCGAAACACGGTGACTGACTTACGTGCTCGGCCCCATGTTTCCCCACGGCGGCTCGGGGGTGTTGATACCGCCATGGGGAAAGCTGAAAGTTGGTGTCAGCCCTTGCCGACCGGCAGCGCGACGAAGCGGTTCGAGTCGTCGCGTGTGATCTGCATCAGCACGGCCTTGCGGCCAGCCTTGGCGGCATCGGTCATCGCCTTGGAGACGTCGTCGGTGGTGTTCACCTCGTTCGAGTTGATCGAGGTGATGACGTCGCCGGGCTGGATGCCGCGGTCGGCAGCGTCGCTGTCTGGATCGACGTCGGTAACCACGAGGCCCTTGCCCTTTTCCGCCTTGGTGACGGTCAGGCCGAGATCGGCCAGCGTGTCTGCCTTGGCGGCCGGCGCCGACTGCTTGTTGTTGTCGTCGTTCGAGGCCTGCTTGTCGCTCGCGGGCAGCGTGCCGAGATCGACCTTGACGGTCTCGTCCTTGCCGTTGCGCCAGACGGTGACATCGACCGATTTGCCGGGCGCGAATGCACCGATCATGCGGGCGAGCTCCTTCGGCGAGGCGACGTCCTTGCCGTCGACCTGGGTGATGACATCACCGGCGACGATGCCCGCCTTTTTGCCCGGCCCGCCATCCTGGGCGCTCGACACCAGCGCGCCCTTGTCCGACTTCAGGCCGAGCGATTCGGCGATGTCGGAGGTGACTGGCTGGATCTCGACGCCGAGCCAGCCGCGCTGGACCGAGCCGCTCTTCATCAGGTCCTGGACCACCTGCTTGGCGGTCGAGGCCGGGATGTCGAAGGCGATGCCGACGCTGCCGCCCGACGGCGAGAAGATGGCGGTGTTGATGCCGATCACTTGGCCGTTGAGGTTGAAGGTCGGGCCGCCGGAATTGCCGCGGTTGACCGACGCATCGATCTGGATGAAGTCGTCATAGGGGCCGGCGCCAATGTCACGGCCGCGGGCCGAGACGATGCCGGCGGTGACGGTGCCGCCGAGGCCGAACGGATTGCCGACGGCAACCACCCAGTCACCGATGCGGACCTTGGAATCGTCGGCGAAGTCGACATAGGTGAACTTGTTGCCGCCGCCATCGACCTTGAGCACGGCAAGGTCGGTGCGCGGATCGGTGCCGATCAGCTTGGCATCGAGTTCCTTGCCGTCATTGGTGACGACGGTGAAATCCGAGCCTTCCGACACGACATGGTTGTTGGTGACGAGATAGCCGTCTTCCGAGATGAAGAAGCCCGAGCCCTGGGCAACCGGGCGTGGCTCGCCATTGCCATGGTCGCGATGGCCGAAGCGGCGCATGCCGAACTGGCCGCCCTGTCCCTGGTCGCCGAAGCCGCGGAACTCCTTGAAGAAGCGGCGCAGCTGTGGGTTGTCGGGCAGGTTGTCGAAACCGCCCTGATCGTCCTGGCCGTCATCGGCGGTCGGCTGGATCTTGGCCTTGACCTTGACGCTGACCACCGCCGGCGAGACGTGCTCGACGACATCGGCGAAGCTCGGCATCTGCGGGGCCTCGACGCGCACGGCATCGGCCAGCACGGGGGCGGTGCCGGTTGCGAGCATGCCCGCGCCGACCGTGCCGACAACGGCCAGGGAAGCGACGGCGGCCATCAGGCGCTTTCGGGTGCGGGAATATGAATTGGGGGCAATATTCATGGGGTCTCGTTTCCTCTTTCGACGTGGATGCGCTCAGGCGAAGCATCCTCGGGCAAGAGAATTAGGGAGCCGCACATTACGGCGCCATTTCCGGTACATGAAAGTTTTGTAATGTTGCCGACGCTCGTCGTTTGGGTTCTGCACCGCTTTCGCCCCACTCCTCCCTTGGTAGAATCTGCCACTTGTGCTATCTTGTACACAACCTAGCGTAAGGCTTTCCCATGACAGCAAGCACTACCATGACAATCCGAGTCTCGGCCGAAACCAAACAGAAACTCGAGCGGATCGCCGCCGACACAAGGCGCAGCAAATCCTTTCTCGCGGCCGAAGCGGTTTCGGACTATGTCGATCGGGAACTCGAGATCATCGACGGTATCAAACGTGGGTTGGCGGACGCTAAGGCAGGCCGTCTCGTATCCCACGATGAAGCCATGCTCGAAATCGACGCGATAATCGAGGCTGCGGAAGCCAACCGAGCGGGCAAGGCGTGAAGCGAGCCGTTAGCTGGTCAACAGAAGCACTCGACGACTTCAAACAGCAGGTCGCTTTTATCGCGCGCGACAATCCGGTCGCAGCTAAGCGCGTAGCGGATCGAATTCGTGCTGTGAGCCAAAATCTTGGCGACATGGCGACGGGTCGACCAGGTCGCGTGGCGGGGACCTACGAAAAGCCCGTCGTACGCCTGCCGTACATCGTAGCCTATACGCTTCGGCCAATCGGTGGCCGTGAGAGTGTTATCATCTTGCGCGTTATTCACACATCGCGCGATTGGCCGCCGGAGGAATGGCCGGACTGATCGCTTAGCATCTTGTCCAGTGCCGCCTGTTCCTCGGCGCTGAGAGCGCTGTCCGACGTCGGGCGGCGCGAGCGGGCGCTGAGCAGGATGAACAGACCGCCAGCCAGAAGCAGGAGCACCGGCGTGCCCCACAAAAGCGCGTTGCGCAGGCTGAAGCGCGGCTTCAAGAGCACGAACTCGCCATAGCGCGAGACGATGTAATCCATCACCTGCTGGTCGGTGTCGCCGGCGACGAGGCGCTGACGCACGAGGATGCGCAGGTCGCGGGCCAGATCGGCATCGGATTCGTCGATCGACTGGTTCTGGCAAACCATGCAGCGCAGGCCTTCCGACAGCGCACGCGCCCTCGCCTCCAATGCCGGGTCCTGCAGCACTTCGTCAGGCTTCACCGCCTGCGCGGCGCCCGTAAACGCCAGGGCGAGCAGAAGGATCAGCGAGGCGAGTGAAAACCTCGCTTTCATGTCGGGCTCGTCAACGCGGCGGCCGGCTTGCGGCGCCTCGCGGGCGCGCCGACGCGCAGGCGGCGGTCGGCCAGCGACATGGCCGCGCCCGCCATCATCACCAGGGCGCCGCCCCAGATCAGCGTCACCAGCGGTTTCCACCAGAGGCGCACGACGACGGAGCCGTCATTACCTTCGTCACCGAGCGACAGATAAAGCTGGCTCAAGCCGAGCGTCCTGATGCCGGACTCGGTCGTTGCCATCTGCCGGGCCTGAAAGAACCGTTTTGCCGAAGAGATCTCGCCATTGGCATTTCCGTCTGCGCCGATCAGCAGGAAGCGGGCGCGATCCTCGGTGAAGTTCGGACCTTTCTGGGGAAAAAGCCCTTCGAAGCGCAGCGTGTGGCCGGAGAGTTCCACCGTCTCACCGGGCCGCATGGTGAGGATCCGCTCGGTGCCGAAGCAGAGCGTGCCGACGATGCCGAGCAAGGTCAGCCCGAGGCCAAGATGGGCCAGCGCTGTACCGAAGACCGAGCGCGGCAGGCCGGTGAAACGGCGAAGCATGACGGCCGGCGCCACAGAGCCGGCGCCGGATTTGACGGCAAGGTCGGTCAGCGCGCCGGCGACGAGCCAGACAGCGAGGCCGACACCAAGCGCGGCAAAAACCGAGGCGCCGTCGATGAACAGGCCGGTGACCAGCATCGCGGCGATCGCGAGCGCAAAGGCCGCCATCAGCCGCTGCGAGGCGGCAATCACATCACCGCGCTTCCAGGCGAGCAGCGGGCCGAACGGCACGATCGCCAGCAGCGGCAGCATCAGCGGGCCGAAAGTCAGGTCGAAGAAAGGGGCGCCGACCGAGATCTTGCCACCGGTGAGCGCTTCGAGCGCCAGCGGGTAGAGCGTGCCGACCAGCACCGTCGCGGTGGCGGTGGTGAGAAAGAGGTTGTTGAGGACCAGCGCGCCCTCGCGCGAGATCGGATGGAACAGGCCGCCGGCCGTCAGGCTGGATGCGCGCAGCGCAAACAGCGCCAGCGAGCCGCCGATGAACAAGGTCAGGATGCACAGGATGAAGACGCCGCGCGCCGGGTCGGTGGCGAAGGCATGCACGGAGGTCAGCACGCCCGAACGCACCAGGAAAGTGCCGAGCAGCGACAGCGAGAAGGTGAGGATGGCAAGCAGCAGCGTCCAGATCTTCAGCGCCGAGCGCTTTTCCATGACGATGGCCGAATGAAGCAGCGCCGTGCCGGCAAGCCAGGGCATGAAGGAGGCATTCTCGACCGGATCCCAGAACCAGAAGCCGCCCCAGCCGAGCTCGTAATAGGCCCAGTAGGAACCCATGGCGATGCCGCCGGTGAGGAACATCCAGGCGACCAGCGTCCACGGCCGCACCCAGCGCGCCCAGGAGGCGTCGATGCGGCCTTCGATCAGGGCGGCGACCGAGAAGGAAAAGCAGACCGAGAAGCCGACATAGCCGAGATAGAGCAGCGGCGGATGGATGGCGAGGCCGAGGTCCTGCAGGACCGGGTTGAGGTCGCGCCCCTCGACCGGCGCCGGATTGAGGCGGATGAACGGGTTGGAGGTCGTCAGGATGAACAGGAAGAAGGCCGCGCCGATCATGCCTTGCACGGCAAGCACATTGGCCTTGAGCGTCGCCGGCAGATTGTTGCCGAAGACGGCGACGAGCGCGCCGAAGAAGGTCAGGATCAGCACCCACAGAAGCATCGAGCCTTCGTGGTTTCCCCAGGTGCCGGTGATCTTGTAGATCATCGGCTGCAGCGAATGGGAATTCTCCCAGACATTGGCCACCGAGAAGTCCGAGCCGGCATACGCGCTCGCCAAGGCCGTGAAGGACAGCGCGGTCAGCGCGAAGCCGGTGACGGTCACAGGACCGCCGACCGCCATCAGCCGCTGATTGCCGGTGCGGGCGCCGACCAGCGGCACCAGCATCTGCACCAGCGACAGCGCGAAGGCGAGCACGAGGGCGAAATGTCCGGTCTCAACCATTATTGGCTCTTGCTTTCCACCCAGACGCCCTTGGCCTTCAGGCCGTCGGCGACTTCCTTCGGCATATAGCGCTCGTCATGCTTGGCCAACACGCTGTCGGCGACGAAAACCCCGTCCGGACCGAAAGCACCTTCGGTTATGACGCCCTGCCCCTCGCGGAAGAGATCGGGCAGGATGCCGGTGTAGGTCACCTTGACCGATTTCTGCGTGTCGGTGACCGAGAAGGCGACGGTTGCGCCGCTGCCGCGCACGACGGTGCCGTTTTCGACGAGGCCGCCAAGCCGGATGCGTTGTCCGGGCGGGACGCTTGCGGTTGCCAGCTCCGCCGGCATGTAGAAATAGGAGGCCTTCTGGCCGAGCGCGTAGAAGGTGAGTCCGGCGGCCGCGGCGAGGAAGGCCAGCCCCGCCACGATCACCGACAATCGCTTCTGCTTGCGCGTCATCTCTTACTCCGTCGCCGTCACGCCGAGGGAGGCGGCGAAGGCGGTGAACTTCTTGGCCTGTTCGCTGTCGGCCCCAAAGGCGGCGACAGCGCGGCCGAGCGCCTCGCGCGCCTGATCGGGCTTGCCGAGCACGGCATAGGAACGGATGAGGCGCATCCATCCTTCCTCGTCACGGGGATTCTGCTTCAATTTGTCGTCGAGGCCCGCGACCATCGTTTCGATCATCGCCTGCCGGTCCTGCGGCGACATCTGCTGCGCGGCTTCCATCTGCTGGGCATCCGGCCCGCTCGCCGCGACCGCTGGCTGGCCAGCCTCGGCAAGCGCCTGCTGGACGGCGCTGCGCCAGGGCGAATCCGGCGGAAGCTGGCCGAGCATCTTTTGCCAGGCGGCGACAGCCTCGTCCTTCCTGCCTTCCTGGGCAAGGCCTACGCCCAGGTAGAAATTCGCCTTGGCATTGGCCGGATCGAGCTTGAGAGCCGCCTCGAAGGCGTTTTGTGCATCGGCCGAAACGATGCCGCCGGCAGCACTCGCGATCGCCTCCCCGAGGCCAGCCTGGCGCACCGCGCTGTCGCCGTCGAGGCGAATGGCGTTGCGGTAGGCGGTTATCGCGTCGGGAAAGCGCTGCAGGCGAAGATAGATCGGCGCCAGCACGTCCCAGCCCTTGCCGTCCGACGGATTGGCGGCAAGATGCGCTTCGGCGCGTGCGACCAGCTCGTCGACCGAGGAATCAGCGGGATTCTTGGCGAGACGTTCGGCCAGGGGCTGTGAAGGCAAATCGGGCGAGCCGAGCACGCCGTAGAGCCCCCAGCTCAGCAGCGGAACGGCAAGCACGGCCAGGCTGGCGACCAACCTGATGCCGCGGGAGGAGGCGCTGGCGGAGGCCGGCCGCTCGGCCGTGCCGAGACGCAGGATGCGGCGGCCGATCTCGGCGCGCGCCTCCTCAGCCTCGCCCGGCTGGATCAGGCCGCGCGCCACGTCGCGATCCAATTCGGAAAGCTGGTCGCGATAGACTTCGAGGTCATGATCGCCAGGCGCCGATGCACCCTTGATGCCGCCGGTGAGCGGCAATAGCACCGCCAGGCTGGCGCCCAGCGTGAGGATTGCGGCTATGACCCAGAACAGCATGGCTCTTCCAATAAAGGCAGAGCCCTGCCCTGCCAACACAAGCATACTGCGACGCTTTGACGGCGGATGCTCTGTCCGGCTTTGATGTATATCAATTGGGCCGATTTATCAGGTGAGCGGCGTCCAGCTGCCGTCGGCGTTGCGGCAGGCGGTGCCGCGCGCGGTGACGCCCGCGCCGCCAGTGAAGACGGTGTGGGTGTACTGGCGGCAATCCTGGGAGCCGACCCGATAAGGCTGGGCCGCGACGACCTCGCCATAATGGGAGGCGTTGTCGCCCTTCCATGTCACCTTCTGGCCGCTGGTGTTGTATTCCAGCGCCTTGTACTCCGCCTCCAGCCCCTTGCGCTTTTCGGCGTCGCTCAGGCCCGAGCCGATCGACCCGCCGATCAGCCCCCCATTCATCGCCGAGACGATGCTTGTCGACACCTTGCCGCCTGAAGGCGGCGTCGAAACCGGCGTGGCCGGAGAGGTTGGACCGCCCCTGCCGAGTGTCGTGCAGCCGGAAACGGCGAGCAGGGCGGAAACGAGCGCGACGCGGATCTTCATGCCAACAACCGGTTCTCTTGAGCGGGATGAGCTTCTTGAGCGAAATGGACTTCTTGAGAGAGATGGTTAGGCGACCGCGCCATCAGGGAAGCATCCTGGCCATAGTGTTGATATTTGTCGGAAATTTGGCCGTCAGCCCCTGCTCGCAAATCGATAAAAAACATCATTGAAGGCTCCGCAATCTCACCACCGCCCTCAAGCCGCCCATGCCCGACCGTTCCAGCGCCAGCGAGCCTCCATACTCGTTGACGAGATCGGCGACAATGGCAAGGCCAAGCCCGGTTCCCGGCTTCGTCTCGTCCAGTCTTTTGCCACGCTTCAACACCTCTCGCGCGCTGTCCTCGGGAATGCCCGGACCGTCATCCTCTATAACGATTTCAAACAGGTTGCCGCTTCCCGAAATAGTGGCGATCGTCACGGCAACAGCGCTCTTTGCCCATTTCATCGCATTGTCGAGCAGATTGCCGAGCAGTTCCTCGAGATCCTCGCGCTCGCCGGCAAAGACGATCTCGGCCGGCGGCAGGGACAGCGTCAGCCGCGTTTGCGGGTTGAGCTTGCGCAGCACGCGCACCATGCGCTCGACCAGCGGCGAAACCGGCGTGCGGAAGACGACGCTGTCGCGCTGCGCGGCGACGCGGGCGCGCTGCAGGTAATGATCGACCTGCTTCTGCATGGAAGCCGCCTGGTCGGCGATCAGCTGGCCCTTGGCGCCGCCGAGCGCGCGGCCCTCATTGATCAGCACGGCTAGAGGCGTCTTCAGCGAATGGGCAAGGTTGCCGACCTGGGTGCGCGAGCGCTCGACGATGCGCCGGTTGTTCTCGATCAGCGCATTGGTCTCGTTGGCCAGCGGCTCGATCTCGGCCGGGAAGCTGCCGTCGAGGCGCTGGGCCGTGCCTTCGCGCACCATGGCGAGCGCATTGCGGACCCGGCGCAAGGGCTGGAGGCCCAAGAGGATGGCGATAGCGTTGATGGCGATCATGCCGACGCCGAACAGCGACAGATAGGTGAGCAGGCGGCGCTGGAAGCTCGCGATCTCCTGCTCGAGCTCACTGTGATTGCCCATGACGCGGAAGCGGGCGGCGCGGTTCTTGGCGTCCAGCACGAACTCGCTCTCGAACACTTCGAGCTGCTCGCCCTTTATGCCCTGCATCGAGTAGCTGCGCTGGAAGTTCGCGTTGAACGGGACCTCCGCGACGCTCGGCGACAGGAGCGAGGTCGTCATCGAGGAAGAATGGATTTCGCCATGCACGCCCTCGGAGGCAGGCTCCACCGACCAGTACCAGCCGGAATTCGGCTCGGAAAAGCGCAGGTCGCCAAGGTCGGGTGCCCCGGTCAGCGCGCCATTGTCGGAAATGCCGACGGAGCCGATCAGGTTGAACAGATGCGCCGAGAGCAGGCTGTCGAAGCCGCGCTCGCTGGCCTGGCGGTAAAGCGTGGTGATGAGGGTGAAGATGACGACCAGCGTCAGGATCGCCCAGATGGTCGAGAAAGCGATGACGCGGAAGGTCAGCGAGCGCGGCCAGAGCCGCAGCCTTGAAATCCACCTTCCCATCGCTGGCTTCAGCGGTTCCGCGTCACGCCTCCGGCTCTCGCATGCGATAGCCCATGCCACGCACGGTTTCGATCATGTCGATGCCCATCTTCTTGCGAAGCCTGCCGACAAACACCTCGATGGTGTTGGAATCGCGGTCAAAATCCTGGTCGTAGAGATGCTCGACCAGCTCGGTGCGCGACACCACCTCGCCCATATGATGCATCAGATAGGCGAGCAGCCGGAACTCGTGCGAGGTGAGCTTCAGCGGCACGCCGTTCACATCGGCCTTGGACGCCTTGGTGTCCAGGCGCAGCGGCCCGCAGGTGAGCTCCGACGATGCATGGCCGGCCGCACGGCGGATCAAGGCCCGTACGCGCGCCAGCACCTCCTCGATGTGGAAGGGCTTGGTGACATAATCGTCGGCGCCGGCGTCGATGCCGGCCACCTTGTCGCTCCAGCGGTCGCGCGCGGTGAGGATCAGCACCGGCATCTTGCGGCCGCCGCGGCGCCAACGCTCGACGACGCTGATGCCGTCCATCTGCGGCAGGCCGATGTCGAGGACCACGGCATCGTAAGGCTCGGTGTCGCCGAGGAAATGGCCCTCCTCGCCGTCATAGGCCCGGTCGACGACATAGCCGGCATCGACCAGCGCCTCGGCCACTTGCCGGTTGAGATCCTTGTCATCCTCGACGACGAGCACGCGCATGGGTTGAAGCCTGTTGCTGGATAGACGTATAGGCCGATTCCGCCGGCCTGGGAAACGAGAGGGTCAGCCCATCGGGACGACGATTTCCGAGCGGCGCGGCCGCTGGCCGTCCTTGCCTGGGACGAGCACGACGATGACACAGACCTGCTGACCGCCCCGCGTCGCCTGCGACGCCTTGGCGAGCGTGCCTCCGTTCTGCGCGGCGACCTGCTGGCCGATGGCGTAGCAATCGCCGGCGGCGAGCACCACCGGCTGATCGGCCGACGGCTCGATGACCGGCAGGGCGATCGCCTGCGACGCAAGAAGCCCGGCCGCGGCAAGCGCCAGCACTGCTTTGCGGAGATGTGAGCCAAGGTTTTTCATGATCACGGTTCTAACGCATATGGGCTGAACGTGAAATGAACGGTGAACGATCGAAATCATGCCCGCCATTCCCCCTGCGCGCGTGACGGTGCCAAGGCTCCCTCAAGCCCGGCTTCGAATTCATAGCCGGAAAAGCACTTGATCCGCTACGCTTTTTGCCTGCCTTCACAGCGCACTGCGCTAGCTAGTGTAGAAACGCCGGACAGCCATGGAGGATGCGATGACGCGCGAGGATATTGCCGGTCTCTATCGGGGCTACATCGCCTGCCTGAACGAGCAGGATTGGGACAATCTCGGCCGCTTCGTCGGCGAGGAGGTGCAGTATAATGGCGAGACGATCGGGCTTTCGGGTTACCGCCGCATGCTGGAGGGCGATTTCGAGGCCATTCCCGACCTGCGCTTCAACATCGAGCTTCTGATCTCGGAGCCGCCGCGCGTGGCGGCGCGCCTGCATTTCGACTGCCGGCCCAAGGGCGTGCTGTTCGGCCTGCCCGTCCACGGCAAGCGCATCTCCTTCGCCGAGAACGTCTTTTACGAGTTCCATGAGGGGCGAATTCGCGAAGTCTGGTCGGTCATCGACAAGGCCGCCATCCAAGCGCAGCTGTAGGCCAAGGCACTTCGCGCGAAACCGATTCAAACGGCGCGCTTAAACCGTTGTTTTGATGAATATTCCGGAGCCGCCGCTCTACTCCTGGGCAACATGTTTCGGCGCAGTCTCTCAGGCGGCTTCCTGAGTTAGCGCGCGGAAGCGCAGCAATCCATGATGGACGGCCAGATCCTCGTCATAGCGGGCCTCGGCGAATTCCAGCGACAGGCGCGTCTGGCCGCGCGAACCGATCGAAAATGCGGCGCCGTCGAGCCGCGCCCTGATGCTGTCCATGATGAGGCGTGTCTCGGCCTCGCCCTGGGCTTTCGACCAGATATGCAAGGTGACCAACTGGTCGCTGTCGTTGTCGGCGCCGGTCTCGAGGTCGAAGGCGCTTGTGCGGCCGTAAGTCACGTTCGGAAAGGCGGCCTTGTCGCTCGCCTGCTCGAGCAGTCCGACGCCGCCAAGCAGCGCCGACAGCGACGCATCGGTCTTCAGCCTCAGGAACAAGGCCTGCATCAAATCGCGAGGCGCCGTCATCTACCGTCCATCGCCAGTACATATCTCCTCACGCTGCCCGGCAACGTAGCCGCGCTCGCGATCGGATGCCAGATCGCGAATCGTTTTGACTATAACGTGAATGGCGAAGGTCTCGAATTTGTTACGTTTTCGTCAAATCACGAGACCGGCGCGGCGCCGCCTTCTTCGGTGCGCCTGGCAATGAACTCGTCGAGCACGCCAGCGGTGGCGGCAGTGGAGGCCGGCGGCTGGAAGTCGGAAAGAATCCGCTTCCAGATACCGGTGGCGCGCTCGGTCGCCGTCTTCGAACCGGATTGCGTCCAATTGCCGAAATTCGACCAGTCGGCCACCAGCGGCTCGTAGAAGGCGGTGCGGTAGCGCGTCATGGTGTGAGTCGCCGAGAAGAAGTGGCCGCCGGGCTGCACTTCGGCGATGGCTTCGAAGCCGATGGCATCCTCGTCGCCCGGCGTGGTGGCGCAAAGCTCGGCGACCGTCTGCAGCGCCTCGATGTCGGTGATCAGCTTCTCCAGGGAGACGCTCAGGCCGCCTTCCAGCCAGCCGGCGGCGTGGATGCAGACGGTGGCGCCGGCCAGCACCGAGCCCCACAGCGCGAACTGCGTCTCATGTGCCGCCTGTGCGTCGGAGATGTTGGCGGCGCTGCCGCCACCGGAGCGCCAAGGCAGGCCGGTGTAGCGGGCGAGCTGGCCCGCGCCCAGCGTCGCCTTGATATGTTCCGGCGTGCCGAAGGCCGGGGCGCCGGATTTCATGTCGACATTGGAGGAGAAGGAGCCATAGACCACCGGCGCGCCGGGGCGCACGATCTGGGCGAGCGTCAAACCGGCAAGCGCCTCGCCGTGCTGCAACGTCAGCGCGCCGGCAACCGTGATCGGCGCCATGGCGCCCGCCAGGCAGAAGGGCGTGATGATCAGGACCTGGCCAGCCTTGGCGAAGTCGATGATGCCTTGCGCCATCGGAATATCCAGCTGGCGCGGCGAGTTGGTGTTGATGACGGTATAGCAATGGGCGCCGGCGCGGAACTGGTCCTCCGAGAGGCCGCGCGCCAGGCGGATCATCTCGAAACCGTCCTCGACCTGCGGCGTGCCGCGCGCGAAGATGAAGGGGAACTTGTCCGACAGCGTCAGTTGCGCCCGGTTGACGGCATAGTGGCGGAAGCGGTTGTCGATGTCCTGCGGCTCGACGCAGGGGCCAAGCATGTGCAGCACGTCGAAATGCTGGATCAGCTTGATGAATTCCTCGAATGCGGCGAGCGTGCCCGGCCGGCGGCCGCGCTCAAGATCGGTGACGTTGGGGGCGCCGGAGCCCGCCAGGAAGGCCATCGAGCCGAGCTCAAGTGTCAGGTCGCGCGAGCGGTCGCCGCCAAGTGCCGGAATGGAGCGCGGCGCCGAGGCAAGTGCTGCCTCGACCATGTCGCGGCCGATCCTGACCATCTGGCTGTCTTCGTCGACCAAGGCGCCGGCCTTGGCATAGACGGCGCGGGCCTCGGGCAGCAGCACCTTGATGCCGAGCTCCTCCAGCACGCGCAGCGCGGTAGCGTGGATGGCGGCGACCTGGTCCTCGGAAAAGATCGGCTGCGGCAGAAAGGGGTTCCTCAGCGACCGGTAGTTCGGGTGCCGGCTCGACTCGCTGCCCGCCTCGCCGGTGCGTCCCCGCCGACGCTCGCGCCTGAGAACACGTGCGGCTTCCTCAACCATGACCGTTCTTCCTCATTGCCGCATCGCTTTGCCTTCGGCGTCGTAGGGCGAGGCCGCGATGACGCGCGCCGGCCGTTCGACCCCGACAATGTGGACGGAAAGTTCGGTGCCCTCCCCGGCGAAACCGTCATCGAGCAACGCCAGGGCGACGCTCTTGCCTATGCTGTAGCCGTAGCCGCCGGAGGTGACGAAGCCGACGCGGCAACCCTTGGACCAGACCGGCTCGAAGCCGCTGGCATCGGCGTCGATAGCGTCGACCTCAAGCGTCACGATCCGTCGCGAGGCACCGGCCTCGCGCTCTTTCAGCGCCGCCTCCCGGCCGATGAAATCGCCCTTGTCGAAAGCGATGAAGCGGTCGATCCCGGTCTGGCCGGGCGTGTAGCCTTGCGTGAATTCGCGCGACCAGATGCCGAAACTCTTTTCCAGCCTGAGCGAATTCAGCGCGTAATAGCCGATCTCGGCAAGGCCGAGGCCTTGGCCGGCGGCAAGCAGTGTTTCGCGAAGCGTCGCATGCAAGGTGGCCGGACAGTTGATCTCGAAGCCGAGCTCGCCGGCGATGGAGAGCCTGGCCACCCGAGCCCGCACCATGCCGATATCGAACTCGCCGCAAGCCATGAACGGCAGGGTTTTGGCGGAGATGTCCTGATGCGTGGTGCATTCGACGATCTTTCGTGCGTTCGGTCCGGTGACGAGGAAGCCGGATGTGGCATCCGAGATGTCGGTTACGGAAACGCCTTCGGCGATGTGCGCCTCGAACCAGCGCATGTGGAATTCGCGCAGATAATAGGAGCCCATGATCCAGTATTCGCCGTCACCCCAGTTGAGCACGGTGAGGTCGCCCTTCAGCCGGCCGTCGGAACCAAGCATCGGCGCGAGCTTGGCGCGGCCAGGCTTCGGCAGCCGGCAAGCGAGCAGCCGGTCGAGCCACGCCTCTGCTCCAGGGCCGGAGACGGCGTAGCGCGAGAAAGCCGTTGTATCGACGAGGCCGGCGGCGCGGCGCACCTGCAGCACCTCGTCGCCGACGATGTCGAAGGCGTTGGAGCGCTTCAGCGTCGTGTCTTCGCGGAACCCCATCGGCGCGAAATAGGCCGGGATCTCCAGGCCCCAGGATGCCGTCCACTCGGCGCCGGCGTCGCTCATGCCATCATAGGCGCCGGGGCGCTTCAGCGGCCGGCCCGCCGGCAGGCGCTCATTGGGGAAGGTCATGACGAAGCGGCGGGCATAGAACTGGCGCGTCGTTTGCCCGAGATATTCTCGGTTGGCGGCGAAGGCGCCGTAGCGGGCGATGTCCATGCCGAAGATATCGGCTTCCGGCTCGCCGTAAATCATCCATTCGGCCAGCGACTTGCCGACGCCGCCGCCCTGGCTGAAGCCAGCCATGACGCCGCAGGCGACCCAGTAATTCTTCAAGCCCCGCACCGGGCCGACCAGCGGATTGCCGTCCGGCGTGAAGGTGAAGGCGCCGTTCACCCATTTGCGGATGCCGGCCGTGGCCAGGCAGGGAAAGCGCTCATAGGCCTTGGCAAGCTCGGGGCTGATGCGATCGATATCCTCCGGGATCAGCTCGATGCCGTAATCCCAGGGCGCGCCGTCCATGTTCCAGTGTTTCGGGTTCTGCTCATAGACGCCGAGCAGCACGCCCTTCCGCTCCTGGCGCAGATAGGAGAAGCCGTCGAGATCGACGGCAAGGCCAAGCTCCTTGTCTAGCGCCGCGACCTCCGGAATGTCCTCGGTGACGAAGTAATGATGCTCCATCGGCGTAACCGGCAGGTCGACGCCGGCCATCAGCCCGACCTGCTTGGCCCAGAGACCGCCGGCATTGACGACATGCTCGGCGACGATCGTGCCCTTCTCGGTGACGATGTCCCAGCCACCATCCGCGCGCTGCTTCAGCTCGACGACGCGGTTGCGCAGGATGACGTCGGCGCCGCGCTTCCTGGCAGCGCCCGCATAGGCATGCGTGGTGCCATAAGGGTCGAGATGGCCCTCGTTGGAATCATAGAGGCCACCCAGCACGCCGCTGACATCGACGATCGGGCAGATCTCCTTGATTTCCTCCGGCGTCACCAGCCGCGCCGTCTCGATGCCGACCGACTGGAACACCGCCCAGGCCGATTTCAGCCATTCCCAACGCTGCGGGTCGCTCGCCATGTTGACACCGCCGGTCATGTGCAGGCCGGCATTCTGGCCGGACTCGGCCTCGATCTCGCGATAGAGCTTGATAGTGTAGTCCTGCAGCGCGGCGACATTGGGATCGGCGTTGAGCGCGTGGAAGCCGGCCGCCGCATGCCAGGTCGAGCCCGCCGTCAGCTCGGCGCGCTCGATCAGCGCCACGTCGCTCCAGCCAAAGCGCGCCAAGTGATAGAGCACCGAGGCGCCGACCACGCCTCCGCCGATGACCACTGCCCGGTAATGCGATTTCACGAGCCTCTCCCCTCTCGTTGGAGGCCGTCAAGATATACGCCCCGTACACATGTGTCTAGACACTTCTGTCCAGAGCTTGCGCGCTGCTCCTCGCCGTGCCACTTGTTGGC
Organism: Mesorhizobium sp.; assembly: GCF_004963255.1. Lineage (GTDB taxonomy): Bacteria > Pseudomonadota > Alphaproteobacteria > Rhizobiales > Rhizobiaceae > Mesorhizobium. Next base: position 242,672 of record NZ_SUGA01000005.1, on the reverse strand, counting down.
TCATGACGATGACCGCTCCCCAGGACGAGCCGGCGCCCGGCAACATCAAGGTAACCCGCGCGGATTGGATCAACCTCGCGCTGCAGACGCTGATTTCCGACGGTATCGAGAGCGTGCGCGTGCTGACGCTGGGACAGAAGCTCGGCGTCTCGCGCTCGAGCTTCTACTGGTATTTCGAAAGCCGGCAGGACCTGCTCGACCAGTTGCTCAAGCATTGGCACGAGACCAACACCACGGCGATCGTCGAGCGGGCGCGCCGGCCGGCCGACACCATCATCATGGGTGTGATGAACGTGTTCGAATGCTGGGCCGACGAGCGCCTGTTCGATCCCAGGCTCGATTTCGCCGTTCGCGAATGGGCAAGGCGCTCGGACGACGTGCGTCGCATGATCGACAAGGCCGACGAGGAGCGACTGCTGGCCATACGCGACATGTACCGCCGGCACGGCTATGAGAGCGAGGACGCCTTCATCCGCGCCCGCGTCCTCTACTACATGCAGATCGGCTATTACGTGCTCGACCTCAAGGAACCGGTCGAGGCACGTGTCAGCCATCTCGCGGCCTATCTGCGCTCCTTCACCGGACTGGAGCCGAGCGAGGCGGATGTGGCGCATTTCATGCGCTTCATCGCGGCGCGGTGATATCGCCCTCGGTATTTTTTTACGCAATTCCGGACGGAAAACCGCTGCTCACTTTTCCAGGAAGTGCTCACTTTTTCTGGAATTGCTCGGGGCACAATCAACCATGGCGTTCAACAAAGCCTGGGTGTGGCTTCGCTGCCCTTGTGAGTGGTGCTAAAATGGTCGATTAGTCTGACAGGGAGGGCGCCCCGGAACTGCCACGGCTGTTTCGGGCGGAAGTGCCGGGGTGGAATTCTGGAATGGACAATCCCTCTAAACCACGCAGGAGAAGAGGCCGGATCGCTTCGGCGCTGCTCGCCGTGGACGCGTGGCTCGATAGCTCGCTCTACGAGATCGGCTTCAAGGCACGCGAATTCTGGGAAGCGGCGACCATCTTTTCCCGCCGCTTCCGTGTGCAGGGCTGGCGCCGCGCCATCGTCGAGGTGCTGAGCGAGGGCTTCACCATGGGCGCCGGCGGCTTCGTGGTGCTGCTCGCGCTTGCCATGCCCGCCTTCGACATCACCACCGGCGACTGGCGCAACCAGGGCGACTTCGCCGTCACCTTCCTTGACCGCTACGGCAACGAGATCGGCCAGCGCGGCATCATCCAGCGCGATTCCGTGCCGGTCGACGAAATGCCGGACATCGTCATCAAGGCGGTGCTGGCGACGGAGGATCGGCGTTTCTTCGACCATTACGGCATCGATGTGCTGGGCCTGTCGCGCGCGATCTTCGAGAACGTGCGCGCCAATTCGGTGGTCCAGGGCGGATCGAGCATCACGCAGCAGCTCGCCAAGAACCTGTTCCTGTCCAACGAGCGCACCCTCGAGCGCAAGATCAAGGAAGCCTTCCTGTCGCTGTGGCTGGAGGCGAACCTCTCCAAGAAGGAGATCCTGCAGCTCTATCTCGACCGCGCCTATATGGGCGGCGGCACGTTCGGCATCGAGGCGGCGGCGGATTTCTATTTCGGCAAGAGCGTCAAGGATCTGAACCTTGCCGAGGCAGCAATGCTGGCCGGCCTGTTCAAGGCGCCGACGAAATACGCCCCGCACATCAACCTGCCGGCGGCGCGCGCGCGCGCCAATGTGGTGCTCTCCAACCTCGTCGATTCCGGCTTCATGACCGAGGGCCAGGTGCTGCAGGCGCGGTTGCATCCGGCCGACGTGGTCGACCGCGGCGAGCAGAAGAGCCCGGACTACTTCCTCGACTGGGCCTTCGACGAGGTGAAGAAGATCGCCAAGCCCGGCCAGCATTCGCTCGTCGCCCACACGACCTTCGACGCCAACATCCAGAAGGCGGCCGAGGAGTCGGTCGAGTTCCATCTGAGGCAGTTCGGCAAGGAATACAACGTCACCGAAGGCGCGGTGGTGGTGATCGAGACCAATGGCGCGGTGCGCGCCATCGTCGGCGGCCGCGACTATGGCGCCAGCCAGTTCAACCGCGCCACCAAGGCGTTGCGGCAGACCGGCTCATCCTTCAAGCCCTATGTCTATGCCACCGCGATGGAGCATGGCTTCACGCCGGACTCGGTGGTTTCGGGCGGCGCCATCAGCTGGGGCAACTGGTCCCCGCACAATTACAGCGGCGGATCGGCCGGCAATGTCACGCTGCTCACGGCGATCGCCAAGTCGATCAACACGGTGCCGGTGCGGCTCGCCAAGGATTACCTCGGCATCGGTCCGATCAAGGCGATGGCCGAATCGATGGGTGTCGAATCGCCACTGGAAGCGCACAAAACCATGGTGCTGGGCACATCCGGCATGACGGTGATGGACCAGGCGACCGGCTACAGCGTTTTTGCCCAGAACGGTTTCGTCGGCTCGCGCCACGGCATCACCCAGCTCGTCACCCGCACCGGCGAGGTGGTCTATGACTGGGCCAAGGACGCGCCGCCGCCACACCGCGTGCTGTCGGAAAAGGCGCTGAAATACATGAACACCATGCTGGCGGCGGTGCCGGTGATCGGCACGGCGCGGCGCGCCCAGCTCCCCAACATCGTTGTCGCCGGCAAGACCGGCACCACGCAATCCTACCGCGACGCCTGGTTCGTCGGCTTCACCGGCAATTACACGGCGGCCGTCTGGCTGGGCAATGACGACTTCACCGCAACCAACAAGATGACCGGCGGCTCGCTGCCGGCGATGGTCTGGCAGCGCCTGATGGTCTATGCGCACCAGAACATCGACCTGAAGCCCATCCCCGGTCTCGACCATCCGTTCGTCGACCCGGAGGTCGCGGCCAAGGCAGAGGAAGCGGCCAAGAAGGAAGCCGACGCCGCAGAGGCGCAAGCCGAGGCCGAACGCCCGCCGGTGCTTTCCAGCCGCACGACCCAGACGCTGAGGGACATGACCAAGGCGTTCCAGGCCGCGCCCGTGCTCGATGCCCCCGCTCTGCCGGAGACACTTTCGGCGCTTTAGGACGGCGCTTGCGTGAAGCCGGCTTGCCACGGCACCCCGCGCCGCGATATCCCGGGCAACCTCCTCTGTTTGCGGCTCTCATGCTCAAGAACGCCATCCTGACGCTGCTTTCGCTTGCCATGGCCATCGGGCTTGGCGGCTACAGCGTCTGGTACGCGCTCAACGCGCAGGATGGGGTCGGGGCGATACGCATCGGCCAATGGACGGCCTTCCCCGAAGTCGGGACTCTCGCCGCCGACCCCTATTCCAAGGCGCGCGTGGCGCGCGAGGGCGTGCTGGCGCTCGGCCAGGCCGAGGGGCTGGCCTTCGTCGCCGAGCGTGACGATGCAGGCGAACCGCTGAAACGCGAATGCACCTACACGATCGAAGGCGGTTACCCGACCGCCCGCTTCTGGACGCTCTATGCCGCAGATCAGTCGCTTGGCGTGATCGATACCGGCAAGCCGAGGCAAGCGGCGCTGCAGTCCTACGAAGTGCTGCGGCGGCCCGACAATTCGGTCGTCATTTCGGTCGGCAGCCGCCCGGCGCCCGGCAACTGGCTGCTCACCGGCGGATCCGGCAAGATGTATTTCGTGCTGACCTTCTACGACACGCCGATCGCCTCGAGCACAGGCCTCTCCGACGTGACGCTGCCGCGCATCCTGAAGGCGGGCTGCAATGCGTAGGCTGCTGCACGCCCTCATCCTCGGCCTGCTCGGCGCCGGCATCGTGCATATCGTCGTGCTGTTCCTGGTGCCGGAATTTTCCGAGCGCGATGCCTGGTCGCGGCTGGCGATGGCCTCCGACCTATACAAGATGACACGGCTTGACGCCGAAGCCGGCGGCGCACCGGTGGTGAAATCGGTCGATCCGCTATTTTATGCCGCCGCCTGCCGCTTCAACCTTGCCGACGGCCTGGTGCGGATCAAGGCGCCCGGCGACGTGCCGTTCTGGTCGGCCTCGGTCTATGACCGCGGCGGCCACAACATTTATTCCTTCAACGATCACAACGCCAATGGCGAGAAGCTCGATACGGTGGTGCTGACGCCGGCGCAGATGATCGATGTGCGGCGCGACCTTCCGGAGGATCTGCAAGGCGCGATCTTTGTCGAGGCGCCGATCGAGGAAGGCATCTTCGTCGTCCGCGCCTTCGTGCCGGACGAGAGCTGGAAGCCGATCGTGTCGCGCTTCCTCGAGCAGAGCAGCTGCGAATTGCAGGACGACTGAGAAAGGCGAGCCCGTTCAGTGATGCGGCTTGGCGGGCGGCGGGGAGACTGGCCTGTCGGAGCCGCTGTCGCCGGGCCGGGCCGCAGCGTCCTGCGGGTGCAACTCATAGCGGACGCCGGGGAAAATGATCACCGCCGCCGTATTGGTGTCGTGACTTGCTCGATTTACAGGTGCCGCACGCGGCACAAAAGACAGGACCATGCCCATGGTTCGCGCATTCCCTCTCGGTTTGACCGGAGCACAACGCAACGCCTCCAAAGTTGATTAAGGGGCGTAGAGGGTTAACGGAGCGCTAACGGATCGCGGCTAATTTGATGTTTGTTTTTCCTGGAGTTGCGAACCGGCCCGGCCGGATTGCACGGTTCAGGAATTGTGTCGAGTGTCGGGCGTATCCTCCGTGTCATCTTCGGATTTCAGGCAAATCGCTATCCGGACCGAAGCGGGAAAGGCCGAAAGGCTGTTCCGCGCCGCGGTGTCGGCCTTCTGCTCGCTGACGCGCCCTTCACGACGCGAGATCGCCCAGCTCGAGGACCTGACGCTGCCGCTGTTCGGCGAGGTCTCGGTCGAGTCGCGCCGCTATGTCGCCGCGGCCCTTTCCGAGTGCGAATACGCGCCGACCGCATTGGTGCGGCGGCTGGCGGAGGAGCCGGTCGAGATCGCGGCCCCCCTGCTCACCCGCTCCAACGCGCTGAGCGACATCGACCTCATCGCGCTGATCGGCCGGCATGGGCTGCCGCATGCGCGCGCCATTGCGCGCCGCAAGGAGCTCAATCCGACGATCGCCGACCTGATCCGCGCGCTGGAAAGACCGACGCTGGTCAAGACGCGACCGCCGGAAACGGTCACGAAGCTCACGCCGAAACCGGAGCCTGTGGCCAAGGCGGACGCCGACCGTGCCGCATCCGGCGAAGCGGCGGAGAACGCGCGGCGCCGCCTGCGGTCGATGATGCGCCCGGCCGGCGACACTGCCGACGTCAATACCTTCCTCGGCCAGCCGGCCTATGTGAGGCTGCGCGAGACGGCGCTGACCGGTAATGCGGCCTTCTTCCAGACCGCGCTTGCCGACGCGCTGGAGATCGACTTCGCGACTGCCCGCTCGGTGACCCGGCAATCGGACTATACCGCCCTGCTTGCGGCGCTGCGCGCTCTCGACCTCAGCGAGGACAGGGCCTTCCTGATCGCGGTCGCGGTCTATCCCGGCGAATTCCCGCATCCGCAGGCGATCCGGCTGTTCCTCGACCGATACCGGCTGCTGCACCGCGAGGCGGCGCTGGACAAGGTGCGCGCCTGGAAGGCCGAGACCCTTTCGCGTGCCATCCGCGACAAAGCGGCTGACACGATCGGTGGCGGGCGACGCGCCGCGTCGAACGGCGACGACGCGAACTCCAGCCTCAAGGCATCCTGACCGGCCTCAATCGCTTCGCGCTGAAAGGGACCAGGGGACGCGCTTTTTAAGCCTTCTTTTTTCGACTTAAAATCAACGAGCCAATGTCGTCGCGAAACTTAGCCTTCCGGGTCACGACGAAGTGACAAACGCCTCTTGACTTAGAGCGCACTCTAACTCGTAGCTTCCCGTGCGTCGTGACGAAAGAAGGCGTCGATGAAGATTGGCGAGCTGGCGAAGCGTTCGGGACTGTCTGCCTACACCATCCGTTACTATGAGCGGATCGGGCTGCTTCCCAATGCCGACAGGGACCAATCGGGCCAACGTGACTACGACGCATCAATCCTGACCTGGATAGAATTTCTCGATCGCCTCAAAACGACAGGGATGCCTATTCGGGAAATGCTGCGTTACGCGGCCTTGCGGGAGCGCGGCGTCGACACGGAAGCGGAGCGCGGCGCGTTGCTCGAGCAGCACCGTGAGCGTGTCCGTGCGCATCTGGCCAAACTGCAAGCCTGCCTTCTCGTCCTCGACACCAAGATTGCCGGATATGCCGGCGTTGAAAAGAGGATGAAGGACTATGACGCATCAATCCCCGAACATCAGCGAAAGCCGGCTGGAACGCGGCAAGCGGGCGCTCGCTGAAATAGATGGCGAAGCCGGCCACAACGTCATCGCCGCCCTGGCGGACATTGCCCCCGACTTCGCGAACTACGTGTTCGAGTTCTCGTTTGGCGACATCTACAGCCGCCCCGGCCTCGATCTGCGCGCCCGTGAGATCGCCACCATCGCGGCGCTGACTGCGATGGGAACCGCGACCCCGCAACTGAAAGTCCATATCGAGGCGGGGCTCAATGTCGGGCTGACCAAGGACGAAATTATCGAAACCATCATCCAGATGACGGTTTATGCCGGCTTTCCTGCGGCGCTCAACGGGCTGTTTGCGGCCAAGGACGTCTTCGCTGCCCGGTTTCCCGTCCAGAAGGGGGAAGCGGCATGATGAACTCCGCTCCTTGACGTACGCCCGGCGCTCTTGCTCTCACCGCGATCCGACCCATGAGACGCCCTAAGGCGTGTTGATATTCAGGTGAGGCCGGCCTGCAAACGGCGGCTTCCTGCGCTTCCGGTGCTCACGTACTTTAAGTACGCTCCGCTCCGGTTCTCGGAATCCACCGTTTTCGGCTTGGCCTGACCTGAATCTCAACACACCTTAGCCGGTCTTTACCGAAAGAAGCTCTTCGACCGGAACGGCTCCCGCCTCGATCTCGACCACCCAGATGTCGGGATCGAATTTCTTCTCGCGCTCCAACCGCGCATCGAAGGCGCCGCTATCGTCGCCGGCATCGAGCAAGGTGAAGAAGCGCTCATCCGGCTTGGCCGAATCGTAGCTCGTCTGCGGCGCCGGCCCATAAAGAGCGACCTCCCCCATCCGCCCGCGCGACAGCACGAAGACGGCGCCCGCCTCGGTCGCGCCGCGCTTGACCACCGCAGCAAAGCCGCCGGCGCCGAAGACGCGGCGTACAAGGGCCGAAACCCAGAGATCGGTGGTCACGCGCATGGGTGGTTTCCGGATGTCATGCGCGGTTCCTTACCGCAAGAATGAAGGAACCGAAACGATCGTTGCCGCAGCTCAGTTGGTCAGGCCGATCTCGCGCATCTTGACATAGACCGCCTCGTCCGGCTCGCCGGTCTCGGGCAGGCCGAACAAGGCCTGGAATTCCTTGATCGCGGCCTTGGTTCGGGCGCCGACCTTGCCGTCGAGCTGCATGTCGTTGTTGCCGAAAGCTTTCAGGCCGGCCTGGATCTTGACGATGCGGGCATCGGGCGATTGCGTGACGCCGTCGGCCGGGGCGGAAACCGGAATCACCGGCGGCTTGGCGGCCGGGACGGCCACACCATCGGCCGGCCGCGGCGCCGGATGGGGAATCGCCGCGGTCGTCTGGCGGGTGCCAAGCTGGTCGAGCAGCGCGCCGTCGATCTCGCCCGAGCCCGGCAGCCCGACTTTCAGCTGGTAGGCCTGGATCGCCTTGCGCGTCGCCGGTCCGGTCAGACCATCGACTGTGCCGTCATAGAAGTTGAGGTCCTTCAGGATGCCCTGCACCTGCTGGACGACCGGGTCCGGCTTGGCCACCGGCTGTGCCGGCGGCTGGCGCACGATGTTGATGGTGGTCTCAGGCTCGTTGGAGACGGTATGCGGGAAATTCTCGATGCTGCGGGTGGCAAAGAAGGCGCCGGTGTGCGGAAAAGGCTGATACCAGAGCGCATTGGCCGAGACATAGAACAGCGTCACCAGGAAGGCGGTCGAACCGCCGACCAGGACCGGATTGCTTGCGATCAGCTGGCCGACGGCGACCGCGCCTTCAGCAAGGACGCCGCGTTCGGGTTCGACCACCTTAGGCCGTTTTGCGGAGCGAGCCATTCCCCTCCCCATCTCTATCCCCCTTCGGCTTAGCCGCCGGCATGGCCAGCACGCCGGGCTGCGCACCGGAATGCTGCTTCGGCCCGCTCACCGGCAGGCCGATCGTCACCGTGGTGCCCTCACCCGGCGCGCTCTCGATCGACATCGTGCCCTCGTGCAGCGCCACCAGACCCTTGACCAGCGACAGGCCGAGACCGGTTCCCTCGAAGCGGCGCGTGTAGTCGTTCTGGATCTGCATGAACGGCTTGCCGAGATTGGCCATATCTGCCTCGGCAATGCCGATGCCGGTGTCGCTCACCCAGAAATGCAGGCGCGAGCCGACGCGCTTGGCGCCGATCACCACGCTGCCGCCATCGGGCGTGAACTTGACGGCGTTCGAAGCGAGATTGATCAGGATCTGCTGGACGGCGCGACGGTCGGCATTGATCTCGCCGGCATCCGGCGCGATCTGGGTGGCAAGAACGATGCCCTTGGCGTCGGCCAGCGGCCGCATCATCGAGCGGCACATGTCGACGGCCTCGACGAAACGAAACGTCTCCAGCTCGGTCGCATAGGCGCCCGCCTCGATGCGCGAGACGTCGAGGATCGAGGTGACGACGGACAGAAGGTGCTGGCCGGACTCCCTGACCAGGCCGACATATTCCTTCTGGCGCGGGTCCTTGAAGGCGCCGAACATCTCATGCAGCAGCATGTCGGAAAAGCCGATGATGGCGTTGAGCGGCGTGCGCAGCTCGTGGCTGACCACCGCCAGGAAGCGGCCCTTGGCCACTTCGGCCGCCGCGGCGGCCTCCCTGGCTTCCGCAAGCTCCTCGCGCAGCGCCGCGACATCGTCGTTCTCACGCAGCACCAGCATGAAGACGTCGCGTTCGGCTTCGCCGCGCAGCAAGTCGAGACTGAACGGACGGAAATTGTCGGCAGCGCTCGAACCCTCGCGCGGCAGGCGAATGCGCAGCTCAAGCCGGCGCTTCGGCGCCCCCTCGCGCATGTCGGCCAAGGCGGTGAGATAGGCGACGCGGTCGGACAGATGGACGCGGTCGAACAGGCCGGTGCCGAGCAGGAGCTCCGGCGCCAGTTTCAGCACCGAACGCGCTTTGGCGGACGCGTCGAGCACTTCGCCCTGGCGGCCGACGCGCAGCACGACGGCGTCGATCACCTCCTCGAGACGATCGCCGGCGGGCTCCGCCGGCCGCAGGCCGGCAGGATCGGCGAAGGCAGCGGCACGCGGCAACAATGTCAGCGCCCAGGCCAGCGGCAGCAGCCAGTGCCAGGCGGCGATTTCGCCAGGCGGCAGGAGCTGGCCGGCAAAGGGTTGGAGAACGATCGCGGCGACCGCCGCCAGCACGCTGGACAGCGCGGCGCGCCGCGACCCGGAAACCCACCAGGTTTCGACCGGCAATGCCAAGCCCAGCAGCGCGACCGGCGAGGCCAATCCCCCTGCCGCCGCTATTGCGCCGGCAAGGGCAAGGCCGCCCAAGGCGACCGCCATGCGGCCGGCGAGCGCCATGTGGCCGGTGGCGGCGACCAGAAGCGCGGCGAACCAGCACAGGCCGAAAGCGGCAAAGATGGCGGCCATGGTGACGGCCGCGCCGAGGCTCGAGGTGACCAGCGTCACCGCAGCACCCGCGGCAAGGAAAGGCGCGGCGAGCATGACGCCGATGAAGCGGCGCTGGTGTAGGCGTTCCGCCTCACTCGTCACGGTGGGGTGAACCAAGCGTTCGCAGCCGGCGGCAACCGCGCCGGGCAATTGAACGTATCTGGCTGAAATCGAACTCAACGCACGCGTACCCGGTGGTAAAAAACATCCTGCCTGGCAGGTGACTCAATCAATGACTTGAAACTCGCATCCAGCGTTTAAGGAATGGATAAGGCTGGCGGGTGCCAGCGACCGCCCCAAGGCAAATATTGTGATGCCGGCCCCGCAAAGCGCGCCGAGTTGGCGCCATGGTAAACGGCGCGTTAGCCGCGAGGCCTGTCCCAAAACGGGCCCAAACCTGACGCGGCTAATTTCTATTGCGAATAAAATCGAGAAATTACAATGCGATATATGGTTATCGTAAAGTTAATGCTGTCGATGAGATTCGACACAAGTCCGCTTCAAAACCAATTCCTTTCCAATTCGCCTAAAATTTGAGACAAATTCGCGGCTTCGGGGCAAGCCGTCCTTTGCGTGACCGTGCCATTATCGTGCCCATAAAAGAGGTCATGCCGATGGATGCATGATCCGTCACGGATGGATGCAGGATCCATCCCGCACGAGAGGCAAGTGAGATGGGCTTTCTGATCAGGATGGCTTTCTGGTTTTCGCTGGTGCTGCTGGCGCTGCCGCTCGGCGTCGGCCCGGGCGAGGACGGCCAGCAGAGCGTCGGGCCGATCCAGGCGCTGTTCGCGGCGCGCGAGGCGGTGGGCGACATCGCGGGGCTGTGCGAGCGCAAGCCCGATGTCTGCGAAACCGGCAAATCTGCCATGTACACCATTACAGTGCGGGCCCAGGAAACGGCCAAGATCGCCGCCGCCATGATCGACGACAAATCAGAGCAGGCAGGCGCGGCCCAGCCGAAGGTTGCGGACACGGCCAAGATGACCACCGGCAGCGTCGCCGAGGACATCGTGCTGCCCGCCAAGGTCAACATACCAGTGCTGTTGACTTCCAAGAACTGAGACAATCTTCAGCCGCCACTTGGCTACGCCGCGGGCCCGTCCGACCTCTCGACGCCCGCGGCGTCTTTCTTTTTCCGTGACGCGGCGTTGCCGTGCCACTATATGCGGGCCATGACCGCCCCGATCCAGACGATCCGCGACGACTTTTCCCTGCTCGACGAGTGGGAGGACCGCTACCGCTACGTGATCGAGCTTGGCGAAGGCCTGCCGCCTTTCCCCGAGGAGGAACGCACGGCCGCGAACAAGGTGCCCGGCTGCGTCAGCCAGGTGTGGCTCACCACCGAGCAGGGAGCGGGCGCCGATCCGGTGATCAGCTTCCAGGGCGATTCGGACGCCCACATCGTGCGCGGCCTCGTCGCCATCATGCTGGCGCTGTTTTCGGGCCGGCGGGCAAGCGAGATCCAGAACACGGACGCGGAGGCGACGCTAAAGGAGCTCGGGTTGGACGAGCATCTGTCGCCGCAGCGCGCCAACGGCCTGCGTTCGATGGTCAAGCGCATCAAGCGCGACGCGGAAGCGGCGCTGAAGCAGACGGCCTGATCCGGTCCATATCGCCTTCGCTATCCGGAACAGCAAAACGGCGCCGCAAGGGCGCCGTCGAACTTTGCCTGAGGAACGAAGCCGATCAGCGGCCCTTGCGCTTGCGGCCCAGACCCATCTTCTTGGCGAGCTGCGAGCGGGCAGCCGCGTAATTGGGGGCGACCATCGGATAGCTGGCGTCCAGCCCCCACTTCTCACGGTATTCTTCCGGCGTGAGATTGTAATGGGTCATCAGGTGACGCTTCAGCGACTTGAACTTCTTTCCATCCTCGAGACAGACGATGTAGTCGTCATGGACGGAGCGCTTGGGATTGACGGCCGGCTTCTGCTTTTCGGCCGACGGCTGCTCCGGCGAACCACCGACACGGCCCAATGCTGCATGGACGTCGGCGATAAGGTTCGGCAATTCCCCAACGGGCACCGGGTTGTTGCTGACATAGGCGGCGACGACATCGGCGGTCAGCTCGATCAGCGCATCACCGTTTTTCGAAGGTGTTTCGACGATTTCCATAGTGCTTAGGCCCCAACGAGAGTTGTTTCTAAAACTGTGCCCTTTTTTCCGAGGTCGGGCATCGCGCGAATTTCATTCAGGAAAACCCTGCGATTCGCGTCGGTCATCTTAATGACGCCGCATCGCAAGTAAGTCAATTCGCATATTGACTTATATTGGCCGATATTCATCAAATATTGCCGTTTCACCTTCAAAAATTCGTGCGGCGTGTAACTTCGCGAGATTCTTCTGGCCAGACCAGCATACCGTGACGCTGCGTCATCCTCATGTTAGACATCCGCTCGCCGCACGACATGACCCGCGATGCTTGAGCAATGCTTGGATGCCTGTTGCGCCAGCACGATGAATCCTGTGGCGAAATGTAGCGCAGGCAGGCTGCCCTGCCGGCCGGCCCGACAAGGCGAGCCGGCGGTCGGTCAATAAGGCGCGATATATTTGCCGTAGACCCAGCCAGTGACGAAATGGCCACTCTGCGCCGGGTCGTGCCACACCTCGCACCAGCGATAGCGGATCGCCTGGCGCTGCTTCCAGCGCGGCTGCCGGGCGATATCGAGCAGATTTACGCCACCTGTGCAGCGGCCGGTCATCTGCAGCACGGTGCCGTTCGAATAGGCGGCCTGTTTTTGCGATGCGTTGGAAGGATATTTTCGCGCGTTGAGCGTGTCGCCGAACGGCACGCCCGCCACTTGCCAGGCGGCAAAGACGGTTGCATGAGACGGACTGGAAAAAGCCAGACCCGCCGCGAGGACGGCGACAGACATAGCGGTAGAAACACAGGATTTCATCTTTCCCCCTTCGACTTGGCTTCTGTAGACCATCTTGAGCCGCGCCCCTTGAACAGCCGCTGAGCGGCGTGTTCATTCGTCATTCAAGCAAATTCCGCAGCGAGACGTAATGACCAGCACTTCTGCCTTGATTTCCGCCTTCCCGGCCGCCAACCCGCCGACGCCTGAGAAACATCCGGTGTCCGACACGCATCACGGCATTACCCGCTCAGACGACTATGCCTGGATGCGGGCCGACAACTGGCAGGCCGTGTTCCGGGACCCTTCTTTGCTCGACGGCCGGATCCGCACTCATCTGGAGGCCGAGAACGCCTATCAGGCCGTTCTGATGGCCGGCACCGCGGATCTGCGCGGCAAGCTGTTTGCCGAGATGAAGGGACGCATCAAGGAGGACGACTCGACGGTGCCGATGAAGGACGGCCCCTATGCCTACGGCTCTTCCTTCCGGCAGGGCGGCGAGCAACCGCGCTATTTCCGCACCTCGCGCGATGGCGGCAGCGAGGAAATCCTGCTCGATGGCGACTCGGAGGCCGAGGGCAAGGCCTATTTCCGGCTCGGCGGCGTCGACCATTCAGCGGACCACAAGAAGCTCATCTGGGCGTTCGACGACAAGGGCTCGGAATTCTTTACGCTGCGCGTGCGCGATGTCGCCGGCGGCACCGACCTTGGTGACCTGATCCCCGATACGGGCGGCGGCGGGGTGTGGAATGCCGGCGATGACGGCTTCTTCTACACCCGCCTCGACGATAACCATCGCCCGTCGAAAGTGTTCTTCCACAAGCTCGGCGACAAGCCCGAGAACGACCGCCTGATCTATGAGGAGACCGATCCGGGCTTCTTCATGGATGTCAGCGGAACGCGCGCCAACGACTGGATCCTGATCGGCATCAACGACCATGAGACGTCCGAGTATCGGCTTCTGCCGGCCGATGATCCATCCGCGGCGCCCCGGCTGGTGGCGGTGCGGGAGGCCGGGCTGCAATACGACCTGGAAGAAGGCGGCGACATCTTCTTCATCCTGACCAACGCCGATGGCGCCAAGGACTTCAAGATCATGACCGCGCCGGTCGACAATCCGGTGCGCGCCAACTGGCAGGAACTGGTGGCGCACGAGCCGGGACGGCTGATCCTCTCGGTGCTCGGCTTCAAGCACCACATGGTCAGGCTCGAGCGCAAGGACGGCCTGCCGCGCATCGTGGTGCGCGAGCGCGCCAGCGGCGAGGAGCATTTCATCTCCTTCGACGAGGAGGCTTTCTCGCTCGGCCTTTCCGGCTCCTACGAGTACGACACCGAGACGATGCGCTTCACCTATTCGTCGATGACGACGCCGGCGCAGGTGTACGACTACAATATGCGCAGCCGCGAGCGCGTGCTCCTGAAGACGCAGGAAGTGCCCTCCGGCCATGATCCGGAGCACTATGTCACGCGCCGGCTGATGGCGCCCGCCGCCGATGGCGAGCTGGTGCCGATCTCGCTGCTCTACCATCGCGAGACGCCGCTGGACGGCTCGGCGCCGTGCCTGCTCTACGGCTATGGCTCCTACGGCATCACGGTGCCTTCGGCCTTCAACACCAATTGCCTGTCGCTGGTCGACCGCGGCTTTGTCTACGCCATCGCGCATGTGCGCGGCGGCAAGGACAAGGGCTATGGCTGGTACGAGGACGGCAAGCGGGCGAAGAAGATGAACACCTTCACCGACTTCATCGCCTGCGCCCGCCATCTCGTCGCCGAGCGTTACACGCAGCATGACCGCATCGTCGCGCAAGGCGGCTCCGCCGGCGGCATGCTGATGGGGGCGATCGCCAACATGGCGCCGGAGGATTTCGGCGGCATCGTCGCCGAGGTGCCGTTCGTCGACGTGCTCACCACCATGCTCGACGCCAGCCTGCCGCTGACGCCGCCGGAATGGCCGGAATGGGGCAACCCGATCGCTTCCGCCGACGACTACAAGACGATCGCCGCCTATTCGCCCTATGACAATGTCGCGGCGCTCGACTACCCGCCGATTCTGGCGCTGGCGGGCCTCACTGATCCGCGCGTCACCTATTGGGAGCCGGCGAAATGGGTGGCACGGCTGCGCGAACGCAAGGCAGGCGGCAACCCGGTCCTGTTCAAGATCAATATGGATTCCGGCCATGCCGGTGCGTCGGGCCGCTTCTCGCGCCTGGAGGAGATCGCCTACATTTACGCCTATGCCCTGAAAGTGACCGGGAAGACCTGATTTTCCACTCGCAATTGACAAGGGCGCGCGTTACGCAATGCTCTGCTTTTTTGGACGTGGCCCTTGGACCGCGCCGACTGCTCAATCACAAGGTTAGTCATGCTGCTCGTCGACGTCTATCTCGACAAATCACCCATCCAGGGCATCGGCGTGTTCGCCAAACACCGCATTGCAAAGGGCACGCTGATCTGGAAGCTCGACCCAAGGTTCGACCGGCGCATTCCCGTCGACACCTATGAGGGCGAGAGCGGGCCGGTGAAGTCCTATCTCGACCGCTATTCCTATCCGGACCGGCGCGACCCCAACTACATCGTCTTCGAGGCGGATGACGCGCGTTACATGAACCACGCGGACGAGCCGAACTGCGACGTGTCCTCGCCCGAGGAAACCTACGCGCTGCGCGATATCGCGCCCGGCGAGGAATTGACCTGCGACTACAACCACTTTTTCGAAAACGGCTTCGATTTCCTGGGTGACCGCCACCCGTAAGATAAACGTCAATTCGCCGGCTTGCGCGGCGGATAGCCGTTGGGATGCGGCGGGACAGCCTTGAGATAGGCGGCGATCGCTGCGCGGTCATCGGCGGTCAGCTGCGCCATGTTCTTTTGCACCTCGACCATGGCGCCGCCGACGGAATCGAAATCGGGCGTGAAGCCGGTCTCGAGGTAGTTGGCGATATCGGCTTCCGACCAGTCCTTGATGCTCTTCCCGTCGGGAGTGATGTCGGGCACGATGCCCGAGCCTTCGGCCGCCACGGCGCCGGCGAGCCACTCGCCCTTCTTGACGCCGCCGGCGAAATCGCGCGGCGTGTGGCATTCGCCGCAATGGCCGGGACCCTCGACGAGGTAGCGGCCGGCCAGCACCTTGTCCGGCGTGCCGTCGGGCAGCGCGATCACCGGCTCTGGACTGAGATAGAGAAGCTTCCACAGGCCGATGCCGCGGCGGATGGTGAAGGGGAAGGAAAGCTTGTGGTCCGGCGCCTTGCCGGCGACCGCCGGCAGGGTCTTCATGAAAGCGTAGAGATCGGCAATGTCGGCCGGCTTCATGCGCGCGTAGGACGCATAGGGAAAGGCCGGATAGAAATGCTCGCCCGAAGGCGAGACGCCTTTCAGCATGGCGTTGGCGAAGTCCTCCTCGCTCCAGGCGCCGATGCCGTCATTCCGGTCCTGCGAGATGTTGGGCGGAACGAAGGTGCCGAACGGCGTCTTGAGCTCCAGCCCGCCGGCCAGCTGCAGCCGGGCGTCGCCCTGGGCGCCAGGCTTGGAATGGCAAGAGGTGCAGCCTCCTGCATAGAAGATGCGCTTGCCTTTGGCGGCGTCGCCGGGGCCGAGCCGCGCGATGGCCCCGGCGTCAAGCCTGACCGGCGCCGACAGGGCCCAGCCGGCGGCGGCCGCCGCCCCGCCAAGCACGATGGCGGCGCCGACGAGCTTCTTCAGCCAGGCGGCCATATCAGGCGATCAGCCCTTCTTGATCCTGTAGCTCTGATGGCAAGCGCCGCAATCGCCGCCCAGCGTGTTGAGCTGCGCCTTCAGACCATCGACATCGCCCGGCGGCGAGGCGACCGCTTCCTTCGTGTTGGCCAGGAACTTGTCCTCAGCGGCCTTGAAGCCGGCCATGTCTTCCCAGATCTTGGGCGCGGCCGTGGTGTCGCCCTTGTCGGAGCCGGCCGGAAACAGTTTTTCGGCATCGAACTTCTCGGCATTGGCCTGAAGGGCCTTCAGCGTCGTCAGCACGGCGGTCGCGTCGAAATCCTCCTCGCCCTTGACCACCTTGGACAACTGGCCGGCGAGCTTGCCGCGCTCCTTCATCAGCGCTTGGCGCTCCTGGATCGGATCGGCAAAGGCGGCCGAGCCGGCAAAGGCGAGCATAGAGATGGCGAGGACAAGCTTTCTCATTCAATTGGCTCCGTGGGATGAAGAGAGTTCGGGACTACGTGTTAACGGGCACGACAGCAGGATTATTCCCCTTCGCCGTGACGATTTTGCTGGCCGGCTTGCCGTTTTTCCCGCCCGAAAAAGAAAAGCCCCGGCACTCCGGGGCTTTTCCCTGAAATCGATCAGCCTTTACAGCGCCGCGCGCCTTTCGGCGCGCAAAGGACGCTGTAACGCTTTGATTCTGCGCATGATCCTTTCCGAAAATCGATCTCGATTTTCGGGGTCATGCGCGGGCCTTTTCATACATCTCCAGGACGTGATCCCAGTTGATCAGGCTGTCGACGAAGGCCTCGAGATATTTCGGCCGCGCGTTGCGGTAGTCGATGTAGTAGGAGTGCTCCCAGACATCGACGCCGAGGATCGGTGAGCCGCCATGCACCAGCGGGTTCTCGCCGTTGGGGGTCTTGGAGATTTCCAGCTTGCCGTTCTTGACCGAGACCCAGGCCCAGCCGGAGCCGAACTGGGTGGTGCCGGCGGCGATGAAATCCGCCTTGAACTTGTCATAGCCGCCGAGATCGCTGTCGAAAGCCTTCTGCAGCGCGCCGGGCAGCTTGTTGCCGCCGCCGCCCTTCTTCATCCATTTCCAGAAATGGATGTGGTTGTAGTGCTGGGCGGCGTTGTTGAAGAGCCCGGCATTCTTGCCGAAGGACTGGTTGACCACCTCTTCGACCGACAGGTCGCCAAGGCCGGCCTCGGCGGCCAGCTTGTTGCCGTTGTCGACATAGGCCTTGTGGTGCTTGTCGTGGTGATACTCCAGCGTCTCCTTCGACATATAGGGCTGAAGCGCCTCGTAGTCGTAAGGCAAGGCGGGCAACTCAAAAGCCATGGATGGTACTCCCTCGAGGAAAAATCCGGTGAAACTGCCGAACTTAGATAGGTCTGGAATGGGTTGGGGCAACTCCGGAATGAAGCGCCGAGCGACTTTAGAGCAATTCGCCGAAAAGTGTGAAAGGGTTTTCCGTCCGCAATTGCGCCAAACAGGAGAAAGTGTGGGTCGCCGTTCCGTGAAACGCTGAAACTCCAGCCGCTCAGGCGGCGGACGTCGAATGCGCCCACTCCCAATAGAGCTCGCGCGCCTTCTTGGCCACCGGTCCGGGCTGCAGGTCGCGGCTCTCGATACGTGTGACAGGCACGACCTTGGAATGGTTTCCGGTCGAGAAGATCTCGTCGGCGTCCAGGAAATCGCGAACCGACAGCGTCTTCTCGATGGTCCTGAAGCCGTAGTCGCCGAGCAGGTTGATGGTGCGCGAGCGGGTGATGCCCGACAGGAACGTGCCGTTCGGCGCCGGCGTCATCACATGGCCGTCCTTGACCAGGAAGATGTTGGAGGTGCCGGTCTCGGCGACATTGCCCAGCATGTCGAGCACGAGCGCGTTGTCGAAGCCGCGGTTCTTGGCTTCCAGGATGGCGCGGCCGTTGTTGGGGTAAAGGCAGCCGGCCTTGGCATTGGTCGGCATGGTCTCGATGGTCGGGCGGCGGAACGGCGACACCGTGACCGAGAAACCGGAGGGCGGAATCATCGGCGCCTCGTAAAGGCAGAGGCAGAAGCGGGTCGACTCCGGATCGGCCGGCACGCCCATATAGCCGCCATGCTCGGCCCAATACATCGGCCTGATATAGACCGCCGTCTTGCCGTCGAATTTCTTCAGGCCGTCCCAGGTCAGGCCGACGATCTCTTGCGTCGTCATCGACGGCTTCAGGCCTAGCGCCGTGGCGGAAGCGTTGACGCGGGCGGCGTGAAGCTCGAGGTCGGGCGCCACGCCCTCGAACCAGCGGCCGCCGTCGAAGACGCTGGTGCCGAGCCACATGGCGTGGCTGCGCGGTCCGAGAATGGCAACGTTGCCCTCGTACCAGTCGCCGTCCACATAGGTCCAAGTCGCGGTTTGCGCCGCCGTCGCCAGTGTCATGTTTGCCGTCCAGATCGATGACTTCAGGCCGGCATAGGACGATGCTTTGGCGGCCGGCGTCAACCGACATCGGGAAAAATCGTTGAGGCCAGAGGCACTTGACTGCAATCAATGCTTGCATGGCAGGCCTGCGCGCCGCAAAACTCAAGCATGCATCATGCGGCCTATGTCTTCGACGCCTATGGCACGTTGTTCGACGTGCACGCCGCCGTGCGCCGCCACGCCGGCGAGATCGGGCCGGACGGCCAGTTGCTGTCGGAGATATGGCGCGCCAAGCAGCTCGAATATTCCTGGGTGCGGACGCTGATGGGCTCCTACGCCGACTTCTGGCAACTGACCGAGCAGGCACTCGACTTTGCGCTGCGCAAGGTGCCCTCGGCCGATCCGGCGCTGCGGACGAAGCTGCTCGAAGCCTATTGGCGGCTCGATTGCTATCCGGAGGTGCCGGCCGTGCTGAAGGCGCTCAAGGCGTCCGGCGCGAAGCTTGCAATCCTCTCCAATGGTTCGCCGGAAATGCTCGACGCCGCGGTCAAATCCGCCGCGCTCGACCAGATCCTCGACAACGTATTTTCGGTCGACCAGGTCAAACGCTTCAAGACCGACCCGTCAGTCTACGACATGGTGGTCACCAGTTGGCGGCTCTATCCGGGAGCGGTGTCGTTCCAGTCGTCGAACCGCTGGGACATAGCGGGCGCTACGAAGTTCGGTTTCCGTACGGTCTGGATCAACCGGACCAACCAGCCGGATGAATACCGCGACCTTCCGCCAGGGCTGATCCTGCCGTCGCTCGACGGGCTGCTGGCAGGTCTCTGATGCAATTCCAGGAAAAGTGTGAAGCGGCTTTCCGTCCGGAATTGCGTCAAAACAAAAGAAAGGGCGGTCGGTGTTTCCGTGAAGTGGCGAACCGCCCTGACCCCGCTGTTGCTGCAGCGCAACAGCTGTGGCGTGGTCACAGCTTCGCCTTTTTCTGTCCACCCTCAGGCCAGAATTGGAACCGCCTATCGCCCCGACTGTTATGGATGGCGCCGGCGACGGACCCTCGCATTCATGCTTTCTTGCGAATTGAGACCTAGAAAAGGCAACCATGTCAGACGCTTCCTTCCGCATCAGCCGCCGCGGCTTCCTCAATTTCACAGCCCTCGGCGCTGCTTCGGCTGCCCTATCCGCCTGCACCACGACCAGCGATCAAGGCCCAGCACCCATCCAGACGCCGCCGCCTCAGGCCCCTGTCGAGCCGCCGCTCGGCGACTATGAGACGATGTATGGCGCGATGTCGGACAATGGTTTTGACCTGCCGGCCATTCCGGTGAATAAGATCGATCACAGATTCCTGCGCCAGATCGTTCCCGATCCGACCGGGCAGCGCCCGGGCACCATCGTTGTCGATACCACCGGCCACTTCCTCTATCTGGTGCGCGAGGGCGGCCAGGCGATCCGCTACGGCGTCGGCCTCGGCCGCGCCGGCTTCGAATGGTCGGGCGACGCGGTCGTGCAGTGGAAGCAGAAATGGCCGAAATGGACGCCGCCGGACGAGATGGTGGCGCGCCAGCCGGAGCTGACGCAATACAGCGCCAAGAATGGCGGCATGCCGGGCGGCCTGAAGAACCCGCTCGGGGCGCGTGCGCTCTATCTCTTCCAGGGCAACCAGGACACGCTCTACCGCCTGCACGGTTCGCCCGAATGGTGGTCGATCGGCAAGTCGGTGTCGTCCGGCTGCGTGCGCCTGATCAACCAGGACATCATCGACCTCTACGACCGCGTGCCGACCAAGACACCGGTCATCGTGACGGCCAATATCGGCGCGCCGGAAGAGGACATGCCGGACCGCCAGGCCATCCCGATCGACAATGGCGTGCCGACCGGCTCGATCCTGCTCGGTCCGGTGAAGCGGCTCACCAACGAGATTTTCTAAGTTATCGACCCATCAGCGGTGCCTGCCAATATGGCGGCCGGCACCGCAACCCGCCGGGACGAAAATCGGTTATCAGGTCCCGGGCCTGCAGCCCAGCTGGACCACACAAAACTTTCGCGACAGGATGTTCTAAGCAGGCCGGACTTCAGGCATTTTATGCCTGCAAGGAGTTTTGCCATGTACACGCCACCCGCCTTCCGTGACGACGACAAGGAGAGCCTCACGGCAACGATCCGCTCCGCGCGGCTGGCGACGCTGGTCACCGCCACGGCCGATGGCCCGGTGGCGACGCCGCTGCCGCTTTTCCTCGATGAGAACGAAGGCGAGCGTGGCGTCATCTACGGCCATGTCGCGAAGGCAAACCCGCACTGGCGCGTGCCGCCCCTGGGCGACGGCCTGGCGATCTTCATGGGACCGGACGCCTATGTGACGCCGGCCTGGTATCAGACCAAGCAGGAGACCGGGAAGGTGGTGCCGACCTGGAATTACGTCGCCGTTCACGCCCATGGGCCGATCGAGTTTTTCGAGGATGCGGACAGGCTGCTCGAGGTGGTGACGCGCCTGACCAATTTGCATGAAGGCGAGCGCGCCGCCCCCTGGGCCGTATCGGACGCGCCGGCGGATTTCATCCAGTCGCAGCTGAAGGGCATTGTCGGCCTGCGCATGCCGATCACGAAGCTCGAAGGCAAGCGCAAGATGAGCCAGAACCGCAACGCGGCTGATCGCGCCGGCGTGCTGGCAGGCCTGGCGGCGAGCGAGCGGTCGTCCGACCGCGAGGTCGCGCCACTCATTCCGCTGTGAACCGCGCCAGGGCCGGCTGATCGCCGCGGCCGCTCGAATTCCGCGGCGACGTCAGGTGCAAACCCACTCGCGGATCTTGCACTCCTTCCCCTCGCCGCCGCATTGCGCCGTCGCCTTGTCCTCGGCCTCACGGCGCGTCGCGGCCGAGGCTGCAGCCCAGAACGGCGTCGCCGCGCCACGGCTCTTGCCGACCGACAGGGCGGCGCAGTGCTCATAGGGAAAGCCGGTGCCGTCGTCATCGTCCCAATGGCGGTGATTGCGGAACACCTCGACCACCCGGCAGCCCTTGCCGTCCGCGTTCTCGCAATATTTGAGCGCGATGTCTTCGGCTTCCTGGCGCTTGTGGGCGCCCCAGAAGAAGCCGTGACGGCCGTCATCCGGCGAATAGGCGATCGCGCCCCAGATGCCCTTTTCCTCGCCCGTCTCGGCCGGCGGCGGCGCCACCAGGTCGGCGGCATGGCTGGCGATGGTGAGCCCGGCCAGTGCCGCCAGCAGCGGGAATGAGAGGCGACGGTCGATCAGCATTTTCGTGCTCCAGCTTGTGGCCATTCTTGAACCCTGGCGATAACCCGTGGCGATGCCAGCCCCTATCCGCCCATGCGCGCGACCGAGACGACGATGCAGGTGTTGCCGGTGGGGACCAGCAGGGCCTGGCCGCCATTGTTGGCCAGGTTGAAAAGGCTGGTGTTCGACAGATTGTCCGCCGGAACGCTGCCTTTCGGCAGGCTCTGCGCGACCTCCTGGCAGGACTTCTGGAAAGGAGCCACCCGCACGAAGCCGCCCTCGCAGGTCTGGCCGACAGGCGAGGCATAGACGATGCCCGCGGCCTGGGTCTTATAGTCCGGCAGATTGTAGCTCATCCCGGCGACCGCCTGCACGGCGTGGGTGTCGGGCGAGGTCTTGTCCCATTGCGTCTGGACCGCATAGGTCGATCCGGCGGTCAGAGCCTCTCCGAGCGTGGCAAAGAGATTGGCGCAGGTGCGCACGCCCGCCTGGGCGACATGCGCCTGAAACGGATTCTTGTTCGCCGAGGCGTCTGCCGGCGAAGGCGCGACTTGCGTCGGCTCGCCCTGCACGGGCGCCTGTGCCTGCGCGGAAGCCGTGCCTGCGACGAATGTGCCAAGAGCGGGATAGAGACGGAACGACAGGACGACCGCCGCCGCCACCAGGACGGCGAACGCGCCGAGTAGCGCCGTGTTTCGCACAAGGCGCCAGGCTTGCGAGCGTGGCGGCGAGCCCTGTGGCTCCGACAGCGCAACCGGCTCGGCGCGCGCCAGGATTCTGTCTTCGATGGATTGGCGTGTCATTTCAAAGTCTTTCTATTTGATGGCCGAAAGCGCGGTCTTGAGCCCCTTGAACGGAGCATCGAGGCTGACGGTCGCCCCCGTCGGCAGGGAATACGAAACCTGGACGGTGGTCTCCTTGCCGATCTGCTCGCGAAGCACGGGGCCTACGGGCACATAGCCGACGCAAACCGACGCATCGCAGCCCTGCAGCTGAACGTCGACGGGCTGCTTGCGGCCGGCAAGCTTGAGCGAGAGCTTGCTTCCCGCACCGGCTTGGCTCGGGGTGCGCAATATCATGAAGGGCTTGCCCTTCTCGTCGGCCGCCAGCGTCCAGCTGAAGACCGGGGCCTGGCTCTGGTCGACGAAGGACTGGCTGATGTTGCACACCTTCTTCCTGGCTTGGAGATTCTCGTCGCAGATCAGCGTCCAGTTCTCGAACGGGCGCGTGGTCCGTTGGTAGTCGCCGAGTTTTACTCCCGCGGGCACCGCGACGTCCGAAGGCTTTATCCGATAGGCAGACGGCGCCTGCTCCTGTCCGGCTGCGCGCGGTCCGGACAGGAGCAGGCAAATCATGCAGAGTGCGACAGCAGAGCCGGCTTGCCTGGCCATCTGGAGACTCAGTTCAGGGTAAAGCTGACACCGGCACCGACGCCCCAGTGCCCGCCCGCCGTCGTGCCGGACAGGTTGGCCCGGGCGCGCCCGTCCTCGCTGGTGTAGCCGGCGCCGAAGGCGACAGCCCCCTCGCCGCGCCAATAGCCGCCGCCGGCCGCCACGCTCAGCTTGCCGGGACGGTCATCGTACCGCAGCGATGCGGCCGCGAGGCCGATGGCGGCCGCCTGTCGCGCTTCGCCGCGCGCCTCGCTCATGTCCATGTTGAGCTGGCTGAGCTTGGAGTCGGTGTAGGCATTGGCCTGCTGCAGCGTGGTGGCCGCCACCTGGTTGGTGTAGGTCTTGGAGTTGTCGAGCGTGGTCGCCAGTCCAAGATTGAGCTGCTGGACGTTGACCGCGTCGGTGTCGGCGGTGCCGGCGCCGACATTGTGGATGACGACCGGCGCGTTCACGTCGCCGCCGACCAGCGTCACCGAGTTCGACTTCGAACCGTCGGTGTTCTTATCGTACTGGATCGCGAACTCGTTCAGATCGCCGACGCTCCCCTGCATGGCCTCGACGGCCTGATTCGTCGCGTAAAGCTGGCTGCCGTTGATTGCGTCAGTCGAAGTCTGGCTGATCCGGCCAGCGGCCACGTTGGTGACGGTGCGCTCGTTGCCGACATCGCCGACGCTCACCGTGCTCGTCGGAGCGGTTCCGGCGAAGGTGTAGGCGACGCCGTTGATGGTGGTGCCCGTGGTGGCGACAGCGGCCGCCGTCTTCGAGCCGGCGCCGAGCGCGACGCTGCCGGGCTCGTTGGCGGTGGCGCCGGCGCCGAGCGCCATGGACTGAGCGCCATTGGCGGTGGAATTGGTGCCAAGCGCGATGCTGTCGGCCTGGTTGACGGTCGCCGTCTGCCCGATGGCGATGCCGCCAGGGGCGGTCTGCTGCACGATGGCGCCGTTGCCCATGCCTATGCCGTTGTCGCCGTTGACGGTGGTGCGCGGACCGATCGCCACCGATTCGGCGCCGACGGCAAGCGAATCCGAGGCAGTCGAATTGGCGTGGAAGTACATGGTCCCGGTCACGGCGAAGGAGCTCAGCGCGCCCTTCAGCTGGCGAAGCGTGACGGCGTCCTGGTCCAGCGTGCCGTCGGCCACGTTGGTGATCTGGCGATAGGATGTCGAGTTACCCACCGAGACGGCGCCGAGCAGGCTCATGTCCGCGGTGTTGTACGGGATGAGGCCGGTGCCGGAGAGGATCGATCCCGATGCCGGCGCCACCGCGCGATCGGAAACCGAGCCGGAGCCGAGCGCCACACCGTCGGTGATGGAGACCGTGGTGCCGCGGCCGAGCGCCAGCGAGTTGGCGGCGGAGGCCGTCGCCTGGTAGCCAAGCGCCGACGAGCCGACCCCTTGCGCGAAAGCATCGGTGACCGGAAGCGTCGTGTCGTTGGTGCGGACATAGCGAATGCCGTCGCCATTGGCGTCGGTGTAGGCCGTCGAGGTGTCGCCGGCGAAGTTGTTGATCGTGTTGCCGAGCGTGGTGATGTCGGCCGTGTTGGCGGCGATATCGGTGGTGTTCTGCGTCACCTGTTGATTGGTGGCGAAGAGCTGCGAGCCGTTGACGGCATCGGTCGACGAGCCGCTCAACTGTCCGGCCGCAACATTCTGGATCTGGCGCTCCGCGCCGACCGAGCCGACCGAGAACGCGCCGGCCGGCGTGGTTCCGGCGAAGGTGTAGGCGACGCCGCCGATCGTCGTGCCGCCGACCGCTGTCGTGGTGCCGGACACCGAGTTAAGGCCGATCGCCACGTCGCCGGCATTGTTGGCGATCGCATTCGGGCCGACGGCGACGGAATCCGCTCCCAGCGCCTGGGAATCGGCCAGCGTCGAATTGGCGTGGAAATATTTGATGCCGCCGCCGGTGTTGATGTTGGTGACCGTGCTGGCGAGACTGTCGACGGCCTGATTGGTCGCGAAGAGCTGCGAGCCGTTGACCGCGTCGGTCGAGGATCCGCTGATACGCCCCGCCGCAAGATTGGTGAGCGTGCGTTCGGCGCCGGGCGCGCCGATGCTGACCGTCGAGGTCGGAGCGGTTCCCTGGAAGGCGTAGGTAGTGCCGTTGATCACAGCGCTGGGCGTGCCGACGGCCACGGCGGTCACCGAGCCTGAACCCAGCGCGACATCGCCGGAGCTTGCCGTAGCGAGCGCGCCATTGCCCAGCGCAACGTTGCCGACGAAGCCCGCGGCCCCCGCGGTGGAGCCGTTGCCGAGCGCCACGGACCCCTGCCCGATCGCCTTGTTGTTGTTGCCGATGGCGACGGCGCCGTTGGCCATGTTGGCGGCGGTGGCGGTTGCCGTGCCGTCGCTGTTGGCGATGTTGTTGGCGCCGCCGGTGAAGGCGCCGGTGCCGCTGGCATAGCTCGGATCGCCGATCGAGACAGCGCCGTCGCCGTAGGCGGTGTTGCCGGAGCCAATGGAGACGGCCTTGCCGCCGGTGGCGACCGCGTTCTTGCCCATAGCCACGGCCTCGGCTGAATCCGCCCTCGAGCTTGTGCCGACAGAAATAGCGTCCTGTGCGCTCGCCGTTGCGCCGAGTCCCATCGCGGTTGCGTTTGCTGCGGTCGCTGTGGCGTTGTTGCCGAAAGCCGAGGCGGAGACGCCCGTGGCCTGCGCTCCCGAACCCGCGGCGACCGAGCCTACGCCGCTCGACACGGCCGAATTGCCCAGGGCGAGCGCGAAATCGCCCGAAGCCGTGGCGACGTTGCCGAGCGCTGCTGCGTCAATCCCTGTCGTATTGGCTTGGGGGCCGATCGCGATCGCGTTGGTCGCGCTGGCCATCGCGTTGTAGCCGATCGACGTCGTTGCGTTGCTCGTGACGCCGATACCAGCGTTGGTGCCAATCGCGATATTGTCGTTACCCGTCACCAAGCTGCCTGCGGACGCCTTGAGCGTGGCGTCATACGCCACGGAGCCGTCGCCGGAACCCATGGCGATGTTGCGCGTCCCGGAGACGCCCGAGCCGGCGCCTCTCATGACGCTCGCGATGCCTCCGCCGATCGCGGTGTTCTGGGCGCCGCTGACGAGCGCGCCGGATGCGATGCCCAATGCGACGGAATTGACATTGCCGGTCGTCGAAGCAGAACCCGCTCCCTGGCCTATGGCGACCGAAGCCGTGCCGGCAGCCACAGCCCCCGAGCCGAAGGCAACCGTGTAATCCGCTTGCGCCTGGGCCTGATTCCCGCCCGCGATGGAAGCAAGACCCGTCGCCTGAGTACCACGGCCGATGGCCGTCGAGTAATCCGCCCCAGCGTTCGCACCCTGGCCAAGCGCGGTGGAGGATAAACCGGACGACGTCGTCGCAAATCCGAGAGCAACCGAATTCGTGAAGCTTGCCGAAGCGTTGACGCCGAGAGCTACGGCACCGCTTGTACCGGTCGCCTTAGCGTTTGAACCGACGGCGGTGTTATCAGCCCCTGTGGCTTGAGCGCTTACGCCCAAAGCCGTCGACCGGACCGCGCTAGCGACGGATCCCCAGCCTGTGGCCGTGGCATAGTTGCCACTGGCTAAGGAGCTGGTACCGAGGGCAGTGGAGTTCCCTCCTGAAGCTACGGAGAAGGTGCCCAAGGCGTTGGCGCCAGCCCCGGTGGCGTTGGCCTGGACGCCGAGCGCCACCGAATTGATGCCGCTTGAGATCGTGCCTTGGCCCAGCGCCATAGCGCCGCCTCCGCCTGTGGCTTGCGCGTTCAGGCCGAGAGCCACCGAGTATTGCGCCGATGCAACGGATGACCGCCCCATTCCGATGGCGTCGGCCTGCGATGCCGTAACATCCGTGCCGATGGCGATGGCGCTAGTGGCAGTGGCACCTGTTCCGGCCACGGTTCGTGAGCCAAGATAGATGGAGTTGATCTGCGAGGCGATCGTTCCAAAGCCGATCGCGACAGCGTTCTGGCTGCCCGCGCTGGCATTGGTGCCCTCGGCTATCGAGTCGGCGCCGTTTTGCACGGCTCCAGATCCAATCGCGATACCGCGCACACCGTTCGCCGTGCCGCCGCCGCCGACAAACTGCGCCAGCGCCGGCGTAGCGACGCCCCCGAATGCAATTACACCCAGTGCCGCCGCCAGCGCCCTGCCGGCGCCGAGCGTGCCGAGCCCCATGCCCCTGCGCCGCATGCCGAGCACGCGATGCGCGTTGCGCAGCGCCGCCATCAGGCGGCGCCGCAGCGAACGGCTGTCGGCCGCGCCCGAGATCCAGTTTCCAACGAAGCCGGCCGATCCATGCCGGATGTTTCGTGCTTGCCCGAGATTCATTGCGAGAGTGCCTCCGTTGGTAGGTCGCGCTCGATCACGACAGGTTCCGCCGATCCTGCCACTGACGCGTGTCTGCTTGGAAATGGAATGACGATATCGATGCCTTGGGCCAGCAATGCATGGCCCTGTTTCTCCCCGATCGCCTCGACGCGATCGAGCGTGTTTTCAAGCCAGGAATCGCCCTCTTCGGGCACGGCCCGAAGCGCCTGGGCGACCCGATCTTCCGGAAGGAGGCGGCCGAGATAGGAGCGCATCGCGGCCAGATGCGAGGCTGGCGTCTCGCCGGCATGGACGACAGCGGTGAGACCATAGAGGTAATGCGCAAGCAGGATGTCTTGCTTGCCCTGTGGAACGCCATCGCCATAGCGCTTCTCGAGCGTCCTTGCGGCCGACTCCAGCCAATAGCCGATCTCCTCGGAAAGGCTTCGGCGAAGCGCTGTATCGTCGCTCATGTCCCCCACGCAGCCAAATCAGAATCCGGGTCAGTCCGGGATTGCCTCAGGAGGTCATGTTTTTGAACTGAGGTATTCCAATAAATTGCTGTTATATCCAAAAAAATTCAGCGGTAAATCGGGGGTTAACAATGAGTTATTCAAGAAATATATTTAATTAGCAGGCATTAAACTTGTGCACCTCTAATTTAGAATGGTCTTATTTTTTGGATTGCGAGCGGCGCTGCCCCGTGCGCATCTGCTGAGGCGTCGCATGGCGATACTTCCTCATCATGGTGGTGAAGTGGCTTTGGCTCGAAAAGCCGGCGAGATCGGCAATGTCCGTGATCGACATGCGGCTTTCGGCCAGCAGCTTCTCGGCAAGGTCGAGGCGAAGGCCCAGAACATATTGGTACGGCGACACGCCGAAGGTCTTCGAAAAAGCGCGGGCGAAATGGTAAGGGGACAAGTCGCACACCGCAGCCATCTCGGACAGCGACAGCTTGCGCGAGAAATTCTCTTTCAGGAATTGCTGGATCTGGTGGGTATGCCTTGCCGACAATCCGCCTTTCGCGTTCGGCAAGGGAGCCTTGTCGGAAGCGATCTCCGACAACAGGGCCGGCAAGTCATCGTCGCGCCGCAACGGGGCCTCCTGATGCTCAGCCTCCGCCCGTCTTGGCCCAACCTCAACACGTGTTTTCGGTTCCCCAGGCAAAACAAATCGTGATCAAGCGCATGGTTGGTAGAACGCCATCGGATTCCGATCGACGGCAACCATGCAACAGCCATGATTTGAGGCATCCGGTATTTCACGAAATTGCGGTTCGGCGTGGAAAAATTTCCGTCACGAAAACTTTAGACGCCGCTGATGTTATCCGCTTGTTCTCAGGTTAGATTTTTTCGTCGTGCGGTAACAAAGACAGCCTCTGACGGCTCAGGGCGCCATCAGCAATTCGCTTGGGGAGGCGAGCGTCAGACCAACCGTCGGAATGCGGAAGCCCCGCCGCGGCGCTCTACCGCCCCTTGGCCAAGCTGCCCAGGATGCCGCGCACGATGGCGCGGCCGACGGAGGAGCCGACCGAGCGCACCACCGACTTGATGGCGGCTTCGGCCACGGTCTGGCGATTGGAGGACCGCCGGTTGCCGGTTCCCAGAACATCGTCGAAGCCGGGAATGGTCCAGCGCGAACCGCCGCTGTTCTGCTGCTGTGCCTGCGCCTCGGCGTCCTGCGCTTCCTTTGTCTTCTTCTGCAGCATCTCGAAAGCCGATTCGCGATCGACGACCTGATCGTACTGGCCGGCGACCGGGCTCTCGGCGATGATCTTGCGGCGCTCGTCCGGCGTGATCGGGCCGAGCCGCGAGGACGGCGGCCGGATCAGCGTGCGCTGGACCATCGCCGGCACGCCCTTGTCCTCCAGCATCGAGACCAGCGCCTCGCCGGTGGCGAGCTGGGTGATGGCCGTGGCGCAATCGAAATCGGGATTGGGCCGGAACGTCTCGGCCGCCGTGCGCACCGCCTGCTGCTCGCGCGGCGTATAGGCGCGCAGCGCGTGCTGGACGCGGTTGCCGAGCTGGGCGAGCACCTTTTCCGGAATGTCGAGTGGGTTCTGAGTGACGAAATAGACGCCGACGCCCTTGGAACGGATCAGCCGCACCACCTGCTCGACACGGTCGATCAGCACCTTCGGCGCGTCCTCGAACAGAAGATGCGCCTCGTCGAAGAAGAAGACCAGCTTCGGCTGGTCGAGATCGCCGACCTCGGGCAGTTCCTCGAACAGCTCCGACATCAGCCACAGCAGGAAGGTGGCATAGAGCCTGGGATTCATCATCAGCTTGTCGGCGGCGAGCACGCTGATGGCGCCGCGGCCGTCGCGCGTGGTGCGCATGATGTCGGCGATGCGCAGCGCCGGCTCGCCGAAGAAGTTCGCAGCACCCTGCTGTTCCAGCACCAGGAGCGTGCGCTGGATGGCGCCCACGGAAGGCTTGGTGACATTGCCGTAGCGCGCGCTGAGCTCGTCGGCGCGCTCGGCGATGTTGGCGAGCAGCGCCTGCAGGTCCTTGAGGTCGAGCAGCAGCAGGCCTTCCTCGTCGGCGATGCGGAAGGCGATGTTCATGACACCTTCCTGCGCCTCGGTGAGATTCATCAGCCGCGAGAGCAGCAACGGCCCCATCTCGGAGATGGTGGCGCGGATCGGATGGCCCTGCTCGCCGAACAAGTCCCAGAAGATGACCGGGAATTCCTGGAACTGGTAGGGATCGAGCTTCACCTGTTCGGCGCGCTTGACCAGAAAATCCTTGGCCTCGCCCATCATGGATATGCCGGAAAGGTCGCCCTTGATGTCGGCGCAAAAGACCGGCACGCCGGCGTTTGAAAAACCTTCGGCCAGGATCTGCAGGCTGACCGTCTTGCCGGTGCCGGTGGCCCCTGTGACGAGGCCGTGGCGGTTGCCGTAGCGCAGCAGCAGCTCTTCCGCGCGCTGATAGGAATCGTCGGGCTTGCGGCTGGCGCCGATGAAGATGCTGGTCTCGTCAACCATGTCCGGTCTCCGCAATCTGTTCCGCTCAAAGGGCCTCACCCGGAGGTATAGTAACGCGCGCCGCATGCGGCAATGCCCAGTATCGATTTGGGAGCGGTCCGGAATCTGGCCATTTGCGCTTGCGGATTTTGCGCATGTTTGGCAATCGATTGGCTGGCCGCGGGAGAACCCGGGCGGATGACGCATTGTGATATCCGGTTCCCGACCTTAGATTGGCTGGACCCGGTCGATGCGGCCGAGAAGAGGAGGAGCGATGGGCGCCGGCGCCATGACCAGGGATGTCGACCTTCCGAACCCGGACGCCAAGCGTTGGCGGGCGCTGGCGGAAAAGGCGCTTGCCGGCGGTTCCTTCGAGGAAAAGCTCGTCTCCCGCACCGATGACGGCATCCGCATCGAGCCGCTCAGCCAACGTTCGACGGCCGCCGAGCCATGGCCGCGCACAAACCCGGCGACGCCCTGGATCGTCAGCCAGCGCGTCGACGACCCGGACATCGCCCGGGCCAGCGCGCAAGCCCTGGAAGACATCGCGCAAGGCGCCACCGGCCTGTCGCTTGTCTTCGAGGGCGCGCCGAATGCCTTCGGCTACGGCCTGCCGCGCACCGCGGAAGCGTTGGAACGGGTGCTCGACGGCGTGCCGCTCAACCGCGTGCAGGTGCGCATCGACGCGCATCCCTGGAGCCGCGCCGTGGCCGACTGGCTGCTCGCCTTCCTGAGCAAACGCCGCTCCGATCCGAGCAAGCTGAACCTCTCCTTCGGCATCGACCCGGCGGCGATCTTCGCCGGAACCGGCCGGCTGCGCACCTCGATCGAGGCGCTGCAGGAATCGATGCCGCAGTCGCTGGCGCATTTCTTCTCGATGGGCGTGCCGGGCGTGCTGCTGGAGGCCGACGGCCGCGTCTTCCACAATGCCGGCGCCACCGAGGCGCAGGAGCTCGGCACGATGATGGCCTCGGTCGTGTCCTATCTCAGGATGTTCGAGAAGGCGCGCCAGCCGCTGGTCTATGCGGCACCGCATATCGGCTTCGCGCTCAGCGTCGACCAGGACCAGTTCCTGTCGATGGCCAAGGTGCGGGCTTTGCGCAAGCTCTGGGCGCGCATCCAGGAAGCCTGCTCGATCCCGGCCTCGACCGCCAGCATCCATGCCGAGACCTCCTACCGCATGATGACCACGGCCGACCCGGAGACCAACATATTGCGCACAGCGATCGCGGCCTTCGCGGCGGCTACCGGCGGCGCCGATTCGATCTCGATCCTGCCGCACACGATCGCGCATGGGCTGCCGGCGGGCTTTGCCCGCCGCATCGCCCGCAACGCGCAGCTGATCATGGCCGAAGAGAGCCATCTCGGCCAAGTCGCAGACCCCGCCAGCGGCTCGGGCTCAGTAGAAGCGCTGACCGACGATCTCTGCACTGCTGCCTGGGAAGAATTCCAGCGCATCGAGGCCGAGGGCGGCGTGCTCGCCAGCTTGCAGCAGGGCTACATCCAGAACCGCGTGCAGACTGCGGCGGCCAAGCGCAACGGCGCCTACCGGGCCGGCGAGCGCGGTATCGTCGGCACGACGCTTTACCGCGCCGGCACGGAGCGCCCGGTCGAGACACTGCCGCAGGAGAGGCGCCCGGCGCTGACCGAAGGCGTGGCGACCTGCGAGCCGCTGTTTCCGGTGCGCATCGATCAGTCGATCGGAGCCGGATCATGATCCCGGATTTCAGCAAGATCGGCTGGTCGGCGCCGCGTCGCACGCCGGTCGAGCTCAAGGGCCAGCGGATGACGCCGGAAGGCATCGCCGTAAAACACCTCTACACGCAAGGCGACCTCAAGGGGCTTGCCAATCTCGACACCTATCCGGGCCTGCCGCCCTTCGTGCGCGGCCCCTACCCCACCATGTATGTCCAGCAGCCCTGGACGATCCGGCAATATGCCGGCTTCTCGACGGCCGAGGAGTCCAACGCCTTCTACCGGCGCAACCTCGCGGCCGGCCAGAAAGGCCTGTCGGTCGCTTTCGACCTTGCCACGCATCGCGGCTATGACAGCGACCATCCGCGCGTCGCCGGCGATGTCGGCATGGCGGGCGTGGCGATCGATTCCATCCTCGACATGCGGCAGTTGTTCGACGGCATTCCGCTCAACGAAATGACCGTGTCGATGACGATGAACGGCGCCGTGCTGCCGATCATGGCTCTGTACATCGTCGCGGCCGAGGAACAGGGCGTCGCGCAGAAGGATCTCGCCGGAACCATTCAGAACGACATTCTGAAGGAGTTCATGGTCCGCAACACCTACATCTACCCGCCGAAGCCCTCGATGCGGATCGTGTCGGACATCTTCGCCTATACCTCCAGGCACATGCCGAAGTTCAACTCGATCTCGATCTCCGGCTACCACATGCAGGAAGCCGGAGCGACGGCCGACCTCGAACTTGCCTACACGATCGCCGATGGCATCGAATATGCGCGCGCGGGCGTCGCCGCCGGGCTCGATATCGACCGCTTTGCGCCGCGCCTCTCCTTCTTTTGGGCGATCGGCATGAATTTCTTCATGGAGGTCGCCAAGCTCAGGGCCGCGCGGCTGCTCTGGTCGAGCCTGATGCAGAAGAACTTTGCGCCCAAGGACGAGCGCTCGCTGTCGCTGCGCACCCATTGCCAGACGTCCGGATGGTCGCTGACGGCGCAGGATCCCTACAACAACATCACTCGCACGATGATCGAGGCGATGGCCGCGACGCAGGGACACACCCAGTCGCTGCACACCAATTCCTTCGACGAGGCGATGGCGCTGCCGACCGACCATTCGGCGCGGATCGCGCGCAACACGCAGCTCATCCTGCAGAAGGAATCCGGCACCACGCGCATGATCGACCCGTGGGGCGGCTCGGCCTATGTCGAGCGTCTGACGCACGATCTTGCGGCGCGGGCGCTCGCCCATATCGAGGAGGTCGAAAGCCTCGGCGGCATGGCGGCGGCGATCGAGAAGGGCATTCCGAAGCTGCGCATCGAGGAAGCGGCTGCCCGCACCCAGGCGCGCATCGATTCCGGCGAGCAAATTCTGGTCGGCGTCAACGCGCACCGGCCGCAGACGGATATCGAAGTCGATGTGTTGAAGATAGACAATGCCGAGGTCAAGGCCCGGCAATTGGCGAAGCTGCAGCGGCTCAAAGGCACGCGCGATGTGGCGGCCCTGGAAAACGCCCTGGCGGCGCTGACGCGTGCCGCCGAGAGCGGCGAGAACCTGCTCGAATTCGCGATCCGCGCGGCACGCGCCAACGCGACCGTCGGCGAGATTTCGCTGGCGCTGGAAAAAGTGTTCGGCAGGCATACGGCTGCGGTCCAGACGATCTCAGGCGTGTATCGCGATGCGCTCGGCGACAACCCGGCGCTCGACCGGTTGCAGGAGAAGATCGCGGCGTTCGAAAAGAAATCCGGCGGCAAGCCGCGCATCCTCGTCGCAAAGATGGGCCAGGACGGCCATGACCGCGGCCAAAAGGTGATCGCCAGCGCCTTTGCCGATCTCGGCTTCGACGTCACCGTCGGGCCGATGTTCCAGACGCCGGACGAGATCGCGAAGCTGGCGGTGCAGCACGACGTCGACATCATCGGCGCGTCCTCGCTCGCGGCCGGGCACCTGACGCTGATCCCCGAGCTCAAGGAAGCGCTGAAGAAGCTCGGCCATGCCGACATGCTGGTTGTCGCCGGCGGCGTCATCCCGCCGCAGGACTATGACGCGGTGCTGGCGGCGGGCGCTGCGGAAATCTTCCCGCCTGGGACGGTTATCCCGGAAGCTGCGAACCGGCTGATGGATCGGTTGCTGGCCGGTCGGTGAGGCTTGCCGATTTGGCTGAAAGGTTGTTCTATGGAAATAGATACAACCATGGCGCGATAATGTTCACGACAATCATCCACGGGCTTGAGGACGGATCTGGGGCCTTGCTGCTGCCACGCGAATTGCTTGACAGCTTGGACCTTCAAGTTGACGATGAGTTCCAGATCATCGAAACCGAGGACGGCCTCATTCTAAGGCCCATCCGCCATGAGAACCACGAACGGCAAATGAACGCCGCTCGCGACGTCATGGACAAATACGAAGCTGGGTTACAGCAGCTGCCAAGTAGGCTTGGCTGCTAATTCTCGGCCTTGTCCGAGAGCTTGACGATTTCCCACTCCTTGCCGTTGACGGTGACGACTTCGCCGACCTTCTTGCCGAACAGCGCCACGGCCATCGGCGAGACATGGGAAATCGATCCCTTCGACGGGTCGGCCTCGTCCTCGCCGACGATGCGCCAGTGCACCTTCTTGCCGTCGTCGCCTTCCAGCGTGACCCCCATGCCGAAGCGCACCACGTCGCTGCCCGGCTCAGGCACCGAAAGCTCGGCATTCTCGCGCCGCGCGGTCCAGTAACGCAGGTCGCGCGAAACCACCGCGATGCGCTCGCGGTCACCCTTGCGTTCGGCCTTGGCGAGCATATCACGCAAGTCGGCGAGATTGTCCTCGATCATCGCCAGGCCGCGCTCCGTCACCAGATTGCGGTGGGTGCTGACCGGGCGTTCGCCGACACCGGCAATGGCGTTTTCGCTGTCTTCTTCGCGGGTGAAAGCTCTGCTCATGAAGTGAACTTAGGCTTGGCGAGGCGACTGCACAAGCGGTTTGCCGGCAAGCCCACCCTGGCACGATTCCTGCGACAGACAGGGCGAAACG
The DNA here is from genome assembly GCF_004963255.1 of Mesorhizobium sp. GTDB lineage: Bacteria > Pseudomonadota > Alphaproteobacteria > Rhizobiales > Rhizobiaceae > Mesorhizobium. The sequence continues at coordinate 207,514 of NZ_SUGA01000005.1, read as the reverse complement.
CCAGGACCTGTGCCGATGTTGAACAGACGAACGCTGCTTGCCCGGACCGCCGGCTTCGCCGTCGCCGGACTCTTTGCCGGCAAGGCATCGGCGAAGTCGCTGCCCGGCATCGAGATGGCGGCGATGCGCGGCTCGATCGACGCCACCGAGATCGGCGTGCAGCCGGGTGCGGTAGACGACCAGAGCAAGGTTTTCGCCAGGATGCTGGCCGAGGCCAGCGACCGCGACCAGCCGGTGTTCCTGCCGCCCGGCACCTATCTCGTCTCGAACCTTAAGCTGCCGGCCCGGGTGCGGCTGTCGGGCGTGCCCGGCGCGACGCGCATCGTCTACGGCGGCAACGGCCATCTGATGATGGCGGAACAGGCCGAGCATATCGAGCTTACCGGCCTCGTCTTCGACGGCAGCAACCGCTGGCTGGCCGACTACGCGCAAGGGCTGCTCGACCTTCGCCGCGTCACCCATCTGACAATCGACAATTGCCAGGTGACCGGCAGCGGCAAGAACGGGCTGGCGCTCGAGCATGCCGCCGGCCGTATCGGCCGCTGCGATATTTCCGGCGCGGCGGATGCCGGCATCTATTCGATCGAGGCCGGCGGGCTGGAGATTTCCGGCAACAGCGTGTCCGATTGCGCCAATGGCGGCATTCTGGTGCATCGCTGGCAGGCGGCGGAGGACGGCACCATCGTGAGCGGCAACCGCGTCCAGCGGATCGGCGCGCGCAGCGGCGGCACCGGCCAGAACGGCAACGGCATCAATGCCTTCCGCGCCGGCAACGTCATCATCTCCGGCAACGTCGTCTCTGACTGCGCCTTCACCGCGATCCGCGCCAACAGCGCCAGCAATTTGCAGATCACCGGCAACACCTGCTCGCGCTCCGGCGAGACCGGGATCTATTCGGAATTCTCCTTCGAGGGCGCGATCCTCAGCAACAATCTCGTCGACGGTGCCGCCAACGGCATCTCGATCGTCAATTTCAACGAAGGCGGCCGCATGGCCGTCTGCTCCAACAACATCGTGCGCAACCTGACGACGGTTGGCCCCTACACCGCCGATCCGCCCGGCTTCGGCGTCGGCATCAGCGCCGAGGCCGACACGACCGTTTCGGGCAATGTGGTCGAGAACGCGCCGCTCTACGGCATGCAGCTCGGCTGGGGTCCCTATCTGCGCAATGTCGTGGCGACGGGCAACATCATCCGCCGGGCAGGCACCGGCATCGTTGTTTCGGTCGTCGAAGGGTCCGGCACGGCCGTCATCTCCGACAATGTCATCGACGGCGCGCAGAACGGCGCCATCATCGGCCAGCGCTGGGCCGATCCGGTGACCGGCGACCTCGTGAAGGCAAGCGAGACCGGCTATGCGCATCTCACCGTCGAGCGCAACAAGGTGAGCTAGGCCGCGGCCACGATGATGTGCGCCTGGATCTTGGCGGCAACCGCGCCGCGGCCATGTCTGTCGGCGATCGCGGCTTCCGCATAGTCGGTGGCGGACGCCAAGCTCCCGGCCTCCCTGGCCTCGATCTCGTTGCGAAGCAGGGTTCCCTGGCAATAGGCAACGGCGGGAACGCGCGGCGAGGATGCGCGGCTCTGCTCGGCCCTCGTATCGATCGGCACATCGGAGAATCCGGCGGCGGCCAGATCGCCTCGGATGAGGTCCTTGTCGTGATAGCCATGCGGCGTGCGCGCCAGGAAGCGCGGCGGATCGTGCGGAAAGATCCTGGCCAGGGCATTCGTCACGTCGTCGGCGAAGATATTCTCCTCGATGCGATCCCAGACGCTGAACAGGAAGTGCCCGCCGGGCTTCAGGACGCGCTTTGCCTCGCGATAGGCAGCGGGGCGGTCGGGAAAGAACATCGCGCCGAACTGACAGCAGACGAGGTCGAAGGCAGCGTCGTCGAAGGGCAGCTTCAAGGCATCCGCCTGGCGCCAGGTAATGCGGCTGTCCGGACCCTGGCGCGACGCCGCATAGTCGAGCATCGGCTGGTTGAGATCGGTCACGATATAGCTGGCATCGGGAGAGAGTTTCGGCGCCAGGGCACGGGTGACTGCTCCGGTGCCCGCGGCGGTCTCCAAAACGGCGGCTGGCGAGAAGGAAGCCGCCCGCCTTGCAGTCTCCACCGCATAGGCCTCGAAAATCAGCGGCACCATATGGCGATCGTAATTTTCCGGGATCGACCCGGCAAACAATTTATCGGCTTCCAGCATGGCCAGCACCCGTCCATTCGGTTGCGGGGAGGCTAGCAAAAAACATGAACTCGTTGCTGTTCAGTTTTGCTGGTGGCGCAGCATTTTTCCGGGCCAAGGCGAGGACGTTGGCTGACCTTAGATTCAGATACACATTGTGTATGCAAAAGTGCTATATTGGTGAGGAAGGATTCACCGCCATGGCCACCAAAAACCAGGACAACCTCGCCAAGCCCGTCAATCTGCGCATCCGCGAGGATGTCCGCATCGTGATCGATCGCGCCGCGAAGATACGCGGCAAGACCCGCTCCGATTTCATGATCGACGCCGCCTACCGCGCCGCCGAAGACACGCTGCTCGACCAGACGCTCGTCAAGGTCGATGCGGAGAGCTATCAGCACTATCTCGATATCCTCGACCAGCCGCCGAGCGGCGAGGGATTTGCCCGGCTGATGAATGCGCCCAAGCCCTGGCGGGACTGATGCTGTCGGCACCAGTCCTTCTTGCCGACGCGCACGACCTCGACCTTTTTCAAAGCGGGACCGACAGCCTGGATCAATGGCTTCGACGGCGGGCGCGCGCCAATCAAGTCAGCGGTGCGTCCAGAACCTATGTGATTGCGGAAAGCACGCGCGTCGTCGGTTATTATTGCCTTTCATCGGGCGGACTTGATCTCGCAGATGCGCCCGGTTCGATCCGGCGCAATATGCCCGATCCCGTGCCCATGGCCATTCTTGGCCGTTTGGCTGTCGATGCCAGCTGGCAAGGCAAGGGTCTGGGCGTCGCTCTGCTGCAGGACGCGGTGCTGCGGACCGGTCAAGCCGCTGCCATCCTCGGTATTCGCGGTCTCTTGGTTCACGCCATATCGAACCAGGCCAAAGCGTTTTATGAGCGCTATGGCTTTCAAGCTTCGCCACAGAATCCGATGACTTTGGTGTTGTCGCTGAAGACGGCTAGCTGAGTGCAGCCGTCGGCCGCAGCGTGCCGACCTTGGCCCCGATGCGGCTTGCGACAGGCGGATGGATGAGCTCGGCAAGCGTCGCAGCGAGCGCTTCGTCGGCGCGCAGCAGTTTAGCCACCAACGCCGCGATCATCACCTCGGAGGCGCGGCTGGCGCCGTCGTCGCATTTCAAGGCAACGCCGAGGCCGAGTTCGGGCAATGCCGCGCAATAGACGCCTTCGGCGCCGGTCTTGACGAAGATGCGGCCAGGTGCCGCCTGCATCAGCGCGACATCGGCCTTGCCGGTGCCGGCGACAAGGAACGGCTCGGCCATGCAGGCCGAAAGCAGACGCTTCGCCGCCTTGGCGCGCTCGGGCGAAAAGCCCCTGCCCGTCGCCATGCGGGCAAAGCCCTGCGCAAAATTCTTCAACGGCACGGCGTAGGTCGGGATCGAGCAGCCGTCGATGGCGCTGTTGTCGGTGTTGTGGGCAGCGCCGGTGACGGATTGCATGGCGTCGCGCACCATCTCCTGCTGCGCGTGTCCCTCCTTGACGTAGCCCTGATGGACTATGCCCGAATGCACGCATGTGCAGAGGAAGCCGGCATGCTTGCCGGAACAGTTGTTGTGCAAGGCGCTCGGCACATCGCCGGCGCGGGCGAGCGCTAGGGTCGCTTCATGGTTGGGCCAATGCGCGCCGCATTCGAGCGCGGTTTTATCGAGACCGGCCCTGGCGAGCATTGCCCGCGCCAGTTCGACATGGGCGGGTTCGCCCGAATGCGAGGCGCAGGCCAGCGCCAGTTCACGGTTGCCGAAGCCGTAGGCGTCGGCGGCGCCCGATTCGACCAGCGGCAATGCCTGGATGGCCTTCACCGCGGAGCGCGGGAAAACCGGACGGTCGGTGTCGCCGATCTCCCAGACGGGCTTGCCGTCGGCGTCGAAGACCGAAACCGCGCCGCGGTGCCTGCTTTCGACCACAGAACCCCGCGTGACTTCAACCAGAACCGGATTGGACATGCTGCCTCCCGCACGCGCCCAGAGGGCGCTGCTTTTAATGCGGGCCGCTTCTACCTGATGCGATCGAGAATGGAAACGTAGTTGGCGACGGCGGCACCGCCCATGTTGAAGATGCCGCCGAGCTTCGCGCCCGGCACCTGGATGCCGCCGGCCTCGCCGGTCAGTTGCATGGCGGTGAGCACATGCATCGACACGCCGGTGGCGCCGATCGGATGGCCCTTGGCCTTCAGGCCGCCGGACGGATTGACCGGAAGGCGGCCGTCCTTGGCCGTCGTGCCGTCCAGCGCCAGCCTGGCGCCCTCGCCTGGCTTGGCCAGGCCCATCGCTTCGTATTCGATCAGCTCGGCGATGGTGAAGCAGTCATGCGTCTCGACGAAGGAAAGGTCGTCGAGCGTGACGCCGGCCTTCTTCAGCGCCTGGTTCCAGGCGTGCTCGCAACCCTCGAAGGCCAGGATGTCGCGCTTCGACATCGGCAGGAAATCCTGGACATGCTCATTGGCGCGGAAGGCGACGGCGCGGCGCATCTTCAGCGCTGTCGCGGTATCCGTGAGCACAAGAGCGGCCGCGCCGTCCGACACCAGCGAGCAATCGGTGCGCTTCAGCGGACCGGCGACGAACGGGTTCTTCTCGCTTTCCTGGCGGCAGAACTCATAGCCGAAATCCTTGCGCATCTGGGCGTAGGGATTGTCGACGCCATTCTTGTGGTTCTTGGCGGCGATCATGGCCAGCGCATCCGACTGGTCGCCATAGCGCTGGAAATAAGCCTGCGCGATCTTGCCGAAGACGCCGGCAAAGCCCGCCGGAGTATCGCCGTCTTCGGGCAGGTAGGATGCCTTGAGCAGGTTCTTGCCGATCTCGGGACCGGGCGTCGTCGTCATCTGCTCGGCGCCGACCACCAGCACGATGCGGGCGGCGTTGGCGTCGATGGCGCGGATACCTTGCCGGACCGCGGCCGAGCCGGTGGCGCAGGCATTCTCGACGCGCGTCGCCGGCTTGAAGCGCAGCCGGTCATTGGCCTGCAGCACGAGGCTGGCGGTAAAATCCTGCGGGGAGAAGCCGGCGTTGAAATGGCCGAGCACGATCTCGTCGACATCGTCCGGACCGATGCCGGCATGGTCGAGCGCCTCGACGGCAACCTTGGTGATCAGGCCCTCCAGCGTCTCGCCTTCGAGCTTGCCGAAGCGCGAATGCGCCCAGCCGACGATGCATGCGGTCATGGCAACCTCCATTTGCGCCGCAGCCTAGCACGATCTTGGGCGGCGCATGATTCAATATTGTTCAATAGTGAACCGTTTTCCAACCCTCCGCCATGGGCCAGAACGACACGATCGGTTGATCCCAGTGTCGATTTTTATTGATTGACGCGTCAATAAAAAATAATCTCGACCCGAACCGGACCCCCAAAATGCCGAAAATCGGAATGGAACCCGTGCGCCGCAAGGCGCTGATCGACGCGACGATCTCGGCGATCGGCGAGCGCGGATCGCTGGACGTGACGATGTCGGAGATCGCCGGACGCGCCGGTGTGTCGTCGGCGCTGGCGCATCACTATTTCGGCGCCAAGGACGAGCTGCTGTTCGCGACGATGCGGCACATCCTGACGGAGCTCAACATCGACACCAGGCGCGCGCTTCACACCGCCGGCACGGCGCGTGAGCGCGTCTCCTCCGTGGTCGCGGTCAGCTTCTCCGACGATCAGTTCCAGGCGGAGATCATCGCCGCATGGCTCGCCTTCTATGTCGAGGCGCAGAAATCGACCGAGCTGCGGCGGCTGCTGCGCATCTATGCGCGGCGGCTGCATTCCAACCTGATGAGCGGGCTGACCGGCATCCTGCCCCGGGCCGAGGCCGACCGCGTGGCGGAAGCGACCGCGGCGCTGATCGACGGGCTCTATATCCGCCGCGCGCTGAAGGACGGCGTGCCGGACGCGCAGACCGCGATCGCGCTCGTGGAAGACTATCTCGAAACCAAGCTCAACGGACGGAGCCTGCCTTGACCACCCGGCGACCCAATTTCCTGATCGTCATGGTCGATCAGCTCAACGGCACGTTCTTCCCGGACGGCCCGGCCGAGTTCCTGCATGGCCCCAATCTGAAGGCGCTGGCCGCACGCTCGGCGCGCTTCGCCAACAACTATACCGCCTCGCCGCTCTGCGCGCCGGGCCGCGCCTCCTTCATGAGCGGGCAACTGCCGTCGCGCACGCAGGTCTATGACAACGCCGCGGAGTTCGCCTCCTCGATCCCGACCTACGCGCATCATCTGCGCAGCGCCGGCTATCACACGGTGCTCTCCGGCAAGATGCATTTCGTCGGTCCCGACCAGTTGCACGGCTTCGAGGAGCGGCTGACCACCGACATCTATCCGGCCGACTTCGGCTGGACGCCGGACTATCGCAAGCCCGGCGAGCGTATCGACTGGTGGTATCACAATCTGGGTTCGGTGACCGGCGCCGGTGTCGCCGAGATCACCAACCAGATGGAGTATGACGACGAGGTCGCCTTCCATGCGACGCAGAAGCTCTATGAGTTCGCGCGCGTGTCGGACGATGCAGACCGGCGCCCCTGGTGCCTTACCGTTTCCTTCACCCATCCGCACGACCCCTATGTCGCGCGGCGCAAATACTGGGACCTCTACGAGGACTGCCCGGCGCTGGAGCCGGAGGTGGGCTTCATCCCCTATGACAGCCAGGATCCGCATTCGAAGCGGCTCTACAAGGCATCGGACTACGACAGTTTCGATATCACGCCGGAGCAGATCCGCCGCTCTCGGCGCGGCTATTTCGCCAACATCTCCTATCTTGACGACAAGGTTGGCGAATTGCTGTCGGTGCTCGAACGCACCCGCATGCTGGACGACACCATCGTGCTGTTCTGCTCCGACCATGGCGACATGCTGGGCGAGCGCGGCCTGTGGTTCAAGATGTGCTTCTACGAGGGCGCGGCGCGCGTGCCTTTGATGATGGCCGGCAGGGGTATCAAGGCTGGGTTGATCGGGACGCCCGTCTCCAATCTCGACGTGGCGCCGACGCTCTGCGACCTCGCCGGCATCGACATGAGCGGGATCGCGCCATGGACGGACGGCCAGTCGCTGCTGCCGCTTGCCGCCGGCAAGGAGCGCGCGGCGCCGGTGCTGATGGAGTATGCGGCTGAAGGTTCCTACGCGCCGATGGTGGCGATCCGCGAGGGCAAATACAAATTCGTCCATTGCGAGCTCGATCCGCCGCAGCTCTTCGATCTCGACGCCGATCCGCGCGAGCTCGACAATCTCGGCGCCAACCCGGCTTACGCCGATCTGGTTTCGGCCTTCATGGAAAAGGTTCGCGCGCGCTGGAACATGGCGGACTTCGACGCCGCCGTGCGCGAAAGCCAGGCGCGCCGCTGGGTCGTTTACCCGGCGCTGCGCAACGGCGCCTATTACCCGTGGGAGTTCCAGCCGCTGCAGAAGGCGTCGGAACGCTACATGCGCAATCACATGAACCTCGACAATCTCGAGGAGAGCAAACGGTATCCGAGAGGCGAATGATGGCAGACATTCTCGTCCCGCCGCTTGATCATCTGAGGCAGGCTTATGCCGTCACCTCGACGGCCACGCAGGTGACGCCGCTCCTGGAGTCGGCGGCCTTGGCCAGGGAGACCGGCGCGGCGCGCGTCTTCGTCAAGCCGGAGTCGCTGCAATGGGCCGGCTCCTTCAAGGTGCGCGGCGCTTATTGGCGGCTGAGCCGGCTGTCTCCCGACGAAGCGAAGAAGGGGGTCGTCGCCTATTCCTCCGGCAATTTCGCGCAGGGGTTGGCGGCCGCCGGCCAAGCGCTCGGCATTCCCGTCACCATCGTCATGCCGATCGACGCGCCGGCCGCCAAGCGGGACGCCACCGCCGGCTACGGTGCGCGTGTGGTGCTGACCGATCATGGCGACCGCGCCCGCGAGGAGGTCGCCGCCGCCAAGGCGCGCGAGATCGCCGAGACAGAGCACCTGACCTTGCTGCATCCCTTCGACGATCCGGAAATCGTCGCCGGACAGGCCGGCGCCGGGCTTGAAGCGCTCGAGCAGCTCGCAGCGAAGAAGACGCATGCCGATCTGGTGTTCTGCTCGGTCGGCGGCGGAGGGCTGATCGGCGGCGTCTCACTCGCCTTCCACTATCTGTCCCCGAAGACCGAGATCATCGCCGTCGAGCCGGAGGGTTTCAACGGCATGGGCTCATCGCTGGCGCATGGCGCGATCGAGACGATGCCGATCGGGCCGAAATCGATCTGCGACGGGTTGATGGCGCGCAAGCCCGGCGATGCGCCCTTCGCGGCGGTGAGCGCCGCCGGCGTGCGCGGCGTTACCGTTGACGACGCCTCGGTGCGGCGGGCGATGCAGATCGCCTTCGAGCGGATGAAGCTGGTGCTGGAGCCCTCGGGCGCGGCATCGCTGGCCGCCCTTCTCGACGGCAAGGTGGATGTGAAGGACAAGACTGTCCTCGTGGTTGCAACCGGCGGCAATGTCTCGCTCGCCGATTTTATGGCGCATATGAACAATGCTTGAAGCGGATTTCGTCATCATCGGCTCCGGCTCCGCCGGCTCGGCCATGGCCTATCGGCTGTCGGAAGACGGCAAGCACTCGGTGATCGTCATCGAGTTCGGCGGCACCGATATGGGGCCGCTGATCCAGATGCCGTCGGCGCTGTCGATCCCGCTCAATATGAGCCTTTACGACTGGGGTTTCGCCAGCGAGCCGGAGCCGCATCTTGGCGGGCGCGTGCTTGCCACGCCGCGCGGCAAGGTAATCGGCGGCTCGTCCTCGATCAACGGCATGGTCTATGTGCGCGGCCATGCGCACGACTTCGACCATTGGGCAGAACAGGGCGCGGCCGGCTGGGGTTTCGCAGACGTACTTCCCTATTTCAAGCGCATGGAGGATTCCGACGGCGGCGAGGATGGCTGGCGGGGCCACGGCGGACCATTGCATGTGCAGCGCGGCACACGGAAGAATCCGCTCTACGGCGCCTTCGTCGAGGCTGGCCGCCAGGCCGGCTTCGAACTCACCGACGACTATAACGGCTCCAAGCAGGAAGGTTTCGGGCCGATGGAGCAAACCATTCTTGGCGGTCGCCGCTGGTCGGCGGCGAACGCCTATCTGAAGCCGGCTCTCAAACGCAAGAATGTGAGTCTGGTCAAAGGCTTCGCCCGGCGCGTGGTGATCGAGAATCAACGCGCTGTCGGCGTCGAGATCGAAGCTGACAAGAAGATTCAAGTCGTTAAGGCGCGGCGTGAAGTGATCGTCGCGGCGTCGTCGATCAACTCGCCAAAGATCCTGATGTTGTCCGGCATCGGCCCGGGCGCGCATCTGCAGGAGAACGGCATAAAGGTGATCGCCGACCGGCCGGGTGTCGGCGCCAATCTGCAGGACCATCTGGAGCTCTATATCCAGCAGGAATCGACCAGGCCGATCACGCTGAACTCGGTGCTCAATCCTTTCTCCAAGGCATTGATCGGCGCGCAGTGGCTGTTCTTCAAGAGCGGGCTTGGCGCCACCAACCATTTCGAGGCGGCCGCCTTCGTGCGTTCGCAGGCCGGCGTCAACTACCCCGATATCCAGTATCACTTCATTCCCGCGGCGGTGCGCTATGACGGCAAGTCGGCGGCGAAGTCGCATGGCTTCCAGGCGCATGTCGGGCCGATGCGCTCGAAGTCGCGCGGCTCGGTGACGCTGCGCTCGCCGGATGCGAAGGCGAAGCCGGTGATCCGCTTCAACTACATGTCGCATCCGGACGACTGGAGCGAGTTCCGCCACTGCATCCGGCTGACCCGCGAAATCTTTGGGCAGAAGGCCTTCGACGGGTTCCGCGGCAAGGAGATCTCGCCCGGCAGCCATGTGCAGACCGACGACGAGCTCGACGCCTTCATCCGAGACCATGCCGAGAGCGCCTACCATCCCTGCGGCACCTGCCGGATGGGACGCGCCGACGACCTGACCGCCGTCGTCGATCCGGAATGCCGGGTAATCGGCGTCGAGGGCCTGCGCGTCGCCGACTCCTCGATCTTTCCGCGGGTGACCAACGGCAACCTCAACGCGCCCTCGATCATGACCGGCGAAAAGGCGTCCGACCATATCCTCGGCCGCACGCCGCTGGCGCCATCCAACCAGGAACCCTGGATCAATCCGCGCTGGCAGGTGGCGGACCGATAGGGCATTGTCGGGCTGACCGCCCTCCCGGCGAACAGACTTGGAGAAAGCCATGCGCGCCCAGCCGACCGCATCGCACTATGTCAACGGCCGCTATATCGAGGATGAGGGCGGCACGCCACTGCCGGTGATCTATCCGGCAACCGGCGAGACCATCGCCACTCTGCATTCGGCGACGCCGAACCTGCTGGAGCTGGCGATCGAGGCGGCCCGCTCCGCCCAGCCGGCATGGGCGCGGCTGAAGCCTGTCGAGCGCGGCCGCGTCCTGCGCCGCGCCGCCGACATTCTGCGCGCGCGCAACGCCGATCTCGCCCGCATCGAGACGCTCGACACCGGCAAGGCGATCCAGGAGACGCTGGTGGCGGACGCCCCTTCGGCCGCAGACTGCCTGGAGTATTTCGCCGGAGCGGTCGCCGCCTTCAACGGCGAAATGATCGATCTCGGCGGACCGTTTGCCTACACGCGCCGCGAGCCGCTCGGCGTCTGCGTCGGCATCGGCGCCTGGAACTATCCGATCCAGATCGCGGGCTGGAAGTCGGCGCCGGCCTTGGCCATGGGCAATGCCATGGTGTTCAAGCCCTCGGAGAACACACCGCTTTCGGCGCTGGCGCTGGCCGAGATCTACAGCGAGGCGGGTTTGCCCGATGGCCTGTTCAATGTCGTGCAAGGCTATGGCGATGTCGGCGCCGGTCTCGTCGGCCATGATGTGGTGGCAAAAGTTTCGGTGACCGGCTCGGTGCCGACCGGTCGCAAGGTGCTGTCGCTCGCCGGCTCCAAGATGAAGCATGCGACCATGGAGCTCGGCGGTAAGTCGCCGCTCATCGTCTTCGACGATGCCGACCTCGAGAACGCCATCGGCGGCGCCATGCTCGGCAATTTTTACTCCACCGGCCAGATCTGCTCCAACGGCGCGCGCGTCTTCGTGCAGAAAGGCCTGCATGACCGCTTTGTCGAGCGGCTGGTCGAGCGCACCAAGAAAATCCGCATCGGCGATCCGCTCGATCCCGAAACGCAGATGGGACCGCTGGTCAACCGCCTGCAGCAGGAGAAGGTCGTCTCCTATATCAAAGCCGGCAGGCAGGAAGGCGCGAGCCTCGCTTGCGGCGGCAATGTGCCGTCGCTGCAGGGCTTCGAAGGCGGCTTCTTCATCGAGCCGACTGTGTTCACCGGCGTCACCGATACCATGCGCATCGCGCGCGAAGAGATCTTCGGCCCGGTGATGAGCGTCTTGAAGTTCGACAGCGAGGACGAGGTGATCGAGCGCGCCAACGACACCGAATTCGGCCTCGCGGCCGGCGTGTTCACCCGCGATCTGCCGCGCGCGCATCGGGTGATCGCCGAACTGCAGGCCGGCACCTGCTGGATCAACGCCTACAACCTTACGCCCGTGGAAATGCCCTTCGGCGGCGTCAAGCAGTCCGGCATCGGCCGCGAGAACTCGCTTGCCGCGCTGGCGCATTACTCGCAGCTCAAGGCGGTTTATGTCGAGACGGGCGACGTGGCGGCGCCTTATTGATATCGCGACCCGTTCCGGCAGATCATCGCGCTGTTCTCCTTGCCGCGGTTTGCCACAACCTTGCCGGAGGCAAAGGAGGCCAAGATGGCGGGTGAAGCCAAGGACAAGCGAGCCGTCGTGTTGCCGCTGCTGCTCGGCTTCAACGGCGGCTATGTCGACACGATGGGTTTCCTGGCGCTCCAGGGGCTGTTTACCGCGCATGTCACCGGCAACTTTGTGACGCTCGGCGCCTCCCTGGCGCTCGGCACGTCAGGCGCCCTGTCGAAGCTGCTAGCGCTGCCGGTCTTTTGCGTGGTTGTCATCCTCAGCCGGTTGTTGTCGAACACGCTGAGACACCGGGAGGCGCCGGTGTTTCGCTACCTGCTGACGATCATGCTCGTGTTGCTGATCGCGGCCGCCGTTCTGGCGGTCCGGCTCGGGCCTTTCCCGGATGGCGACCATTGGGCCGCCATCGTGACGGGAATGATATTGGTTTCGGCGATGGCAGTTCAAAACGCCGCGCACCGCGTCCATCTCGCCAGCCTGCCGCCTTCGACGCTGATGACGGGCACCACGACCCAGATCATGCTTGATCTGGCCGACCTGATCTACGGCTCGTCCGCTGTTGATACTGCCGCCCGATCGCGCCTTGCGCGGATGTCGATGATGGTGGCCGTCTTCGCGCTCGGATGCGGAACGGCCGCGCTGCTCCATGTCCAGATCGGTGTCTGGTCGTTTGCGGCGCCGCCGGTCGTCGCGATGCTGTCGCTGGTCGTCCGCGGGAGCGCGACGCCATGACGACGATGTTTGGTCGGGCCGTGCCGGAACCGGCTCACCCCTTCTGCTCCGTGCCGTCCAGATACTGCGTCAGCGCATAGACCAGATGATAGAAGATGCTGGCCGGCACCTCGGTCGCCAGTGAGCGGCCGCGCTCGTCGATGCGGTCGATCCACAGGCCGAGCGGCGCCGGATCGATGTGCCAGCGGAACAGGCGGCCGACCCGCGCCTCGATCTCGGGCTTGAGGTCCGGCCCGCCCGAGCCGTCCAGCGCGATCGCCGCCTTGATCGCCTCGGCCTGCGGCCAGCCGCGCGAGACGGTATCCAGCGGCAGACCCTGGCGCGAGATGGCGCCGTAGGCGAGGCCGGTTGCGCGGTTGAGCCCGTTGGCAATGGCCGAGGCGTAGAGCTTGCGGGCGAAGGCGGTAAGTTCGCTCTGGCCGCTGCGGGCGGCGAAATCGACCAGCAGCGAGGCCCATTCGAAATGATGGCCAGGCTCGGTCCAAGTCCCCTTCTCGCCCGCGGCCGGCTTCCAGCCCTTGTCAAAATACTCGCCAATCGTCCAGCTTTCGGCATCGAAGAAATGACTGCGGAAGAGGTCGATGATGCGCGCGGCGCGCCGCAGATAGGCGCGCTCGCCCGTCGCCTTGTGCCAGGCGAGGAAGGCCTCGAGCAGATGCATATGCGGGTTGGAGCGCCGCTCCTCCGCCCCATCGGAGGTTTCCAGAAAACCGGTCATGCGGCTGTCTTCCAAATGTGTGTCAAGGAAGGCAAACGTCTCCTCGCCGAGCCGCAACGCATCTGGATGGCCCGACATATGGGCGTGCGCCAGCGCCAGGAGAACGCAGGAATGATCGTAGGCGTCCTCGACAGGATCGGCGACCGAGCCATCGATGTTGAGCGTGCGGACCCAGCCTCCACGGTCGGTACGGCCCTGACCAGCCATGAAGTCGATGCCGTGGGCGATCAGCTTGTCCGCCGGACCGTCCCAGCCACGCTCCTTGGCCACCGCGAAGGCGTAGACCTGGCGCGCCTGCGTGCGCATTCGCTTGGGTTTCATCAGCGGCGCGGCGTCGAAGCCGAGCGCCTCGTGGAAGCCGCCATGGCGCTCATCGACGCCGACCGTCGACCACAGCGGCAGCGTCTCCTCGAACAGCCAGTGGCGCACGCGCCGCCGCCAGGCGCCACTCTCGATGACGCGATCATGCGCTGGCGTGAACCGCGTCTCCAGCCGGCCGGATTTCTCCAGCTGCTCGACGATCTTCTTGACGTGCTGGCTGTGACTGACCGGCGCGACGAAGGTTGCGTCGGCGGTAGAGACGATGGCCACATCCTTCATGCCGATGGCCGACAGCAGCCGGCCATCGCCGCGGATGTAGGAGTTCTCGCAATCGATAGCGACGACATCGCCGATGATGACGTTGCCGTGCTTGTCGGACGGGCCGACATCGAGCAGCGACTGCCACGAGCCGAGATCGTTCCAGCGGAAGCCGGCCGGGACCATGGCAATATCCTTGGCACGCTCCATGATGGCATAGTCGATCGAGGTCGACGGGATGGCCGAGTAGAGTTCCAGCGGCATGTAGAGGCCCGAGAGATCGCTGGTTGCCGCCTTGTAGGCAGCCTCGGTCGCCTGCCAGATTTTTGGCTCATAGGCCGCGAAGGCGTCGCGCATGGCGCCGGCGCGGAACAGGAAGATACCGGTGTTCCAGTAGAAATTGCCGGCATCGAGATAGGCCTGCGCGGTGGCGAGATCCGGCTTCTCGACAAAGCGCGAGACGTCGAACACGCCGCCCTTGTCCGCCCTGACCTCGATATAGCCGTAGCCGGTCTCGGGCTGGGTTGGCTTCAGGCCGAACACAACGAGCCGGCCGGCATTTGCCGCGGCCGCGCCCGCCTCGATGCTTTGCCAGAACTGGCGAGGCGTCGATATCTCGTGATCCGACGGCACCACCAGCACCAGCTCGTCGCCATATTCGGAGAGCGTGCGCAGGCTGGCCAGCGCCACCGCGGCCGCCGTGTTGCGGCCCGTCGGCTCGAACAGCGGTCCGCCGCCCTTGAGATCAACGCCGGCAAGGTCGGCATGGACGCGCTCGGCGTGACGCTCCGCCGCGATCAGGAAGATCGGCGTCTCGCCGTCCGGCCGCGCCGCCAGCCGGCGCAAGGTCCTGGCCAGCATCGAGCCATCGCCGGAAAAATCATGGAACTGCTTGGGGTTGTCCTCGCGTGACAGCGGCCACAGCCGCGACCCGACGCCGCCACTCATGACGAAACTGACGATGCGCTGAGGCAAGATTCGGAACTCCAGGCGGCTGCGGGACCCGTTTTAGCGGGGTCATGGTTGGTCACACAAGGCTGGAACTCGCCTTTCACGAACTGCCTCAACCCGCTGTTGTCCCGACCGGCGCGACGAAAGCCGACGAAATGCGACAGAAGTGCTGCCATTGCCGCTTGCAGTATCGAAAGGCGGCGGCTATAAGCCCGCCGTCTGGTCACGGAGTGTAGCGCAGTCTGGTAGCGCACCTCGTTCGGGACGAGGGGGTCGCAGGTTCAAATCCTGCCACTCCGACCAGAAGAAACAACGGGTTAGCGGCATTTCAGTCCGCTCACAGATGTTTCTGCACAAATAGAACAGAACCTCCCGTTCCAGCTTGCTCACGCGCATTCTCGCAATGGAGCCAGCCTCATCGCAAACGATCCTTTCGCCCCGTTGCGTCAACGTTTCCTCGCCAGGTGCGCCGATCAGCTCGCCGAGCTGAAGACCATCGCGCATCAGGCCACTCCCCTCCCCGGCAACGACTCGCTCATCCGGCTCGCCCACTCGCTCGCCGGCGCCGCAGGCACATTCGGCTTTGCAGAGATCAGCGCGCGCGCGTCGGCGCTGGAGACGCTGATCGTCGAGCAGGCCGATGGCGGGAGCACGCATGCGGCGCTCGATGCCTTGATCCAGGAGATCAAGCGGACGCTGGCGTGACATGGCCTTGGTCTGCGGCCGCCGGGTCTATTTCTTGGCGGCGCCGAGGCCGGTCCTAGTCATCTCGCCCCAGCCCTGGTTGCCGCGCAGATACTGCCACCAGCCTTTCACGCGCCAGAAATTGTTGAGCTGGCGGTAGCCGAAATTCTCGATCACGGCGGCGACCGTCAGTACGGCGAGGTCCCGGGCGCGGGGAAAGCGCTGTAGCTCGGCCTCTTCGAGGATCAGCGAGCAGACGCTGACGCAGACCCCGTAAGTGAAGATAAGGGCAGTGAAGGCGAGAAGATATTCCGCCGAAAGGATGCCGAGCAGCCAGAAGGCCGGAATCAGGATATAGCCCAGCACCTCCGCCACCGGTCCCAGCACGTCGACGACCAAGATGTGGCCGAAGCCGAGGAAGCCGACGCGGCCGTAGCGGGGGTTGAAGAGCATCGAGCGGTAGCGGAAGAAGCATTCGAGCGCGCCGCGCTGCCAGCGCGAGCGCTGGCGGGCCAGCACGCTCAGCGTTTCCGGCGCCTCGGTCCAGCACACCGGCTCGGGAATGAACTGGATGCGATATTTGCGTTTTTTGTCTCGCATATGGCGGTGCAGCTTGATGACGATGTCGAGGTCCTCGCCCATCGAGCCCTTGGTGAAGCCGCCCACCGCCACCGCTTCGGCGCGGCGGAACATGCCGAAGGCGCCGGACACCAGCATCAGCGTGTTGATGCTGCTCCAGGCAAGCCGCGCCATCAGGAAGGCCCTGAGATATTCGACCACCTGGAACAAAGGCAGCAGGCGGCGCGGCAAATGGATCTCGCGCACCCTGCCCGCCTCGATCCGCGAACCGTTGGCGATGCGGATCGTGCCGCCCACGGCGATGGTGCGCTCGGGGTCGTCAATGAAAGGCTGGGCGGCGCGCATCAACGCATCAGGCTCGAGGATGGAATCACCGTCGATGACGCAGAAGAGCGGCGCGCGACAGACATTGATGCCGGCATTCTGAGCATCGGCCTTGCCGCCATTTTCCTTGTCAACCACGAACAGCCGTTCGGTCATCGGCGAGGAATAGAGGCCGCGGATCGGCTGGTGCGCGAGCGCCTCCTCGTAAGGCCGCTGGAACTTCACCAGCTTAAAGGCATGGATCAGGCGCTGCAGCGTGTCGTCCTTTGAGCCGTCATTGATCACGACCACCTCGAAATTCGGATATTCCAGCGCCAGCATCGAATGCACGCTCTCGACCACGTTCAACGCCTCGTTATAGGCCGGCACCAGCAGCGCGATCGGCGGCGCGACATCGCCATAGCGCTGCCACAGCAGCGCCGAGCGCGCCACAGGTGGGCGCTTGGACAGGGCGTAGCCGGCAAAGACAAGCTGCAGGAGATAGATCGTGGTCTGCGCCAGCCCCGCCCCGATGATGAACCAGGACAGGATGGTGGCGGCAAGAACGACCTCGTGGGTCCAGTCGGCGATCATAGGACCGGCCCCTCGGCCAGTATAAGCGACGCGGTGCGCTGGCTGCGCGAGACCTCGGCGGAAGCGATCTCTCGCAACAGCCGCTCGCCCGGCTGGCCGAAGGAGCGTAGCGCGTTGGCAGCGGCATAGCGCACGGTCCAGATCTCATCATCCATTAGCCTGGAGAGCGGCGCGGCGAGCCCGGGCAGGCCGAGGCGCCCGGCGGATTCGGCCGCGGCGGCTCGCACCTCCCAGTCATCGTTGGCCATGGCGTGCTTCAGGATGGCCGGCGCCTCGGCGTGACCCGTCAGGCCCAGCGCCCGCAATGCGGCGGCGGCAACTTCGGGCGCGGCATCGCCGGTCAGGCCGGCGAAGAAATCGGCGAAGCCGAAGCCGCCGGCGTGGGCAAGCGCGTCGATCGCTGCCGCCCGGATGAAGGGCGAGGCGTCCGCGCGCGACGCATGGACCGCAAGCTCGTTGAAGCGCGAGCGCGGAAAGCGCCTGAACAGCTCGATCAGCCGCCGCGAGCGCTGCCCGGCCACGCCGATGAAGTCCAGCGCGGTGCCGAGCAGCGGCAGGCTGCCGAGATCGCAGAGCGCGATGGCCGCCGCGATCCGGACTTCGCGCGAACGGTCCTGGGTCAGCGCGGAAAGCAGGTTTTCCGTCGCATCGTCCGAACCCAGCGCCGCCAGCATCTCCGCGGCGTGGATGCGGTCGGCGATATTGCCTTTCCGCAGTTGCCTGTTGACGCGGGCAGGGAGGCCGCATTCGTTGAAGGCGACAAGCACGTCGTCCCTCTCCTCGCCGCGCAGCAGCGAAATGAACTCGAAGCCAGCTTCGATCGCCACGCCCGGCGGCACGTCGAGCACGGTCGCCTTCAGCGCCTCGCGATCGCGGCTTTCCGTGAACGCGATCAGCGCGGTCAGCACCTGGCGCCGCTGGTCGGCCGCCGCCCTGTCTCGCCGCTCCTGCCACACGCGCCGCGCGATCAGAAGCAGCATGATCACCAGGGACAGAGCGCTGAGCAGTATCGAGAGGTCCCAGATGTACCACATGGTCAGAACCGCGCCGTCAGGCCGAGGCCGAAGATGTTGCGGTCGAAGGTCGGGCGTTCTTCATGCGCGATGCTGGCGCGCAGCGTCAGCGGATCGCTGAGCTCGAAGGAAATGCCGCCGAAGACGGTGCGCGTCGGCACCAGCGCGCCGTCGTCGATCTCGGGGGCGTCGGCATAGCCGGCGAAGAGGTTGAAGCGCTCCGTCACCGCAAGGTCGGCGCGAAGCACATAGCCGTCCGCAACCGTCCCGGTATCGTCCTCGGCATGCACCCAGCGGGCGGAGAGGCCCAGGCGGCCGTCGAGGATATAGGCCTGCAACCAAGGCTGGATGCTGGTCACGCTGGTATCGGCGAAATTGTCGTAGCGGGTGTCGATGTTGAGCGAGAGCGGGCCGAACGCCTTTGCCGGCGCCACGACCTGCCAGGACGCGCCTGCGCCGATCGAATAACGGGCGAGGAAGTCAGCGTCCGGCGTCACTGCTGCGAGCGCATAGGCGGAGAAGACCGGCGTGAAGGCCTGGTCGATGCGGCCCTCCATCTGGACGTCGGTGTGGCCGAAGCGGGTCGCCAGCCGGGTGTGGCCGGAAATCGTCGCGCGCGGCGACAGCCGATAGGCAAGACCGGCCGAACTGTCGGTCCAGTCGCCCAGCCCGTTGGTGAGATCGCTCACCTCGCTGCCGAGGTCGAGTCGCCAGTTGCGCGGCGGCGGTACGGCCAGCCTCTGCTCGACATCGGCAGAGCCCGGCAGAAGGGCGAGCGCCTGATGATAGGCCTGCCGCGCGGCCTCATCGTCGCCTGCGGCGCGGCGCACATCGCCGATCCCCACCAGCGCCTCGGCATTCCGCGGCTCCAGTGCCAGCGCGCGCTGGAACGACCGCCCGGCCCGCGTGTAGTCGGCCTCGAGTAGGGCGATCCTGCCGTCGAGATCGAGCGCCTCGACATTGTCCGGCACGATCGCCAGCACGCCATCGATCAGCGCCCGGGCGCGCGGCGTGTCGCCTTGCCAGATCGCCAGGCGGACCTTGCCCAGCCTGGCGTCGAGAAGGCCGGGCTTGACGGCCAGCGCGCGGTCGAAGAAATGGTCGGCTTCGTCGAAGCGCTGGCTGGAGCCGATGACGAGGCCAAGCGCGACCAGGATGTCTGTGTCTTCCGGCGCCAGCTTGAGCGCGCGGCGATAGACCTTCTCCGCTTCGGGGAGCTTGCCTGCTTCGCGCAGGCGCCTGCCCTTCTCAAACAGGCCAGGAACCGGATCGGGCCGGTGATGCGGTGGTTTCTTCACCGCCGCCGGGGCCGCGGCGGCCGGCTTTGGCTTGCTGGCCGCCGCCTGTCTCGCCGCGCGGATGGTCTCGACCAGCTTTGCGGCATCGGCATTGGCCGGGTCGGCCTTGGCGACCTGCTCGGCCAGCGGCAGCGCAGCATCCAGATTGCCGGAGCGGAACTCGACCTCTGCCAAGCCGAAGGAGGCATCGCGGTAGGTCGGGGCAACAGAAAGCGCCTTGGAGAAAGCGTCGCGCGCGGACGAAAGGTCGTTACGGCCGAGCTCGGCGAAGCCAAGCTGGACCAGCGCGTCGGCATTGTCTGGCTTGAGCGCCAGCGCGCGCTTCAAGAGGTCGGCGGCCTCATCGAAATGCTGCGCCTGCCTCGCCTTCACGGCTGAGGCGTAGAGCTCGTCGGCTGTCTGCGCGAGGGCCCCGCGCGGAGCGGCGGCGACAGCCAGGATCAGGCATGCGGCAAAGCTGAGGCGCCGGCCACGCCGCATCAGCGCTTCCCGCTCTTGCGAGCGATCAGCCGTGCGAGCCTAGCCAAAAGCTCCTCGGGAATGAACGGCTTCACCAGATAGTCGTCGGCGCCCTTGTCCAAGGCCGAGACAATGTCCTTTTGGCCCTTACGGGCAGTCAGCATGATGACCGGCGTATCGGACAAAGCCGGGTCGCCCTTGATGCGCGCCAGCACTTCAAGGCCGTCGGCCTTCGGCATCATCGCGTCGAGCACGATGACGTCGGGGGCGCCCTGCTGCGCCTTCTCCAGCGCCTCCGCCCCGTCGACCGCCTTGATGACCTCGTATCCCTTCGCCCTCAGCCTGAATTCCATCAGCTCGAGCAACAACGGGTCGTCATCGCAGATCAGAACTCTTGCCTTCGTTCCATCCACCAGTCCTGCTCCGGTTCCGTCGCCCCCCGGAGTGATCACCCATGGACCTGCATCCGCCAAATGCGTTCCATGCTGAGTGACTGCGCAAATCATAGACAAAGCCGATTCGCGCAAGTCGCACCTTAATGCAATCAGTAGATGAATATCGGCGCATGGTATAGGAGGCTTAAACACCGGGCAGGGTCTTGCCGACTGGCTTTTAGCCGCTGGCGGCGCTCTCCCTGCTAAGCCACCGGACCGCCGGCGCGCGAGGCAAGCAGCTTCTTCACGTCACCGGCAAGCGCCATTGGGTCGAAAGGCTTCGCGATGACGCCCACCGCGCCCATGGCGAGATAGCGTTCGACCTCATGCGTCTGGGTGCGCGCGGTGATGAACACCACGGGTATCGACGCCGTCGGCGGCGAAGCGGCCAGGCGCTTAAGCGTCTCCGGCCCGTCCATGTCCGGCATCATCACGTCGAGCAGAATGAGGTCGGGCCGCCATGCTGCCGCATCGACCAGCGCCGCGGCGCCCGATGCGCAGGACCGCACCTCGAACTCCGGCTCGAGCTCCAGCGACATCTGAGCGATTTCGCGGATGTCGTCCTCATCGTCCACATAAAGGATTCTTGCCGGCATGAGGGTCACTCCTTGGCTTGCGCGCTGGCTCCCGCGCCGTGGCGGGTCAACATGTTCCTGACCAGCCTTGCGACGTCGATCTCCGACGCCTTGGTCTTGGTCATGATCGCCTGGACCCGATCGCCCAGCTTGTCGTCCAGCTCCGCCGCCGAGAACACGATGACCCCTGTTTCGAGCGGCAGATCGGCAAGCAGATCCAGCCCCGATCCGTCTGGCAGCGCGATGTCGAGGATGACCAGATCGAAGCGATGGGTCGCGATCGCCTGCTGTGCGTCCTTCAGCGTTTTCGCCGAGGTGATCGAGACACCCGAACCCAGTCCTTCCGACATCACCGCGAGCACGCCCTCGTCGTCCTCGACATGCAGAATCCGCGGCTTCGGCTCGACCCTGCGGCCAACGATCTTGGCGAGAGCGGCGTGAAGGCGCTTCGGATCAACCGGCTTTTCCAACCAGTCGACGATGCCGACCGCGGTGCCGTTCAGCGAACGCCTGGTCTCGTCGGCGACTGCAGAGATGACGATGACCGAGATGTCGGAATTGACCTTCGACGCCCTGATATCATGGAAGAGCTTGATGCCGGATTCCCCCGCCAGCTTGATGTCGAGCGTCAGCGCCACATAATCGCGGGAACTAAGGAGAGCCTTGGCGGTGTCGATGTCGGGGGCGACGTCACTGGAGAAGCCTTCCGCATCGAGAAGAGCCGCGATCACGGCGGCGACATCGGGCTCGTCCTCGCAGATCAGGACACGCAGACGGCCGTCGCGCTTCTTCGACCGGCGCTCGACGAAGACCGGTTTCGCCTCCTGCCTCTGCGCTTCCGCAAGGTCGACGTGAAACGACGTTCCCTTGCCTTCCTCCGTCTCGAAGGAAACGGCGCCACCCAACTTTTCCACGATGGTCTTGACGATGCTCAAGCCGAGGCCCGTGCCTCCCTTCCTGCGGGTGCTGGACGCGTCGGCCTGCTCGAACTTGCCGAATACGCGGCTGCGGAATGCTTCGGGAATGCCGGCGCCCTGGTCGATCACGGAGATGCGCAGCATGCCGCCGTCACGGCGCTGCAGCTTCACCATCACGGCGCCGCCGTGATCGGAGAACTTGATCGCATTGGACAGGAGGTTCGCCATCACCTGGTGCAGACGGTCCGGGTCGATATTGGCCTCGGCGCGCGGCGCATCGTCGACCAGGACGATGCGTATCCTGCTCTCGGCCATGTAGTTCGAACTGGCGGCTATGGCCTGCTCCAGGACCGGTCGCACCGCCATCTGCTTGATCTTGAAGCTGATGACGCCCGATTCGATCTTCTCGATGTCGAGGATATCGTTGATGAGAAGAACCAGCCTCTCGCTGTTGTTGTGGGCGATGTTGACGAGATTGGCCGCCTTGGGCGGCAATTCGCCCGCGACGCCCGCCGCGATCAGCCCGAGCGAGCCGCGAATGGACGTCAGCGGCGTGCGCAGTTCGTGGCTGACGGTCGAGATGAAGTCGTTTTTGAGCTGCGCGTTTTTCTTCTGCTCAGTGATGTCGCGATTGTAGGTGATGACCCCGACGATCTCGCCGCTCTCGTCACGGAAGGGAGCCTTCAAGGTATAGAGCCAGCCCTGGCTACCATCCAGGAAGAGCGCGGGCTGGTCGATGCGCAATGTCTGCCCCGTTTCCAGGGGACCCATTTCATCCTGCCTGAAACGCTCGGCGATATCCTTTGGATAGAAATCGAAATCGGTCTTGCCGATAAGGTCCTCGGCCGATGCGGCGCGCATCATTTCGGCGGTGGCGGGGTTTGCAACGACGAAGCGGCCGGCGGCATCCTTCACGTTGAGGCAATCCGGCAGCTCGCGAACCATGGCGCGGTAGATCATGTTGGACATGGCGAGATCGCGACGCCGCTGCTGCCGGTCGAGCAGCACGCCGATGATGAAGGTGCCGAGAAACCGGAACACCAGGGAAGGAAGCGTGCTCTGCTGAACCAAGCCGGTCAGGACCTGCTGAGGGATGACCACAAGCGTGATCAGCGGGGCAAGCGCCACCGTCACGCCAAGGCCGAGTATATCGAGCATGGTACGCGAGCGGACCGCGACGACATGGTGCCAAGCCAGCCCGACGACGGCCGTGATCAGGATGCTCATGATGCCTACACTCGCGCCCTGCCCGCCAAGATAGGCACGGTAGGCGATGGAGCCGGCGGTCGCGACGAACATTGCCGGCCATCCGCCAAAGAAGGCGGCAGCACCAATGAAGGCGGCCCGCAGATCGACGACGAAGCCCGAGACGGACAAAGCCGTTGCCATGGAGATGACCGAACCGGCGCACATGACCACGCCGAGAAGCAGCGACTGCACCAGCCGTGGAAGGCGTCCGGTAAAATCAGCCACAAGGTCCCAGGCGACGACCAAGATGGAGACCAGGGCAAGATTAGCGAGGAGTGAGCGCCAGATTTCGGTCATGACTTCCTGCTCCTTTTCTCCGATCAATACCGGCAAAATCTATCCGAGGTCTAAAGAGACCTGAGCTGAACTCATCCGCCCCGCACGATGGCGCTTCGAGGCGAGGGGCGATCACCTCCCGTCCAGGCGGTTCCTCATCGCACCGGCGTCCGAAACGGCTGCCGCCATCCATCGGGCTCGACAGCCGGCCCTTAGTTTGACCTAATGGCGTTCTGTCCCGGTTCGACTAAGCGCGGCCCCAGCAGAACGGCCAAATGAGAGAATGACATTCAAGCTCACAGCCATCTCGATCGCGACGCTGCTTCTGACGGCAGGCTGCTCATCGACCACCGCGTCGATCAGCCCGGCGAAATACGACAAGATGAACTGCGCCGAGCTCAACAATGCGGTGGGCGACACCGCCACGGATATTTCGCGCACCGCAATCGCCCGCGGCAAGGTCGCCAATACCAGCGTGCCGAATTGGCTGCTCGGCGGCGAACGTGTGAAGACAGTGGTTGCCAATCGCGAAACCGCCCGGATCGAACGGCTGCAGCAACAGCAGCAGGCGATCGTCACAGCCAGAAAGCAACGGTGCCCCTCCGCGCAGTGAGCCGGCGCCCGGTCGGGCTCGCCCGGCTTCAAGCGCTGACGCGGAACCGTGTCGAATCGATCGCCGCGTTCATCAGCGTCTGGGTGTAGGCCTCGCGCGGATTGTCGAAGATTTCCTGCGTCGGGCCTTCCTCGACGATCTTTCCCTGCTTCATGACGATGATGTAGTCGGCCATGGCGCGCACCACCGCGAGGTCGTGGCTGATGAACAGATAGGACAGCTCGTGGTCGGCCTGCAGCTTGCGCAGCAATTCCACGATCTGCTTCTGCACCGAACGGTCGAGCGCCGAGGTCGGCTCGTCCAGCACCACCACTTTGGGCTTCAGGATCATGGCGCGGGCAATGGCGATGCGCTGGCGCTGGCCGCCGGAGAATTCGTGCGGATAGCGGTTGCGGGCGTTAGGATCGAGGCCGACCTCGCGCAGCGCCTCGACGGCGCGCTGGTCGCGCTGCTTGCCGGTCAGCGAAGGCTCATGCACCAGAAGGCCCTCGGTGATCACCTGGCCGACGGTCATGCGCGGCGACAGCGAGCCGAACGGATCCTGGAAGACGAGCTGCAATTCGCGCCTGAGCGGCCGCATCGCCTGGCGATCGGCTTCTGAGATGTCGCGGTCGCCGAAGCGGATAACGCCGTCGCTGGGGAGGAGCCTGAGCAAGGCGCGACCGAGCGTAGACTTGCCCGAACCGGATTCGCCGACGATGCCGATCGTCTGGTTGCGCTTCAGCCTGACCGAGATCTTGTCCACCGCGCGCAGCATCAGCGGCTCGCCGCCGAGGAAACCGCCGCCGATCTTGAAGACGACCTCAACATTGCGGCCTTCGAGCAGCACCGGCGAATTGGCCGGCGGCGCCGCCTTGCTGCCGGTCGGCTCGGCCGCGAGCAGCATTTTGGTGTAGGCATGCTGCGGATTGGCGAAGAGCGCTTCCGCCGCGCCCTCCTCCACCACTTCGCCCTGGCGCATGACATAGACCCGGTCGGCGAAACGGCGCACGATGCCGAGATCGTGGGTGATGAAGACGATCGCCATGCCGAGCTTGCGCTGCAGTTCGGCCAGCAGCATCAGGATCTGCGCCTGGATGGTGACGTCGAGCGCCGTCGTCGGCTCGTCGGCGATCAGGATGTCGGGATCGTTGGCGAGAGCCATGGCGATCATGACGCGCTGACGCTGGCCTCCCGACATTTCGTGCGGGTAGGATTTCATGCGCCGCTCGGGATCGGGGATGTGCACCAGCCTGAGCAGCTTCAGCGCTTCTTCGCGCGCCGCCGGTCCGGAGAGCCCGCGGTGCCGGCGGATCGGCTCGATCAGCTGATTGCCGATGGTGTAGAGCGGGTCGAGCGAGGTCATCGGCTCCTGGAAGATCATGCTGATCTTGCGGCCGCGAACCTTGTTGAGCTCGCTCTTGGTCATGGTCAGAAGATTGCTGCCGCGATAGTCGACATGGCCAGTCGCCTCGCCATTGGAAGACAGCAAGCTCATCGCCGCCATCATCGTCTGGCTCTTGCCGGAGCCGGATTCGCCGACGACGGCGACGGTCTCGCCGGCATTGACCTTGATGTTGATACCTTTCACCGCCTCGACCGGGCCGTCGAGGGTCTGGAAGCGGACGCGCAGGTCCTTGACGCTGAGGATCGTTTCGGCGGCCATGTCGGCGGTCCCCATCTTTATCGATCTTTCGGGTCGAGCGCGTCGCGCAGGCCGTCGCCGACGAAGTTCAGCGCGAACAGCGTCGAGACGAGGAAGAAGGCCGGGAACAGAAGCAGCCAGTTGGCGTAACCGATGTTCTTGGCGCCGACCGAGATCAGCACGCCCCAGCTGGTCATCGGCTCCTGCACGCCGAGGCCCAGGAAGGAAAGGAAGCTCTCCAGGATGATGACCTGCGGCACCAAGAGCGTCATGTAGATCACGACCGGACCAAGCAGGTTGGGGATGACATGGCGGAGCAGGATGCCGCGCTGGCCGACGCCCATCGCTTCCGCCGCCTGGACATATTCCTGCCTGCGGATCGACAGCGCTTGGCCGCGCACGATGCGGGCCATGTCGAGCCACAGCACGGCGCCCACCGCCAGGAACATCAGCACGAAGTTGCGGCCGAAGAACACCACCAGCATGATGACGAAGAAGATGAAGGGCAGCGAATAGAGCACGTCGACGATCCGCATCATAACCTCGTCGACCCGGCCGCCGGCGAAGCCCGCAGTCGCGCCGTAGATGACGCCGATGACGCCGGCGACGACGCCGGCAAGCAGGCCGATGGCGAGCGAGATGCGGCCGGCCATCAGTGTTCGCGAAAGCAGGTCGCGTCCGGTGTTGTCGGTGCCGAAGTAGAAATATTGCTGCTTGACGGCCGAGCTCATCGTCACTTCGCGGCCGTCGGGCGACTTGTTCTCGATCCTGGTGTCGTCGAAAGCGTCGGAGCGGTCGAGATAGCGAATGTTGCGGTCGTCGATCGGCCTGGTCGAGGTTACGGTGACGATGACGCGATTGCCGTCCTGATGCCATTCCTTGATGTCGGCGCGCATGCGCTTGATGGCGTCGCCCAGCGCGCCCTGGATCATGTCGGGCTTCGGATAGGCCGACAGGCTCGGCGGCATGCGCACATAGTCGCCGTAGATGGTTGTGTATTCATGCGGCACCACCATTGGGCCGAACACGCTGATGACGGCGATGAAGGCCAGGTAATAAAGGCTGAACATGGCGGCGCGGTTGCGCTTCAGCCGCGCCCAGGCGTTGCCCCAGAGCGAGCGGCCGACGATCGGCTCGGGCACGGCGACGGCAAGGTCAGTCATAGCGCACCCTCGGATCAACGACCGCGTAGAGAAGATCGACGATCAGGTTGAAGACGATGGTGAAGAGCGCGATCACCACCACGGTTCCCATGACCAGCGTGTAGTCGCGGTTGAGCGCGGCATCGACGAAGTAGCGGCCGACGCCGGGGATGGAAAAGATCGTCTCGACAATGATCGAGCCGGTGAGCAGGGCCGCGGCCGCCGGGCCGGTGAAGGAGACGATCGGCAGCACGGCGCCGCGTAGCGCGTGCTTGACCACCACCGACCAGTCGGAGAGACCGAGCGCGCGGGCGGTGCGGATGTGGTGGGAGCGCAGACTCTCGATCATCGAGCCGCGCATCAGGCGGGCGACGATGGCGATCTGCGGCAAGGCCAGCGTCAGCACGGGGCCGACCTTGTTGATCAAGGCGCCGTCGCCCCAGCCGCCGATCGGTAAAAGCTTCCAGGACAGCCCGAAGACAAGCTGGATCACCGGGGCGATGACAAAGGTCGGGATAGTGCTGCCGGCAGTGGCGAGCGCGATCACCGAATAGTCGGCGATTTTGTTCTGGTTGAGCGCCGCGATCGTACCCAGGATCGAGCCCACAATCAGCGCCAGCACCAATGCCGACGTGCCGAGCTGAACGGAGATCGGCAGGCCCTTGGCGAAGAGTTCGGTGACGGTGAAATCCGGCAAATTGTAGCTCGGGCCGAAACTGCCACGCAAAAGATTGCCGAGATAGTGGAGATATTGCAGCCAGAGCGGATCGTTGAGGCCGAACTGGGCTTCGAGATTGGCCCTGATCTCGGGGCTCAGGCCCCGCTCCTGGTTGAACGGGCCGCCAGGCGCGACGCGGATCAGGAAGAACGCCACCGTCACGATGACGAACAGCGTCGGGATGGCGGTCAACAGCCGCCGGAAGACATAACGCAGCATCGGCGCCCCGCTTCAGCCAGGGCGACGGCTCTCCAGACGAGATCGTGGCGCGCTGGCATCTCTGATCTTCGCACCGGGGCACTCGAAAATCCAACCCGACTTTCGGCCCGGCACGACGACAGACCGCGAGCGCCGCTCTCGAAAAGAGAGCGGCGACGCGGCCAAGGTTGATTGTCAGTCCTTGGAGATGAAGCGGGACGGATGAATGTCCATCACATTGTCCTCGAAGCCATGCAGCTTCGAGGAAACGATGTCGTGATAGCTGTAGTAGAGAAGCGGAATCTCGCCGACATCGTCGACGAGGATGCGCTCGGCCTCGGCGAGGTCCTTCATGCGCTCTTCGGGCTTGCCGCCGGCAGCGGCCGCCTTGTCCATCGCAGCCTCATAGGCCGGGCTGTTGTAGTTCGAGTAGTTGTTGCCGCTCGCCTTGCGCGAGATGCCGAGGAAGGTCTCCGGATCCTTGTAGTCGGCGATCCAGGCCGCGCGAGCGACGTCGTAGTTGCCCTTCTGCTCGAGGAAGCCGTAGTGGGTCTTGGTGTCGGTGTTGAGCAGCGTGACCTCGACGCCGAGCGGCTTCAGCTGTTCCTGGATAGCAACCGCCGTATTCTTATGGTTTTCCGAGGTGTTGTAGCGGATTTCCATCTTCAGCGGATGCTCGGGCGTGTAGCCGAGCTTCTCCAGGATCTTCTTGGCCGCATCTTCGCGATCGATCTGCGGCATGTCGGCGTATTTGGCCAGCGACGGCGTGTAGCCCTCGATGCCCGGAGGCACCATCGAATATCCAGGCAGCATCGAGTTCTGCCAGACCTTCTCGGCCAGGAAGTCGCGATCAATCGCCATCGAGATGGCGTTGCGCAGCTCGACATTGTCCCACGGCGCCTTGTCGGTCTTGACCGCATAATAATAGGTGCCGAGATATGGCCCGACACGGACCTGGTCACCGAATTTGGCTTTGAGATCGGCGAGCTGCTCGGTTGGCAGGTCACCATAGCTGTCGAGCTCACCAGCCTCGAAGCGCTTCATCGCCGACGAGCGATCCTCGGTCGGGATGTAGTTCACCACGTCGAGCTTGACGCTCGCTGCGTCCCAGAATTTCGGATTCTTGACCATCTTGAGATGGTCGTTGGGTACCCATTCGGCCAGCGTATAGGCGCCGTTGGAAACCAGCTTGCCGGGCTTGATCCAATCGGCGCCGAGCTTGTCAATGGAAGCCTTGTTGACCGGATAGGTCGCCTGATGGGTCAGCATCTCCAGGAAATAAGGCGTCGGCGCCTTCAGCGTGACTTCAAGCGTGTTGGCGTCGATCGCCTTCACGCCCATATCCTCGGCCTTGCCTTTCTTGGTGTTGAAGTCCTCGGCGCCCTTCACCGGATAGAGCATCGAGGCGTATTCCGCGGCGGTGGCCGGATCTTCCAGCCGATGGAACGAATAGACGAAGTCGTCCGCCGTCACCGGGGTGCCGTCCGACCAGAGGCCGTCCTTGCGCAGCTTGAAGGTGTAGACCGTGCCGTCGTCGGACACCGTCCAGCTTTCGGCGGCGCCCGGAATGAGGTTCGTCTTCTGGTCATGCATGACGAGGCCCTGGAACAGGTCGCGTATGATATCGGCTTCGTAGGTCGTCGACGTCTTGTGTGGATCGACCGTCTCCGCCTCCGCGGCGCTGCCGCGGTTGTAGACGATTTCGGCGAAAGCATGCGTGTAGAAGGAGCCCGTGGCCAGAGCCAAGGTGGTGGCGAACGCCGTCGCCTTCAGCATGTTTGTCAGCATGAAGTTCTCCCTGTCGGCGCAGCCCCTCAGCCGCGCCTTTCTTAAATGTTGACGCCCCGGAACCGTTGAAACGGCCCCTTTCAGGCGTGCCACCGGTCCCTTCCGGTGGCTGGTGGCAGGACACTAGACAGACCGAAATCTTATTTCAACCATTGCCTGCTTGACGCAAAGTGAGCGTCATCACGCTAAAACAGCGAAAACTAATGCTCAAAACCTTACTTCAACTTGGCACACCTGCCGGTTGTTCGATGCGTTTTCTGTTTTTGCAAGCAGGTTTTGGCATTCTCCGCAACATGCTGAAAAACCGAAAATTCCTTGTCTCTTGGTCTTTTTTCCGGGCAGACGCCACGGGCACGTCGGCGATTGAATTCGCCATGCTTGCGCCGGTCTTCATCCTGCTTTTGCTCGGCATGGTTGCATACGGAATCTATTTCGGCGCCAGCCACTCAGTGCAGCAGATCGCCGCCGATGCGGCGCGAACGGCGATCGCCGGCCTCAACCAGACCGAACGGCAAGCACTGGTGACCAATTTCATTGCTCACGACGTCTCGGGCTATCCGTTCGTCGATCCCAACAAGCTGACCGTCAACGCACAGGACAGTGTCGCCGACGGCAGCCAGTTCATCGTCTCCGTCACCTACGATGCGCGCAACCTGCCGATCTGGAACCTGTTCAGGACGCTGCCGCTGCCGGGTACGACGATACAGCGCCAGTCGACGATTCGTGTCGGAGGCATATGATGTCCATCAAGGGGGGATTGATGGCGGCGACGAGGAGGCTCGTCGCCGACCGTAGCGCGAATTTCGCCGTCATGACGGCGCTGTGCACGCCAGTGGCGCTGGCGCTGACCGCCTTCGCGATCGACGAGGGTTCCCTTTACAACGAGCGCCGTGCCGCGCAGTCGATCGTCGACCTCGCCGCCATCACCGCGGCCTCGAACATCACCAATGCCCGGCAGGCGGTGCTGACGACGCTCGCCGACAACGGCATCACCTCGGTCGCGGTGCAGCAACAAGGCACCAACGTGGCGCCAACCGCCACCAAGGCGGTCGTCCAGATCGTGCCGGGGCGCTACACAGGCGTCAGCACCATTGCCGCCGGCAACCGGTTCGAGGCGGGCAAGCTGCCCTACAATGCCGTGCAGGTGTCGCTGAAGAAGCAAGGCACGCTCTATTTCGCCGGCTCGATCATGGCGCCGCCCACACTCGGCACGACGGCAATCGCCAGCGCGCAGCCGCAAGCGGCTTTCTCGGTCGGTTCGCGACTCGCCAGCCTCAACGGCGGCATTCTCAACGCGCTTCTTGGCGGCCTTCTCGGCGGCAACATCTCGCTCAGCGTGATGGATTACAATTCACTGGTGTCGGCTGATGTCGACGTTCTTTCGTTCACCGATGCGCTGGCGACGCAATTGCACCTGACCGGCGTGAGCTATTCCGACGTGCTCGCCTCCAAGGCAACGATCGGCCAGATCGCCACCGCCATGGCCAATGTGCCCGGGCTCGACCACCCGGCCAAGATCGCCCTGCAGACCATGGCTTCCAGCGCCACCAGCACGGTCAAGATTCCGCTCAGCACCTTTATCGACCTCGGCTCGGTCGGCGATCTCGGCATCGGGCAAAAGCCGGCTGGGCTTAACGTGACGGCCAGCGCGCTCAGCATGGTCACCGCGGCGGCCGCTCTGGCCAATGGCACCAATCAGGTCGCGGTCAATCTCGGCGCCACCATACCCGGGCTGACATCGACGACGGTTTCGATAGCCATCGGCGAGCCGATGCAAAACTCGGCCTGGCTGGCGGTGGGAGAAGCAGGCACCGTGGTGCGCACGGCGCAGACGCGCATCAAGCTCAACGCCAGCGTCGGCATTGGAAACGGCAACAATGGCAACGGCTACGGCAATGCAAATGGAAACGGCAATGCAGGTGTGAATCTGGGCGGCGGCATCAATCTGCTTGCTGTCAACCTGCCGCTCAATATCGAGGTCGCCTATGCCGAGGCCAAGCTGACCGATATCACCTGCCCGACCGGCCCCTCCAGCATCAAGGTCTCGATCGCGGCGCAGCCGGGTGTCGTCGAGGCTCATCTGGCCGACAGCAATACCAGTGGTTTCGCGGACTTCACCAAGCCGCAATCCTTCTCCGACGCCGAGATCGCGGATGTCAGCCTCAAGCTGCTGCTGATCAACCTCAACCTGCTGCAGATCAAAGGATCGTCGGCCTTTTCAATCACCAACATGGCGCCGACCACGCTGACCTATAGTGCCGCCGACATCGCCAACAAGGCAATCAAGACGGTGTCGACAAGGAACCTGACGCAGTCGCTCACAACATCGTTGATCAACAACCTGTCGCTTTCGGTCAATGCGCTGGGGCTCGGCCTCGATGTGACCGCCCTGCTCGGCGCGGTCAAGCCGGCGGTGACAACGCTGCTCAACGGCGTGACCGCGCCGGTCGACGACCTGGTCTACAATGTGCTTGGGGCGCTCGGCGTGCATGTCGGCGAGGCCGATGTGCGCGTGACCGGCGCGACCTGCGGCCGCTCGGTGCTCGTCCAGTAGCCCGCTATCAGCCAATCCTTCCGACGAAACTGCCCAGGGGCGGCAGCGCCAGCACGCTCTCCTCGACAACGCCGCCAAGAACGCCGGCGGCGTCGACGTCAAAGGCCGTTATCTCGACATCCCCAATCTCGGCCGGCAGCGCCCAGCTCGCCGGCTCGGCGGCGAAGTTGAAGACGCACAGCAGTCTCTCATCCTCCCGCTGGCGTATGAAGGCCAGCACATCGCCCTCGGCCTCGAGAAAACGGATCGAGCCGGCGATCAGCGCCGGATGGCGCCTGCGCAGGCCAAGGATCGAACGATAGGCCGCGAGCACGGAACCGCCCTCGCCATCCTGAATGTCGACCGCGCGGCCGCGATGCGCCAGCGGCACCGGCAGCCAGGGCTTGGCCGTCGAGAAACCGGCATTTTCGGCGTCCGCCTGCCAGAGCATCGGCGTGCGGCAGCCGTCCCTGCCCTTCACGACCGGCCAGAAGCGGATGCCGACGGGATCGCGCAGATCCTCATAGGCGAGTTCCGCTTCTTCGAGGCCAAGCTCCTCGCCCTGGTAGAGGCAGATCGAGCCGCGCAGGCATGACAGCAGCGCGATCGAGAACTTCGCCATCGCGTCGGGACTCTCGCCCGGCCGTGTCCAGCGGCTGACGTGGCGCACGACGTCATGGTTGGAGAAGGCCCAGCAGACCCAGCCGTCCGGGGCGGTCGTCTCGAATGCCTCGACGCAGCCGCGCACATGGGCGGCGGAAAATTGCGGGCTGAGCAGGTCGAAAGTGTAGCACATCTGCAATTTGTCGCCGCCGGAGACATAGGCGGCGAGCGTCTGCAGCGAACGCTCCTCGTCGCCCACCTCGCCGACCGCAGCGCGGTCCGGATATTCGTCGAGCAGCGCGCGGAAGCGCTTCAGGAATTCGAGATTCTCGGGCCGCGTCTTGTCGAAGAGATGCTCCTGGAAGGCATAGGTGCTGGTCGCACCGTTGGTGCCGGCGACGCTCGCGGCCAAAGGCGGGTTGTCGCGCAGCCAGCGGTCGTGAACATAGTAGTTGACGGTATCCAGCCGGAAACCGTCCACGCCGCGCTCCAGCCAGAAGCGCACGGTGTCGAGCAGCGCATCCTGGACCTCCGGATTGTGGAAATTCAAGTCCGGCTGCGCGGCGAGGAAATTGTGCATGTAATACTGCCGGCGGGTGGCATCCCACTCCCAAGCGGGGCCGCCGAATAGCGATTGCCAATTATTAGGCGCGCTGCCGTCCGGCTTCGCATCGGCCCAGACGTACCAGTCAGCCTTGGCGTTGTCGCGGCTGGCGCGGCTTTCGACGAACCATTCGTGCTTGTCGGAAGAGTGCGAGATCACCTGGTCGATGATGAGCCTCAGGCCGAGCCGGTGCGCCTCAGCGATGAGCGCGTCGAAATCCTCCAGCGTGCCGAACATCGGATCGACGTCGCGATAGTCGGACACGTCATAGCCCATATCGGCCATCGGCGACTTGAAGAAGGGCGAGAGCCAGACGGCGTCGACACCGAGCGACGCGATATGGGCGAGCCGCGACGTGATGCCCTTGAGGTCACCGCTGCCGTTGCCGGTCGTGTCCTGGAAGGAGCGCGGATAGACCTGGTAGATGACGCAGCCGCGCCACCATTCGCTCCTCCGCTCCGCATTCTCGTCAGCCATTAGGAACCCTTCCTGCTGCGCGCCTCAGCGGCACGCTGCTCGATCATGAAATTGACGCTGCGTCCGGAGAGCGGTCGCGCGATGTCGTCAGGCTGTCCTTCGATTGCGGGGCGCCACTCAAAACCCTCGCGCGCCGGCAAGTAGAAAACGCATTGGCGGCGGTCGCCATTGACGAGGATCGCGAGGCGCTCGCCTTGTCTATCGCCGAGCAGCATGACGAGGCGGTGTCGTCCGGGATCGTTCCAATCGCCCTCACCCAGCGGCGCGCCGGTTTCGCTCAGCCAGGCGACGTCGGGGACTTCCGATACGACGGCGGGCACGCCGGTCAGGAAGCGTGTATCCGCCAGCACCGGGAAGGCGCGGCGCAGCGTGGCCAGCGATGATGCGTATCGCTCCAGTGCCTGATCGCGGCCGGCCCAGTCGAGCCAGGTGATGGCGTTGTCCTGCGCATAGGCGTTGTTATTGCCGTTTTGCGTGCGGCCGAACTCGTCGCCGGCCGTCAGCATAATGGTGCCGCGCGAGGCAAAGAGGGTGGCGAGCAACGCGCGCCGGTCGTTGGAGCGGGCCAGGCTGATCGCCTCGTCGTCCGTCTCGCCTTCGGCGCCGTTGTTCCAGGACAGATTGTCGTTATGGCCGTCGCGGTTCTGTTCGCCATTGGCCTCGTTGTGCTTGCGCTCATAGGCGACGATATCGGCGAGCGTCATTCCGTCATGCGCGGCGATGAAGTTGACCGTTCGGGTCGTCGGCCGGCCGTCCCTGCCGAAGACGTCGGAGGAGCCGGCAAGCCGTGTCGCCAGCGCACCGATCGCGCCGGCGTCGCCGCGCCAAAAGCGCCTGACATCGTCGCGGTAACGGTCGTTCCATTCCAGATAGGGCGGGCGGAAATTGCCGAGCTGATAGCCGTTCGGGCCGATATCCCAGGGCTCGGCGATCAGCACGCGGTCGGCGAGCACCGGATCGCCAGCGATGTCCCCGAGCAGCGGCGCCTCCGGATCGAAGGCGCCGTCGACGCGGCCGAGCACCGGCGCCAGATCGAAACGGAAGCCGTCGACGCCGGCGAAGCGGACGAAGTGGCGCAGCGTGTCGAGCACCATCTCCCGCACCACCGGATGATCGCAGGCGACGGTGTTGCCGGTGCCGGTGTCGTTGACCAGCCGGCCATCCGGCTGATGCCCGTAGTAAGCCAGCGCATCGAGCCCACGCAACGACAG
Source organism: Mesorhizobium sp. (assembly GCF_004963255.1). GTDB lineage: Bacteria > Pseudomonadota > Alphaproteobacteria > Rhizobiales > Rhizobiaceae > Mesorhizobium. The sequence continues at coordinate 172,782 of NZ_SUGA01000005.1, read as the reverse complement.
CGTTGGCCCGAGCCGGTCGCTTTCGCCGGTATGGTTGAAGACGAGGTCCAGGATAGTGCCGATGCCAGCCTTGCGCAGCGCGGCGACGGTGTCGCGCAACTCGTTGAGGCCGCCAGGCGCAAGACGCGGGTCGAGCGCCATGAAGGTGACGGGGTTGTAGCCCCAGGCGTTGCTGAGGCCCAGCGGCGGCAGATGCCGCTCGTCGATCGACGCGGTGACCGGCATCAGCTCGACGGCAGAGACGCCGAGACGTTTCAGGTGCTCAATGATGGCGGGATGGGCGAGCGCCGCGATGGTGCCGCGCTGCGCTTCCGGGATGTCGGGATGGAGCCTGGTGAAGGAGCGGACATTCAGTTCGTAAATCAGGCCGCCGGGATTGAAGAGGGGTGGCAAAGGCGCCACCACCTCAAGCGGCGCTACCACGATTGCCTTGGGCATCAGGGGTGCAGTGTCGGCGCCCTCGTTACGTTTGGCGGCGAGACGCCAGTGATATTGATAGGGACGATCGATCTCGATGGCGTAGGGGTCGGCCAGCAGCTTGTCCGGATCGAACCACAGGCCGCTTTCCGGCGCGTAGTCACCGTCTGCTCGAAAGCCGTATCTCGTGCCCTCGGCGAGGCCGGCGACGAGGAGGTCAAACACCCCCTCGCCTTCAGGCTTCAGCTCCAGCCGGTCGGTTTCGCGGTTGCCGCTGTCGTCGAAGAGCGAGACCCAGAGGCGTCGCGCCGATGAGGACCAGGCGGCAAAGCGGATGCCTTCGGGAGTGATGACGGCGCCGAGGGTCATGTAGGCTCCCCCTTCTCCCCTTGTGGGAGAAGGTGTCGCCGAAGGCGACGGATGAGGGGTGCTCCAGCTTGGCGATGCCGGCGATCCGGCCAACACCCCTCATCCGTCTCGGCGCTGCGCGCCGATCCACCTTCCCCCACAAAGGGGGAAGGAAAGGAGCCTGCTACCCCCCTCAAGTAATCACGCTCGGCTTGTTGCGGCCGGTGTGGCTCTTGATGCCGGCGATGTCGTCGGCGGCGGCGATCAAGTCGGCCAGCGCTTCCTGCGTGTCGAGGTCGTGCCTGGCCTTGTCCGGTTCGTATCGCTCGATATAGACGCGCAGCGTCGCGCCAGAGGTGCCGGTGCCGGAGAGGCGCAGCACGACGCGCGAGCCACCTTCGAACAATATCCGGATGCCCTGGTTCTTGCTCACCGAGCCGTCGACCGGATCGTGATAGGCAAAATCGTCGGCCTTGGCGATCTTCAGGCCGCGCACGCTCGTTCCGGGGAGCGAGCCGAGCTTGGCGCGCAGCTCATCCACCAGCGCGTTGGCGCGGTCGCTCTCGACCTCTTCATAGTCGTGGCGCGAATAGTAGTTGCGGCCGTAGGTCGCCCAGTGCTCGGTGACGACCTGTTTGCAGCTCTCGCCGCGCGCGGCGAGGATGTTGAGCCACAGAAGCACCGCCCAAAGGCCGTCCTTCTCGCGCACATGGTTGGAGCCGGTGCCGGCGCTTTCCTCGCCGCAGATGGTCGCCATGCCGGCGTCGAGCAGGTTGCCGAAGAACTTCCAGCCGGTCGGCGTCTCGTAGATGCCGATGCCGAGCTTTTCGGCGACGCGGTCGGCGGCGCCGCTGGTCGGCATCGAGCGGGCAATGCCCTTCAGGCCGTCCTTGTAGCCCGGCGCCAGTTTGGCATTGGCGGCGAGCATCGCCACCGAGTCCGACGGGGTGACGAAGATGCCTTTGCCGATGATCAGATTGCGGTCCCCGTCGCCGTCCGACGCGGCGCCGAAGTCGGGCGCGTCGGGGCCCATCATCTCATCATAAAGATGCTTGGCGTGCACGAGGTTCGGATCGGGATGATGACCGCCGAAGTCCGGCAGCGGCTTGAAGTTGCGGCAGGTGCCGTCCGGCGCGCTGAGCCGGCGTTCCAGAATCTCCTTGGCATAGGGACCGGTCACCGCGTGCATGGCGTCGAAGCGCATCCGGAAACCCGATTTGAAGAGCTTCCTCAACGCGTCGAAGTCGAACAGGGTCTCCATCAATTCGGCATAGTCCTTGACCGGGTCGATGATCTCGACCGTCATATCGCCGGCCTTGACGGTGCCGATCGTGTCGATGTCGATCTCGCCGATATCGGCGATCTTGAAGCTCTTGATCTCCTTCGACTTGGCGAAGATCGCGTCGGTGATCTTTTCCGGCGCCGGGCCGCCATTGCCGGCATTGTACTTGATGCCGAAATCCTCATGCGGGCCGCCGGGATTGTGGCTTGCCGACAGGATGATGCCGCCGAATGTCTTGTATTTGCGGATGACGTTGGAGGCGGCGGGTGTCGAGAGAATGCCGCCCTGGCCGACCATCACCTTGCCGAAGCCGTTGCCGGCGGCGATGGCGATCGCCTTCTGGATGACCTCGCGGTTGTAGAAGCGGCCGTCGCCGCCGATCACCAGCGTCTTGCCCTGAAAACCGTCCAGCGCGTCGAAGATCGACTGGATGAAGTTTTCGGCGTAGTGCTCCTGCTGGAACACAGGCACCTTCTTGCGCAGGCCGGACGTGCCGGGCTTCTGGTCGGTATAGGGTTTGGTGGGGACGGTTTTTATCATGCCTCAGGCAGCCCTTTTCGAAAGCAGCAAGCGATAGAGTTCGACGTATTTTTCGGCGCTCTTGTCCCAGGAGACATCGGCCTTCATGCCCTGGCGCTGGATCGAGGCCCAGGTCGCCGGCCGCGCATGCTGCTCGACCAGCCGCTGGATGGCATGGAGCATCGCGCCGCCATTGTTGGGCGCGAACTGGAAACCGGTGGCGACGCCGGCCGACAAGGCCGCCTCGTTGGCGTCGATGATGGTGTCGGCCAAACCGCCAGTCCTGGCGACGACCGGCACGCAGCCATAGCGCAGGCCGTAGAGCTGGGTCAGCCCGCAGGGCTCGAAGCGCGACGGGATGATGATGGCGTCGCAGCCGCCCTGCATGACATGCGAAAGCCCCTCGTCGTAACCGACGACGACGCCGACGCGGCCGCGATGGCGCGCGGCGGCGGCAAGCAGCGTGCCTTCGAGGCCGGCATCGCCCGAGCCGAGGATGGCGAGGCGCGCGCCGGCGGCGACGATGCCGTCGACGACCGCCGCCAGGATGTCCATGCCCTTCTGCCAGGTCAGCCGGCTGACGACGCAGACGATCGGGCTGCCATCCGCCTCCAGGCCGAAGCGCTCCTCGACCGCCTTGCGGTTCTTCGCGCGGGCTTCGAGAGTCGTCGCTGAGTATTTGGCGACCAGATGCTTGTCCGTCTCGGGATTCCAGATGTCGACATCAATGCCGTTGACGATGCCGTAGAGGTCGGTGGCGCGCATGTTGATCAGGCCGTCGAGGCCCATGCCGAACTCCGCCGAACGGATTTCCTGCGCATAGGTCGGGCTCACCGTGGTGATCGCCCAGGCCGCCTGCAGACCGGCCTTCAGAAAGCCGACGCCGCCATAATATTCGACGCCGTCGAGTTGCATCGCCACACCCGGCAGGCCGAGCTCGCCGAAGATGCCGGCGCCGAACTGGCCCTGGAAGGCAAGGTTGTGCACGGTGATCAGCGACGGCACGCCGACCGCCTTGCCGTAGCGCATATAGGCAAGCGTCATCGCCGACTGCCAGTCATGGGCATGCACGATGTCGGGCTGGTAACCGGAGATCGCGCCCCCGGCAATGTCGCCGCCGACCTGGCTCAGCGCCGCAAAGCGGCGCCAATTGTCCGGCCAGTCGGCGCCGGATGCGGTGCCGTAAGGGCCGCCCTGGCGATCGAAGAGATGCGGCGCGTCCAAAACGAAGAGGTCGAGGTCGCCGATCTTGACGGCATGGATCGAAGCCTTGCCGCCCTGCAGCAACGGATACTGGTAGACGGGTTTCTTCTTGGCGAAGGCAGCCATCACGACGGGATAGCCGGGAACCAGCGTGCGCATCGCCACGCCCTTGCCAGCCAGCGCGATCGGCAGGGCGCCGGTCACGTCGGCCAGACCGCCGGTCTTGATCAGCGGGAAGATTTCGGGCGTGACCGACAGAACCTGCATGCGCTCCACATTCCGATCTCAACGTGACAGGTCAAAGTGACAATCTGTTGATCAAGCCGTCAACCCGATAGGGTTGATCGGCAAATTGACGGCTTGATCGACCCTATGGGATCGACAGCTTGTTGATCATGTCCTGCGTGATCAGGCAGATGCCCTTTTCCGATACGCGAAAACGCTTGGCGTCGAGCGCCGGATCCTCGCCGACCACCAGGCCCTCCGGAATGTTAACGCCGTGGTCGATGACGACGCGCTTGAGGCGCGCGTTGCGGCCGACAGTCACGTCGGGCAGCATCACCACTTCCTCGAGCTTGGAGTAGGAATTGATGCGCGCGCCGGTAAAGATCAGGCTGCGGCGCAGCGAGGCGCCCGAGACGATGCAGTCGCCGGACACCAGCGAGGAGATCGCCTCGCCGCGGCGGCCATCCTCGTCATGCACGAACTTTGCCGGCGGCTTCAGTTCCGCATAGGTCCAGATCGGCCAGTCGCGGTCGTAGAGGTCGAGCTCGGGCGTGATATCAGTCAGGTCGATATTGGCTTCCCAATAGGCATCGACGGTTCCGACGTCGCGCCAGTAGGGCTCGGACTCATGCGAGGAGCGCACGCAGGATTTGGCGAAGCGGTGGGCGATCGCCTTACCGTGCTGGACGATATAGGGGATGATGTCCTTGCCGAAGTCGCGGCTGGAGCCGGGCTCGGCCGCGTCGCGGCGCAGCTGTTCCATCAGGAACTTGGTCTTGAAGACATAGATGCCCATCGAGGCGAGCGCGAATTCCGGCTTGTCCGGAATGCCGGGCGGATCGGCCGGCTTTTCGACGAAGGCGATGATGTTGTCCTTGGCATCGACATGCATGACGCCGAATCCGGTCGCCTCGAGGCGCGGCACTTCCAGGCAACCGACGGTGACGTCGGCGCCGGCATCGACGTGCTGGCGCAGCATCAGCTCGTAGTCCATCTTGTAGATGTGGTCGCCGGCAAGGATGACCATGTATTCGGGACCGTAGGCCTCGATGATGTCGATGTTCTGGTAGACGGCGTCGGCCGTGCCTTCATACCATTGCGTTTCCGAAACGCGCTGCGACGCCGGCAGGATGTCGAAGCTTTCGTTTCGCTCCGGCCGCAGGAAGTTCCAGCCACGCTGCAGGTGGCGGATCAGCGAATGCGCCTTGTACTGGGTGGCGACGCCGAGGCGGCGGATGCCGGAATTGAGCGCATTGGACAGCGCGAAATCGATGATGCGCGTCTTGCCGCCGAAATAGACGGCGGGTTTGGCGCGCCGGTCGGTCAGCTCCTTGAGGCGGCTGCCGCGGCCGCCGGCCAGCACATAGGCCATGGCGTCGCGCGCCAGCGGCTGGGTTCTTTTGATCTCTGCCATTTTGTTACCCTCCCAAACAAGCTGCCCGGACCGTTGCAAGGGCAGGATGAGACATCATCTGCTTCAGTCCGCGACGAATTCCAGCATGATCGTCGACAGCGGCGGCAGAAGCATCGTCGCCGATACGCCGCCCCCTTCCCCGCTCGCCTTGACCGCGCCGCCATTGCCCATGCCGGAGCCACCATAGTCGGCGGCGTCCGTATTGATGATTTCGCGCCACTTTCCCGCCTTCGGCAGCGGCACGCGATAGTTCTCGCGCGGCACCGGCGTGAAATTGGAAATGACGGCGACCGGGTTGCCGTCCGGCGCGCTGCGCAGCCATGCGAAGACCGAATTGTCGCGGTCGTCGACGATCAGCCAGGAAAAGCCTTCCGGCTCGCAGTCACGCGCATGCAGGGCCGGGCGCGAACGGTAGAGGTAGTTCAAGTCCCGCACGGTCTGCCAGACGCCGCGATGCGGCGCGAATTCGAGCAGGTTCCAGTCGAGCGCGCGTTCCTCACTCCACTCGCGGCGCTGGGCGAATTCCTGGCCCATGAACAAGAGCTTCTTGCCGGGATAGCCCCACATGAAGGCGTAATAGGCACGCAGCGTGGCGAACTTCTGCCAGTCGTCGCCGGCCATCTTGTTCAGCAGCGTGCCTTTGCCATGCACGACCTCGTCATGCGACAGCGGCAGCACGAAGTTTTCGGAGAAAGCGTAAACCAGGCCGAAGGTAATGTCGTTGTGGTGGTGCTTGCGGAAGATCGGTTCCTTGGAAAGGTACTCCAGCGTGTCGTGCATGAAGCCCATGTTCCACTTGAAGCCGAAGCCGAGCCCGCCCTCGTGCACTGGACGCGACACTTTCGGCCATGAGGTCGATTCCTCGGCGATCGTCATCACGCCGGGGTGGTGGCCGTAAAGCTCCTTGTTCATCTTCTGCAGGAAGCTGACGGCCTGCAGGTTCTCGCGCCCGCCCTTCTCGTTGGGGATCCATTCGCCCGCCTTGCGCGAATAATCGAGGTAGAGCATCGAGGCGACCGCGTCGACGCGCAATCCGTCGACATGGTATTTCTCGGCCCAGAAGAGCGCGTTGTTGACGAGGAACGACACCACCTCGCGGCGGCCGAAATTGTAGATCGCGGTGTTCCAGTCCGGGTGGAACCCCTGGCGCGGATCGGCATGCTCATAAAGCGCGGTGCCGTCGAATTGCACCAGCCCATGCTCGTCGACCGGGAAATGCGCCGGCACCCAGTCAAGAATGACGCCGATGCCGGCACGGTGCGCGCCGTCGACGAAACGGGCGAAGCCGTCGGGGTCGCCGAAACGGGCCGTCGGCGCATAAAGGCCGGTGGTCTGGTAGCCCCAGGACGGGTCGTAAGGATGCTCCGAGATCGGCAGGAATTCGATATGGGTGAAACCCGTGTCGACCACGTAAGGGATCAGCCGCGCCGCAAGCTCGTCCCAGGAGAGGAACGTGCCGTCGTCGCGGCGCTGCCAGGAGCCGGCGTGGACCTCGTAGATAGAGATCGCCTCGCGCCGGGGATCGGCCTTGCGCCAGTAGCCGCGATGCGCCTCGTCGCCCCACTGATGCGCCATCGGCGGCGCCGTCACCGAGGCGGTCGCCGGGCGCAGTTCCGATTCGAAGGCGAACGGGTCGGCCTTGAGCGGCAGGCGCACGCCGTCGGGCGCGATGATCTCGAATTTGTAGGGCTGGCCCGCGCCGATATCGGGAATGAACAGCTCCCAGATGCCGGTGTCCTTGCGGTCGCGCATGGTGTGGCGGCGACCGTCCCAGTCGTTGAACGCGCCGACCACGGAGACGCGCCTGGCATTGGGCGCCCAGACCGCGAAATGCACGCCGGTGGCGCCCTCATGGTCCATGATGTGGGCGCCGAGCTTGTCGAATAGCCGTAAGTGCGAGCCCTCGGCCATGTAATAGTCGTCCATCGGTCCCAGCACCGGGCCGAAGGAGTAAGGATCGGTCAGCCACCAGTCGCCGCCGCCATTCCGGGCATGATAGCGCAGCGGCTGGCGCTTGCGGATCGAGACCTTGCCCTCGAAGAAGCCGGCATCGTCGCGGCGCGAGAGCTCGCCGGCCTCCTTGCCGGTCAGCGTATAGGCGGTGACGAATTCGGCGTTGGGCACGAAGCAGCGGGCGACGAAGCCCTTGCCGGCCTCATGCACGCCCAGAACCGCGAAGGGATCGCCATGCGTTCCGGCGACAATCGCCGCGACATCACCGGCTGGCGCCAGTCCGTCCGGCCCGCTTGTCGCAGCGGTCGCGCCCGGCTTCCTCATCAAGCGGTCGCCCTCCCTGGGCATTTTGTTCTGGCGCATGCCTTGGTGCGGCACGCGCCGTTCTTTGTCTTGGCGCATGTCGCGATCCCAAAACCGCTACGCACTTTTGGGCGGCATGCACTAACTTAGTCTTGGTGCATGCCGTGATTTGGGCGGCATGCACCGGGGCCACATTCCTGGTGGCTCATGCAATCATATCAGACGGGCACGTTCCAGATGTCTTTCGCATATTGGCGGATCGTGCGGTCGGACGAGAACCAGCCGACGCGGGCGACGTTGCGGATGGCGCGCGCGTGCCAGTCCGGGCTGTTGCGCCAGACGGCGTCGACCTCGCGCTGGCAGGCGGCGTAGGAATCGAAGTCGGCCGCCACCATGAACCAGTCGCTCTGGTAGAGGCCGTTCATCAGGTCGCGATAGCGGCCGGGATCGTCGGGCGAGAAGACGCCGGAGGAAATGGCGGACACCGCCTGCGACAGCTCGGGCGAGGCCTCGATCACTTCACGCGGATTGTAGCCATTGTTGCGCCGCTCGGCGACTTCGGCGGTGGTGAGGCCGAAGATGAAGATGTTGTCGTCGCCGACATGTTCCTTGATCTCGACATTGGCGCCGTCGAGCGTGCCGATGGTGAGCGCGCCGTTCAGCGCGAACTTCATGTTGCCGGTGCCCGACGCCTCCATGCCGGCGGTCGAGATCTGCTCGGAGAGGTCGGCGGCCGGCATCATCACCTCGGCCAGGCTGACATTGTAGTTCGGCACGAACACGACTTTCAGCAGGCCGCGCACCGACGGATCGCCGTTGATGACCTTCGCGACGTCGTTGGCCAGTTTGATGATCAGCTTGGCGTTGTGGTAGCTCGGCGCCGCCTTGCCGCCGAAGAACTTCACGCGCGGCATCCAGTCCCGCTCGGGATGCGAGCGGATCTGGTCGTAGAGCGCGATCGCCTCAAGAATGTTGAGCAGCTGGCGCTTGTATTCGTGGATGCGCTTGACCTGGATGTCGAACAGCGCCGACGGGTCGAGCCTGATGCCGAGACGGTCGGCGACGAGGTTGGCGAGCCGCGCCTTGTTCTGGCGCTTCACAGCGGCGAATTTCTCGCGGAACGCGGCGTCTTCGGCGAGCGGATCGAGATCCTTGATCTTCTCGATGTCGTCCATGAAGCGGTCGCCAATCGCCTCGCGGGCAAGCGAGGTCAGCCCCGGATTGCACTGGATCAGCCAGCGGCGGGGCGTGATGCCGTTGGTCTTGTTGTTGATGCGGTCGGGGTAGAGCTTGTGGAGATCGGCGAACACCGTCTCCTTCATCAGCTCGGTGTGCAGCGCCGAGACGCCGTTGATCGAATGCGAGCCTACAAAGGCCAGGTTGCCCATGCGCACGCGGCGGTCGCCATTTTCCTGGATCAGCGAGATGCGTGCGATCTGGTCGCCCGAGAATTTTCCGGTGGCCCGGGCCTCCAGCAGCACCTGCGCATTGATGGCGTAGACGATCTGCATGTGGCGCGGCAAAAGCCGCTCGAACAGCGGCACCGGCCAGCTTTCCAGTGCCTCGGGCAGCAGCGTGTGGTTGGTGTAGCCGAAGGTGCGCTTCGTGATATCCCAGGCAAGGTCGAAATCCATGCCATGGACGTCCATCAGCAGCCGCATCAGCTCCGGCACCGCGACCGCGGGATGGGTGTCGTTGAGGTGGATGGCCGCCTTGTCGGGCAAGGACTTCAGGTCGCCATACTGGCTGAGATGGCGCTGGACGATGTCCTGCAGCGAGGCGGTCGAGAAGAAATATTCCTGCCTGAGCCTAAGCTCCTGGCCGGCCATGTGGGAATCGGCCGGATAAAGCACACGCGACAGCGCGTCGGCCTTGTTGCTTTCGGCCAGCGCGCCGATGTGATCGCCGGCGTTGAACTTGTCGAGCAGGATCGGGTCGATCGGCATGCCGGACCAGAGCCGCAGCGTGTTGACGCGGTTGGCACGCCAGCCGGCCACCGGCGTGTCATAGGCGACGGCCAGCACGTGCTCGGTCGGCTTCCAGACGTGGCGCTCCAGCCGGCCGTCCTTCGAAGTGATCGATTCCACCGAGCCGCCGAAGCCGACCTCGAAGGAGCGCTCGCGCCGCTCGAACTCCCACGGGTTGCCGTGGTCGAGCCAGGTCTCCGGCAATTCGACCTGCCAGCCGCCCTGGATTTCCTGGCGGAACATGCCGTTGGCGTAGCGGATGCCGTAGCCATGGGCGGGGATATCGACGGTCGCCATGCTTTCCATGAAGCAGGCGGCGAGACGGCCGAGGCCGCCATTGCCGAGCGCTGCGTCCGGCTCGAGGCCGGCGATGAGATCGAGGTCGACGCCGAGCGAGGACAGCGCCTCGCGCATGTTCTCCATCAAACCGAGATTGGAGAAGGCATCACGCATCAGGCGGCCGATCAGGAATTCGAGCGACAGGTAATAGACCCGCTTTTCCTGCTGGTCGTAGGCTTCCTTGGTCGCCTGGATCCAGTGGTCGACGATGCGGTCGCGCACCACCTTGATCGAGGCGGTCAGCCAGTCATAGGGCGTGGCGACGGTGGTATCCTTGCCGACCCGGTATTTGAGCGACATCAGGACTTCTTCGGCAAGCGTCTTTGGATCGGGATGGTCGAGGACTGGGGCTTCGATCGTCATGGCGGATGTCATATCGCCTCTCGTTCAGTTGGCCTGATCATACCGGCTTTCGCCGTTTCTCCCAGCCCATCCTATCGCATTGCAGCATGCGTTCAATCGATTAAGTGATCGAGCCGACAGCCTGCCTGCTGCAATTGACTTGTCCTGGAGATCAAGCCGCCAGCGCATCCTCCGGCGGCTTCTTGGCGCCGGTCATGAGCGCGACGGCGTCCGACATCGAAATCTGCTTGGGATCGACGACGCAGAGCCGGCGCCCGAGCCGGTGGATGTGGATGCGGTCGGCCACCTCGAAAACATGCGGCATATTGTGCGAGATGAGCACGATCGGCAGGCCGCGCTTCTTGACGTCGAGGATCAGTTCCAGCACGCGCCGGCTTTCCTTGACGCCGAGGGCTGCGGTCGGCTCGTCCATGATCACCACTTTCGAGCCGAAGGCGGCGGCGCGCGCCACCGCCACGCCCTGGCGCTGGCCGCCGGAAAGCGTCTCCACCGCCTGGCTGATGTTCTGGATGGTCATCAGGCCGAGCTCGGTAAGCTTGTCGCGGGCGCGCTTTTCCATCGCCGGACGATCGAGCATCCGGAACCAGCTGCCGAGCGGGCCCGGCTTGCGGATCTCGCGGCCAAGGAACATGTTGTCGGCGATCGACAGCGCCGGCGACAGAGCGAGGTTCTGATAGACGGTCTCGATGCCGGCCTCGCGCGCCTCGATGGGCGAGCGGAATAACACCTGCTTGCCGTCGAGCTCGATCGTCCCCTCGTCGGGGATCACGGCGCCGGAGATCGCCTTGATCAGCGTCGACTTGCCGGCGCCGTTGTCGCCGATCACCGCCAGGATCTCGCCCGGATAGAGATCGAAGTCGCAGTTGTTGAGCGCCGTCACGCGGCCGTAGCGCTTGGTGAGACCGCGCGCGGTAAGAACAGGCACTTGGCTCATGATTACACCGAAACCTTTCTGATCCACTGGTCGACCGCGACGGCGCCGATGATCAGCACGCCGGTGAGCAGCACTTTCCATTGCGGATCGGCGCCCAGCATGTTGAGACCCATCGAGACGACGCCGACGATCATGGCGCCGAACAGCGTGCCGAGGATCGAGCCGCGGCCGCCAAAGAGCGAGATGCCGCCGATCACCGTGGCGGTGATGGCTTGCAGATTGTAGTCGGTGACGGCGGCGGACGGCGAGATCGAGCCGTTGCGGCCGATCGAGACCCAGGCGGCGAAGGCGGCGATCAGGCCGGCAAGTGTGTAGACGGCCATCAGCACCTTCTTGGTCTGGATGCCGGAAAGCTTGGCCGCCTCGGGGTCGTCGCCGACGGCATAGACATGGCGCCCCCAGGCGGTGTGGTTCAGCACATACCAGAGCAGCATCACCAGCAGCACCATGGCGATGACGCCGGCCGTCAGCACGGCGGAACCGACCCGGAAGCTCAGGGCGAAGAAGTGCAGCAGCGGCGCCTGGGCGTCGACGTCGGCGTCGCGGATCGTCTCATTGGCCGAATAGATGAAATTCGTCGCCATGACGATGTTCCAGGTGCCGAGCGTGACGATGAAGGGCGGTAGCTTCATGTAGGCGACGAGCAGGCCGTTGAGCAGGCCGCAGGCCGCGCCGGCGGCAAGCCCGAGCAGCACGGCCAGGATGGTCGGCATGCCGTAGGTGATGGCGCAGTTGCCCATGATCACGGCCGAGATCACCATGATCACGCCGATCGAAAGGTCGATGCCGGCGGTCAGGATGACCAGCGTCTGGGCGGCGCCTAGGATGCCGACGATGGCGATCTGCTGCAGGATCAGCGTCAGCGTGTAGGAGGAGAAGAAGCGGCCGCCGATGGCGACACCGAAGATGATGATCGACAGCACCAGCACGATCAGCGGCACCGCCGCCGGCGTGGAATGCAGGAAATGCTGGGCGCGCTTCACAAACGATTTGCCGTGCTCCTCGAAGGCGGCGACGTTGGTATCGCTGCCCGAGAGAACCTTCTCGAATTCCTGGATTTGGGACATATCTCCTCCCGTCTCACGGAACTTCGTCATGGCTCCGTGCCGCGTTTACGCATTCCGGTCTGTCGCCGGGCTTATCAGCGCTTACGAAAATGCATCGTCCACCCGATGCGGCCGGGGATCAAGTCCCCAGCCGCGAGGTTTGTGCGCTCAGGCGGGCATCAGCCCCAGCACTTGGCGAGGCCTTCCTTGGTGTCGATGGACTTCACGCCGTTGGCCGGCTTGTCGGTCACGAGGTTGACGCCGGTGTCGAAGAAGTTCTTGCCTTCGGTCGGCTTAGGCTTGGTGCCGTCCTTGGCGTAATTGGCGATGGCCTCGATGCCGAGCGCGGCCATCTGCAGCGGATATTGCTGCGAGGTGGCGCCGATCACGCCTTCAGTGACCGACTTCACGCCCGGGCAACCGCCGTCGACCGAGACGATCAGCACCTGCTTTTCGAGACCGACAGCCTTGAGCGCCTGATAGGCGCCGACGGCGGCGGGCTCGTTGATGGTGTGGATGACGTTGATGGTGTTGTCCTTCTGGAGAAGGTTCTCCATCGCCTTGCGGCCGCCTTCCTCGTTGCCGTTGGTCACGTCATGGCCGACGATGCGCGGATCGTCCTCGTCGCCGATCTTGTTGGGATCCTTCACGTCGATGCCATAGCCCATCATGAAGCCCTGGTCGCGCAGAACGTCGACGGTCGGCTGCGAGGGAGTGAGGTCGAGGAAGCCGATCTTGGCATCCTTGGCCTTGTCGCCAAGCGTCGCGGCGGCCCAGGCGCCGATCAGCTTGCCGGCTTCGAGGTTGTCGGTGGCGAAGGTGGCGTCGGCGGCATCGATCGGATCGAGCGGCGTGTCGAGCGCGATGACCAGCAGGCCGGCGTCACGCGCCTTCTTCACCGTCGGCACGATGCCCTTGGTGTCGGACGCGGTGATCAGGATGCCCTTCGCGCCGTCAGCGATGCAGCTTTCGATCGCCGCCACCTGGCTTTCGCTGTCGCCGTCGATCTTGCCGGCATAGGTCTTGAGGTCGACGCCAAGCTCCTTGGCCTTGGCGGTCGCGCCCTCCTTCATCTTGACGAAGAAGGGGTTGGTGTCGGTCTTGGTGATCAGGCAGGCGCCGACGCCGGCGGCCGATGCCGACGAAGCGAACGCCATCAGGCCCAAGCCTGCGGCCGCAAACACGGTAGACTTCAGCAGTGATTTCTTGGTCACGATTTTCCTCCCAATGGAACTGTTGCGGACGCCGGCCACCCGGCATCCCAAGCGCATCCACCTTTTTCTCCCAGCGTGGATACATCTCAAAAAACACCAGGACTGAACGGCTGTCAATAATTAAATCACTCTTATTTATTATTGACACTCTTGCGTCGTTCACTCATTCTGAACGAAAAGCATCGCGGGGAAACAAACGGGAGGAACAGGGTGGAGACCGGCATTGCGAGGCACGGTTCGCCCGAGGCTTTGGAGAGTCGGCTGCATCGCGGCACCAACCAAAGCGGCATGCGCGACCACAATGAACGGTTGGTGCTGTCCCTGGTGCGCCAGCACGGCAGCCTGGCCAAATCCGATATCGCGCGCATGACCGGGCTGTCGGCGCAGACGGTGTCGGTGATCATGCGCGAGCTCGAGGAAGACAAGCTGCTGGTGCGCCAGGCGCCGCTGCGCGGCAAGATCGGCCAACCTTCGATCCCGATGGCGCTCAACCCGGAAGGCGCCTTCTTCATCGGCCTCAAGATCGGCAGACGCTCGGCCGAGCTGGTGCTGATCGATTTTCTCGGCAATGTGCGCGCCATGCTGCAGCATTCCTATCGCTATCCGGCGCCGCGGGAGACCGTCGAATTCGTCACCGCCGGCATCAGGACGATGCGCGGCGAGCTGACGCCGGCGCAGGACAAGCGCATCGCCGGCCTCGGCATCGCCATGCCGTTCGAGCTATGGAACTGGGCCGACACGGCCGGCGCGCCGCGCGACGTCATGGATGAATGGCGTCATCGCGACATACGCGCCGACATCCAGGCGCAGTGCGAGTTCCCCGTCTACCTGCAGAATGACGCGACTTCGGCCTGCGGCGCCGAGCTTGTCTTCGGCCAGGCGGGCGCGGCGCGCGACTTCGTCTATTTCTATATCGGCGCCTTTGCCGGCGGCGGCATCGTTCTCAACGGCCGTCTTTACAGCGGGCCGAAGGGCAACGCCGGCGCGCTCGGATCGATGCCGGTGCCGGGGCCGGACGGCAAGCCGACGCAGCTCATCGACGTCGCCTCGATTGCAATGCTCGAGAAGGCGCTTTCCGCCAAGGGCATCGACGGCTCCTATCTTTGGACCTCGCCGCAGGACTGGGGCAACATCAGCCCCGAGCTCGACGAATGGATCGCCAGCGCCTCGCGCGCGCTTGCCTATGCCATCGTCGCGGCCTCGTCGGTCATCGATTTCGAAGCGGCGGTGATCGACGGCTGGATGCCGCTCGAGGTCCGGCGCCGTCTTGTCGAGGCGATCCGGCACGCCATCTCCGGCATCGATGCCGAGGGACTGAAGCTGCCCTTCGTGCGCGAGGGCACCGTCGGCATCCATGCGCGGGCGCTGGGCGGCGCCAGCCTGCCGCTTTCCGAGCGTTTCCTGGTCAGACCGAACACGACCGGAGGCGCCTGACATGCTGATCGGCATCCCCTCGCTGCTCGGGCCGCAGTTCCTGGCGACGCTCAGGGCGATGGGCCATGGCGACGAGATCGCGATCGTCGACGGCAATTATCCGGCCGAGGAACAGGCGCGGCGGCTGATCCGCGCCGACGGCCACCGGGTCATACCGGTCCTCGACGCCGTGCTCAGCGTGCTGCCGGTGGACGAAGCGGTGCCGCAAGCGCTGTTCCGCGCCTCGGTGCAGGGCGACCCGACGCTGGCCGACCCCGTGCATCGCGAGATGGAAGCGGTCTGCGCCAGACGCGCGCCGGGTCACAAGGTGGTTGCGCTGGCCGGACCCGACTTCTATGCACGCGTCAAGGCCGCGCATGCAATCGTGGCGACCAGCGAACCCAGGCTCTTTGCCAACATTATCATCCGCAAGGGCGTGATTCATCCGCCGGAGACCAAGACGACATGATCCTTTGCTGTGGCGAAGCCCTGATCGACATGCTGCCGCGCATCACCACGGAGGGCGAAGCCGCCTTCGCCCCCTATGTCGGCGGCGCGGTGTTCAATTCGGCGATCGCGCTTGGACGGCTGGGCGCCCCGGCCGGCTTCTTCTCCGGCCTCTCTTCAGATCTGTTCGGCGGCCAGTTCCGCGACGCGCTCGGCGCCAGCAAGGTGAGTTCCACCTATGCGCACACGTCCCCTCGCCCGACGACGCTCGCTTTCGTGCGGCTCACCAACGGCCAGGCGACCTACACCTTCTATGACGAGAACACCGCCGGGCGCATGCTGACCATCGAGGACCTGCCGAAGCTCGGCGCCGAGATCGAGGCGATGCTGTTCGGCGCCATCAGCCTGATCTCGGAGCCTGCCGGATCGGCCTATGAGGAGTTCATGCGGCGCGAGCACCAAGCCCGTGTGATGATGCTCGACCCGAATATCCGGCCGAATTTCATCCCGGACAAGGCCAAGCACCTGCGGCGCATCCGCGAGATGATGGCGATGGCCGACATCGTCAAACTCTCCGACGAGGACCTCAAATGGTTCGACGAGGCGGGCTCGCATGAGGATGTCGTGCGCAACTGGCTGGATCGCGGACCGAAGCTGATCGTCGTCACCCATGGCAGCGAAGGCGCGGTCGGCTACAGCAAGGCGCATAAGGTCACGGTCATGCCGCAGAAGGTGAAGGTGGTCGACACGGTCGGCGCCGGCGACACCTTCAACGCCGGCATCCTGGCCTCGCTGCATGAGCAGGGCCTGCTCACCAAGGCGGCGATCAGCCACCTCTCCGAGGACGCCATCCGCAAGGCGCTGGAACTCGGCGCCAGGGCGGCGGCGGTAACGGTGTCGCGGGCCGGCGCCAACCCGCCCTGGCGGCATGAAATCGGCTGATCCGCTGCCGGATCGCCCTTTCCGGCCGATCACTTTATGTTTCCCAACGACGAAACGGCGCGATAAGAGAGGCCCGAAAACGCCTCTCAAAGCTCGGATTTCTGGCCTTTTCAGGCATTGCGCCGGCGAAGTCGGTAACAGGCTGCGACACCTAAGCAATTCGCGCCGGCCGCCACCGGCTTTCTCAGCCGGTTCAAGTCTGTTACCAGCGGGCCGGTTTTACAGGCATTTTCGAGGCCGACATGCAGTTCATCGATCTTGGCGCGCAGCGCGAACGTATCCGCGACCGGCTGAAGGCCGCGATCGACCACGTCGTCGAGGACGGCCGCTACATCCTGGGACCCCAGGTCACCGAATTCGAGAACAAGCTCGCCGCCTATATCGGCGTCAAGCATGTCGTCGCCTGCGCCAACGGCACCGATGCGCTGCTCCTGCCGCTGTTTGCCGCCGGAATCGGCCTGGGCGACGCGGTGTTCGTGCCGAGCTTCACCTTCGCCGCGACCGCCGAGGTGGTGGCGCTGGCCAAGGCCGAGCCGGTCTTCGTCGACGTCGATCGCGATACGTACAACATCGACATCGCCAGCCTCGAGGCGGCGATCGAGATGATCAAGAAGGAAGGCCGCCTCAAGCCGAAGGCGATCATCCCGGTCGACCTGTTCGGGCTCGCCGCCGACTATGAGGCGATCATGGCGATCGCCAAGCGCGAGAACCTCCTGGTGATCGAGGACGCCGCGCAGTCGATGGGCGGTTCCGCCGACGCCAAGATGTGCGGCGCCTTCGGCCATGTCGGCTCGACCAGCTTTTATCCGGCGAAGCCGCTTGGCTGCTACGGCGATGGCGGCGCGATGTTCACCGATGACGGCGCGATGGCCGACAAGCTTCGTTCCTTTGCCTTCCACGGCAAGGGCGAGACGCAATATGACAATGTCCGCGTCGGCATCAATTCGCGCCTCGACACACTGCAGGCGGCGATCCTGATCGAGAAGCTCGCCATCCTCGAAGAGGAAATGGTGGCGCGCCAGATCGTCGCCGACCGCTACGCCAAGGGCCTCGGCGACATCGTCAAGGCGTCGCGCAATCTGGGCCACGGCCGTTCGGCCTGGGCGCAATACGCCATCGAGACCCCGAAGCGCGACGGGCTCAAGGCTCATCTCGGCGAAAAGGGCATCCCTTCGGTGATCTATTATGTGAAGCCGTTGCATGAGCAAGTGGCCTACAAGGATTATCCGCGCACGCCGACCGGTCTTGCCGTCTCCGAAACGCTGCCGAAGCAGATCCTCTGCCTGCCGATGCACGCCTATCTAGGCGAAGCCGACCAGGACCGCATCATCGAGACGATCCGCAATTATATTGGGTCGAACTCGGCGCATGTCGCGGCGGCTTGAACAGCACCTTCGTCATCCTCGGGCTTGACCCGAGGATCCATGCCGTGACCTTCGACGTCGAGCATAATGGCGCAGAATTCTGTAACCGCCGCAATGCTTTAGCGTAACGGCATGGATCCTAGGGCCTGCGCGCGTCGCTTCGCTCCTTGCTCCGCCCTAGGATGACGACGCGACAATTGGCGGCTGCCAATCGTCAACGCTCTAAGCCGCGCTCTTCCCGCTCGCAATGAAATGCGGATTGGCGAAATCGCTGTCAGTCGCCTGGTTGCGCTTGCCGTAGACGAGCGGCCGGCCGTCGAGTGTGCGCGTCATGCCGCCTGCGGCGCGCAGCACCGCGTCGCCCGCTGCCGTGTCCCACTCCATGGTGCGGCCGAAGCGCGGATAGACGTCCGCCTCCGCCGCGGCAAGCAGGCAGAATTTCAATGACGAGCCGATCGAGACAATCTCGGCGGGACCGAGGTCGCGGATGAAGGCGTCGGTTTCAGGCGTGTTGTGCGACCGGCTGGCGACGACGGCGAGTGGCGTGCCCCCTGCCCGCACGGTGATCGGCCGGCGGCCGGTAATGCGATAATCGGCATCGACCTCCAGCGCCTCGGCCTTGCCAGGCCGTCCACTGAAGAAGCGTCCGGTGCAGGGCGCGTAGACAACGCCCACTTCCGGAACGCCATGGCGCACCAACGCGATGTTGACGGTGAAATCGGTGCGGCGGTTGACGAATTCCTTGGTGCCGTCGAGCGGATCGACCAGAAAGAAGGCGCCGTCGAGGTCGGGCGTGGCGATGCCCGCCGCCACCTCTTCCTCGGCCACGCATGGGATATCCGGATAGGCGGCGCGCAGGCCGGCAAGGATGATCTTCTCGCTTTCGCGGTCGGCTTCCGTCACCGGCGAAGAGTCCGCCTTGCTGTCGACGGCGCAGCCGTCATGGAAGACGCGCATCACCTCGCGCCCCGCTTCCAGCGCCAGGCGCTCGAAGACGCCCAGCATCGTCTCGTCGTCAGATACCGCCGCCATTGTCATACTGCTCCTCGGCAATGTCGCGCTCGATCAGCCAGTGTTCGAGGGCTTCCGCCATCTCCTGCGGGCTCCTGCCGAGGGTCTTGAGATGAATTTCCGGATTCTCCGGCGCCTCATAGGGAGAATCGACACCTGTGAAGTTCTTGATCTCGCCGCTCAGGGCGCGCGCATAAAGGCCCTTCGGGTCACGGCGGGCGCATTCCTCGAACGGGGTATCGACGAACACTTCGACGAACTCGCCCTCGGCCATCAGCTCGCGCGCCATGCGGCGCTCGGCGGCGAAGGGCGAGATGAAGGAGACGATGACGATCAACCCGGCATCGGCCATCAGCTTGGCCACTTCGGCGACGCGGCGGATGTTTTCGACGCGGTCGGCGTCGGTGAAGCCGAGATCGCGGTTCAACCCGTGGCGGACATTGTCGCCGTCGAGGATGTAGGTGTGACGGCCGGAGGCGAACAGCTTCTTTTCGAACAGGTTGGCAATGGTCGACTTGCCGGAACCGGAGAGCCCGGTGAACCAGAACACCGCCGGGCGCTGGTTCTTCAGGTCGGAGCGGCCGCGCTTGCCGACATCGAGCGACTGCCAGTGGATGTTTTCCGCGCGCCGCAGCGAATGCAGGATCATGCCGGCGCCGACGGTGGCATTGGCGATGCGGTCGATCAGGATGAAGGCGCCGGTGGTGCGGTTCTCGGCGAAGGGATCAAAAGCGATCGGCGCGCGGGTCGAGAGATTGCAGACGCCGACCTCGTTCATGTCGAGCGACTTCGCCGCCTCATGCGCGAAATCGTTGACGTTGACCCGGTATTTGAGGTCGGTGACGGTGGCGCTGACCTGATCGGTCTCGGTGCGCAGGATGTAGGAGCGGCCGGGCAGCAGCGCCTGCTCGTCGAACCAGACGATGTTGGCGGCGAACTGGTCGGCGACCTGCGGCCGTGCCGCAGGCGACACCAGCATGTTGCCGCGCGACACCTCCACTTCATCCTCGAGGACCAGCGTGATCGCCTGGCCGGCGACCGCCTGCTCGAGGTCGCCGCCTTGCGCGACGATGCGCTTGACCCGGGAGGCCTTGCCGGACTTCGCGACGACGACCTCGTCTCCCTGCGAAACGGTGCCCGACGCAATGGTGCCGGCAAAGCCGCGGAAATCGAGGTTCGGACGGTTCACATATTGGACGGGGAAACGGAACGGCAGCTCGACGGCGGCTTCGTCGACCGACACGGTTTCCAGATGCTCGATGAGCGACGGACCGGAATACCAGGGCGTGCGCTCGGATCGGCTGGTGACGTTGTCGCCGAATCGCGCCGACATAGGGATCGGCACAACGCTGACGAAGCCTAGTTGTTTTGCGAACTCGCCATAGTCGGCGACGATCTGGTCGAACGCAGCCTTGTCGAAGCCGATGAGGTCGATCTTGTTGACCGCCAGCACGATGTGACGGATGCCCAGCAGCGAGGCGATGATCGAATGACGCCGGGTCTGGCGCAGGACGCCCTGGCGGGCATCGATCAGCACGATGGCAAGATCCGCGGTCGAGGCGCCAGTCGCCATGTTGCGCGTGTACTGCTCATGGCCGGGCGTGTCCGCGACGATGAACTTGCGCTTCGGCGTAGCGAAGAAGCGGTAGGCGACGTCGATGGTGATCCCCTGCTCGCGCTCCGCCTCCAGCCCGTCGACCAGCAGCGCAAAGTCGATATCGTCGCCGGTGGTGCCGTGCTTGCGCGAATCCTTCTCGAGCGCGGCAAGCTGGTCCTCGAATATCTGCTTGGTGTCGGAGAGCAGGCGGCCGATGAGAGTCGACTTGCCGTCATCGACGGAGCCGCAGGTGAGGAAGCGCAGGAGCGACTTCTTTTCCTGCGCGGCCATGTAGTCGCGGATCGAATCGGTCGGGGCGAGGCTCTTGGCCATGATGTGGCGCATGATCAGAAATAACCCTCGCGCTTCTTCTTTTCCATCGAGCCCGCCTCGTCGCGGTCGATGAGGCGGCCCTGGCGCTCGGAGGTGCGGGCGGTCAGCATCTCGCCGACGATGGCCTCCAGCGTGTCGGCTCCCGATTCGATGGCGCCGGTCAGAGGGTAGCAGCCCAGCGTGCGGAAGCGCACCAGGCGATTCTCGACCGCCTCTCCGGGACGCAGCTGCATGCGGTCATCATCCTTCATGATCAGCATGCCGTCGCGCTCGACCACCGGCCGTTCCTTGGCGAAATAGAGCGGCACGATCGGGATGTTTTCCTGCAGGATGTACTGCCAGATGTCGAGCTCGGTCCAGTTGGACAGCGGAAAGACGCGGATCGACTCGCCCGGCGCGATGCGGGTGTTGAAGATCTTCCACATTTCCGGCCGCTGGTTCTTGGGGTCCCAGGAATGCTGCGCGTTGCGGAAGGAGAAGATGCGCTCCTTGGCGCGCGACTTCTCCTCGTCGCGGCGCGCGCCGCCGAAGGCCGCATCGAAACCGTATTTGTCGAGCGCCTGGCGCAGCGCCACCGTCTTCATCACATGGGTATGGGTGTTGGAGCCATGGTCGAAGGGATTGATGCCGTCGCGCACGCCATCCTCGTTGACATGGACGAGCAGGTCGAAGCCGAGCTTCTGCGCCATCTGGTCGCGAAAGGCGATCATCTCGCGGAACTTCCAGGTGGTGTCGACATGCAGAAACGGGAAAGGCGGCTTGGCGGGATAGAAGGCCTTCATCGCCAGATGCATCAGCACCGAGGAATCCTTGCCGACCGAATAGAGCATCACCGGCTTGGAGAAAGAGGCCGCGACCTCGCGGAAGATGTGGATGGACTCGGCCTCGAGCCGCTGCAGATGCGTGAGCGCGATATTCATGGACTGTCGAGCGTTCTCTCGTGCCGTCGAGCGGAAATCTTGCATTGCGGGCGCAATTCCATGCCGCCCGGGCGCAAATTTCACTTGGACAAACTGTTTCGTGCGTGCGTTCTAACAGATCGGCGCCGTTCATAACAATGCAGGACGCGCCGGCCGCATGATGATTAGGGAACGAATTTTCCAAGCGAGGCCTGGAAGGCGGAAAATCCTACCAGGGCGCTTGAAACGCGGAAGCGTGGAAAGGATCGTAAGTTCCGAAGATGCCAGCCGGCCCGAACCAAGGATTTCTGTCGGAACATCGTCAACCGGCCTATCGCGGAACGGCGCCAGCGGCTATACGGGCTCGGGGAACGGGCAAGGCGCGGCAAACGGGTACGTCCAGCCAGCCATCAGCTGGCATCACGGATCCGGGCGCAACCTGGAAATTGCGAAGCAAGCATTGAACCCGTTTACAAAGCTCCGACGCCAGCTCACGCCCGCTCAGATCAATCTCTATTTCTCGATCGTCTGCTTTTTTTCGCCGCCGGTGCTTGGATCGCTCGTCAGCATCACCTTCAATGCCGGCGGCGTGTGGTCCTTGCTGCTGCTCGCCATAAGACGGAGACGCTTCAACATCGACGGGCCGATGCTCGCCTTGACCGCGGCGATCTACGCCTATTGCGCGGCCATGGTTCTCGCTTCGATCGTCAATGGCACCCTGGCCGCCGATCTGCGGTTCTTCCTGCCGCTGATCACCTTCCTGCTTTTCCCGATCTCCTATTCGACCTGGAGCATTACCGAGAAGATCGCGCTGGCACGCATCGCCATTCTGGCCAGCGCCGCGGCCAGTTTCGGCGCGTTGGCGATCGCCATCGTCCAGTATCACTGGCTGGGCACGAGGGCCGAGGGCGGGGCCGGAAACGCGATCGTCTTCGCAACCGTTACCTGCCTTGCCGTAATGCTATGCCTCGCCGGCGCGCTGTCAGGCATCGAGAAACGCTTGAAGCTGCTGGTCCTGGCGGCGATCGCCGGAACGATTGCGATCGTCTATTCCGGGTCACGCATGATCTGGGTGGCGGTGCCGATTGCCGGCATCGTCGTGCTTCTCGTCAACCGCCGTCGGTTCACCAACGCCAGCATGGCGCGCTTGGCGGTGATCGGCGTCGTGGTCGCCCTGGCGATCGCCGCCATCGGCTCTCGCGCCATCATGGATCGAGCCGACTTCCTGGTCAGCGACTGGGATGCGCTGAACGCCAATGGCGATCATTCGACGGCGCTCGGCTTGCGCGTGGCAATGTGGGAGATCGGCCTTGCCGCGGTTCGCGAGATGCCGATTTTCGGCCATGGCATCACGGCCAGCCGCGCCCTGATGAAGCAGGGTTTTCATGAGCAGTTCGGTCTGAGCGCGGGCTTCAGCCATTTTCACAACGGCTTCCTGACCGCGATGGTCGAGGCCGGGCTGCTCGGGGGGCTGGCGCTGGCTTCGATTTTCATCGTCGCCGCATGGAACGCGGCAAGGACGCTGCGTCTCCGCGTCGATCCGGTCGAGCGGTTCGGCGCGACGATGGTTCTCGTCGCGGTCGTCACCTATCTCATCGGCGGAATGGCAGGCATCCTCGTCGGCCACGACATTCTCGACGCGACGCTGATGGTGTTCCTGATTTCAGGGACCTACCTTGCGTCCGGGCGGACGGTGGCGCCGACCGGCAAGGACGCGCCTGCGGTGGCGCCGGGCGCCAGCCGGCAACCATGAAGGTCCTGGTCACCGGCGCGACAGGCTTCATCGGGCGCCGGGTCGTCGGCCGGTTGCGCCAAGCCGGATTCGACATACGGACCGCTTCGCGCCTGCCGCAGCGGCTGGCAGGGGAGGACGATGCCGTCGCGCTGCCCGGCGCCGATGCGCCGCAGGAAGCCTATCTGGCGCTGATGCGCGACGTGACGCACGTCGTTCACTGCGCGGCGCTCAACAATGATCGCGGCGCCGGCGAGGCCGACTTGCAGGCTGTCAACGCGACACTGACCGGACAGCTCGCCCAGGCGGCCGCCAAGCGCACCGAAGGGCACTTCATCTATCTCTCCTCGATCCGCGCCGTCGTGGCGGCCGATTTCAGCGGCACGATTGACGCAGCCACGCCCCCTGCCCCGCAATGCGCCTACGGGCGCTCCAAGCGCGAAGGCGAAATCGCAATGCTGGAGGCTTTTGCGACCGCCGGACATGCAGGCGCGACGGCGCTGCGGCTGCCGCCGGTCTATGGCGAAGGCATGAAGGGAAATCTGCGCGGGCTGATGCGTCTCGCAGCCACCGGCCTGCCGCTGCCCGCAGCCGCCTTGACCGCGGTTCGTTCGCTGGTCTCCCATGACGCGGTGGCAGGCGCCGTGACGCATCTCCTGGCCCGTCCGACGCCGCCGCGCCCGACCTATGTGCTGGCCGATGCCTCGCCGGTTGCGCTCTCTGAAATCATCGCCGCGTTCCGGCGCGGCTACGGCCGGCCAGCCCGGCTGGTCCCCATGCCGGCCTGGCCTTTCCGGCTGCTGGCGACGCTCAGTGGCCGACAGGCGTCGTGGCAGGCTTTGGTGGCGACGCAGATCTGCGATCCGTCGCTGCTGGCCTCGGAAGGCTGGATGCCGGAAGCCGACACGCTCTGCCGGCTCGAGGAACTGGCGCGGCAGGCTGGTTGATTCCAGCGCAGGCGGTTTTCGCCCAAACCAGGAGCGTTTCATCGTTTCGGCGTCACGCTCTATGGGCGGTAGAACGTGCCCAGCAATATCCTGATATCCAGGCGAATCGTGGCGGCCTGGACGTAGGCCGCGTCGGTCTCGGCGCAGCGTTTCGGATCCGACATGTCGATCCCCTTGATCTGCGCCAGCCCGGTTATGCCCGGTAGCGCGGCAAGCACGCCCAGTTGCTTGCGCCGTTCGATCAGTTCCGTCTGCGTCGGCAGGCACGGACGCGGTCCCACCAGGCTCATCTCGCCCTTGAGCACGTTCCAGAGCTGCGGCAACTCGTCGATCTTGGTTGCGCGCAGCACCTTGCCCACCGCGGTGACCGAATTGGCCGGCGCCTGGTGGGTCGGCAAGGAGGGGGTGTCGCGACGCATCGTGCGCAGCTTGCGGCAGGAAAAGAGCGCGCCTTCCCGCCCGACGCGGATTTGCGAGAAGATGGCGGGGCCCGGCGACGTCGCCCGGATCGCCAGCATCGCGACCAGCACGATCGGCGACGTTAGAACCAGCATCACCGCCCCGACAACCAGATCAAAGACCCGCTTTGCCGTCACGGTTCAGATCCGGCGCGAAAGGAAAGCGAGGTAGAGCCCCAGCGTGCCCATGAATGTCTGCCGGTAGACACCGCTTTTGCCGAGCAGGCGGAGGCGCCTGAAGGTGCTGCCCTTGCGCGCCCTGATGAACAGGCGAAGGCAGAGTGCGGGATCGGGCGCGATGAGGTCGCGGTTGACGGCAAGGCCCCT
This sequence comes from Mesorhizobium sp., assembly GCF_004963255.1. GTDB lineage: Bacteria > Pseudomonadota > Alphaproteobacteria > Rhizobiales > Rhizobiaceae > Mesorhizobium. Next base: position 147,785 of record NZ_SUGA01000005.1, on the reverse strand, counting down.
GAGATTGCTGTCTGTCCAAGTGGCGAACTGGCCCTGGAACAGCCGTCCGAGCCGTGAAAGCCTTGCCTTCCACGAGACATTGGCGCCGACGAGGTTCGCCGCGTGCTGCCGGTATCTGACCAGCGGCCGCGGCTCGTAGCGGACCTTGCCGCCGGCGGCGGTGACGATGAGATAGGCCCACCAGTCATGGCTGACGAATTCGGTCCTTGCCGATGCTTTCGCCAGGAGGTCGCGCGCCTTGCGGTTGAAGAGCATGGTGTTGCCGCCGGCGATGCTTTGCACCAGCGCGTTGCGGAAAGACGGCGGGCGGCGAAACAGCGGCGAATAGCCTGCTGGGATGCCGGCCTCCGAAATGGTCGCCGTGCGCGAGCAGAACAGGAGCGGCATGTCGCTATCCTCTCCCTCCATCCAGCGGATGGCGCTCTCCAGCCGATCCGGCTCCCAGACATCGTCCTGGTCGCAAAAGGCATAGTAACCGGCATCGATGCGGGGATCGATGATCATCGAGCGGAAATTGGCGGCGAAACCCTTGCGCGGACCATCCACCAGCGTAACGGAGCCCTTGTTCCAGCGGGATCGCCAAGCCTCGACGATTGCGACCGTGGCGTCGGTCGAGCCATCGTCGGAAACCCACAGATCGACCGCGGGCCAGGACTGCGCGAAAAGCGATTCCAATTGCTCGCCGATGAATGCCGCGCCATCCTTCGTGCCCATGAGGACGGCCACGCGCTGGTCTTTCGCGGTCACGGTCTCTGAACCCGCGGGCGCATTTGAACGGGCTTCAACGGCCGATGTCGGGCGGGCGGCACTGGCCTAGCCGATCTGTGCGGCCGTGTTCGGCACCGCCTGGCCGTGCGCGCCGAGGTCTGCCTCGGCCTGGTAGAGGCCGGCCAGCACGGCAAGCGCCGCGGCCTTGTCCCGATCATGCATCGCGGCCACCAGCGCCGGCAGCGCGGCCTCGATCCTGGACCATTGCACGACGTCGCTCCTGAGGCCGAAGATCTTGGCGATGTCGAGCTTGACGACCTCTTCATTCTCGCCATGCAGCGTCTCGTGCAGCTTCTCGCCGGGCCTGATGCCGGTGAAGCGGATCGGGATGTCGGTGTAGGGGCTCTTGCCGGCCATGCGGATCATGGTCTCGGCGACTTCGAGGATCGGCACGGGCTTGCCCATATCGAGCATGTAGATGGCGTAGTCGTCCTTGCCCTGGCGCTGCTCGGCATCGGCGGCCGACATGATGACCAGATCGACCGCCTCGGCCACCGTCATGAAATAGCGGGTCATGCGCCGGTCGGTGATGGTGACCGGCCCGCCGGCCTCGATCTGCGCCTGGAAGATGGTCGCCACCGAGCCATTGGAGCCGAAGACATTGCCGAAGCGCACGGCGATGAATTTGGTGCCGGGATTACGGCCGACGGTGTCACGGCCGTTCCGCCCGCCGCCATGCGACGCGGATGAACGCGCGGCGTGCATCTCATGCAGCGACGAGACGATATGCTCGGCCGCGCGCTTGGTGACGCCGAGCACGGAAGTCGGGTCGACGGCCTTGTCGCTGGAAATCAGCAGGAACTGCGGCACCCCGCATTCGGCGGCTATCTCGGCGCACGCGAGCGTGCCGAAGACATTCGTCTCGATGGCCGCTTCCCAGTTCTCTTCCAGCAGCGGCACGTGCTTCAGCGCCGCGGCATGAAAGAGGATCGCGGGTTTGAACTCGCTGACGAGACGCATCATGTGAGGCCGGTCGGTTACGTCCACGATGCGGCTGGTCAGCCGGTCGCGGTAATGATCGTCGATCAGCTGGTCGAGCTGGAAGATGCCGAATTCGGAATTGTCGGCCACCAGCACCGACTCGGCGCCCAGCTCCAGCGCGCGCTTGACAAGCACGCGGCCGATGGAGCCGGCGCCGCCGGTGACCATCACCCGCTTGCCGGCGACGAAGGCGCCAATGCGCGTCGTGTCGGTGGCAACCGCCGAACGGCGCATGATGGTTTCCATCTCGACGGTATCGAGAACCAGCCTGCCGCCCTGCCCCAGCTCCGACAGGCCGGAGAACTGGACGACGGCGATGCCGCTGTGACGGGCGACGCGAACCAGCTCGGCATAGTCCTCGATGTCGCGCTCGGCGCCATTGCCAAAGATCAGGAGATCGAGGTTTTCCGTGCCCTTGACATAGTCCTCCAGCACCTCGACCAGGCGCGGCCTGAGCGCCACGACCGGAACGCCTTGGATCCGCGTGCCGAGCGGCACATCGGCCTCCGTCGCCATGATTCCGGCGATGGCGTATTCCGCCGGCACCGCCGTGCGGGTGAAGCGCACGATCACGTCCGCCTCGCTCAGCCGGCCGATGAACAGCGCCTGCTTGACCGGCGCGTCGCCCGGAGCGCGGCGCAGGATGCGCCAGGACGCGCCGTCGCGCAGGAAGCGATAGTAGAGCCTGGGCGCCGAAATGATGGTGAAGGAGACCAGGAAGAAGACGATGAACTGGCGCTCGTTGAGGCCGGCGACCGGCTGGAAGAAGAAGCGGAAGCCAAGCGAGGCTAGGTAAAGGACCACCGTGAGGCTGCCGCAGCCCTTGAGGATGTTGAAGAAGTCGGGCGTGGAGGCAAAGCGCCAGACGGTGTTGTAGAGGCCGCAGGAGCGAAACAACAGATGGGCGATGAGCACGATGAGCGCCCAGCAGACCAGCCCGGCGAACGAGAACGCCTCGAACGACAGCCGCGACTGCGAAAGGGTGAGGCTGAGCGCCACCGCCACCAGGACCATGACGAGATCCTGCACCATGATGATGGCGCGCCGCATCCTTGGTCTGAGTTCCGACACGGCTTCTACATAGGCGGTCATTGGGTAGTACTGAACTCCAGGCGCAGGGACATGCTATCAGAACCGCGCAGGACAAAACATCGTCCACCGCCACTCTGGATTGCAAATCCCCAACCCCATCACCCGGTTATCGCCTTAGCGCGGAGCGAGCGGGAGGGCCAGAGGTTTTTTGGGCGGATATCATCTTGCTGACGATTTGTCTCAAAGCAGCAACGACTCAGACTGGACTGTTATTCTTCAGGAAAACTTCCGCAGCATCCAACAGATTCTGCTAATGGAAATCATAGCATGACGATCCGGCTTCACTAAGCCGCAGCGCGCTGCCATAAGCTTGTCGCAATAGCTATGAAAGAGGTGTAGGGGGGCGTGCGGGGCGAGAGGCGAATCACCGGAACAAAAACTGTGACACCACGACTATGATCTCGGTACTGAATAGCGCCCTTGACGACATCTCCCGAACCATGAAGCTGCGAAGGGTATGGATTGCCCTGGCTCATGAGGATATCGGAGACCAGCATCGGCGCACCACGCTCGGACCACTTTGGCTTCTCGTCAACTATCTTGCCTTCGCGGGAACATTCGTTTTCGTGTTTCAACCGATTGGCAAAGATGCGGCAGGCTATGGCGCCTACGTCGCCATCGGCCTTATGGTGTGGTTTTACCTCATGGAGATCATCTCCCTGAGCGTCCCACTTTTCAAGCGCGAAGAGAGCTTCATCGAAGGTACGACGCTGCCGCTGTTCGTCTATGTGATGCGGCTGACGGTACAGTCGGTGATCCGGGCCGGCTATGCAGTTGTCGGATGCATCATTATCCTGCTGATCAGCGGTCCGTCGCTGACGCCTGCGTGGCTGTGGTCGCTTGCTGGACTGCTGTTGATCTTGTTGACCACACCAGCCCTCATCACGGTCTTCGCTTTTTTGGGCGCATTCTTCCCAGATAGCGAATTCATCGTCGGCAATCTGATGCGCGTTGGGATGTTCTTCACACCCGTCTTTTGGGTCTATAATGGCCAAGACGCTATACAGAGATACTCCTATCTCTGGAACCCGTTCTCTTACTTCCTGGACGTTGCGCGCATTCCGATCCTCGGGGGTGAGTTTCCGAGTAACGCCTTCGCCATCACCGGCGCCACAGCGTTGGTCACGTGGACGATCGCGCTGCTGCTGCTTGGCAGCTACCGCCGCCAGGTCGTCTTTTTGATTTGAGTTTGTGATGGTTTCCATAAAGCTGGACAACGTCAGCCTAATCTACAAGCTGCACGAAAAACTGACGCTTTCGGCGCCGGATCGGCGTTTGGGCGCGACTGGCGGTCGAATAGAAGGCTCCGGCCGAAAGCAGTTTGTTCAGGCGCTCGACGGCGTCGGTTTCGAACTCAAGGCCGGCGACCGGCTTGGTCTTGTCGGCCCGAACGGAGCCGGTAAGACAACACTGCTCAAGGTCCTCTACGGCATTTACGAGCCTTCCGGAGGGAGCGTCGCGATCGAAGGTAAGGTCGACGCTCTTTTCAACATCAACATAGGGTTTCGCCGCGAAGCGACCGGCCGCCGCAACATTGTGTTGCGGGGCTTGATCAACGGATGGTCGGAAGCCGAGATTGAAGAAAAGATGGAGGGCATCATTGCCTTCAGCGAGCTCGGCGATTTCATCGACCTGCCCTTCAAGGCCTATAGCCAGGGTATGGCGGCGCGGCTCGCCTTTTCGGTGGCGACGGCGCTCGACCCCGAAATCCTGCTCATGGACGAATGGATCGGGGCGGGGGATGCCTCTTTCCAGGAAAAGGCCAAGAAGCGCATGGACGAACTGGCCGAAAAGGCAGGCATCATCGTTCTGGCAAGCCACAGCGAAAGTCTTATCCAAAGCGTGTGCACGAAGCGGCTGACGCTCAAAGGCGGCCGAGTGGAGTCGCTAACAGCGGTGCCGGTCAAACCTGCCGAAGCTGCGTCGGCCAGCCCCTAGGCTTGCAGTGTTTCGCAAAATGGCGCGCAGCTGTTGCGGCTAAGCCGGAATCTCAATAGTTGTGCCTGAGGTTCTGGCTTTCCACTCTGGCCGAGCCGGCAGTATCTCGGACGCTTTATATTAGCAACACCTGAATTATCTGAGAGTTTTGCAATGCCAGCATACCGGGATCAATAAAGATACGTTGTTGAGTTGTTGATGACGAAGCCTAACGCCGTTCCGATGAACGATCTCAAGCGCCTGTACAAGCGCTATGAGGTCAAGATTGCGCGCGAAGTAACGAGCACGTTGCAATCCGGATGGTGGCTCAACGGCGCAGCGGGGAAGCGATTCGCAGCAAACTTTGCGAAATTCGTGGGAGCTTCTGACTGCATCCTCGTCGCCAACGGAACAGACGCCCTCGAACTCGCTCTGCGCTCGGTCGTCGGGCTCAACGCTTCGCATGGGCGCGAGGTGATCGTGGCGGCTAATGCCGGGGGGTATGCCAGTTGCGCCTGCTGGCACAACGACCTCGTTCCACACTATGTCGACATCGAACCCGCCAGCCAGCTTGCAAGCATCCAAGCGGTGCTGGACGCAGCGGGGACCGACACCGCTGCGATCGTCGTTACCCATCTTTACGGCGGTGTGGTCGACGTTCCCGCCATCCGGGCGGGACTTATCGATGCCGGCATGTCACACATACCGGTCATCGAGGATTGCGCCCAGGCACATGGTGCACGCATCAGGAATGAAACGGTCGGATCACTTGGTGACGTCGCCACTTTCAGCTTCTATCCGACCAAGAATCTCGGCGCAATGGGCGACGGCGGCGCAGTCCTAACCTCCAATCCAAGGCTGGCAGACCGTGTTCGTCAGCTTCATCAATATGGCTGGAGCTCCAAATATCATGTGGGATTGCCCGGAGGGCGCAACTCACGCATGGATGAGGTCCAGGCCGCGATTTTGGATATCCTTCTTCCGGATTTGAACAGCCGCAATGAACAGCGCCGCGCCATCCTCGACCGATTCAAGTCTGCTGTCGGGAGCCGGCTCCGATTCGTCGACGGAGGCAGCGGCGCCGTCGCGCACCTTGCGGTCCTGCTCTGCGACGATCGGGATGCATTCCGGGTGTTCATGAAGGACCGCGGAGTCGATACCGATGTCCACTATCCCGTGCTTGATTGCGATCAGGCTGGCTGGGCTGACCTGCCCATGAAAGGGACCCAAAATCTCGCGATCTCCAGGGCAAGTATCGGTCGTCTTTGTTCCCTCCCGTGCCACCCAGACCTGACGAGCGACGAGATCGAGCAAGTGTGCAAGGCTCTCGGTGAATGGGAGGCAATGTGACGGCGCGCTCCATCGTCTTTCCCATCTATCGAAACGAGGCGAATATCCCCGCCCTGATGCAGGCAGTTGCGGGCTTTCACGGCAGGTATGGGGGCGATATCGAGTTTGTCTTCGTTATTGATGGATCGCCAGATGCATCCGGCGCGCTGCTGGTCACGGCCTTGAAGAATACCGGCTACGACTACAAGATCATCTTTCACAGCCGGAACTTTGGCTCCTTCACCGCCATTCGGACAGGGCTTGAGCATGCATCGGGCAAGTATGTGGCTGCCATGGCGGCCGACCTTCAAGAGCCGCCGGAACTGATTGTCGAGTTCTTTTCGATATTGGAGAAAGACGCTGCGGACGTCGTCTTCGGCCGCAGAGTGGGGCGAGACGATCCGTTTTTGACGCGGTTTCTGTCCCGGGCTTTTTGGGGCGTTTACCGCAGGCTGATTCTGCCAAGCATGCCCAGCGGCGGCGTCGATATTTTTGGCTGCAACCGCCAGGTGCTGGAAGCGATCCTGTCGATCGCGGAGCCTAACAGCTCGCTGGTCGTGCAACTCTTCTGGGTGGGCTTCAGGCGGGAATTCGTGCCGTATCACCGTCGCGAACGGGAGCACGGAAAAAGCGCCTGGGGCATGGGGCGCCGCCTCAGATATATGATGGACTCGATCTTCTCGTTTTCCGACTTTCCGATCGTGCTTACACTATGGGTGGGGATCGCGGGCTGCATCCTCAGCCTTGTGTTTGCCGCAGTGACCGTAATCGCCCGCTTGCTGGGCAGGATCGACTCTGCCGGATACACGACACTGGTGCTGCTTATCGTGGGATTTGGGTCAGCGATTCTCGCGGTGCAAGGCATCCTGGGGTGTTACCTCTGGCGAGCCGTTGAAAACACCAAATCGCGCCCATTGCGGATAATAAGCCGCATTGTCGACGGAACGTCCGCATGAAGGACAAGACTTTCTTTGTTCACCAGCACGGCATCTGCGAAAGCACGAGCGTCGGCAATGGCACACGCGTGTGGGCGTTTGCCCATGTACTCCCAGGGGCGGTGATCGGCGCGAACTGCAATATCTGCGATCATGTCTTCATCGAAAATGATGTGACGGTCGGCGATGACGTCACGATCAAAAGCGGCGTTCAGCTGTGGGACGGCGTCCGGCTGGGCAATCGCGTGTTCGTCGGTCCGAATGCCTCCTTTACCAACGACCGTTTCCCGCGTTCGAAACACTATCCGGAATCGTTTCTCCAGACGATCGTCGAGGACGGCGCGTCGATCGGCGCCAACGCAACCATCCTGCCCGGGATAACGATCGGTCGCCAGGCGATGATCGGCGCCGGCGCCGTGGTGACCAAGAACGTGCCGGCCAACGCCGTGGTGGTGGGAAACCCGGCCGTCATCGTCGGCTATCAGACCGGTCCGCAGGTCGAGCCCGTGATGACGCAGGCGACCCCTGGCGCTGCCGGTGACAGGATGGCGCTTGGCGTTGGCGGATGTGAGCTGTGGCGGTTGCCGCACTTTAGTGATCTGCGCGGCGAACTGGCCCCGCTTGAGTTCGGACAGAACCTGCCCTTCAAGCCCTTGCGGTCGTTTCTTGTCTACGGCGTACCTTCGGACAAGGTCAGGGGTGAGCATGCGCACCGGCAGTGCCATCAATTCCTGATTGCCGCCCATGGACGCCTGTCGGTGGTCGTCGATGACGGGCACGACAGAAAGGAAGTGTCGCTGGCAGATCCCTCGATCGGTCTTTACCTGCCTCCCGGAGTGTGGGGCATTCAGTACAAATTCCAGCCGGATACCGCGCTGCTCGTCATGGCTTCGCATCCCTATGATGCGAGCGACTACATCAGGGATTATTCGGATTTCCTCGCCATGGTCAGACCGGATGGCCATTGACCGGATAGGCTCAGACGCAATCCGCTTTCTTGTGGCCGGCGGATTGAACACCGCGCTGACGAGCGCCGTCTACTTTGCCGGCTTGACTGTGCTCCCGTCAGCAATCTCCTACACAATTGCCTGGCTGGCAGGCCTCGTATTCGTGATGGTGTTCTATCCGGATCGGGTTTTTCCAGGCGGGCGCGCCGGCTTCGCGGATCGGCTGGCGGTCGGCGGTTCGGTCGCGGTGGTGTTTGCAGCGGGGTTGGCGGTCCTTCATTTTCTCGAGCGGGTGTTGCAAAGCCATGCAGCGGCATTCTTTGCAACGCTGGCCGCAACGACGATGCTCAACTTTCTGGTTTCTCGATGGATACTACGCAGACAATAATGGAACATTCTGTCGGATCTCAAACGACGGGGATCGTGCTGGAATCCGGCTCCCAAACGACGCGGCTACCGCGCCATGCGGCGACATCTGCCGAGCGCATTGTCAGCGCCCTGTTCATCGCTCTCCCAATGTTCTGCCTTGGATGGATGGCAATCCAGTGGGTAAACTACGGGATAGACCTTCCATATTTTGACGACTGGCGCGATTATTTTGATGGCACCACCGGCTCTTTAAATATCGGGTATCTTTTTACCCCAGCAAACGACACCATGTACGCTGTCGGAAAACTCCTTGAATCCCTTGTTTTCATCGTATTCAAAGGAAATTCCGTCGTCGACCAATTCCTCTCGATGGTTTCCGTCCTTGGTTTGATCCTTTTTTTTCAATGGATTCTAATCAATAAAGCCGTCAAGGACCACCTTCTTGCGGCGTGTGCCTTCTCTCTCTCTTTATTTATGCTTCAGTCGGATAGTTATTGGGGAAGGCAAAATATAGCCTATCATCAGGCCCTGCCACTTATATTCACCCTCGCGGTGATTTACGTATTGGTTGCGAGTCGATGGTCATGGCCCGTTCGTTCTTCCATTCTTTTTACGCTGGGAATTCTCTCCGGATTGGCTTATACTTCAGGCGCCTTTTCCTTACTCGCGCTGACCGCCACCCTCATTGTCTGCATAGCGAGTAACCGACGCGCTTACGGCGAATTGATACCAGACGCGGTCGCGCTGCTTTGCGCAACGATCATCACCGTTATCGTGCAGGGATACGTCCTCGTATTCGTCCAACATGGCCAGGTGCATTCAGGAACACCCTGGGCCTTGCCGAATAGCCCCGAATTCTGGTTCTACATGTTCGGCAAGATAGGCCGTAGCCTCATGCTGACGGCCTCGCATCCATTGCGATCTCTTTTGATCGCCTTGCTTTGCTTGGCCCTTGCCGTGGCGGTCGCGATATCCGGCCTGCGCAATGTCATGACGGCGAAAACCCGGCATTCGGCTCCCGCCCGCTTGGGATTGATCAGCCTGCTCTTGTTCGCATCGGTATTTTTCTACCTTTTGATGGTCGCCGCAGGTCGAACCGATTTGCGCCCCGCCAACATATCCACGCCTTTGCAACTCTTCGCCTTTGGCTTCGCACGCTTTCATTTCTTTTGGGCAACGCTGATTTGGCCATGGGTGTTTGCGGGCGCCATCGTGATGGCAATGACGCTGTGGCCGCGCAGAGAGAGCGCAATTCGTGTCGCCGCGGTGGTGTCCGCGGCTTGCGTCGTCGTCTACACCATGGCGGCAGGAATTTTTGCCCATGCCTCCTACTTTCGGCAGACATCCGATCTAACCCTTCGAAACGGTGCGTGTCTGCACACGAAGCTGCTCGCCGGAGGGCCTATCGATTGTCCGATGCTTTATCCTCGCGAGATGACACTCGCATATGTCAACGCGGTAAAAATGGGCGCGTCATTCATAAGATACTTTCCGCCCGACCTGCTCGAAAGCGCTCCCCGCAGCCCGACCTGGAACGTGCTGGACAAGCCAATGGACAGCGTCACGGTGAGCAACGCGACCACCGAGATTCGTCCTGGCAATCTGAGCCTGTCCGCCGGAAGGGATGTTCAAATAGCCTTTTCGGTCGGCCAAGCGGATGACCTCCATCACTGCCTGGCAGTCCTCGTAGAAAGCACCATTGGCGTTGAAAGCCCCACGATCGTTCAACTCTTCTACCGCCCATGGGGCGCTCCGGTTTTCTCCCAGGCCAACAGCCGTACCCAGCAAATCGCCACCGGCGACGGAAACATGGTGCGGTTCCTGGTGATCGAACCGCACGGCTTCAGGAACGAGTTTCGGCTCGACCCGGTTTCGGACAGCCAGCCCTCGACTGTGAAAGAGCTGAATGTTTCCTGCGTTCTCAGAGAGCCGGGTGCCACCGGGTAGATCGCATAGCCCACCCCCAGTAACCGACCTAATCAGTAGAATCGGACCACAAAACGCGAACGCAGACTGCGGTACAAGATTGAAGGAGGTCCGACAAAACGCTATGCCGCTCGGAAGCCAGCAGGTCAAATGTCAACGCAACTATGAAGAAGAACTCAGATGCGGCGGCGTAAGCCACGGACCTTTTTCGGCTATCTAAGATTCGCTGACGTGAGCGATCGCCGACCCGGGCTCCACCGTTGGCATGGTAAAGTTCCAAGCCCCACAGCCTTATACACTATAAAATATGGGAGATTCATAATTGAATATTCGCAAATATTTTGTGATCGGCCTAGCCAAAACCGGCACGACTGTAGTCTCAAAAACTATCCAAAATACCATGTCAATAAATGACTATTATATGGAACCAAAAGACGCCTCCTTCTTCGAAGCAATATCTACGCGTGAAAATGATTGCGTAGTAAAAGTATTATATGATCACTGGGTTGATCGGCCAAATTTGTTTAACTCTATAGTATATAATGAATTCAATACCAATTTTTTAGCAAACATCTTTATTGTTCGCGACCCTAGAGCAGAAATCATAAGCCGCTTGCATTATGTTGCTTACCCGTATTTTGAAAATAGGGCTTCCTCCGAGTCTGACGTGCAAAAGTGGCTCGAAATCTTCCGCCGCAAGGAAAGCGACCCTGGTGCGGTATCCCTTCGTGACATCACCCATCACTTAGCTACCAACTTCAACGTGTTTGGCGCCGAGGAAATCAAGCAGTCATCCACGGCGGCGATCCGATATGCGGAGTACCTTTCAAACCTGCCAAAGGAATTGAAAACGGTATTGAGGTATGAGGATTTCGTCTCCGGCAACTTAACGGATCACCCTCTGCGTGACTTGCTTGTGGGGAGTCGCGATGTAGGCGACGACCTGCGGAGAACGCGCCGGTCGGGCGGCGAAGATGATTGGCACGCATTCTTCCATCCAAGCGACTACGAATGGCTACGTGAGATACTCGGTAACACTGCTCAGTTGCTCGGTTACGATTTTGCGCCGACTGGTCCAAAACACGCAATTAATCCCGAGAACAGCAGCCAATATGTTGAACAGATAATTCGAGAAGCGCAGCGCAAAAGACTTAGCAACGCCAAATAGATATTTCAATTTCTTTTATTATCTCACCGCCCATTGGCTATTCTATCCAATGGAAATTTCTCTTTTTCTACTAGTTTATAGAGATCAGCTCAGCGAGAAATCTTCACGCGCCTTAGTCAAATTCGGAGAGTAAAATGGGTCACGCTCAATAACCTTTTTCCATTCCTCCTTCATAAAATTAATTTCATTTTTGAACCTCTCAACTTTTTCTGGCGCGTCCTCCGCACCGCGAGAGATACTTTCCAGATGGTAAAGCTCGGCATACGGCGTCCAGACGTTTAAATATCCGGCTTCCTGCGCTTTCAGACAAAGATCGACATCGTTGAAGGCGACAGTCAGGTCGACCTCATTGAGACCACCCACTTCTTCGAACACATTCTTGCGGATCAGGAGGCAAGCTGCCGTAACGGCGGAAAGGTTCTGCAAAACCTTTAACCTGGCAAAGTAGCCGGGGTGATGGCGGGGGAAGTATTTGTGTGAATGCCCAGCAACTCCGCCCACGCCGACAATGACTCCAGCATGCTGAATGGTGTCATCGGCATAATAGAGCTTCGCGCCGACGCAGCCGATATCCGGCTGTATCGCCCAGGAAACCATCTCCGTCAGCCAGTCGGGTGAGATCACTTCGATATCGTTATTGATCAATCCGATGATCGACCCTTTCGCGTTCAGCACTCCAAAGTTGTTGATCGCCGAATAATTGAACGGTTTGTCGTAGCGGAGCACGCGTATATTCTCCGCCTTTTTCAAGTCGCTGAAATAGGCAAGCGTTTCCTGCTCCACCGACCCATTGTCGACCACGAGAATTTCGTAGTTGCCGTAAGTGGTTTTCTCGCGAATGGAATTCACGCAATTTCGCAAGAGGTCCACCTTGTCCCGGGTTGGAATGACAAGGCTGACAAGCGGTTGCGGTTCAGGCACCGAGAACCGAAGGCGATAATAAGGTGTGCCCGGCGCTTCCTCGACCCTTGCCGGCAGCCTCATGCGTTCGACATGCTCTTCCAGAGCGCGCAATCCGGCCATGTGAGCGTAGTTCTTTTGCGAACCATCAAGCGCGGTCGAGCCCTCCACGGCGCGCCAATGGTACAGCACCTTCGGAATATGCCGGATTTTCCGAGCGTCTATACGCTCAAAGATACGCAGATTGAGGTCATAATCCTGGCTGCCCTCGAAACCGGAGCGCCAACCACCGACGGCGCGAATATTTTCGGCGCGATGCAAGGTAAGATGGTTGAGATAGTTCTGGGACCGGAACAGCTCACGCGAGAAATCCGGCTTGAAGCAGGGATCGTAACGCCTCCCTTCCGAATCGATCTTGTCCTCATCGCTGTAGATCAACTCTGAGTCGGGATGGCGATCGAGTTCCAGCGCTACCTCGGCAAGCGCGTGCGGGCGCAGAACATCGTCATGGTCGAGCATGGCAACCCACTCGCCGGTGACGAGTTCCAGCGCGGAATTGGACGCCCGGGAGATGTGGCCATTCTCCTCGCGAAGCACGATCTTGATACGAGGATCGCGTTTTGCATAGTCGTTCAGAATGAGCCGCATGTGCGGCTTCGTCGAGCAGTCGTCCGCAATACAGAGCTCCCAGTTCTGATAGATCTGGGCACGTACGCTTTCGATTGCTTCCCGAAGGAGCCCTTCGGGCGTGTCGTAGACCGGCATGAGCACTGAAATGAGGGGTTTCACCTTGAGCTCGGCCAGGCGGCGGCGAAGATCCGAAATGTCGTCTTCCGTCGGCGTGTCATTGAGAGCAATCCACCCTTCATAGGTAATGCTGCCCAGAGCGCCTCGCGCCTCCGCCGAACGCAGAGTGGCTGCAAACCCCGACAGGCCGCCTTCCCTCAATATGTTCGCGGCGCGTTTGGCAGACCGTCTCAGAGCGCTGGGGCTCTTCAGGTGGCGAAGCGCAAGCCTCGCGATGAGCCGCGCATAGTATTCGAGCCGCCCGACCTTGCGCAGCCGCGCGTGATCGATCGTGATCTGGCGGGAACGGTCGCTCGGATCGAACCGAAGTTTTGCGGCTTGCGCGTAGAGTGGAAAGATCGTCTCGGCCAAGCCTCCGCCGTTCGAATGAAATCGCAAATCGATCCGCTCGACTTCGTTATATCCTCTGCCGCTGTCTATGTAGAGGCGAGTGTCCGCGAACGTTTCCGCATCGGCCGGTCCACGGAGGGTAAGCCGGTAGTGTCCAGGGGCAAGCGGCAAGGAACCCGACCAAAGAAGCTCGAGCTGCGGATCATCGCCCGTTACCGTCCACTCCGTGGCCTGCTTCCCAGGCGTCACACTTTCCAAGTGATAGAGCGCGCGCGGCACGATGGGCCGCCCGAGATAGAAAGCCATCCTGTCGGGAAACGAAGCAAGCCTTCGCAGTAGCGATCGATAGCGCCAGACCCGGCTGATACGAACCAATTCCATCTCGCGCTTCAACGCGATCATCTGGTGATCGCGGTCTTGCACCTGACGCTCAAGCATCGCGATGCTATTGTCCCTTGCCGCGAGGTTTGTATCGGCCAATTCGAGAGCGCGCGTCACGGTCTGTTCCAACGCCACGATCTCATCGTTCTTTGCCGCAAGCTTTGTGTTGGCCGATTCAAACGCTTGAGCGACGGCGCGGATCTTCTCACGCTCGACTGTCAGCGCTGCGATCTCACTGTCGCGCTGCTCGACCTGTTGCCGCCACTCTTCGCGGCTTCGCGCGAGCTGTGCCTGCGCCTGCTCGGCCGAACGGGCCGCATTGTCGCGCTGCGCGACTGCCTGGCCAAGATAGGCGAACGCAGCTCGTACGGCCTCTGTGCCGCTCTCGTGTCTGTCAGCGGCGAAGAGCGCCTCCACCGCCTTCGGATAGTTCTCGCCAAGCGCCAGAACGCCCAAGCCGTGTCCATGCAGGAATTCGAAATGCGGCCGGCCTTCGGACACCTCGCTCCAAAAGCGAAAGACGCCGAAATCACGCTCACGCACATTCGTGTCGTGAAAGAGCACAATGGCGTTTTGTGTCAACTTCGACCGCCAAGTCACGAAGTCATGGCGGACAGCCTCATAACTGTGCAGGCCATCAATATGCAGCAGATCGATGCTTTCATCCTCGAAATGGCTGACTGCTTCATCGAAAGTCGACCGCACGAGAGACGAAAAGGCCGCATATTTTTGCGCATGATAGGCGGCTAAAGCGGAATAGATCTCCTCGCCATAAAAGCCCGCATGCTCATCACCCTTCCAGGTGTCGATTGCGTAGCTGCTGCAAGAAAGATGCAGCAGTTCGATAGCCTGACAGGCAGCGCAGTAAGAGACCCCGGTGTGTGTGCCAAGCTCGACGAACCGACGCGGACGAAGCGCGTCGACGAGCCAGAACATGAACGGGACATGCTCGACCCACGCAGATGGAGCTACAAGGTCAGGGAACCGAAACGTCGTCGACGTAAAAGGGATCATCGCTGCGTCGCACTGCCAGACAAGTTCGCCGTCCCAACAAGCGGACAGCAATTATCTATTCGATCGTGCAGGAGCCTGCTGACCACCCTCTCCGTCGCCTCCCGCCAGTGCGGCGCCCGCCACCCGAACACACTCTCAAACTTCGCGCTCGAAAGCCGCGAATTTTGCGGGCGCCTCGCCTTGGTCGGATAATCCGCCGTCGCGATATCGCGCACTTTCGCGTGCGGGCCACCAAACGCCCGGCTTGTGTCGAGGATGTGACGGGCAAAGCCGCTCCAGTTGGTGTCGCCCTCGCCCGCCAGGTGGTAGACACCGAAGGCGGCGAAATTCCTGTCGTCCCGCAGCCTCGCCGCCGCATTCAGGATGGCGTCGGCGATGTCGAGCGCCGAGGTCGGATTGCCCCATTGATCGGCGACGACGGCAATCTCGTCGCGGTCGCTGGCCAGCCGCAGCATCGTCTTGACGAAGTTCTTGCCGAAAGGGCTGTAGACCCAGGCCGTGCGCAAGATGATGTGGCGCGGATTGGCGGCGGCCACCGCCTCCTCGCCGGCGAGCTTGGAAGCGCCGTAGACGCCGAGGGGCGCAGTCGGGTCGGTCTCGACATAGGCGCCGTCCTTGGCGCCGTCGAAGACATAGTCGGTCGACAGATGGATGACGGGGACGCCGAGCCTTGCCGCGGCCTCGGCCACCTTGCCGGCGCCGGTGGCGTTCACCCCGAAGGCCAGATCCTTCTCGTCCTCGGCCTGGTCAACGGCGGTGTAGGCGGCGGCGGAAACGACGATGTCGGGCCTTGCCGCTTCGAGTGCGGCTAGCACCGTGTCGGGCCGCGCAAGGTCTAGCGCCGGGCGGCCGACGGCGACGATCTCGAGATCGTCGCGGCCCCGCGCCGCCTCGACCAGGCTGGCGGCGACCTGGCCCTCGCGTCCGGTGACGGCAAGCCTCACGTCGTCACCTTCCTGCTCTCGGCCGGGTTGCCTGCAACCGGACTGTTTTGTTTTGCCGCCGCAGCGTGGCCCAGCCGCTCGCCGGCGTAGCGCTGCTCGCGGATCGGGCCCCACCACCATTTGTTGTCGAGATACCAGTCGACGGTCCTGGCCAGGCCGCTGTCGAAATTCTCGCGCGGCGTCCAGCCGAGATCGCGCGCGATCTTGGAGGCGTCGATCGCATAGCGGCGGTCATGTCCGGGACGATCGGTGACGAAGCTGATCAGGTCGCGATAGCGCTTGCCTCCCGCGCGCGGCCGCCTCGCGTCGAGCAGATCGCAGATCGCCTCGACGACGCCGAGATTGGTGCGCTCGGAATTGCCGCCGACATTGTAGCTCTCGCCCGGCCGCCCCTTGGTGGCGACCAGCTCCAGCGCCCGCGCGTGATCCTCGACGAACAGCCAGTCGCGCACATTGGCGCCGGCGCCGTAGACCGGCAGCGGCTTCTCGTCGAGCGCGTTGAGGATGACCAGCGGGATCAGCTTTTCGGGGAAATGGTAGGGGCCGTAATTGTTCGAGCAGTTGGAGAGCACCACCGGCAGGCCGTAGGTCTCGTGCCAGGCCCGCACCAGGTGATCCGACGCCGCCTTCGAGGCCGAATAGGGCGAGGACGGCGCATAAGGCGTTTCCTCGACGAACATGCCGCCGTCGAAAGGCAGGTCGCCGAAGACCTCGTCGGTCGAGACATGGTGGAAGCGGAAGCCCGCCTTGCGCTCCTCGGACAGGCCGCGCCAGTATTCCAGCGTCGCATTGAGGATGCGGTAGGTGCCGACGATGTTGGTCTCGATGAAGGCGCCGGGGCCGTCGATCGAGCGGTCGACATGGCTTTCGGCGGCAAGGTTCATGACGATGTCGATGTCGTCGCGGCGCAAGATCTCCAGAACCGCGCGCTCGTCGCAGATGTCACCCCGCTCGAAACGGTAATTGTGCGCGTTCTCGATCGGCCGCAGCGACGCGAGATTGCCGGCATAGGTGAGCTTGTCGAGATTGGTGACGCGGTAGGCCGGGTTGGCGCACAGATGCCGGCATACGGCCGAGCCGATGAAACCGGCGCCGCCGGTGACCAGGAAATTCATGCCACCCCCTCCGCGGACTCAAACACCTCCGCCATGGCCAGCGTTGGCGCCTTTTGGTCCTTGTCCGAAAGCTGGAATCCGCCGGCAAGCGCCGGCCACTCGATGCCGATTGCGAGGTCGTCGAAACGGATCGACCGGTCGTGCCCGGGCGAATAGGTGTCGGTCACCTTGTAGATCACCTCCGTATCCGGCACGAGCGTGACGAAGCCATGCGCGAAACCTTTCGGCACGAGGATCTGGTTGCCCTTCTGCGCCGACACCTCCAGCCCCTCCCATTTGCCGAAAGTCGGCGAGGCGCGGCGGATGTCGACCACGACATCGAACACGCTGCCCCTGACGACGCGCAGCAACTTGTCCTGGGCGCGCGGCGGCAGCTGGTAATGCAGCCCGCGCAACACGCCGGCCGCGGCGGAGTAGGAATGGTTGTCCTGCACGAAGGCGAGATGGATGCCGGCCTCGGCGAAGCGTTCGGCATTCCAGGTCTCGCTGAAAAAACCGCGCGCGTCGCCATGCCGCTTCGGCACGATCTCCAGCACGCCGTCGAGGCCGAGCGGCCTGACCTCAAGCACCCTGTTCCTCCATCAGATCGGCCACCCGCCGGCGCAGATAGGCGGCATATTCGTTCTTGCCGAGCCGCGCCGCGCGATCCAGAACCTTGTCGGCGCTGATCCAGCGCTGCTCCAGCGCAATCTCCTCGGGGCATGCGATCTTGATGCCCTGGCGATGCTCGATCGTGCGCACGAAGGACGAGGCCTCGAGCAGGCTGTCATGCGTGCCGGTGTCGAGCCAGGCATAGCCGCGGCCGAGGCGGTGGACATGCAATTCGCCGCGCTCGAGATAGACGTTGTTGACCGCCGTGATCTCGAGCTCGCCGCGCGCCGAAGGGCGGATGTTCGAAGCTATGTCGACCACGTTGTTGTCGTAGAAATAAAGACCGGTCACGGCCCAGTTGGACTTCGGCTTTTGCGGCTTCTCCTCGATCGTCAAAGCCCTGCCGGTGACCTTGTCGAAGGAGACCACGCCATAGCGCTCGGGATCGTCGACATAGTAGGCGAAGACGGAGGCGCCGCCGTCGCGCGCAGCCGCCTCGCCGCAGAGCCGCGACAGGCCGCCGCCGAAATAGATGTTGTCGCCGAGAATCATCGACACGCTGTCCTTGCCGACGAAGTCGCGACCGATGATGAAGGCTTCGGCGAGACCATTGGGCTGCGGCTGCTCGGCATAGGAGAGCTCCAGGCCGAATTCGGAACCGTCGCCCAGCAAAGCCTGGAAGACCGGCAAGTCGCGCGGAGTTGAAATGACCAGGATCTCGCGGATTCCCGCGAGCATCAGCACGCTCAGCGGGTAATAGATCATCGGCTTGTCGTAGATCGGCAGTATTTGCTTAGATACAGCTAATGTTAGCGGATAAAGACGTGTTCCGCTGCCGCCCGCAAGGATAATTCCTTTCAACAAGCTCTCCTTGAACTACCGCGGCCCCCGCCTCGACGCCAAGTTGCCCGTGCTTAGGTTTCGGGCACCGGCTTGTCAATGTCGGGTTTGCTTCCTTCCTGACGCTGGTTCCACTTTCTATCATCCGGCACGCATTGGTTTCGAGCGAAATCCGACTGCGGCATGAAAAAGGGCCGGCGGGCGCCTGTTGCCCGCCGGCCCTTCTTTCGTCGATCGCGATCAGCCGCGCTTGAGCAATGCCCACACGGCCGGCACCAGGCTGGCCGCCAAAGCCACCTTGATCAGGTCGCCGGCAATGAAGGGCAGGACGCCGAACTGCCAGGACTTTTCCGGTCCGATGAGCATCGCCAGCCAGGCAAAGCCCATGGCCATCATGACGACTTCCGCCGTCAGCATGGCGCCGAACAGCTTGAACGGGCTGCGGTCCCAGCCGCGGTCCGCGGCCCAGCCGGCAATCGCCGCCATGACGACGAAGCCGGCGAGATAGCCGCCCGTCGAGCCCAGCATATAGGCGATGCCGATGCCCTTTTCCGGCGTGCCCTGGAACACCGGCAAGCCGAACGCGCCTTCGGCGAGGTAGAGAAGCAGCGTCGCGACGGCCAGCCGCAGGCCGAAGGCCGAGGCGATCAGGAGCACGGCCAGCGTCTGCAGCGAAATGTCGACCGGACCGAGCACCACTTTGGTCTTGGCCGAAATCGTGAGCAGCAGGGTTCCGGCAAGCGCCAGGAAGAGCTGGGTCGCGAGCCGCGCGGCGCCCCGCTCCGGCAGAGTGAGAGAAACGAGCGGACGCATCGTGGTTGCAATTGCCATGGTCTTCCTCATTCTGGCTGATTCATCGGGTGGCTGATTTGCTGGCTTCAAAAACTCTCTTGATGCATGTCGTTGTCCTAAACCGCTGCGCACTTTTGGGCGACATGCTCAAAAACTTTCTTGATGCATGTCCTTGTCCCAAAACCGCTGCGCACTTTTGGGCGACATGCATTGAATTTCCTATATTGGCTTCCGTATCGGGCGGCAATCATTTTGCGGCATTGCAAAGGAATCCGGCATGGCGCTTGAATTCGATACCAGCTTCGACCCGGCCTACGGCCGGGCGGTCACGGTTGCGCCGGATGTGCTGCGCATCACCGCCGGAAATCCGAGTCCGTTCACCTTCCACGGCACCAACAGCTATCTCGTCGGCCGCGACACGCTGGCGGTGATCGATCCGGGGCCGGAAGACGACGCGCATCTCGATACGCTGCTCACGGCGATCGCTGGCCGGCCGGTCAGCCACATCTTCGTCAGCCACACCCATCGCGACCATTCGCCGCTGGCGGCACGGCTGAAGGAGCGCACCGGCGCGCCGACGCTTGCCGAAGGCCCGCACCGGCCGGCGCGGCCCTTGCGCATCGGCGAGGTCAATCCGCTCGACGCCAGCGCCGACCTGGCCTTCGTGCCCGATATCGCGCTGGCCGACGACGCGCTGACCGAGGGCGACGGCTGGGCGATCCGCACCGTGCTGACGCCCGGCCACACCGCCAACCATGCCGTGTTTGCGCTCGAGGGAACCGGCACCCTGTTTTCGGCCGACCATGTCATGGCCTGGTCGACCTCAATCGTCGCGCCGCCGGACGGCGCCATGGCCGACTATATGAGCTCCCTCGACAGGCTGCTGGCGCGCGAGGATCGTCTTCTGCTGCCGGGCCATGGCGGGCCCGTGACCGCGCCCCAAAGGTTCATGCGCGGCCTGAAGACGCATCGCAAGATGCGTGAAAGGGCGATCCTGGAGCGCATCCGCGCCGGCGACCGGACGATCAGGGAGATGGTCGCAGCAATCTATCGCGACACCGACCCCCGGCTGCACGGCGCAGCAGGATTGTCGGTGCTCGCCCATCTCGAGGATCTGGTCGCGCGCGGCCTGATCGCCACCGAAGGCGACCCGGCGATCGACGGCATTTTCAGTCCCGCCGGCTGATCACTCGGCCGGCGCCGCGCCGACCTGGCCGGCGACTTCCTGGTCGAGCTCGCCGAGGAAATCCGTGATGCGGGCGGCGTTGTCGCCGAGGTCGTAACGGCCGTAGCGCGAGGCCGACCGCATGTCGACGATGACCTGCTCGCCATCGTCGGTGACGCGGATGGCGACATCGGCCGGCAGCCCCAGCACAAAGCCCTTGGCCAGCGCATTGATCGTCGCCTCGCTCTGCCCGTTGATATCGGGATAAGGCGCCGTCAGCTGCCAGTCGCGGCGGTCGAGCACGGTTTCGACAGCATCGACGACGGTTTCGAAAGGCAGATTGTAGCTGTGGCCGCTGACCAGCGGATAGGCGTCGGCCTGCAGGCTCTGTTCGCCAGGGGTCGGCGGCGACAGCTCGTTCATGTCGCTTGTACGGTCGCTGGTGTCCAGAACCGGCGGGTCGTCGAGATCGGTCGAGATGTCGCGCAGCGGCGGGTAGATCGTGGCCCAGTAGGCGGCGACGCCATAGGGCGCCAGAACCAGCAGCGCCAGCAGCGCGCCGACGCTGAGATCGCGGCCGCCGCGATCGCCGAAGCTCCAGACCCTTGACAGGCCGAGACCCGCCAGCAACAGGGCGAGCGCCGCCAGCAGCGCGACGACCGCAAGCACCCACAGGAAAGGCGGCGTCTCGACGAATCCGAGCCGGTAACCGGCAACGGCGGTGAGCAGAAGGACGAGTGAAAATGCCCCGATCCGCCGCGACCAGCCGGCCGCCCTTGACGTCTGCCGTTCAGGAATAGATGCCATTCTTCGCCGTACCGTCCCAACCCGGGCCGAGAGTTAGCGGTTTTTGGCGCGGGCTTGAAGCCGGAAGATCGAACATTTTCGT
Organism: Mesorhizobium sp.; assembly: GCF_004963255.1. Taxonomy (GTDB): domain Bacteria; phylum Pseudomonadota; class Alphaproteobacteria; order Rhizobiales; family Rhizobiaceae; genus Mesorhizobium. Next base: position 126,585 of record NZ_SUGA01000005.1, on the reverse strand, counting down.
CAATCCGTCGGCAGGCGGTAATCCTTGAACTGGGCGCGCAGACTGGTCTTCTGGATCTTGCCGGTGGCGGTGTGCGGAATTTCGCCGACGAAGGCGACGTCGTCGGGCATCCACCATTTCGCCACCTTGCCGCTCATGAAGGTGAGGATGTCGCCCTTGCTCGGCTCCCGACCGGGCTTGCTGACGACGACCAGCAAGGGCCGCTCGCCCCATTTCGAATGCGGGATGCCGATCGCCGCCGCCTCCGCCACGTCCGGGTGGCCGACGGCGAGATTCTCCAGGTCGATGGTCGATATCCATTCGCCGCCGGACTTGATGACATCCTTGGCGCGGTCGGTGATCTGCATGTAGCCGCTGGCGTCGATATGGGCGACATCGCCCGTGTCGAACCAGCCGTCGGCATCGAACTGCTCGGCGCCGGCGCCGCCATAATAGGCGCGGGCCACTGCGGGACCGCGCACCTTGAGATGCCCGAAGGTCTTGCCGTCCCAGGGCAGCGCGTTGTTATCGTCGTCGGTCACTTTCATCTCGACGCCGAAGGGCGGAAAACCCTGCTTGCCCTGGACATCCAGCCGCGCCTCGCCGGTCAGCGTCTGATATTGCGGCTTCAGCGTGCAGAGCGTGCCCAGCGGCGACATCTCGGTCATGCCCCAGGCATGCACCACCTGCACATCGTAATCATCCTGGAACTTTGCGGTGATGGCGCGCGGACAGGACGCCCCGCCGATCACGACCTTGTTCAGATAGGGCAGCTTCTTGCCGGTCTCTTCCAGATATTGCAGCAGCATCATCCAGACGGTCGGCACCGCGGCGCTGAACGTCACCTTTTCGGTGTCGAGCAATTCGTAGATTGAAGCGCCGTCCATCTTGCAGCCGGGCATCACCAGCTTGGCGCCGATCATCGGTCCGCTCTGGCCGAGACCCCAGGCATTGGCGTGAAACATCGGCACGACGGGCAGGACGACATCGCGCGTCGACAGGCCCATGGCGTCGGGCATGGCGGCTATCATGGCGTGAAGGACGTTGGAGCGGTGGCTGTAAAGCACACCTTTCGGGTCGCCCGTCGTTCCGGAGGTGTAGCACATGCCGGCGGCGGTGTTCTCGTCGAACGTCTTCCAGGCGAAATCGCCGTCGGCCTCGGCCAGCCATTTCTCGTAGGCGACGGCATTGGCCAGCGACGTTTGCGGCATATGCGCCTGGTCGGTCAGCACGATCACCCGTCGCAGCGATTTCACCGCGCCCGCGATCTTTTCCAGGAGCGGCACGAAGGTGAGGTCGACGAAGATCGCCTTGTCCTCGGCATTGTTCATGATCCAGGCGATCTGCTCGGGAAAAAGCCTCGGATTGAGCGTGTGGTAGATCGCGCCGATGCCCATGATGCCGTACCAGGCTTCGATATGGCGGGCCGTGTTCCAGGCAAGGGTCGCGATGCGATCGCCGAGCCTGAAGCCGTCACGCTCCAGCCGCTGCGCCACCTTGAGCGACCGGTGATGGATTTCGGCGAAGGTCGTGCGCACGATCGGGCCTTCGATCGAGCGCGACACGATTTCCCGGCTGCCGTGCTGGCGTTCGGCATGGTCGATCAGCTTGTGGCAAAGCAGCGGCCATTCCTGCATCAATCCGAGCATCTATTCCTCCCCTTTGCGCATTCGCGTCGTTTGTTCCGCACATTGTGGAACGAACCGGCGGATTGTCCAGCCGCCATAAGTCGAAGCCCGTGGATGGATCGAAGAACCGGGAAAACCGCCATAATCCGGCCATCCTCGCCGTTAAGTTTCGTTAACGGGCTGGGTGAGATTGGCGAATGGAGTGGTTCGCATGGACGCGCAGCTCGACGAAAAAGCCCTCGAAAGCACGCTTGCCGAAAGTCTGGACGATCTGGCGCCGGACACCAAGACCGTTTCCGAAGATGAATTTGCCGAAGTCGTCGGCGGCGCGCTTGAAGCCGTCGGCGGGACGCTGCTGTTCAAGATGCGCGTCGAAAACGGCGAGAACGGCGAGCACGTCGCCGCCGCCTGCATCGGCGACGCGGGCAACCGCCAGTTCCTGCTGCTGACGCTGCCGACCAGCGGCGGCGCGCTCAAGGTCGAAACCGCGGCAAGAAGCACCAATCCGGTGGCCGGCATTGCCGCCGCCTATGCCGGCCTCATGGATGCCTTCAAGACAGCCGCCTGACGGCTGGCCAACAGACGTTCAATGAATGGTGATGGAGCCTCGCGCCGCGCGGGCTTGCGCGACGCGCTCACCCGACACATGTAAGTCTGCCGCGAGAACGTTTCACCGTTTCATGGAAACGGCAAACCGTTCTCTTTGTTTTGACGCAATTCCGGACGGAAACCGCTTCGCACTTTTGCTGGAATTGCTCCAGGAGACCATTCATGGACAAGCCCGCCAACCCTGCCCCCGGCTTCCAGCGCAATCCCGACAAGGTGATCACCGTCGAACCCTATCGCGGCAGTGTCACCGTGCGCGCCGGCGATACCGTCATCGCAATATCCACCCGGGCCAAGGTGCTTTCAGAACCACCCTACCCGGCGGCCTTCTACATCCCGTTCGACGATATCGACTTCGGCAAGCTCGCCGGCACCGAGCACTCGACGCATTGCCCCTACAAGGGCGATGCCAGCTACTGGAGCGTCCAGGCGGCCGGCGAAGCCGGCACGAACGCCATGTGGGCTTATGAACATCCGTTCGACGAAATGACCGAGATCCGCAACCACGGCGCGTTCTACACGAGCAAGGTAACGGTCGAAGCCGAACCGGGCTGAGTTTTCGATTGGGCTGGGCCGTCGCTGCGACCCGAGACAGACGAAGCCCAAGCGTCGTCGTCCCAGGGCGGAGGATGGGCGTTCACGTCAATCTCGGAAGGATGTGGCTGCCAAAATTCAGCCGCCGCACCGCAAGCTCAATCGGTGGTGCCGTCGTTGCCTATACCGTCGGCATCGTCCAGGCGCACGAAGGTGATGCCTTTCTGCTTCAAGGCGAGCAGCCCTTGAACCACGCCCTCGCCGGCCGCATGCGTCGGCTGGTTGATGTGGGCGATGATGACGTCGCCGTCCTTGGCGGCGCCGATGCGGCGCGCCGTTTCCTTGGCGCCGAGCAGCGAGCCGCCGTCGCCATTGACCGAGAAGCCGGCGATCTTGAAGCCCAGCTTGCGGATCATGGCGATCGCCGATGGGCTGTATTCCGCGGTGGCGCCGCGAAACCATTTGGGCGCCGGTCCGCCCGCGCTGGCGAGCGCCGCGGCGCCGGATTCAACCTCGGCCTGCACGGCGTCCGGGCTGCCGGCGCTGCTTATGCCGTAAATCTTGCGCGGCGTATCGACCGCGGGAATGTGGCGGCCGCCATGGTTTTCCAGCTCGAACAGATCAGGATGGGCTCGCATGATCTCGACGGCCGCGGCATTGCGCTTGAGCCAGATGCCAGTAACGAAGATGGTCGCCGGTATGCGATTGTCGACAAGAGCCGAAAGTATTCTTGTGTCGGTCTTTCCCCCGCAAGCGTCGAGCGTCAGGGCGACTCGCCCACCCCCTTCCGAGCCTTGGGTCTTCAGATGCAGCGTCGGCTCGAGAAGCGTCGCGGCATTGCCGGCAGACGCCGCCAAGAGCGACAGCGCAAGCACGCAAAGAGAATTTCGAAGCAGACCCATCATCCATCCAAACCCGCCGCGCACGGCCATCGTCGTGCCGCCAACAAACTTCTTCTCAACAAAACCGGCATCTAGGCAAAAATCGGGACGACAAACAGCGCCAGAAGCGGCAGTCGCGAAAATTTGCTTTCGCCCTACACCGCGGCTTCCAAGCCCACCTCTGTCCGCGCCAGCAGCTGGAGCACGGCATCGGCAACCGCATCGACCTCCAAGCGCCACACGCAGCACGCCTTGTTGGGGTCAGGCCGTTCGCACAGGTCCCCGCCGACGCAGTCGCAGGGCATGGGCGGGCGCACCGCGATGCTCGGCACGCCGACCGGTCCCCAACGGACCGGGCTCTGCAGGCCGAACAGGCCGACGACGGGAGTGCCGACCGCGGCTGCCATATGCATGGGGCCGCTGTCGTTGCCGAGGAACATACGCGCTTGCTTGAACAACGCCGGCAAGGTCTCAAGCGGGAGCGCTCCGACCAGGCTGACGATCGGTGTCTTCGCAGCCGCCAGGATCTTTTCGGCAACGTCGCTCTCGTCCGGGCTGCCGACCAGGGCGACGTCCAGACCGGTTTCGGCCGATATCCGGTCGATCGCGGCGGCAAAGCGCTCCGGCTGCCAGCGGCGCCCAGGGAAGCTTGCTCCGGCATGCACCGCGACAAAGCCGTTCGGCCGAAGGTGGAATCTCTCCAGCAGCATCAGGGCTTTCGTCGTCTGCAACGGCAGCGGCCGGATATCGGGATCCCGCACGCGCAGCTCTATGCCAAGCGCCTCCAGCGGCGAAAGATAACGATGGAGAAAGTGCTGCCCGCCATAGCCGAACGGCTTTGCCTTGACATTGGCGGACCGGCGCCCGAGCCAACGCAGGGGGCTTTCGGACGGGTGGTATCCCACGCGAAGCCGCGCGCCAACCAGTCCTGAGATGAACCGCGACGTCCGCGTGTCGGTGATGTCGATGGTCATGTCGAAATGGTGACGGCGCAATCTGACCAGCGTGAGAATGAGCTCCTGCGCGCGCCGCAACGGCGTGCCGCGCATATGGGAACGGCGGAAGGTCACGACCTCAGAGGCGATGTCGTTGGCGGTGAGGAGACTGGCGAAGCGGGCGTCGCAGAGGAAGACGATGCGGACGCCGGGATATTCGAGCTGCAGGTTCTTGGCCAGAGCGGAAGAAAGAACGAGATCGCCAATCTGCTTCGTTTGCAGGATCAGGATCGAGCGGATAGGGCCGGAGCGACGCTGCGACGTCCGCGTCCGGGCGCCGGACGGATCGGAGTCCACGAAGCTGGGCTGAGACGTCGACATGTGGAGCCGCCATGCGCGTGTTTCACGTGGCTCTCATATACAAGACTGCAAGATTGTGGACCAGAGCGACTCGCGCGCCGAAAAGGGCTTCCCGTCTCACCGAAAGGCGGATGCGCCGAGCGCGACGTTTCAGACCTCTCCTGGAATTGCTCCAAGAGGCGACGCGGCCGACGGGCGGCTTTCCCGCGGATGTCGGACCGCGGCTTCCAGGACCACCTCGGTACGCGCCAGGAGCTCCAGCACCGCCTCGACCACCGGATCAACCTCCAGGCGCCAGACGCAGCAGGCCTTGCTCGGATCGGTCCGGCGGCACAGGTCGCCACCGACGCAGTCGCAGGGCATGGATGGCCGCAACGAGATGCTGGGCACGCCGACCGGTGCCCAGCGGACCGGATTGGTCAGGCCGAACAGGCCGACAACCGGCGTGCCGGCCGCGGCCGCCATATGCATCGGCCCGCTTTCGTTGCCGAGAAACAGCCGCGCCTGCCTGAGCAGCGCAAGCAGGGTTTCCAGCCGCAACGCGCCCGCCAGATTGACGACAGGCGTCTTCGCCGCGGCCACAATCCTCTCGGTCGCCTCGTTTTCGTCCAGCCCGCCGACCAGGACGACGCGCAAGCCTGTCTCGCCGGCAATCCTGTCGATTGCCTCGGCAAAGCGCTCCGGCTGCCAGCGGCGCCCGGCGAAACTTGCTCCGGCGTGAACCGCTACAAAGGCGTTTGGGAGGATGTGGTGCCGGGCCAGCAAAGCCAGGACGCGGGTCGTCTCGAATGGCAGCGGTCGAATGGCCGGGGCCTTGACGCGCAGGTCTACGCCGAGCGCCTCCAACGGAGACAGATAGCGGTAGAGAAAGTGCTTCTTGCCAAATCCGAAGGGCTTCATCCTGACAGTGGCGGGCTGGCGTTCATGCCAGCGCAGAGGCCGCTCCGTCGGAGAATAGCCGACCCGGACCGGAGCATTGACCAGCCCGGAAATAAGACGCGAGGTTTTCGAGTCGGTGATATCGATGGTCATGTCGAAGCGATGCCGCCGCAATTCCCGCACCACGCGGAAGAGCTCGCGTCCCCGCTCGATCGGCGAGCCACGCATCCTGGCGCGGCTGAGGGGGATAGCCTCGGCGGCAATGCCGTGGGCCGTCAGGAAGCCGGCCAAATGCGTTTCACAGAGAAACACGATCCTGACGCCCGGATATGCGAGCTGCAGGTTGTTCGCCAGCGCCGAGGCAAGCACGATGTCGCCGATGAATTTGGTCTGCAGGACAAGGACCGACCGGAAAGCAGTGGGGGCAATCTGCAACATGGGTTTCTGACACCAAAAAGTTCGGTGTCGGAAACTCCCTCGAAACGGTGTCGAGATTCAGGGCCGTGACGCGCACGTTCGCGTGACATTCCATACAAAACCGTAAGGTCCCTGCGAGTGCCGCTCCCCGGGATGCCCGTCTCAGGCGCGTCTGGCGGCGCCTTTCGCCGCCGCCACGGCCGCTTGCGCGGCCGCCAGCCTGGCGATCGGCACACGGTAGGGCGAGCACGATACATAGTCGAGCCCGACCTCCTCGCAGAAGCGAATCGAAGCCGGATCGCCACCATGCTCGCCGCAGATGCCGAGCTTGATGCCGGGCCGGGTCGCCTTGCCCTTTTCAGCAGCGATCCGCACCAGTTCGCCGACGCCGTGGACATCGAGCGACACGAACGGATCCTGCTCGATGATGCCCTTTTGCCGGTAGGTTTCAAGGAAGGACGCCGCGTCGTCGCGCGAGATGCCGAAGGTCGTCTGGGTGAGGTCGTTGGTGCCGAAGGAGAAGAATTCGGCGGCTTCGGCAATGACATGGGCGCGAATCGCCGCGCGCGGCAGTTCGATCATCGTGCCGGTGAGATAGTCGATCTTGGTGCCGGTCTCCTGCATGACGCTTTGCGCCACCGCGTCGATGCGCGCCTTGACGTATTCCAGCTCCTTCACCAGGCCCACCAGCGGCACCATGATTTCCGGCACCACCAGCGCGCCGGCCTTGCGGCCGGCCTCGACGGCTGCCTCGAAGATGGCGCGCGCCTGCATCTCGGCGATCTCCGGATAGGAGACGGCGAGCCGGCAGCCGCGATGGCCGAGCATCGGATTGAACTCGTGCAACGCCTCGGTGCGTTGCCGCAGCTTGTCGGCCGAGACATTCATGGCGCTCGCCACCTCGGCAAGCTCGGCCTCGGTCTTGGGCAGGAATTCATGCAGCGGCGGGTCGAGCAGGCGGATCGTCACCGGCAGGCCGGCCATGATCTCGAACAGCTCGAGGAAGTCCGAGCGCTGCATCGGCAGCAGCTTATCGAGTGCTGAGCGCCTGTCCTTTTCGGTATCGGCCAGGATCATCTCGCGCATGGCGACGATGCGGTCGCCGTCGAAGAACATGTGCTCGGTGCGGCAAAGCCCGATGCCCTCGGCTCCGAAGGAGCGCGCCATGCGCGCGTCGAGCGGCGTCTCGGCATTGGTGCGCACCTTCATGCGGCGCGCGGCGTCGGCCCATTCCATGATGGCAGCGAAATCGCCGGAAAGCTCCGGCTGCAGCATGGCGACCGCGCCCTTCAGCACCTGTCCGTTGCCGCCATCGATGGTGATGACGTCGCCCTTGCGGAAGGTCTGGCCCATCGAGACCAGCGTGCCGGCCTTGTAGTCGACGCGCAGCGAGCCGGCGCCCGACACGCAGGGCTTGCCCATGCCGCGCGCCACCACCGCGGCGTGGCTGGTCATGCCGCCACGCGTGGTGAGGATGCCTTCGGCGGCATGCATGCCGTGAATGTCCTCCGGGCTGGTCTCGATGCGCACCAGGATCGCCTTGCGTCCCTGAGCCCTGGCGTCCTCGGCGTCTGCGGACGAGAAGACGATCTCGCCCGTGGCGGCGCCGGGCGAGGCCGGCAGGCCCATGCCGATGACATCACGCGCCGCCTTCGGATCGATGGTCGGGTGCAGGAGCTGGTCGAGCGATGCCGGATCGATGCGGGTGACCGCCTCCTCCTTGGTGATCAGGCCATCCCTCGCCATCTCGACGGCGATCTTCAGCGCCGCCTTGGCGGTGCGTTTGCCGGAGCGGGTCTGCAGCATCCACAACTTGCCGCGCTCGATGGTGAATTCGAGGTCCTGCATGTCGCGGTAGTGCTTTTCCAGCCGGTCGGAAATGTCGACGAAGGCCTGGAAGGCGTCGGGCATCAGCTTCTGAAGCGACGGCTTGTCGGAGCCGGCGGCAATACGCGCCGCCTCGGTGATGTTCTGCGGCGTGCGGATGCCGGCCACCACGTCCTCGCCCTGGGCATTGACCAGGAATTCGCCATAAAGCTGCCTGTCGCCGGTCGAGGGATTGCGGGTGAATGCGACGCCGGTCGCGGAGGTGTCGCCCATATTGCCGAATACCATGGCCTGGACGTTGACCGCCGTGCCCCAGCTTTCCGGGATGTCGTGCAGGCGGCGATAGGTGATGGCGCGGCTGTTCATCCAACTCGAGAACACGGCGCCGATCGCGCCCCAGAGCTGCTCGTGCGGGTCCTGCGGGAACGGCTTGCCAAGCTCTTCCTCGACCTTGGCCTTGTAGAGCGAAATGACGCCCTGCCATTCCGCGGCCGTCAGCTCGGTGTCGAGCTCGTGGCCGAGGCTCGCCTTCTGGTCCTCGAGGATTTCCTCGAACACTTCGTGGTCGAGGCCCATGACGACGTCCGAATACATCTGGATGAAACGGCGGTAGCTGTCATAGGCGAAGCGGGCATCGCCGGAATCGGCGGCCAGGGCCTCGACCGTCTCGTCGTTGAGGCCGAGATTGAGCACCGTGTCCATCATGCCGGGCATCGACGCCCGGGCGCCGGAGCGGACGGAGACCAGAAGCAGCTTCGACGGATCGCCGAACCGGCGGCCGGTGATGCGGCCGATATGGTCGAGAGCGGCGACGACATCCGCCTCGAGCCCATCAGGATAGGCCCGGCCGTTGGCGTAAAAGGCGTTGCAGACTTCCGTGGTGATGGTGAAACCGGGCGGCACGGGCAGGCCGAGGCTGCACATCTCGGCCAGATTGGCACCCTTGCCGCCGAGAAGATTGCGGTCGCCGGCACGGCCTTCGGCGGCGCCGTCGCCGAAGGTGTAAACCCACTTGGTCATGCTTGCCCTCCAGTTCGAGGAAGATAGAAACAGCCGGACCATGGCCCGGTTCCCCGCCTTCGCAATCCGAGCGATAGGATGCTGCAGTGCGAAAGGCAAGGCACCGGCCAGCGCTCCCAGGCACTACAATCGATTAAGCAAAAGCTGCGTCAAAAAGACTTGCCGGAGGGTATGGCGCGTTATAGAACATAACAGGAACATAGTGGAGTAGCGTGATGAAACTCAACGGAAAACTCGACTATCTGGAACTGCCGGCAACGGGCGGCACGCTGGACAGCGTCAAATCCTTCTACAGCGCCGCCTTTTCGTGGTCGTTCACCGACTACGGCCCGACCTATTCCGCTTTCGCCGAAGGGCTCGATGGTGGCTTCCAGGCCGATGCCGGGGAAGCGCCGGCCAAACCGCTGCCCGTGCTTTACTCCGAAAACCTCGAGGAAACGCTGGACGCAGTCGAGAGCGCCGGAGGGACCATCGTCAAGCCGATCTTTTCCTTCCCCGGCGGCAGACGGTTCCACTTCACCGATCCGGCCGGCAATGAACTGGCGGTGTGGGGACATTAGAAAAAGACGCGGATTTCGAGTTGTTTGCTGTTGACAGCCGGAGGCAGCCGGGCTCTTTCCAGTGAACAGCGACAACGTCCAACAGCAAAAGCAGACTGATGAAATTCGGCTCAAGCGGTGTTCGGGGTCTGGCTTCCGATTTGGCCGGAAGGGCAAGCGGACTCTATACGGAAGGTTTTGCCCGGCGCTTGCGGGCGACCGGATTTGAGCAAGGCAAGGTCTTCGTGGGGCGGGACTTGCGCGACAGCAGCCCGGCAATCGCGCACGACTGCATGGCGGCGCTGGCCGCGGCCGGCTTCCAGCCGGTCGATTGCGGTCCGATCCCCACACCGGCGCTGGCCTTTTATGCCCGCCGGCAGGGCGCCGCGGCGCTGATGGTGACCGGCTCGCATATCCCCGCCGACCGCAACGGCATCAAGTTCTATGGACCGAAGGGTGAGATCGACAAGGCGGATGAGGCCGCGATCACCGCTCATGTCGCCGAGCTGTCGGATCAATATCCCTGGCCGCCGACCTATGCGGACTGGCAAGCCGGCCATGAACAGGCGCTCGCGGCCTTTCGAGACCGTGTCGGCGGCATCCTGCCCCCTGGCGCCCTTTCGGGAATGAGGCTCGGCGTCTACCAGCACAGCACCGTTGCGGCGGAGCTGCTGGTCGAGGTCCTGCGATCCCTCGGCGCCGATGTGATCCCTGTCGGCAAATCAGACACTTTCGTGCCTGTCGATACCGAGGCCGTCGGCCAGGAAACGATGGCGAAGGTTCGGGACTGGGTGCGCGAGTTCAAATTCGACGCGGTGGTCTCGGCCGATGCCGATGCCGACCGCCCTCTTGTCATCGACGAAAACGGCGAGTTGTTCCGCGGTGACCTGATCGGGCTGGCCACGGCGCTCTTCCTCAAGGCCGATGTCGTGGTGACGCCGGTCACCTCCAACTCGGGCATAGCCGCAGCGTTCGGGTTCAGCGTCAGGAGAACGAAGGTCGGGTCGCCTTTCGTCATCGAGGGAATGGACGCCGCGCGGCAGGCAGGCGGCATCATCGTCGGCTTCGAAGCCAATGGCGGAGTTCTGCTGGGATCCGACTGCCTGGTGAATGGCAAAATATTGTCGGCGCTGCCGACACGGGATTCATTCTTGCCGATCCTGGCGGTGCTGGGCACGGTGGCATCGACGGGGAAATCGCTGTCCAACCTGCGTGAAACCTGGAACCTTCCGGTCTGCGCCAGCGAGCGGCTCGAGAACTTCCCGGTCGAGACATCGCGCGGCTTGATGCGCAAGCTCGCCGACCGCGACGCGTTGCAGCGGTTCCTGGCGCCCTTCGGCATGGTGGCGGATGTAGATGAGACCGACGGTCTGAGAGCGCTAATGACCAGCGGCGAGATCATCCATCTGCGACCCTCCGGCAACGCTCCCGAATTTCGCTGCTATGCCGAGGCCGCCAGCCATGAAAGGGCAAGCGAAATCGTGGCAATGGCGCTGGAACGGGTGCGGGTCGCCACACTGGCGGATAAGACCGAGGCCGTATAATGACAGCGGTACCGGCGGTTGCCGCTGGTTTGGAGCGCGGGCAATTCAGCAATGATGGGGACTTGCGCCCCGCATCTCGCTCGATCACCGAGACCATTGATGACGAAGACAGCATTGATAACCGGGATCACCGGGCAGGACGGCGCCTATCTGGCGCAGCTCCTGCTTTCGAAGGGTTACGAGGTCCACGGATTGGCGCGACGGTCGAGCACGGCCGACGTCAACACGATGCGGCTGAAATGGCTGGGCATCGAGGACGACGTGCGGATCGTGGATGGCGACATCACGGACCTGTCGGGCCTGACCCGAACCATGCGCGACGTAAGGCCTGACGAGGTCTACAACCTTGCCGCGCAGTCTTTCGTCAAATCGTCATGGCAGCAGCCTATCCTGACGAGCAACGTCACCGGCATCGGCGTCACCAATGTGCTGGAGGCGCTGCGTCTTGAAGTGCCCGGGGCGCGTTTCTATCAGGCTTCGTCGTCGGAGATGTACGGCCTTATCCAGGAGCCGATGCAGTCGGAGACCACGCCTTTCCATCCCCGCTCGCCTTATGCGGTGGCCAAGGCCTACGGCCATTGGATCACCGTCAATTATCGCGAGAGCTTCGGCCTGCATGCCTCGAGCGGCATCCTGTTCAATCACGAATCGCCGCTTCGCGGCATCGAATTCGTGACACGCAAAGTCACGGATGCCGTCGCGCGCATCAAGATGGGATTGGCGAGGGAGCTGCGCCTGGGCAACATCGACGCCAGGCGCGACTGGGGCCATTCCAGGGATTATGTCCGCGCCATGTGGCTGATGCTGCAGCAGGGAGAGCCCGACGACTATGTGGTCGCCACCGGCAGGACGACGACGGTGCGCGACATGTGCAGCATCGCCTTCGAGCATGTCGGGTTGAAGATGGACGACCATCTTGTCATCGATCCAGACCTGTTCAGGCCGGCGGAAGTCGCAATCCTGCTCGGCAATCCGGCCAAGGCAAAGGCGAAGCTCGGATGGGAAGCGACGATCTCCCTGGAAGAGATGATCCGCGAGATGGTGGACGCCGATCTCGCGCGCCACGCAGCCGCCAGGCGTTGAAAGGGCAGCCGTTGTGACGCCGCGTTCCGCCACGCACCCGCATCCGGACAATGCTTCATGGTTCGTGAGGCCGGCATGCGCGTTTTGATGACCGGCGCCAATGGTTTCGTCGGCCCCTATGTCGGCGACGCATTGCGCAAGATCTGCGGCCCTCAGGTCGTCATTGCCGCGACCTCCAAGGATGGGGGCCCGCACCCCGCTTTCGGCGAGGTCGAGGAACTGGATGTGACGGACGCGGCCGCCGTCCAGGACGCCATTGCCCGCCACCGGCCAACGCATGTCATCCACATGGCGGCGCTCGCAGCCCTCGATGCCGCCCGGGCGGATCCGCAGAACACCTGGCGCATCCATGTGGGCGGCGCGCTCAACGTGGCCAATGCCATCCTCGAAAAGGCGCCGGACTGCTGGCTCGTCCATATCGGATCGGGTCTGGTCTATGGCGAAAGCGCGAAGATCGGGCGACCGCTCGACGAAAGCACGCTGCTTGCCCCGATCGACGACTACGCCGCGACCAAGGCCGCGGCCGACCTCGCGCTCGGCGCGCTGTCATACCGTGGGTTGAAATGCGTTCGGATGCGTCCCTTCAATCATACGGGACCGGGCCAGACCGAGGCATTCGCGGTGCCGGCCTTCGCCATGCAGATCGCGCGGATCGAAGCAGGCCTGGCCCCGCCGGTCATCCGTGTCGGCAATCTCGACGCCAGGCGCGACTTCCTGGATGCGCGCGACATCGCCAATGCCTATGCGCGCGCCGTCTTGAACAGCAACAAGCTTGCGCCGAACACCATCTTCAACCTTGCGTCCGGCCTCTCCTGGCGCATGGCAGACATTCTGGATCTGCTGCTGGCGCAAAGCCGCGTCAAGATCGTCGTGGAGCAGGATCCCCTGCGGATGCGGCCGAGCGACCTGCCATGCATTGTCGGCGATGCGACCCGCGCCCGGACCCTGCTTGGCTGGGCGCCCGAGCATTCCTTCGAGGAGACGCTTGCGGCGGTCCTGCAGGATTCCCGCGCGCGTGTGGCGCAGGCGTGAGCAACGCAGCATCGCCGGCTTCGCGCAAGCTGATTGCTCCGATGTCGGCCAGGCGGGCGAAGCAGGTGCGCGGCCGTGGTGGTCCGGGACAGGCCGCTGGCGATCAGCGACGTACTGCCGGCGAATTGCGACCTGCATCGCAGCTGCTTTTAGTTGATGTTGCGGCATTGAGCTTTGCGCCGCCCCGTCCTATAAGGCCGCGCGCAAGCGGGCATGCCCCGCGTGCTGGGGCGTCGCCAAGCGGTAAGGCATCGGTTTTTGGTACCGACATTCCCAGGTTCGAATCCTGGCGCCCCAGCCATCCCTCACATTGCCAACCAGCTCCGCCCCGGGCATCGCCCAGCGCAGGATCAGCGCTGTTTCAACTGCGCTGCGTGGCGATCTGCTTCGGAATGAGGAACCTGGCCGCAAGGGCGCAGAGCAAGACGGTGAACATCAGGATCAGCGCCACCAGCGCGTTGATATCCGGCGAGAAACCCAGTCGCATCATCGCCCACAGGCGTACCGGCAGCGTCGTCTGGGTGCCGGTGACCAGGATGGTGATCATGGTCTCGTCGAATGACAGGGCGAAAGCCAGGATGGCGCCGCCCACCATCGCGCTCGACAGGTTGGGCAGGATGACGCGCCAGAACGTCTGCCATTTGGTCGCGCCGAGGTCGTAGGAGGCCTCGACCAGCGTGCGGCTCATCGACTGCAGGCGCGTCAGCACCGTGCGATAGACGATGGCGAGCACGAAGACCGTATGGCCTATGACCACCGTCAGCAGCGAGCGTTCGAGCCCGATCTCGCGGAAGAAGATCAGCAGCGCCAGGCCGCTGATGATGGGCGGCATCAGGAACGGCAGGAAGATGATGAACTGCAGCAGCGAGCGGCCGGCGCGGCGGCCATGATAATAGAGGGCCAGCAATGTGCCGCTGACGACGGAGAGGACGACCGTGCAGGCGCCGACGACGAGCGTGGTGCGGAGGGCGAAAAGAATCTCGTGATTCCCAACCAATGCGACATAGGTATCGACCGTCGGTGACGACCAGTCGACCTCGCCGCGCGCCATGGGAAAGAAGGACGACGCGATGGGCACGAAAAGCGGGCTGTAGAGCAGCGCCGCGACCAGGACGGTTATCGCGGCGAGAAGGATGCTGGACAGGCGCGGCGTGGCGATCAAAGCGAGGCCCCCCGATTGCGCCCGAAGCGCTCGCCGAGAAGGATCGCGACGATCACCACGACGGCCAGCGCCACCGACAGAGCGGCGCCGAAGGGCCAGTTATAGGCGGTGCCGAACTGGCTGTAGAGGATGCGGCCGAAGGTGAAGCCGCTGATGCCGCCGACCATCTGCGGCGTGAGGAAATCGCCGATCGCCAGCACGAAGACGAAGCTCGCCGCCGAGGCGACGCCGGGCATGGAAAGCGGCAAGGTGATGCGCAGGAAAGTCTGCAGGCTGCTTGCTCCGAGATCGTCGGAGGCGCGCAAGAGCACCTGCGGGATGCGCTCCAGCGCCAGGAAGATCGGCAGGATCGCGAAGGGAATCAAAAGCAGCGTCAGCGTGAGCAGGATGGCGTTCATGTTGAAGACGAAGAGCGTCGACGGCTCGGCGAGAATGCCAAGTCCGACCAGCGCCTTGTTGAGAAAACCATTGAGGCCGAGAATGCTGCGGATCGCGTAGATCTTGATGACGTAGCTCATCAAGAGCGGCACCATGAGCAGCATCAGCAGCGCGTAACGCCAGCGGCCGCGCAGCGTCGTCAGGAAATAGGCTGTCGGATAGGCGAGCAGGATCGAGATCACCGCCACCGAGAGGCAGAGCACGATGGTGCGCCAGAACACCGGGAGGAAGACCGGGTCGGTGAAGAAGCGGAGATAGTTGGCAAGCGTCGGCACATAGACGATCTGGCCCTGGTCGACGCTGAAGAAGCTGTAGACCAGGAAGATCGCGAGCGGCACCAGGACGAACACCACCGGCAGCGCGAAGGCAAGCGCGGTGACCAGCGGCGACCAGCGGATTGCGACGGGACGCGCCAGGCCAGCGCTCTTCATGCCAGCACCAGATGGCCTTCGTGCGGCGCGAAGGAAAGCGCCACGGTCTCGCCGGTCCTGAGCGCACTGCCGTCCACCCGGCTCGGAAAGCGCAGCCTCAGGCGCTGCGCGGCATCGCCAGCGGCCGTGATGGTGGCGACGGTCGAGGAGCCGGCAAAGGCAAGATCGGCGACGATGCCGGAAAGACGATTCCCGGCGTCGCTGTCGCCGGCAAGGCGCAGCGCTTCCGGGCGGAAGGCGGCGAAACCGCTGGCGCCGGTCGCGGCGGCCTTGAGATGCGGCTGGCCGGCGACCGAACAGACCAGCCGGCCGAGCGCCGTCTCGATCGCGCGGAATTCGCCCTGCGTCTCACCAAGCGTGCCCGCCACGAGATTGTTCTCGCCAAAGAACCGCGCCACGAACTCGCAGTTCGGCTTGTAATAGAGCTCGTGCGGGCTGCCGAGCTGGCGGATATGGCCGGCCTGCATGACGCAGATCCGGTCGGCCATGCCGATGGCTTCCTCCTGGTCGTGGGTGACGAACAAGAAGGTAGTCTTGACCTCGCGCTGGATGGATTTCAGGAAATCCTGCATCTGCCGGCGCAGTTCGAGGTCGAGGGCCGCGAGCGGCTCGTCGAGCAGGACGAGCCGGGGCTGGCAGATCAGGGCGCGGGCGAGCGCCACGCGCTGCCGCTGGCCGCCGGAAAGCTGGGCTGGAAAACGGTCGGCGAACCGCCCGAGCTGGACCAATTCCAGAGCCTCGGCGACGCGGCGCGCGATCTCCTTGCGCGCCACGTGGCGAACCGACAGGCCGTAGCCGACATTGCCGGCGACGGTAAGATGCGGGAACAGCGCGTAGTCCTGGAACACGGTGTTGAAGGGCCGCCGGTTGATCGGCATGCCGCTGATGTCCTGGCCGTCGAGGCGGATCTCGCCCGAAGTCAGCGGCTCCAGGCCGCCGATCAGCCTGAGCACCGTGGTCTTGCCCGAACCGGACGGTCCCAGCACGGTCAAGAACTCGCCATCGCGGATCGCAAGGTCGATGTCGTAGAGCACGGGAACGGTGCCATAGGACTTCGAGACGGAGCGCAGCGTGAGAAGGTCGCTGGTCTGGTTCATGGCTGACTTTCAAGAATACCGTGTCGGCGGTCCGGTCCGGTCCGGACCGCCAGGTCCTCAAGGATGGCGAGGGCGGGTCAAGGCGCCGCCTTGATCTCGTTCCACAGGTCGGAGCGCTTGGTCGGGTCCTCGACATTGTTGAGCCAGACCAGCTTGTCGTTGCTGCCGGCGCTGCTCGATTCGACCACGGTGTTGCCGAAGCCGGTGCGCTCGGACAAGGCGCCGCTCACCTTCTTGCTCAGCATGAAGTCGATCCACTTCTCGGCCGCGTCCTTGTCGCGAACGCCCTTCGAGATGACCCAGTTGTCGAGCCAGGCGAGCGCGCCTTCGCTCTGATTGATGTAGGCGACGTGGGCACCGATCTTCTGCAAGGCCTTGACCTGCTGCTGGCCGTAATTGGCCCAGATCAGGGCGACGTCGTTGTTCTGGTAGATCTGCTGGGCCTCGTCGGCGGTGGTGTAGAAGCTGAGCACATTGCCCTTCAGCTCGACGAGCTTGGCCTTGACCGCCGCCATCTGCTCGGCGCTGAGGTTGAACGGGTCCTTGTAGCCCAGCGTCAGCGCGGTGAAGGAGAAATTGTGCTCGCCATTGTCATAGGCCAGCACCTTGCCCTTGTAAGCCGGATCCCACAGCACGGACATCGATGTCGGCGCCGGCTTCACCTTGTCGGTATCGTAGATCAGGCCAATGGAATCGAAGCAGAACGGGATGCCGTAGACCTTGCCGTCCTTGGTGTCGCCGCTGACCTTGGTGATGTCGCGGAAGCGCGGCAGCGTGTCCTTCTGGTTGGGAAGCTTCGACAGGTCGATCGGCGTGACGAGGTCGGCCTTGATGTAGCGCTGCAGCTGCGCGGTGTTGACGGCGAAGACATCGAAGTCCTGCCCCTCGCTGCCCTTGATCTTGGCCCAGATCTCGTCGTCGCTGCCGATGAAGACGACATCGACGCCGATGCCGGTCTCGGCGGTGAACTCCTTGACCCAATCGGCGTCTGCATAGCCATCCCAGGCCAGCACGCGCAGGTTCGCCGCGAGCGCCGACGACGCCATCAGGCCGATGCCGAGGCCGACACCCGCTATCCCTAGAAGCAGTCTCTTCAGTAGCATGATCATTCTCCCATTTGTTGTTTGTGATGATCTCAGTCCGCGGATCTTGCCGTCACAGCGGGGTGACGGCCACCAGCCCCTCGTCCGGCACCGCCTGCATCCGGTTGCGCAACGGCTTGCCGAATTGCGGCGCCTGGATTTCGTATTCGTCGCCCGGCGCCGTCTTGATGCCGGAGGCGTAGCTCATCACCGCCGCGCCGAAGAAATAGGCATGCAGATCGCCTGGACGGCGGTGCATCGGGTAGCGGAAATGGTAGTGCTCGAGATTGGCGATCGAGTGCGACATGTGCGTCTCGCCGGACAGGAATTCCTGTTCCCAGATGACGGCGCCGTCCCGCCGGATGCGGGAATGCCCGCGAACCTCCGGCGGCAATTCGCCGATCAGCAACTCTGGACCGATCGAGCAGGAGCGGAGTTTCGAGTGCGCGAGATAGAGATAGTTCTCGGCCTCGGTCACGTGGTCGGAATATTCGTTGCCCAGCGCGTAGCCGATGCGATAGGGACGGCCGTCCGGTCCATTGAGGTAGAGGCCGACGATCTCAGCCTCCTCGGCACCCGCCTTGGCGAAGGCCGGCAGCGGCAGCGCGGCACCAGGCGGGACGACGCAGGTGCCGACGCCCTTGAAGAACCACTCCGGCTGGACGCCCAGCTCTCCCGGCGCGGGTTTGCCACCCTCCAGCCCCATGCGGAAGATCTTCAGCGAATCGGATTCGGCGGCGTCCTCGCCATGGGCCAGCACATGCATCTTGTCGCGCGCGGCAGCGCTTCCCGTGTGCGTCAGGCCGGTGCCGGTGATGAGGAAGCGCGCCGGCTCCGGATGATCGACCGGAGCGAGAACCCGGCCTTCGCGCAGCAGCTGGTCGTAATCGACTTTCTCGCCGCCGGTCCGCTCCTCGACGAGCGACGCGATGGACCTGCCCTCGGCAATAGCCGCAGTGGCAAGTTCGAGAACCGTGCTGGTGCCGGGAAGGATGTGGAGCTGATCGCCGTCGACGCTGACGCGGCCCACATGACGGCTGCCATCGGGCAAGTTGAACTGAACGAGACGCATGAACCTACCTTTTTCCTTCTCGCCGGGTCACACCCAGCCGCCATCGACGATGAATTGCTGGCTCGAGCACATGCGGCTGTCATCGGCGGCCAGAAACAGCGCCATGCGCGCAATGTCGGAAGGCTGCAGCCGGTCGGGCAGGCACTGCCTTTCCTCGATCTGGCGCTCGCCGGCCGGCGTCAGCCACAGACGCATCTGGCGCTCCGTCATCACCCAGCCCGGCACCATGCAGTTGACGCGGATGCGCTCGGGGCCGAGTTCGCGGGCAAGCGCCCGCGTCATGCCGTAGACGGCCGCCTTCGCCGTCACATAGGCGGGACAATCCGGGTCGCCGACCATCCAGGTGATCGAGCCGAAATTGATGATCGAGCCGCCGCCAAGCGCCTTCATCTGCGCACGCACGGCCTGCGCGGCGAAGAACTGGTGGCGCAGGTTGACGGCCATGCGGTCGTCCCAATAGGCGACGCTGACATCGGCGGTCTGGTGGCGGTCGTCATTGCCGGCATTGTTGCAGAGAGCCTGGATGGGGCCGTTGCGGTCCCTCGCCTGCTCGACGGCCGCCTGCAGGGCCTCGACATTGCGCAAATCGCAGGGAATGAAGAGCGGTTCGGGATGGCCTTGCGCCGCGATCGCCGCCACCAACTGCCGGGACGGCTCCACCGCCATGTCGACGAAGGCGACGCGGCTGCCTTGCGCGCAGAAATGGCGCACGAGGCTCTCGCCGATGCCGCTGCCGCCGCCGGTTATGAAGACGCTGCGGCCCCGCAGGCTGGGGTAGATCGCATAGCTCCCGGTCTCGTCGCTCATTGCGGCACCTAATGCGAATGGCGGGGGATGCCGGCATCGCGGCGCCCGACAAGGAAATCGAAATCGCAGCCCTGATCGGCCTGCAGGACGCGCTCGACATAGAGGCTCTGGTAGCCGCCCTCGGGCGGCGCCGGCGGCTTCCAGTCGCGGCGGCGGGCGGCAAGCTCCTCTTCGGAAACCAGCAACTCGAGACGCCTGCCGGCCACGTCGAGATCGATGAGATCGCCGTCGCGAACCAGGGCAAGCGCGCCACCCGCCGCAGCCTCCGGAGCAACATGCAGGACCACGGTGCCGTATGCGGTGCCGCTCATGCGCGCATCGGAGATGCGGACCATGTCGGAAACGCCCTGTTTCAGGAGCTTCGCCGGCAGCGGCATGTTGCCGACCTCGGCCATGCCCGGATAGCCGCGCGGCCCGCAATTCTTGAGCACCATCACCGACGAGGCGTCGATGTCGAGGTCCGGGTCGTCGATGCGGGCGTAGTAGTGCTCGATGTTCTCGAAGACCACCGCCCTGCCCCGGTGCTGCATCAGCGCCGGCGTCGCCGCCGACGGCTTTATGACGGCGCCGTTGGGCGCAAGGTTGCCGCGCAGCACCGATATGCCGCCTTCCCTGGTCAGCGGCCGGTCAAGCGGCCGGATCACCTCGCTGTTGTAGTTCGGCGCGCCGTCGACCAGCTCGCCGATCGTCTTTCCACTGACGGTCATGGCGTCGCGATGGAGAAACCCCGCCCCATCCAGCGACGCCATGACCGCAGCCAGCCCCCCGGCGTAGTAGAAATCTTCCATCAGGAACCGGCCCGACGGCATCAGATCGACGATCGTCGGCACATCGCGGCCGAGGCGATCCCAGTCGTCGAGGCTGAGATCGACGCCGACGCGATGCGCGATCGCTATGAGGTGCAGCACGGCGTTGGTCGATCCGCCGATGGCGCCGTTGACCCGGATGGCGTTCTCGAAGGCCTGCCGGGTGAGGATCTGCGATATCGTCACGTCCTTGTGCACAAGGTCGACGATCTGCCGTCCGGCAAGCTGCGCAAGCACGCCACGGCGCGAGTCGACCGCCGGTATGGCGGCATTGTCCGGCATGCCGATGCCCAGCGCCTCGACCATGCTGGCCATGGTGGACGCGGTGCCCATGGTCATGCAGCTGCCGGCCGACCGGCTCTGGCCCTGCTCCGCGGCGAGGAAGTCCTCGACCTTCATGCGCCCCGCCTTCACGTCCTCCGCGAATTTCCAGACATGGGTGCCTGAGCCGATGTCCTGGCCGCGGAACTTGCCGTTCAGCATTGGGCCGCCCGACACGGCGATGGTCGGCAGGTTGCAGGACGCCGCCCCCATCAGCAGCGACGGCGTGGTCTTGTCGCAGCCGACCATGAGCACGACGCCGTCGATGGGGTTGCCGCGAATGGACTCTTCGACGTCCATGCTCGCCAGATTGCGGAACAGCATCGCGGTCGGGCGCATGTTGCTTTCGCCGAGCGATGTCACGGGAAATTCGACCGGCAGGCCGCCGGCCTCATAGACGCCACGCTTGACGTGATCGGCGAGCGCCCGCAAATGCGCATTGCACGGAGTCAGCTCCGACCAAGTGTTGCAGATGCCGATCACCGGGCGACCGTCGAACGCATCGTCCGGAATGCCCTGGTTCTTCATCCAGCTGCGGTGCATGAAGGCGTTCTTGCCTTCACCGCCGAACCAAGCTGTCGACCGCAGCTTTCGTCTTTCGCTCACGATCTCTGCTCCTTCCGGCGCCTGTTGCGGTTCTCGACGCTGCGGCGAACGTCTTCCTCGGCATTGTCGATGAGGACGAGAAGCGCCTGCTGCGCGCCGCTTCCATCGCCGGCGGCGATCTTCTCGGCCACCTCGCGATGCAGCGGCAGCGAGTGACGCTGCCCTTCCGGATTGTCGTTGGAGAGACGGAAGCTCATCACCAGGGCCGTTTCCACCAGCGCCGCCAGCGAGCCGATCAGCTCGTTGCCCGTCATGCGCAGGATGGTCTGGTGGAAGATGAGGTCGGGCTTGGCAAAGCGGTCGCCGTCGTCGCCCACGGCTTCCATTTCGGCAAGCGCGGCGTTGAGGTCGGCAAGCTGCGCCGGCGTCGCGCGCTTGGCCGCGAGCGCGGCCGACATCGGCTCGATCGCCCGGCGCAGCTCGAAAAGGGCCGTGACGTCCTCGGCGCTAACGCCCGCCGCGTAGCGCCATGAAAGGACGTCCGGATCGAGGAAATTCCAGTCGGAGCGTGGGCGCACCCGGGTGCCGGTCTTCGGCCGCGACTCGACCAGCCCCTTGCCCGCCAGGACCTTGATGGCCTCGCGCAGCACGGTGCGGCTGACGCCCAGCATCTCACTGGAATCATCCGCATTGGGGAGCGCCTCGCCTGGCAGGAAATCGCCTTGGACGATGCGCAGCCCGATCTGCTCGACGACCGTCGCATGCAGCGCCGTCGAGCCGCTGGCGACCGCCGCGACGACCCGCGACGTGCGGGCGGTGCTGAAGGATTTTGTATTCTTCATACTATTCATATGATATGTCTTTATCCAGCCATCGATGAGAGTCAAGCCGCTGGAGAGAGGATGGACGGAAATTTTGAGACTAGGGGCGCGGACGGCCTGGTCACGATCACCGACGGGGTGGCGACGCTCGAGATCGCCCCGGCCGCCGGCGGCGCGCTGGCGTCATATCGCTGGCGGAAAAATGGGCATGCCGTCGATTGGCTACGTCCCGCCCTGCCCGCCGCGCTCGACAGCCGCGACGCGGGCGCGATGGCCTGCTTTCCGCTGGTCCCCTACTCCAATCGCGTAAGGGGCGGCCGCTTCAGCTTCGCCGGCCGGACCATCGAGTTGCCGACGCGCCCAGACGACCCGCATTATGAGCACGGCCATGGCTGGCGACGGCCGTGGACGCTGGAAGGACACCAGCAAGGCAGGGTGGTGATCCTGCGCTATCGCCACGATGCCGATTCCTGGCCTTGGAGCTACGAGGCCGAGCAGAGGATCGGACTCGTGCGGGGTTGCCTGAGCATCCGGATCTCATTGCGCAACCTCTCGGACACGCCCATGCCGGCCGGGTTCGGACTTCATCCCTATTTTCCCGCCACGCCGTGGACGCATATCCAGGCCGATGTCGCTGGCATGTGGGAAACCGACGCCGAGGTTCTGCCGACGCGCCATGTTTCGCCGCCGGCGGGTGCCAATCCGACCACGGGCTTCGACGTCGCCGAGGCCGCATTCGACACCGTCTTCACCGGATGGACACGCCGGGCGCGCACCACCTGGCCGGATGAAGATCGGCTGCTGGACATCGAGGCCGAACCACCACTCGATTTCCTGGTGCTTTACACACCGCCAGGCGAGCCTTTCTTCTGCGCCGAGCCGGTCAGCAACATCACCGACGCCTTCAACCGGTTGGACGAAGACACAGGCTGCATGGTGCTCGCGCCTGGCGAGAGCCGCTCGGCAAGCGTCCGCTTCATGCCGTCACAGACAATCTGATGCATGCCGCCCGCAGCGGGTGCCGGTTGGCGCACCTTGGACAGTGCGCTCCTCAGCCGACGGATGCCGGTGTCGGAAGCCATCGCTTTTCGACAAGGCAG
Organism: Mesorhizobium sp.; assembly: GCF_004963255.1. Lineage (GTDB taxonomy): Bacteria > Pseudomonadota > Alphaproteobacteria > Rhizobiales > Rhizobiaceae > Mesorhizobium. The sequence continues at coordinate 103,638 of NZ_SUGA01000005.1, read as the reverse complement.
ACCATCGTGTAGGCAGGATCAAAGACGTTTCCGACGTGATACCGGACAACCTGTCCCATCAGATGCGATGCGGCGGCGGCGGACAATCCATAATCGCTGGTCAGCCAGTTGAGCATGTCCGTGGTCGCATGCTGAAGGGCCTGATCGAGCGGCCGAGCGTTGCCGACCGAGAAAATGTGCGTTTCGTTTTCACCGCGAGGCCATGTCAATTGCCTGTTCTTTTCCACGCTAAGGCGTAGCTGCACTTCAAAACAGGTCTCGATCCCGGTTCCGACGATCTCCCCATCGCCCTGCGTTGCATGGCAATCGCCCGCGAAGAAGAGCGCACCCTCCACCGCAACGGGAAACCAAACGGTCGCGCCGGGCCGAAAGCCGCGATAATCCATGTTCCCGCCATTCTCCGCGCTTGTCGCCGTGGAGAAAGCCTGGCCCATCGCGGGCGCCACGCCAAAGCAGCCGATCATCGGTTCGAGCGGCAGCACGAAGTTCTCAAGGCCTGGCGGCGGCTCCTGCAGCTTCACTGTTCGCGATTCCAGATCGATCAGCCAGTCGGCTCTGTCCCGCGCCGGTAATTGGCGAGCAGCCTCGGGATCGACAACGTTCGCGGCCAGCGACGAGATCGTCCAGCCGGAGGGGCGGATAGGATCCATGCTCAGGATGTCCACGCGGAGCGCGTCGCCCGGTTCGGCTCCCGTCACGAAGACCGGGCCGTTCATCGGGTTTGGACCATGAGCCGGTCGCGCACCGTTCTTGTCGAAGCCCCTAGCGTCGAGCGTCTCCGTGATCACGACATCGCCGGACGCAATTGTGAGCGCCGGCGCGACCGTCCCGAGGACATTGTGCCACGTGGTGTTGATGAGCTTGTGCGTTGCCATGGAATGGCAGTAGCGAAGGCGTTGCCGCGCGGCAAGTGGGCCGATCGAGATCCTGGCGCCCGATCGTTCCATGGTATCGGCGAGTTGACCGCCACGATGCAGGACGGACCTGGCGCCAGCCCGACAAATCCAGTGCCCAGCCTAAACCTTTTCCGCCAACAGGCGTTGTTGTCCACCCGGCTGGTTTTTCCAGGCGACCGGCAAAACGGACGATGGAGAGGCTCAACCAATGTATTTCATGGCATTGGCCACTGACTATGACGGCACGCTTGCGCATGACGGGCTGGTCACCGCGAGCACGATCTCGGCGCTGGAGAAGCTGAAGAAATCCGGGCGAAAGCTCATCCTGGTCACCGGGCGCGAGTTGCCCGATCTGAAGGAAGTCTTTCCCGAACTTTCCCTGTTCGACAAGGTGGTCGCCGAGAACGGCGCGTTGATCTACACGCCGGCCAGCGAGGAGGAGCGCACAATCTCGCCTTCGCCTTCCAAGGATCTTGTCGACAGGCTGAAGAAGCGTGGGGTCAAGCCGCTCTCGGTCGGCCGCTCGATCGTCGCCACCTGGGAGCCGCACCAAGCCACCGTGCTCGACGTCATCAAGAAGCTCGGGCTGGAGCTGGAGATCATCTTCAACAAGGGCGCGGTGATGATCCTGCCCTCGGGCGTCAACAAGGCGACCGGGCTGGCGGCGGCGCTCGAAGACCTGAAGCTGTCGCCGCACAATGTCGTGGCGGTCGGCGACGCCGAGAACGACCACGCCTTCCTCAGGGCTTCCGGCTGCAGCGTCGCGGTGGCCAACGCGCTGCCCGCCGTCAAGGAAACCGCGGATCTCATCACCAAGGAGGCGCGCGGCAAGGGCGTCGAGGAACTGATCCGCAAGCTGATCAAGCACGACCACCTCATTGCCAAGAAGCGCTTGGGCGGCGTGCTGCTCGGAACGTCGCGCGGCAAGGACATCTATCTGTCGCCAATGGAAACAGTGCTGATCGCCGGCAGCTCAGGCATCGGCAAATCGACCCTGGCCACGGCGCTCACCGAGCGGCTGGTCGAGAAGGGTCTGCAGTTCTGCATTTTCGACCCCGAGGGCGACTATGACGGGCTGAACGGCGCGGTGCCGCTCGGCAACGGCACGACCGCGCCTAACAAGGAGCAATTGCTGGAACTGATCGAGAAGCCGCAGACCAATGTCGTGGTCAACGGCCTGGCGCTGAAGGTCGATGAGCGGCCCGATTTCTTCGCCGAATTGCTGCCCGGCCTCGGCAATGTCCGCTACCGAACGGCAAGGCCGCACTGGCTGATCTTCGACGAGGCGCATCATCTGATGCCGAAGCGGCGCGGGGACACGCGATCCGTGCTTTCGATCGAGCTGCCCGGCACGGTGCTGATCACCGTCCATCCCGAAGCAATCTCCACTGACGCGCTCGGCCTGGTAACGGCGGTAATTGCGCTTGGTCCCAAGGCCAAGGGCGTGATCAAGACCTTCTGCAAGGAAACAGGGCTCCAGGCGCCGAAAGACATTTCATCGCCCAAGGGCGACCGCGTGCTGTTCTGGCGGCCGCATAACGGCAAGACGCCGGTCACGGTCAAGGCGATCGAGCCCGCCCAGTCGCTGAAGCGGCACAGCCGCAAATATGCCGAGGGCGAGCTCGACGAGGCGGGCAGCTTCTATTTCACCGGACCGAAGAAGGCGATGAACCTCAGAGCCCACAACCTCATCATCTTCGCGCAGATGGCGGAAGGCATCGACGACAAGACATGGGAACACCATTTGCGCGCCGGCGATTATTCGAAATGGTTCCGCCAGCAGATCAGGGACAAGGACCTCGCCCGAGAAACGGCGGAGGCGGAGAAGAACAAGGCGTTGTCGGCCGAGGAAAGCCGCAAGCTGGTGATCGACGCCGTGCGGCGCAGATATACTGCTCCGGCGACAGCTCCGGAAAAGTAGGATTGGTCGTCGAACCTGAGAGGTGAGCTCAGCTCGCCTCGCGCATCGCCTCGGCGGCCTGCAGGTCAACCGAGACCAGCTGACTGACGCCCTGCTCGGCCATGGTGACGCCGAACAGGCGGTCCATGCGGGCCATGGTGATCGGGTTGTGGGTGATGATGACGAAACGGGTCTCCGTCGTCTTCGCCATCTCCTCCATCAGGTTGCAGAAGCGCTCGACATTATGGTCGTCGAGCGGCGCGTCGACTTCGTCTAGCACGCAGATCGGCGCCGGATTGGTGAGGAAGACGGCGAAGATCAGCGACATCGCCGTCAGCGCCTGCTCGCCGCCGGAGAGCAGCGTCATGGTCTGCGGCTTCTTGCCGGGCGGACGGGCGAGGATTTCCAGGCCCGCTTCCAGCGGATCTTCCGACTCGATCAGCTGCAATTCGGCCGTGCCGCCGCCGAACAGATGCGAGAACAGCCGCTGGAAATGACCGTTGACCACCTCGAAGGCGGAGAGCAGCCGCTCGCGGCCTTCACGGTTGAGGCTCTGGATTGCCTGGCGCAGTTTCCTGATCGCCTCGATGATGTCCTCGCGCTCGGAAACGATGGTCTCCAGCCGCTCCGATAGCTCCCGCTGCTCTTCCTCGGCGCGCAGATTGACGGCGCCGAGCCGCTCGCGCTCGATCTTCAGCCGGTCGAGCTGGCGTTCGATCTCGGCCATGTCGGGCATCGGATCGTCGGCTTCGAGGCCAGTATGCTTGATGACGAGGTGCGGCGGCGTGTTCAGCGCTTCCTGGATGCGCGCCTCGACCTCGGCGCGGCGCTCGTCGGCAGCGGTGAGCCGCTCCTCGGCGCGCACGCGGGTCTCGCGCGCCTCGGCAAGCGACTGGATCGCGGCGGTGGCCGCCTTGTCGAGCTCGGCCTGCTTGTTTTCCGCCTCCTGCAGGCGGTCGCTCGCCGTCTGGCGCAGCGCCTCCGCCTCGGAAAGCTGCGTCAGCAAAGCGCGGCGCTTGGCGTCGATCTCGTCCGGCGCATCCGCCAGCCGCTCGCGCTCGGCTTCGGCCTCCGCCTTGCGCTCGCCAAGCGCGGCGATCTGCGTCGAGGCGTTCTCGGCGCGCTCCACCCAGTTCCTGCGCTCGGCGCCGATGGCGTCGAGCCGGCGCATGCGCGCCTCGGCCTCGCGGCGAAGCCCCTCATGCACGGCGCGCGCGTCGGCAAGCGTGGCGCGGTCGCGCGAGACATTGGCCGAGGCCTGTTCGAGCTGCAGCTGAAGATCGCCGAGATCGGGCGCGTCCTTCAGCATCTCCTCGGCTTCGAGGAAGGCAGCCTGCGTCTCCTCATGGCTTTCGACGATGCGCGCGCGGGCGTCGTCCAAGGCAGCGCGGCGGCTCACCAACTCGCCGCCGGCCTTCTCGGCCTCGGCCAGCGCATTGCGGGCGGCATCGAGCGCATGCTGGGCGTCGCGGGCGGCCTGGCGCGCATTGCGCTCGGCCTCGCTTGCGAGGCGCATCGCCTGCTCCGCATGCGCCAGCGCATCCTCCGCCTCGCGCACGACGCGCGTCGCCTGCACGGCTTCGGCATCAAGCTCGGCCAGGCGGTTCTTCTGCGCCAGCCGCAGCGCGGCGGGGGTCGGGGCGTCGGCGCTGGCCGTCAGGCCGTCCCAACGCCAGAGCGCGCCATCGCGGCTGACCAG
>NZ_SUGA01000005.1:0-99133 GCF_004963255.1 Mesorhizobium sp. | reverse complement strand
CCTGAAGACGACGGCCGTCGGCGGCGTCGACAATGCCGATCTGCGCCAGGCGGCGGGCGAGTTGCGCCGGCGCATGCACCACGCTTGCCAGGCTCTTCACACCCTCGGGCAATACGGCATCGCCCGGCTGCACCGCGCTTTCGCCCCAATGCACCGGGGCGCTGCGGTCGAGTGGCACGTCGAGGTCCTCGCCAAGCGCCGCGCCAAGCGCCGTCTCGTAGCCGCGCTCGACGCTGATCTGCTCAAGCACCGACGGGAAAAGATCGCCGCCGCTGGTGGCGTTGAGGATCTTCGCCAGCGTGCGCGCTTCCGTCTCAATGCGCGCCAGTTCCGCCCTGGCATCCTGCAGCGGCGGCCTTGCGGCGCTCTCGGTGGCGCGGGCCTCGGCGACCGCCTGCTCGGCGGCAATGGCGCCGGCCTCGCTCTCTTCCAGCCGGACCAGGGCGTCCTCGACCAGCAGCCGCTTTTCAGCGGGATCGGGCAGGCCGGAAATGCGCGCGACGATGTCGGAAAGCTCGCGGTCGACCTCGGCGAGCTGGCGGGCGAAGCGATCGCGGCGCTCGGCGGTTTCGCGCAGCGAGCGCTCAATCTGGTGGCGCGAGGCCGCCGCCTCGGCGCGCTCGGCGGTCAGCGCGGTAAGTCTTGCCTCGCTTTGCGACAGCGTAGCACCTGCCTGCTCGAAGGCGGCGCGTGTGGTCGCCTCGCGCTCGACGGCGCCGGCGTTTTCCGAATTGAGCTCTGCTTCCTCGGTGCGCAGGCGCTCGAGGATGTCGGCATTGTCGCGCACCATCCGCTCCTCGCGGGCGATGTCGGCGTCGAGCTGCTGCAGACGGCGCTCAAGCTCGGTCTGGCGCGCGCGGATGCGGCCGGCCTCTTCCTCGATCTGCGTCTTGGCGATCGACAGGCGCTGGAAGGCGGCGGCCGCGGCGGCTTCGGCGTCGCGCAGGTCCGGCAGCCGATGGGCGGCGATGCCCTGCTCCCTGGCCGCGGCCATCTGGGCGGCGGCGCGGTCGCCGACCAGCGTGGTGGCAACGGCAAGGGCGGAGCGCGCCTCGCCTTCCTGGGCTTTTGCCAGCGTCCAGCGCAGATGCAGGAGCGTCGCCTCGGCCTTGCGGATATCGGCCGACAGGTTCTTGAAGCGCGAGGCCTGGCGCGCCTGGCGCTTCAGGCTTTCGATCTGGCCTTCCAGCTCGCCGACGACGTCGTCCAGCCGTTCGAGATTCTGCTCGGCAGCCTTGAGGCGAAGCTCGGCCTCGTGCCGGCGCGTGTGCAGGCCGGAAATGCCGGCTGCTTCTTCGAGCAGCGCGCGGCGCGCCTGCGGCTTTGCCTGGATCAGCTCGCCGATGCGGCCCTGGCCGACCATGGAGGGCGAGCGTGCGCCGGTCGACTGGTCGGCAAAGAGCAACTGCACGTCCTTGGCGCGGGCCTCCTTGCCGTTGATGCGGTAGAGCGAGCCGGCCTCGCGCTCGATGCGGCGCGACACCTGCAGTTCGTCGGCATCGTTGAAGGCGGCGGGCGCGGTACGGTCCGTGTTGTCGAGGAAAAGCGTGACTTCGGCGGTGTTGCGGGCCGGACGCGCGCCGGAGCCAGAGAAGATCACGTCGTCCATGCCGGACGCGCGCATGTTCTTGTAGGAGCTTTCGCCCATCACCCAGCGCAAAGCTTCGACGAGGTTCGACTTGCCGCAGCCGTTCGGCCCGACAATGCCGGTCAGCCCGCGTTCGATGACGAACTCGCCAGGCTCGACGAAGGATTTGAAACCGAGAAGGCGAAGGCGCGAAAATTTCATTCGCGCCGCCCAACACTACAGGCGTGGGCGCCGAAGCCGGACCGCTTCGGCGCGGCCTGGATGTCAGAGCAGAGGGTCGATGATGGCCGACATTTCCTCAATCGACATCGCCCCTTTGTAGGTCTTTCCGTTGATGAAGAAGGTCGGCGTCGAGTCGACCTTGAACTCGTCCGCTCCGCGTTTCTGGACCGCTCTCACATCGTCCAGAAGTTTCTGGTCCGTCAAGCAGGACTCAAAGGACTCCTGTGTAAAACCGGCGAGCTTCGAGATCTGCAGCAGCGCTTCCTTGGTGTTGTTGACACCAACCCAGCTCGGCTGCTGCTTGAACAGCACGTCGACCATGGCGAAGTAATTGTCCTTGGAGCAGCGCGCCAGCATGAAGCCGGCCTCGGCGCTCGGATCGAACGGGAATTCGCGCAGGATATAGCGCGCCTTGCCGGTGTCGATGTACTTGGTCTTCAACTCAGGGAAAGTGGTCATGGCGAAATGCGCGCAATGCGGGCAGGTCATCGACGCATATTCGACGATGGTGACCTTGGCGTCGTCCTTGCCGAGCTGCTTTTCGGGCAGCGCGCCGGGCTTGAGCAGTTCCGCCATGTCGACCGTGCCCTGTGCTTCCGGCACCTGTGCGGCCGCCGGAGTAGCGGCGGGCTTGGCAGGCGTCGACGGGTCGGCGGGCTCCACGTCGGCGGCCTTGGCCTCCTCGCCGGAGTCGCTGCATGCGGCAAGCAGCGCCACCGCAGGAACAACGGCCAGCGCTGTCAGAAGGTTTCTGCGGGACAAGCTATTGCCAAACGGGGCACGGTTCATGCGAATCACCTGATATCGGTTGGATTTTGCAATGCAAGGGCTAGAAAAGGCGAGAGTTGGCGCGAATTAAGGCATCGCGATCCCCAATCCAATCGCGAAACTTAATCACGAGCATCACGAATGCGCGAGATTGGTGACGCATTCATGACGCTTCTTACGACCCTTTGGGCTTCCTTTCACCCAAAATTGTGGCGCCGAGCCGCTCCAGCGAAGCGCGCAGGCCGTCATCCTCAATCTTGCCGACCAGATGCGAAAGCTTCGCCTTCTCGGGCTCGGTCAAGGGTCGCGGCGCAGGCTTCGGCCGCGCCCTTTGCGAAAGCACCGGCTTCTGCAGGATCTTGATGCGGCCGATGGCGTTGAAGCCCAGGAAGGCGTTGACGCGGTTGATGACCTCACCGGCCTCGTGCTGCAGGTGCAGCGCCGCCATGCCCTCGCAGGCGACGATCAGCGTCGCCGGCTCGAACGGATCGTCCTCATGCAGCCGGCGCGGCCACTGGATTTTTTCCGGGCGCGAATGAGTGGCCAAGCGCGGCCCGGCGATTTCCTCCCAGGACTGCACCAGCCCGATCGAGATGCCGGCGCGCTTCTTCAGCACCGGGTCGAGGATCTCGGTGGCGAGATCGCTTACCGGAACGGGATTGCCGAAGGCCCTTTTCCCTGCCATGTGCGTTCTCCAGTCCCCAGTTCATCCGATCAATGGCACCGCTCGACCAGACCCGCAAGGCATCACAGAAAGCCGCGTCCGAAGACATGGGCATCGCGTCCCGCCTGCTTGCCTGGTACGACGCGCATCACCGCGACCTGCCCTGGCGCGTCACGCCGGTTGGGTTTGCGCGCGGCGTGAGGGCCGATCCTTATCGCGTGTGGCTGTCCGAGGTGATGCTGCAGCAGACCACAGTCGAGGCGGTAAAGGCCTATTTCCGCAATTTCGTCGAGAAATGGCCGACGGTCGAGGCGCTGGCGGCGGCCCCCGCCGAAGACGTGATGAAAGCCTGGGCCGGGCTTGGCTACTATTCCAGGGCGCGCAATTTGAAGGCCTGCGCCGACCTCGTCGCGCTGCGGGGCGGCCGCTTTCCCGACACCGAGGCGGGCCTGCGCGAATTGCCCGGGATCGGCGCCTATACCGCGGCGGCCATCGCGGCGATCGCCTTCGACCGGCCGGCGGCGGTCGTCGACGGCAATGTCGAGCGGGTCATGACCCGGCTCTATTCGATCGAAACCCCGCTCAGCGAGGCCAAGCCGCAAATCCGCGCGCTGATCGAAGAGCTGGTGCCGCAGACGCGGCCCGGCGATTTCGCCCAGGCGATGATGGATCTCGGCGCGACGATCTGTACGCCGAAACGGCCGCGCTGCATGCTGTGCCCGGTCCGCGAGGATTGCAGCGCAATTCTCAGCGGCGATCCCGAGCGTTTTCCGGTCCGCCTGCCGAAGGACGATAAGCCGTTGCGCAAGGGCGCGGCCTTCGTCGCCGAGCGCAATGACGGCGCCATCCTGCTGCGCAAGCGGCCTGAGAAAGGCCTGCTCGGCGGCATGACCGAGGTGCCGACCACGGGCTGGACGGCGCGGATCGACGGCGCCACGACGGCCGACGCCGCGCCCTTTCCCGCCGATTGGCGGCGCGCCGGGCAGATCGGCCATGTCTTCACCCATTTCGCGCTTGAGCTCGAAATCTTTCATGCCAGAGTCAGAGGCGATGCGCCGTCGGGGCATTTCTGGTCGCTGGCCCATGAAATTTCCGGGGAAGCGCTGCCCACCGTCATGAAAAAGGTAATCGAGGCGGCCATACCGGGCGCGACTAAAAAACGGCACTCGCAGTGAAAGGCCCGCAATGACTGAAATCCGCCATATCGTGTTCGACATCGGCAAGGTGCTGGTCCACTACGATCCCGACATCCCGTTCAGCCGGCTGATCCCCGATGCCGGGGAGCGGAAATGGTTCTTCGACAATGTCTGCACCAGCGCCTGGAATCTCGAGCAGGATCGCGGCCGGACCTGGGAAGAAGCCGAAGCGCTGCTGATCGCCGAGCATCCCGGCCATGCCGAGAACATCCGCAATTTCCGCCGCTACTGGCACGAGATGGCGCCGCACGCCTATGAAGACAGCGTCGCGTTGCTGGAAGGCCTGATCGAGGACGGCCGCGACGTCACGCTGCTCACCAACTGGGCCTCGGACACGTTTCGCGAGGCCCGCGCCCGTTTTCCGTTCCTGGAAAAGCCGCGCGGCGTCACCGTCTCCGGCGACATCGGCCTGATCAAGCCGGACCGCGCCATCTACGACCATCACGTCGCGTCGTTCGGGCTCGATCCGGCGGCCTCGCTGTTCATCGACGACAGCCAGAAGAATGTCGACGGCGCCAAGGCCGCCGGCTGGCAGGCGGTGCTGTTCACCGACGCCGGGACGCTTAAAGCGGATCTTGGACGGCTTGGGATTAGGGCCTGAACTGAATCGCTTGCAGCGATCTGTTTAAGCGTCGAATCAAGGGCGAGCCTGGCGGCTCAGCCCCCTGCCCGCTCCATGCCGAGGCGGGCGATGCGGCGCAATTCGTCGATCGGGGTCAGGCCGCCGCTGCGCTCATAGTGCCAGAAGGTCCAGCCGTTGCAGGCGTCGAGCCCCTGGACCTCGGCGCCGATCTTGTGGATGGAGCCGGCGCTGTCGCCGATCGCCAGCGTGCCGTCGGCGCGCACTTTCGCCGCCCAGCGCTTCTTGGCGTCGTAGAGCGTGGCGCCGGGCGCGACAAGGCCGTTGTCGATCAGGCTGATGAAGGCGACGCGCGGCTCGGCGCGCTTGCCCGAAAGCACGGTGAGGTCGGCGCTTTCCAGCGGGCGCACCGCGGCGATCCGCTCATTGGCGGCGTCGATATAGGCCTGCTCGCGCTCGATGCCGACGAAGTGGCGGCCGAGGCGCTTGGCGACCGCGCCCGTGGTGCCGGAACCGAAGAAGGGATCGAGCACGACGTCGCCCGGCTTGGTCGAGGCCATCATGATGCGGGCCAGCAGCGCCTCCGGCTTCTGTGTCGGATGCAGTTTGTTGCCGTTCTCGTCCTTCAGCCGCTCGCCGCCGGTGCAGATCGGGAACAGCCAGTCGGAGCGCATCTGCAGATCGTCGTTCGAGGCCTTCAGCGCTTCGTAGTTGAAGGTGTAGCCCTTGGCCTTCTGGTCGCGCGAGGCCCAGATCATCGTCTCATGCGCGTTCTGAAAACGGCGGCCGCGGAAATTCGGCATCGGGTTGGTCTTGCGCCAGACGATGTCGTTGAGGATCCAGAAGCCGAGATCCTGCATGCGGGCGCCGACGCGAAAGATGTTGTGGTAGGAGCCTATGACCCAGATGGTGCCGCTGGGCTTCAGCACCCGGCGCGCCGCGAGCAGCCAGGCGCGGGTGAAGGCGTCATAGGCTTCAAAACTCTCGAACTGGTCCCAGTCATCGTCGACGGCATCGACCTTGGACTGGTCGGGACGGTGCAGGTCGCCGTCGAGCTGCAGATTGTAGGGCGGGTCGGCAAAGATGATGTCGACCGACTTTTCCGGCAGGCGGTCGAGGGCGGCGACACAATCGCCCTTGAGGATCGTGTCCAGCCATTCGGACTTAAGAGGGGCGTGGGAAAGCTCGTCGAGAAGACGCACGGCAGACATCAAAACACCCAAACAAACGCGTTACGGTTTACTGGCTGTTATGGTTACCGATCAGCGTAAACATTCGGTGAAGGCCCGGCGCCTGACCCTCAGCGGTTTGCGCCGGCCGGCCCGTTGGTGTATGCCGCGCCGCTTAAGCCAGTCAGGCTCCTCCCCCAACGACCCGGATTGCCATGCCCCAGCCAGATCTTGTCATTTTCGATTGCGACGGCGTGCTCGTCGATTCCGAAATCATAGCCGCGCGCGTCGAGGCCGAGCTTCTGACATCTGCCGGATTCGAGATTTCGGCGGAGGAAATTTCCGAGACCTATGCCGGGCTGACCTTCAAGGACATCATGCTGCGGCTCGAGGAGAAGTCGCACATTCCGTTCCAGGCCTCGCTGATCGACCGCGCCGAGGAGCTGGTCGACCGCAAGCTGCGCAACGACGTGCGCATCATCGACGGCGCCCGCGAGGCGGTGGCCGCCGTCACCGCGCCGCGCGCCGTCTGCTCCAACTCACGCACCGAACGGGTCGAGTTCATGCTGGAGAAGGTGCGGCTGCTGCCTTTCTTCGCCGGCCGTATTTTTTCGGGGCTGGATATCCCCAGCAAGAAGACCAAGCCGGCGCCGGACGTGTTCCTCTACGCCGCAGAGAAGCTCGGCGCCAACCCGAGGAACACCTTCGTCATCGAGGATTCCGTGCACGGCATCGCCGGCGCCAGGGCGGCCGGCATGCGCGTCATCGGCTTCACCGGCGCCGGGCACAGCTATCCGGGCCATGCCGATGCGCTGACCGAGGCCGGCGCCGAGACGGTCATCCGGCGCTGGGCGGAGCTGAGCGGTACGCTCGCCGCGCTCTCGGAGTGGTCGGAAGACGCCTAGCCGTCGTTCCGAACAGTCCACGCCTGTTCAGACCGACTAATTCGTCACCGGAGCGCGCTTCTTCCTCTTGCCCTTCGCCTTGTCGGTGGCCGGCACCGGCGTGTTCTCGTCAAAGCCGGCATAGGCCTGGTAATCCTTTGCGGAAGGCTCCGGCACCACGACATTGGTATCGGTGAAGACGAACTGGGTTGCGGCAGACGGATCGGTGACCTGCACCTGGTACTGGTGAAGCTGCGAATAAAGCACCTCGTCGCCATGCTGGACCGCGATGCGGATCGGCATCGTGACGGTTCCGGGCGCGAACATCGGACCCGGCACGACCTTGCCCGCGACCGCGATCTTCATCGACAGCTGGCCGTTGGCATGGGTGCAGTCGCGCGTCATGTCCGAGATCGAGGCCTGGTAGATGATCTTGGACGGATCGTGAGCGGGATCGACCGGCTGGCCGTTGGGACCGGTCTGGGCCGCAGCGGCGGCGGCCGCCTCAGCCTCAGCGTCAGCCTTCTTTTTCTTCGGCTTCGCCGTCGCGCCCTTGGCATAGGTGTTGAAGAAGGCTGTCCCGTCGCGCAGCGTCACTTTCGGGCAATAGGCCTGCAGCTGACTGGCGAGTATCTTGGGGTCCTGCGGCGGTATCGGAGCTGTCGGATCGGGTTTCTTGCCGATGCCAAGGTTCAATATGCCATTGTCGCTCGATTGGCAGCCGGCGGCGGCAAGCATAAAGCCGGTGAACGCCAGACCCGCGACAAAGCGACGGTTGACCGAAAAAAACGCCATGAAACTGCACTTCCCTCTCACAATGCCGGTGACGTATAGCAACGGCGCGGCAAAAATGCGACTGAGCCGGCTCGGAAAATTAACCAATTGCCGTGGATGACGCGACCGGCAGCAATGGGCTTTTTACGATGCAATATGTGAGTACCCGCGGCGATGCTCCCGCGCTTGGATTTTCGGACGCGGTGCTGGCCGGCCTGGCGCGCGACGGCGGGCTTTACGTGCCCAGCGAATGGCCGCGGTTTTCGGCCGCCGACATCCGCGCCATGCGCGGGCTTGCCTATCCCGACCTTGCCATCCGCGTCTTGACGCCATTCCTCGGCGGCGAGATCGCGGCGCCCGTCTTCGAGCGGCTGGTGCGCGAGGCCTACGCCACGTTCCGGCATGAGGCCGTCTGCCCGCTGGTGCAGACCGGCAAGAATACCTTCATCCTCGAGCTGTTCCACGGCCCGACGCTGGCCTTCAAGGACGTGGCGATGCAGTTGCTGGCGCGGCTGATGGACCATGTGCTCGCCGAACGCGGACAGCACGCGACGATCGTCGGCGCCACCTCCGGCGACACCGGGGGCGCTGCGATCGACGCCTTCGCCGGCCGCGACCGCACCGACATCTTCATCCTTTTCCCGCACGGCAAGGTCTCGCCGGTGCAGCAGCGCCAGATGACGACGTCGAGCGCGGCAAACGTCCACGCGCTGTCGGTCGAAGGCAATTTCGACGACTGCCAGGGCCTGGTGAAGGATATGTTCAACGACCACGCTTTCCGCGACAGGGTGTCGCTGTCGGGCGTCAATTCGATCAACTGGGCCCGCATCATGGCTCAGATCGTCTATTATTTCTCGTCCGCTCTGTCGCTCGGCGCGCCGGACCGGCCGGTTTCCTTCACCGTGCCGACCGGCAATTTCGGCGACATCTTCGCCGGTTATGCCGCCAAGCGCATGGGCCTGCCGATCGAGCGGCTGATCATCGCCACCAACGACAACGACATCCTGGCGCGCACATTGGCGAGCGGCGAATACCGCACCAGGGGCGTGTTCGCCACGACCTCCCCGTCGATGGACATCCAGGTGTCGTCGAATTTCGAGCGGCTGCTGTTCGAGGCGGCTGGCCGCGACGCCGAAACGGTGCGCCGCTACATGAACGGGCTGAAGCAGTCGGGCGCCTTCACCATCGAGGAAGGCGAACTTAAGCGCATCCGCGCCGAGTTCGACGCCGACCGTGCCACGGTGGACGAGGTCGCGGCCACCATCCGCGCGACGCTCGAGAAAAGCAACTACCTGCTCGATCCGCACACGGCCGCCGCCGTTCATGTCGCCGCTTCCCACGCTTCCGGTCCGGTGCCCATGCTGGTGCTCGGCACCGCGCATCCAGCGAAATTCCCGGCCGCGGTCGAGGCAGCGAGCGGCGTCACCCCTGCCCTGCCCGCATGGCTAGGCGGCTTGATGACAGCCGACGAAAAATACACGATACTTCCATCCGACTTGAAAATGGTGGAAGATTACGTGAACCGCCACTCGCGGGCGGCGCGTTAGGGAGTACTTGCCATATGGGTGTTGAGGTAAGCCGTCTGTCGAACGGCCTGACAGTCGCCACCGAAACCCTTCCAAGCATCGAATCGGTTGCCCTAGGGGCCTGGGTGAAGTCCGGCGCCCGCAACGAGCGCGACGAAGAGCATGGCATGGCCCATCTGCTCGAGCACATGGCGTTCAAGGGCACGAAGCGCCGCAGCGCCTTCGAGATCGCCTCGGAAATCGAGAATGTCGGCGGCGAGATCAACGCCGCCACCAGCGTCGAGACGACCTCCTACTATGCCAGGGTGCTTTCCGACGACGTGCCGCTGGCGGTCGATATCCTGGCCGACATCCTGCAGGAATCCGAATTCGATCCCGACGAGCTGGAGCGCGAGCAGCATGTGATCCTGCAGGAGATCGGCGCCGCGCACGACACGCCCGACGACATCGTCTTCGACCGCTTCACCGAAACCGCCTTCCGGCATCAGACCATCGGCCGCTCGATCCTGGGCACGCCGGAGACGGTCAAATCCTTCACTTCGGGACAGCTGCACGACTTCATCGAGCGGCAATACGACGCCGAGCGCATGGTCCTCGTGGCGGCCGGCGACATCAAGCACGACAATTTCGTGCGCGAGGTCGAGAAGAAACTCGGCGGCTTCCGCGCCAAGGCGGCGGGCAATATCCCGCAATACGCGCAATATGTCGGCGGCGACTTCCGCGAGGACCGCGACCTGATGGATGCGCAGATCGTGCTCGGCTTCGAGGGCCGCGCCTACCATGTGCGCGATTTCTACGCCTCGCAGGTGCTGTCGATGATCCTGGGCGGCGGCATGTCGTCCAGGCTGTTCCAGGAAGTGCGCGAGAAGCGCGGCCTCTGCTACTCGGTCTATGCCTTCCACTGGGGTTTTTCCGACACCGGCATCTTCGGCGTGCATGCCGCGACCGGGCAGAGCGACATCGCCAAGCTGGTGCCGGTGATCATCGACGAATTGCAGAAGGCCGGCCAGAGCATCCAGCAGGAAGAGCTCGACCGGGCGCGCGCGCAATATCGCGCCGGCCTCATCATGTCGGCCGAAAGCCCGGCCAGCCGCGCATCTCAGATCGCCAGGCAGTTGCTCCTGTTCGGCCGGCCGATCGCCAAGGAGGAATTGATGGAGCGCCTTTCGGCGCTGACCGTCGAGCGGCTGACCGATCTCTCCTCGCGGCTGTTCTCGACCAAGCCGACGCTGACCGCGGTCGGCCCCGTGGGCACGCTTGCGCCCTATGAGGCGATCCTCGAATCGCTTGCGGGTCCGCAGACGACGGCCCGCCGGCTCGCCGTCTAGCCTCCGTTCCAGAGTCGTGTTCGCGCTCCCTTTCTTTCGCCGCGACCTGCCGGCGCTGAAGGGCGAAAAGGTCATGCTGCGCGTGCCGCTGACCAACGACTATCGCGAATGGTCGACGGTGCGCGGCGAAAGCCGCGCCTTCCTCGAGCCCTGGGAGCCGCGCTGGCAACCCGACGAGCTCGACCGCACCGCCTGGCGGCTGCGCATCAGCCGCTACCGCGAGGATTACGCGCAGGGCACGGCCATCGCCTTCTTCATCTTCGAGAAATCGAGCGGCAAGCTTGCCGGCGGCATCACGCTGGGCAACATCCGCCACGGTGTCGCGCAGAGCGGCCATATCGGCTACTGGATCGGCGAACGCTTCGGCAGCCGCGGCCTGATGACCGAGGCGGTCAAGCTGGTGTCGCGCTTCGCCTTCGATACGCTGAGGTTGCACCGGATCGAGGCTGCCTGTATTCCCGAAAACGCCCGGTCGATCCGCGTGCTTGAAAAAGCCGGATTCCGGCGCGAAGGACTTCTCCGATCCTATCTCAGGATCAACGGCATCTGGCAGGATCACTACCTCTACGCCCGGATCGCGGACGACCCGCCGGGTGATGGAACGAAGGGCTGAATGTGACGAATTTTTCGCGATTAGCGTCGCTGTTCGCCCTTATTCTGGCGGTCGTCGTCACGTTTTTTGCGGCCATGCCGGCTTTCGCCGTCGAGCCCATCAAGATCGCGCGCGACGACAAGGCGCTGGACCTTTCCGGCGCCGTGCAAATCTACCGGAACCAGGGCGAGAACTTCCAGGTCTCGACCGCGCCAGGCCCCGACGGCATCGTGCGGCGCATCGAGGTGGAGGCCAATGACGCCCGTTCGAGCGGCGACTGGGCCGTCTTCGCGCTGGCCAACACCACCGACCAGCAGCTCGACCGCCTGATCGTCGCGCCGCATTTCCGCCTGGTGAACTCCGGCATCTTCTGGCCCGACCTCGGCTCGACCCGCATCGCCGCGATCACGCCCAGCGAGGGCTTCGCGCTCGACCGCCAGACAAGCCCCGACGCCGACGTGTTCCGCGTGACGCTGAACCCTGGAACGGTGGTGACCTTCATCGCCGAGCTCGCCTCACCGAAACTGCCGCAGGTCTATCTCTGGGACCCGGATTCCTACAAGGACTCGGTCAATTCCTACACGCTGTTCCGCGGCATCGTGATCGGCATCTCGGGCCTTCTGGCGCTGTTCCTGACGATCCTGTTCGTGGTCAAGGGAACCTCGATGTTTCCGGCGACCGCGGCGCTCGCCTGGGCGGTGCTGGCCTATATCTGCGTCGACTTCGGCTTCCTCAACAAGATCATCGAGATATCGCCCGGCAACGAGCAGATATGGCGAGCCGGCACGGAGGTGGCGCTTGCCGGAACCTTCGTGGTGTTCCTGTTCGCCTATCTCAACCTCAACCGGTGGCATGGCCATTTCAGCTACGGCGCGCTGGTCTGGATCCTTGGCCTGCTTCTGATTGCGGGCGTCGCCATCGTCGATCCCGCGGTCGCCGCCGGCATCGCCCGCATCTCCTTCGCCGCCACCGCGCTCACCGGCCTCGGCCTCATCATCTTCCTCGGCATTCGCGGCTATGACCGGGCCATCATGCTGGTGCCGAGTTGGGTCATGGTGCTGCTCTGGCTATGCGGGTCGTGGATGGCGATCACCGGCATGCTGGACAACGACATCGCGCAGCCGGCGCTGGGCGGCGGGCTGATCCTGATCATCCTCTTGATCGGCTTCACCGTCATGCAGCATGCCTTTGCCGGCAGCGGGGCGCATCAGGGCCTGTTCTCCGACCTCGAGCGGCAGGCGCTGGCCGTCGCCGGCTCGGGCGACATCGTCTGGGACTGGGACGTGCTGCGCGACCGCGTGGTGACCAAGCCGGACATCAGCCTGCAGCTCGGCCTTGCGCCCAACAGCCTTGGCGGCGCCGCCCGCAACTGGCTCCCGGTGCTGCATGCCGATGATCGCGACACCTTCCGCACCACGCTCGACGTGGTGCTGGAGCACCGCCGCGGCAAGGTGGCGCAGAATTTCCGGCTGCGCGGCGCCGACGGCCACTACCACTGGTTCTCGCTGCGCGCCCGCCCGGTGATCGGCTCCGACGGCGAGGTGATCCGCTGCGTCGGCACCATGGTCGATGTCACCGAGCAGAAGAAATCCGAGGAAAGGCTGCTGCACGATGCCGTGCACGACAACCTCACCGGCCTGCCGAACCGCGAATTGTTCATGAACCGGCTGGAGGCGATCATCTCGATCGCCCGCACCGAGGACAAGGTGCGCCCGACGGTCTTCATCATCGACATCGACCGCTTCAAGCAGGTCAATGACGGCCTTGGCATTTCCGCCGGCGACACGATTCTGCTCACCGTCGCGCGCCGGCTGCACCGGCTGTTGAAGCCGAAGGATTCTCTGTCGCGCTTTGCCGGCGACCAGTTCGCGCTGATGCTGCTTTCCGAGCAGGACCCTGCCCGCATCGCGGCCATGGCCGACGCCATCAAGCACGCGATCAACAACCCGATCACCTTCGCCAAGCGCGAGATCGTGCTCACCGCCTCGATCGGCCTGATCACCTGGACGACGGCGCAGACTTCCGCCGAGGACATGGTCAAGGACGCCGAGCTTGCCATGCACCAGGCCAAGCGCTTCGGCGGCGATCGCATCGAGCCGTTCCGGCCTGCCTTCCGCACCGTCGGCACTGATCGCCTGCAGTTCGAATCCGACCTTCGCCGCGCCATCGAGCGGCGCGAGTTCACGCTTGCCTACCAGCCGATCGTGCGGCTGGAGGACGGCAGCGTCGCCGGCTTCGAGGCGCTGCTGCGGTGGGACCACCCGCGCCGCGGCATGATCCCGCCGGGGGATTTCATCCCGGTGGCGGAGAATTGCGGGCTGATCGTGCAGCTCGGCCTGTTCGCCATGCAGCAGGCGGCCGAGGACCTCGCGGGCTGGCAGAAGCAGATCGGCGACGCGCCGCTGTCGGTGTCGGTCAACCTGTCGAGCCGCCAGTTGATCCGCCGCGACCTGGTCAGCGACGTGCGCTCCGTCATCGCACGCGCCAATCTGAAGCCGCGCTGCTTCCGGCTCGAACTCACCGAATCCCTGGTGATGGACAATCCCGAGCAAACCGCGCATGTGCTGACCAAGCTGAAGCAGCTCGGCATCGGACTGTCGCTCGATGATTTTGGCACCGGCTATTCCTCGCTCTCCTATCTGACGCGCTTCCCCTTCGACACGATCAAGATCGACAAGAGCTTTGTTGACGACGCCACACCGAAGCGCGCCGTGCTGCTCAAATCCATGGTCAACATGGCGCATGAGCTCGGTCTGTCGGTCGTGGCCGAAGGCATCTCGGACGAAAGCGATGCGCTGGAACTCCGCCAGATGGGCTGCGAATATGTGCAGAGCTTCATGTTCGGCGCGCCGATGCCCGGCGACCAGGTGCTGAAGACGCTGAGGGAGCAGTATCCGCTGACCCAGGCTTAGAGGCCGTTTGGAAGCTCTACTCCTGCAGCTATCTGGTGCCGCTTTCTGCGCTTCCGGTGCTCACGTACTTCAAGTACGCTCCGCTCCGGTTCTCGAAATCACCACTATATGACTCGCATGAGCGAGTTTCGAAACGGCGTCTGCGTCGGTGATGGATCACGCGTGGCCGGCGGCGGCGCTCAGATGGGCAAGATCGATACCGATCGAGGCCAGGATGCGATCGTATTTGCGCTCGATATCGGCGTCGAACAGAAGTTCCTGCGTCGCTGGGCAAGTCAGCCAGCCATTCTCGGCGATCTCTGTTTCGAGCTGGCCGGCGCCCCAGCCGGAATAGCCGAGCGCCATCAGCGCATGGCGCGGGCCGCGCCCGGTGGAGATGGCGCGCAGGATGTCGACGGTCGCGGTCAGACAGATATCGTCGGAAACGTTGAGCGAGGATTCCACGCGATAGTCGCCGGAGTGCAGCACGAAGCCGCGGCTGCGGTCGACCGGCCCGCCATTGCGCACGACGAAATCGCGCGTATGCGCCGGCAGGCGGATCGCTTCCTGCTCGTTCATGATGCCGAGCTGCACCAGCAGGTCCGGGAACAGCATCTGCTGCGTCTGGTTGATGATGAGGCCCATCGCGCCCTCGTCGCTGTGGGCGCAGATGTAGATGACGGAGCGCGCGAAACGGTCGTCCTTCATGCCAGGCATGGCAATCAGGAACTGGTCGTCGAGGAAGCCGCGTCCGGCGGCCGGTTTTTTGTGGCGCAGCAAGTCCATAGGTTGAGGGTAACGCGTTTCGGCTGCGCCGAAAAGATGGTGTCAGTCCCCGATGTCACGCAAATATGATACCGGGAGAGCGATCAGGCCATTGCGCGGCCAAGAACGGACGGTCAAATCACCGCCATGCGATACATGAAGATACTGGTTCTCGGCGTCGTTTTGGGGTGGGCTGCAAGCCTCCCGGCCGAGGCCTCTTCCTCGATCTGGTACAATTCGGAGGGCGGCAAGGTCCGGCTGGTGACTACCGGCAAGCCCGATGAGGCCGGCAAGATCCGCGGCGTGCTCGACATCGCGCTGAAGCCGGGCTGGAAGACCTATTGGCGCGACCCGGGCGATGCCGGCGTGCCGCCGCAGCTCGACATATCCGGCAGCACCAACATCGCCGACGCGCAATTGTCTTTCCCGCCGCCGCAGCGTCATGACGACGGCTACGGCAAATGGGCCGGCTATGATCGTCCCGTTTCGCTGCCAGTGACCTTCACGGTGTCCTCGCCCGGCCAACCAGCGACCATCGACGCCCATGTCTTCCTCGGCATCTGCGAGACGATCTGCATTCCGGTGCAGACCCGGCTCAGCGTCGATCCCGCGTCCGATCCGGACAACGCGACCGACGCCGCATTGGTCAAAACCGCGCTTGCGACGCTGCCCTCCCCGGCCCGGCCCGATTTCGGCATCAACGTGCTGCCCGGCGACCACGAGACCCTTGTCGTCCAGGCGCAGTCGCCCGGCGATCCGGAATCCGTCGACTTCTTCATCGCCGGCGAGCGCGACTACATGTTCGGCGCGCCGGTGCGCAGCCAGAAGGACGGCAAGCTTGTCTTCACCGTGCCGATCCTCGACCGGCCATCTGCCACGCCGAGCGATGGCGGGCTGTATTACACGCTGACCAGCGCCGAGGGTTCGGTCGACGGGTTGCTGCCTTTCCCTTGATCCAGCATTAGCGCAATGGTTGCGGGAAATCGTCCGGTCCGGTATCGAAGGCGTCGATCCTTCCCATCTCGCAAGCGAGGAACCCATGACCATTTCGGTTGGCGAAAAACTGCCCGCATCGAACTTCAAGGTGATGACCGCCGACGGCGCCAAGCCGATCACCGGCGACGAGATTTTCGCCGGCAAGAAGGTGGTGCTGTTCGGCGTTCCCGGCGCCTTCACGCCGACCTGCAGCAACAACCACCTGCCCGGCTATCTCGAGAACCATGACGCCATCCTGGCGCGCGGCGTCGACACCATCGCCGTGGTTTCGGTCAACGACGTCCACGTCATGGGCGCCTGGGCGCACTTCACCGGCGGCGAAGGCAAGATCCTCTACCTCGCCGACGGCAGCGGCGATTTCGCTAAGTCGGTCGGGCTCGACAACGATCTTTCCGCGGCCGGCATGGGCCTGCGCTCGAAACGCTTTTCGATGATCGTCGACGACGGCAAGGTCGTGGCACTCAATGTCGAAACCAAGCCGGGCGTCGACGAGAGCGGCGCGGCTCATATCCTCGGGCAGCTCTAGATCAGGATGACGTTTCGTTGACCCGCCATCCTGATCTCACTCTTTGCTGGAGCATGATCTTGTTCGAAAACCGGTTCCCACTTTTTGCGTGCGCTGACCTCCGGTTCGGGATCATGCTCTGATGCTCGACATCGCCTGGCGCGCGGTGGCGATCGGCATCGGCGCCACGGTGTTCATGGATATCTGGGCGATCATCCTCAACAAGGCGATCGGCCAACCCTTGCCCAATTGGGGCATGGTCGGACGCTGGGTCCGGCATCTGCCCGAAAAGGTCTTTCACGACGATATCGGCAAGGCCGCGCCCTATACGCATGAAAAGGCGCTGGGCTGGGTCTTCCACTATCTCGTCGGCATCCTCTATGGCGTGATCCTGGTCGTGCTCGCCGGCGCGGGCTGGCTGGCCGCGCCGACCTTCCTGCCCGCCTTCATCCTCGGCATCGTCACGGTCGGCGCCGGATGGTTCCTGCTGGCGCCGGGCATGGGCGCCGGCTGGGCGGCATCCAAGCTCCCCAACCCAACGAAGGTGCGCGCGCTCAATCTCGTGGCGCATACGGTGTTCGCGCTCGGTATGTTCTCGACGGCGCTGCTGATCCGCTGAAGCGAGAAGCCGTCGGACTCTCAATAACTTTGGGTCGAACGTCTGGGTGTAGGCTTCCTTGCCGGGGCGCCTTCCTGCGTTGACGCTGCCGCCACCGGCGCGGGCCTTGCCAGGTTCGGCTTGAACGGCGCCATGCCTTGCCGGGCCAGTTCGTCGGCGCGTTCGTTTTCCGGATGGCCGGCATGGCCCTTCACCCAGTACCAGGTGACCTTGTGGCGCCGGTTGGCCTCGTCGAGCGCCTGCCAGAGCTCGCCATTCTTGACCGGTTTCCTGTCGCCGGTCTTCCAGCCGTTCTTCTTCCAGCCATGGATCCACTTGGAGATGCCGTCCATGACGTATTTGCTGTCGGTGTAGAGGTCGACCGTGCAAGGTTCCTTCAGCGCATTGAGCGCCGTGATGGCGGCCAGCAGCTCCATGCGGTTGTTGGTGGTCTCGGCCTCGCCACCGGACAATTCCTTGGTGACGCCGTTATAGCGCAGCACGGCGCCCCAGCCGCCCGGCCCGGGATTGCCCGAGCAGGCGCCGTCGGTGAAGATCTCGATCTTTTTGTTCATGTCAGCCCGTATTCGGATGGCGACCTGATCGCGCGGTGGAAGCGCATGCGGCGGATATATTCGGTCGGGTCGCGCTTCATCACCAGCCCGCCATCCGGAATGGTCAGCCAGTCATAGAGGCGGGTCAGCATGAAGCGCAGCGCCGAGCCGCGCGCCAGGATCGGCATAGCCGCCTTCTCGTCGTTTCCAAGCGGCCGCACCGACTGATAACCGGCGAGCAGCGCCGTCCCCTTGGTCAGGTTGAAGGAAAAGTCCTTCTCGAAGCACCAGGCGTTGAGGCAGGTGGCGACATCGTAGGCGTAGAGGTCGTCGCAGGCGAAATAGAAGTCGATCAGCCCGGACAGCTTCTCGCCTAGGAAGAAGACATTGTCTGGGAACAGGTCGGCGTGGATGATGCCTTGCGGCAGGCCGCTCGGCCAGTTGCGCTCGAAATCGGCGAAGTCGGCGTCGACCTCGGCGGCAAGGCCCGGCTCGACCTCGTCGGCGCGCTCGCGCGAGGCCGCCCAGAGCTTGCGCCAGCCGTCGATCGCCAGCGCGTTCGGCCTTCTCATCTGAAAATCCTGGCCGGCAATATGGAGGCTGGCGAGCGCCTTGCCCACTTCAGCGCAATGCGCGGCGGTCGGGCGCCTGAGCGACAGGCCTTCGAGGAAGGTGATGATGACGGCCGGACGGCCGGCGAGCGTGCCGATGACGGTGCCGTCATGCGCAGTAACAGGCAGCGGACAGGAAATGCCTTTCCTGGCGAGATGGCCCATCAGGCCGAGGAAAAACGGCAGGTCGGCCTTGTCGACGCGCTTCTCATAAAGGGTCAGGATGTAGGAGCCGGTCGAGGCGTGGACCAGGAAATTGGAATTCTCGGTTCCCTCGGCGATGCCCTTGTAGGAGAGCAGTTCGCCGACCGGATAGGCTCTGAGGAACGCGGTCAGTTCGCCTTCGTTGACGTCGGTGTAGACGGCCATCCCGTTTCACGCCGCTCCATTGACGAAGGCCATGTCGGCCGCCGTGAGTTCGACATCGCGCAGCACCCGCATCACCGGAAAATCCTCCGTTTCCGTGGCCGTGATGGCCAGGTCGATGGTGACGTCGAAGCGCTGCCGGAACGCGTCGATGATCTCGTCGACGATGATCTCCGGCGCCGAGGCGCCGGCCGACAGGCCAAGTGTCCTGATCCCGGCGATCTCATCCCACGGAATTTCGGCGGCGCGCTGCACGAGAAGCGACATGGTGGCGCCGGCGCGCTCCGCCACTTCGACAAGACGACGCGAATTGGACGAATTGGGCGCGCCGACAATAAGGAAAAGATCGGCGCCGGCGGCCGTCTCCTTCACCGCTTCCTGGCGGTTGGTGGTGGCATAGCAGATCGATTCGGCCGCGGCCGCGTGCAATTCGGGAAACCGCTCCTGCAGAGCCCGGATGATGCCGGCGGTGTCCTCGACCGACAAGGTCGTCTGGGTGACGAAGCCCAGCGCCGATGCGTCGACGGGCACGAAGCGCGCGGCGTCGGCCTCGGTCTCGATCAGCGTCACGGCGCCTTCCGGCAACTGGCCCATCGTGCCGATCACCTCCGGGTGCCCGGCGTGTCCGATCAGAAGCACATGGCGGCCGAGCCGCTGGTGGCGCATCGCCTGCTTGTGCACCTTGGAGACCAGCGGGCAGGTGGCGTCAAGGTAGAAGAGATTGCGCGCCTCGGCATCCGCCGGCACCGATTTCGGCACGCCATGCGCGGAAAAGACCACGGGCGACTGACGATGCTCCGGCGGAATCTCGGACAGTTCCTCGATGAAGACGGCGCCGAGGCTCTGCAGCCCTTCGACGACGTAGCGGTTGTGCACGATCTCGTGGCGGACATAGACCGGCGCGCCGTATTTCTTCAGCGCCAGCACGACGATCTGGATGGCGCGGTCGACGCCGGCGCAGAAGCCGCGCGGCTGGCAGAGCCTGATCGTGAGCGGTGGCTTTTTCTCAATCATGAATTCTGGCCGGTTAAGTCGGAAACTATCTCTTTGTTTTGACGCAATTCCGGACGGAAAACCGCTCACACTTTTCCTGGAATAGCTTCACGCGAAATGAAGTGCGCACCCCTGCCCTGTCAAGAGCGCGGGCTTCACGCTTCCTTTGCCGGGCGGCGCAGCCTCAGGATCAGCACGGCGGCGAGAGCCGCGGCCAAGCCATACCAGGTGACCGCATATTGGAGGTGATTGTTGGGCAGGTCGATGATGGTGACGCCGCCGACGGGCAGGCCGCCGGGGTTCGGCGTCTTGTCGGCATCGATGAAGAACGGCACCAGCACGAACCCCGCCGGCAGGCCGGCGGTCGCCGCCATGACATCGCGGTCCTTCCAGTAGAAGATGTTCTTGGCGACGTCATTGTCGGGAAGCATCATCGACGGCTTGCTGGGCAGAGGGTTGCGCGCAAGCCCGGTGACCGTCACCTTGCCGGCAATTGCGCCCTGTCGGCGCTTGGCCGGATCCTTGAGGTCGTAGGGAACGAAGCCGCGGTTGATGAGCACGAAGCGGCCGTCCTCGAGCTGCAGGGGCGTGTATACGTTGAAGCCGCTGTCGCCTTGCCAGGTCGAAAAAAAGTGCCGCTCGCCCTGATGCAGGAAGGTGCCCGTCACCGTCACCGGGGTGTAGTCAACATCGTGGGAAGCGGCGAACTCCCTCTCGACGTCGGCCAGCGGCAATGGCGCGGAATGCGTGCGCTTGTCGATGGTCGCGAGCAGGTCTTCCTTCCAGTGCAGGCGTTGGACCTGCCAGGTGCCGAGCCCGATCAGGATGGCGAACAGGACGAGGCCGAGGCCGATAAGCAACGCCGAACGCGGCCGCGAACGCCCGGCCGCCGATCCGGTCGCCTCGGTCATTCGTGGGATTCCAGCCTGCCCTCGGAGGCCTTCTTCGAGTACTGCAAGGTGATCAGCACGCCCTTGATCAGGCGCAGCGCCGTCAGGCAGAGCACCAGAGCCAGCGGTATCCACAAGATGAAGTGCAGCCAGAGCGGCGGGCTGAGCGTCACCTCCATCCAGAGCGCGAGGCCGACGACGAGGAAGCCGATGATCAGAATGACGAACACCGCCGGCCCATCGCCGGCATCGGCGAAGGAATAGTCGAGCCCGCAATTGTAGCAGCGCTTGCCGACGGTGAGGAAACCCGAGAACAGCTTGCCCTCGCCGCAGCGCGGGCAGCGGCCATGCAGGCCCGCCGAGATCGGGTCGATGGGGGGCCAGATCGCCTTGTCTTCGCTCATACCGGCACCGTAGACCCTTTCGCTTGAAAAGATAAGGCGGCCACGTCGCCGCGGCCGCCCGTCGCTCCAAGCAATTCCGGAAAAATCGCTACGCGTTTTTCCCGAAATTGCCCTCTATCAGTGGCCTTCGATCAGCGCGCCGTTCGAGGCCCAGACATAGATGGCGCTGAACAGGAACAGCCAGACCACGTCGACGAAGTGCCAGTACCAGGCGGCCGCCTCGAAGCCGAAATGCTGCTTCGGCGTGAAGTCGCCGCGCATGGCGCGCACCAGGCAGACAGCCAAGAAGATGGTGCCGATGATGACGTGGAAGCCGTGGAAGCCGGTCGCCATGAAGAAGGTGGCGCCATAGATCGATTCCTTGAACGCGAAGGGCGCGTGCATGTACTCGTAGGCTTGCACCATGGTGAACAGCATGCCGAGGCCGACGGTCAACACCAGACCGTTGACCAGGCCCTTGCGGTCGCCATGCAGCAACGCGTGGTGCGCCCAGGTCACCGTCGTGCCCGACAGGAGCAGGATGATGGTGTTGTAAAGCGGCAGGTGGAAGGGGTCGAGGACTTCCATGCCCTTCGGCGGCCATACGCCGCCGGTGAAGGCGGTGCGGGCATATTGATTTGCCTCGCCGGGGAAGAGACTTGCGTCGAAGAAGGCCCAGAACCAGGCGACGAAGAACATCACCTCGGAGGCGATGAACATGATCATGCCGTAGCGCAGGTGAAGCGACACGACGCGCGTGTGGTAGCCCTCATGCGCTTCCTTGATGGTGTCCGACCACCAGGCGAACATCGTGTAGAGCACGATGATCATGCCGATGAAGAACAGCCACGGATTGGCGATGTTGTGGCCGAAGACCGGGAAGTTGCCGCCCTTCAGATACTGCATCAGGCAGACGCCGCCGATGGCGGTGACCAGCGCGCCGACCGAACCCAGGAAGGGCCAGGGGCTCGGGTTGACGAGATGGTAGTCGTGGTGTGGTTTTGCGTGCGCGTCTGCCATATCAACCCCCGAGGCTTGCTTCGGAATCTGGAATTTTTTTGCTGCTGCCAGCGGCCGGCGCCGACGAAGCGACCGGCTGTTTCTTTTCGACCGGGAACATCGTGTAGGACAGGGTAATGGTCTTCAAGTCCTTCAGTTCCGGCACGTTGACGATGTCTGGATCGACATAGAACACGACCGGCATGTCCAGCGTCTCGCCGGGCTTCAGCGTCGTGTCGGTGAAGCAGAAGCACTCCACCTTGTTGAAATAGGCGCCGGCCATTTCCGGCTGCACGTTGAACGAGGCGCGGCCGGTGATGGGGCGGTCGAACTTGTTGGTGGCGCTGTAATGCGCCTGCGTCGTCTCACCGATCTTGATCGTCACCGAGCGGGCGACCGGCTCGAACTGCCACGGAATGCCGTTGGTGTTGGCATCGAAGCGGATGGTGATGTCACGGTCGAGCACGCGGCCGGCATACTGCTTCTCCGCGCGCTGCGTGGTGCCGCCATAGCCCGTGACCTGGCAGAACATTTTGTAGAGCGGCACCGCCGCGTAGGCCATCCCGACCATGCCGGTGAAGAAGGCGAGGCAGACAGCGGCGACGATGCCGTTGTTCAGCTTGCGGGGCTTGCTCACGTTGCCGCTCATCAGCCGCCTCCGAACAGACCCGAGCCGGTCAGGCTCGCGCCATGGTGGCCGAAGCGCGCGATGGTGACGACGTAGAAGATGATGACCAAAGCGGCCAACGCCAGGCCGATGGCCGCGGAACGATTGCGGCGCGCCTTCAGTTGGCGCTCGGTGAGCGTGACCAGTTCGATCTTCTTGTCGGCCACGATCATATCCCCCCCATGATGAGGGCGCGCCCGACCACACAGTCGACGAGGTAGGCAGCGAAGATGGCGAAGAGATAGAGCAGCGAATAGCCGAACAGCGCCTTGGCCGGTTTCATCGCGCGATCGCCGTCGGCTATGCCGAGCACTTTCCAGGCATACCAGACGAAGCCGAGTCCCAGCGCCGCGGAAACCACGCCGTAGCCGGCGGTGGTATAGCCGAGCGCCCAGGGCAGCACGCCGATCGGCGCCAGGATCAGCGCATAGGCGAAGATCTGCCGGCGGGTCGAGGCCTGGCCGGCGACGTTCGGCATCATCGGGATGCCGGCGCGGGCGTAGTCGTCGGACTTGAACAGCGCCAGCGCCCAGAAATGCGGCGGCGTCCACAGGAAGATGATCAGGAACAGGATCACGCTTTCGAGGCTGACCGAGCCGGTCACGGCGGCCCAGCCGATCACCGGCGGGAAGGCGCCTGCGGCGCCACCGATGACGATGTTCTGCGGCGTCCAGCGCTTCAGCCACATCGTGTAGATGACGGCATAGAAGAAGATGGTGAAGGCGAGAAGCGATGCCGACAGCCAGTTGACCAGCACGCCGAGCGTCATCACCGACAGCACCGAAAGGACAAGACCGAAGGTCAACGCCTCGCCTGGCGTGACGCGGCCCGCCGGCACCGGGCGGGAAGCTGTCCTGGTCATCACCGCATCGATATCGGCGTCGTACCACATGTTGAGCGCGCCGGAGGCGCCGGCGCCTATGGCGATTGCCAGGATGGCGACCATCGCGATCAGCGGATTGATGGCGACGGGCGCGGCGACCAGGCCGACAAAGGCGGTGAAGACGACCAGCGACATGACGCGCGGCTTCAGCAGGGCGAAGTAATCGCCCGCTGTCGCTTCCGATATGCGAAAGCCCGCGTCCTTCATCAATCTGTGGTCGGCAAGGGCCATGCGTACTTAAAGTCCATTATTCCGTTGGCCAAGACCGCCGGCTGTCCGGCGGTCTCGTAATAGGGCTGCCTTACTTGATCTTCGGCAGTTGCTCCCACTGGTGGAAGGGCGGCGGCGAAGGCAGCTGCCATTCGAGCGTGGTGGCACCTTCGCCCCACGGATTGGCGCCCGCGACGCGCTTCTTCTGGAAGGCCTCGAACACGCCGTAGAGGAAGATCGCGACGCCGACGGCCGCGATGTAGGAGCCGTAGGACGAGATCATGTTCCAGCCGGCGAACGCGTCAGGATAGTCGACGGTGCGGCGCGGCATGCCGGCGAGGCCGAGGAAGTGCTGCGGGAAGAAGATCAGGTTGACGCCGACGAAGGTGACCCAGAAGTGGGTGTTGGCGATCACCGGCGAGTACATGTAGCCGGTCATCTTCGGGAACCAGTAGTACCAGCCGGCGAAGATCGCGAACACGGCGCCCAGCGACAGCACGTAGTGGAAGTGGGCGATCACGAAATAGGTGTCGTGCAGCGAACGGTCGAGGCCGGCATTGGCGAGCTGGACGCCGGTGACGCCACCGATGGTGAACAGGAAGATGAAGCCCAGCGCCCACAGCATCGGCGGCTTGAAGGAGATCGAGCCGCCCCACATGGTGGCGATCCAGGAGAAGATCTTCACGCCGGTCGGCACCGCGATGACCATGGTGGCGAACACGAAATAGCGCTGCGTGTCGAGCGACAGGCCGGTCGTGTACATGTGGTGCGCCCAGACGATGAAGCCGACGGCGCCGATCGCGACCATGGCGTAGGCCATGCCGAGATAACCGAAGACGGGCTTCTTCGAGAAGGTCGAGACGATGTGGCTGATGATGCCGAAGCCCGGCAGGATCAGGATGTACACTTCGGGATGACCGAAGAACCAGAACAGGTGCTGGAAGAGCAGCGGGTCACCGCCCTGGTCCGGCACGAAGAAGGCGGTGCCGAAATTGCGGTCGGTGAGCAGCATGGTGATGGCGCCCGCCAGAACCGGCAGCGACAAGAGCAGCAGGAAGGCGGTGATCAGCACGGCCCAGGCAAACAGCGGCATCTTGTGCAGCGTCATGCCGGGAGCGCGCATGTTGAAGATGGTGGTGATGAAGTTGATGGCGCCGAGGATCGACGAAGCGCCGGCGATGTGGATCGACAGGATCGCCAGATCCATCGCGGGACCGGGCTGGCCGGAGGTCGAGAGCGGCGGGTAGATCGTCCAGCCGCCGCCGACACCGAAGGCACCTGGCGCACTCGGCACGAACATCGAGGAGAGCAGCAGGATGAAGGCCGGAGGCAGCAGCCAGAAGGAGATGTTGTTCATGCGCGGGAACGCCATGTCCGGCGCGCCGATCATGATCGGCACCATCCAGTTGGCGAAGCCGCCGATGAGAGCCGGCATGACCATGAAGAAGATCATGATCAGGCCGTGCGCGGCGCCGAACGCATTGTACATGCTCTTGCCACCGTCTATGGCGGCGTCGCCCTGCATGCCGTAGACCATCTGCGCCAGACCGCTGAAGATCTGGATGCCCGGCTCCTGCAGCTCCATGCGGATGGCGACCGAGAGCGCGCCGCCGATAATGCCGGCCATGATCGCGAAGATCAGGTAGAGCGTGCCGATGTCCTTGTGGTTGGTCGAGTAGACCCAGCGGACCCAGCCATGCGGCCTGTGGTCGCCGTGATCGTGAGCTGCAGCCTCTGCCATGTTCCGCTCCGTTCCCTAAATCTTGCTAACCCGCGGCATCAGTTGCCGGCGGCCGCTATCTTGTTGGTACCATCGATCTCGGCCATCAGCGCCTTGTTGGCGGCGGGCACGTCGGTCTTGGCCGTCTCCAGCCAGGTCTTGAACTGCGCATCGGAAACGACGCGGACCGCGATCGGCATGAAAGCGTGATCCTTGCCGCAGAGCTGCGAGCACTGGCCGTAGTAGAGGCCTTCCTTCTCCGCCTTGAACCAGGTCTCGTTGGTGCGGCCGGGAACGGCGTCCATCTTGATGCCGAAGGACGGCACGGCGAAGGAGTGGATGACGTCGGTCGCGGTGATCAGCACCCGGGTCGTGGTGCTGACCGGCACGACCAGCTCGTTGTCGACCGCGAGCAGGCGCGGATAGAGGGCGCGATCCTCCTTGCCGGCCTTGGCGCGGTCGCCATCCTGCAGAACCGCCGAGTTGAAGGAGAAGGTCTTGTCGACCTGGTATTCGTAATCCCAGTTCCACTGGTTGCCGGTCGCCTTGACGGTGAGCTTGGCTTCTTCCGGCGGCGTGTACTGCGCGGTGAGCAGTTGGAAGGAGGGAATGGCGATAAGCAAGAGCACGATCACCGGCCCGACCGTCCAGATCACCTCGATCAGCGTGTTGTGGCTGGTCTTCGACGGCACCGGATTGGCGCTGGCGCGGAACTTGACGATGCAGACCAGCAAAAGCACCAGCACGAGAACGGTGATCGGGACGATGAACCACATGGTGTAGTTCCCGAACCGCTCGATCTGCCGCATCATCTCGGTGGCCGGAGCCTGGAAGGTCACCTCCCATTCCCGCGGCTGGTCGGCACGGGCCGCACCGGAGAAGAGCACGGCCGAAGCTGCCGTACCTGCCAAGAATTTAGCGCTTGCCAGGAATTTCCTCATCGCCCTCTCGTCTCCCACTTCCCGCGATTTTGTCGCACCAATAGCGGACGATGCCGGGATTGGGAATCCCGGTCTGTCCCTGGGTGGTTCAAACCATACTCTATTTCCCTCCGCAAGAAAGGAGCGGAGGAAACCGTGCGGCATTTTTGCGCGCAGCCCGAAGGCCGTGTTCGGCGCTCGCCATGCTATATGCCGGGCGGCCCCAATTCGGGCGAATTTGCTTTGGAAAAGCACGCAATTGCCGGTATCGGGGCGCACCGGCGACGGTCTCGTCCTTTACTTGGCCCGGGCGCAGCTTAAAGTGCCGTGATTCGCAATGGAGCCGTCATGACTTCCTGGCTTTCGAGAACCTTGGCGAAGGTCGTTCTTGCCGTCGCCTTGCTCGGTGTCGGCATAGCCGTTGGCGCCGCCGCCTCGCCGAACAACGCCACGCCGCCCAGCGGCACGGTGAAGTCGACGCATGGCGCATGGTCGATCATCTGCGACACGCCGGCGGGCGCGACCTCCGAGCAATGCGTGATGATGCAGAATGTCGTCGCCGAGGATCGTCCTGAAATGGGCCTTTCGGTCGTGGTGCTGCGCACCGCCGACAACAAGGCCGAGATCCTGCGCGTGCTGGCGCCGCTCGGCGTTCTCCTGCCCAACGGCCTCGGCCTCAATGTCGACGGCAAGGATATCGGCCGCGCCTATTTCGTGCGCTGCTTCCAGGACGGCTGCTATGCCGAAGTGATCCTCGAAAAGCCGCTGCTCGACACGTTGAAGAGCGGCACCTCGGCTACCTTCATCGTCTTTCAGACGCCGGAAGAAGGCATCGGCATTCCCGTCGACCTCAAGGGCTTTGCGGAAGGCTTCGCCGCCCTACCTTGATCTTGTCGCCCACGCGCAGCGGCCGTCCCTCATGCCCAAGGTGCGGCGGTGATGCGCGCTTGGCGGCCAGGAGGGCGGCCAGGAGGCTTGATGCGCGCGACGTTGACCATTTCCATTGCAGGTCTGGCGCTAGCCTGCGCGGCCTCGGCAGCCCGGGCCGAGGATGCCGAAATCCTCCAGACGCCGGATCCCGCCACGGTTCTCGACATCGCCAAGGGCTTCGGCTCGGCCAGGATGGACAAGGACGACAATGGCGACCCGATGATCTCCGGCCGCGTCGAAGGCGTCAAATACGTCATCTATTTCTACGGCTGCGAAGACCATGAGAACTGCAAGTCGCTGCAGTTCTCGACCGGCTACACAGATCCGCTGACCGCCGACCAGGCCAACGCCTGGAACGCAAAGTACCGCTGGGTGAAGGCCTATTCGGGCGACGGCTCGAATTTCAAGATGGATGTCAGCTTCGCCGGCGGCATCACCAGGGCCAATCTGGAGGAGCAGTTCTCCAACTGGAACGCGATGGCCGGCAACATCAAGGACTTCGTCAACGGCAGGTGACGGCGTCGCAATCGCCGGCTTCATTCTCGTCGGCGATTGTCTGGCGGCAGCTTCGCGCCTACATCCGTTGCAAGATTTGTTTCCACGAATGGATTTGCCATGAACAGCCTGATCGGCCAATTCGATATTTCCGATGATCGCGTCAAGGAGATCGTCACCGAGACCATCAAGGGCGCCGACGACGGCGAGCTGTTCCTCGAATACAGCGAGAGCGAGGCGCTGATGTTCGACAATGGCCGGCTGAAGACGGCCAATTTCAACACCGATCAGGGGTTCGGCCTGCGCGCCGTGGCCGGCGAGGCCAGCGGCTATGCGCATTCCAGCGATCTTTCCGAAGCTTCGCTGCTGCGCGCAGCCGATGCCGTCTCGGCGGTCAAGGGCGGCTATTCCGGCACGCTTGCCGGCGCGCCGGCCCGCACCAACCGCCACCTCTATGGCGACGAGAACCCCATCCCCTCGCCTTCCTTCGAGGCCAAGGCCAAGCTGTTGCAGGAGATCGACGGCTGGCTGCGCGCGAAGGATCCGCGCGTGCGCCAAGTGACGGCCTCGCTGGCCGCATCCTGGCAGCATGTCGAGATCGTGCGTGGCGACGGCCAGATCGTGCGCGACATCCGCCCGCTGGTCAGGATCAACGTATCGGTCGTGGTCGGCAGCGGCGACCGGCAGGAGAGCGGCTCCTACGGGATGGGCGGCCGCAAGAGCTTCGGCGAGTTCGTCAGCGAGGAAAGCTGGAAGCATGCGGCAAGCGAGGCGCTGCGGCAGGCGCTGGTCAATCTCGAGGCGGTTCCAGCGCCCGCCGGAACGTTCGACATCGTGCTGTCCAGCGGCTGGCCGGGCGTGATGCTGCACGAAGCGGTAGGCCACGGGCTCGAGGGCGATTTCAACCGCAAGAAGACATCGGCCTTCGCCGGCCTGATGGGCCAGCAGGTAGCGGCGAAGGGCGTCACGGTTGTCGACGACGGCACCATCCCCGAGCGGCGCGGCTCGCTCACCGTCGACGACGAAGGAACGCCTTCGGCGCGCAACGTGCTGATCGAGGACGGCAAGCTCGTCGGCTACATGCAGGACCGCCAGAACGCCCGGCTGATGGGCATGAAGGCGACGGGCAACGGAAGGCGCGAGGGCTATGCGCACCAGCCGATGCCGCGCATGACCAACACCTACATGACCGCGGGCGACATGCAGCCGGAAGAGATCATCGCCTCGGTCAAGAACGGCATCTACGCCGTCTCCTTCGGCGGCGGCCAGGTCGACATCACGTCCGGCAAGTTCGTGTTCGGCTGCACCGAGGCCTACATGATCGAGAACGGCAAGGTGACGCAGCCGATCAAGGGCGCGATGCTGATCGGCAACGGGCCGGACGCCATGCACCGCGTCAGCATGATCGGCAACGACATGAAGCTCGACAACGGCATCGGCATGTGCGGCAAGGCTGGACAGGGCGTGCCGGTGGGCGTCGGCCAGCCGCATCTGCGGATGAACCAGATGACGGTGGGCGGCACCAGGGTTTGAGGCGCCGGAGCCGTCCCGCAATTCTGGCGTGCCTGCGATGCTCACCGACGGAGCCCGTAATGTCGAAATCCGAAGCCCATCAGAGGGCGCTGATCTGAAACCGGCAACGCGCTTTGCCCCGACGCGAGCAAAGGACGTGTTCGGTATCCTACCTCCCCCTGGCAAGCCAAAAACACTGGAGGATATCGACATCGCCTTGTCCGCTGAAGCGCAGCGGCGCCAAACTGCCGTTTGAGACCGGTCTGCGGCAGCCTTCGCCCAACGCAAAACACAATCGCGTTAGAACATTATTAATTGTTCAGTTGCGTTGGCCTGCCTCTGCCCATTAGCCTGCGGCCAGTCTTCTCGTTGCGGTGGTGTCGGTAGTGAAGCATTCCCCAGGCGTCCTGACCTCTTCCCTCTTCCTTGGTTTTGTCTCGTTGATCGGCGCGACTTCGCTGCCGTCAGGCCCTGCGGCGGCGCAGTCGTCGCTGTTCAAGCTAGCGTCGACACGACCTGTCGCCAGTTCCGCCGCAGTCGGCGGCAGCACCAGCGTCCCGTATGGGTGGCTCGATTTCTGTCATCGCCGGCCGAAGGAGTGCAAGGTGCCTGCCCTGCCGGCCGCCAGTGTCAAGCTGACCGCGCGGAACATGAGCATCCTCAAGCGGGTAAACCAGAAGGCGAACCGCTCCATCAAGCCCGTCAGCAACTACGATCACTGGGGCACGATGATGGATCACTGGGACTATCCCGTGGACGGCAAGGGCGATTGCAAGATCTACGCGCTCTACAAGCGCAAGCTTCTCCAGGAAGCAGGATTTCCCCGGCAGGCATTGCTGATGACCGTGGTTCGCGACCTGCACAATGAGGGCCATACCATCCTGACGGTGAAGACCGACAAGGGCGATCTCGTGCTGGACAATCTGGTCGACGAGGTTAGGCCGTGGAATGCCACCGGCTATTATTTCCTGAAGCGGCAGTCGCAGCAGAACCCGAACACCTGGGTTTCGATCAACCAGCGTGGCGGCACGGCAAAGCGGCTATCGCCGAGCTCATAGGCCGAATTGTCCGCCTGTCCCGTGCAGCCAGCATCCGCTGAAGCGCCGCGAGCCAGCGATCACTTGATTTGCAGGCGATGAGCCAGGAAACCCCGGCCCATCAACGGAGAATTGCTGTCCAACCCCTGCCGCTATTGTTTGCAGGGCGGCTCGCCCGGGTTGCCGCAGGCGAATTTCTTGTTGTTACCCTGCGGCGGTTGTTCCTTGGGCTGTTGTGGCAGACGCCGCTCCTGAGCGTTGGGGTTTTCCTGAAGCTTGAGCTGGCGCTGCACATTCTCGTTCGGCCGGTTGACCTTGAAATTGCGCTGGACGTTGACTTCCGGGCCGACGGAACCTTCCTCATTCTGCGGCTTGCGGAACTTCCTGGCCCCGTCGTTCCCGCCGGTGGAGCCCTGATTCTCGCCGGAGAAGACATCCGGATTGTTCTTCCTGAGCCGCTTCTGCATACTCGGCCCATTGTCGGCCGGCGCACCATTGACGGTCGGCAGTCTGCGAAACTTCTTGACGTTCCCGTCGATCGAGCCCTGGTCGGAGAACACGTCCGGATTGTTCTTCCTCAGGTGCTTCTGCACGCTCGGCCGGTTGTCAGCCGGCTCACCATTGACGGTCGGCAGCTTGCCGAATTTCCTGCCTTTGTCGTTTCTGTTGGCCGAGCCCTGATCGCCTGGTTCGACTATGGACTGGCCGGCTGACAAATCCTTGCGCATCAGCCTCTTCGGTTTGCCGTTGCCCTGGTCGGACAACGCGTTGGGATTGTTCTTCCTGAACTTTTCCCGTGCGCTCAGCCCGTTATCGGCGGGTAAGCCGTTGACGGTCGGCAGTTTGCGGATTTTCTTGCCCTTCTGCTGATCCGTGCCCTGCACTCCGGTCGCCGCGGCGCCGGCATCTCCCGTCGCCTCCTGGTTGCCCTCGACAATGCCTTGCTTGCCAAGCAGCTTCCTCGACCTGTCGTTGGGCAGATTCTGGCCGTTGAGCACCGGCTTGCCGTTGACGAGCGGCAGCGTTTTGCCATCGGCTCCCGGCAAGGCGTGGTCGGTTCCGAGCTTGCGGGTGGACAGGTTCTTCGACAGCGGACCCGCGGCACCAGGCTGCTGGCCCTGCGTCACACCCTGACCGGGCTTCAGTGGCAAGGCGCCCTCATTCTGGCCGCCTTGATTCTGATTGAACTGAGCCTGACCCGATACGGCCGCCCTCTTCTTCAAGAGCGGCGGCAGCGCGACCCTGGCCGCCAGCGTCGCGCCGGCACCGATGGCAGCTCCGGTCACTTTCTGGCCTGCGGTGAGGCCGCCCTCTGCATTGCCGTCTGGCTGCCCGGCCTGATTGGCGGTCTCGTTGCGGATCGTGGTGTTATTGATGTTGTTGATGACGGTCGTGTTGTGGATGTTGTTGAAAATGATGTTGTCCGGCGGCGGCACGATGTCACGTGGCGGCCTGACCCAGACCGGCACGGGGACGAAGACCGGCGTCGGCAGGACGTAAACATCGACCGGCGGCGGAGGCGGCGGCAGCACGACAAAATCCGGCGGCGGAGGCGGCAGGAATATCACGTCGACCGGCGGCGGAGGCTCGAAATCGAAATCCGGATCGTCGAAATAGAGCACCGGCCTATCGACATAGACGATTTCCTCCTCCGGCGGCGGCGGCACATCGTACACGATAACTGTGAAGCTCGCCGGTGGCTCGAGCTCGGCGTCGAAATGCTCCAGCCGGCGCCGCGCGTCCCAGGCATGCGGCCCGTGCGGATAGCGTTCGAGGTAGGACCAATAGGCCTCCGGCGTGTCCCGCAGCCATGTTTCACGCCAGGTGATCGCCTCGCGTCGCGCCGCGATGATGGCGCGCACGCGCTTGGCCATTGGGTCGTGCGGATAGGCGACGATGAAATCCTCGTAGCCGCGCATCGTGTCGCGATCGAGTGCCGCGAGATACGCGTCGTGCGCATTGAAGTCGCGGATCGCCCTGGTCCGGTTAGTCCGTTCTTCGGCCTCGGAAACCTTCGGCGGCGGCGCGTCCGGAGCGCGCTCGAAGAAGACGAAAGGCGCATCGATCTTCGAGACACTCCACGGGATTTCGGCGCCTTGCGTCACCTCGTTGACGCGTAGCCGCGTGCGGTCGAAAACCTCGTCGAGCGACAAGCCGCCGTCGCGCATCATCTCGGCGAGCGCCTGGGCATAGGCGCCGTATGGGCCCTTGCCTTCCGGCGCAACCGTTCCGGGGGCGGCGTTGAACGCGATCAGCATATTGGGGTCGGGGTCGACTAGCGCCAGCCCGCTGGCCAGCGGCTGGCTCATTTTTGGGAGGGCATTCGGCCGGGCCGCGTCGAGGACGACTATATTAACCTTCGTCGGCAGTCCGGCCAGCGACTTGGTGATATCGGAGAGCCGCATGGCCTGGAGCGGCACGTCGGCCGGATTGGCGATCTGGGCATCGACCGGCAAGAAGTAGTTCTCGCCTTCGAACTGCACGCCACGGCCGGCGAGGTACACGAAAACGGTAGCGTCCGGACCGGCGGCGGAAACTTTCGCAAGGAAATCACGCAGCGCGCCACGCAGCGATTCTTGGTCGACATCGCGCGCGCCGACCACATCGAACCCGGCTGCTTGCAGGGTCTGCGCGATCAGACCGGCGTCGTTCGCGGAGGTGACCAGCGCATCGGAGGGATAGGCGGCGTTGCCGATGACGAAAGCGAGACGTTTCTGCTGTTGCGCGAGCACACCCGTCGCGGAGGCGACGGTGAACGCGATGAGAACAACGAGAAGACCGATGACTTTCCGAAGCGAGAGCATAGCAATTCGCCATCCTTGTTCGCCATCCATCCCGCGCGATAACGCCGGACCCGCGCGATAACGCCAGAGAGGCAGGAATGTTTCCCTAACAGCGAAATTAAGGCCCGGCAAAAAGGCGGCTTTAGGGCACAATTTCACCGAAAGAACAGCGACTTCACAATCTTTCCAGTGAACCTCCGGCAGCCGACTAGCGCCGCCGCTTTGGCTTTTCCAAGAGCGCCACGGCCTCGACGTG
Organism: Mesorhizobium sp.; assembly: GCF_004963255.1. GTDB lineage: Bacteria > Pseudomonadota > Alphaproteobacteria > Rhizobiales > Rhizobiaceae > Mesorhizobium. Next base: position 65,878 of record NZ_SUGA01000005.1, on the reverse strand, counting down.
TGACGACCACAGGAACTGGTCGATCGGAGTGACACTTTTCAGCGTGTAGCCGCCGTCGAGAAGGATGCGCAAATCCCGCGCCAGCGTCACCGGATTGCAGGAGACGGCCGCGACCAGCGGCACGTCGGAGCGGGCAATCTGCTTGGACTGATCCTCGGCGCCGGCGCGCGGCGGGTCGAAGACCAGGCCGTCAAAGGCGTTCAACTCCTTGAAGGTCAGCGGCCTGCGGAACAGGTCGCGGCGTTCGCTGGTCACCCGCTTCAGGCTGGTGGCGAAGCGGTAGGCACGGTCGAGCGCGGCAAGTGCCGCGGCTTCGCCTTCGACGGCATGAACCTCGGATTTCGCCGCCAGCCTGAGCGCGAAGCTGCCGCAGCCGGCAAACAGATCCGCGACCTTCTTCGCGCGCGACAGATGCTGGCCGACGAGGCCGGCCATCGCCTGCTCGGCGGCTTCCGTGGCCTGCAGGAAGGCGCCGGGCGGCACGGCGACGGCGACCGGTCCGAACTGCACCACCGGCTTCTTCGGCTCGACGACGATCTCGCCATCGACGGACAGCCTGGCCAGGCCTTCGGCCATGACGAAGTTGGACGCGATGCGGCGCTGGTGGTCGCCAAGCTTGCCGGCATCATGGACGGCAATGTCCAGGCCGGAAGCAGTGACGGTGACCGTCATATGAAACGCTTTCGGCGTGGCGCAGACCAATCCGGCCAAGGCGCGCAATTTATCGAGCGCCGCGACGATCGCCGGAAGCGAGATCGGGCATTCCTCGATCGGGATGATCTCCGACGAAAGCGCGCGCACGAAGCCGAGCAGCATGCCGGCCTCGGTGCGCCTGGCGCTGAAGGTGACACGGCGGCGGCTGTGCGGCGCGCAAGGCACCAGCGCGTCGACCTCGCAAGCGATACCCTTGGCCTTCAGCGCCTGCACGACTTTTTCGCGCTTCCATTCCTGATAGGCTGCGGCCTCGTAGTGCTGCAGTGCGCAGCCGCCGCATTCGGTGAAATGGCGGCAGGCCGCGTCGGTCCTGAGCGGCGAGGCTTCCAGCACCGACATCAGCGTGGCGCGGTCCTTCTGGCGCGCGGCGGTGACCGTCTCGCCCGGCAGCGTGAACGGGACGAAAACCTCCCCGCCCTCGGCATTGGCAATGCCGTCGCCCTGCGAGCCCAGCCTTGCGATGGTGAAGCGTGTGCTCATCGGGATCTTGCGTCCTTCACGGCGGCGAGCAGGAACTCGCGGTTGCCGTCGCCACCTTCGATCGGCGAGGGATGAAGTCCCAGCACACGCCAGCCGGAAATGCCGGCGAGCCAATCGCGCAGATTCCCGGCAATGCGCTCGGCATCGCCTGGATCCTTGAGCAGGCCGCCCTTGCCGATCGCCTCGCGGCCGGCCTCGAATTGCGGCTTGACCAGAAGAACTGCCCTGGCGCCCTCGCCTGCCAGTTCAAGCGCCGGCGGCAGCGCCAGCTTCAGCGAGATGAAGGAGACGTCGCAGACCAGGAAATCAGGAACGCGGCCGCCGAGATCGGCTGCCGTCAAATCTCGGGCGTTCAGCCCTTCGATCACCGTCACGCGCGGGTCGCCGGCAATATCGGGATGAATCTGGCCGTGGCCGACATCGATCGCCGTGACATGCGCCGCGCCGCGTTTCAACAGCACTTGGGTGAAGCCGCCGGTCGAGGCGCCGATATCGAGCGCTTCGCTGCCGGAAGGATCAAGGCCGAAACGGTCGAGGCCGGCGATCAGCTTCAATGCCGCGCGCGACACATAGGCCTGGGCCGGATCGTCGATGGCGACCACGCAGTCCGGTGCAACGGGCTGGCCGGGCTTGCGGGCAATTGTGCCGTCAACCGTCACCGTGCCGCGCTCGATCGCGTCGCGGGCACGCGAGCGGCTGGCAAACAGGCCGCGCCCGACGAGCAATTCGTCGAGCCGCTGGCGCTGGCTGGCTAACAACGGGGAATTCATCGGCCTTCATTGGCGAAAGCCGGGCGCGAACGCAATGGTTGAATATGGTGCAAGAGGCTGCAGAATGCCCGACGGAACAGGCCGTTTGTCAGTCGGTGGAGGTGGCGATGCTGAAGGGGACCTGTCATTGCGGCGCGGTCCATTGGACGCTGGAAGGCGATCCGGGTGGGATCACCGCCTGCAACTGCACGCTTTGCCGCCGCTACGGTGCCCTCTGGGCGTATGACTATCTCGACGAGCGCATCCGCATCACGGGACCGCTGAAGTCCTATACGCGCGCCGAGGTGCCGGAGCCCGCGCTGGAGATCCTGTTCTGCTCGACCTGCGCCTGCGTGGTCGCCTGGCGCGGCCTGCGCGCGGCCAAGAGCGGCCGCACACGCATCGCCGTCAATGTCAGGCTGGCGCCGCCCGAGGAGGTTGCCGACCTGCCGATCGACCATTTCGACGGTCTCGACACATTCGACGACCTGCCGCGCGACGGGCGCTGCGTGCGCGATATGTGGTTTTAGAAAACGGTTCGCGAGACGCGGCGCTCGACGGCTGGCGTCAGGCCGTCATTGCCGGACGCTTCCTTGCGCGGCGGCTCGACCGGCACCGGCGCGGGTGGCGGGGCGTACGGCAGCAGAACGAGCTGCGGCCTCTGCTTGTAGGAGAAGCCGCCGCGGATGTTGCCCATCTTGCCGGCGACGATGTCCATCGCCGCCTTTTCGATATTGCGGTCGTAACGCGTCTCGGCTGCCGCCGAAGCGATCATGGCCGTCAACAAGCCCACGCCGCAAAGAAACGACTTCATAGTTCTTACCCCTGCCTAGAGCGTTTCACCGTTTCAGTGAAACGGCGAACCGCTCTATCCCTTTGTTTTTACGCAATTCCGGGCGGAAAACCGCTCACACTTTTCCTGGAATTGCTCTGGGACCAAGGTCTTAGCAGGGCGCCGTTGAAAATCGGCCAAGAGACAGGGTAAGCGAACCGCCAAAGGGAAGCACTAACAAAAGGTTAGCATGGAAAGCCGGCAAACTGATTCAAAAAGCTAACGTCTTGATTCAGGCGCGCTGCGCCTGAACGCCATGGCCGAGCGCCGCGAAGACCGTGCGCACGATGCCTGCCGAATCCAGGCCGGCATCGGCATACATCTTTTCGGGCTTGGCGTGGTCGGTGAACACGTCCGGCAAGACCAGCGGGCGCACCTTGAGTCCGCTTTCCAAGAGGCCTTGATGGGCAAGGAAATGCAGGACTTGGCTGGCGAAGCCGCCGATGGCGCCCTCCTCCACGGTCACCAGCACTTCATGCGAACGGGCGAGCCGGCGGACCAGATCCTCGTCCAGCGGCTTGGCGAAGCGGGCGTCGGCGACGGTGGTGGAGAGACCGGCGGCGCCGAGCTCCTCGGCCGCCAGCAGGCAATCCTGAAGCCGCGTGCCGAAGGAAAGCAGCGCGACCTTGGTCCCTTCCTTGACGACGCGGCCCTTGCCGATCTCGAGCACCGAGCCGCGCTCCGGCATGTCGACGCCGACGCCGTTGCCGCGCGGATAGCGGAATGCGATCGGGCCGTCATCATAGGACGCAGCGGTGCGCACCATATGGCGCAGTTCCGCCTCGTCGGCCGCGGCCATGACGACGAAGCCCGGCAGCGTCGCGAGGAAAGTCGTGTCGAAGCCACCGCAGTGGGTGGCGCCGTCGGCGCCAACGAAGCCGGCGCGATCGATGGGAAAACGCACCGGCAGCTTCTGGATCGCCACGTCGTGGACGACCTGGTCATAGGCGCGCTGCAGGAAGGTCGAGTAGATGGCGGCGAAAGGCTTGTAGCCTTCGGTGGCCAGCCCCGCGGCGAATGTCACCGCGTGCTGCTCGGCGATGCCGACATCGAAGGTGCGCTTTGGGAAGACCTCGCCGAAGAGATCCAGGCCGGTGCCGCTCGGCATGGCGGCGGTGATGGCGACGATGCGCTCGTCCTCGCGCGCTTCCCGGATCAGGCTCTCGGCGAAGACCTTGGTGTAGGCGGGCGCGTTGGCCGGCGCCTTGGCCTGCGCGCCGGTGATGACGTCGAACTTGTTGACGCCGTGATATTTGTCGGCGGCGGCCTCCGCCGGCGCGTAGCCCTTGCCTTTCTGGGTCACGACATGGATCAGCACCGGACCGTCGGCGTTGTCGCGGACATTCCTCAGCACCGGGATCAGGTGCTCCAGATTGTGCCCGTCGATCGGGCCGATGTGGTAGAAGCCGAGTTCCTCGAACAAGGTGCCGCCGGTGACATAGCCGCGCGCATGCTCGACGGCGCGGGTGATGGCGCGGTCGGCGCGCTTGCCGAGATAGGATGTCAGCTTCTTGCCGAAATCGCGCAGGCCGAGATAAGCCTTGCCGGAGGCAAGCCTGGCCAGATAGGCGCTCATGGCGCCGGTCGGCGGCGCGATCGACATGTCGTTGTCATTGAGAATGACGATGAGGCGGGCATCGAGCGCGCCGGCATTGTTCAGCGCCTCGAAAGCCATGCCGGCCGACATCGAGCCGTCGCCAATGACCGAAATGACGTTGTTGCGGCCACCCGACAGGTCGCGTCCCATAGCCATGCCGAGACCGGCCGAAATCGAGGTCGAGGAGTGCGCGGCGCCGAACGGGTCGTATTCGCTCTCGGCGCGCCGGGTGAAACCGGAAAGGCCGCCTTCCTGGCGCAACGTCCGGATGCGGTCGCGGCGGCCGGTCAGGATCTTGTGCGGGTAGGCCTGGTGGCCAACATCCCAGATCACCCGGTCGTCCGGGGTGTTGAAGACGTAATGCAGGGCAACCGTCAGCTCGACGACGCCGAGGCCGGCGCCGAGATGGCCGCCCGTCTGCGACACGGCGTCGATGAGCTCGGCGCGGAGTTCCGCGGCAAGCTGCGGCAATGCCCCCTCATCGAGCTTCCGCAAGTCCGCCGGGATGCGAACCTTGTCGAGCAGCGGCGTGTCTGGCTTCACTCGGGCGCGTCCTGCCTCAATTAATCGAACACGGCGCTACCAGCAGATTGCGCCTTAATCATGCGCGGCATAGGCCGCCGCCAGGCGAATGTAAATGCGCGCCAGTGACGCGTGGGCCAGAGGATCCTAGCTCTCAGGCAGCGGAATGAACTCCTCCTCATCGCCGGGAACGATATCGAAGCGGCCAGTCTTCCATTCCTGCTTGGCCTGTTCGATGCGTTCCTTCGAGGACGAGACGAAATTCCACCAGATGTAGCGCTGGGAACCCAGCGAGGCACCGCCGAACAGCATGAAATGCGCGCCACGCTCGGAGGAGACGACGATCTCCTCGCCGGGCTTGAACACCAGAAGCCGCTCGGCCGGGAAGACATCGCCGGCAATCGAGACATCGCCTTCCAGCGTGTAGATGGCGCGCTCCTCGGCATCGGCGGGTATCTGCACGCTGGCGCCTGCCGCCAGGCGCAGATCGGCATAAAGCGTGTCCGATGCGGTCGCGACCGGCGAGCGCAGCCCGAAGAATTCGCCGATGACGATGCGGCCGCTGACGCCCCCGGCATCGATCTCGGGTAAGCGGGCCACCGACGTGTTGGCGAACACCGGGGCGATCTCCTCCTTGCCGTCCGGCAGCGCCAGCCAGGTCTGCAGGCCGGAGACCGACATCGGCGCGCCGCGCAGCTCCTCCGGCGTCCGCTCGGAGTGAACGATGCCGCGCCCGGCGGTCATCAAATTCACGTCGCCCGGCGCGATCACCATCTCGGTGCCGAGCGAGTCGCGGTGCCTGATCTTGCCGTCGAACAGATAGGTGACGGTGGAAAGGCCGATATGCGGATGCGGACGCACGTCGAGCGCGTGGCCGGCGCGCAGGATGGCCGGGCCCATGCGGTCGAAGAAGATGAACGGCCCGACCAGACGGCGCTTTGCCGTCGGCAAGGCGCGGCGTACCTCGAACCCGCCGATGTCCTTGGCGTTGGGGATGACCATCAGCTCGATCTGGTCGCAGGCGAAAGCATCGCCTGGTTCAGGGTCGTTTCCGGGGAAAAAGCTCATGATTATCCCTCAGGCGAAACGCAGCGCCGACCTGGCCTTCGCCTTGGCGGCCTCTTCCTCACGATTGCGCGGTTCCTGGTTGGTCTCGAGCGAGTCGATCAATTCACGCGCGGCGGCGGCGATCGCCTCGACGGCATGGTGGAAAGCATGCTCGTTGCGCTTGGACGGCTTGGTCGAGCCGCTCAGCTTGCGCACGAACTGAAGCGCGGCGTCATGCACTTCGTCATTGGTCGCCGGCGGCTCGAAATTGGCCAGGGTCTTGATGTTGCGGCACATGGTCTGCAAGCCTCCTGTCTTTCGTTTCCTCGATTAAGCACCGAGGTGTGTTGAGATTCAGGTCAGGCCGTGCCGAAAATGGTGGTCTCCGAGAACCGGAGCGGAGCGTACTTGAAGCACGTGAGCACCGGAAGCGCAGGAGGCCGCCATTTGCAGGCCGGCCTCACCTGAATATCAATACACCTCACTCGGCGTCGAGCGGCTCCGTTCCCACCGGCTTGCCGTCGCGCGACAACCTGATCTTCTCGACTTTGTCCTCGGCCGCCTTCAGCAGCCGGTCGCAATGCGCCTTCAGCGCCTCGCCGCGCTCATAGATCTTGATCGACTGGTCGAGCGGGACGTCGCCGCGCTCCAGGTCATCGACGATCTTCTCCAGCGCGTCGAGCGCCTGCTCGAAGCTCATCGCCTTGACGTCCTCATTGCCTTCCACTGCCATACCCTATCCCTTCATCAGCCGCCCGACATGGGCGGCGACTGAAAATGCCAGCCCCTGCAGATCGTAGCCGCCTTCCAGCAGGCTGACGAGCCTGTTGCTACTGTGACGCCCGGCGCGCTCCATAAGTTGGCCTGTCGCCCAGTCGAAATCGTCCTCGGTCAGATTGATCTCGGCCAGCGGATCGCGATGGTGGGCGTCGAAGCCGGCGGAAATGATGATCAGGTCCGGCGCGAAGGCATCGATGGACGGCAGCACGCGCGACCGGAAAGCGTCGCGGAACATGTCGCTGCCGGTCCGCGGCGCAAGCGGCACGTTGACGATGTTGCCGGCGCCGGTCTCGCTCTTCGCCCCGGTGCCCGGGTAAAGCGGCATCTGATGGGTCGAGCAATAGAGCACCGACGGGTCGTCCCAAAAAATGTCCTGCGTGCCGTTGCCGTGATGGACGTCCCAATCGACGATGGCGACGCGCTCGGCCTGGTGCTTCTTCTGCGCATGGCGGGCGGCGATCGCCGCCGTGTTGAACAGGCAAAAACCCATCGCCGTCGCCTTTTCGGCGTGATGGCCGGGCGGTCGGGCGGCTACGAAGACATTTGAGGCGCGGCCCTCGAAGACGTCGTCGACGGCGGCGTTGGCCGCGCCGATCGCCGTCACCGCGGCCTGCCAGCTTTTCGGGCTGGCGCTGGTATCGGCGTCGATCGAGACGATGCCGCTCTGAGGGATCGCCGCGCGGACACGCTCGACGAAGTTCTCGGGGTGCGCGTAGAGGATGGTTTTCTCATCGCCTTCCGGCGCCTTGACGCGGTCGAGCGCCGAGAACGCCTCGTCGTCCAGCACGCGCTCGATGGCGCGCAGGCGGTCGGGCCGCTCGGGGTGGCCGGGCGGCGTGAGGTGTTCGAGGAAGATCGGGTGCGTGTAGAGACGGGTGGCCATGGCGCCTAATCTAGGCACCCGCGGCCGTAATGACCATGTTTGAAAAGCCGAATGGCTGGGGAAATTGCGCCAGCCCATGTCGTCCGCGCCATTGGCGGGTGCCGAACTTCGCGGTAAGGTCATCCCGCTGCCTGGTGCCCGCGACGCGGGAGAATCGGGAACACGGTTTTATTCCGTGGCGTGCCCAACGCTGTGAGGGGGACCGCGCCGGCAAATGCCACTGTCGATGACGGGAAGGCGCCGGAGCGGGACGATCCCGAGCCAGAAGACCGGCCCGGCAGACATGGTCGTCCGCTTGGTCAGGCGGAGGACTGCTTGTCGCAAGGGGAAAAGCGATGACGGCAGCAGCGATCGCCGGGAGCGGCGACGACTTTGACCAATTGGCGCGCGACGCCGTTTACCGGGCGATGTTCACCAGGCGTGACGTGCGCAGCCATTTTGTCCCCGACGATCTCGACGATTGCGTGCTGGCGCGACTTCTCACCGCCGCCCACCATGCGCCGTCGGTCGGCTACATGCAGCCTTGGAATTTCATCGTCATCCGCGATGCCGAGCGGCGCAGGAGAGTGCGCGACCTGTTCCTCGCCGCGCGCGAGCAGGAATTGCCGGCGATCGAAGCGGAGCGGCAGGCGCTCTACCGCAAGCTGAAGCTCGAAGGCATCTGCGAAAGCGCTCTCAACCTCTGCATTACCTGCGATCGGCAGCGCTCGAAGGACTCGCCACTCGGGCGCTGGCACAATCCTGAGATGGATCTCTACAGCACCGTCTGCGCGGTGCAGAATTTCTGGCTGGCGGCACGCGCCGAAGGCGTCGGCGTCGGCTGGGTGAGCATCATCGAGACGGAGGCGCTGAAACGGCTTCTCGCGATCCCGGAGCATGTCACGCCGATCGCCTATCTCTGCGTCGGCCGCGTCTCGGAATTTGCGCCGAGGCCCGACCTCGAATCGCATGGCTGGGGCAAGCGCCTGCCGCTGCCCGAGTTGGTGATGAGCGAGACGTTTCGCGGCGCCGGCGAGGCGCCGCTCAAATCGGCGATTGAAAGGTTAGGTCGCCAGCCAAGGCCGTGATCAAGCGGCCCGGGGCGTATCCCAGCGCGAGCCGCCACCGAAGGAGCCCAGCGCCTTGTCGCGCAGCTCCCTGAATTTGGACGACGCCTCGGCGAGCCGGTTGTCCCATTCTGGATTGGGCACTTGGCCTTCGATGGCTTCGAAATAGACCTGCATCAGCGAGGCGATGGCGAAGGGCTCGATGAAGGCCGCCTTGAAGGCCCAGGCAAAGACGATGGCCAGCACGAAGGCCCAGCCGGCCAATTGTCCCGGCATGACCCACAGGATCGCGGCCGCGGGCGCCAGCATCAGCAGGAAGATGACGAAGGACACGCCCCACATGATCACCGCCAGCCACACGGCGTTCTTGACCATGTGCTTGCCATTCTGGGCGTAAAGCACCACGCCTTGCCGCGCCGTCTCGAAGGGCGAGTTCGAATTGATGCGGATGTTGTAGCCGAGGATGATCTCGTCGACATAGGTCAGCGACAGGCGGATCACCGTGTTGATGAAGCTGACTAGGCCGCTTAGTCCGGGAATGGGAAGGAAGGCGGCAATGCCGCCGATCAGGCCGGTGATGGCGCGGATGGCGCCCTTGACCAGTTGGTCGACGACGAAAAGGATGTTGGCCTCGGCAAAGCGCTGGCTGACCACTTCCTTGGCATAGGCGATCTGGCCTTGGCCGTCGGGGACGTCATGGCCGTCGATCAGATGCACCATGACGGCGATATGACCGGCCTTCAGGACATAAAGGATGTATTCGCGGATCCAGTAGACTGCGATCGACACGATTCCGAAGCCGACGACGCCGCCCCAGAGAGCGAAGGACATCGGGCCATCCGGATCGGTCGAGATGTGACCGACGCCGTAGCCGACGCTGGCGCCCGTGCCGGTCGCCATGATGTAGGCGACGGTGATGCCGAAATAGACGATCATGCGAAAGACGATAAACGGCCATGTCCGCATCATGATGGACACCGACCGGCCAATGCTGAAGTCCCACATGGCCCCGACTCTCCACGCCCTAAGCGATGGCGCAGGAGGATGCGCTCGCCCCGGTTATTGTCAACCGCGGCCAGGTTGCACCGGGCCGAAACCGGTGCACAACGCGGTCAATTGGTTACCCAAGCGTGCGGTCACGCCTTCTTGCGCAAGCCTTCGAGCAGCTGCTTGAAGGCCGCGATCGCCTTTTTCGAGGTGGCTTCGGGATCCTTCGAATTGGCGATGCGCTGCGCGGCCTGGCTGCTGGCGCCGTTGATCAGCCGCGCAACCGTTTCCGGATCGAGATCGGCAACGACCACACCCTCGTCCTGCAGCGCGCTCAGATGTTCGGTCATCGACGCGATGCAGGCATTGGCGTTCGGCCACTGCGCCGGGTCGCCGAGCACGGCCGGGCCGTCACGGAACATAATGCGCTGGATTTCCGGCTCCAGCGCCATCTCGATATAGGTGGTGCATTCGTCGACGAAATGCTGCCAGCGGGTCGGCGCCTTGGACGCCGCCTCGTTCACCCGCACAGCCATCTCGCCGTCGATCTCGGCGATCACCGCCTGCAGCAGCCCCTTCTTGTCGCCGAAATGATGGTAGAGCGCGCCGCGCGTGAGGCCGGCCGAGGCGGTGAAATCGTCCATCGAGGCCTCGGCATAGCCGATCGTGCCGAAGGCGTGGCGTGCCGCCGAGATCAGCTTGGCGCGCGTCTCGGCGATCATCTCCTTGCGCGGTCTGTGCATGCCTTGGCCCTATTCACATACGCCTCGTATGCCAATTGACATACGCGACGTATGAACTATCTCACATTCATACGCAGCGTATGTAGTTTTACTATGCAACCTTGTCGAGGAGCAGGATCATGCGAAACCCCTATGCGGACATCTTTCGGGCTCCCGGCACGAAAGGCTTCGCCGCAGCCGCCTTCGTCGCGCGCTTGCCGATCGCCATGGCGCCGATCGGCATCGTGGCTATGCTGTCGCAGACGCATGGCGAATATTGGCTGGCCGGCGCCGTCTCGGCCACCTATGCGCTGGTCAACGCTTTTCTTTCGCCGCATGTGTCGCGGCTGGTGGACCGGCGCGGCCAGACGGCGATCGCGGCACCCATGACGCTCCTCTCGGTGCTTGCCTTTGCGACATTGATCGTGGCCGCCAACCAGCACTGGCCGGCCTGGACCTTGTTCCTGTCCGCCCTGCTCGCCGCCGCCATGCCCAGCATTCCCGCCCTGGTCAGGGCGCGCTGGACCGAGATCTTTCGCGATCGGCCGGAGCTCAACACGGCGTTTGCTTTCGAGTCAGCCGCGGACGAACTTGTCTATGTCGCCGGCGCCTCGCTGTCGGTGGGGTTGAGCGCGGCGCTGTTTCCCGAGGCCGGCATGGTCGTCAGCACACTGCTGCTTGCGCTGGGCTCAGCGGCATTCCTGCTGCAGCGCTCGACGGAGCCGCCAGTGCGGCCGGCGGAGCGTGGGGCGACCGGCTCGGCGATCCGCCTGCGACCGGTGCAGATAATCACTTTCGCCCTCATTTTCGTCGGCGCGACCTTCGCCACAACGGAAGTCACCACCGTCGCCATCACTAAGGCGCTCGGCCAGCCTGAGGCGGCGAGCCTTGTCATCGGCGTCTATGCGCTGGGATCCTTCGTGGTTGGGATCATCGTCGGCGCGCTCAGCCTGAAGGCGCCGCTGCAGCGGCAGCTGGCGCTCGCGGTCACCGTGATCGCGCTCACCACCTTGCCGCTGCTCTTCGCCCACACGGTGCCGACGCTGGCGCTGGCGGTGTTCGTCAGCGGCGTCGCGATCTCGCCGACCTTCATCACCGCCTTCGGCCTGATCGAGCGCCACGTGCCACCGGCCATGCTGACGGAAGGCGTCACCTGGGTGACGACCGGCATCGGCATCGGCATGGCGCTGGGTTCCTTCGCCGCGGGCTGGATGGTCGACACTTTCGGCCCGCAGAACGGGTTCTGGGTCTCTGTGGCTGCTGGCGCGATCGCACTGGTCACCGTGCTTGCTGGCCAGTGCCGGCTGGCGACGGACGATTGCGATGTGGACAGAGGCGAAGCGGTGGCGCCTGCGGAGTGATGATTATTCGGCTATCATGAGCGCAGACGTTGGCAGTTGGCCGAGAACTACGACGTCGTCATCCACGGGCGGAGCGACGCGCAGCGGAGCGAAGACCCGAGGATCCATTCCGTTACGTTGATCGTGGAATGCAACGGAGCAGAATTCTGGACGGCTGCAGCGCGTCGAAGTCACGGAATGGATCCCCGGGTCTGCGCGCGTCGCTTCGCTCCTTGCTTCGCCCGTGGATGACGAAGTCGCGGAGGCTTCGGCCAATCGCCAACGCATGCGTCCTACACGCAGCACCGCGTCAAAGCGTCAGCACTTCGACGCCTACAGAATCTCGGTCTTCGCAATATGGATGCCAAACCCCTCGAGGCCGACATAGTGGCGCTCGCGCGAGGCGATCAGGTTGATCGAGGAGATGCCGAGATCCTTGAGGATCTGGGCGCCGAGGCCGATCTCGCGCCATTCGTTCTCGCGCCGGCGGGCTTCCTCGTGGTCCTCGCGGTCGCCGCTTAGCGGCCGCTTGCGCTCCTGATGCGCGACGCCGACCGAGCCTTCGCGCAGATAGACGATGACACCGCGCCTGCGCTCGCCCATCGCCTTCATGATGCCGTCCAGCCGGTGGCTGGTGCCGAACACGTCGGTCACGACGTCCTCCGGATGCAGGCGCACCGGCACCTCCTCGCCGTCGCGGATGTCACCGAAGACGACCGCCAGATGGTGCATGGAATCCCATGGCAGCGTGTAGGTGAAGGCCTGCGCCTTGCCGCCGGGCGTTTCGATGTCGGAACAGGCGACGCGCTGGACCAGTGTTTCCTTGCGCTGGCGGTAGGCGATGAGATCGGCGACCGAAACCTGCTTCAGGCCATGTTCCTCGGCGAAGGCCTGCACTTGCGGCCCGCGCTTGACCGTGCCGTCGTCATTGACCAGCTCGGAGATGACGCCGACCGGCGGCAGGCCGGCAAGCTTGCAGAGGTCGACCGCGGCCTCCGTATGGCCGGAACGCATCAGCACGCCGCCTTCGCGGGCGATCAGCGGGAAGATGTGGCCGGGGCGCACGAAATCCGATGGGCCGACATTGCCGTTGGCGAGATTGCGCACGGTGAGCGTGCGGTCGTCGGCGGAAATGCCTGTCGTCGTGCCATGCTTGAAATCGACGCTGACGGTGAAGGCGGTGGTGTGAGCGGAATCATTGTCCGCCACCATCGGCGCGAGATTCAGGCGCCTCGCGTCCTCGCGCAGCATCGGCGTGCAGACGATGCCGGAGGTGTTGCGCACGATGAAGGCCATCTTCTCCGGCGTGCAATGCACGGCGGCGACGATCAGGTCGCCCTCGTTCTCGCGCCCGTCATCGTCCATGACGACAACGATCTCGCCGCGCTCGAAGGCGCGGATCGCTTCGACGATCTTCTTCTGGTCGTAAGGCATAGGTGCTCGCTTCGCTCGCAAGGGAGTAGGGGAATAGGGCAGTAAGGGAGTAGGGAAAAGGAAAAAGTTTGGCGGGCTGCGGGCGGCGGCAATAACCTACTGCCCTACTCCCTTCCCGTTTGTCCTCTGTGCCGCAGATAATGATCGGCGATCGCGCAGGCAACCATGGCCTCGCCGATCGGCACGGCGCGAATGCCGACGCATGGGTCGTGGCGGCCCTTGGTCATCACCTCGACATCCTTGCCGTCCTTGTCGATGGATTTGCGCGGCGTCAGGATCGACGAAGTCGGCTTGACGGCGAAGCGGGCGACGATCGGCTGTCCGGTCGAGATGCCGCCCAGTATGCCGCCTGCGTTGTTGGATAAAAACACCGGCTTGCCGTCATTGCCCATGCGCATCTCGTCGGCGTTCTGCTCGCCGGTGATGCGGGCCGCCTCGAAGCCGTTGCCGATCTCGACGCCCTTGACGGCGTTGATCGACATCAGGCCGGACGCGATGTCCTGGTCGAGCTTGGCGTAGATCGGCGCGCCAAGGCCGGGCGGCACGCCGTCGGCGACGATCTCGATCACCGCGCCGACCGAGGAGCCGGCCTTGCGGATGCCGTCGAGGTAGGCGGTGAAGACCGGAACCGAGGCCGGATCCGGGGTGAAGAACGGGTTTTCGGCGTCGCCGACGAAATTCCAGTTCCAGTTGGCGCGGTCGATCGACTTTTCGCCCATCGAAACGAGCGCGCCGCGCACCGTCATGCCGGGCACAACCCTGCGCGCCAGGGCGCCTGCCGCGACCCGCGCCGCCGTCTCGCGTGCAGACGAACGGCCGCCGCCGCGATGATCGCGCAGGCCGTATTTGACGTCGTAGGTATAGTCGGCATGGCCCGGACGGTACTGGCGGGCGATCTCACCATAATCCTTGGAGCGCTGGTCGACATTCTCGATCAGCATCGAGACAGGCGTGCCGGTGGTGATCATCGTCTCGCCGTCCTCGTCGAGGATGAAGCCGGACAGGATCTTGACCTCGTCCGGCTCGCGGCGCTGGGTGACGAAGCGCGACTGCCCGGGGCGGCGGCGGTCGAGCTCGGCCTGGATGTCCTCTCGCTTGAAGCGGATGCCGGGCGGGCAGCCGTCGACAACGCAGCCGAGCGCCGCGCCATGGCTTTCACCCCAGGTGGTGACGCGGAAAAGGTGGCCGAATGTGTTGTGAGACATGGAAAACGCCCTGCCCGGTGAGGAAACCGGAAGTCTTAAGTGCCACAGCGTCCTTTGCGCGCCCAGGAGGACGCGCGGCGCTGTGGTGTGCCTTCTATTGGCGTTTTCCACAGTGGTCAAACGGCTGCATCAAACTGTGATCTGGCGGATTTAGTTTTGACACATTCGGTTGGTTTCTGCTCTCTTCCCATCCGCCGTTGAGGACCCGCCGCTGACCAGCCGGCGCAATGACCTAAAGAGGACGACGATGCGTACCCTGATTGGCGCCACCTGCGCCATGCTCATGATTTCCACCGCCGCCGCGTTCGCCGGCCAGACCGAAGGCCTGATCAAGAAGGTCGACAAGGACACGCTGACGCTGACGCTGGACGACGGCAAGGCCTACAAGCTCAACGCCGAAACCGATATCGACTCGCTGAAGCCGGGCATGGACATCGTCATCGCCTATGACGTGAGCAATGGCGAGAATGTCGTCACCGATATGCAGTTGCCCGACAGCGACCAGAATTAATTCAGGTGAGGCCGGCCTGCAAATGGCGGCTTCCTGCGCTTCCGGTGCTCACGTACGAAAAGTACGCTCCGCTCCGGTTCTCGGAACCCACCATTTTCGACTCGGCCTGACCTGAATTTGCCACGCCGCAATTTGTTACAACCACTCCAAACTGCGGCCTTCCAGCCGGAGCAGGCGGTCCTGCGGGACATCGAGACTGGCGGCTTCCTGCTTGGAAAGGCCGGTGACGAAGCGGAAAAGGCAGCGCATGACGCCGCCATGGGTGACACACACCGTCTGCCGGTCAAGCGCGTCGAACCAAGGCTTCACCCGTTCGAGCAGCATCTCGTAGCTTTCCGCGCCATCGCCGGGCGGCTGGAAATCCCATTTGGCGGCGCGGCGGCCATGCGTGGATCCAGGATTCCGGGCCTCGAGTTCCCGAAACGTAAAACCCTGCCATTCGCCGAAACTCAATTCCACCAGACGCGGCTCCGTCCGGTAGGCGAGCGGGTCGAGCCCCATTGCCGCGCGCATCAGTTCCATGGTTTCGCATGTGCGCCGCATCGGACTTGCGACAAAGTCGAAATCCTCACCTTTGCCGATCATCGCGGCCAGCCGCCGTCCGTTGGCAGTCGCCTGCTGGCGTCCAAGCTCATTGATGTCGGTGTCGGCCTGACCCTGCAGCCGACGCTGGGTATTCCACTCGGTCTGGCCGTGGCGCGCGATGTAGACGAGCGGGTACATCAGGTCTTCCAAGGTCGGGCGCTATTTGATTTTGCAAGCAATTCCGGACGGAAAACCGCTTCGCACTTTTCCTGGAATTGCTTGGACGAAGGATAGGCGGAAAGATCAGTCCTTGACGGTCGAGATATCCGGCGCGTCGACCGCCTTCATGCCGACGACATGATAGCCGGAATCGACGTGATGGACCTCGCCGGTCACGCCGCGCGACAGGTCGGACAGGAAATAGACGCCGGAATCGCCGACCTCTTCCTGGGTGACCGTCTGCTTCAGCGGTGAATTGTATTCGTTCCACTTCAGGATGTAGCGGAAATCGCCGATGCCTGAGGCGGCGAGCGTCTTGATCGGCCCGGCCGAGATCGCGTTGACGCGGATCTTCTTGGCGCCGAGGTCGACGGCGAGATAGCGCACGCTCGCTTCCAGCGCCGCCTTGGCGACACCCATGACGTTGTAATGCGGCATCACCTTCTCGGCGCCGTAATAGGTCAGCGTCAAAAGGGAGCCGCCATCGGTCATCAGCGGCTCGGCGCGCTTGGCGATGGTGGTGAAGGAATAGACCGAAATGTCCATGGTGCGCAGGAAGTTGTCGCGCGTCGTCTCGACATAACGGCCAGTCAGTTCGTCCTTATCGGAGAAGGCGATGGCATGGACGAGGAAGTCGAGCTTGCCCCAGTGCTTGGCGATGTCGCCGAAGACCGCGTCAAGGCTTTCCGGGTCGGTGACGTCGCAATGGCCGGCGACATGCGCGTTGAGCTCGGCCGCCAGCGGCTCGACGCGCTTCTTGAAGGCTTCGCCCTGATAGGTCAGGGCGATTTCGGCGCCGTGATCGACACAAGCCTTGGCGATCCCGAAAGCGATCGACCGATTGTTGGCGACGCCCAGGATCAGGCCCCGCTTACCGGCCATCAGGCCCTGTCCACCTGCCATGTGCAAGCTCTCCGCAAGAATATCTGCTTTGTGGAGAGCCCTATCGCACAGGCACAGAGCCCCTTCAAGCGCTCAAAAGACACTGTAACGGGAACAAAATTCCCTCGATCAGCCTTTTTGGCGGCGCATCAGGGCCTCAAGCTCGGCATCGCCGCCCTCCGGCAGCATCAGCCGCACATGGGCATAGAGATCGCCGTGGCCGCCGGCCTTTTCCGGCAAGCCCCGGCCTTTCAGCCGCAACACCTTGTCCGAGCTCGACCATGCCGGAACGTTGACCGCGAGCTTGCCGGTCGGCGTCTCGACCGCCACCTTGGCGCCGAGCACGGCGTCGGCCAGATCGACAGGCAGATCCACATGCAGGTCGCGCCCCTCGATGCGGTAGCGTGGGTGGCGGCGGATATGGATCTTGACCAGCGCGTCGCCCGGCTGTCCAGGCCCCTGCTCGCCCTGGCCCTTCAGGCGGATCGTCTGGCCGTCCTCGACATAGGCGGGCAGCTTGACCGCCACCTTGCGGCCGTCGGGGAACATTGCCGTCACTTTGTCGGCGGTGGCCGCCTCCTCAACGCTGATGTCCATGGTGACGTTGAGGTCGGCAGCCTGCACCGGCTGGCGGCGATCGCCCCGGCCAGCGCCGCGGGCGCCGGAGAAGGCATCGCCGAAGATCTGGCTGAAGATGTCGCTGTTGCCGTCGAACGGATCGCCGCCCGGACGCCCGGTGCGGAATTCGAAATGCGCGCCGCCGGGGCCCTGCTGACGGCGGAAGCCGGCGAACGGGTCGCCGCCGGCCGCGCCTTCAAAGCCCTGGAATTTCGGCTTTCCCTCGGCGTCGATCTCGCCGCGATCGTAGGCGCCGCGCGTCTTCTCGTCGCCGACGACCTCGTAAGCCTGGTTGACGGCGGCAAAACGGTCCTTCGCCTTGGGATCATTCGGATTCTGGTCCGGATGATGCTTCTTGGCGAGCTTGCGGTAGGCCGATTTTATGTCCTTGGCCGATGCGTTCTTGGCAACGCCCAGCACCTCATAGGGGTCGCGCATACTTCCTGCCTGCTAGAGAGAATGGAATTGTGGTCGCCCCCTATATGCGCTCGCATAGGAAGAAATTCCAGTGGCGCAAGGGGAATTAGCGCCCGAAAATCAGGGGCCCAAAATCAGAGCGGTTTGAATTCCTGCATGCGCCAGCCGCCGGCTTCGGCGAGGCACAGCTCGCCCTTGTAGAGGGCGACGCCATCGAAGCTCTCGCGCGTGGCGCTGAAGCGGCGGCAGGTCAGGCCGCCATCCTTCAGCTCGACCAGCTCGGTGATCGCGCCGCGCGAGCCGGTGCCGGCATTGGCCCAAGGCACCGTCTGGCCGCCAAGCTCCTTGATGTCGGCTGAAGAGACGGCGTTGCCGATGGTGGTCTGGTCGGAATCCTGGTCGGAGGCAGCCGGGGCGGCAGGCGAGGACGGCGCGCTGGCGGTGATGATCGAGCGGTCGACCTCGGCCTTTTGCAGGCTGAAGCCGCCGGCGCCGCAGGCGGCAAGGGGAAGCGCCAAGGTCAGCAGCGCAGCCTTGGCACTGGCCGAAGCGATAACGCTCCATTGCCCGCTGTCAAAAGCTTGCGCGATACGCGACAATCGGCGAACTCCTCCCGCAATGTTAAAAATTTGGAAAACTATGAACGAAACCGAGTTAACAAGCAGTGACTTCACCGAAGCGGCGGAGCCGTTCCGGCTCTTTGCCGCATGGCTGGAGGACGCCACGAAGAGCGAGCCCAACGATCCCAATGGCGTGGCGCTGGCAACCGTCGACGCCGACGGCATGCCGGATGTGCGGATGGTGCTGCTCAAGGGGTTCGATGAAAAGGGGTTTGTCTTCTACACGAATTTCGAGAGCGCCAAGGGCCGCGAAATTCTTGGCAGCATGAAGGCGGCGATGTGCTTCCACTGGAAATCGCTGCGCCGCCAGGTGCGGGTGCGCGGGCCGGTGGAGATCGTCAACGACGCCGAGGCCGACGCCTATTATGCCACGCGCCCGCGCGGCAGCCGCATCGGCGCCTGGGCCTCGAAACAGTCGCGGCCGCTGGAGAGCCGCTTCGCGCTGGAGAAGGCAGTGGCCGAATACACGGCGCGCTACGCCATCGGCGAGATCCCGCGGCCAAAACACTGGTCGGGCTTCCGCATTGTGCCGCAGACGATCGAGTTCTGGCACGACAGACCGTTCCGGCTGCATGACCGTGTCGTGTTTTCACGCAACGCCGCCGGCGGCTGGGACAAGACCAGGCTTTACCCCTGAGGGCGGGCGACGCGTTCAGCTCTTCTTGCGAGTCATGAAAGCGGTGAGCGCGGCGCGCGCTTCGTCAGAGGTCAGGCGCTCGCGAAAATGCTCGGCTTCGACCTTGATGCGCGCGACGAGCGCTTCGCGCGGCTCGCGCATCAGGTCGCGCGCGATCTTCAGCGCCTGCGGCGGCTTGGCGGCGATGCCCTCGGCGGCGGCCAGCACCGTGCCTTCCAACGCCTCTTCGGCGACGACGTCGTGGATCAGGCCGGCGGCCTTGGCGCGCTCGGCCGAAAAGCCCTCGCCGAGGCCGAGCAGCGCGAAGGCGCCCTGCCGCCCCAGCAGTTGCGGCGCGATCAGGCTGGAGCCGGCCTCCGGCACCAGGCCGAGATCGACGAAAGGTGTGCGGAACAGCGTGCGCGGCGTGGCGAAGGTCAGGTCGCAATGCAGATTGAGCGTGGTGCCGATGCCGACGGCCATGCCGTCGACGCCCGACACCATCGGCTTTTCGGCGTTGGCCAGCGCCATCAGGAAATCCCACACCTCATTGCCGCCCTCGCCGCCGGTGGCGATGACCAGGAAATCGGCGAGGTCGTTGCCGGCGGAAAAGGCGCCCGGAACGCCGAGGAAGACATGCACGCGGACGGCCGGATCGGCATCACCCTCGGCAAGGGCGGCCGACATTTTGGCGTACATGGCGCGCGTCAGCGCGTTCTTCTTGTCCGGCCTGTTCATCCGGATGATCTGCACGGCGCCCCGGCGCTCGATGAGGATATGGTCTGTCACAATCGGTTCCTTTGACGATCAGGGATCAAGCGGAGATCAACGCCTTGCCGGCGACGGCGAGGCTTTCGGCGCCGTCGATGACCCGCTCCTTTAGGGCGCGCGTCTCGCCGAGCAGATTCTCGGCAAAGAAGCGGCAAAGCGGGATGCGGTCGCGGTCGGCGAGGCCGCCTTGCGCCAGATAGGCGCCGCCGGCGGCGAGCGAGATGAGGCGCAGATAGGGCGTGGCGCCAGCCATCGCGGCATCGGCCTTGCCGTCGGCAAGCAGTTTTTGCAGGAAGCGCGTCGCCGCGTCGAGATCGGCAAGCGCGCGGTCGAGATTGTCGGCGGTGCGGCCGAAACCTTCGATGTTCGAGGTGCGCACGGCCTCGGCGACCGCTTTCAACTCGCCGATGTAAGAGTGGACATGCTCGCCGCCGCCGAGCGGCAGTTTGCGCACCACAAGGTCGATCGCCTGGATGCCGTTGGTGCCTTCATAGATCGGCGCGATGCGGGCGTCGCGATAAAGCGCCGCGGCACCCGTCTCCTCGATGAAGCCCATGCCGCCATGCACCTGGACACCGAGCGAGGCGACCTCGACGCCGACATCGGTGGAAAAGGCTTTGGCGAGCGGCGTCAGCAGGCTGGCGCGGTCATGCCATTTCGCTCCTGCCTCGCCCTCGCCGACGCGCGCGCGGTCGATGGCATGCGCGCAGGAATAGCTGATCGAGCGGGCGATCTGGGTCAGCGCCCGCATGGTGAGGAGATTGCGCTGCACATCCGGGTGATGGACGATCGGCGCCATGCCGGAACCCGAATAGGCGGAAGCCTTGCCCTGACGGCGCTCATTGGCATAGGCGATCGCCTTCTGCGTCGCGGTTTCGGCCACGGCCACGCCCTGCATGCCGACGGCAAGACGGGCGTTGTTCATCATCGTGAACATGCAGGCGAGCCCCTTGTTCTCCTCGCCGATCAGCCAGCCGATGGCGCCGGGCTTGGCGCCCTGGAAGCCGTCGCCATAGATCATGGTGCAGGTCGGCGAAGCATGGATGCCGAGCTTGTGCTCGAGGCCGGAACAAAAGACATCGTTGCGGCCGCCGAGCGAGCCGTCGTCATTGACGAAGAACTTGGGCACCAGGAACAACGAGATGCCGCGCGTGCCGGCCGGGGCGTCGGGCAACCGCGCCAGCACCAGATGCACGATGTTGTCGGTGAAATCGTGCTCGCCATAAGTGATGAAGATCTTCTGGCCGAAGATGCGATAGGTGCCGTCGCCGACCGGCTCGGCGCGGCTGCGCAAGGCAGCGAGGTCCGAGCCCGCCTGCGGCTCGGTGAGGTTCATCGTGCCCATCCACTCGCCGGAGACGAGCTTTGCGAGATATTTGGCCTTGAGTTCCTCCGAGGCGTGTTTGTCGAGCGCCTCGACCGCGCCCATGGTCAACGTCGGGCCGATGCCGAAGGCCATGGCGGCGGAGTTCCACATTTCGAGCGCGGCGACGCCGAGCATCGTCGGCAGGCCCTGGCCGCCGAATTCCTCCGGCCCCGACAGCGTGTTCCAGCCGCCCTCGATCCAGCGCCGGTAAAGCTCCTTCCAGCCGGGCGGCGTGGTGACGGCCGCATCCTTCAGCACAGCGCCATGCTCGTCGCCGACCTTGTAGAGCGGAGCCACCTCCTCGCTGGCGAAGCGGCCGGCTTCGGCAAGGATCGCGTCGACAATATCCTCGCCGAGGTCACCGAAGGTGCCGGCATCGAGCGCCGGCTTCAGCCCCGCCACGTGCTTGAGCGTAAAGGCGATGTCCTCGACCGGCGCGCGATACATGTCTCATCCTCCACCATCCCAGCCAATCGTAGTACATGGCTGAAGCGAAACCATGCGTCGATTTCGCACCTTCTTTTTACGTAAACGTCAAACTTTGTCACGCGGATTTTGCATTCTTTGCGGCCGGCATTAGATTTGCAGACAGCCGGCATTTGGCCGACAAGAGACAGGAACACCCATGCTTGCCGGACCCGACGCCTATCGCTGCATCGAATGCGGGCTGCCCTACCGGGCGCCGGGCTTCAGCTACCATCATGGCATGCTGGAAGAAGGTCCCGCGTACTGGACCGATCGGGGCATATTGTGCTCGGCGCAATGCTCGATCGCGCATCACAAGAAGCGCAAGGCCGAAGGCACGCTGCCGCAGGAGCCGGCGCACGATCCATTCGAGGTGCCGTCACTGTTCAGACGCTGATCGATCCCTCAGCGTATGCTGCGGCCTACTGCCTGCAGTGCCAGGAAGGCTTCGTAACGCTTGTCGTGCCAAGCGCGCATGTCGTCCAACGCAGGTGTAAAAACGTCGCCGAGCCGGGACATGGCAGGCATGGCGCTGGAAAGGTCGGGGTAACGTCCGGCCGCGACCGCACCGAGCATGGCGGCGCCCAGCAGCACCGGCTCGGCTGATTGCGACGCGGCGACCGGCAGGCCGGCGGAGTCGGCAAGCAGTTGCCGCACCAGCGGCGACTGCCCGGCGCCGCCGCTGATAACGATGGTGTCGACGGCAAGACCGGACGACGCCATTGCCGCCACGATCTGACGCACGCCATAGCCGAGGCCGCAAAGGCCGGCCACGTAGAGGCCGACGAGACTTTCGACGGAACGGTCGGTGCTTAGCCCGGCGATCAGGCCGCGGGCATCGGGATCCGCCAAGGGCGAACGATTGCCGAGGAATTCGGGCACGACATGGATGCTTCCCGCGAGCCTGGCGGCGGCGGATAAATCGGGCGAACTCGCCGTAGCGGCAGAGGCGAGCCAATCGACCAACGATTTGCCTTCGGCTGCGGCGCGCGCGGAAGCCTCGGCTTCCGCCGGGTGGAAACGCACCAGGAGATCGATGGCCGCACCGGCAGCCGACTGGCCGCCCTCGCTCAGCCATAAGCCAGGTACCATGGCGGAATAATAGGGTCCCCACACTCCTGGAACGAAGGCCGGCGCTTCGCTGCTTGCCATGGTGCAGGCCGAGGTGCCGACGACATAGGCCATGCGCGAAGCCACGGTGCCGGCATCGCCCGCGGCGCCCACCGTGCCGACGCCGCCGGCATGGGCGTCGATCAGCCCGGCGGCGACGATCGTGCCCGCGACCAGCCCCAGTTCGGTCGCGGCCGCTTCCGTCAGGCCGGCGCCCATCGCCGTGCCGGGATCGACCACTTCGGTCCCGATGCGGGCAAATCCTTCATCCGCAAGATCGCCGAGTCCGACGGAATAGAAGTAGCTGTCGTCCCAGCGCCGCTCATGGCCGAGATAGGTCCATTTGCAAGCAAGCGTGCAGACCGAGCGCGCAAGACTGCCGGTGGCGCGCCAGGTCAGGTAATCGGCAAGGTCGAAGAAATGGCGCGCCTTGGCAAAGGTCTCCGGCAGGTTCTCCTTCAGCCACAAAAGCTTCGGGGTCTCCATTTCCGGGGAAATGACGCCCCCGACATAGTCAAGGACAGGATGGCGGAGGGCGTTGATGCGCCTGGTCTGGTCGAGCGCGCGATGATCCATCCAGACAATTATGTTTCTGTCGCTGTCTCCAGAGCGGCCCACAGGCAAAGGCTGGCCATTATCATCGACCACCACCAGGGAACAGGTCGCGTCGAAGCCTATGCCACCGATGTCTCTGGGATCGACGCCAGCCTTCTCGACCGCCTCGCGCACGCTGGCGCAGACCGCCTGCCAGATGTCGCGGCTGGACTGTTCGGCGATCTCGCCAGGCTCGACGAAGAGCGCGATGTCGCGCTTGGCGGAAGCGAGCAGCTCGCCGCGCTCGTCAAAGACGCCGGCGCGCGCACTTCCGGTGCCGACATCGATGCCAAGGAAGTGGGAAGGCATGGGAGAACCTCAGAAGTGGGGCAGTAGGACAGTAGGGCAGTAGGGCAGTAGGGCAGTAGGGAGATCGTCAGTCGTGAGCGGTCGGTCGCAAGGGCGACGCTGCTTCCCTTACTGCCTTACTGCCTTACTGCCTTCCTTCCTCACAAATCATTGCTCTGCGGCAGGATCACCAGATCCCGAATGGTGACGTTTCTCGGCCGCGTCAGCATGAACAGGACTGCCTCCGCGACCTCGGTGGGCTGCATCAGCCCGCCGGCCGCCAGCTCGTCCTCGAGCTTCTGCTTCGGCCAATCGCTGATCAGCGCCGTCACCACCGGGCCGGGCGCCACAGCGCCGACGCGCAGGCCGTGCTTGGCGACCTGACGGCGCAGCGTATGGACGAAGGCCTGGATGGCGTGCTTCGAGGCCGTATAGACCGGCTCCCAGACGACGGGAACGAGGCCGGCGATGGAGCTGGTAACGATGATGTCGCCGGTCTTACGTTCGACCATGTGCGGCAGCACCGCGTGCACCGAACGGAACACCGAATTGATGTTGAGGTTCAGCATGCGGTCCCAGGCATCCGGGTCGCCGTTGAGGATCTCGCCGCCGACATAAGCGCCGGCATTGGCGTGGAAGATGTCGAGCTGGCCGGCCTTGTCGAGGATGCCGGGCAGCATGGTCGCCACGCTGGCGGGGGTGGTGAGGTCGATCACCAGCGGGATCGCGCCGTCGCCGAGCTCGGCGACGACTTCCTTCAGCCTGTCCTCGGCGCGGTCCACCAGGACCACGCGGGCGCCGGCGGCAAGCATTGCCCTGGCGCATTCGAGGCCGATGCCCGATGCCGCGCCGGTGACGGCGGCGACTTTTCCCGAAAGTTCTTGAGCCATGTGTACCCTTCTCGTTTGAACGGATCAGGCGCGGCCGTGCGAGGCACGGGAGCGGCGCGCGAGGGAGTCGACGATCACGGCGATGGCCAGAACGGCACCGGTGATCATGTAGCGGAGCGACGAGGACAGATCGAGCAGCGTCAGCCCGCTGGCGATGGACTGGATGACGATGATGCCGAGCAGCGCGGAATAGGCGCTGCCGCGGCCGCCGAACAGGCTGGTGCCGCCGATGACCGCGGCCGCGATGGCGTTCAGGTTGACGTCGCCGGTGCCGGCCTGCTGGCTGGCCGAAGCGAGCCTGGCGGCCGCAAGCACACCTCCCAACGCGGCAAAGAGCGAGCAGAGCGCAAAGGCACTGAGATAGATGGCGCGCACCTTGATGCCGGCGCGCCGTGCCGCCTCGCGGTTGCCGCCGACGGCGGTCATCGAGCGCCCCCATTTGGTCCGGGTCAGCGCATAGTTCATAGCCACGACGAGGCCAACGAAGAGGCCGAACATCCACGGGATGCCTCGCGACTGGTTGAGGTAGGCGACGATCAGCTCGAGGCCGATGGTAATAGTGGCGACGCGCAGGACGAGCCCGGCCACGGACGGCGTCGACAGATTGGCCGCGCGGCGGCGTGCAACGCTGCGAATCCCTGTGATCAGCATCGCCAGCCCTGGGATAACCGCGAGCGTGTAGGACACCCATTTCGGCATCACCATCAGCTGGCCGAAATCCACCAAAGCGGAGCCATAGGGCAGGTTGATCGAACCAGTGGAGCCGAGGATATAGAGCTGCATGCCCAGCACCGCGAGCAGGCCGGCCAGCGTCGAGACAAAGCTCGGCATGCCGAGCCGGTTGAACAGCAGCGCATAGAGCGAGCCTATCAGGGCACCGAAGGCGAGCGCGGCGAGGATCGCCAGTGCGACCGGCCACCCCTGGTTGACCCAGAGCGTGCCGACCAGGGCCGAGGCGAAGCCGCTGATGGAGCCGACGGAAAGGTCGATCTCGCCGACCACCAGCACGCAGACGATGCCGAGCGCGATAACGCCGACCGTCGAGCAGTCAAACAGGAGGTTGACCAGATTGCTGCTCGACACGAAGACCGGGTTGAGGCTGGTGAAGACCGTCCAGATCACTACGAGACCGACGATGACCGGCAGCGAGCCGAGATCGCCGCTGCGCACGCGATTGAGGAAGGTTTGCACCGCTCCACTGAGGCCTGCCTCATGCTTCACGCGCGCATCGGCGCGATCGAGCGCCAGGGGAGTCGAATTGCCTTGCTCCGTCATGGACGCGGCTCCCCCGCCTGTGCGCTGTGGTCGCGTTCCATGCGCAGGCGCTCGACGCGTCGCGACACCGCGTTGTTCGACGCGCCGGTGATGGCGCTCACCAGGTCCTGGTTGGAGGCATCCGGCTCGAAGACGCCGTTGTTGCGCCCGAGCCTTAGCACCACGATGCGGTCGGCGACGGCGCGGACATCCTCCATGTTGTGGCTGATCATGACGACGCCGAGACCGCGCGCGCGGACGCGGTCAATGAGGTTGAGCACTTCCGCCGTCTGGGCGACTCCGAGCGCGGCGGTCGGCTCGTCGAGCAGGATGAGTTTCGGCTCGAGCAGCAGCGAGCGCGCAATCGCCACCGTCTGGCGCTGGCCACCGGACAGCGAGGCGACCGCCTCGCGGACGCTCGGAATGCGCGCCGATAATTCGTTGAGCAGCGTCCAGGCGCGCATCTCCATCGCCACCTCGTCCAGCCGCAACGGGCTGAGCTCGTTGCCGAGGAAAATGTTGGCGACGACATTGAGGTTCTCGCAAAGCGCGAGGTCCTGGAACACCGTGGCGATGCCGAGCGTCAGCGCCGCGCGCGGGTCGGGCAGCGTGACCGGCCGGCCGCGGAAATTTATCGTTCCCGAGCTCGGCTGATGTACGCCCGCGAGAATCTTGACCAGCGTCGACTTTCCGGCGCCGTTGTCGCCGACCAAGGCTACGACCTCGCCGGCATGGACGTCGAAATCGATATCGGTCAGCGCCGAGACGGCGCCGAAATTCTTCGATATGCCGCGCAGGCTGAGCACCAGCTCGCCGACGGAGGCCGACCCTTCAGGACTCTCGATCATGCGCCGCCTTTCTTGACAGTCGTTGCCTGGCATCCGGCCGCCGAGCGGCGGCCGGATGCCATTTGATCAGTTGGTGATCCCGAGCTTCTTGCAGCCTTCGGCATAGCGGTCGACGCAGAGCTCGGCTGCCGTGTTGATCTTCTTGTCGATGATCTCGGCCTTGAGGTTCTCCTGTGTCACCACCGCCGGCGTGAAGAGCTGCGAGGGTGTGTCGTAGAGCGTCATCTCGGCCTTCGGCGTCTCGCCCGACAGCAGCTTGACGGCGACGTTGGCCGCGGCCGCCGCGACGATCTCGCTCGGCTTGGAGATGGTGTTGTATTGGTCGCCGGCGATGATCAGCTGCAAGGCGGCGATCGTCGCGTCGTTGCCGGTCACGGGCGGAACCGGATCGACGCCGGCCGCCTTGAAGGCCGCGATTGCACCGCCGCCGGTGCCGTCGTTGGCGGCGACGACGCCGAGAATCTTGCCGCCGAAGCGGGTGATCTGGCCGCTCGCCCACTGCTGGGCCTTCGGCGGCGCCCATTCCGGCGTGTCGAACTCGGCCAGAATCGGATAGCCGCTGTTGTCGAGGCCCTCATGGATGCCCTTCTTGATCAGACCCGCGGCGGCGTCCGTCGGCGAGCCGTTGATCTGCAGCAGGCCGCCGCCGGCCGGATCGACCTTAAGCGCCTTGAGGTGCTCGACCAGCGAATCAGCGATCGCCTTGCCGATGCCTTCATTGTTGAAGGAGACGTAGAAATCGGCGGGCGCCGTCGGGATGGGCCTGTCATAGGCGATCACCTTGACGCCCTGGCTCTGCGCCAGCTTCACCAGCGAGGCGGCGGCGGTGGAATCGACCGGATCGAGCACGATCGCCTTGGCGCCCTGCGAGATCACCGAATTGAACTGCTGCTGTTGGCGCGCCGCATCGGCATCGGCGTTCTGGTAGATCACCTTGCAGCCCGGGCAGAGCTTCTTCATCTCGGCGACGAAGCCCGGATAGTCGTGCTGCTCGTAGCGGGTCGATGCCTGGTCGGGCATCAGGAAGGCTACCGTTGCATCGGTGACGGTGTCGGCAAACGCTGCCGTGCTGCCGAGCAGCGAGACGGCGAAAACGGCCGCGATCGTCGATTTCAAGGCAAACGGCGATTTCCAAGCATGTCTGGTCATTCGAATGTCTCCCTTTCGAGAAATGGTTTCACGAGCACCTGCGCGGTGAACGGCGCGGCAGGCCTTGACTGCATGTCGAACTGTTGAAAGGAGTATGATCAGTCGGCTGAGGATCGATCCGATCCCGGTAAAGCCGCGCAAACATCCTCCTGAAATGCTGGATTTCGGGACAAACGGCCTCCAGCACCGGGTGCCCTGCACCCCGCGTTCTTCCTTCCCTGAATGTCTCTTTGGTCTTGATGCAATTCCTCTCGGAATCGCCTTGAGCTCCTCCCGGTTCCTCCCTGTTAGGCGGCAATCTCCGCGTTGATGTTCTCAGCCAGCAAGGCCCGGAAGCGCGAAGGCGACATGCCTTTCTGCGCCAGGAACTGGCGGTTGAAATTCGAGATGTTGTTGTAGCCGGCGGCGTAGCAGATCTCGGTGATCGACATCTGCGCCTCGCTCATCAACAGCTGGCAGGCAAGGTTGATGCGCAGCCGGTTGACATATTGCACCAGCGCCATGCCGGTGTGGCGGCGGAAGCTGCGCGAGAAGGCGCTCGGGCTGCGCCCGGCGATCTCGGCCAGCGTCCCTTCGCTGAACGGCTCGGTCAGGTGGCAATTGATGTAGGCGAGCGCCTGGTTGATGCCTGCTGACATGAAGCCGGAGGGGTCGGGCAGATAGCCGGCGCTGGCCAGCGTGCGGACATCGCCGGCGCGGTTCAAGATATCGAGCACGGCCATAAACAGCGACAGGCGGCGCACGCCCTGCGCCTCGGTCAGCTCCGCCAGCAGGGGCGCCGCAAGCTCGGCCGTCGCCGGCGAGAACAGCGCGCCGCGGCGGCTGGTCTCGAGGATGCCGGCGCAGGCGGCAAGCTCGGGCAAGGCGGCGGAAGCGCTGGCGATGAATTCTTCCGAGAACTGCACGACGCGGCCGCGCAGCGGCACGGTCTCGCCCGGCGGCACGTCGCTGACCCAGTTGTGCGGCAGATTGGGTCCGGTAAGCACCAGATTGCCCGGCTCGAACTCACCGATGAAGTCGCCGACGAAATAACGGCCGGTGGTGGCGACCACCAGATGCAGTTCGTATTCGGGATGGAAGTGCCAGCGTACGGTGCGGAAAGGATAGCCGTGGGCCCAGGCCTTGAACGACTCTCCCTGTCTGATCTGGACGACTTCCAGGTCCGGATTCATGTTCATTTTCCTCCCGCGCGGGTCCGGTCTTGTGACCGGTTGCTGCGCTTCGTCAGGCGTGCCCGCGTCTTCCCACTGGCCGCCGTTATTGAAAGCTTAGGCGGCAATTGAAGCCCCTGCCACCACGGCTTGTCCACCCGACCGATACTTTTTTGATGTTTTGGACCGGACGGAAGCAAGCCGATGTTCTGAAAGCAATTCCTTAACCATAGCGGTTCAGGATCGTTCCCTGGTCAGTGGGGACACCCTGATTGAAAAAGCCGGCGCGCCCTCTTCGCCGCCTGGCGTTTCTCGCTGCGGCGGTTGCGCTGGGTACGGCGGCACAGGCCTCGGATTTCTCCGAGCCGTGGAAGAATGCCGACCGCCCGCTGGTGATCGACGCTTACGAATACAATTCGATCAACTGGCAGCAGCTCGTCACCGACAAGCGCATCGCCGGCTTCATCAACAAGGCGTCAGACGGGCTGCCTCCGCCCTACTTCTGCTTCGGCGCCGAACCGGATGTCAAACTCTGCAAGGCGCAGTGGAAGCGCTATGCGGTGACGCGCGAGCTATTCCAGACGCGCAAGGTCGTGGCCAAGGCGCTCGGGTTGAAATGGGGCGCCTATCACCTTGCGCGGCCCGGCAACCCGGTCGAGCAGGCCAATAATTTCATCGACTTCGCCGAGCCGGCGCCGGATGAGCTGATGGCTCTCGACATCGAAGGCATCGATCCGACGCAATGGATGTCGCTGGACGACGCCGAGGAATTCGTGCGCCAAGTGCATCGCCGCCTCGGCCGCTTCCCGGTGCTCTATGTCAACGGCAAGACGGCGCAGTATATCGCCGACAACCGTTACCAGTATCGGCTCCTGTCACGGCTGCCGCTCTGGTATGCGCGCTACAAGCCCGACATCGACGTGCATTTCCCGATGGGCAACTGGCAGGGCTATGCGCTGTGGCAATTCTCGGCGCAGGCCAATTGCGGCCGCTTCCGCTGCCCCTACCGGGTGCCGGGCACGCCCAACGACATCGACGTCAGCGTCGCGCCGATGAGCGCTGACCAGCTGCGCGAGCAATGGGCCTTCGGCGGTCTGCTCGACGTGCCGGCCGATTATCTCGCCTCGATCCCGGTGCCTTTCTCGCGCCAAAAAGCCCTCGCCGGCAAGGTCACCATCACCTATGCCGATGTGGCGACGCCGCCAACGGTCGAGGAAATGGTCGCGGTGCTCGGCGCGCGCTGGGAGAAATTCCGCGACGGCTTCCGCATGCCGGTGGTGAAGACGGTGCCGCAGCGCCCGATCTTCGGCATCGTGCAATATGTCGCCTGGAAGCGGACCGGGCAGCGCACGCCCGAGCAGATCGACGCGGCCTTCGCCGCCGCCGATCCGGTGAAGACCGCGTCGACGGCTCTCGACCAAAGGCGGCACTGATTCCCAAGCATCAGCGATGGCTGCCGAGGCTGGCATACATGCCGGTGGTGCGGAACTGCGTCGGCGTGATGCCGTAGAAACGGCGAAAGACCTTCGAGAAATAATTCGCATCCTCGAAGCCGCAGAGCACAGCCACCTCCTTGACCGGCAGGAAATCGGCCTTGGTGAGCAGCTTGGCCGCCCGCTGCAGGCGTTGCTGCAGCACGAACTCGGCAGGCGGCAATCCTTCGCTCTCGGCGAAGCAGCGTGAGAAATGGGCGCGGCTGAGGCCGCTGATCCCGACCAGCTCCGCCACCGGCAGCGGCTTGTCGAGATTGGCGTTGATGTGGTCGATGACCGGCTGCATGGCGCTTTGCTTCTCGGCGAAGGCATGCGAGCCGAAGACATCGTCGTAAAGCGCCATCGCCGCTTCATAGGCGATTGCGGAAGCCGCACCAGGCGAACCCGCTCCCTTGATGAGGCGCAGGCTGCAATCCGCAAGGTGATCGATCGTCGCCGGCTGCAGCCGGAACACCGGGCCGGAGACGCTGAGAATCGACTTGTGGATGCGCAGCGCCTCCTCACCGTTCATGGAGATCCAGAAGTATTCCCAGCGGTCGCCCTGGCCCAGCCAGTAGCGATGATTGTGCGGCACCAGAACCAGCAGCGTGTCGTTGGCCTGCAGACGGTAGTTGCGGTTCTCGTAGCGCAACTGCCCGGTGCCGCTGATCGTGTGCTGGAGCACCGTGAACGGGGTCTGGCCACGCTTTCTGCCGTCCCAGTCATAGGTTTCGTCCTCGCGCACCTCATAGCCGGTGCTTGTCGGCATGGCATGCAGCCGCTGGCGGCCGCGCGGCAGCGAGATCGTCCGCATCAGCTTTCCATTGGCGATCAGGTCCCGCAGCACAAAATTACCCTCGAAAGCATAATCCTTCTCTGGCGGTGCCCGCCAATAAGGGCATAATCCGACCCTCAAGAACGGGAATGACCCGCGGTCGAGGAGCGGGCGGGAGGAGAAAAAGCCGGGTTTCCGGCTTTGAGCGGTGCGTGCGCAACGGCGCGCGACCCTGTCCTCCCTTGCTGCTCCTTGCCTAGCATTCGATTGGATCGAGGTGAAGGTGATGAGCTTCAAAATCGCTATTATCGGCGCCGGCAGCGTCGGCTTCACCAAGAAGCTGTTCACCGACATTCTGTGCGTGCCTGAATTCCAGGACATCGAATTCGCGCTGACTGACATCAGCGAGCACAATCTCGGGATGATCAAGGCGATCCTCGACCGGATCGTGGAAGCCAACAAATTGCCGACCAAAGTGACGGCGACGACGAATCGCCGCGAGGCGTTGGAGGGCGCGCGCTACATCATCAGCTGCGTGCGCGTCGGTGGACTGGAGGCCTATGCCGACGACATCCGCATCCCGCTGAAATATGGCATCGACCAGTGCGTCGGCGACACGATCTGCGCCGGCGGCATCCTCTACGGCCAGCGCAACATTCCAGTGATCCTCGACTTCTGCAAAGACATTCGCGAGGTCGCCGCGACCGGCGCGAAATTCCTCAACTATGCCAACCCGATGGCGATGAACACCTGGGCGGCGATCGAATATGGCAAGGTCGACACGGTCGGGCTCTGTCACGGCGTGCAGCACGGCGCCGAACAGATCGCCGAAGTGCTCGGCGCGAAATCGCCTCGGGAGCTCGACTATGTCTGTTCCGGCATCAACCACCAGACCTGGTTCATCGAGCTCAAGCTGAACGGCCGGCCGATCGGCAAGGACGAACTGGTCGCCGCCTTCGAGGCGCATCCGGTCTATTCGAAGCAGGAGAAGCTCAGGATCGACGTGCTGAAGCGCTTCGGCGTCTATTCGACCGAGAGCAACGGGCATCTCTCCGAATACCTCCCCTGGTACCGCAAGCGCCCCGACGAGATCACGCGCTGGATCGACATGTCGGACTGGATCCATGGCGAGACCGGCGGCTATCTGCGCTACTCGACCGAAACCCGCAACTGGTTCGAGACGGAATATCCGCAGTTCCTCGAAGCCGCGTCGAAGCCGATCGATCCGTCAAAGCGCTCCAACGAGCATGCCAGCCACATCCTCGAAGCGCTGGAGACCAACCGCGTCTATCGCGGTCACTTCAACGTCCGGAATAATGGCGTGATCGCCAACCTGCCGCAGGACGCGATCATCGAGTCGCCCGGCTTTGTCGACCGTTTCGGCATCAACATGGCGGCCGGGATCACGCTGCCGGAAGCCTGTGCGGCAACCTGCATGGCCTCGATCAACGTGCAGCGCATGTCGGTGCATGCGGCGATCGCCGGGGACATCGATCTCTTGAAGCTCGCCGTGCTGCACGATCCGCTCGTGGGTGCGGTGTCGACGCCGGAAGAGGTCTGGCAGATGGTGGACGAGATGGTGGTCGCTGAAGCCGCGTGGCTGCCGCAATATGCGCACGCCGTTCCGGCGGCGAAGGAGCGGCTTTCGAAAGCACACGTCAAGACCCGCGAATGGGCGGGTGCCGCGCGCCGCAACGTGCGCTCGATCGAGGAACTACGCGCCGAAAAGGCGGCACTGAAACAGGCCGGCTGAGGCCTAAAGGCAAGCAGGCCGGGTCGCAGGAGGCAGCTCGGCAAGAAATTCACAAGAGGCGGGCAGCAGCAGACGTCCAAAAACATCTGGGAGGAGACTATGAGGACTTTTCGTAGAACAGGCATTGCCGCCGGGCTGATGCTCGGCGTTTCAGTCCATGCACTCAACGCCTTCGCTTCCGAGCCGACGATCCCGCCGCAGCCTGCGACATTCCCGGCCGAAGGCAAGATCCATTATGTGGCGCGCGACTCCATCCTGGAGTTCAAGGCGCTGCCCGAATATCACGAGCCGGATTGGGTGACGGAGAAATACGTCAAGACCGGCAAGCTGCCTCCGGTCAAGGACAGGCTGCCGAAGGAACCGCTGGTCTTCAAGACCGCCAACATGCCGGACGGCATCGGCGTCTATGGCGACACGATGCGCCATGTGATCGGTGGCAGGCCGGAAGGCTGGAACTACGGCGCCGGCCAGACGCAAGGGTGGGGCGGCATCGATATCGGCCTGTCCGAATGCCTGACGCGCACGGCGCCGCTGTTCCAGGTCGAGGCCAAGGACACCGAGCCGCTGCCCAACCTCGCCAAGAGCTGGGACTGGTCGAGCGACGGCCACAAGCTGACCATGCATCTGATCGAAGGCGCCAAATGGTCCGACGGCGCGCCCTTCAACGCCGACGACGTGATGTTCTATTGGGACGACGAGGTCGTCGACCCCAACGTCTCGCCGCTGAACGGCGCCACGCCGGAGACTTTCGGCGTCGGCACGACGCTGAAGAAGATCGACGACTACACCGTGGAATGGACGTTCAAGGAGGCGTTCCCGCGGCAATATCTCTATGCCATGGCCTATGGCACTTTCTGCCCCGGTCCGTCGCATATCCTGAAGCCGCAGCATCCGAAATATTCGAAGAACACCTACGACCAGTTCAAGAACGCCTTCCCCCCGGAATATATGAACATGCCGGTGATGGGCGCCTGGGTGCCGGTCGAATACCGGCCGGACGACATCATCGTCATGCGCCGCAATCCCTATTATTGGAAGGTCGACGAGAAGGGCAACCAGCTGCCCTATCTCAACGAGCTGCAATACAAGCTCTCGACCTGGGCCGACCGCGACGTCCAGGCTGTTGCCGGCTCGGGCGATTTCTCGAACCTTGAGCAGCCGGAAAATTTCGTCGCCTCGCTGAAGCGCGCGGCCGACAAGAACGCGCCGGCCCGCCTCGCCTTCGGCCCGCGCCTGATCGGCTACAATCTGCGCATGAACTTTTCCGCCAATGGCTGGGGCAACCCGGACGAGCGCGGCCAGGCGATCCGCGAGCTGAACCGCAACGAGGACTTCCGCAAGGCCGTCACCATGGCGCTCGATCGCAAGGCGCTGGGCGACTCTCTGGTCAAGGGTCCGTTCACCGCCATCTATCCGGGCGGTTTCTCATCCGGCACCAGCTTCTATGACCGTAAGTCGACGGTCTACTATCCGTTCGACCTCGAAGGCGCCAAGGCATTGCTCGCCAAGGCCGGTCTCAAGGATACGGATGGCGATGGCATCGTGAACTTCCCGGCCGGCACCGCCGGCGGCAAGGATGTCGAGATCGTGATGCTGGTCAACAACGACTACACCACCGACAAGAGCCTTGCCGAAGGCGTGATCGCGCAGATGGAGAAGCTGGGCCTGAGGGTGGTGCTCAACGGGCTCAACGGCACGCAGCGCGATGCCACACAATATTCCGGCCGCTTCGACTGGCTGATCCGGCGCAACGAGACCGAGCTCACCTCCGTCGTTCAAAATACCGAGCAGCTCGCGCCAGTCGGGCCGAAGACCAGTTGGAACCATCGCGCGCCGGAAAGCGGCCAGGTCGACCTGATGCCCTTCGAAAAGGACCTCGTCGACATCGTCAACAAGTTCGTGTCGACGCAGGACAACGACCAGCGCGCCGAGCTGATGCGAAAGTTCCAGAAGATATCGACCGAGCATGTCTACAATGTCGGCCTGACGGAATATCCGGGCGCGCTCATCATCAACAAGCGCTTCTCCAACATCCCGCAGGGCACGCCGATCTTCATGTTCAACTGGGCCGAGGATTCGATCGTCCGCGAGCGCGTGTTCGTCAAGGCGGACAAGCAGGCAAAGTATGAGTTGTTCCCCAAGGAATTGCCCGGCAAGCCTGGCGATAAGGGACCGATGGACTAAGCTTACCTCCCCTGACCGAGAGACGTCCGGCCGCGCCGCGGTGCGGCCGGACAAGCGAAATCTCCGAACGCACCCGAGGGGAGCGGCGGGCAGACAAGAAGGCGGACGATCCGATGCTGCGATTCCTGCTCATGCGCATCGCTTCGGCGATTCCGGTTTTCGCCATCTTAAGTCTCGTCACCTTCGCCATCATCCAGGCGCCGCCGGGCGACTATGCCGACTACATCAAGTCGCAGCTGATCAACCAAGGCGGCGCCTCTTATGCCGAAGCCGACGCGCAGGCGCAGGCCTATCGCGTCGAACATGGCCTCGATAAGCCGCTGCCCGTCCAGTATCTCAACTGGATCGGCGGCATCATCACGCGCGGCGATTTCGGCTACAGCCTCTATTACAACAAGCCGGTGGCCGACGTGGTGGGCGAACGCCTGCCGCGCACGCTGCTGCTCGCGCTGGTCTGCCACCTGCTCGCCTCGGTGCTCGGCATCACCTTCGGCATATGGGCGGCGACAAGGCAGTATAGCTGGATCGACTCGACACTTTCGGCGATCTCGTTCCTCGGCATGACGGTGCCGCGCTTCCTGATGGCGCTGATCATCGTCTATCTGCTGGTCTTCCAGTTCAACGTGTCGGAGATCGGCTCGTTCTTCTCGCCGCAATATGGCGGCGCGCCATGGTCGTGGGCGAAGTTCGTCGACCTGGTGAAGCATGTCTGGCCGGTGGTGGCGATCGCGACCTTCGGCGGCCTCGCCTACAACATGCGCGTCATGCGCGGCAATCTGCTCGACACGCTGAACATGCAATATGTCGAGACGGCCAAGGCCAAGGGCCTGACCGGGGGTGCCGTCGTCATGCGGCATGCCGTGCCCAACGCGCTGCATCCGCTAGTGATGTATCAGGGCGTGGTGCTGCCCTATATGCTCACCGGCGAGATCGAGACGGCGATCATCTTCGCGCTGCCGACCGTCGGCCCGGCCATCGTCGGCTCGATGGCGGTGGGCGACGTCTATGTGACCGCCACCTTCATGATGGTGCTGTCGGCGACGCTGATCGTCGGCAACATCATTGCCGACATGCTGCTGGTGCTGCTCGATCCGCGCATCCGACAGTTCGGGGAGCGCTAGATGCTGGCGCGCGACCCCTCCCCGCCGCCGCCAGCCGAAGGCGTGGCCATCGCCGAGCCGGCGCATGGCAATGAGAGCTATATCGCGCTGGTCTGGCGCCGGCTGAAGCGCTCCTGGACCGGCATGGCCGGGCTCTTCCTGGTCGTGCTTCTGCTTGTCATGGCGGTGTTCGCGGATTTCATCGCACCCTCGGATCCGAAGGCGACCGATGTCGCCTTCGCGCCACCCCAGGTGCCGAGCTTTCATGACAAGGACGGCAATTTCACCTTCCGGCCGAGGATCTATGCGCTGGCCGACTCGGCCGACCTCGATCCGGTTACCTTCCAGCCGATCGTCGGTCCCGACTACGACCACCCGCGCCTGCTCGGATTCTTCGTCGAAGGCGCACCCTACAGGCTGTTCGGGCTGATCCCGGCCGACCGGCATTTCTTCGCCTCGATGGACGGCCAGCCGGTGCATTTCCTCGGCACCGACAAGTTCGGCCGCGACGTGCTGTCGCGCGCCATCCACGGCTCGCGGGTTTCGCTGATGATCGCGCTGACGGTGGTCTTCATCATCACGCTGATCGGCACCACCGTGGGCATGGTCTCCGGCTATTTCGGCGGCAAGTTCGATGTCTGGGTGCAACGCTTCGTCGAGCTGGTGCTTGCCTTCCCGCAGCTGCCGCTCTATCTCGCGCTGACGACGCTGATCCCGGTCACCGCGCCGACCAATGTCTTCCTCGGTTTCGTCATCATCGTCATGTCGGCGCTGGGCTGGGCGCAGATGTCGCGCGAGGTGCGCGGCAAGACGCTGGCGCTGGCGCGGATCGACTATGTGCGCGCTGCCATGGCGGTCGGCGCCAACGACCGGCGCATCATCATGCAGCACATTTTTCCCAATGTGATGAGCCATGTCATTGTCGCGGTGACGATCGCCATCCCGACGGTGGTGCTGCTCGAAGCCTTCCTCGGCTTCCTCGGCTTCGCCGTGAAGCCGCCGCTGATCTCCTGGGGGCTGATGTTGCAGGACACGGCGACCTATTCGGTCATCGGCACCTATCCCTGGATCCTGTCGCCGGTCGGCTTCGTGCTGGTCACCGTCTTTGCATTCAACGCGTTGGGCGACGGCCTGCGCGATGCCGTCGATCCCTATTGAGGTGGCCGGGATGACGACGATCGCGCTCGCAGAGAATTTCGCACCGGCCGTCCGGCTCGACCACGCCGCGCGCCATGAACAGCCCATCATCGACGTCCGCAACATCGAGGTCGCCTTCAAGGTGGAGCACGGCACGGTCGAGGCGGTGAAGGACGTCTCGTTCCAGCTCTATCGCGGTGAGACGATCGCCATCGTCGGCGAATCCGGTTCCGGCAAATCGGTCACGGCGCGCACCGTCATGGGATTGTTGTCGCGGCGGGCGACCGTGTCGCCACGTTCGAGCGTCGACTATCTCGGGCAGAATATCCTGAAATTCCCCGAGGCCGCCCGGCGCAAGCTGCGCGGCAACCGCATCTCGATGATCTTCCAGGAACCGATGAGCTCGCTCAACCCGATCTACACGGTCGGCAGCCAGATCGTCGAGGCGATCAGGGTGCATCGCAAGGTGAGCCGCAGGGAAGCCTGGGCGCGGGCGCTGGAGCTCCTCAAGCATGTCCAGATTCCCGAACCGGAAGCGCGGCTCAAGCAGTATCCGCACCAGCTCTCCGGCGGCCAGCGGCAGCGTGTGATGATCGCCATGGCCTTGGCCAACGATCCCGACGTGCTGATCGCCGACGAGCCGACCACCGCGCTAGACGTCACCGTGCAGGCGCAGATCCTCAACCTGATCCGCAATCTTCAGAAAGAGCTGAAGATGGCGGTGATCCTGATCACCCACGACCTTACCGTGGTGCGCAAATTCTCCGACTATGTCTATGTCATGCAGCATGGCGAGATGTGCGAGCACAATGTCACCGAGCGGCTCTTTGCCAATCCGCAGCACCCCTACACGCAGCGGCTGCTCGCCTCCGAGCCGCATGGGCGGCCGCAGCCGCTGCCGGAAGGTTCCGGCGCCATCCTCGAGGCGAACGGCGTGCGTGTCTGCTTCATGCTGCGCCACGGAACGTTCCTCAAACCCGACTGGCGCGAGCTGGTCGCGGTCGACGATCTCGACCTGAAGCTCTGCCGCCACGAGACACTGGGGCTGGTCGGCGAATCCGGCTCCGGCAAGACCACCTTCGGCCAGGCGCTGCTCAGGTTGCAGGATGCCAAGCGCGGGGAAATCCGCTTCGACGGCCAACCGATCGAGACGCTGTCGCGCGGCGAGATGCGGCCGCTGCGCTCGCGCATGCAGATCGTCTTCCAGGACCCGTTCTCCTCGCTCAACCCGCGCATGACGATCGGCCAGATCATCGAGGAAGGGCTGGTCGTCAACAGGCTGGGCGCCACGCGGCGCGAGCGGGTCGAGCGGGTGCGCGAGGCACTGGTCAGCGCCGGCATGCCCGGCAACATCCTGTCGCGCTTTCCGCATGAATTCTCCGGCGGCCAGCGGCAGCGCATCGCGATCGCGCGCGCCATTGCGCTGGAGCCGGAATTCATCCTGCTCGACGAACCGACATCGGCGCTCGATCTTTCGGTGCAAGCGCAGATCATCGACCTGCTGCGCAAGCTGCAGGACGAGCGGGGCTTGAGCTATCTCTTCATCTCGCACGACCTCAAAGTGGTGCGGGCGCTGTGCCACCGCGTCATCGTCATGCAGCACGGTAGGATCGTCGAACAGGGACCCGTCGACGAGGTCCTTTCCAATCCCAAGACCGCCTACACCGAACGGCTCGTCAGGGCCGCTTTCGAGGTGGCGTAGACAAGTACCGGAGGCTTACAGTGGCTAGAAATCCCAGGATCACGTTCATCGGCGCCGGCTCGACGGTGTTCATGAAAAACATCGTCGGCGACGTGCTGCAGCGGCCGGCGCTGTCGGGCGCGACGATCGCGCTGATGGACATCAACCCGCAGCGGCTGGAAGAAAGCGCCGTCGTCGTCAACAAGCTGATCGCGACGCTCGGCGTCAAGGCGAAGGCCGAGACCTATTCCGACCAGCGCAAGGCATTGAAAGGGGCCGACTTCGTCGTCGTCGCCTTCCAGATCGGCGGCTACGAGCCCTGCACCGTCACCGATTTCGAGGTGCCGAAGAAATACGGCCTGCGCCAGACCATAGCCGACACGCTCGGCGTCGGCGGCATCATGCGGGGTCTCAGGACCGTGCCGCATCTGTGGAAGATCTGCGAGGACATGCTCGCCGTCTGCCCGGAGGCGATCATGCTGCAATATGTCAACCCGATGGCGATCAACACCTGGGCCATCGCCGAGAAATATCCCATGATCAAGCAGGTCGGGCTCTGCCATTCCGTGCAGGGCACTGCGATGGAGCTGGCGCACGACCTCGACCTTCCCTATGAGGAGATCCGCTACCGCTCGGCCGGCATCAATCACATGGCGTTCTATCTCAAATTCGAGCATCGCCAGGCGGACGGCTCCTATCGCGACCTCTACCCCGATCTCGTGCGCGCCTATCGCGAAGGCCGCGCGCCGAAACCGGGCTGGAACCCGCGCTGCCCGAACAAGGTGCGTTACGAGATGCTGACCCGGCTCGGCTATTTCGTCACCGAGAGCTCGGAGCATTTCGCCGAATACACGCCTTATTTCATCAAGGACGGGCGGCCCGACCTGATCGAGAAATACGGCATTCCGCTCGACGAATACCCCAAGCGCTGCATCGAGCAGATCGAGCGCTGGAAAGACCAGGCGCAGGCCTACCGCTCGGCCCAGCGCATCGAGGTCGAGGAATCCAGGGAGTATGCCTCCTCGATCATGAACTCCGTGTGGACCGGCGAGCCGTCGGTGATCTACGGCAATGTCCGAAACAATGGCTGCATCACCTCGCTGCCCTCCGACTGCGCGGCAGAAGTGCCGTGCCTGGTCGACGCCTCCGGCATCCAGCCGACCTATATCGGCGAGCTGCCGCCGCAACTGACGGCGATGATCCGCACCAACATCAATGTGCAGGAGCTGACGGTTCGGGCGCTGATCAACGAGAACCGCGAGCACATCTACCACGCGGCGATGATGGACCCGCACACCGCCGCCGAGCTCGATCTCGACCAGATCTGGTCGCTGGTCGACGACCTCCTCGCCGCGCATGGCGACTGGCTGCCGGCCTGGGCGCGTGGCGGACGAAAGAGCGCGGCCGCCTGAAGCTGGGTTACGCGCCGGTCTTCTCGCGCGCCACGGCCTGCCAGCCGATGTCGTGCCGATAAAAGCCCTGCGGCCAATCGATATGATCGATCGCCGCATACGCCTTGGCCTGCGCCTCGCCGGCTGTCTTGCCGAGCGCGGTTACGTTGAGCACGCGGCCGCCATTGGCGACCAGCGCGCCGCCATTGATGGCGGTGCCGGCGTGGAAAATCTGGGCGCCATCACGCTCGGCCTCGTCAAGGCCGCGGATGACCGAGCCCTTTTCCGGCGTGCCGGGATAGCCCCTCGCCGCCATCACCACGGTCAGCGCCGTCTCGTCGCTCCAGCGGATTGACATATGCGCAAGCTGGCCGTCGACGGCGGCGTTGAGCAGGACGAGCAGGTCGTCCTTCAGTCGCATCATCAACACCTGGCATTCAGGATCGCCGAAGCGGGTGTTGTATTCGATCAGCTTCGGGCCGCTCTCGGTGATCATCAGGCCGGCGAAGAGGATGCCGGCGAAGGGCGCGCCGAGATTGGCCATGCCGCGCATGGTCGGCTCGATGATTTCGCGCATGGTGCGCTCGGTCATTTCGGGCGTCATCACCGGCGCCGGCGAATAGGCGCCCATGCCGCCGGTGTTCGGCCCGGTATCGCCGTCGCCGACGCGCTTGTGGTCCTGCGCGGTGCCGAAGGGCAGCGCCGTGGCGCCGTCGCACAGGCAAAAGAAGCTCGCCTCCTCACCGGTCAGATATTCCTCGACCACGACCTCGGCGCCAGCGGCGCCGAAAGCGCCGTCGAAACAGGCTTCCAGCGCGGCGTTCGCCTCGTCAGAAGTCATCGCGATGGTGACACCCTTGCCGGCGGCGAGCCCGTCGGCCTTGATGACGATCGGCGCGCCGACCTTCTCGACATAGGCCTTGGCCGAGGCGAGATCGCTGAAGCGGCCATAGGCGGCGGTCGGAATGTTGAACTTCGCGCAAAGGTCCTTGGTGAAGCCTTTCGAGCCCTCGAGCCGGGCCGCCGCCTTGGAGGGGCCGAAGACGCGGATACCCCAGGCGCGCAGATCGTCGGCGATGCCGGCGACCAGCGGGCCTTCAGGGCCGACCACGACGAGATCGATCTTCTTTTCCTGGCAGAAGGCGGCGACGGTGGAATGGTCGGCGACGTCGAGCTTCACCAGTTCGGCGACGCGGCCGATGCCGGGATTGCCGGGCGCGGCATAAAGCTTCGTCAGCAGCGGCGAGGCAGAGATCTTCCAGGCGAGCGCATGTTCGCGGCCACCCGAGCCGAGAAGAAGAACGTTCATGGCCACCTCTTGCTGGTCGTCTCCCCGAACCCGCTATTGGTCCGCAGGCGACCGGTCAAGTCGTCTTGGCATTTTGGCGGCAATTGCGCACGGGAACATGGCCCTGATCAAGAGGGATAAGATAAGTCCCGCGTTCGGCCGGATCGGAAAAACGACTCAGCTCTGATAGATAACGGGGAACCAGTCCTCGCGCAGCCTCTGGCCCGGCTTCATCTCGTGGCCGGGATAGGGCGGCGAGGTGCGGCCCGGCCGCTCGACATAATGCGCGTCGTCGCCGACCCAGCGCAGCGACAGCGCCCGGCGTCGCGCCGAGGTCAAATTACCGCGCGCACCGTGCGCCGTGCGGAAATCGAACAGGATGGCGTCGCCCGGCTCCATCTCCCATTCGAGCACCTTCATCGAGGGATCGTTGTCGGGATCGGGCACCGGCCGGTAGTCGCCCTCGCCGGCGTAGAAATTGGCGTCGTTCAGCCAGCGCACCGGCAGCACCATCTTTTCCCATTTGTGCGAGCCGGCGATCAGCCGCAGCGTCGCCTCCTTCACCGGGTCGATCGGAATCCAGAAGCTCACCGTCTGGCTGCCATCGACGAAGTAATAGGGAATGTCCTGGTGCCAGGGTGTCGGCTTCTGCGTGCCAGGCTCCTTGACCAGGACGTGGTCGTGGAAGAACTGGGCGCTGCGCGATTGCATGACGGCCGCCGCAAGTTCGGCGGCCGGCGATTCCCTGACGATCCTGACGAATTCCGGGATGCGCTCCCAATTGCAGTAGTCGTCGAAGAAGCTGCCCTTGCCGCCGGCGATGTCGGAGGCCGTGGCGCTGCGGTTCTGAATATTGCGTTCAATGCCGTCGGCGATGACATCGACCCAGTCCTTGAAGGCGCCGCGGATGCAGACCGCGCCGTCACGCTGGTAATCGGCTATCGTCGCGGCGTCGATCTTCGGGCTGGCCATCGTGCTCTCCTGCTTGTCGATGGCCCACTATCGCAAGAGCCTCACATTACGTAAAATAATAACTTGCCATCTCTCTTATAGTTTTTACCTATGAAATTCACACTCACGCAACTGCGCTATGTCGTCGCCGTCGCCCGCTATGGCAGCGTGACCATGGCGGCCCAGGCGCTGAACGTGTCGCAGCCGTCGATCTCGGTGGCGATCGACCATGTCGAGGACGCGCTCGGCCAGAAAATCTTCGTGCGCCAGCGCGGCAGCGGCGTCGCGCTGACCTCCTTCGGCCGCAGGGCCGTCGCCAAGGCAAGGCAAGTGCTGGGCGAGGCGGACGAGCTGGCGGCGCTCGGATCGCGCGACGCCGATATCGGCGGCGAGCTGGTCCTCGGCTGCTTCGAGGACCTGGCGCCTTATTTCGTGCCGGCGCTGATGCGCGCCTTCGCCGAGCGCTGCCCGGCCGTCACGGTCGTCATCGGCGACGAGACCTTCGAGACGCTGGGGCGGCGCCTGGCCGACAGCGCCGTCGATCTCGGCCTCACCTACGATCTCGGCCTTCCCGGGCATTTCAAACGCGTCCTGCTGCATGAATTGCGACCGCACGCGCTCCTGCCTGCCGGCCATGTGCTGGCCGACAAGCATGCCGTCAGCCTGGCCGAGCTCGCGCAGCATCCGCTGATCACCACCGACCAGCCGCATAGCTGGCAGCACATGCTGGACCTTTTTCTCAGCCGCGGCCTGTCGCCGGTCGCCAGGGCGACGACCGGTTCGTTCGAGTTGCAGCGCTCCATGGTGGCCAACGGTTTCGGCGTCGCGGTCAGCTATACGAGACCCCATGGCGACCGCAGCTATGACGGCCTGCCGCTGATCTGCAAGCCGCTCTCCGATCCGCTGCCGATGCAGCGCATCATCCTGACGCATGACACGCGCCAGCGCCTGTCCAAGGCGGCCACGGCCTTCATCGAGGTCGCCAAGGCATGGTTTGCCGATCACGATGTTTTCACCGCCTGAGTTTTCGACGCTTGAGCGACACCGCGGCCGCTTGACGGCGCTGCCTGCTGCTGCCACTCCAGCGTGATGGAAACCGTCCAGTCGAAAGCGATCCAGGGCCGCGTCGCCGACGCGCCGAGCGGGCACTGGGTCTACCGCGTGCTGCCGCGCTGGCTGTGGCCCTATGCGCAGCTTGCGCGCTGGGACCGGCCGATCGGCTGGCAA
The DNA here is from genome assembly GCF_004963255.1 of Mesorhizobium sp. Lineage (GTDB taxonomy): Bacteria > Pseudomonadota > Alphaproteobacteria > Rhizobiales > Rhizobiaceae > Mesorhizobium. Next base: position 22,287 of record NZ_SUGA01000005.1, on the reverse strand, counting down.
CTGCTCTTGTGGCCCTGCTGGTGGTCGGCGGCGCTTGCCGCGGGCGCCTATCCGCGTCCGACCGACCCGCTGCTGACGCTGCTTCCGGCTCCCTGGTATCTGGTATTGTTCTTCGTCGGCGCCGTCGCCATGCGCGGCGCCGGCTGCACCTATAACGATCTCGCTGACGAGGACATCGACAACCAGGTCGAGCGCACCCGCTCGCGGCCGCTGCCGGCCGGCAAGGTGACGCGCCGCCAGGCCTGGATCTTCGTCATCATCCAGGCGCTGGCGGGCCTGGCCGTGCTCTTGCAGTTCAACAGCTTCGCCATTCCGCTCGGCATCGCTTCGCTCGTGATCGTCGCGGTCTATCCCTTCATGAAGCGCATCACCAACTGGCCGCAATTCGTGCTGGGCTTAGCCTTCTCCTGGGGCGCGCTGATGGGATGGGCGGTCGAGTTCGGCGACATCGATGACCCGGCGATCATGCTCTATATCGGCTCGATCCTGTGGGTGATCGGCTACGACACGATCTACGCGCATCAGGACAAGGAAGACGACGCCATCGTCGGCGTGCGCTCGACGGCGCGGCTGTTCGGCGACAACACCAAGATGTGGCTTAGCGGGCTCTATGGCGGCACGCTGATCTGCTTCGCCATCGCCTTCGCCTCGGCGCAGGTGCCGATCGTGGCGCTGGCGGGACTGATCGCCGCCGGCGCGCATATGGGGCGCCAGATTATCCGGCTCGACATCAACAATCCGGACCAGTGCCTGAAACTGTTCAAGTCGAACAACCAGGTCGGCTGGCTGATCTTCCTGGGGCTGATCGGCGGTTCGGTTTGGATATGGCTGAAGCCGCTGGTGTAGCGGCGGCGCTTCCCCTTCTCCCCTTGTGGGAGAAGGTGGATCGGCGCGCAGCGCCGAGACGGATGAGGGTGTTCCAGCGGAGTGAGACGTTGGCTTTCCCTGGAGCACCCCTCATCCGTCGCCTTCGGCGACACCTTCTCCCACAAGGGGAGAAGGAAGAGCGCTGCACTACTCCCTCGCGATAATCTCCTGGCCGTCGATGACGAGCCTCAGGCCCAGATTGCCGGCCTTGCGGCGGGCGAGGAAGCGCGGGCGGCGCGTGGTGGAGACGCGGCCCTTGCGGCGCTCCTGCGGCGTCCGCGCCTTGATGGCGGCGCCGAGCGATTCTTCCAGCGTGCGGGCAATGCCGTCGGCCTCGATCAGCAGCATCGGCAGGCGATAGGCGTCGGCCCAGGCGCGCCAGTCGGCGGCGACATCCTCGAGATCGTCGGCTACCAGCAGCGGCACCGAGAGCATCGGATCATTGTGCAGGAGCTCGAGCGTCACGGTGACGTTGCCGTCCGGATCCTCCATGGCGCGCGCGGCCACGCCGCGGAACGCCTTGGCGGGCAGCGCGATGATCGCCGGCAAACCGCTCATCTCCAGCATGCGGCGGATGACGGCGCCGCGCTGGTCGATGGTGAAGGTCACATCGCCATAGTCGTCGCGGGTGGCGTAGCTCACCATCTGCGGCAGGCGAAACGGGTCGAGACGCATGTTGCGCCCGGCCCAGACTGGCTTCAGTCCAGTGTTCATCGATGTCTTCCCTGTTACTCCTGAGGGCCGTTTTCCGGTTCTCTCAGGGCCGGTTTTTCCGGCCTCGTTATGGGAAGAAATGTTAGCGCTGGCTTCTTACCGGCGCGCTTAAGAAAGTCGGTTAAATTTTGCTGATCTCAGGGATGGTTATCGGAATGCGACCGCCCACCAGATATGGGAAGGATCAGATAACCTTACCGGGATTCATGATGCCTGCGGGATCGAAGGCGGCCTTCACCCGGCGCATCAGGTCGATCGCCATCGGCGGCGCCGTGGCGATGAGCTCGTCGCGCTTCAGCTGACCTATGCCGTGCTCGGCCGAGATCGAGCCGTGGAAGGCGCGCACGACATCGTGCACGGCCTTGTTCATCGGGTGGTAGAGCTCGAGGAACGGCTCGTCCTGCCAATCCACCGGACGCGAGATGTTATAGTGCAGGTTGCCGTCGCCCATGTGGCCGAAGCAGACCACGCGCGCGCCGGGGCAGACGCCTTCCACCACGCCGGCCGCCTTTTCGATGAAGTCGGGGATCGAGGCGATCGGCACGGAGATGTCGTGCTTGATCGAGGCGCCCTCAAGCTTCTGGCATTCGGGCAGCGTCTCGCGGAAATTCCAGAAGGCGTCGGCCTGGGCCAGGCTTGCCGACACCACCGCGTCGCCGACGATGCCTTGCTCGAGGCCGGCTGAAAGAATCTCCTCGATCAGCGCCTTGCCGTCCTCCTCGGAGCGTCCGGACGAAATCTGCATCAGCACATACCACGGCCAGTCGTCGGCCAGCGGCCGCGTGATGCCTTGCCCGTGCTTCAGCGTGAAATCATAGGGCCTTCTGGCGATCAGCTCGAAAGCTGTGAGCGAAGCGCCGGCGCGGTCCATCGCCAAAGTGAACAGCGAGAGCGCGTCTTTCGGGGACGATGGCAGGCCGGCAAAGGCGACCTCCCTGCCCTTCGGCTTCGGAAACAGTTTCAGCACCGCGGCAGTGATGACGCCGAGCGTGCCTTCGGCGCCGACGAAGAGGTTCTTCAGATCGTAGCCGGTGTTGTCCTTCTTCAATTTGCGCAGATCGTCGAAAACCTCGCCGGTCGGCAGCACCACCTCGACGCCGAGGCAGAGCTCGCGCGCATTGCCATAGGCAAGCACGCCCGTGCCGCCGGCATTGGAGGACAGATTGCCGCCGATCTGGCAGGAGCCTTGCGCGGCGAGCGAGAGCGGAAACAGCCGGTCGGCGGCGTCGGCCGCCTCCTGCAGGGTCTGCAGGATGACGCCGACCTCGACGGTCACCGTGTTCGACAGGACATCGATCTCGCGAATGCGGTTCAACCGCGACAGCGATAGTACGATGTCGTGGCCGGATTTGTCCGGCACCTGCGCGCCGACCAGCCCGGTGTTGCCGCTCTGCGGCACGATCGGCGTTCCGGTCTCGGTCGCGAGCCGCATGATGCGGCTCACTTCCTCGACGCTGCCGGGCCTCAGCACCAGCGACGTGCGGCCATGCCAGAGGCCGCGCCGCTCGGTGATGTAAGGCGCGATGTCGACCTGGTCGCGCAAGGCATATTTGTCGCCGACGATTGCCGCGAAGCGGTCGATGACGGCAGGGTCGAGGTCGAAGGGCTGATCGTTCATGGCGGCAAGAACCTATGGCGCTCAGGCCTGCTTGTCACGGGGGGCAGCGGCGCGCGCGAGCCGGTCGTTGATCGCCTCGCCCAGTCCCTCGAAAGGGATCGGCTCGACGGCGATGGTCGCGGCGCCGACGCGGTCGAGCGCCTGCATGGCGGCAAAGAGGTTGCTGGCCGCCTCGCGCAGGTCGCCGGCCTCGGAGAGATTGCGCATAGCCGCCGCATTCTGCCAGCCCTCGGCGCGGCTGCGGCCGAAGGCAAGCAATGCTTCGCCTCTCACGATCTGTTGAACATTGAGCCGCATCGCCGCACCCGGCGCGTAATGCGAGGCAAGCATGCCCGGCGCCTCGATGCCGGCGGCGCCGCGCAGCAGTTTCGCGCCGGCAGCGGCCTCGATCTCCTCGGCGCCGATGCCGCCCGGCCTGAGCAGCCGCAATTTGCCGTCCTCGACCTTGAGAATGGTCGATTCCAGGCCGACGGGCGTTGCGCCGCCATCGACGACCAGCTTGATCCTGTCGCCCAGATCGGCGGCGACCGCTTGCGCCGTCGTGCCGGAAATCCTGCCTGAGGAATTGGCGCTGGGAGCGGCGAGCGGCCGGCCGAGCCGCGCGATCAGCTCGCCGCCGAACCCCCTCGGCATGCGCAGCGCGATCGTATCCAGCCCTGCGGTGACCAGTGGATGGATGCCATTGTCCGCGCGCTGCGGCAGCACCAGCGTCAGCGGGCCGGGCCAGAAGGCTTGCGCAAGCTTGGCCGAAAGCGGGTCGAAGCCGGCTATGCGGTCGGCCATTGCGCGATCGGCAACATGGGCGATCAGCGGGTTGAAGCGCGGCCGGCCCTTGGCCTCGAAAATACGCGCCACGGCAACGCCGTTCGTGGCATCGCCCGCCAGACCGTAAACCGTCTCAGTCGGGATGGCGACGACGTCGCCGGCTTGCAGCAACGCCAAAGCCCGCTCAAGCGCCTCGCTAACCGCCAAGATCTCAGCCAAGTTTGCCACCAGTCTCAAACATGCCGGTCCCGTAATACGACGGCTTCCATCGGGCAAGTGCGGGCATTGGCGATTTATCAATCCCTAAAATGTTAAGTTTCCGCGCAAGCCGGCTTCAATCTGCCGGCCTTAAGGTGCGGGCCGGTGGTTACCGGCTGGGGAGTTTTTTGTGATGCGTTTGCTCGGAGCGTTCGGCATCGGTCTTTTGGCGATGAGCGGCGCGGCGCATGCGTCGTCGATCGTCGTGCTTGGCGTCTCGACCTCGACGCCTTCGGTGGTCAGGCTGGAGGCGATCGATCCGGCCAAGCTGTCGGCGCTCTCCGCGCCATCGATGATTGCGCTGGGCGATCCCATGCCCGCGGTCACCGACGAAAAGGTCGCGGCTATTCCCGAAGAGTCCGGGCATCAGCCGGCGCCGATGATCATCCGCGGCGGCATTGTCGGCGGCGCCTTCGCAACGCCCGCGGCGACCGCTTCGGCCAAGCCCGGAACACCGGCAACCGCGCCGGCAAACGGCACTTCGACGGCAGCGCCGCCGAACGGCACGGCCTCCGCTTCGAAGGGCAACGACAAGGCTGGCAGCCAGCCGACCGCGACAGCCAATGCGTCGGGCGGCACGCAGCCACAGGCGCAGCCGCAAAATGCCCAGCCGCTGCCGCGTGTCGGCAAGGCGATGTAAATCAAACTGGACGCCAGGCCGATGTGCTAGGCGCTTAACATTGTCCGATTCTCGTCATCGGGATCGGGCACTATCGCGCTGGCATTTCAAAGGGGGTTCCATGACTGTTTCGAAAGCAATGGCCGTTGCGGGGTTGGTGGCGGCGACGATACTCGGCGTGGGTTCGGCGCGGGGCGACGATATGCTCGGCTCTTACGTCGCGCGGATTTCCGATCGCGACCATCGCGCCAGCGACGGCTATCCGCTGAGCAGCGCGGCGCAGATGGTGCGGCAGGACCGCGCCAACTGGCACAAGTTCCACCGGCGCGACGGCGACGACCAGGGCGATCCCTGGTTCCGCAGCGATGGCTCGCGCGCCGACCTGCAGCGCATGCTGGAACGCGGCGGCGCCATGAGCAGCGCCACGAGGCGCGCCATCGTCAATGGCGAGCCGCTGATCGAGGTGGATGTCTACTCCGACAGCGTGCGGGTTAGCGTCGTGGAAGATTGACGGAGCAGCCTGACGACAAAAGGGCGACGCGCAATGCGCCGCCCTTCATTCGCTAGACGACTGCGGACAGCTCAGGCCGCTTCTTCCTTGTCATCGTCTTCGTCGGCGTCGTCTTCATCCTCATCGCCGTCATCATCCTCGCCATCGGACTCATCGTCGGCCGAGGCCTTGGCTTCTTCGTCGGCGTCATCATCCTCGTCGTCGCCGTCGTCATCCTCATCCTCGTCTTCCGACTCATCGTCGGCCGAGGCAGCGGCCTCCTCGTCGCCATCTTCCTCGTCGTCCTCGGACGGGTCGGCGGCTTCGACCGCCGCGGCGGCGGCATGGTCGAGGATGTCGTCGGAAGCGGCTTCGACGGCCTCGGCGGCGGCCGGGGTCTCTTCAATCAGGTCGATATCGTCAACGGAATTCATGGCATGCCTCCGTGGTTGGGAACGTCTTTTGTCTGATGCATGTCGTTGTCCCGGAACCGCTGCACACGTCCGGGCGCCATGCATCGGTTCTGCCACGCGGAGGTCATCGCCGTATGACTGTAAGCCGGCTCCGGCGCGTTAAATTTCGGGCGCAGAATTGTTGAAGCCTGCCTGCATCCTAGCGGATGCGGGCAGGTCCAAATGTTCGATTTTTCGAGCCGTCAGCCGACGATTTTTGAAAAATCCGCGACCTGATCGGTGGCGGCGCGGATGCGGGCGAGCAGCGCAAGGCGGTTGGCGCGCACGGCCTGGTCCTCATCATTCACGAGAACGCCCTCAAAAAATGAATCAACCGGTTCGCGCAACACGCTAAGCGCCAGCATGGCGGCGGAAAAATCTTCGTTTTGAATCGCTTGGCCGGCTTCCTTCTCGGCCTGATTCACCGCGGCATAGAGCTTCTTTTCCGCGTCTTCGCGGAACAGAGCCGGCTCAACGGTCTCGGCGACGAGCGTTTTCTTCTTCTCCTCGGCGGCAAGGATGTTGGCGGCGCGCTTGGTGCCGGCGAGCAGGTTCTTGCCCTCCTCGGTGTCGAGCAGGGAGCCCAGCGCCTCGACGCGGCGCACGATCTGCAGGAGATCGTCGTTCGGCGATTGGCCGATCTCCCCCCTTGTGGGGGAGATGCCCGGCAGGGCAGAGGGGGGCGCGACAGAATGAGAGGCTGGCGGGACAGCGCCCCCCTCTGTCGGCTTCGCCGACATCTCCCCCACAAGGGGGGAGATTGGGCGCGAGCCCGCTGACAGCACGGCATCGATCAAGTCATGCCGTGCACCGCTTTCACGCAGATAGACCTTCAGGCGATCGTGGAAGAAGGCGAGGAGGTCGGACGACTGATCCGCGCTACCTTTGAAGTTTGCGAAAGCCGTGGCGAAGACGGAGGTCAACGCCAGACGGATACGGTTCTCGATGAGGATTCTGACCACGCCAAGTGCTGCTCGGCGCAGAGCGAACGGATCCTTGCTGCCAGTGGGCTTCTCGTCGATCGCCCAAAAGCCCGTCAGCGTGTCGAGCTTGTCAGCGAGCGCCACCGCTACCGAGACCGGATCGGTCGGCACGCGGTCGGACGGACCCTGCGGCTTGTAATGCTCCTCGGCGGCGGCCGCGACCGAGGGATTCTCCCCCTGCAGCAACGCGTATTTGCGGCCCATGGCGCCCTGCAATTCAGGGAACTCGCCGACCACCTCGGTCTGCAGATCGGCCTTGGCGAGCACGGCTGCGCGGGCGACGATCGCTGCATCGGCGCCGACGATCGGGGCAAGCTCTATCGCCAACTTCTTGATACGCTCAACCCTCTCTCCCTGCGTGCCGAGCTTGGCATGGAAGGTGACGTTCAGATGATCGAGCCGCGCCATGCGCTGGTCGAGCGGCTTCTTCAAATCGAGGCCGAACTTCGCCGCCGATTCCCCAAGCTGGTCGAGGTCCGGCAGGTCGCTCTGGTCGGTCTTCCAGAAATAGAGCGCGTCGGACAGGCGCGCCCGCACCACCTTGCCGTTGCCGTAGGCGATCTCCTTGCCGCCGTCGTTCGCCTCGATGTTGGCGACCAGGATGAAGCGGTTCGAGAGATCCTCACCCGCGCCTTGCGGCCGGGTGACAAAACACTTCTGGTTGGCGCGGATGGTGAGGCGGATGACCTCGCCCGGAATGGTGAGGAAATCCTGCTCGAACTCGCCCATCAGCACGACCGGCCATTCGATCAGGCCGGAGACCTCCTCCAGCAGGCCCTCGTCCTCGACGAGGTCGAGGCCATTGGCGAAGGCGAGATTGCGGGCGTCGTGAAGGATGATCTCCTTGCGCCGGTCGGCGTCGAGCACGACCTTGGCCGCTTCGAGCTTGGCCACATAGTCGTCGAAGCGGCGCACCGTGATTGAGCCCGGCGCATGGAAGCGATGGCCATAGGTGACGTTGCCGGCGCGGATGCCGTCGATCTCGAAATCGACCACGACCGGCTCCTCGGTCTCCGGGCCGAAGGTGCAGACGATCGACTGCAGCGGCCGCACCCAGCGCAGCGAGCCGGGTTTCGCCGAAGCCGGCCCCCAGCGCATCGATTTCGGCCAGGGGAAGCTCTTGATGATGCCCGGCACCAGCTCGGCGATGATCTCTTCGGCCGCCCTGCCCGGCTTCGTGATGTGGGCGACGTAGAAGTCGCCCTTCTTCGGATCGGAATGGACATGCGCCTCGGCGATCGACGACAGCCCGGCCTTGCGCAGGAAGCCCTGCACCGCTTGCTCGGGCGCCGTCGTCGAGGGACCCTTGATCTCCTCGCGAATATCCTTGGAGCGCGCGGTCAGGCCCCGGATGTCGAGCGCCAGCCGGCGCGGCGTCCAATATTCGCGCGCCGCCTCATAGGTCAGACCCGCCTCGACCAGACCGTCGGTCAGCATCTTCCTGAGGTCGCCGGCAGCCTTGCGCTGCATGCGGGCGGGAATCTCTTCCGAGCGAAGTTCTAGCAGTAGGTCAGGCATGATTAGGCTCCCACCCTCCCCTTGATGGGGAGGGCCGGCGCGTCAGCGCCGTCACGAATGGGCGGGAAATAGCAACTCGGCCGGCCGCTGTCACCCCGCTAGCAGATCGCCTCTTCAAGCGATTTCACGGAATTTTCCGATCCGCTGTCGGGACGCAGCGAGGTCGGTCGTCCTTGGAGCAGAACTTCCCATGAACCGAACGCTGCGCTGAAGCGACACACGCTCAGGCAGAGACCTATTGGCTGAACGACGATGAAGACGGCATCGAGAACCCTGCAGATCCTGGCGCTCAGCGCCTGCTTCGCCGCTCAGATGCACGGCGTGATCACGATGCCAGGGGTGAGGCAGGCCATGCGCACGATCGACGGCGCGACCGCGCAGATTGTGTTGCCCGTCGGCGCCGCCACCGAGACCGAGAAAGCCGTACCGGCCTAGAGCGATCCGCCGTTTCATGGAAACGGCGATTTCGCTCTATCTTGTTTTGACGCAATTCCGGACGGAAAACCGCAACGCACTTTTCCTGGAATTGCTCTAAGCCGCCGCCAGCCCGCCAGCCCGCGTCTTCAGGAACGCCTCGCCGCACGCCTTGGCAAGATTGCGCACGCGCAGGATATAGCTCTGCCGTTCGGTGACTGAGATCACGCCGCGTGCGTCGAGCAGGTTGAAGACATGGCTTGCCTTGATGCACTGGTCGTAGGCCGGGAAGACCATGCGATGCATGGCCAGATTGTCGCTCGGCTTGGGCGTGCCGGCATCGAGCAGCGCCTTGCATTCGGCCTCGGCGTCCTCGAAGTGCCTCAGCAGCATCGCGGTGTTGGCGAATTCGAAATTGTGGCGCGAATATTCCTGCTCGGCCTGCAGGAAGACGTCGCCGTAGGTGACTTTTTCGGCGCCTTCGCGGCCGTTGAAGTTCAGGTCGTAGACATTGTCGACGCCCTGCACATACATGGCGAGCCGCTCCAGGCCGTAGGTCAACTCGCCCGCCACCGGCGCGCATTCGATGCCGCAGACCTGCTGGAAATAGGTGAACTGCGAGACTTCCATGCCGTCGCACCAGCACTCCCAGCCGAGCCCCCAGGCGCCAAGCGTCGGGCTTTCCCAGTCGTCCTCGACGAAGCGGATGTCGTGCAGCAGCGGATCGACGCCGATGGCTGCCAGCGAGCCGAGATAGAGCTCCTGCAGGTTCGGCGGGTTGGGCTTCAGGATCACCTGGTACTGGTAATAGTGCTGCAGCCGGTTGGGGTTCTCGCCGTAGCGGCCGTCCTTCGGGCGGCGCGAGGGCTGCACGTAAGCGGCGTTCCAGCGCAGCGGGCCCAGCGCGCGCAAGGTCGTCGCCGGATGGAAAGTGCCGGCGCCGACCTCCATGTCGTAGGGCTGCAGGATGAGGCAACCATAGTCCGCCCAGTAGTTGTGCAAGGTCAGGATCAGCCCCTGGAAGGAGCGGCTGGGATGCATATGGGCGGGGATCTCGATGGTCACGGCGGCCTCGGAAAGCGCAAGATGACGCTTCCCTAGTTGCCGGGCCGGCGAGCGTCAAGGCGGTGGCTCAGGTCCGGCAAGGCGGAAAGCTTTGCGGCAGGCTGGCCCATTGCCGTCGAGCGGCGGTCGCCGTTTGCTCCGTTCCACGTCAACGACAGAGGTTTCGCCATGTCCGGTCAACTTGCCGTCCGCCCCATCACAAGGCAGGATTACGAGCAATGGCTGCCGCTGTGGGACGGCTACAACGCGTTTTACGGGCGCTCCGGCCCGACGGCGCTTGCCGGCGAGATCACGCAGATGACCTGGTCGCGTTTCTTCGACGCCTATGAGCCGGTGCATGCGCTGGTGGCCGAGCGCGAAGGCAACCTGCTCGGCCTCGTGCACTATCTCTATCATCGCTCGACGACGTCGATCACGCCGAGCTGTTATTTGCAGGATCTCTTCACCACGCAGGCCGCGCGCGGCCAGGGCGTCGGCAGGACGCTGATCGAAGACGTCTACGAACGCGCCCGTGAAGCGGGCGCGAACCGCGTCTACTGGCTGACGCATGAGACGAACCACACAGCGATGCAGCTCTACGACAAGGTCGCCGAGAAGTCCGGGTTCGTCGTTTACAGAAAGATGTTCTGAAAATGCCGCGAGGCCCCGAAGGGCCCCGCCAGAAGATCAATAGCGCAACGCTCAGCCCTTCGGCGCGGGCGTCGGGTCCGGTTTCACCTTGGGGGTTTCCTGCGCTGTGTTGGATTCGATCGGCGGCAAGCCCTTGAGCAGCTTCTGCTGCAAAGTGGCGAGCACATCCGGATCGGGCTTCAGGTCGCGCGCCTGGGTCCACTGATAAGTGGCCTCGAGCTTGCGGCCGACACGCCAGTAGGCGTCGCCGAGATGGTCGTTGAGGACGGGATCTTCCGGCTTCAGCGAGACGGCGCGCTCCATCTCGCGCACGGCGTCGTCGAAGCGCCCCATGCGGAAATAGGCCCAGCCGAGCGAATCGACGATGTAGCCGTCGTTCGGCCGCAGATCCACGGCCTTCTGGATCATCGCCAGGCCTTCCTTGAGGTTCATGTTCATGTCGACCCAGGAATAGCCGAGATAGTTCATGACCTGCGGCTGGTCGGGCTGCAGCTCCAGCGCCTTGCGGAAATTGGGCTCCGCCTTCGGCCACTCCTTCAGCCGCTCATAGGCGATGCCGCGCTGGTAGAAGATGTTCCAGTTGGCGGCGGTCGGCGTCTTCAGCTGCTCGACGGCCTTGTCGTAGAGATTGGCGGCCGAGCGGAAATCTTCTTTCGAGCCATAGACGCCGCCAAGCGCCAGATAGGCGCGCATGTCGTCCGGGTGCTTGTCGAGATAGGCCTTGAGATGGGAAATCGCTTCGTCATGCTTGTCGAGATCGGCAAGGTTGAGGCCGATCTGCAGGTCGGAGAGCTCTTTCAGCGGCGAGGACGCCGGAATGCGGCGGTAGAGCGCGACCGCGCCCTCGCCGTCCTTCAGCTGCTCGGCAACGGCGGCAAGCTGCACAAGGGCAGCATCGCTGTCCGGCTTCAGCGCCAGCGCGTATTGCAGATAAAGCCGCACGAAAGGCTCGCCGCCGCCGCGGTTGAGCGCGGTGGCAAGGTCGAGCAGGATTTCGGATGCCCCGTCGGCCGGGCCGGCGACCAGTGGTTCGATCTTGTCGCCCTTGGCGATGCGGTCGCGCAGCGTGGTGATCTCGAGCTTGCCCGGGGCGAAGGTTTCGGCCTGGTTCAACACCGCCTCGGCCTTCGACTTGTCGCCCTTGCGGGCGAGGAAGGAGGCATAGGCCTGGGCATTGCGCATCCAGGTTTCGGGCGCGGAGCCGCCGGCGGCGGTGTCGGCAAGCGTGGCGGCGTAGATCGCATCGGCCTTGTCGCTGAGGCCGGCGGCATCGGCGATCAGCGCGCGGTGGAACGACTTGAACAGGCCGAACCAATCGGGGCCTTTCAGCTTGTCGATGGCATCCATGGCCTCGGACGCATTGCCGGCGCCCTGCTTGGCCCAGCCGTCCATGACGCCGGAGAGCAGCCGGTCGAGATCGGATTCGAGCGACAGCTTCAGCCAGTACTGCGCCTTGGCGTAGTCTTTCTTGTGGAAGGAATCGATGGCCAGCGCGAGGCGCGAGAAGCGCTCGACATCGGGCACTTCCTTCAGCTTGTCGGCATAGACCAGCGATTCCTCAAAGCGGCCCTGCGAGACCAGCGCCAGCATCAGGCTCTGCTGCAGGTCCTTGTCGTCCGGCGCAAAGGCCAGCGCCTGCTTGTAATAGGCGATCGCGTCGTCGAGGTCGTTGTCGCTTTCGGCGATATGGGCCGCAAGATAGGCGCCCGAGAAAGACGTGATCTGCAGCGGTTGGGCTTCTTCCTTGGCCTGGACCGGCAGCACCCAGAGCGCCACTCCGGTCAAAAATGCCAGCCTCGTCAGCCAGCGCGCACGTCCTTGCCGCATCGTATCCCTTTCAGCCAGATGCGATCCCGCCCTCGGCGGACCGCCCACAGACTCGATCTTTTCCGGCCAAAGCATGGCCTTTTTGGGGTCGGGCTTCAATCGCCGAGCGAATCACAATGCAATCATCCGGCTTAAAAAACGATGCCAGCCAGCGAAAATATGCGGATCGGCGGCCGAATTTCGCCATATGCGTCTAAATGCGCGTTCCGTGAAAGCCGCTCGCCGCGACCGCGCCGCACAGGTCGAACCATTCGCAGCCCGGGCACGCCTTGCGCGTCAGGCCGGAAGAAAATGCCTCGCGCATGCGCGCGAGGGTCGAGGGATCGAGCTCGAGCCAAGCGCCGGCCGGGAGCGGCCGGCCGAGAAGACCGGCGACATCGCGAGCCGCGACGGCGTCCCGCCCGGCGGCGTTTTCGCCCAGGCAGTGCGGCTCACTCTCGTCCAGCATCGGGGCGCAGATGTCGTCCGGGCCGGAAACGATCAAGATATCCTCGCCGCCGGCCAGGCGCTCCACCACAACGTCATAGTTGGCGGTGAAGGCCGGCGAGTAGCCCTTGCCGACATAGGTCAACAGGCAGAGCAGATGATGGGCGCGCAGCCTGACGGTCATCTGGTGTCGGGTTCGGTCATCCACCCGGCGGCTTACCGGGGATGGGCTGGTCGGTTGCTCGAAAACAGCTTCAGCGTCGCCGCGCCCAGCGCCGACTTGAGCAGTCCGCCGACGATGAAGGGCAGGAAGCCGAAGGTGATTGCTTTCTCGGCGCCGATCATAACGGCAAGCCAGGCGGTGCCCAGAACCAGGCAGAGCAGGTTGCCGATGAGCATGGCGGCGAAGGCAAGCATGACGCGGTTGCCGTTCCAGCCGCGCTCAGCCAGCCAGCCGACGACGGCGCCGACGACCGGGAAGGCGAGGAGGTACCCGCCGGTCGGGCCGACGAAATGCTGTATTCCGGCCGCTCCGCCGGCCAGCACCGGAAACCCTGCCGCGCCTTCGACCAGCCAGGCGGCGATGGTCAGCGCGCCGAAGCGCCAGCCGTAGAGCGCGCCGACCAGCGTGACGGCGAAGGTCTGCATGGTCACCGGGACCGGCACCATCGGCACCTCGATATAGGAGGACAGCGCCAGGAACAGCGAGCCGAGAACAATGGCGCCGATCCGCCAGGAGAGCGAACGGCTGTGCAGCTTGAGCGGGCTGAAGGAGGGTTTTTGGGTCGAAATGGCTGCGTTGGTCACGGTGTCTTCCCTGGCTTGTGTGAAATTATAGATAATTTCTTTATTCGATCTATTATCGAATCCATATTTTCGCGACGATGGCAAGCCCGCAGGTTCGTCATCCACGGGCGGAGCGGGAGCGAAGCGGACGCGGAGACCCGAGGATCGAATGGCAAAAGCGGCGCAGAACAGGGGTCGTTCTGCACCGCTGTAAAGCTTTGACGTAACGGCATGGATTCCAGGGTCTGCGCGCGTCGCTTCGCTCCTTGCTCCGCCCTGGAATGACGAAGCCGAGAGGCCTCGACCAGTCGCTCCGACGGTGGCGAGGCTGAGAGGCCTCAGGCCAATCGCCGCAGCCCACTACCCCACGATGGCGAAGGCGTCGCGGGTCCGGCCGGAGGCGGTCTTGACCGGCTTCTGGCCGATCCATTGCACGTGGCGGCCGAGCGTGGCGGCGGCCGATTCGGTGTTGCCTTGCCGCAGCGCGCTGAGGATCGCGCGGTGGTCCTGGTCGGTGCGGGTTTCCCACTCCGAGCGCCAGGCGGCGAACAGGAACCGCGCGCTCGCCGCGTGCAGGTCGTCGATGGTGGAGAGCAGGCGCGGCATGTTGCAGGGCGCCAGGATCAGCCGGTGGAAGGTGCGGTTGGCCTCTTCCCAGGAGCGGACGTCGCGGGACTTGTCGCCGGCCTTGGTCGCCTCCTCGGCCTGGTCGAGGATCGATGCCGTCAGATGCGGCGCGGCATGGCGCAACGCCAGCACTTCGAGCGCGGCGCGCATCTCGGCCACCTCCCGGACCTCGCCGAGGTCGAAGGAGGCGACGCGCACGCCGCGCCTGGGCTCGCTGATCGCCAGGCCTTGCGCCTCCAGACGGCGAAAGGCCTCGCGCACCGGGACGTGGCTGGTTTTGAATTCCTCGGCGACATGGTCCTGGCGCAGCCGCGACCCGGGCTCGATCGCGCCTGAAATGATGCGGTCCGCCAGTTCCTTGCTGATGCGGACGGCGATCGTGTCTTCTGTGCTGGCCATATTTATAGATAATTTGGCCAACGGCCTTTTGTCGAGGCGGCCAAAGCGGGATTCACAAGCGCCCTGCCCGGCGGATGCCAGCCAGGCGCAGGGTGCCAAGCAGCCTCAGTTCACCCGGCTGATGCAGAAATCGATGACGTCGATCAGCGCCGATTTCTGCGGCGTCGCCTCCAGCGGCGCCAGCGCGTCGCGGGCGATCTCGCCGAAATGGCGGGCGCGGCCGATCGTGTCGGCGATGGCGCCGTGGCGGGCCATCAGGCCGATCGCCTTTTCGAGCCCGGCATCGTCGGTGACGTTTTCCTCGATGGCGCGCTTCCAGAAGGTCCGCTCGGCCTTGGTACCGCGCCGATAGGCGAGGATCACCGGCAGCGTCACCTTGCCCTCGCGGAAATCGTCGCCGACATTCTTGCCGAGATCCGTGCTCGACCCGCCGTAATCCAGCGCGTCGTCGATGAGCTGGAAGGCAAGGCCGAGATTCATGCCGTAAGAGCGCAGCGCGGCGCGATCGGTGCGCGAGGCCTGGGCGATCACCGGCCCGACTTCGGCGGCAGCCGAGAACAGCGCCGCGGTCTTGGCCTTGATGACGGCGAAATGCTCGTCCTCGGTGGTGTCGAGGTTCTTGGCGGCGGCAAGCTGCATCACCTCGCCCTCGGCGATGATGGAGGCGGCGGCCGACAGGATGTCCAACGCTTCCAGCGAGCCGACCTCGACCATCATGCGGAAAGCCTGGCCGAGCAGGAAATCGCCGACGAGCACGCTCGCCTGGTTGCCCCAGATCATGCGCGCCGTCTTCTTGCCGCGGCGCAGCGCGCTCTCGTCGACCACGTCGTCATGCAGAAGCGTCGCCGTGTGCATGAACTCGACGGCGGTCGCGAGCTTGACATGGCCTTCGCCCGAATAGCCGAACATCTGCGCGGCGGCCAGCGTCAACATGGGGCGCAGGCGCTTGCCGCCGGAAGAGATCAGGTGGTTGGCGATCTCCGGGATCATCTCCACGTCGGAGCCCGCCTTGGACAGGATCAGTTCGTTGACGCGTCCCATGTCGGCGGCCGTCAGATCGATCAGATCCTTGATGGAAGCGGGTTCCCGCTTGCCTTCGATGTTGAGAACGACACCCACCACGACAACTCCCGTCTACATTGACGCGCACGAGCAGCGCGCACCCACGGCACCCTTGATCCCGCACCGACTCTAGGGCGGCACAACCGGGCACGGCAAGAGGCGAATTGGCGCGCTCTGCCGACGCTGTGTTTACCCGCACGTTTACACGAACGCCGCAACCTGCGATTTTCGTTCGATGATCGAGCTTGTCCGCACCAATGACGCCGTCGTGATCTCCTTTGTCGAATCGCTGATGCGCGACGCCGGCATCGCCTGTTTCGTCGCCGACCAGAATATGAGCGTGCTCGAAGGGTCGATCGGCCTTTTGCAGAAGCGCGTCATGGTCGACGCCGAGAAGGCCGATGCCGCGCGCCGCATCCTCAAGGATGCCGGCATCGAAAACGAGATCCGCCAGAAATAATGGCTGCGACAACCGCCCCAGATACGCCGGCGCACACGGTCGATGCCTTCCATCGCGGACGTTTCTGGCTGGTGCAGCCGAGCCGGAGCGGTCATCGCGCCGGCATGGACGCCATGATGCTGGCGGCCGCCGTGCCGGCCGATTTTTCCGGGCGGCTCGCCGATTTCGGCGCCGGGGCTGGTGCTGCCGCGCTTGCCGTGCTCTCGCGCTGCCCGTCGGCCCAGGCCGTGCTCGTCGAGCGCTCCGCCGAAATGGCAGGGTTCGCCGCCGCCACGCTTTCGCATCCCGGCAATGCGCATCTCGGCGACCGCGCCTCGCTGCTGACGGCCGACGTGACGCTGACCGGCCGGGCACGAGTCGAAGCCGGACTGGCCGACAATTCCTTCGACTTCGTCATCATGAACCCGCCTTTCAACGCGGCGCAGGACCGCTCGACGCCCGACGCGCTGCGCCGGCAGGCGCATGTGGCGGAGGACGGGTTGTTCGAAAGCTGGATCAGGAGCGCCGCCGCCGTCGCCAGGCCGCGCGGCGGTCTGGCAGTCATCGCCCGGCCCGAGCAATTGGTCGCCATTCTCGATGCAATCCAAGGGCGCTTTGGCGATGCCGAATTGCTGTGCGTGCATCCGCGTCCGGACGCGGCGGCGATCCGCATCGTCATCAGGGCGGTGCTGGGCGCGCGCGGGAAACTGTCGATCCGCCCGCCGCTCGCCTTGCACGGACCATCCGGAAACGCGCCGACCGAGCGGACGGAAATGATCAACAACGGCCTGGCATCGCTGTTCGGCGATTGATCCCAGCCGCGCGATGCGGCATTGCCGTTGGCTGGCAAATGCCTACATGGCAGGCAAGGTGACATCGCGCCCGAAAGACATTACCGACTTGCCTGATCTTACCCTGCTCCTTTGCATCTTGTCCGGAGACACCCGTTCGTGAAACGCCTTTTCAACCGCCTGCTGCCGAAATCCTGGCGCTCGACAGTCGTCACCATTCCGGTCATCCGGCTGCAGGGCACCATCATGGCCGGCGGCGGCCAGTTCCGGCCGAGCCTGTCGCTCGCCTCGACGGCCGGCCTCATCGAAAAGGCATTCGGCTTCGACGCGCCGGCGATCGCCATCTCGATCAATTCGCCGGGCGGCTCGCCGGTGCAGTCGCGGCTGATCTTCAAGCGCATCCGCGACCTGGCGGCGGAAAAGAACAAGAAGGTGCTGGTCTTCGTCGAGGATGTCGCGGCTTCCGGCGGCTACATGATCGCGGTCGCCGGCGACGAGATCTTCGCCGACCCGTCCTCGATCGTCGGCTCGATCGGCGTGGTCTCGGCCTCGTTCGGCTTCCCCGAGCTGATGAAGAAGATTGGCGTCGAGCGGCGCGTCCACACCGCCGGGCAGAACAAGGCGGTGCTCGATCCGTTCAAGCCCGAGAAGAAGGAAGACGTGGAGCGGCTGAAAGCGCTGCAGCTCGAAGTGCACGAGACCTTCATCGACCTCGTCAAGGAGCGGCGCGGCAGCAAGCTGAAAGACGACCCCGACCTGTTCACCGGCCTGTTCTGGACCGCCAAGCGCGGCCTCGAGCTCGGCCTTGTCGATGCGCTGGGCGACATGCGCAGCGTGCTCAAGACCCGTTTCGGCGACAAGACGCAGCTCAAGCTGATCACCGCGCCGCGTGGCCTGTTCGGCCGTTTCGGCCTGTTCGGCTCGCGCTTCTCGGCGCCCGATATCGCTGCTGCGGCCGCAAACGGCGTCCTCGATGCGGCGGAAGAACGCGCGCTGTGGGCGCGCTTCGGGCTTTGAAAAAGCCATGATTGCGGATAGCATGATCGCTTGACCGAGCCCTTCGGCCGGCCTTGCCGCGAGAACGCGGGAGGAGTTTGGATATGCCGCAGATCATTTTCTTCGCTGTTGTCGGCGCCGCCGCCTATTTCGGCTACCGCGCTTTCGTGCGCGAGGCCGAGCGCGTGACGGCCAAGATCCGGCGCACCGAGAAACAGGCGGCGAACGGCACGATGGGCACGCTGGTCAAGGATCCCAAGACCGGCGAATATCGTCTCGCCAAGGACTGATCCCATCTCGCCAGCAGCCGACATTCTGGAGCCCGGCACAGAGGTCCGGACATGGCTTGCGCCGGCCAAGATCAACCTGGCGCTGCATGTCACCGGACGGCGCGGCGACGGCTATCATCTCATCGACAGCCTTGCCGTGTTCACCCGCTTCGGCGACCGGTTGGAAATCGAACCGGCGGAGCAGGATGAATTCTCGGTGTCCGGCCGATATGCCGCCGGCCTGCCGCTCGACGACGGCAATCTGGTGGTGAAGGCGCGCGATGCCCTGCGCCGCGAAGCCGGCGTGCAGCGCACGCCGCCGGTCGCCATCCGGCTGGAGAAGAACCTGCCGGTCGCCTCGGGAGTCGGCGGCGGCTCCAGCGACGCGGCAGCCGCGCTCAACGGCCTGGTGCGGCTCTGGAAGCTCGATATCGACGAGATTTCGCTGGCGCGGATCGGGCTTTCGCTCGGAGCCGACCTGCCGATGTGCCTGAAGTCGAAGCCGCTGGTCGCGCGCGGCATCGGCGATGAAGTGTCGCCGCTCTCCGCGTTTCCGGCGCTAGGTCTGGTCCTGGTCAATCCGGGCGTCGCGGTCTCGACACCGGACGTGTTCAAGGCGCTCTCCCGTCGCGATAATGACGCGCTGCCGCCGCTGCCAAGGCGCCTCGACTTCCATGCCGTCCGCAACTGGCTGGAAACGACCCGCAACGATCTCGAAGGCGCCGCCAGTTCGATCGAACCTGCGGTGGGCGAGGCGCTCAAAGCGCTCAAACGCGCCGACGCAGCCTTTGCGCGCATGTCCGGCTCGGGCGCCACCTGCTTCGGCCTGTTCGAGACCGGCAATGTGGCCAAGCGCGCGGCGATCGAGATCCGCGCGCGTCATCCCGACTGGTTCGTGGCCGCCACGCGCAGCATGGACGTGAGCGATGGCGAAACTTGATGAGAGCCGACCGTTCATTCCGGTGCGCATCGCGGTGCTGACGGTATCCGACACGCGCAGCCTTGCCGACGACAAGTCGGGCCAGACGCTGGCCGACCGCATCGCGGAAGCCGGCCATGTGCTTGCGGCGCGCGACATCGTCACCGACGACCGCGAAAAGATCCGCGACAAGGTCCTCGGCTGGTCAAAGGACGACAATATCGACGTCGTGATCACCACCGGCGGCACCGGTTTCACCGGCCGCGACGTGACGCCGGAGGCGCTGGAGCCGATCTTCGAAAAGCGCATGGACGGTTTTTCGGAAGTTTTCCACCGCATCTCCTACGACAAGATCGGCACCTCGACGATCCAGAGCCGTGCGACCGGCGGCGTCGTCAACGCCACCTTCGTCTTCGTGCTTCCGGGCTCGCCCGGCGCCTGCAAGGACGCGTGGGACGGCATCATCAAGGCACAGCTCGACTACCGGCACATGCCCTGCAACTTCGTCGAGATCATGCCGCGGCTGGACGAGCATCTCAGGCGCGGCGGCAAGCCCACTTCGTAAGGGGCGCAGGCGTCACTTCGGCGGCGCCACCCAGATTTCGGCGTTCAACCGCCTGGTCGCGAGGCCGCGAGCCAGAGCTTCGGCGCTGCGCGCGCTCTTTGCCAGAGCGGACGCCTGGCGCTTGCTGATGACAAGACCTTCGGCGAGCGCCCGGCTGCCCGAAAAGACGCGGGCCAGGAAGGGCGAGCGGTCGGCGCGGGCGCGTGAGAAACGCGCCGGCATGGTCTGTTTCGCCGTGTGCGCCACGACCTCGTCGATCCAGCCTTCGGCGAGCCGGGCGCCGGGTTCCAGAAGCAGCAGCCAGTCGCCCTTGGCCTGGCCGATGCCGGAACCGATCCCACCGCTCACATAATGACAGCCGGCATGCTCGGCCACACGATGCGTCTGGTCGGTCGAGCCTTGATCGCAGACGATCACGTCGCGCACGACGCCTTCGACCGCGCCGCCGACCAGCGAGGCGAGCGTGCGGGCAAGTCCCTCTTCGTCGTTGCGGGTCTCGATAAGAACGCTGAGCATGCCTAGCCGAATAGCGGAAAGTGCGGCGATGCGCCAGTTGCGCGCTTCAAGCGAAAAAGTTCTTGCTTTGTTCCCATCAAGAAAATAGGAATAGTTTCATGAACAGAGCGATTCGACAGCCTGCCGACAGTCCCTGGGAGAGGGCGAAAATGGAACAGATCGTGCGCGCCGACATTGCCGCTTTCGGAGCAGGCAGAGCCGAGATGGCGAACGCGATGATCGAGCAGAGCGGCATGCGCGTGCGGCCCGACCGCAATCGCGGCCGCTCGGCCGGCATCAACCCGTCCGGCCGGTTCGAGCCGGTTAGCCGGCATGTCTTCGATGACGGCTGGAACTCGCTGGAGGAGTTGCCGCCGTTCAAGACGGAAGTGCAGGTCGAGAAGCCGCGCACCATCATCACCCGCAACGAGTCGCCGGACATTTCCTTCGACCGTTCGATCAACCCCTATCGCGGCTGCGAGCATGGCTGCGTCTACTGCTTCGCCCGGCCGACGCATGCCTTCATGGGCCTGTCGCCGGGGCTCGATTTCGAATCGAAGCTGTTCGCCAAGCCGGACGCGGCGCGCATGCTGGACCGGGAGCTGTCGAAGCCGGGCTACCAGCCGCGCACGATCGCCATCGGCACCAACACCGATCCCTACCAGCCGATCGAGAAGCAGTACCGCATCATGCGCGAGATCCTCGAGGTGCTGGAGGCGCGCGGACACCCGGTCGGCATCGTGACGAAGTCGGCGCTGGTGACGCGCGACATAGACATCCTGTCGCGCATGGCAGAGCGCGGCCTTGCCAAGGTGGCGCTTTCGGTGACGACGATGGACCGCATGCTGGCCCGCACCATGGAACCGCGCGCGTCGACCCCGACGAAGCGGCTGGAGGCGATCAGGCAATTGTCGGACGCCGGCATCCCGGCCTCGGTGATGGTGGCGCCGATCATTCCGGGCCTCAACGATCCGGAGATGGAGCGCATCCTCGATTCGGCGCGGGCCGCCGGCGCCCGGGAGGCCGGATACGTCATCCTGCGCCTGCCGCTGGAAGTGGCGCCGATCTTCAAGGACTGGCTGTTGCGGCATTATCCGGACCGCTACCGGCATGTGATGTCGCTGATCCGTTCGATGCGCGACGGCAAGGATTACGATTCCGAGTGGGGCAAGCGCATGAAAGGCGCCGGACCCTATGCCTGGCAGATCGGCCGGCGCTTCGAGATCGCGGCCAAGCGCCTCGGCCTCAATGTCGAACGGCGGCAGCTTCGCGTCGATCAATTCGTCGCAGGCTCCGGCGCCGGCGAGCAGCTGATGCTGCTGTGAAGATGGCGCCGGCCCCGACGGCCGGCCCTAAGCAGTTCCAGGCAAAGCGATTTTCCGTCTGGAATTGCTCTTGTTTCAAGAATTCCGTCCGGCCCTTGTCCCCCCGGCCGTGAGACGGTGCCCTCCCGGTCCGGCGCCCCACCCGACCCGGAGGGACTTGCGGAGAATCGGAGCCGATGCGAACCTCGCCGCACCATGGCTCGCGCGCGTTCCGATTCTCCGCTTCTCTTTGAAATGGTCGAGAAGCCCGACTTCTCGATCGAGACGAAGGCGATGGCCGACGGGTTGTGGCCGGTCGCGGGCATGGACGAGGCAGGCCGCGGGCCGCTGGCGGGTCCGGTCGTGGCTGCGGCGGTGGTGCTCAATCCGGCGAATATCCCGGAAGGCCTCGACGATTCCAAACGCCTCACCCATTTGCAGCGCGAGGCGCTGTTCCTCAAGATCCTTGGCTCGGCGCTCAGCGTATCGATGGCCTCGATCAGCGCCGAAGGCATCGACAACAGCAACATCCTGAAAGCCAGTCTCGAGGCGATGCGCCGCGCCGCCGCGGGTCTCTCGCTGCAGCCGAAACTCGCCTTGGCCGACGGCCGCGACGTCCCGCCAGGCCTCACCTGCGTGGGCCGCGCGCTGATCAAGGGCGACCAGCGCTCGCAGTCGATTGCCGCCGCCTCGATCATCGCCAAGGTGATGCGCGACCGCATGATGTGCGGCTGCGGCGGCCATCACGAACACTACGGTTTCGAAGTGCACATGGGCTATGCGACGGTCCGGCACCGCACCGCCATCGAGGCGCATGGCCCGGTGGCAAGGCTGCACCGGACCTCGTTCGCGCCGTTCAGACTGGGTGGCGCTGAGGTGGTCGAGGAAGAGAGCTTGGCCGGGTTGGAGTGAGCACCGTCGACGGTGACGGCCAATCTCCCCCCTCGTGGGGGAGATGTCCGGCAGGACAGAGGGGGGCGCTGTCCCGC
>NZ_SUGA01000059.1 GCF_004963255.1 Mesorhizobium sp. | reverse complement strand
TCGCCGATGTCCTCACCAGGATCGTCAACGGCCACCCCAACAGCCAGATCGACGACCTGCTGCCTTGGGCTTACATCCCGGCTCCCGAGCTCAAGGCCGCGGCCTGAGAACAGCGCTTACACCTACAGGACCATCTGCCAACGTCAGGCGCGCCTCCGCCATTTGCTCAACTGCGCCTCACGGCGCAACAGAAATGGCCGAGGCTCTCTTCGTTTGACCGCGGATACCGAACTATTGCAATAGATTCTTCAAAAGACTTTACAGAATCTTTACGACCGTAAATCGCCGACAATGGTAGATCCATCCAAAGTCTTCACGCTGAAACCTCCGACGAGCACGCAAAAGGACGATCGACACCAATGGCAAGAAGAGCGCTCATCCTAATTGAAGGCACAAGGGCCAGTGGCCCGCTTTACGTCAAAGCGGCTCGGCGTCTTGGTCTTCATCCAATTACCCTGTCGGCTGATCCAACTCGGTATGACTATCATTCGCCGGAAAGGCTTGAGGCAATTCGGGTCGATACAGACAATCTCGATGCGCTGATACACGAATGTTCCCGGCTGCGTGAAACTTATGACATTGCTGGCATCACGGGCGCCCTGGAAGCGTTCTATGCCACCGTTGGCAAGCTCTGCAGGCACTTCGAGCTACCGGGACCGAACCCTGCATCCATTGAACGATGCTGCGACAAATTCACTCAACGTGAGCTCCTCGCGGATGCCGACGTTCCAGTGCCGTCTTACCGCTTGGCAACGGATGCGTCGGAGGTTGAAAGCTCTGCCGCGGAGATTGGTCTGCCTGTGATTGTTAAGCCAGCCGTAGGCAGCGGAAGCAGCGGTGTCCGATTATGCCGCAACTTCGATGAGTTGGCCCAACATACGACCTATCTGTTGGGAGGGAAGCACATCTGGCAGTCGTCGCCGAGGATACTGGTCGAAGAATTCGCAGAAGGCCCCTATTATTGCGCCGACATAATGGGAAATAAGGTCACTGGAATTACCGCCGCTGAGTTCGACCAACCACCGCATTTCGTCTTTCGCGAGTTGACCTATCCAGCTCCGCTGACTACTAATGAGCAGGAGCGTATCATCGATGTTTCACTGAGCTGTTTACGAGCTCTTGGCCTTGGCTGGGGGCCAACGAACATCGAATTCCGTTGGACGAAGCGTGGCCCAGTCGTTATCGAAGTCAATCCGCGTCTTGCCGGTGGGACCGTTCCTCAACTTGTTCATCTGGCTTACGGTGTCGACCTTGTCACCGAGCACATCAAGCTCGTCATCGGCGACGAATGGGATTTGCGCAGGAGGCATTCGCATGTTGCGGCCGCGCGGAAACTACTTTCTGATTGCGATGGGATCCTCGATCGGATCGATGGCGACAGTCGGGCGGCTGCTTTATCAGGTGTCGCCGAAGTCAAGTTGTATCTTGAGCCCAAAACGCTGATCGTCAGGAAAGGCGATTACCAAGACTGCATCGGACATGTCATCGCTGTTTCACCCAGCCTTGCTCAGACCAAGGTCATACTTCAACAAGCAGCCGACTTAATCAGTTGGTCGATGACACCACTTCCGGCCATTGGTGAACAGGAGTAATTACCTGCCGCTCGCCTCCCTCACTAGCGGAGGTGGCACTAAGTACGACGCGACGGTCGCCGCTGTTCAAATTGCCTAGCATATGGCTGGCCTATGGGATCTTACGCTTGGTCCCGCGCTTGACGGCAGCGATGATTTTGTCGGATCGGCCAGATGAAGGGCTTGGGCTGCTGGTTGTGCTCGGCGAGGAAGCGTTGATGACTCTAGACGTCGTCGAAGGAATGGAAGACGCCATTTTGCAGCCGAGCCGTTCTGCTAGACGTATCCATTTTTCGATTACCTTTTTTATATCGAATTGACTGTGTCTCCGAAACTTAAAGATTTGCCCAGGATATCTCCCTCGCCATCCGCACAATGCACTATTTTTCTCGCAGAGAAAGATTAGGCATCCCCTCAACGCCGTCGGTCGGCACTCCTCGAAGCTGAGAGACGGCAGTCATAAGGCAAGAGTTACAATCCGTCTTAATCGAATCGAATAGCCCTCGAAAAAATCAAGAGTCTTTTACAAGGTTGCATCGTTTAGTCGCTCGTAAACGCTCAACTGGAAAAGAAGTCGAAAACCGGCGATATCACATCGCGTGTTAAGGCTAAAGGCCCTGACGGCGTCGCACGTATGGCGGCTACATCGATCTGGCGCGGCTTCGGAGCCGAGTGATCAAACTCAACAGGGCCGAGAAGCGCGTGCCGAGCGTCAGCATGACATACGCCGCTTGATAGAGTGCGGTTCGCACCATTCCATCGCCGACTTTGGTCATGCCGCCGTCGATGTCGGTCTCGCCGGATTGAGATTTTCTTGGCGTCAGTCCGAAGTACGCACCGACGGTTCGGGATTTCGCAAACCGCCCGATCCACTGCCGAGCGATAGGTGAGCGCCACCAGGGCTCCGACACCCGTGCGCATCAGCCGCTGGCAGACAGGATCGGCACGAACGATTTTCAGCATGGCGCGGTGCAGGCGGGTAAACTCGTTCCACAATACGCCCGGGCCTACAGCATCGCGCCGACAACTGCCCGCCTCAAGCTCGACGCGGATGATCGAAAGTCCAAGATCAGCAAAATGCTGCGACAGTGCTCAGGCGCTCAGGCTCACTCGCCACCTTTGTTTCGCTTTCGCTGACACGGGGCGCAGAGCTTGAGGAGGGCAACCTGAGCGGGCGAACTCGGCCTGGCGCAGATGATATGTCGGAGGGTTTGCATAGCACAGCTTACGTCAACTACCAGATGCCGTAGCATCGGCCCGTGTTCGACTAGTTTAGAAACCACACTGCTGGGAGAATGCATCGGCATGGAGGTAACGTGACGACGTCGGACGTTTCGAACTTCATCTGCGCAGCATACAAACTGGCGCGCAAGTCCGGTCTCCACATCACGACGGGAGACGATTTTGAGGAGTATGTCGGGATCACTGGCAGGCTTCCCGGAAAGACACCGACTGATCCAAACTTCCGTCCGGACTGTTCTGACCTTCTACCTGGAAAAGCTTTTTGGATCATCGGGCGGGACCGACAAGACAGGATAGCGCATGTCCAAGCAATGCGGCTGTACGATCTCTCGAATACAAGTCTTGACGAGCACCTTGAAACGCTCAGAGCCTTCTTCGCGGACCCTCATCTCAAAGCAGGCCCTGGTTCTTCGTGTACCTGCTATGCACCGTCCGCTCGAGGCATTACCGGGCGTGTAGCATATCGCGGCGACCTCTGGCTGCGGGAGGATTTTCGGGGACGCGGTCTCCTGGCCTTCCTTGGTCAGATCGCATTTGGACTGGCCTGGGCTAAATGGGCTCCGGATTTCATTTGCGCGCTGGTTGCTGGCTGGAACATCGAAAAAGGCGTAGCAGATCGCAACGGCTATGTGCACAAAGAGCCGCATGGCGCAATCCTGCGCCTGCCCGCGCAGGGAATATACGAAGAAGACTGGCTCGTTTGGTTGACCCGAGAGGATATGCTGAAGATACTTTCACGTGCTTCCGAATGACGCGATCGCGCAATCAGAACGGAATAGCGGCGGACTACTCTCCTGAAAATGACAGCTGCGCAGCATGCAGACCTGATGTCGAGAAACAGATCCTGCGGGGCAGAAGCTGATGCGGATTGCACGACAAGCTTTCAATTCTAAACCTCGGGACCATCACGGTGTAACGAGGTATGTGTTTGAGGTTGTGCAAATTCGTTGAAAGAGGATCGGTTGGCTCGGGTGATGTTCGACCTCACCTGATCATTCCGTGCTCTATGCGCGCGTGTCAAGCCTATTCGAGAACCTGGCGCGGGCCACTGCCTCGATAACCGCTTTCCCCGTCTCATCGACAAGCTCACCCGCGTCTAATTGCTTGTTCTCGACGACTTGGGGACTCACAGCCCCACCGACCAGCAGCGCTTCCACCTTTTCGAAGTCATCGAGGAACGCTATCGGCGAAAATGCACCCTGATCACCGCCCAAGTCCCGGGGGTAAGATGGCATGACCTGAATGCAGACCCCAACCGCTAGATCAACATGGACGATTTCAAGGAGCACAAAAAGCCCATGCTCAAGGCGCCGGATGACCAGCTTCATGGCCACCCCCAATTTGCTGAACTTGACGCACGGCACCGAGGGATTTGACCGCAAGTTCACCGTCGCAGTTCGCGTCAGGTGGGGCAGGACTCTTTCGTTACGTTGTTCGTCGACGTCTGCACGCAGATTTGCTGCACGACGTTTTGCCTAGATCGAGAGGCGCGGCTATAACGAGCCCTCGCACGCAGTTATTATGCAGGCGTGCACCTCTATGATCGCTAGGGCCAGCTGTCTCGCGACAGTTAGGTCGGTAGAGGCTGCCGCCCGGTGCAGGCGGACGCTCAACGCAATTACACGCCGCCGGGGAGGCGGGAAACTTCGGTCGACCAGGGAAACCGAACTATGGAAACAATTCTTCACTTCGAACGGGCGGAATACGCTGCTCGGCTCGCCGCCGTTAAGGCCGAGATGTCCAAGCGCGGGCTCGAGATCCTACTCATTTCCGAGCCGCCAAACCAGAACTATCTCACTGGATACGATGCTTACTCGTTTTACACTCCGCAAATGGCAATTGTCGCGCTAGATCGCGAGGAGCCGATAATCATCACGCGCGGCATGGACATGACCTCGGCGAGGATTACAACCTATCTCTCCGAGGATAGCATCCGGGGCTTTCCTGACAATTACGTGAATTCCATTGAGCGGTCTGCGTATGACTATGTTGCGAGTGTCGTCCAGGAGCTCGGCGGAGAGAAAGCTGTCATTGGCGTTGAGATGGGCGGATACTATTATTCTGCGCGTGCCCACGCTGATTTGGTCAAGGCGCTCCCTCAGGCCCGATTTGAAGACGCTGACCTCCTTGTGAACTGGATCCGTTTGGTGAAGAGTTCCGCCGAACTCGAATTCATGCGCCAGGCGGGCCTTATCGGTGATGCAGTTATCAAGCGGGTCATCGAGACCGCTGAGCCGGGTGTCCGGGAGTGTGACTTGGCGGCAGCCGCGTACCATCAGGAAATATCCGGCACCCCTGAGTTCGGCGGAACCTATAACTCTTCTGTCGTTCATCTCTGCGTGGGGGAGCGGGCCCTTGCGCCCCACTCAACTTGGACAGATAGGCCGCTGTCCGACAGGACGATTATCAACTTTGAGGTTCACGGCACGCGCCGCCGCTACCAAGTCAACGTGAGCCGTACCATCCACCTCGGAAAGCCTTCTGCAGATTACGTGAAGCTCGCGGACATCGCCATCGAAGCGTTGAACGCCGGACTTGAAAGCGTGCGGCCTGGCCAAACGTGTTCGGACGTCTTTGCCGCGTTTCACGCGGTGCTGTCCCGGAACGGCCTCGAAAAGGACCAGAGGATCGGCTATCCCCTAGGGATCGGTTACCCGCCGACAGTGGCCGAACGTACTGCAAGCATACGCAAAGAAGAGAAAACTGTTCTCCAGGCGGGTATGTGCTTTCACATGATGACAGGCCTTTGGCTCGGGGTTCAGTCCGTCACAATCACCCAGCCTTTTGCGGTGACTGAGGAGGGCTATGAACCCTTGACCCACACGCCACGAACGCTCGTCGTTAAATGACGGCGGGCGAGCCCGAAGGTTCGGATCCGCTATGAGGAGAGGCAGCCGGACAGGAGCCCCAGAGCGGCTCCAACATGCAGGAACTTTGGCAAGTTAGATGCAGTGTGTTGACGTATAGCAATGGGCAACGCCACTATGGCAGACAAAATATTAGGCATTGTTGAACTGGAGACGAAGCCAGTCGTGCACCCGGGATTCATGGCCGGACCAAGTACGTTTCCGTTTCCGGTCAGACGCAGGCAGGTTCCGGGGGCATTCACCTGCAACGTCATCGACGGGGATAAGTCCGTCGAAGCCGGTTACGTAGCTGCCGCGCGAGAGTTGGAGCGTTATGGAGTATCCGCGATCGTTTCCAACTGCGGCTTCACCGGTCTCTACCAGGCGGCAGTGGCTGAGGCTGTCTCTATTCCGGTCGCGATGTCGAGCTTGCTGCTGGTGCCATTCGTCGCGCGGACGCTGAAGCGGGGGTCGAAGATAGGCCTTCTTACTTACGACGCGCCCAAGCTGACGGAGAGCCACTATGCTTGCGCAGGCTGGTCTTCGAAAGACATCAGTGTCGCTGTGGGCGGAATCGAGGGAAGCGAGTTGTGGTACGAGTTTGCAAAGCCCGCACCAGAAATCGACGTGAAAGTCCTCATCAGGGACGTGAGGGCGGCGGCAAGGAAGCTTCTCGACGCCAATCCCGACATTGGAGCATTTGTGTTCGAATGCACAGCATTCCCAATTGCGGCGGATGCTGTGCGAAAGGATACCGGCCTCCGTGTCGCCGACGTCACCACGCTCGCCAACATGTTGTTCAGCATGAGTGCGGACCGTTCCGTCAGCTAGGCTTAGGACCCATCTTTCTCGTGTAGAGGACCGCGGATGGTGAGCGGCATTCTGTTCGCGATCCGCAATGGATTGCGCTGGCGGGATGGGCCGGCCAGCTGTGGCCCGCACAAGACCATCCAAAATCGCTTCATCCACTGGAGCATTCTGGGCATGTTTACGGCCTCCTGGCCGAAACTGGCGGCGCGGGGCGATGATCCAGTTTTGGGCGCAAAATGGCTGACGAGGCAAATATTGCCTGCCGATGAACGCGCCGCCATCGAGCGCCACCTCGGCTTGATTAGCCAGATCAACGAGGCGTTGAGGGTGGTCGAGCCAGATATCGCGGTGCATGCCCTCCAGGATCCGACAATCCGCCGTCTGATGACGTTGCCCGCCTCGACGTAACGGTGGCTGCAAGCGTTGCCGCGGCAATCGGCGACATTCGGCGCTTCGGCGATCCACAGAGGCTTGTCGCCTATCTTGGCCTCAATCCGAGCGTGCGGCAGTCGGGTGAGGGACCGGCCTATCATGGACGCATCACGAAGCAGGGCCGCGGCCGTGCGCGGGGAATGCTGGTCGGCGGCATGGCGGCTGCGCGCTCGCCGGGTCCTCTGCGCGCCTTCTACAAGCGGATCGACTCGCGTCGCGGGAAGCACATCGCGGCCGTCGCCACTGCGCGCAAGCTTGCAATGATCATCTGGCAGATGCTGAGCAAGGACGCCGACTATATCTGGACTCGGCCAGACTTGCTCGCCCGTAAGTTCAGATCGGTCGAGCTCCGCGCCGGCCTCCCGACTACCATGGCAGGCGCGGCTCCGCATTCGACTACAACATTCCGGCCAAGCGCGCCGAAGAACGATCCCGAGTCGAAAAGGCAGAAGCTGCCTATGCAGCAGCGACTTCCCGATGGCGAACGAGGCCCGAACGACCGAAGGCTGTGGAAAAAGCCGCCGAATGAGAAGAAGGGGCTATTCTACAACACGGTTGTGATCCGCCCAGGCGAGGATGGCGTTCGAGGTGAACTCGCTGCCATAGCACCTACGGCATGAAGGAGCCGCGGCGACCGAGAGAGCGGTGCGCGCAGCTTTTCGCTGCAGGCGCGCACCGCTGTCGAGGCGGCCATGGCCAGTCAAAGTTTCTCTAGAATGTGAATGTTCACGACCCATTCCGGAGAGACCGACCATGACCACTTCAGATTCTACACCCGCCGCCGCGGTGCTGGTAGCGATCGACATTGCCAAGGTGCGCAATGAAGTTCTGATCGAAGCACCGGGCCACAAGCGCCGGCGTCGCCCTTTTGGTCCTTAACACCCGTGCCGAGCACGACCATCTGATCGAAGTGCTGAGGCGTACGGCCGACCTATGGTCTGCGCCTTTGAGGCGACCGGGAACTATCATCGGCCGATAGTATGGCGCCTGGCTGAAGCGGGTTTTGAGGTGCGGCTGGTGTCGTCGCTGGCGCTGGCCCGAACACGAGAAGCGTTGCACAACAGCTGGGACAAGAACGATCCAAAGGATGCCCAGGTGATGCTGCACATGCTCAGGATCCAGGCGACGCAGGTCTACCATGGTCCGCTGCGCGCCGGCATCAACGACGTGCAGGAACTGTCGAAGACCCATGAAGCGATCGCCAGGGCCAAGACCGAGATCCAGCACCGTATCCTGACGCACTACCTGCCACTGTATTTTCCCGAGATCGATCGATTCCGGGGGAACAGCCGCAGCGATTGGTTCTTCGCCTTCCTCCATGCCTTTCCGACGCCAGCAAGCATCACGGCGCTGACAAAGGAGGAGTTTGTGACAGCAGCGTGGGATGTCGTCGGCCGCAAGGTCAGCAAGACACAGATTCTGATGGATATCTACGAGACGGCGCGCTCATCGATCGGACTGCCGCTGCCGCTTGATGCCCCTGCCATTCGCATGTTCCGGATGGTCATTGACGAAGCACGCAGCCTGATCCGGCAGCGCAATGAGATCGAAGCGCAGGCCGACGAGCTGTTGCGGCACAGCCAGGATTATCAGCTCCTGCGACAAATCCCGGGCATTGGACCATCAACGCATTGACCATCATTGCCAAAGCCGGCGATCTTTGCCGTTTCGCCCATCATCGCCATTTTCTAAAGTTCTGCGGGCTGGACCTCTCGACACAGCAGTCAGGCCAATATCGGGGCCAGACCCGCCTTTCCAAATTCGGCAATGCTCGGCTGCGCCGCACCCTGTGGATCGCCGGACAAGTCGCCATCCGCCAGCGGGAGAATGGCTTCCGTCATAAGTTCGAACGCTACATTGCGCGGGATCGCGACAATCCCGATCTACGCCGCGAGGCAATGACCGCTATTACCGCCAAGATGGCCCGCGTCGTGCACGCTGTCGTCAAAGGTGGTTCCGACTACCGGCCCTTCGTTGAAGGGCGGGTGCCAAGTGGAAGAACCTCTGTCAGCTAGGGCCGTGAGGACATCGATCGATGACCCTGTAGATAATGTTCGGGTCTTCCGCCTGGATCAGAAGCTCGTGTTGAGGACGGTGAGGGCCGCCTTCGTGCGGACCCTGTGTTTGCTATGGACGAGACCTTTTCCCTTGCCGGTGGAAGCCGCCTGGTTCGACGACTGACCAACGTCACGCAGCAAGGGCATGCTGACGAACAGAGAGATCTTGACTGCAGGCTCCATTTCGTTCCGCGCTTAGGACGTTGTCGCTGACGATCATTCTCGGCCGGCCGCGCTCGGTGATGAGCCGGTCCAATTCGCGGGCAACTGTGGTTGCCGCCCGTGATGCAAGGTTCCGACTAAGTGTGCAGCTGCGGTCTTCTGTAAGGCCTTTGAATGTGGCATTTCAAAAGCCGCTGGCCGGTATGGGATCTGCTAATTAGGGCCTGCTATAGCGAGGCGATCACGATGAGACGCCTCCTCTGATCGCGGGAGGGAGTTGCCTTGGAAATCAATCGTAGACTTGAAGGGTGGCTGTTCCCCGATAGGAGGGAAACACGGACTCACGACCTGAGGCCGGACCCAAGCATCGAATGGAGAACAGCCATCGAAGAATATACCGGTCTCGATGTGTCGATGAAGGAGACGGCGGTATCGATCCGCCGGGAAGGCAAGCGCGTCTGGCGCGGGGTGTGCGCCTGAGATCCAAGATCATTCCAACCTTGTCCGCAACCGAGCGCCAGCCGCAAAACGCGTCGTGTTTGAGACCGGGCCGCTGTCGTGTGGTTCCACCATTCGCTGCGTGCCGAGAAAGTGCCGGCGATCCGTATCGATGCGCGCCATGCCAAAGCTGCGCTCGATATGCCGCCGACAAAACCGAAGCGAACGACGCCGACGTTTGGCGCATCTTGCAGAAGTAGGGTTCTTCGGTGAGGTGCGGGTTAAAGGATTCGACGGCATGCTAACGCGCGCTCGTGGCGGCACGCACCCCGCTGGTCAGGATCACGACCGAACTCCGTGCTGCCGAGCCCGGATGCCAGCTCGTCGCGGATGCGCGCCAAACCAGGCCTGCCGCATTCTCATGTCGATGCCCGGCGTCGGCACAATCACCGCAACCTCTTTCGTCACCGCATTGACGATGCCGACAACTTCAAGAAGTCCCGCTCTGTTGGCGCCTGACTTGGTTTAACGATCCGCCGCTACCAATCGGCAGAGGTCGATTATGACGGCCACATTTCCTGCGCGGCGATCGTCATTTGCGCGGGCTTCTCCACGAGGTGGGAGACAGTCATACTGACACGCAGATCAACCAACAGCACCCTGCGCACATGGGGCCTCGTGCTCCGCGAGAGGATCGGCTTCATACACGCCGCCATTGCCGTAGCGCGCAAACTGGCGGTCACGAAGCATGCCATGCTCAAGACTGGCGAGTGTCTTTCATCGGAACGCAGGAGTCACAACATGAAATTTGCGGATTGTGTTCAATATCTGAGCGCCTGAGACGTCCCTGCCGGGACGTGGGGCCGAGCCAATCCGCTGATGGAATTGCACCGCTGACTCAGCAAAGTGCGTCGTCCACATTGAAGGCTCCTCCCGCGAGCCTCCATCGTTCGGCGACTGATGTCGACTGCGAAGACAGCCGTGTCCCAGCACACGCATTTCAAAGCGCGAAGATAGTTGACGACCCTGCCGCGATTAGACAACCCCGTCACGCTATAGCAAAGATAGCAGGTCCCCAGCCACTAACTCGAGCAGGTCACGATGTTCGTCCAGCCACTTCGACATGGCTTTCAGCTCGCGGCCGATCTCGTGCCCGGCGAAAAGATCGAATACATTGGACGGGACGGTGAGTCCTTGGCATATTGTCGGCTCCGGCGGTTGGAATCTTCTTGATCCGCTTGATCTGGTGAATTCCTTGCGGAACAACGTCGCCGTATATGCCGCTGCCTTGCTTCTTTGCACTTCATTCAACAAATTTGATGTCCGGAGGATAAGCCGAGATATTCTCATAGCGATGTGTTATTTCCTCGTCCACCTTAATATTCTTTATTGCTACGATGCTGGCCCACGCGCCGGAGTCTTCATCGGTCCAAACTGTTTGCGCATTTGGGTTCGAAGAGTGATTAACCATCGAGATCAAGCCGAAAACAATGTAGCCTGCCGGCGGATCAATTTTGAGTTGCTGATCAAGTCGCACGAAGTAATACTCCAATAATCCCGTGCAATCGAACAGGTTTGCAGCTTTATTGTCAAATCCCCACGTTGGGGCTCGCTCAATCAAATCTCCAGCCTTAAATGGAATATTAGCAAACACACCGCGCCCTTTTTGTGGAACACGTCTCACATAGACACTTTTGCTAAGATCAAAGATCTTTTCTATCATTGTTTTTCCATCTCCTTCTTAACCTCTATGTTGTCTTCGCCACTGATGGGGGTCGTTGAGGTTCCGGCCGCTTCTCACTAGTGGCCTCGCGCATGGCGCCTGGCACCCTACCGCTGGCGTTAGTTTAAGCTCTCCAACGATCCGAAATTAGTCCACAAGCTGCGCGACCTCGTCGGCCTTGATCTCGATTCGACGGCCCACGCTATCGTGCTGTCGGTCGATCAGATCCAGGCGCTCGACCGCACCCACCCCGGCCTGCCGATGAAGAAGGGGCGGCTCGGTACGTGAAGTACAAACGCCACGGCACCACCCTCTGCCTTCTCGACTGCACCGTCATCGGCAGAAACATGCAGCGCCATCGCCATCAGGAATTCAGCCGCTTTCTCGCTGCCATCAACGCCGAGGTTCCCGGCCCACACGGCCGTCCACCTCGCCATCGACAAAACTATGCTCCCCACAAGCACGCAAGGTGCGCCATTGGCTCGCCGCCACGAGTGCTTCACCTTCCACCCATAAACTTTTGTTCGTCTAGGCGATTTAAGATAAGATACGAAGCGATGGGACTTATGCACTATTCTGTACGCTGCTTAGATCACCGTAGGTTGATGTCACTGTTCTTCCGCGCATCACCATCATCTTGCGACGAGTGTTCGCCCCCCCTCCGGAACAATGGGGAATGTCCGGAGGGTCTATGACTGTAGGCCTCCTCGTTACGACGGAGTGATGCCTTCACTTTTGGCGCAAATCAGTCGGTCGCTGTTAACACCCCCCGTTAGGTCCACCAGAGAACAAGATCCGGCCGCGCGAAGCCGAAAAAGCAATTCAGCAGCACGCGACGCTTTCCGTTGCCTGATTGACCGGTAACCCCGTGAACGAAGCCGCCATCGATTAGGGCGATATCCCCAGTTTTGAGCTCGAACTCGCGGCAAGGGACGGCCTCCAGATAGGCTGCCGAATAGGGGTATCCAGTGGTCTCCACACCTTGCGATATCCGGTCCGCAACCGTCGGCTTGTGGCTCCAGAGCTTCAGATTGCCGCCTTCCTCAGGCATGCTGGGATAGAGGTTGAGCGCTGCGACCGTATTGTGCGCCACCGCAGAAAGCTCGTAATCATCGCCAGCACGTAAGACTTGAGCGACGTCGTCGTGGGGATCCAAGGAAAACGTGCCTGTGCCCGACCAACTGAGGCCGCGACAAACATTGGCCTGGCCGTGTTCGGAACGCGCCAGCCGCAATTCGATTCCCTGGTTGTGAAGCTCTCGCTTCAACGCCCCGAATACTGCTCGAACCGGGTCAACCAAATTCTTAAAAAGGGCATCGACGTACGGCCGCGCGTTTTCGGCGTCTGCGAAATAGGTGGCTGCATCCTTCCTGTAGTGAGATGCGCCGACATATTGTCCGGGCACACCATCTTTACGCTCTCTGAGACCGGAGCTTCCAATAAAGTTCGTAGTGATCTCCTCGGCTACTTCGGTGCTGAAAGCTTGCTTGATGTGCAGAGCGGTGAGCTCACCTTTCAGGACCGAGATGATCTCCGCCGTGTTGATCGACCCGGTCCGTTCTTTGATCGAAACCGGCGAGATGGCTGGCACTTGAGATATCTGACTAGGCATTGTCTTGCTCCTGTAGTGCGTGTTCAAGGATGGTGATGCCACGATCGAGTTCGGCATCGGTGATGGTTATCGGCGGGAGGACTTTGATAACGTCGCGATTTGGCCCCGAGGATTCGATAAGAAGGCCATTTTCGAATGCGACATCGTGCACGCGGCCGACAACTGCCGGTGAACGGCATTTCAGGCCGGCCATCAGACCGCGGCCGCGCTTCTGTTCGATGTACCTTGGAAATTTCGCAACCAGGCGATCGAGGTGCGTTTGCAGCCTGACGGCTGTCCGCTCGACACCTGCAGTAAATTTCCTATCCGACCACATCTTGCACATGGCTCCTGCCGTCACGAAAGCGAAATTGTTTCCTCTGAAGGTCCCGCTATGTTCTCCGGGCTTCCATATGTCCAAGTCGGGTCGAATCAGAACGATGGACAACGGACTACCTGAACCGCTTAGGGACTTAGAAAGACACACAATATCCGGTTCGATTTTTGCAGACTCGAATGAGAAGAAGTCGCCAGTTCGGCCCGCACCTGCCTGGATGTCGTCGACGATAAAAACAATGCCATGCGTGCGGCAAATGCGCTGAATTTCCGTGAGCCAAGCTGCGGATGCGGCGTTCATGCCGCCTTCTGCCTGGATGGTCTCCAGAATGATTGCGGCAGGCTTTTCTATGCCGCTCCCCGGGTCGCTCAAAACGCTGTCGATGTAACTGGCGGAATCGAAAGCTTGGCTCGGATAGCCGTCATAGGGAACACGGATCACATCGTGGCGAGCGACGCCTCCCAGTTCCCTGGTTGAGGCCGAGCCCGACACCGCTAGAGAGCCGAGCGACATGCCGTGGAACGCATTCGTAAAGGCCATGACGCTCGAGCGGCCGGTGTATTTTCGCGCCAGCGCCAGAGCCGCTTCGTTGGCGTTCGTGCCGGTCGGCCCAGGAAACTGAATCTTGTATGAAAGGCCTCTGGGTTTCAGGATCCAATCGACGAACCCTTCAATGAAGTCACGCTTTGCCGCCGTATGCATATCAAGCGACAGAAGAATGTTCTCACCGACGAGATATTCAATCGCCGGCGCCATGATATCCGGATTGTTGTGCCCGTAATTGAGCGCCCCGGACCCAACTAGGAAGTCGATATATGCGTTACCGGACTCGTCCCAGATGGTGGCCCCAAGTGCCCTCGCAAAGACCGCGGGAAACGACCGGCCATAGCGACGAACGTTGGACTCATGGGCCGTGAAAGGGTCGGTGTTCATATTGAGTCCTCTGCACATAGGTCGTTCAAAGAAGAGAGCTGTTTAATGGCTAGTGGTTTGCGGTAGATGTTCGTCATCTAACATTGAGAGCAGAATGCCGGAGGAAGCTTTGGTTGGTCTGGTGATGCCGGGATCCTCATCGAATATTGTTGGGTTGCGTTGCCCTCCATTCGGATGCCTTCGGAGAATGTGCTGCAACAGGATGGTTTCTAAAGCTTCCGCGAAAGCACCGCTACTATGGCATCAGGTAGTTGACGTACCCACCCATCGCTACCCATAGCGCCTCCGGACAATGAATGGGTCCAAGGACGATTAGCAGGGTCGCGTCGCCAGAGGTTGTGTAGCTCGGCGGTAGCGAAGCCGCTCGCGAGCGCGCTCCTCAATAGCGCCGTAGCGAGCGAGCGGCTTTGCGGCGGCCATCAATATTCGCCGTTCAACCTCGGGCTGCGGACACCAACCTGATTCAAGAAACTATTTGATGACCGATGACAGAGCGAAAGCCGCGCTCTCTTGGAGAAGACTGCGGATTCCGATCTCTTGCGCGAGATGATTGGCCCGAGCCGCCGGGTCAAGAGGGCGGGCCGCCGTGGGCGCCCTTGACGGAAAGCCCGTTTGTAGGCCAGGCGGAAGCAACCGAGAGACGCGCTGGCGAAGGGCCGAATCGGTTTCGAGAACGTCCACTACCGCGACGGCAACCATCCCCGGCCGCAGCTGGGGCTGCTGCCTTCAGGCGAGTCGAAAAGGAGATAGTCTGGGAGGGTAAAGGCGTTGACGAGGTGGGCCGTGAGTAAGCAATCAAGCGCTGATCGGGATCGACAACGCTGTTTCCGTCCGACCGAGGTTGACCTGTGATCGGCGTTACCTCAAGGCAGGCAGGCCGACAAGCTCGGTTGGAAGCCGAAGACCACTTTCGATGAACTCGTCTCGGAATGGTCGAGGCCCACTGCCGCGCCTACGGGATCATGCTCGCGTAACGTGAAACACGATCGCGTCGCCGGCAGGTGCATGTGCCGTGGGGCCATCCGGATTGCCAGGTACGCCCTCTCGGCCGGCATCCACTCAGGTCCGGTCGTTTGGGTCGGCGAATTCAC
The DNA here is from genome assembly GCF_004963255.1 of Mesorhizobium sp. Classification (GTDB taxonomy): domain Bacteria; phylum Pseudomonadota; class Alphaproteobacteria; order Rhizobiales; family Rhizobiaceae; genus Mesorhizobium. The sequence goes on along the minus strand of NZ_SUGA01000059.1, from coordinate 6,386 downwards.
ACATTCTGCAAAGCAGAAAACCATCCGCTCCATTCATGCGGTCGACGATTTCGCGAAAAACTGGCTTTTCAAACAGAGCGGAGTAACCCTCATATAGAAGGTTGCCCAATACGTGACGCCGTTCAAAATCCATGGAGCACAGGGTAACGTCGCTGTTTGGAAGAAGAACATTCCGATACTGTCGTTCGTCCACGCAGGTTAGGGCTCCGACCACTGGCTGGCGTGGTGCAACGATCTTAGGGTCGACGCTTCCACCCCTACTGCTCATGGGCCGCGCTTTTATCAGTGCTTCGGTAGGAATAATGTCGGCTATATCTGGGTGGGGCTCGCCCAAAGCCACGAACCGGATCAAGGGGATATCCGCGTCGACGAGTTGACGAACCAGATCGCGATACTTGTCTCCGACCAGGCGGCTGTTCATGTAGGTGCCATCATCGAAAACATGAACCACGAATACGCCCAAGCGCAAGGCTTGCAATCGTTGCAGGTCCTGCCCGTTCATTCCCACCAGCGTCGTAAAAATCCTGATGCCATGGCCTTTGGCGAAGGCGTGCTCCACCATTTCGGTGCAGTCCGGATTGAGCCAAGGTTCGGAGTATCCCGCAAAACCAATGTCGACGGAAGCCGGTACGCGGGCTAGACACCGCTTGAAATCTTCAAGACCCAGATGACTCGCATGAGACACTTTTCTTTGCCGGACCGCGAACTTGTCCTGGGGACAATATGAACATCCTACGACACATCCCGTGGTCGTCGTTATCTCCAAAACCCTGCCGGCTGTGTTTGCTAAGCGAAGTTCCGGCAAAATCACTGGTGACGACTCCCATCTACTTACGTCGAAGCGCCACGATGGTGTGCCTTTGGCTTTCTGGCACCGCCTGCTGATCTACTGAGGCAACGCGGCCATCTACCCTTTTGGCAGCCTAAGCCGCCCGGTTCGCCGATTTGCCGGGCCGACTCCTCACAAACTTCGAGCGCGTCGGACCAGAGACAGCATTGCATCTTTCGAGGCATCACTCGCTCCGGAGATGTAGCCTCAACCGGTGATCGCTGGCCCATCGCCGAGATGCGCGCACAGCACCCTCGAACCCGCCGGAAAGAAGCTTTCTGGATGAGGTCGATCACCCCTTTCATCGAGCGAGTTCCGTGTTCTCATGCGGGTCAACCCTCACCCTATATTGCCGCACCTCGACCAGCAAAGGCCGTGCCAGTGCGCCTGGCGCGCAGTTACTGCGTGATGGGCTTCGAAAAGCCCGACAGGCCCAAGACGCTCCGCTGTTTTGAACCCGACATGTTTTCTGACGGCTGTCAGATTTGGACACACATCACTCATGCGTCAGTCGCTTAAGACGGAATGGCGTGCTGAGTTCTGCAAATTCGCTGAGAGTGGGCGGTCATGACAGGGTGGTGTTCAACGTCACCGATTCCCTGGAAGGAACGCCGCCATGATCAAGACAGAAAGTAAGACCGCCAGCGCTGCCGTCAAAGACATTCTGCTTTGGAACCCGGATAGATTGAACGAGGTGATCCGCGCGGTCATGCAGGAGGTGCTCGAGGCCGAGATGGACGATGCGCTGGATGCTTCGAAGAGCGAGCGCACGCCGGAGCGTCTCGGCTATCACTCGCGCTACTACGGGCGGAGAACTAGCTGCGCAACCTACTGCCGTTCGATAATCCCAAGTTCCAAAGCTTTTACAACAGCTACCGTTCTGCTGGTCGCATCCAACTTCCGCATTACATTTTTTAAATGGAAATCTATCGTATTTCGTGATCTGCCTAAAATAGTTCCTATTTCCCATGACGATTTTCCTTTCGACACCCAATAAATGCACTCTATTTCTCTCGCAGAGAGCTTATAAATTTGCTCCGGTTCAGTCGGAGTGCCGAGCTTCAAAACCCTCAGATGAAACCGTAGCGCGGCCATTTGCAGGTAGGTGATCGCTCTATTTTGCAATTCGCAGTCCGAGGATTGAGCAAAACTCATAAACCTAAAGCTGTCAGCAGGGCCATGTAATGGGACGGTAACGCCTGACCTCAAGCCGAATGTTGCTGCTTCGTCCAAGACGCGGCGTCCATCTTCAGTTATGCTTTCATCGGTATACACCTCGCTCCATCGAAAGGCCCCTGCCTCCTTTCGACCTTTCTTGATGAGTGGGTCTATTTTGGCATAGCCCATTCTCGAGTAGCGCTCCTGCCATTCAGCAGGATAATTCCACATCACCACAGAATCCTGTCGGTTCGGCTTGAAAACCCTCTGTTTTGATGCGAGCGGGCCATAGGCAATCCACGGGCAATCGAACTTCAGCGCAAACGCGGACAACAGTTCGAACAACTGTTCGGATTGAGCGATATCATCAGTCATGTCGAGGAATAGACCTAACTCGAGCTCAATCCGCGGGAGTTCCACGATCTCTCCTTCAGTTGCTTTCTCATTGGTGCACAGCTCCAGCCCAGCATCGCAACATGCGTAGTGCGCGGGAATCGACAGCCGGAGTTTCTTCCGCCACCTAAAGACGTACCCTCAAGAGTCGTGCCACCTTGCGAGCGGAGCTTTCTTCAGGTTGTAAACCGACTGGAGCAAGGTACCGAGGAGGCAAACCGAACAGCACTGTGTCAGGGAGCGCACAATCCGACAGTCGAGCCTTCGATTGACGGAACATGGGCAGGAAAGTATTCGCGGCGCGTTTTTGAAATCAGCACCTAAGCCCCGAGCACGTGAGAAAGCTGCGTTGCAATTGTACTTATTTGATCGAGGCAACGTGTTGCACCACGTGATTACCGGCACACGCTCCGCTTATTGGGTAGAGAAAGAACAAGTTCAACATTCAATCGATACATCGGCCATTCTTTTCCAATCTTCCCCGAGTTGGGGAGGCCATAGCAATCGTATTCGACTGGATCGCGGCTGACTTTCTCCAGGCTCGGTAACCTGCTGAATTTGTCCTTCGGCTGTTCCCGCTCAGTTGGCACGGCTTTTGAACTCACCGTCGTGAGGCGGCAGGAGCTGCCCGCCAAAATTGATGCTGTTGTGGGGGAGGTCGAAAATTCCAGTTTTGTCATTTAACTTCTTTGGGACCGAGCGTGTTGATGCGCCCGCTTGGAAACCATGAAACGTTTCCCCGTCCATGGGCGCGGCGCCACTTGTCGCGACGTTTTCGCCTTCACTGTTCGCCTCTGGAACAGGCAGCCGGCCCGGCTCGCGATCATCATGACCGCGATGCTCGCCTCCACGCTGGCTGACGTGTTGATGCCGCTCTATTCTGGCCGACTCATCGACGCTGTTTCTCGTGCTGCTAATGCGGCAGCACCAGCTTCGGCAGCTGCTGCAGCATTCTGTATACCGATTGCATTGGCACTCGGTGCCATTGCCATGCGCCACGTCGCCTTCATTGGCCTGAACGACCTGGTGTTGAAAATGATTTCCGATGTCGCGACCGAAGCGTTCCATCATGTGCAGCGCTTTTCGACAGACTGGCATGCAAACAGCTTCGCCGGCTCGACAGTGCGCAAGATAACGCGCGGCATGTGGGCGCTCGACCTCCTCAACAGCACGATACTCGTCACGCTGCTCCCGTCGTTTGTCATCTTGATCGGCTCGACGGTGCTGCTCGGCTGGCACTGGCCGGTCATGGGCGTGATCTTTGCTTGCGGCTCTCTCGTCTACCTTGCGTTTTCGATTTCGCTGTCGCTCGGCTATGTCGCGCCAGCGGCGAGCCTTGCCAACAGCTGGGACACAAGGCTCGGAGGCGCGCTTGCGGATGCGGTCAGTTGCAACGCTGTGGTCAAAGGCTTCGGCGCCGAGGATCGCGAAGACGAGCGCCTGGCAAACATCATAACCAAATGGCGGCACCGCACGCGCCGGACTTGGGTGCGCGGAACGATCATCGGCTCAACCCAAGGCGTCACCTTGGTTGCGCTCAGGGTGGCGGTGATCGGATATGCCTTGCTTCTATGGTCTCGCGGACAGGCAACGCCAGGCGAGATAGCATATGTTCTCACGTCCTTCATCGTCCTGAAGGGCTATCTGCGTGATGCCGGCATACATGTCCACAACGTGCAGCGCTCGGTTAATGATATGGAAGAACTGGTGGCCATCCAAAATCAGCAGCTGGATGTTGCGGATCGTCCAGAGGCCAAGCCGATCCGGATCACGACGGGCCGCATCGATTTCCAGAACGTCCACTTCCGCTACGCCAACCATCCCCTGCCCCTCTATAGCGAATGTTCGCTGTCGATTGAGGCTGGCGAAAGGGTTGGGTTGGTTGGGCCCTCCGGTTCCGGCAAGACAACATTCGTGAATCTCATCCAGAGACTCTACGACCTGAGCGGCGGCCGGATCCTGATAGACGGTCAGGACGTCTCCGAGGTGACCCAAGAGTCCCTTCGTTCGCAGATCGCGATCGTGCAGCAGGAGCCAATCCTGTTTCACAGGTCGCTTGCCGAGAACATCGCCTATGGCCGGCCTGGCGCGAGCCAGGCCGAGATCGAGCAAGCGGCACGGCTGGCCAGTGCTCACGAATTCATCGCGCCTCTGCCGAAGGGCTATCGGACCTTGGTCGGCGAAAGGGGTTTAAAGCTCTCAGGCGGCGAACGCCAGCGGGTGGCGATCGCGCGCGCCTTCCTGGCAAACGCGCCGATCCTCATCCTGGACGAGGCGACGTCAAGCCTCGATTCCGAATCCGAGGTGCTCATTCAAGAAGCGATGGATCGGCTGATGGTTGGTCGGACCACGCTTGTCATCGCACACCGGCTGTCGACGGTCCGCGCGCTCGATCGTCTGCTCGTCTTCGACCGCGGCCGCATTGTCGAGGACGGCGATCATGCGGCGCTGGTCGGTATCGATGGTGGCATTTACCGCCGCCTATATGAACGGCAGGCATTGGAACTAGCGAAAGGCCTTGCCTGATCGCCAACCGGGTTGCGCGATGCGCCGAGCTGTTGCCGAAGAGGCGTGTGGCAGTGAGGCCTTACCGACGAGCGGGGGGCGTTACGGCCGGCAAAACCACTACGGCCGGAACTGTCCGCCGAGCGGGCGGGCGGGAATGCACCACGTCTAAGTTTCGGCGAATGCGCGCAGTTACACGCCGGCACCGAATTGTCGCGCCTCACGGCGAACGCACCAAAAGGGCGGGAATGTCGACGGTCATTTGGGTCCGGGAAGTGTGCGGCCCCTCGCCGTTACCCACATTTCGCCAAAGGAAGCGAAGTCAACGCACATTGAAGAGGGCGGTGCTTCCCCGGCGGCTGGGAGCCCTGTCGCTGGCCCAACCTGCCGCACGCCGGCCACGTCAACGCATCAAACTCCCTTCGGTTCGCAAAGTCGTCCCTGGGAGACCCGGAAGCGCAGGAGCTCCGACCGCAGTCTTCGCTCAACTCTCGCCATCTGCTCCGGGGGGATTGGATTCCGTTCCCTTGCTAACAGAGTGGCAGCTGAGCACGAACTCGCCGGCCTCGTGTCTTTCGATTACGGCCAACGGCATAGGAAGAGATTGGATTCGCCGGCCCTCTGCGGACCGAATGAACAGTTCTACAGATCATCGACGTCCGCGAAATTGACCTCGGCCTTTCCGGCCCAGCGCTGAACGGTGTTATGCACGTCCGGTACGGCAGGACGGCGGAATCGTAGTCTGCCGAATGTCAGCCGTTGCGAAAGGTGTAGCCGTACCCGTTGATCGCCGGGGCGCCACCGAGATGTGCGTAGAGGACCCTCGATCCCTGTGGAAAGAAGCCCCTCTGGACGAGATCGATCATCCCTTGCATCGATTTGCCCTCGTAAACGGGATCGGTAATCATGCCCTCGAGCCGCGCGCACACACGGATTGCCTCTTTGGTTTCCTCCGATGGAACGCCATAACGCGGGTACGCGTAGTCCTCGAGCAATACCACGTCTTCCTCCACAAGTTCCGTCCCGAGATCGACGAGCATCGCTGTATGTTGGGCTATGCCAAGCACCTGCGCCTTGGTCTTGGCGGGGGTGGCAGAGGCATCGATACCGATCACGTTGCGCTGTCGACCGTCCTTGGCGAACCCGACGAGCATGCCGCCGTGGGTTGAACCAGTCACCGTACAGACGACGATATAGTCGAAGGCAAACCCAAGCTGCTTTTCCTGGGCGCGCACCTCCTCAGCGAACCCCACATAGCCCAGGCCGCCGTATTTGTGGACAGAGGCGCCGGCCGGTATCGCATAGGGCCTGCCGCCCCTTGCCTTGACCTCATAAAGTGCCTTTTCCCAGCTGCGGCGGATGCCGATGTCAAAGCCCTCGTCAACCAGGCGCACCTCTGCCCCCATGATGCGGCTCAAGAGGATATTGCCGACCCGGTCGTAGACGGCATCATCATGTGGGACCCAGCTCTCCTGGACCAGGAGGCATTTCATGCCGATCT
>NZ_SUGA01000058.1 GCF_004963255.1 Mesorhizobium sp. | reverse complement strand
GCACCCCTCATCCGTCGCCTTCGGCGACACCTTCTCCCACAAGGGGAGAAGGGGGCGTCGGCGCGCTTCACGCATTCCACGCCCCCTTCTTCTTCAGTTCCTCCATTTCGCGCGCTGCCCTCTCGCGCAGCCTTGCGTCGCGCAACAGCTTCTCCACCGCGGCATCATCCGACTTGTCGGAATAGCGGAATTCGGAATCGGCGTAGCGGTTGATCTCCTGCATGACGATGTCCATCGAGAACGGCCCGCGCAGTTCCTCGATCATCGCCTTCTTGTCGTCATAGCTCTTGTGCATGAAGGCTTCGGGCTTCTCGAACCAGTCGTCCGGCAGCTCGATATCCATGGCGCGCATCTTGATCGCGTCGGTGACGTTCTTGATGGCGCGGCCGGTGAAGCGCGGTTCGGCGTCTTTGATCATGTGCAGGTAGGTGCCGATATCGGCCATGGTCTTGGGCGCGCCATTCTCCTTCATGTAGCGCTCATAGACCTTCATGAGCCCGTCTTCCTGCGGCTTCTCGTGCTCTTCATAGGCCTCGGCTACGGCGCGCTGGATCTCCTGCGCGGCATAGAGCTCGTGCTCGCCCAGCGGGATGTTGTGGTTCTTGCCGGCGAGCAGCACGAAGATGTCGATGTAGTCGTCGCGGGTCTGCGGGCCATCGACCAGCCAGCGCGCGCCGGCGCGCTGGCGCAGCGCGTCGTCGACATTTTCGGGATAGTTGGAGAACATGCCGAAAGAGCAGTTGCCGCGCACGACCGTCGAGGCGCCGGCAAAGGCATCCATCAGTACGCCGGTGATCTCCTGCTGACCGGCGGAGGCACGGTCGTCGGAGCGGCGCGCGGCAACCTGGTCGATATCGTCGATGGTGCCGAAGCCGATGACGCGTGGATTGAGCACGTTGTTGATGAATTGCCGGCAGTTCTGGCCGGACTTGCCCTGGTAGGACGAGATCTGGTCGACGCCGAAATTCTCATAGGCGAAGGGATAGCCGGCCACCTGGCAGTAGCCGTTGACGAGCCCGGCGATCATCTGGATCAGCGTCGTCTTGCCGGTGCCCGGCGCGCCGTCGCCGATGAAGGTGAACAGGAAGCCGCCAAGCTCGACGAAGGGGTTCAGCTCGCGCTCGAAATCATAGGCCATCAGCATCTTGGCCAGCTTGACCGACTGGTACTTGGCGATGTGGTTGCCGACCACTTCCTCCGGCTTCTTGAAGGTCATCACCAGCGGCTTGGAGCGCTTGCCGGGCGCGACGTCGAAGCCGTCGAGGGTGAAATCGTCGACGTCGATGCGGATATGCGCATTCTCGAACGAGCCGATGCCGTCGAAACGGCCTTTGCGCGCCAAGAGCCCGTCGACGGCGACGCGGGCGAAGGCCCGCGCCCGGGTCATCAGGTCGGCGTCGTCCTTCGAGCCGGCGATCGCCTTGTCGAGGCCGGCGAGGATCGACTTCACCGCGTCCTGCGGCGTGTCGAACAGGAAGTCGGGCTCGGGGCTGTCGTTGGGCGCCTCGCCGTCGCTGTCGATCAGTTGGAACAGGTAGGAAGCGAAACTGAAAGCGGAGACGTAAGCCGACGCCGACAGAAGCTTCTTGAAGGTCGACGCCTCGTCGCCCTCCAGCGGCGCACGGGCATTCTTGGCCTGCAGGCTTTCCAGGTCCGAGCCTTCGGCGAAGACATCGGAAATGGCGAGCGCGATAGCGAGGCCACGGCGGGCGCGGTAGAGCAGCGTGTGCTGCGGGATGCTCATCAACTGGTCGTCAGGGTGGATGGCCGCGACCGTCTTTGAGAGCTCGACCTCGCGCGTGCGGCGCACCGAGCCGACCGACACGGTCGAGACGAAGCGGCGGTTGGTGCCGGCAAGCGCGGTGCCGGATTCGCGCGCCGAATCCTCCAGCACCACGATGCGGGTGATGAAACTCTGCGCGGTGGCACGGTGCTTCTCGATTGCGGCTTCCGAGATCGTGGTCAGGCCGGTGTCCATGAAGGATGCTCCGCGGTTTGACGATCATACATCGCTGATGACCTGTCCGTTGGACAGGATGTGAACCTTGTAGCCGGAAAAGATCTTCTGCGCTTCGCCCGCCGCGTAGAGCGCCTGGTAGGCCTCGTGCGGGATCAGTGCGTGGTTCTCGTAGCTCGACACGCCCTGGCGCGCCGCTTCGAGGTCGTCGGTGTTGATGAAGAATTCCTGCGTCGTCTTCTCGCTGGAGAAAAGACCCCTGCGGCCGGGCTTCTCGCTCTTGGAAAAGACCTCCTGGATTGTCCAGGTGAGCAGCCAGGCATTCTCGGGCTTGCGCACTTTGGAGAGCACCTCGGCCACGGTCGAATTGTTGTCGGTGATGCCGGCCGAGTAGAAGGGCCCGAGCACCACGCGCCGCAGCTGCTTGGGGTGCAACGGCTCGAAATCCTTGTCGAGATTGACGGCGATCGTCGCCGGCGAGAGCGTGTAGGCCGAGTTCTTTTCGGTGAAATCATCGAAGCGGTGCGCAAGCTCCGGGTTGAGCAGGCCATCAACGGGAAGCGGAATATCGACGCGCTCGTTCAGTTTGCCGGTGCTGTCGTCGACAAGCTGGCGCACCATACTTTCGGAGGAGTCCTCTACAGTCACCATGTAGATCAGCGGCAGGTTGGCGCTGCCGTCGAACGTCGCCCAGTGGACGAGGTAATAGGGCCGCATGGTCTTCGGGTTGACCGAGACCTTGGCCGTCTGGGCAAGCGTGAACGGGCCGAAGGTCGCCTCGCTCTTGACGTCCTCCAGATAGAGCCGCTCGGCCATCGACTTCTGCAGCGCCTCGGGAAACTCCTTGTGGCGCAGGATGAAGTCGGCCATCTCCTCGCGCAGCTCGCCGGCCTGCGGGATGTTGGCCAGCCGCGCATCGGCCTGCTGGCGGTCGTTCTCCAGTTCGAGCAGGTTCTGGAACACGGGATAGCCGCTGTCGGCACGCGAGATGCGGAAGGTGTCCATGAAGCCCAGCCGGTTGCGCCAGCAGGCAAAGGACTTGTCCAGCCGCGCGATATATTCCGCGACGATCCTGGCGACGATGCCGTGCCGGTAAAGCGGCGAGCGATCGTCGCGCATGAACACTTCCAGTCCGCCAAGCGCCGCCGTGATGGCGGAGAAATAGCGTGCCGCCGCGTCGTTCTCAGGTGTCATGGGATCGCCGTGGAGATGAGATCAGCGGCGCCGCCCAAGCATCCATTCGTGGGATACCGCACGAATAGATGCTTGGGTTCCTTTGTTTTTCGCAGGTTCTGACCGCAAAACCGTGGAACACTTTTGCGGAACCTGCTCAGGACTGCACGTAGTTGGCGGAATTGTGCTTCTTCATCACCTCGTCGAAGCGGCGCGCGAAAGCGTCGTCGGCAAGCTTCTTGCGGCGCTGGATGTCGGCTGAAGCCACCATATTCTTCTCATGCATCTCGAGCAGGTCGCCGATATGCTTCTGCGAGGCGGCGCCGATGCCGGCCATCGTCTCCTCGGCCGTGTTGTCGACCTGGCTGCCCAGCGTGTTGATCTTGTGGGCGACGTCCTGCTGGGCGGCGGTCTTCAGCGAATCTTCCAGCGCCTTGTACAGCACGATGCGCTGCTCGGTGTCGATGGTCAGCTTGTTGATCAGCGTCGACTGCGCGGCGATCTGGTTGTTGAGCGAATCGACGAAGGTCTGGAACATCGAGGTATAGCGCTCCAGCGTCTGGCTTTCGGCGAGCAGTTCCTGTTCCTTGGCCTGCTTTTCGTTGTATTCGGTCGCCATTTTGGAGCGCTCGCCCTCAAGCTCGGTACGCTCCTTCTGCGTCGTCGAGGCGGCGATCTTGTTCTCGATGTCGAGCAGCAGGGGGTTCAATTCCTCGATGCGCTTCTGCACGGCCTCGAGGTTGGACATGGTCGTCTTGCGGCGTTCGATCACCTGCGACAGGCTGGTCTCGGAAGTCTTGTAGCGCTGGTCGAGGATCTGTTTCTGCGCTTTCAGGATGCCGACGATGGTATCCGACTTCGCCAAAAGCTCCTGCAGATTGCCGGCCAGCGACATGTTGCGGACGCGGTCGGTGCGCATGCGCTGCTTGCGCTGCTCGGAGAAGACACCGACGAAGCTTTCCCAGCCGGTGTAGCTCTTCATGCTCTCGAACTCGGCGCCGAAAACGTTGGTGGCGTCCTCGAGCCCGATGATCAGGTCGGCGATGTTGCCTTCCATGACCTTCTGCTGCTTGAGCACGTCCTCGATGCGGGCGTTCTCGATGTCGAAATTGGCGTCGCCGATCTTCTTGTCAGCCTGGGCAAGCGTGTCGAGCACCGTGCCGGACTGCTCGATCTTGGTGCGCATGTCCTGCACGACCTGCTTGGTCTTGGCAATTTCGGCATCGAAATTCTGCAATGTCGCCATTGGGGCCTCCCGCTTCGGCATCCGTTTCCGTGTCGTGGCGGCGAATATATGTGGCGCTTCCAGGGATTGAAAGAAGGAAGACAAGGAGAGGCGCCAAAACAAAAGAACTGGTCAGGTCCTTGAAAGACAAGGCAAGCATGCGTAAGGCGCCCAGTAACGTGCGGCGCGTTTAAACAGCTTTAGATGATATGCCTTAAGCTCTTGTTTTTGCGAACAGCCAAGGTGATGAAACAGCGCCGGCAAATCTGTCGCGCCGGGTGACGGCGAAATCAATGGTTCGGCGGCCAACCTTTCGCGCGACGGTCGGGCGAATGCCGGTTTCTCCCGCGCCCATCAGGGCTTCGGATCGGCCTTGAGATAGGCGATCACGTTGGCGATGTCGTCGTCGCTAGTCAGGCCTGTAAAGGCCATTCTGTTGCCGGGAACCTTCTGCCTGGGCGCCTTGAGATATTCGGTAAGGTTGGCTTCGTCCCAGACCAGGCCGGCAGCGCCGGCATCTTTCATGGCTTGCGAATAATGGCCGGCAAAGCTCTCCGCCGAGCCGGCCTTGCGGCCGACGACGCCCAGCAGATGCGGGCCCACCTTGTCGCGGTCGCTTGCCGCCTCATGGCAGGCCATGCAGCGGTTGAAGACCTTCTTGCCCAACGCTGCATCGCCACCGGCATGCGCGGCAAGGCCGCTGGCAAGCAGGAAAAGCGTGGCGGGCGAAATGGCTCGAAGCATGGCTGACCCCGGAGAATACTGGCTGTCGGCCTTATAGGGCGAAGGCTTGATAAAGGCCACACACCCGGACCCGCGAGCGAGCTCTTCGGCTCAGGCCTGCTGCGCCAGGTCGCGGCGCAGAAAATCATGCAGACGATCGACCGCCGGCGTCGTCGACAAAGGGTTGCGCAGTATGCCGATCTCCAGGTCCGGCAACACAGGCAGCCCCTCATTGGCGCCGATGATGCGCAGCGACGGCGGCACGCTTCGCTGGGCAAGGCCGGCGACCGCCAGCCCGGCTTGGACGACCGCGACCAGTCCGAGCAGGGAGGCGCTGGAATAGGTGCAGCGATAGGATCGGTCGGCACCACCGAGTGCCTGCAGCACATTCATCCTTGCCGCGCAGCCAGGTTCGAACAGGGCGACAGGCAGCGGATCGGTCTGCCAGGCGACGTGATTGGGCGAGGCGACCCAGACAAAGCGCTCCAGCCTGATCACCTCGAGCGGCTGATCCGGCAGGCGGGTGACGATCGCCAGATCGAGCCGTCCCTCCGCCAGGGTCTTCACCAGCGCGGTCGACTGCTCGCAGACGAGTTCGACGGTGACCAGCGGGTGATCCTCGGCAAAGCGCGACAGCACGGGCGGCAGCAGGAAGGCGGCGTAGTCGTCCGGCACGCCGAGGCGCACGCTGCCTGTTTCCTTCGGCCGGGTGACGCTCGCCCATGCCTCGTCGGACAATTTCAGCAGCCGGCGCGCATAGATGAGGAAATCCTCGCCGGCAGCATTGGGGGTGGCCGTTCTAGGGCCTCGCACCAGAAGCTGGTTGCCCACCATGTCTTCCAGTCTTTGCATCTGCATGCTGACCGCCGACTGGCTGCGGCCGACGCGCGGCGCCGCATTGGACAGGCTGCCGCTTTCGACGACGGCAACGAAGGTCTTCAGCAGGTTGAGGTCGAGTGGAGCGGCCATGGTGCTATCAGCATATCGAATAGGTACTCACAAATCTATTCGCTTGATTGAAATCGTTTCGGCTGGCCAGATGGAGTTCGACAGTCGGAGAACTCGCCATGAGGGACATGTCGATCGCCCGCTTCCCCGCCGCGAGCCTCGCTCTGGCGATGGTGATTGCCGGCACGGTTGGCGCCTTCGTCACGGAGTCGGGACAACATCCCGTCACCGTCGTCTTCTGGCGATGCGTGTTCGGCGCGCTGTTCCTGGCCGCTTGGTGCCTGCTGCGCGGCTACCTGCCGGACCGGACGCTGTCCCCATCCCGGCTTGCGCTCGCCGCGCTCGGCGGCGTTTGCATGGTGCTGAGCTGGACGGCCTTCTTCGCCGGCTTCGCCATGACATCGATCGCGACGACGACAATCGTCTACCATGTTCAGCCGTTCTTCGTGGTGCTGATCGGCGTTGTCTTCCTCAAGGAACGCATTTCGCCCGACCAGATCCTATGGATGCTTGGCGCGTTTCTCGGCGTGGTGCTGGCCAGCGGCCTGGTCGTCACACACGGCCATGCCGACGCGAAATGGGCGTTGGGCATCGCGCTGACGCTGGGTGCGGCCCTGCTTTATGCGGTGGCGACGATCCTCGCCAAGGGCCTCGGACAACAGCGCGCGGAGATCACGGTGTTTTGCCAGACGCTGGTCGGGGTCGTGTTGCTCGCCCCGTTCGCCGACATCGGCCATCCCATCCCGCCTGCGTCGTGGGGCTGGCTGGCCGGGATCGGGGTCCTGCATACCGGCATCGCCTACGTGCTGATGAATTCAGCCTTTCCGCGCCTGACGACGCCGGTGATCGGCATCCTCACTTTCATCTATCCTGTCGTCGCCATCATCATCGACTGGGCCTTGTACGGCCATCCACTCGGACCGGCGCAGGCTGCCGGCATGGCGCTGATTGCGCTGGCAACCCTCGGCGTGCGGCTTGGCTGGCGGTTTCCGATGCGGCGTGTCTCGGCCGCCTAAACCTCAGGGGCTGACAAAACCGATGAAATCGTCGGGAGCAGACCTGCCCATTTCCTCTTCCCAATGGCGGCGGCAGAGCGAGACATAGACGTCCTTGCCGATGGCGACCTGCTGGCCCTGCTTCGCCACCTTGCCGTCGGAGCCGAGCCTGACCACCATCGTGGCCTTGCGGCCGCAGCGGCAGATGGTGCGCACCTCGCGCAGGTCGTCGGCGATGGCGAGCAGCGCGCGCGAGCCGGAGAACAGCTTGCCCTGGAAATCGGTGCGCAGGCCGTAGCACATGACCGGGATGTTCAGCCTATCGGCGATGCGCGCGAGCTGCCAGACCTGCTCCTCCTCGAGGAACTGAGCCTCGTCGACGAACACGCAATGCACGGTCGTATGTTCGTGATGCTCGGCGACCCTGGCGAAGAGATCGTCGCCGTCGCGGAACATCTCGGCCTCGGATTCGAGACCTATGCGCGACGAGATCAGCCCGCTGTCGCCCTTGCGATAGTGGCCGGCGACGAACAGCATCGTCGACATGCCGCGCTCGCGATAATTGTAGGACGCCTGCAAGAGCATCGTCGTCTTGCCGGCATTCATCGTCGCGTAGTGGAAGTAAAGCTTGGCCATGCGTCCTTCTAAGCTCACATGTCGGCACGCGGGGAGGGGGGCCGAGGCTCCGTCCACCAAAAACTCCCTGCCGTCTAAAATCCGATGTCGTTCAAAAGCCTGTCATGTCGCGTAAAGGCCAGCGCGCGCCGTTCGTCGTGATGTTGAAGCGCTTGAAACGGCTTCAAAATGGTGTTTGGCTGACGAAACAAGGCGGGCGCAAGAACCGTGACTTCGCATCGCCTAGTAATTGCAATGGGAGAAAGTTCATGTCGCGTATGAAATATATCGCCGCGGGCATCGGCCTTGCGGCGCTTCTGACCACGACGGCCGCCTATGCCGGCGATCCGGCGAGTTGCAAGGCGGTTCGCCTGTCCGATGTCGGCTGGACCGACATCCAGGCCACGACCGGCCTGGCTTCGGTGCTGCTCACCGCGCTCGGCTACGAGCCGCAGACGATCCAGCTCTCGGTGCCGGTGACCTATGCGTCGCTGAAGAACAAGGACCTCGACGTCTTCCTCGGCAACTGGATGCCGTCGATGACCAACGACATCAAGGACTATACCGCCGACGGCTCGGTCGAGACGATCAGCACCAACCTGACCGGCGCCGGCTATGGCATCGTCGTGCCGACCTATGTCGCGGATGCCGGCGTCAAGACACTGACCGATCTCGGCAAGTTCAAGGACAAATTCAACGGCAAGATCTACGGCATCGAGGCCGGCAATGACGGCAACCGCATCATCCTCGACATGATCAAGAACCCGAAGGACAATCTCGAGGGCTTCGAACTGGTCGAGTCGTCGGAAGCCGGCATGCTGACGCAGGCCGAGCAGTCGATGAAGAACAATGAATGGATCGCCTTCCTCGGCTGGACGCCGCACCCGGTGATGGGCGCCATGAAGATCACCTATCTCGACGGCATGGGCGACAGCGGCTTCGGCGCCGCCACCGTCTACACCAACGTGCGCAAGGGCTACACCACCGAATGCCCGAACGCCGGCAAGTTCATCGCCAATCTTAAGTTCAATCTCGACATGGAAGGCGAGATGATGGACGCGATCCTGAAGGGCGGCGATGCCCAGACGGTGGCGAAAGACTGGCTGAAGAAGCATCCCGACGCCATTGCGCCGTGGATTGCCGGCGTCACCACCTTTGATGGCGGGGACGCGGCTGCCGCCGTCAAGACCGCGCTCGGGAGCTGAGCCGCTTGGGACCGGCATGATTTCCGGAAAAGGGCAGCCCTTGAAGAGGCTGCCCTTTTTCATATGCCTGTAGACGTGAGAGGATGACCGCGCGGCAAGCGCGGCGAAGCCGAGAGGGGAAAGATGGATCCGATTTCGAAATTCCTGACCGACTACAAAATCCCCATCGGGCCGTGGGGCAAGGCGTTCTTCGGCTTCCTGACCGACAATTTCGACACCATCTTCCGGGCTTTTTCAAACGGGCTGAATTTCATCCTCGACGGGGCGGTGAATCTTCTGCTGATGGTGCCGCCCGTGCTTCTGGCGCTGGTCATCGCGATCGTCGCCTGGCTCCTGCAGCGTTCGCGGCCGCTCGCCATCGGCGTCTTCCTCGGCCTGATCTTCATCATCAACCAGAACCTGTGGAAGCAGACGGTGCAGACGCTGGTGCTGGTCGTTGCCGCCGCCGCCATGGCGATGGCGATCGGCGTGCCGCTCGGCATCTGGGCCGCGCACAAGCCGAAGGTCTACCGCGTCATGCTGCCGGTGCTCGACCTGATGCAGACGCTGCCGACCTTCGTCTACCTGATCCCGGTGCTCACGCTGTTCGGCCTCGGCAACGCGCCCGGTCTCATCGTCACCATCATCTTCGTCATCCCGACGGCAGTCAGGCTCACCCATCTCGGCGTGGTCTCGGTGCCCAAGGCGATCATCGAGGCGGGCGAGGCCTTCGGCGCCACCAAGCGCCAGCTCCTGTGGAAGGTGGAGCTGCCATCGGCGCTGCCGACCATCATGGCGGGTCTGACGCAATCGATCATGCTGTCGCTGTCGATGGTGGTGTTCGCCGCCCTGATCGGCGCCGGCGGCCTCGGCACGGAAATCAACCGCGCGCTCGGCTCGCGCCGCATCGATCTCGGGCTTGAGGCGGGTCTCGCGATCGTTGTGCTCGCGATCGTGCTCGACCGCATGACCCGCATCGGCGTTGGAGGCAAGAAATGACCGTCGCGGTTGATTTCAAGAACGTGGACATCGTCTTCGGCGCCGACCAGGCCGGTTCTCTGGCGCTGATCGACCAGGGCGCCACGCGCGCCGAGATCCTGGAGAAGACCGGCAATGTGCTGGGTTGCGCCGGCGCCAGCCTCACTGTGCATGAAGGCGAGATCTCGGTGCTGATGGGTCTGTCCGGCTCCGGCAAGTCGACGCTGCTTCGGGCCGTCAACCGGCTGAACGTCGTGTCGCGCGGCCAGGTGCTGGTCAAGGACGGCGACCGCATCGTCGATGTCGTCACCTGCGACGAGGCGACCTTGCGGCGGCTGCGGCAAAAGCAGGTGGCCATGGTGTTCCAGCAGTTCGGCCTGCTGCCCTGGCGCACCGTCGAGGAAAATGTCGGCTTCGGCCTCGAGCTTGCCGGCGTGCCGGAAGCCGAGCGCAAGGCGCGGGTGCAGAAGCAATTGCAGCTCGTCCATCTCGACCAGTGGTCGAAGAAATACGCGCATGAGCTTTCCGGCGGCATGCAGCAGCGCGTCGGACTGGCGCGCGCCTTCGCCACCGAAGCGCCGATTCTGTTGATGGACGAGCCGTTCTCGGCACTCGACCCGCTGATCCGCACCAAGCTGCAGGACGAATTGCTGCAGCTTCAGGCCGAACTCAAGAAGACCATCATCTTCGTCAGCCATGACCTCGAGGAGGCGCTGAAGATCGGCAGCCACATCACGATCATGGAAGGCGGCCGCATCGTCCAGACCGGCGCGCCGGAAGACATCGTGCTCAGGCCCGCCAACGACTATGTCCGAGACTTCATCGCCAATGTGAACCCGTTGTCGGTGCTGACGGCCTGGAACGTGATGCGGGACCGCCGCGACCTGGAGCAGGGCGAGGATGGCTGGGTGTGGCTCGACCGGCGCAAGACGACGCGCTTCAAGATCGACGAGCACGGCCTGGTGGCCGCGGCCGAGCGCGACGGCAAGCCGGCGGTGTGGGTCTCCTGCGCCGATGTCGAGCGCCAGCCGGAAGAGGGCGCCCAGGTGTTCTGGGCCAATCCCGGCACGCCGTTGAAGACGGTGATGCTCGCCATGCACCGCTCGCAGACGGCGCCGGTGGCGCTGTTCGACGAGGGCTCGCGCTTCGTCGGCGCGATCGGCATCCGCGACGTGCTCAGCGCTGTGCTGCGGCGATAGGCTTCTTCGCAGGCGTATAGGCCCCCCTGGCTGGGCGTTTTGCCAGCGGCTTGTCTTTCGCTTCCTTCGGGCGCAGAATCCACCTGTTGCGTGGCCATGCGCCAGAGGGGTGATGCCGACGTCGCGCACAGGAGTTCCAGGCGCGATAGCGCTGTCGATTGTCGCCGGGGTCTCGCTTGGTAGCGGCGCGGCGTTCGCCCAAGATTTTGTCATTGGCAATGGCGTCATTGCCGGCCAGCTGACGATGAGCAATGCCGGTGAGACCGGTCTCGTGCAGGCAAACGGAGCGATCGAAACATTCGGCGCTGGCATCGATGCCGTGCGGATGTTCAATTCGGGTCAGCGGCTGACCAATTACGGGCTGATCGCAACCTTGGGCGGCGGCGCCGCCAATGTGCATTCGCAAGGGCCCGACGCGATCATCCTTAACAACGGAGGCATCCTGGCGATTGGCGACGGCTCCATCGGCATTCTGTCAGTGGGTGGCAATGCGCACATCGAGAACAACGGGGTTATCGAAGCGCTTGGCATCGCCACATATGGCATCATCAGCGATGCCCCGGGGGGGCATGTGGACAATCGCGGCTTTATCGGCGTTTCCGGCACGGCTGCCGCGGGCATAATCGGCGACGGGCCGGACCTGACGGTGAATAACAGCGGATCCATCGAGGCCTATGGGACCGCGGCCGGAGGGATTCTGTGGCAGAGCAACGGGCTGCGACTCGATAATTCCGGGTCGATCGTTGTGTCGGGCCTGGCTTCGGTCGGCATCGGCGCCAGCGGCAATGACATCACCATCGCCAACAGCGGCACGGTCGATGTCTTCGGGACGGCTTCGACGGGTATCAGTGCGCTGTTCGGCAACGCCACGATCACCAATTCCGGTTCGGTGATCGTAGAGGGTCTGGGCGGTGTCGGCATTGCGGCGCAAGGCGGCAACTCCGTCATCACCAATTCCGGTCGCGTCTTCAGCGACCAGAGCGTGGCGATCTATTTCGGCTCGTCCGGCGCCACGCTGAACCTGTTGGGCGGGACGGCCATCCAGGGGCCGATCGTCTTTTCCGGTGGCGGCAACACCGTCACCTTCGGCCCTGGGCTCAACGCCGTCATGAGTTTTTCAGGAAGCGGCCTGCCGCAAACCATCCTCACCGGCAGCAGGCCGTTCGTGACCAGCGGCGACAGCGTGGCGGTGGTCGACATCACCGGGTTTGCGAGCAGCGGGCCGCTGATCGAGGACCTTGTCGACGGCATAGGCGGTCTCGCCGAGGCCCGTATGGCTGCCCCGGACGACGGCTTGCCTGCGCTACGGAAAGGTCCGGACGCCTGGATCTCCACTTTCGGCGGGATACGCTCCCAGGGTGGTTCCGGCGCGCCGGCCGGGTTCAGCGAGGCGCTGGGCGGTGTGGTCGCCGGCGCTGAAAGGCGCTCGGGCGACGGCTTCCTCGGCGGCTTGTTCCTCGGCGGCGCCGCCGGGTCTACCGAGGTCGACGATAATGCGCAGGAGATCGTCCATCGCGGCGTGTTCGCCGGCGGCTATCTCGGCTATGACGCAGGTGCGCATTTCGCCGAAGCGGCGTTCGTCGCCGGCGTGCTGCAGGAACGCAGCCGCCGCCATGTCGCGAACAATCTGGTGCTCGGCGGCATCGAGACGGCGCGCGCCGATTTCAACGGCGTCTTCCTCAGCCCCTCGGTCACGCTCGGCATGCGGCTGCCGGTCGCCGCCGGTACATTGATACCCAGCGTGCGGCTGCGCTATGCGGGACTCTTCATTGACGATTACGCGGAGACCGGCTCGGACGGCGATCTCGCGGTCTCGCGGCGTGACGTCAACGTCTTTGCGGCGCGTGGCCAGCTCGCGCTGGCTTTGACAGCTGTCAGTACGCCAAGCCAGGCCTGGCAAACCACGCTTCGCGCCGGGGTCGATGCGATCGCGCAAAGCAGCGATGACGTTTCGGCAACATTGCTCGGCCAGGACATCTCTTTTCCCGCGGGCGGCAGAAAATTCGTGTTGCGCGGCTTTGCCGGCGCGGACGTCGCCGCGGAAGTGGGCGCCGGCCTGACGCTCAATGCCGGCTTCGAGGCCGGTTACGGGACCGACAACGCCTTCACTGTCCGAGGCCTGGCTCGCCTCAGCAAGGCTTTTTGAGGGTTCTGATCGACCAGCCCGTACCGCATTCGAGGGCTGCATCCCGCGGCTGCGGGGAAGGCCATCTACCGGCGTATATATTTTTCGAAATCCATTCTGATTCCAGAAGCCTATGCAGTAGAATATTGCTACGGCCGCGAGGGCGACGCCCGGCGGTGAAAATGCAGCGGGGTACGCGACGATGATTTTCCGCCAACTCTTCGATTCCGTCTCGGGCACCTACTCCTATCTGCTCGCCAGCCGGCGCGGCGGCGAGGCGCTGATCATCGATCCGGTGCTGGAGAAGGTCGAGCGCTATCTGCAATTGGTCAATGAGCTGGACCTGAGGCTGGTCAAGGCAGTGGATACGCATCTTCACGCCGACCACATCACCGGCCTTGGCGCGCTGCGCGACAGGACGCATTGCGTCACTGTGATGGGCGAGCAGACCAAGGCCGACGTGGTGTCGATGCGGCTTGCCGACGGCGACAAGCTCGGCATCGAAGGGCTGGCGCTCGACGTCATCTACACGCCCGGCCACACCGACGATTCCTACAGCTTCGTCCTGCCCGACCGTGTCTTCACCGGCGATACGCTGCTCATTCGCGGCACCGGCCGCACCGATTTCCAGAATGGCGATCCGCGCCAGCAATATGAATCGATCTTCGGCCGTCTGCTCAAACTGCCCGACGAGACGCTGATCTTCCCGGCGCATGACTACAAGGGCGAGACGGTATCGACGATCGGCGAGGAAAAGGCCTTCAACCCGCGCCTGCAGGTGAAGTCGGTCGACGAATATGTGAACATCATGAACAATCTGAACCTGGCCAACCCAAAGATGATGGATGTGGCGGTGCCCGCCAACATGCGGGTCGGATTGCATCAGGACGACATCGCCAGGCGCGGCTGGGCGGTGAGCGCCGAGCAGGCGCTGGCGCTGGTCGGGCGGCCCGACGTGGCGCTGATCGACCTGCGCGAGCAGTCCGAACGCGAGCGCCATGGCGTCATCCCCGGCGCGATCCATCTGCCCTATGCGCGGCTGCAGGAGAACATTATGGCCGGCGGCATGCTGCATGAGCTGGCCAAATCGACAGCCAAGCAGTTGCTGTTCTACTGCGCCTTCGGTGAGCGTTCGGCGATGGCCGTGCAAGCGGCGCAGGATGTCGGCATTGCCAGCGCCCGCCACATCCAGGGCGGCATCGACGCCTGGCGGAAGGCCAGTGGGCCGCTGATGCACTGAGGTGTGTTGATATTCAGGTGATGCCGGCCGCAAACGGCCGGCGGCTCAATTCAGCCCGATCAGCTTGGCGCCGTTGCGGAACAGGGCTTCCCCATCCCGGTCGAAGCGGAAGGTGGCGATGAAATCGTCGGCGCGATAGTTCGGCAAGGTGCTGCGGATCGTGGCGGCGAAGGTCCGCGCCTCATCCCGCCGGCCGGCCAGCGCCAGGCAGTGGGCGGCGATCGCCAGGATGATGACATGGGCGTTTGGCCTCGCGGCCGCCTTCAGCGCCCATTCGGCCGCCGCTTCGAATTCGCCCAGCCTTGCATGCGCCATGGCGCGCGCACCCATCATACCGAACAACAGCGGATCAAAGGGGCTGAGATGGCGCGAATGGTCGGACGAGCCGATCGCCGATAGCGGATCGCCCGACTGGGAATGAACGAAGGACAACGCGTAATGGCCGAGCGCGAAATTGGGGCTGAGGTCGACGGCACTCGCCAGTTCCAATAGCGCGCCGTCCTGTTCGCCGCGCAGCCACAGCGCGCGGCCCATCGCCCAGTGGGCGGCGGGGTTGCGGTCGTCGACCAGCAGGCTCTGGCCGGCGCTTTCGAAGGCAAGCGCGGTCTCCCGATCGCGGTCCCCCCAGCGCTGGAAAGCGTTCTGCCAATGGGTGAAGGACATGCCGGCATAGGCGCGCGCGAAAGTGGGGTCCAGCTTCAACGCCTCGCCGAAGAAATGCTGCGCCAGTTCGTTTTCCTGGCGGGTGAAGCGATACATGTGCCAGAGGCCGCGATGGTAGGCCTCCCAGGCGTTGAGCGAATTGGGCGCCTTCAGCAATGCGCGGTTGCGCTCCACCGTGGCGATCTCGGCGGCGATGGAGGAAACGATGCTGTTGCCGATATCCTCGATAACGATGAAGATGTCGTCGGGCTTGTGCTCGAAGGTCTCGGCCCAGACAATCCGCGCCGTGCGCACCTCGACAAGCTCGACCGATATGACGAAACGGCCCGCCAGGCTGCGCACCGAGCCCGTCGCCACATAGTCGACATTCAGCCTGCGCCCGGCGTCTTCCGGCGCGATGTTCCTTTCGGCGAGCGCGAAGACCGAGCCGCGGGCGATGACGAAGAAATCGCGAAGCTTGGCAAGCCGCGTGATGATGTCGTGCGTCAGGCCGTCGGCCAGCCCGCCGCGGAAGCCGCCGGTGCCGGCACTCTCGGCAAACGGCATCACCGCGAGCGAAGCCCGGCGCGTCGCCGCTGGCTCGGATTCGATCGCGGCGACCGGCGGTTCCGAGATCGGGAAGGCCGGTCCGGATCGGGCGCATGGCGTTGCGGCGGCGTTGCGGGCTCTTATCTCCTGCCACGCTTCGCGGAGCGGGGTGAAGTCCAGATCTTCGGAGTGGAACAGCTCCGCCGCCGTGGCGAGATGCTCCTCGCCGGCGCCGATCTGCCCGCGCCGGGCCAGGTTTTCCAGCAGCGCCACATGCGCACGGCCGTCGAAGGGCGCGAGCTCCAGCCATTTGTCGATATAGGCGCCGGCTTCATCGGCTCCCTGTGGGACAAGACCGATGATGTGTTCCAGCACGGCGACATGGCATGCGCTGAAACGGCGGCGCTGCGCCGTCAGCCAGCTGCCGAAATGCGGGCTGCGATCAAGCTCGAGACCGTCGAGGAAGTCGCCGGCAAAATGTTGCGAAAGTGCCTGCAGCCGCCTGAGATCGAGCGTCTCGACACCTTCGGCCACCGCCGCGGCGGCATCCAGCGCGTCGATATGGACATCGTCAAGGCGAAGCGACACCGTATCGCCATGGGTTTCGACCCGGCGCCGATCCGGATCGTCAAGCGCGGCGCGCAGTTTGCTCAGGCACCAGCGCAGCTCGCCGCGCGGATCGTTGGGCACATCCCAGAGCAGTTCGCAAAGGCGGCTGCGGCTGACAGGGTGAGGCGCCAGCGCCAGATAGGCAAGCAGCGCGCGCAGCTTGCGTGACGAGGGCAAGGTGACGGGCACTCCGTCGCGGGCAATCGCCAGTTGCCCGAGCAGCCTTACGGACAGGCCAACGGGGCCGTTCAGGCTCGATCGGGCGGATTCCACGTATGTTTCCACGCTTTCTCCAACGCAGGCCAGTTGGTCCATAGTCTATCACCAAAGATGACAGGAGGCAGCCGGCAGCCCCATTCCGTGCCGGAACGCCGCCGTTGCCGCATTTTGCGGCAGATCAAGCAACCTAACGCGGCAAGGTGTCGAAACCGCGCCGCCCAATCCGCCGGTCTGTAACCGGTATGTGAGATTTCGAGGAGAGATATCCATGTTGCATCAGTTGAAAATCAGGACCACGGCAGGGCGCGGCCGGCTGTTCGACAGCATTCTCGACACGGTCGGCGACACGCCGGTCATCCGCATCAACAATCTCGGGCCGGGTCACGCGACGATCTATGTGAAGGCCGAGTTCTTCAATCCGGCGGCTTCGGTGAAGGACAGGCTGGCGCTCAACATCATCGAGGAAGGCGAGCGCAGCGGCAAGCTCAAGCCCGGCCAGACGGTCGTGGAGGCAACGAGCGGCAACACCGGTATCGGTCTTGCCATGGTCTGCGCGCAGAAAGGCTATCCGCTGGTGGTGACGATGGCCGACAGCTTCTCCATCGAGCGCCGCAAGCTGATGCGCATGCTGGGCGCCAAGGTCGTGCTGACGCCGCGCGCCCAGAAGGGTTTCGGCATGTACAAGAAGGCGGTGGAACTCGCCGAGGCCAATGGCTGGTTCCTGGCGCGCCAGTTCGAAACCGAGGCCAATGCCGCCATCCATGAGGCGACCACGGGCCGCGAGATCATCAACGATTTCGCAGGCTCAAGGCTGGACTATCTGGTCACCGGCTACGGCACGGGCGGCACGGTGACCGGCGTTGGCCGCGTGTTGCGCCAGGAACGGCCGGAAGTCAGGATCGTGCTCGCCGAGCCGGCGAACGCGCAGCTGATCGGCAGCGGCAAGGCCCAGGAGCGCGGCGCCGGTGGGGCTCCGGCCGCCAGCCATCCGGCTTTCGAGCCGCACCCGATCCAGGGCTGGACGCCGGACTTCATCCCCAATGTCCTGCAGGAGGCGATCGACCAGCGCTACTATGACGAGGTGGTGCCGATCCCCGGCCCTGAAGGCATCAAATGGGCGAAGGCGCTGGCGCAGCAGGAAGGCATCTTCACCGGCATTTCCGGCGGCGCCACTTTCGCCGTAGCACGCCAGATCGCCGGCAAGGCCCCGGCCGGCTCTGTGATCCTGTGCATGCTGCCCGACACCGGCGAACGCTACATGTCGACGCCGCTCTTCGACGGCATCGAGGCCGATATGGACGCCGAGGAAACGGCGCTGTCGCGTTCGACGCCGAGTTGCCAGTTCGAAGTCTGACGACGATCCGCGGCGTCGTCCGTTTTCGGGTGGCGACGCCGCGGCGCTTGGCTGCACATTGGCCGATCTGGAAAGGGCTGCGGGAGAAGTCGCATGGATAGTTTGCGGGAATTAACAGCCGCCGACGAAACGCTCGATCCGGCGGACTGGGCCGATGCGGAAGCGCTCTCGCACCGGATACTGGATGACGCCATCACCTATCTCAAGGATGTGCGTGAGCGTCCGGTCTGGCGCGAGATGCCGGCCGAGGTGCGGTCGTTCTTCAAGACACCCCTGCCGCGATCGCCGGCGCCGGTGGCCGAGGTCTATGACGATGTCGCCCGCAACGTCATGCCTTATCCGATGGGAAACATCCATCCGCGTTTCTGGTCCTGGTATATGGGGGCCAGCAACTTCACCGGCGCGCTCGGCGACTTCCTGGCCGCGATCCAAGGGTCCAATCTCGGCGGCGGCAACCATGCCGCCGGTTTGCTGGACAGCCAGGTGGTCAACTGGATGAAGGAGATGATGGGCTTCCCGGCCACGTCCAGCGGCACGCTGGTCAGCGGCGGTTCGATGGCCAACATCATCGGCTTGACCGTGGCGCGCAACGCCAAGGCCGGCGTCGACGTGCGCGAGCGGGGCGTCGCCGCTATGCCGAAGCCGTTGCGTTACTACGCTTCGGACCAGGTCCATTCCTGCCACCGCAAGGCCATGGAAGCGCTTGGCCTCGGCAACCGGGCGCTGCGGCGAATCCCGACCGACGCAGGGTTGCGCATCGATATCGGCGCGCTCAAAGCGGCCATCGCGGAGGATCGCGAGGCGGGTTTCAAGCCGGCTTGCGTGATCGGCACCGCCGGCTCGGTCAACACCGGCGCGGTCGACGATCTGCAGGTGCTGGCGAAAGTGGCGGCCGAAGAAGACCTCTGGTTCCATGTCGACGGCTGCATCGGCGCGCTGATCGCGATCGCGCCAGAGAACCGACCGCTCGTGGCCGGCATCCAACAGGCGGATTCGATCGCGCTCGATCCGCACAAATGGCTGCATGCGCCGTTCGAGGCCGGTTGCGCGCTGGTGCGGGATGCAGCGGCGCACCGCAATACGTTTGCCGTCACGCCGGAATATCTGGAATCGACGCCGCGCGGCCTCGCCTCCGGGGCGTGGCTGCACGACTACGGGCTTCAAACGTCGCGCGGTTTCCGCGCGCTGAAAATCTGGATGGCGCTGAAGGAGCATGGCGTCGAAAAGTTCGGCCGGCTGATCGACCAGAACATCGCCCAGGCTCGTTACCTCACCGGGCTGATCGAGACGGAGCCGGCGCTCGAGCTAATGGCGCCGACCACCATCAACATCGTCAGCTTCCGACACCGGCTTGATGACGGGTCCGAAGAGCGGCTCAAGGCGTTCAACACCGAGATCATGCTGAGACTGCAGGAAGAGGGCATCGCGGCTCTGTCCGACACGACCGTGCACGGCCGGCATTGCCTGAGGGTGGCGATCGCCAATCACCGCACGCGCCGCGAGGATCTTGACCTGCTGGTGCGCGAGATGCTTCGGCTTGGGCGGGAGATCAAGGCGGCCGCTCCATCAATGTGAAACGCGCCCGAAGCGTATTTCAACGAGCCGCCAGCGCCGCGCCGGGCAGATAGAGCATGATCGGCCGGATCTCGTAGACGGCGGAAGGGTTGACGCGCTTGAGATCGCGCGCGGCGGCGATAGCTTCGTCCTGGTCGGCGCAGTCGAGGACATAGAGGCCGAGCAACTGCTCCTTGGTTTCGGCGAAGGGACCGTCGATCACCATGCCGTCGCCCGGGCCGCGCAGCGTCACGGCCTTGGCCGTCGCGTCGAGTCTCGCTGCCGGGCCGAGCTTGCCCTCGCGCGTGAGCCTGTCGTTGACCTCGAGCAGGTCCTTCATCAGCGCCGCATCCTCGTCGGGCGTCCAGGACTGGACGGTGTCTTCGACGTGGTAGGCAAGGATAGCGTAGAACATGGCGCGGGTTTCCTCATGCCGGAGCGGGCCGCACTATCACAAGGAAGAGGTTATCGATCCAGTACCGGCGTGGAACCGGCAACCGCCTGCTGACTCAAGCTGCCACCGGCAGCCGCAGCTCCGTCAGCAGGCCGCCGCCGGGGTAATTGGAAAGATTGACCTCGCCGCCGGCGCCGCGGGCGATGTTGCGGGCGATTGTCAGGCCAAGGCCGAGGCCGCCGGTGGTGCGGTTGCGCGATTCCTCCAGCCGCACGAAGGAACCGAACACAGCGTCCAGCTTCGCTTGCGGAATGCCTGGGCCCTCGTCGCGGATCGAGAGCGTGATCGTGTCGCCCGTTCGCCGCACGCCGAGATGCGCCTTCTTGCCGTAGGTCACCGCGTTCTGGATGAGATTGGTGATGCAGCGGCGCAGCGCCACCGGCCGCGCGATGCAGATCAGGCCGCGCGAAGGCGTCGCATCCTCGTCGAAGGATGCATCTTCGAAAGAGTCCGCCACCGATTCCACAAGCGACCAGAAATCGATCCGCTCGGCCTTTTCCTCGGTCACCTCGAATTTGGCGAAGTCGATGACGGAACTCGCGATGCTTTCGATATCGGCGAGGTCGTGCGCCAGCGCCTCGCGCGCGGGCGATCTGCGCAACAGTTCGAGTCGGAGCCGCATGCGGGTCAGCGGCGTGCGCAGGTCATGCGCCAGCGCCGCCGCAAGGTGCTCGCGGTCCTCGACATAGTCGCGCAGCCGCATCTGCATGGCGTTGATCGCCTTCGCCGCGGCGCGGATCTCGCGGCTGCCGCTCTCGGAGATCGGCGGGCTTTTCAGGTCGTTGCCGATCCGCGTCACCGCCGTCTCCATCATCCGGTAAGGCGCGGTCAGCCGGCGCAGCGACCAGATCGACATGATGACGATCAGACCGGCGATCAGCGAATAGAGCGGCAGGCTGTCGAGGCTCAGAATCGGCCCCGCCGGCGTGATCGGTTCCGTGAAATTCAACCACTGCCCGTCGGAAAAACGCAATGACGCCGTCAGCTTGTCGCTCTGCGCGAAATCCGCGGCGAGGACCAGAAGGTCGCGTTCGACCTGGCCGACATCCTTGTTCACCGCCTGACCGTCCGGGACGTCGGCCTCCTGGGTGGCCGGATCGCGCCGCACGCGCGCGTCCGTGATGCCGAATTTCGACAGGCGTCCGACCAGGATGTCCTCCAGTTCGGCCAGTTGATCATCGCCAGCGATCGAGGAGGTGACGGCGGGCGTGTCCGAAACCGTCAGCGCATAGGTCGAGTTGAACAGGCCGGACGCGGTCGCCTTGCGCTCTTCGGGCGTGGCGTCGTGCATCAGCTGCACGAGCGAATAGGCACGGTCGTTCAATCGGTAGAGATCGACGATACCGTTGGCGGCGGCGCGGTCGCGCGCCACGATGTAGAGCGTCGCCACCTGGCTGAGCATGAGGCCGGCAATGACGATGAGCAGCACCCAGGCAGGCAGGGTCTGCGGTAGGAAGCGTCTCATTCGGACGTTGTCTCGGGCAGGAACTGATAGCCGCCGCTGCGCACCGTCAGGATCAGTTTCGGCGTTTTCGGATCGTCTTCCATCTTGCGGCGAAGGCGGCTCACCAGAATGTCGACGCTGCGGTCGAAGCTGTAGCCGGTGTCGCCGCCGGAGAGCTCGATCAGCTGCTCGCGGGTCAGCACGCGTCCCGCGCTCTTGACGAGGGTCTGCAACAGGTTGAACTCGGCCATGGTCAGCTCCACGCGGACGTCGTCGGGCGCCGTCAGGCGGCGGCGGGCGCTGTCCATCGTCCAGCCGGCAAAGTGATAGATCTGCTTGGCGGCCGGGCGACGCGGCTCGGCGCTGCCGTTGCGCCTTAGCACGGCACGGATGCGGGCCAGGAGCTCGCGCGGATCGAAGGGCTTGGGCACATAGTCGTCGGCGCCCATTTCGAGACCCACAACACGGTCGGTCGTCTCGGTGACCGCGGTCAGCATGATGATCGGCGTGGTGTAGTTGGCGCGGATCTCGCGGCAAAGCTCGAGTCCGCTCTTTCCGGGCAGCATCACGTCGAGAACGATCAGGTCCACCGGCGTGCGGCGCAGGACCGCCTCCATCTCGGTGCCGTCACCGGCCACCGTCGTGTGCAGCCCGCGCTTCTGGAAAAACTCTTGCAGCAGGTCGCGTATGCCCTTGTCGTCGTCGACGATCAGTATGTGTGCGTCCGATTTCACTCGAAACCTATGATTCTGTTAGCCGAGCGTCCCTTCGGCGATCTCTCACACGATAGAATTCGGGCCACATCTTGGCCAGTGGCCGCGATCGCAGCGCCCGTCGGGTTCCCCAGAAACAATCCAGAAACAAAATTCTACAGTCGAGAAAAACTGGTGAAAAATTTCAAGGTCATAACCGGTGCCGTGGCGGTCAGGTCATCGGCTGCGACGCAAGTTTCCGGAGTAACGGACGAGACCAATGCAGAGGTTCTGGATCAGCGTGATGGGTGCTTTGCTCAGCATATCGCTCATCACAGCAGCGGCCGGCGCCTCAACCGCAAAGGTCGCGCCACCGCTCACCCGGACCGAGCGTTGCACCAATCTGAGCCGTCAGGTTGACGAAGCCCTCGAAACCCATGCCGCGGCAACGCAGGTCACCGCGGCGAAAGCACTGCAAAGAAAGGGAGACCGGTTCTGCGCCAACAAGAAACAGGCACAGGGTATCCGGATGCTCGCAAACGCTTTGAAGCTGCTTGGAGTGACACCGATCGATCCCGTTCAGTGACGCTCATCCAGATCTGCAAGAAAAAGGAAATGAAGCCATGAAGAAGTCCATGCTCTCCGCCCTCGGCCTCGGTGTTGCTCTCGCTTTCGCCATGCCGGCTCTCGGCAACGCCGCCGCCACGACGACCGCTGCCCCGGCTGCCTCGACGACCTCGACCGCTCCGGCCGACGCCATGGCCAAGCCGGTGAAGAAAGTTTCGGCCAAGAAGCACAAGAAGGCCCCCACGAAGAAGGTCGTCAAGAAGACCGAGAAGAAGGACGCTCCGAAGACCTGATCCAGGCTTCGGCATTCCATCCTATAAAGCCGCTCCGGCTCAGGCCGGGGCGGCTTACGCGCGACGGAAGCCTTCTCGATCGGCAGTTTCCGCCGCGCACCCTTAACCTGATTGCAATGCCGGTGCTGTAGGACAATCCGCATGAAGAAGCGGTTTTCGTCCCTGATGCGTTCGCTGACACTGGGCGGCCTGATCGTCACAGCGGCCGCGCGATCGTTGATCATCTTTACCGCAAGCCCCGTGCCGGATCCAGCCAGTGGCAGGACCGAGCCAGAGCTGTTCGCTCCGCTGATCT
Source organism: Mesorhizobium sp. (assembly GCF_004963255.1). Lineage (GTDB taxonomy): Bacteria > Pseudomonadota > Alphaproteobacteria > Rhizobiales > Rhizobiaceae > Mesorhizobium. The sequence continues at coordinate 659 of NZ_SUGA01000058.1, read as the reverse complement.
CTTCAAGCTTCGACTACATCACGCCGGCGCAGTCCTGGATTCTGCTCGTGCTGACCGGCTCGACGATGATCGGCTTTGCCGCCTGGATGCTCTTCGCGCTGCTGGAGCGCGGATCGGGCGGCCCCGACAGGTCGCGCACGGCCGGGCGGCAGGGCCGTTGACCGGCAGCCAGCGCTTCCCCACATAGAGTTGATCGCCCTGGCCTTGTCGCCGTTGCGCAGTCAAATGGACGAGCGCGTTTCTGCGTGACAAAGTGATGTGAAATCCAGTTCATCGCTGGTGGATTCCGATGCCCGAAACCGTCATCAAACCCCGTGTCAAGGCGCAGCCGAAGACCGAGCGGCCGAAGCTCTACAAAGTCATCCTGATCAATGACGATTTCACGCCGCGCGAATTTGTCGTCACTGTGCTCAAAGGCGAGTTCAAGCTCAGCGAGGACCAGGCGCATCGTGTCATGATCACGGCGCACACGCGCGGCGTCTGCGTCGTTGCGGTGTTCACCAAGGATGTCGCGGAAACCAAGGCGACGCGGGCGACCGATGCCGGCAAGGCCAAGGGCTATCCGCTGCTGTTCACTGTCGAGCCGGAAGAGTAGGGCCAGGCGCTTTTCCTTCTCCCCTTGTGGGAGAAGGTGGATCGGCGCGCAGCGCCGAGACGGA
>NZ_SUGA01000057.1 GCF_004963255.1 Mesorhizobium sp. | reverse complement strand
CCCTTCATTCCGGACCTACCGAATCACCAACTCAGTTCCGTGCAAAGCCCTCCTTTGACCTTGCGCAGTGAGATCAACTGGGCCAGAAACCGCTGGTGGCGGGGAGATCGAAGAGATTTTGGCATTTAGGTGAACCGGTCAGGTAGAGACCGGCTCAGCGACTAATCCCCGTTTCGGATTATCCCATTTTGGGATATTCTGCCTTGAATCCAGCGATCAACATGCGAGGTTCGCGGCAGACATGAATCGATCAACGGGAACAGATAGGATTCAAAGCCCAACACTGCTCGACGAAGTCCCTTGGTCTGACCGTCTTACCGCCTACGACAGGGCGCACTTTACCACCTATATGAGGCTCCTGGACGCCTCAGCCGATGAGGCACCCCAAGAGGAAATGGCCCATCTGATCCTCGGCATTGATCCGGCACTTGAACCGGAGCGCGCCAGGAAGGCGCTTCGTAGTCATCTCGACCGTGCGAACTGGATGGTGACGAGCGGCTACAAGGAATTGTTCGCCAGCTGACAAATGCGCAGTGCTCGGTCATACAAGTAGGCAGTTCCTGTGGCAGCCAGTGGTCAGGCTGATCGGGACCTGCACCACAGACGCGCCGGCAAAATGGACTCGGTGGCGAGCACAATTCAGTTCCCAGGAAATCGGGGTTTTGGCAATTGTCCGAGCGTCTGACGTGATAGAAGGTTCCGCTCTGTCTGGATGGGTATTAGCCCGGAGCAGCACTCCATATCGTGCCGGCGCTCGACCCCGAAGGGTCCACCTCTTCGCTTTCAAGCCGGATAACCGATAGCCATCGCCCTAAGTCAACGGTTAGAGATTGCCGGCAGGCAGGTTTGCAAGCGGGCCATCCTCGGAAACTATATAACCGCACGACTAGCTCGTCAGCGACGAAACACCCGCTCGAGCACCGATAGACTAAGATCACCGGCGCGGACTGGAAGAATACGGCTGCATCGCCCTGACCGAGCCGGCGGAACAGAAGATCTCGGCATCCAGTCAACGCTCGATACAAAGCGCGCGATCGAATGGCCCGAGCACAAGGGGATCAAAAAGCTTCTCAGAGAATTGAGGACCCTTCGGACCCCAAAAGGGCTATAGCCTGATTTTGGGTTCGCACGCCTAGCTTCTTCTTGGCATTGTCCAAATGAAAAGCGATCGTGCGTGGCTTGATGCCCAAGATGCGGCCGGTCACCCAGGCTGAATTACCCCGCGCTGCCCACCGCAGGCACTCATATTCGCGGGATGTCAGCGAAATCCCATCCACTGTTCGATCGCTCGGCAGTTTGCGGCGAACGCAACGATGAAAGCAAGCCGCCATCAGCTGAAGAGCTTGTTCGTACCGCTCAGCGACCCGAAGAAATCCTGGACGAGGCTCATCGGCGGCAAAAGTAACCGCAGCGATGCGGCCGCGGAGATCGACAATTGGGATCGTCAAACCGCAGCAGATGCTGAATTGAGCCGCCTCATCGAATAGCTGCTGTTGAGCCGGCGACATTTTATCGCCTCCCAAATTCGATCCCCAGTGAAACGGGCAGCCGCCATTTCGAGCACGCAAGACCACAGGATCGAGTTTCTCATACTGATTTTCCAGATACTGTCTGGTCCAGCGGGGTGGATAGTTCGAAATTAGCCTCGGTTTGCCGGAAGGCCGTGCTGGCAAGGAGAGGTAGGCAAAGGAGATTAGGTCAAGTCGTCCGGCCGCCTCAGCCATGGCATCCCGGAAATCTGCCTCATCGATACTCTGTGACAGTCTTTCAAGGAATGTCTCGAAAACAAGTGGCATGTCCCTCGTCATCGTCGCGCTCGATTCTTCCTCTTTCTGCACGCCTTCCGGCTGCGTCGTGTATGTCCCGACAAACGCGATTGACTTCGCGGGCGTCGCTGGGCTGACCAGGCTCCAGAATACTGCCACACTTTCGATCTTCGCCGGTCATCCCAATCATGCTGGGCTCGCCCGATGGGCGTCTGGCAGACGCCTCTTGATCTTTCAACAGCTCAATCAGAGAATCTCCATGCATAAATCATGACCGCCCCTGCACCGTCCAAATCACTAGAAATCATCCTGCGCTGAGCAAAAGCCATCATTGACCCAGCTTTTGCAGGAATTTGGGTCGGCACGAGCATAACAATTCGGATAGCCGCTCATCCCCCATCCGGGGCGCCGTGATCCGGAAAGAAGTGTTGCGATGCTTTCTTTTCTTTGATAGGCAAATCGTCTCAACAATGTTAAAATGCCTTTTCCTTGTGAACGGGATGGCGTGTGAGTATCGTCCTTTTATATACCTGACGTGATAAAATTCACCGCAATGATTATTCTGCTCTTTGTGATGTGAAAAGGAAGATATCTTCGGCGTTGCCGCACTTTGGAACTGGCGGCCGTGGCCCGCTGCAATGATGTAAAGGGCGCGTCTAAGCTCAATCTGCATCGGAACGTGCAGATGACCTTTACCAGACCCTCGATTCCGCACGGGCCATAATGATTCTGATTACGTGGGTCAAAAAGGGCGCCCTGCCGGCGGGGAGGTACACCCGCAGGGCGCGCCGCACAGAGGTCCTGGTCGTTGGGCAACAGGACAGCGGCGGCAGAACTGATTCGGTTCGTGGCTGAAATAGTCCGGAGCATGCTCAAGATCAGATATCTGGAATTCAACAGTTTTGGGTCTGCTCGGCGCAGTAGCGCGCAGGGACATGCCTGCCTCCGGACTCACTCCTTCGCGATCGCAAAATCATACGGCACCCTCGGCCTTCAGCGCGCGATAGGTGGTATCGACCGACTTTACCGTCGCGTCGACAATGATGTCGATCTCTTTTCGGGTAATGATCAGGGGGGGTGCATAACCGAGGATGTCGCCATGCGGCATGGCCCGTCCGATGACACCATTCTCGAACAGAGCAGCTGCAGTGCGCACCCCGACCTGAAGGTCGGGTTCGAAGGGTATCCTTTGTTTTGGGTCCCGCATCATCTCTACGGCCGACAGAATACCCACTCCGCGAACTTCACCAACCATGGGATGTCCCGCCAGCTCGACCTTCATCCGATCTTGCCAATACGGTCCAACATCGCGGACATGCTCCAAAATATTTTTTTCTTTAAGGAGTCGAATATTGGCGAGCGCGGCTGCGGCACAAAGTGTGTGCCCCGAATAGGTCCAGCCGTGGCCGAGTGCGCCGTGCTTCTCAGTTCCTTGTTCCAAAACCGACCAGACACGGTCGCCAATGATTGACCCGGAGATGGGAAGGTAGGCGGAACTCAAACCCTTTGCGATGGTCACGAAATCCGGACGCATGTTATACAGGTGGGAACCGAACTTCTCCCCGGTTCGCGCGAAGCCGCAGACCACTTCATCGGCGATTAGAAGGATATCGTATTTGTCGAGCACCGCTTGAATGGACGTCCAGTACCCTGTGGGGGGCGGAACAATACCTCCTGTCCCAAGTACCGGCTCTCCGATAAAAGCTGCAACCGTTTCCGGTCCTTCGGCCAGGATCAAGGCTTCAAGCTCATCGGCACAGCGCCGGGAGAACGCTTCCTCGCTCTCCTCGACACGCGCCTGGCGGTAATAGTGCGGCGTGGTTGTATGGCGCACCAAATCCAGAGGCAGGTCGAAGAAATTGTGAAAGAAGGGAAGGCCAGTTAGGCTACCCGTGACCAATCCAGACCCGTGATAGCCGCGATTTCGCGAGATGATCTTTTTCTTTTCGGCCCGGCCAAGAATGTTATTATAGTACCAGACCAGCTTGATGTTGGTTTCGTTGGCATCAGAACCGGAGAGGCCGAAATAGACCCTTCGCATGTTCTGACCGAAATACTCGACCACGGCCTCTGCCAACAGGGCGACCGGCTCCGTACCTTGGCTGGCATAGACGTGCGCGAACGGCAATTCGTGTGCTTGCCTGGCAATGGCCTCGGCGATCTCCGTGCATCCATATCCCATGTTGACGCAGTAGAGCCCTCCGAAACCGTCGAGGCTCCTTCGGCCTTCGGTGTCCCAGATATAGACGCCTTCCGCACCGGCCATAATCCTATTTGGCGTTTCGCCTCGGCTGTGCTTGGCCAGATGCGTAGAAGGATGGAAGACGAAGCTTCTATCCTTCTCCCGGAGTTGCTCGGTTCCCAGATTGCTCAAGCGCATGTCCCTCTCCTCGCGATAAATTGGCGGAGGGCACTCGGCCAGCCACCTGTTTAGCAAATAGCATACCGGAAACGTCCCTCGAGTTTCTCGGGAATGCAGGTTATTCGCCGTGGAATTCGCGGGATCGGCCCGAATTGCCGTGAAAACTAAGGCGTCACCTTCGCCTTAGCCGAGGGAGCGTTGAATTGGATCTCACTGATTTTGCGACGTCGGGGCGCGTCCTGCAAACACGAACAGCTTACGACGCGCATGCGCCCAGCATAGTGCCCGATTAGCGGGCGATATTGAAGGATGAATAGCGCTCGGGATGCTGTTCCCGCCGGCCGCGCGAGGCACGATAGAGCGCCGCCGGCCATGTTCCGCCGAACTGCCGGTCATCCCTTACATTCTGACGGTCCGGATCGGTCTTGCCCTTCCCAAGGGTGGTAACGCAGGTGATCAGGGGCAAAGCACATTCGCCTCGATCAGCAGGCAGCGGGTTCCGTGCCGCGGCACAGGCTCCAACCTGGTTGGCCAGCGCTGAGAGGCTGAGGTCGTGCCCTCGCGCATATTGATCGCTTTGGCGGTGCGGCGGCTGGTGCTCGGCAGACTTCTCGAAGGAGCATAGCCAGAAGGTTCGGCCCGGCAAAGACGCGCGGCGAGAGCTCCTCGCCATCGACATCTTGATTCGCAGCCGACCAGCGCCGCCAAGTTCTATCGTCAGTGTGTTGCCTTTCTTGCGATCGCAAATTCGTGGTTGCTGCGCAGGGCGAGCCGAGCTGCGGCTCGCAGGAGGGGGCGAACCGACAGAATTGCGCGGCCTGACAAGCTGCCTCCATCAATGCTGGCCGATCGTGCAGTCTCGAAACGCTGGATCAAGCCTCAAACGTCGAACAGCCGCTCCTTTTCCTCTCGAAACCAGCGCCCCTCGCGCGACATGATCTTCGGTCTGACGATCTGACGATCTGACGCTTCGAGCGGGGCTCCTCTAATAGGTTGCACATGACCTGCAGCTTTCAGCCAAACTCAGCAAATCGGACGGCTCTTCTTATCATCGCTCGGCAAGCTCGGAACACGCTGGCGGACGCTGCTAAGGCTAGTCGCCGCCAGCAGATGGCGAGGATGTTTTGGCGGCTAAGTACTTTTAGGTGAGCGATTATAAGCCGAGATCCCGATAGGTGCTTTCGCCATAGCTCCTGGCGCCATCGCCACGCTGAGCGTTTGAAAGCCGATGAAATTCGCTCGGCCAATTGGCTAGCGCGTGCTTGATGGCCTTCATCTTGAACGGCACGTGCACAACACATTTGTCCCTGATGATAGGCGGACAGCTCGCATCTTGTTGTCGCGAGCCGTTAAGGTTTGCTGCGATTATCGGCAGACCTAGATCAAGGGCCAATTCCATTTCCCAGCGCACGAAGCGAAAAAGGTTTTTCGTTTTCTCACCGATCAGGACAAGTACCTGGCTCGATCCATTCATTCTGTTGCGAAGATTGCGTTTAACATAATCTTCGTCCTGTGCTCGGCTTGTCATATTGTCCAGATCGTGAGCGTTCGCGAATTCAAAACTCACATTCTCGCTGGCATTCCACCCTTTCATAAAGCGGTATGCCCAAGCGTCTTCATCGCCGTCAAATATTACATAGGTCGGATCGCTGTATGCCATTGTTGTCTCTTAGTTGTTTTGACGAGCAACCCACTGGGTGTGCTCCCGTGAGAAAGCCAGTTCGGCTTCGTTCACCGCGGCGGAGAATGCCTCATCCGAGTTGGCGTCCGTAATAAGGTCGGCAGTCAATCCGATCTCGTGAGCTGTCAACGTGTAAGCCGATGCCAATTCGTTAAATTTCTTGATCTGGGTCCACCCGATAAGCGAGGCGGCAATAACGATTAACGGCTCTGTCGGCCAGCCTGGCATCGCTGGGTCAGCGATACGTACTACGATGAACGAGAACCCCAGAGCGTAGGCAATGACACCAAGGCCCATCCAGATTTTTGCGGATCTCTTGTTCGAGCGCGCTTTCTTCTCGTACCACTTACGTTGATCGCAAATTCGTTTCTGCAGGTATAGCTCCTTTCTTTCTTTTAGCGGGGAGTCCCTTATCGACATCATCTGATCGGTTGTTTGGGGGGATGCTGAATCGGTGCCGCTCAACGCGCTGCCAAGGTGACGATTGCTATCAAGAATGTCTTCCATGAGCTTGCGAAAATCAGCTCTAGCGTCGGCCGCACGCGCGTCATCGAACGGCTGTGCTCGCATCGCAAAGCGCCAAGTCAATGTCTTTACTGACTCTGCCAAAGCTCTGGCTTGATACCAGACCTGCTCGGGCTTTGTGACCGAACGGAAAATGAGGATTCCCATTGAACAAAGAAACACGGCAGCATACACACCGAAATAGACCTTTGATAGCGACAAATCCAAAGAGAGAACCGACGCAAGAAAAAGAAGAACGTACTCTGTCCGGATCAGGCGGAGAAACGTCGCCTGCTGCTCGTTTGATGCCACGTCGGCGCTATTATAGAGTCCAGGATATTTCATTTTTGAAGCACACCAGTCTATTTTGTGGCGGTAAATTCTTTAAGCCAGGATTTGGCAAACGTGAGGTTAGCAGTCGAGCTTACAGAGCCTATTCTTGAGCGAGGCGCGGTCCCTCTGTTCATAAACAGGAATGCAGGTCCTGTCCCATCAATGTAAGGGTATAGGCCCAAAAATTCTTGCCCAGAGAATGTTTCCGAAGAATTTTTTGCCACGGGGAGAACTGCTACCGCGGTCCGAAACCCATCGAAAAAGCCAAGCTCCCAAGGCATCCATCTGGAACCTGGAGAATTGTTTGAATGAACATAGATTAGCGTCTTTGACTGCCTCATACGGGTCCGCAGCAACTCGGCAGTGGCCGAGGAGACCTTTGTGCGGTCCAGTTGTGAATCTTCGATCCAATCTACGTAAGCAGTGAACCCAAGCTCCTCAAAAATCCGCTTCACACCGAGAACGATCTCTGCGTCTTTGAAAGAATGTGACAGAAAAACGTCGAATGACGATCTGGCTGTAGCTGCGGCCATCTCTTCCTTTAGAACGATCGATGCGGCTCTATGTCCTCGACTGGCATTCGCAACTCTTTTCAGCTCTGCCTCGGTCAGTAGCACTATTCAAATCCCCCCATGATCTGTTCGCAATCTATGAACTTGACGCCCATTCGATTAAGCGAGCCTTGTCTTGTGAAAACTGGCACCATGCTCTCCAGCCGGTAGGCAACCTCTACCTTCTCGAAGACCACGTCGGCTGGCAGGAGTGACCGGCCTTGTCACCCACCTACGCGACCCCGGTACAGCGATGCTCCTCGCTTAGAAGGCTGCGGAGACCAGCAATGTCAAACAGGACAGACGATCTCCTAATCTCGATCAGCAACGAACTTACGACGTAAAAACGCGATGGAGCGATCTCCGAATGTCCGCAGGCGTCGAGGGCCGGGGTTGGTCGCCAAGGCCGAGCGGGCCAGCTTGCACTCCCGCTACCCGTCGGCTTGCCAAACCCTCGCTGTAGATTTCGCCCCCTACACGGATGCGCTGACCGCGACTAAGCTCAATCGCCACTGATCGCCAATCCAGGGCGAAAGCCCCCCCCCTTGAGGTAGCGGTAGAGGCATTTTTCGGCACTTCGCATCGTAGATATCGACGCCTCCTCCACCAGGCACGATCCGGTTTGGCTCTCGCCGCAACCGTGCTGGCCAAGTGCCCGATGGCTGCTTCGATCCGTCTCCTGGAATTGATCGGTTCCAGATTGCTCAAGCGCATCGTCCTTCCTCGCCATCAACTGGCGGATAGCGCTCGGCCACCTTTTTCCAGCAATTAGTATACCGCAAATGTCCCTTGAGTTTCGCCGGAATGGGTGCCTTTTGCCGACGAATCTACGGGATCCGTGCCAAACGCCGTTGAAACTTAAGCTTTCGGTTTTACCGTTGCCTCAGGGCGGACAAAGGTATCGGTGAATTGGACTTCACTGGTTTCGTGACGACAAGGCTATAGTATTGATCAATCCCCAAGCCTGCCTGCAGCAGTCCCTCCATGAAATCCTGATAGGCGGCCATAGAACGAGATGCGACCCGCATCAGATAATCCACGCGCCCCCCAATTGCCCAGCAGTCCAGGATTTCCGGAATCTCTTGGATAGCAGTTTCGAAGTGTCGTTGGTCCTCAAGACGATGACGATCCAGCACGACCTCCACCATCACAAAGATCATGCCGCCGATGAGGGCAGGACTCAGTCGCGCATAAAATCCCTCAATAATCCCTGCGGCCTTGAGTGCTCGGAGCCGCTCCGAACAGGCGGACGCCGAAAGATGAACTCGTTTTGCAAGCTCACTTTTTGAAATCCGACCGTCTGCCTGAATTTCGGAGAGGATCCGGAGGTCCCAACTGTCGAGTTGCACGGGATCGGGTTTCGACTTCATAACCTGTTGCTCTCAAGCAGCGATCGACAGCGCGCCGTGTGCCGATCAATTCTATTATCAATTGAAACGACCGAATGTAGTAGTGGAAGGCATCCGTTCCAGGCCCGAGATGTGCTAGAATGGGTACGAAAATCAGCTGAGGGAGAGCGATCCGCTGAGAAAAGCTGCAGAAGTAATTTGGCTATCGCCCCAACGCCTAACGGGGCAATGGTGCAGCTGGAGAGGATAGTCGGCGGCGGCGGAGACCATGATAAATAGATAACCGATTTTCTTGAATCTCGCTGCCGTACTTGATAGACGCGCGACTGCATTCGACCCTCGATCGCATGGACGGCATACTCAATGCAGTATTCACTTCGCACATTCAGCTATTAGGGTGAACTGAAGGCCTTGCTTGTCCGGCTCGCCGAGGCGCAGGGCACCGCAAATGCCGCTCGTCTTATGGCTTGCCCGATAATTTGGCGCTCGGGTCTGGCCGAAATCGCCCAACCGGAAAGACTCAAACACCGATGTTGCGTGCGATGCTGTCGGCCGCCATACGCTTACGCCACTCCAGAGGCCCGGAATTGTGAATGGAGTTTCCCTCAACATCGATAGCCATGATGACGGGCATGTCCTGCACATCGAATTCATAGATGGCTTCCATGCCCAGGTCTTCAAAGGCGACAATCCGCGCCGCCTTAATCGACTTTGAAATCAGGTACGCAGCGCCACCCACTGCAGCAAGGTATGGCGTTTTGTGTCTTACAATCGACGCGATGGCCGCCGGTCCCCTCTCCGCTTTGCCCACCATCGCGAAAAGGCCGGTTTCGGCGAGCACCTTGTCCGTAAAATCGTCCAAGCGGCTGGAGGTTGTTGGACCGGCGGGTCCAACGACTTCATTCCTCACTGCCCGGACGGGACCGACGTAGTAGATCACGCGTCCCCGCAGATCGACTGGGAGCGGCTTGCCGGCATCGATCAGTTCGACCATTCGTTTGTGGGCAGCGTCACGGCCCGTCAGCATCTTTCCAGACAGCAGGAGCGTTTCACCGCAGCGCCACGATGCCGTCTCTTCCTTCGTCAGCGTATCTAAATTGACCCGCCGGACGCCGGCTGGGTTCAATTCGTCGGCTCCGATGTCGGGCCATGCGCGCAAATCGGGCGGCTGGAGGCTGATGGGTCCAGAGCCGTCCAAAGTAAACTTCAGGTGCCGGTTGGCGGCGCATTGCGGGATGAGCGCCACAGGCTTGGACGCAGCATGAGTAGGATAGGTCGCAACCTTGACGTCAACGACTGTCGTCAGACCACCAAGGCCTTGGGCGCCGATACCAAGAGCGTTGATCCGCTCATAAAGCTCAATCCGCAGCCCCTCCTCTGCGCTCGACGCCCCCCTTGCGATCAGTTCCGCCATATCGATGGGCTCGTTCATGGCCTCCTTGGCCAGCAGCATCGCCTTTTCAGCGCTACCACCGATGCCGACAGAGATCAGTCCAGGTGGACACCACCCGCTGCCAAGGGTCGAAACGGTATTGACCACCCAGTCGGAAACGGACGCGCTGGGATTGAGGGTGGTAAAACGTGCCTTGTTCTCCGACCCGCCGCCTTTTGCGGCGATGGTGATCTCAATCTGGTTACCTTGCACCAGGTCGACATGGACAACTGCCGGCGTGTTGTCGCGGGTGTTGACCCGTCTAGCGAGGGGATCCGCAACGATCGATGCCCGAAGGGGATTGTCCCGATCAAGATAGGCTTGACGTACGCCCTCATTCACAAGATCAGCGAAACTGGCCGTTGACTTAATACGGGCATCCATGCCGACCTTTGCGAAGACAACCACAAGTCCGGTGTCCTGACAAATCGGGCGCCGCCCAAAGGCCGCCATGCGGGAGTTCAGCAGAATCTGACCTATGGCATTCTTCGCCGACGGGCTCTGTTCTCGCGTGTATGCGTGAGAAAGAGAACGGATATAATCTGGAGGATGATAGTACGAGATGTACTGGAGGGCGTCGGCGACGCTCCTTGTGATGTCGCTACCGGCGATGGTCCGTGTTCTGTTTCCCACCGAATTTATCCAAACGAACCGAGGCCATTGACCATTTTCAGAATCTGGAAGCTTCGCACCCCCTGCTCGCCGCCTTCATATCCATAGCCGCTTTGCTTGACTCCTCCATAAGGGGCATCAGCGGAAACCCCTTTCAGGTAATTCACACTAACAGCGCCCGCAGAAAGACCGCTCACAAGCCTCTGTTGCGTATCGGCCGCGCCAGTAAACAAGTAGGCGGCCAGACCGTACTCCGTGGCGTTGGCTTCATCGATCGCCTCTTCGATCGTATCGAAAGGAGCCACAGTGAGTATCGGTCCGAACGGCTCTTCATGAAGCACTCTAGCTTCCTTCGGTACGCCCGTTAAAATGGTTGGAGGCCAGTAAAACCCCGGTCGGTCAAGGGGGGTGCCACCGGTCTCGATGCGGGCGCCGCCTTCTACCGCATCCTTGGTCAGGCGCTTCATGGCCTCTATTCGACGCGCGTTTGCCATTGGCCCCATTTGCGTTGCAGGGTCATCCGGTGGTCCGATCCTGATTTTTCGGACCGCCTCCGTCATCCGGAACAGGAATTCCTCATAGCGGGATCGGGCGACAAGAATCCTGCTGGGCGCATTACAACTCTGGCCCGCGCACTCGAATTTGTATTCCGAAATAGCCGGTATAGCCGTTGCCAGGTCGGCATCTTCGCACACGATAACTGGGGAATGTCCACCGAGTTCAAGAATGCAACGCTGCAAATTGTTCGCGGCGAGCGTTGCTAGCTGTTTTCCAACAGCAGTTGACCCCGTAAACGTCAAGACTTTCACTATTGGCGAACTGAGCAGATGCCGCGATATATGCACAGGCACACCAAACACCAGGTTGACCACTCCTTCCGGTATCCCTGCTTGGCGCAACGATTCCACGATATGAACAGCCACGCTTGGCGTCTCTTCGGCCCCTTTGAGGATCACCGGGCAGCCTGCCGCCAGCGCGGGGGCGAGCTTGCGGGCGATGAGAACGGCCGGATAGTTCCAGGGCGTAAAGGCAGCGACGACACCGAGCGGCTCCGGGACGATCATCCTGTTCGGGCCTAACGGAATCGGGACCGATAGCTCATCAGCATGCCGGCCGTTCCATTCCAGCGTTTCGACCGCGCGCGCGTATTCTCCTGTCGCTTCGGCAATCGTCTTTCCCTGTTCGGACGACAGGTCCCTGGCTGCGGCGCCAGCTTTCTCTGCCAGAATGCTGGCGGCAGAGACGAGGATCTCGCCACGCTCTTTGGCGGGTCGTGAGGACCACGCCTTGCGGCTGCGTTCTGCCGAAGTAAGAACTTCATCCAAGTCTGACACCGTAGCCGAGGCCACTGAGGCAAATACCTTCTCCGTCGCCGGGTTGATCACCGGCAATGTTGCTCTGCTGCCACCGGCTCGCCATTTGCCGTTAATGAAGAGCTCGTAGCTCTTGGCGTCGGACATCGCGGGCTCCACTTGTGTGAATATTTTTTGCCATACGAGCACCGTTGGGTGTCGAAACGGCTGAACTCGCTGGGCCAGTTTGGTCGCGATGGTCACGGCAGGTCAAATATCGTTTAATGCGGAAATCCATCTGGAATCCAGATTGATCTGGATCGCAAAAAACGTGTCCTGTTTATAGATCGACGGCTGTCAAGTCGCTTCAGGCGCCACCGCTGCCCAGCTCCGGATTTCAATCAATTCTCTCGCGACCTTCGGAATGAGCTTGCGGACTGCGGACACGGCGGCGGAACGCTCATCTTTCGGGTTTACAGCAAGCACAACGGAGCGGGTAATCACCGGATCCACGATCTTGACCGTACGGACCAGACCCTGAGAGGCTTCTTTCTGAACCGCAGACGCGGCGAGAATAGAATGCGCTTTCCCCTCTACGACCATGTTGATGATCGTTGAAAGCGAGTCCACTTCAAACCTGACGTCCAGCGCGCAACCGTGCTGTGCGACGACGTCAGCCACCGAACGCCTGACATTGTTGTTGCGCATGGGAACCGCCAGGGGGAATGCATGCAGGTCGGCCAGAGATATCGCATCTTCGAAAGGCGGCTCACCGGACGGTACCACCAGACAAAGGTTTTCGCGCGCTATCACCGTCATTCGGCCCACGCTATCCGCAGTGCGGTAGAGTACCGCCAGATTGAAGCGTCCAGCAGCCATCCACTCCTCCAGCGGTCCCGTCATACCCTCGACCATCTTGAGGGAAACCTTGGGCAGTTCGTTTCTCACCGCCTCAAGCAGCGGACCGCTCAGGACGCGAGCAGCTCCAGACGGAATGCCAATCGTCACCTCCCCGGCGGGGGAAGCAGCTGTGTTGGTCAATTCCACCTCGGTAAGTCGAATTTCTTTAAGAATCGCCCGAGCGCGATCGAGCAGTTTGGCTCCTGACGCCGTCACGCTCACACCGGTCCTGTCGCGTATCAGCAGTTGAGTGCCGAAGGCTTCCTCCAGTTGACGCACATGCAGGCTCAGCGCACTCTGGGCAACATTAAGGAAGCCAGCGGCCTTCGTGAAACTGCCTGCTTCGACCACACCGACGAAGTATCTTAACTGCCTGATTTCCACGAGTACCCATCCGAGAGCGGACTGCAATTGGTTTAATCTATCTCGAAATGCGATGGCGCGACAGCAATAATTGTGCCGAGTTGCATAACGCCTAGCCGTAGGGTCGCTCCAGTTTGGTAACCAACCGCTGAGGCCTCAGACGCCCAACCCGGCGCCCGGATCCGTGGCGATGATATCTCGGGCCCTTTGGATAACCGGTGGATCGACCATCCTTCCGTCCAGGGCGAACGCGCCTATGCCCTGCGCCGTCGCATCTTTCTCCGCCGCGAGGACACGACGGGCCCATTCGAGTTCCTGTGGGCTTGGCGAAAAAGCCTCATTGAATATGGCAACCTGGTTTGGATGGATCGCCAAAGCTCCGGCAAAGCCGAGCCGCCGTGCACGCTCCGCAGCCTCACGAAGTTTGTGAGTGTCAGAGAACGCGCCAATGCTTCCTATGAAGCCCAGCGGGAGCAACCCGGCCGCACGGGCGGCAAAAAGAACAGAAAGGTTTGGCGTCAAGAGAAGATCAAGTTCTGGGGCGCCGCCAACAGCGGCACTGAAGTCTTCAGGGCCAAGGGCCATTGCGACCATCCTGGGATGTGACGAGGCAATGGCCGATAGCTTTTGCAAGGCACCTGGGGTCTCGATTTGGGCAAGAAACCGGATACGTCCCAACGGAAGATTTCTTTCTCGTTCGAGTTCCGATACCGCATTCGCGATCTCTGCTACCCACGCTGCCGAATCCACTTTCGGAAGAACAAGTGCATCAACGCCCGCCATCACCGCTGCGTCGAGATCGGCCGCCAAGGCTCGCAACCCGCGATTCACGCGAACTAAAACAGAAGCGCCCCTGCGGCCCACCTTTGCCACGGATGCACCAAGCTGGCGCCGTGACTCACCTTTTTGATCCTGGGGAACGGAGTCCTCTAGGTCGAGTATGATGCCATCTGCCCCGCGCTCATGAGCCGCCTCCACAAAACGCGGAACATGAGAAGGAACGAAGAGCAGAGATCTCCAGCGGGGAATGGACATCGGGCTTTCAACGGCCGGACCGGCGTCGTTCATGAAGTCGCCTCTGCGGTCGATTCTAGCGCGGGCGTCAGTGAGCTTTCTGGGCGGCCGTGGGACTGGAAAGGGTTGGGTCGCGACCGCGCCCCCTTCCCGACAAGGCGCGCGCTCACGCTGACGCAGCTCGTTCGCGCAAACGTCCCAGAACCTCCTCGCGGACAGCCTCGGTATGAGCTCCAAGAGCCGGAACGGGGCGCAGCAAAGGGCGCTCAGAGTTGAAGATCGCCGCCGGCGCTATCGCCTCGATGGTTCCTTCGGGTGTTCCGACCTGCACCTTGCGAATGTGTGGGTGCTTTGAAACATCCACGACTTCGTTCAGTCGGCCATATGCCAACCCGGCCGCCTCAAGCTCCTGCATTGCTTCGTGGCATAACAGTTCGGAAAACCGCTGTTCGATGATCTCATCAAGTTGCGCACGGTGACCGAGGCGCTCCATATTATCGGCGAAACCAGGTGTGCGTATAAGCCCCGGCTGCTTCAGGAACTTCTCGCAGAAATTCACCCATTCACGGTCATTCTGAACCGAAAAGATGACCTCTTTGCCGTCGGCACAGCGATAGGCGCCATACGGCGCGAGCGACGGGTGTTTCACGCCCGCGCGCACCGTGTGATAGCCGCTGTAGTCGTTTTGAAGAACCGGCACGTTCATCCAGTCGGCGACGGCATCGAACAGTGACACCTGAATGCTGGTCCCGTCGCCGGTGACCTCGCGGTGATACAGCGCCTGAAGAATGGCACTGTGCGCTGTCATGCCTGCCGAGATGTCGCAAACCGACACACCCACACGGGCGGGTCCCTGTTGCGTCCCGGTGATCGCACACAGACCAGTTTCGGCCTGGACGATGAGATCATAAGCCTTCAAGTGGGAATACGGCCCCTGCTCCCCGAAACCAGAGATATCGCAGGTGATCAGCCGCGGAAAACGTCGACGCAGATCCGCAGACCCGAAACCCAATTTTTCGATACTGCCCGGCTTTAGATTTTGGATCAAAACGTCGGCACCGGCAATGAGCGTGTCCAGAACGGCGCGGTCCGCCTCAGATCTCAAGTCCAGACAGACCGACTCCTTACCCCGGTTGAGCCAGACGAAGTAAGCGCTCTGACCCCGCACCAACTTGTCGTAATTTCTGGCAAAATCCCCTTCGGGCCTCTCGATCTTGATCACCCGGGCGCCGGCATCAGCAAGGCGAGACGAAGCGTAAGGCGCAGCAACCGCCTGCTCCACGGCAACGACGGTGATCCCCTCAAGAGACTTCTGCATGCGACACCGTGTTTTCATCCAACGTTTTCGTTTTGAATTCGACGACGGTTCAGCATAGCCAGCAACCGATTTTGTTCGTTCCCAACTATTGAGAATGCCTCGTCGACACCCATTCCAGGCTTCGCAAGCATCATATCGGCCTGAGTCGCTACAGAGACGTGGACTGAAGCCTGTGCGGAGAGATCCGTTTCGGTACAACTTCCTCCGACATACGCCCCAACCTTATTCGCCTTGCAGAGGAGAACAGCGCGCGCGGAATCGGCGATCGAGCCGACGTCTGGCGTTTTAATTTGAACCAGATGCGCGGCCTTCGCTTCGGCAAAGAGCCGAATATCCTCAAGCGTATTGCATCTCTCATCCACGACGATACGTGCGCTGGAACCCCTATTGTCCAAAATCGATACGATTTTGGCGTAGTTCTCAATTTGAGCTTGTGTCGAACCAAAATCCGCCGGGGACTCGATGTTGAGCAAGAAATCCGGGACGGTATCTGCAACCTTGCAGATAAAATCGGCAATGCTTTGCGGCTCCAGGCCGATTTCCTGCCCGATCCAGCCATACACATCGAAATGCAGCACCGGATGATATCCCGGGCGGCCGATTTGGCGCGTACGCGTTGCAACCCACTTCACGAACTCCATGAAGGGCTGCCCGTCCATGCCGAATTTCTGCCATGAGTTGATCAGACCGTGGGGAAGCACATCCACGGCTTTCAGAATCATCTTGTCGACGTTGATTTCCCGAGCATCACCGCTCTGGCAGTAGATAGGGACCCTCCGCGTTGGCAGCGGTAGGTTAAATGCACTGCATACGATCTCCGCCATCGTCGTACGTTGAAGGTGGGCTGCTGCGCGTAGGAGCGCCTGGCTGACCCCATACTCAATAGCGAGAGATAACCGCTTGTGTCCGAAGGGCTCGAAAACCTTGGCGCAGGCATCAAGGTAACGAGACACATCGACATCGAGAAGCCGAGGCACCACAACCCGCGAAGTCAAATCCAAGATTTGAGCAGTTTCAAACAAGGGATCGCGTCCACCGGCACCAGAATACTGAACGCTCATCATATCGCCCCAAACGACAGTGTCGTCGGCAAGGACAAGCCCGACACTCAGCGAAGATGCCGGAACGCGAATGGATTCGAAGTTGGGCGTGACGGGTTCGCCCACATAGACAAAACCGTCCTGCGAGGCACCGGCTCTTATGGCTGCCTGATCGTCGTAGAAAAACGCGCCGTTTCCTGGCGCGAGGAGCACGTCTTTGATCTGCACTTCAGTTCGCTCGATTTCTGTCGGACGGCGTTGACGGACGGATGAAGTTCGGTCCGCTACCCGCCAATTATGTGCCACTTGACGTTGGGGTCGGCCAATATAATATTCCGGACAGTGCTATCGCGTTTTGAGATGGCTGGTGCGAGGCGCTGGCGACGTGGGAGCGGAACTTGGCGGCGCTGTATTCGCCGAGGGGGCGGCCTTCGATCCGGCCGGAAAGCTGCTGCGAGCGATGCTGCTGCAGGCGTTCTAGTCTAGTCGATTCGATCGGAGCGGCTTTTGATTGAGCGGCTGGAATACGACTTTCTGTTCCGCTGGTTCGTCGGTATCGGCGTCGATGACGCGGGCTGGGACCATTCGGTGTTCTCGAAGAACCGCGAGTGATTGCTGGAAGGTGACATCGCGGCGAAGTTCTTAGGCGCGGAGCTGGCGCAGCTCAGGTGAAGAAGCTTCTGTCTTCGGACCATTTTCTCGTTCGACGGCACATTGATCGAGGCGTGGGCGACGATGAAGAGCGTCAAACCGAAGGACGGCTCGGGCGGGCCGCCGGCTGAAGGCGCCGGGCGCAACGCGGAAGCGGACTTCCATGGCCACAAGCGCTCAGCGCCGGTCGCCTTCTGAAGGCAATACTTGCTCACAAATCCAGCAAGCCTGAGGCTGTATTCAACCCGCCGCTTTCGCTCGCCGCTCGTGGCGGCATCCGGTCCGAAGAGCAGCACGGGCGCGAATGCATGCAATTCCTTTCACGCGTCTGAAGTCGAATGCGTCGCCAAGCGCTGTGCGTCAGCGCTCTATGGGTTCGCCGGCAAGGCGCTCTTATAGCCGAGATATCGCGCCGATCTCGCTTGGGTGCGATCAACCTACTAGGAGTGGTAGGTGCGGTGCAAATGGAGACACTGTAACACTACCACCAGCGAACAGGAGACAGCAGTATGCAAGCCATAACGATCAAGACGAGCCCGCAGCCTCTGGTCGTGATGCCCGATCAAAGGATATACCAGAATTTGGAAGTGCTTGCAAAGCGCCGGGTTGGCGCGCTTCTTCTGAGAAATTAGCCTCGATCATCGATTCCCGCACGGCTTAGCGCAGGCGGAGATTTGTCGTACAACATCGGAAGAGCGTCACTGATCAAGAATGTTTGACCGCTACCCGATTCCCGGAGTGACGTTCGGTAAGACGCTCGAGAGCTGCCGACACTGCGGTAACAGAATTACACGCTGGATCGATCGATAACAATGCCAGAAATGCTTTGGTGCCACAGTTGAATAGCTTTGCATCGAAAAAGGAGAATGCCACTATGACTAAAATTAACTTGGTCAATAATTTCATTCCACGTACCGATGTCGTTCAATGCACAGCGCGCATCGGCGCTGAAATTAGGAACATCAAGCTGTCGGCCGATTTGCCGGACCAGACTATCGCTGCGATAAACGGCCTGATGCTTGAGCACAAAGTCGTCTTCTTCCGCGACCAGGGTCATTTCGACGACGCCGAGCAGCAGCGCTTTGCTCTTCGTTTCGGGAAGCCTTCGCCATATCCGGAGGGAAAGACGCCGATCTTCGAGATTAATTCAGCAGACGGAGATCTCCAAGCTGACATTTGGCACATCGATTGGTCCTGCATGGATGCCTATCCCAAGATTTCGGTGCTGCGAGGTGTTGTGATCCCACCAGTCGGCGGCGACACGGTGTGGTCAAACACGGCGGCCGCATATCTCGATTTGCCGCTGCCGCTGCAACGGCTTGCCGACGACCTCTGGGCTGTTCACAGCTGGCCCGGAGCTCATAATAGGCGTTATGTCCAGCCGCTTACCGGACCGAGGATCGAGACCGAGCATCCAGTCGTTCGCGTCCACCCCGAAACCGGCGAACGCACGCTGGTGCTCGGCTCTTATGTAGAACGTTTCGTTGGCGTCTCGAAATATGACAGCCAGAGGCTATTCGATCTATTTGAGTCTCATATCACCGCGCAGGAAAACACTGTGCGCTGGAAGTGGAAGCAGGGTGATGTTGCTATCTGGGACAACCGAGCCACGATGCATTGTGCGACCGCGGATTACGGCGACCAGCACCGCGTCGTTTGTCGCGCGACCATCGAGGGCGAGGTGCCCGTCAGTGTTGACGGCCGGTACAGCGTTGCGCGTTTCAAGTTTGTCGGGCGAAATGAGAAGCCGACCCCTCACGAAGTTGAACTGACCCCTCGTGTCAAATGAGGGAAGATCGACGACCGATATCTCAGTGCATCCTGCATCGTCGCGACGGATGCAGGCCACCTCGTCAGCCTGAAGCATCTAACCTGAAACATTTACAGGGGTTGGCGGATGTGGTGTGCAAGCCGCTGAAATGACTAGGATTTTGGTTGCTTACTCCGATCCGAATCATTCCGTTGACCACACCCACCATGGATGATCTTACGCTGCCGCTGAGCGGATTGTCATCTGTCGGCGGCAAGTCCGTCGTCGCCGTTTTGACGGCGGCATGTGGCTGACCGTCTGGCGCTGCATCGACGATCCGCGCTGCCAAAACCAGGTCATCCACAGCCTGGCCGATATGATTGGCTTCCGCATGAAGATCGCCGCCGGTTATGAGGATGGCAACGACGCCAACGGGCTGCGCTCCGGCCGGCCAAGCGGCCGAGTGGGGCAGAAATCCGCCCCCACCTGCAACGCCTGGTGCGGGCGATCCGAAGCAATTGGCCGAACACCCGGATCCTGATCCGAGCCGACAGCCATTACTGCAGTCCGCCGGTCATCGACTGGTGCCGCGCCAACGCTGTCGACTTCATTCTCGGCGTGGCGCCCACCACGACCTTGCGCAAGCGGTCGCGGAGCTGGAAACAGTGCGCTGGCGCGTTTTGAAGCGTCGGCGAAGACGGACAAGGTCCGCAGGTCAAGGAATTCTTCGACGGCGCCGGCAGCTGGAGCCGTGTAGAGCGCATCATCGCCCGGATCGAGGTCGGCGCCCAAGGTGCAGACACCGCTTCATCGTCACCACCTTGCCGGTGGCAAAGCCAAGGCGCTCTACGAGGATGTCTACTGCCGGAGCGGCGTTGCCGAGAACCACATCAAGTCGTGGAAGACGCATCTCGCCGCCGACCGCACCTCCTGCACAAGAGGGACGGCCAACCAGTTCCGGTTGTTCCTGCATTCCGGCGCCTACTGGCTGATGTGGGGGTCTGCGCGCCGCAATGCCGAAACGCTCGAGCTTCGCAGTCGCCCAATTCGACAGCCGCGACTGCGCCTCATCAAGGTCGCCGCGCGCGTGGTCGAGATGAAAACCCAAATCCGCCTGCACCTGCTGACATCCTGCCCGGACCAGCGCATCCTACGCATCGTCCTCGCCGCATTCCGCGGCTCGTGACGTAGCCGACGGGGCGCCAACGCCCCGAACCGAACCCGCTGACCTCAACCCGCAAACCCGCTTTCCATCACGACGGATCACCGCCGGCACCAACCAGCTTGTCAAAAAGAACCGAAACGGCGACCAGATCACCACCTCAGGCCGCCAGACGTTCAGCGCTGTGCATAAACCGGCTAGACGGTAGATCCGGTCCAGTAGATCGCGGCAGATCAGCCAAATTGGCGTTGTCGTCCTCAACGAAACAGGCGCGCACGCAATGTGTTGACCAACTCAGTGCGCTGTTTGACCAGCTGTTCTCGAGTGCGAAACATTATGGACCGAGACTGCTGCTCCTCCGGTTTTCGGTTCGACGAAGCGTATCGTTGGCCGTTGCGCTGCCTCGACGATCGCCTCCGCATCCGCTGCGTCGTTCTTCTGCCGCTTGATGAACGCCTTGACTACCGAGGTGCAATCAGCTTCGGCTGATGGCCAAGCCGGACCGTCTCGCGAGCCCAATAATGGGAGCCGGCGCATGCCTCCATCGCCACGATACATGCGGCTGACCCGCCATGAATTTGCAAAACTGCAAGCGCGACAGCTTCTTGGGAACACGACTGATCAGCCGTGCAGTTGAAAGACTTCTTTGCCAGATTGACCCCGTGATGGTAACCTTTTCCGTGGATGCCTGCCTCTCCGGTGATGCCGGACGGCTATTCCAATCTGGAGCCGGATAGGTACTCCAAACCCGCCGTGCTTGGCGTGGTAATGGTGTGCCGTGGCGGACGACCCCATCATCTGGTGATTTTTGCATAAACTTAACGCACGCAACTCGCTGCTGCGATTTGCCGATGTGCCACGCCACGGCGGTCTAACCGGGCCCCCGACTCTGTCATGTTTGTCGGATTCGGCACAAAGGCCTATTTAGCCATTCTCTTGTGTCGCTTCAGGCCAAACCACTGAAAAGCAACAACAAACGTCTTCTTTCGCTCGATCGCCCGGCTGGCATGAATTTTGAAACGTTCATTGATGTGTTAACCGACGCCATGCTTGCACATCAAGTGAGAAGTTCTCCCCAGAAAGATTGCGCTCGCGCGAAGGAGACAATATTATGCAGAATATACTGAAGCGATTAACCGCCAAGATACAGCAAACCGATGAAGACAAACAGCCTTCCGACAAGTGCCGTCTGGAAAATCCGTTTGATCCTGACCTTTTTGGCGAGATATTGCCGCGCCTTCCCGGAGACGACCTCTCTCGGTCTAGCGGTCACCCTGATGCGATGGTTCCAGACGGGGGTAGGCTGACAGGAAAAACCACCCGGCGGCGCAAACCGGAGGATCGTCTGCTCCCGAGCAACATGCTTGATACCCACCATAGGACGAACATAAAAGTTCACGACATCCCCACGATTCTAGACGAGTTTGGGGACTCCGTAAAGGTGCTCTCGCTTGACTGTTTCGATACGTTGCTATGGCGCAAGACGGCGACACCTACAGACGTTTTCGCCGTGCTCGCAGATAATCCCGTTGCGCGAAGGTTAGGGATAGCTCCTCACCAACGCGTTAGCGCTGCTGCGCGTGCCTATCGAGCGAAGCCATTAGAGAACGGATCCAGGGAGACCTCTCTCGGTGATATTTATCGGCTTTTTACATCGCTTTCTGGTGAGGAACGGGAGCTATTGGCCGAGGCGGAAATCCGAACCGAAATGGATGTTTGCTTTGCATTCTTACCTTATGTCGAACTGATCAGGCTGGCGCACGCCCGTGGTATCAAAATTATCATCGTGAGCGATACGTATTTGCGCGAAGACGAGTTAAGGCGCCTCTTGGCTCGCCATTTGCCTGCGGACGTCATGCAGTCAATTAACAAGATCTACTGCTCTGTCGATTATGGGACCTCGAAGAGCAATGCCCTTTTTCAGATCGTAATCAAGGAGTGTGGCGTGCCTGCATCGCAACTACTCCACATCGGAGATAATGATGTAGCGGATGCGCAAGCGCCGCGGAAATTGGGCGTACGTGCGCTGCACTTCCTGCCGTTTGATCATGAGGTCTCAGATTTCTTGCGCCTACAGCACGCGGCATCGTCGTTAATAGTACTCGATCAGGCAGCGCCGGAAGCAGTTGTTCTGCCATGCTACAGTCCGTTTCGACCAATTTTTGCTGTAGCAAACCTGCAGCCGTATGCGCCTGAGACGATTATCGGCTACATGTCGTTTGGTCCGGTGCTATACGCGTACGCCCGTTTTCTTATTGACGAGGTGGCGGCACTACAACAGCAGGGCAAGCGAGTAAAAGTCTTCTTTCTGTTGCGTGACGCTTATCTTCTTTCAGCTGCGTGTGAGGCCTATGCGCGCAAGCCCGTCGGCAAATTGGTACGAGTCCGCAAATTTCTTGCTATTGCGGCCTCTTTCAAAACCCGCGCCGATGTCGATTATTACATCAGCGGGATCGACCCCGAACTAGTTGACGATTTTTACGCCACTGCAAAACAGCTTTTGCTTCCGCCTGAAGTGATTGAAATATTAATAAGAATCGCCCATCAATCTGCCGATCCGCGAACGGCATTCCATCAGTTGCTGCGCGACGACGATGTGTTAGAGTTGATATTCAAGAAGTCGTCTGGTTTGCGCAAACGCATAATGCGGTATATATCAAAGGAACTTGAGGTCGAGGAAGGTGATACCATTGTTTTGGCGGACATAGCCTATTACGGCAGAACTCAGGAATATTTAACTCGGACATTCGCAGAAGAATTCAAAGTCGAAATACTTGGGCGCTATTTGGTAGCTTCCGACGAACCTTACCGCCCGGCGAACGGAAAGGCACTTATTACAACGTATTGTTGGGGTTATGATTTATTTGAGCAATGTTGCATCCTCAAGGAAGGAATGGTTGTAGACTATGATTTGGACGGCGAACCAGTTCTCGATCAGATCAAACTTAGCGAGAGGCAGTACGAGAAGGTTGCCAAAGTTCAAGATGAATCCTTGCGGTTTATCAATGATGCGAGATCGTTTTTTGCGAAGTCTGGCCTGACGCACGAGCTTTCTATTTTGCAGCGGACCGCCCACGCAGCTCTATTTCGTCATGGCTACATGCCTATCGAAGCGGAGTTGGAATATTTCAAGGGCTTCCAGAACGACAAGTTTATGGGGCCAGACCGCACGAAGACGCTCTATGATCTAGACGGTGCTTGGAAGAATGTGAGGTGCCTGCCCTCACCTTATCGGCTGGGTCCATTTGAAACGCGCAGCTTGGGGCTTGACTTCGCATTCAGCGGTCTAGTGCAAAAAAGATTTCAACTTGATCTAAGGCCAGAAGATATGAACGTGCGATTTTCACCTCTGAAAGTCTCGATAGGAAGCATACGCGATTCCAAGGTCTTCTCGCTTAGAGCACACCAACTGCATGACGGATATTTCTCCATTATGTTGCCATATGAAAGCGGCACCACCGTGAAAATGCTCCTGGGCGAGCACTACGAATGGTTGCAGATCGCGGGTATACAACTTTTAAATAACGCAAGAAGAGTTTGTAGTAATGTGTCGAGCTCTCTCGATTTCGAAGAAATCGACCGGGAGGGAGAGATTTACCGGTGCCTGTCACAGGCAAGTGTCGCGACAATACCTCCCGTTGATTTGCAACAGTTCGAAACGCCTCATTACTATCATGTGATCTTTCGCCCCTTGGTTCTGAGGGCATCTGATCCGCCGCGGAGGCCAGGCGCCTCGCAATAAGGAGGAAAGATGGGGCCGCCGCGCAGCGGTGATTCGCTGGCTCCGAAGGGATTCGGAGGATCGCGGATGAAGCCCTGTCGGCGCCTGGGCTTCGATGAAAGTATCGACGCATCAAACGCCTGCTCTGATCCCCTGACACTGGACCCGGCTGGGGATGGAGCGGAGAGCGATGAAGACATCGAAGTTTTTGGCGCAGAAGGCGTTCATCATCAAGCAGGCGACGACGGCATGCCGGTTGCGGATATCTGCCGCAAAGCGGGGGATCAGTCAGGCGACCTAATTTCAACTGACGCAAGAAGTACTAGGGTCTGCTGCCTGATGAGATACGGCGGCTGCGGGCTCTTGAGGAAGAGAACAGCCGGTTGAAGTAGATCGTTGCGGACCTGACGCTTGACCGGGAAATGCCGCAGGACGTCATCTGCCGAAAGCTCCGAGGCCTGCCCGCAAGCGCAAGCTGGTCGACGGGATGTTGGCGGCATGGGGCGTATCGATCCGGAGGCCTTGCCAGGCTCTGAAGTTCGGCTTCATTGAGGCCTTCAACAGCAAGCTCAGGAGCGAATGTGTGTTTCGGCGTGGAGTAAGTTTTGTAAGCCGTTTGACAGAAAAATCTATAAATCGCATACTGGAGACCGCGCCCGGTTGTTTCCTGATGCGGGGGTGAGGAGTGGCGGCCTAGCAGGCCGTTGAAGAAGTGTCCCGTTTGGCCTTGAGGATTGCCTCGTCGCC
>NZ_SUGA01000056.1 GCF_004963255.1 Mesorhizobium sp. | reverse complement strand
CTCCAGTCTCCTCGGTCCGGTCCGAATGGACAACCTCTCGAAAGCTCACACCTAGTGCCGGCAGTGGCACCGCTGTTGTCCGTCGACAGGTCCCGCGCTTGCTCGGTGCGACCAACAACCTTAAGCGCTAGGGCGTAACCTGACCCTGCAAGATCTCCTCACCGACTATAAGGTGCGCCTCACGATCTGAGACGATGGGACAGGATGGCTAAGGAGGTGCGCCGTCTTGCATGCCCCGCCAGCGAGGCGAACCCTCTCGGCTACGCGCGCCACCAGCGACGCTCCATATCGTCAGGCCTGCGTCTCATGCTCAGATGAGCCGGTATTTGGCTCTCTCATCAGCAAACCGAGAGAGCCCATGCCAAGACGGAAGCAAGCAAGACGAACGAGCGTCAGAGATATCCTGCGCCTGACCCATAAACAGGGCAGTCCGGTGGGCCAAGGTGGCAGAGCAACTGAGGTTCGGCAAGACTTCGGCTTCCACCTATCTGCGGGCGCTGGAGACGGGCTGTCGTGCAGGCCCTGCATGCGGCTTTGAGGACGATGCGATGTTGAAACACCGTCTGTTGCGCCGAATCGGCCGTCGGCCAAACGTTGGGTCGTCATCAGGTTCTCGACAGCTTCCCGGTGTCAAATCCAAACCGTGGTCGGCGATCCCCACCAGGGTGGGAAGGCAGCGCTGATATAGCCGAACGTCGATCAAGTCACGATCAACGATTGCCTCATGTCACATGCCCTGCGGGACTGAAAAACGGAGAAGAACATGTGCGATGCAAAACTGAAGACCGTGCTTTCGCTTTTTTCGCCGGTGGCCAGCAAATTAGATGCTCTCTCGTCCAACGGACCAGCGACGGATGCAAACTGCGTTAAGCTAAATACGAACGAGAACCCGTTTCCGTTGCCGAAGAGCGTAATGCAAAGTGCAATTGCTGCGATCGAACACCAGTATCTTTATCCGGAAGACGACAATCTCAGCTTAAGGGCAGCTGCCTCCGATGCTTACGGATTTTCCAAAGATCAGGTGATTGCCGGCAACGGTTCGTCGGAGCTGCTCGGACTCATCTACAGAGCTTTCCTCGCCCCAGGAGATAGAGTGGCAATGCTGTCGCCCGGATTTTCGTTCAACCGTAAACTTGCCATGTTGCAGGGTGCCGAGTTTCTCGAAATCGCATCGAGCGAAGCTCATCCCCTGCCGATAGAAAAACTGCTGTCCGGCCCCGCAAAAGACGCGAAGTTCATTCTGTTGGCTAATCCGAACAATCCGACCGGAACATTCGTGCCGGTGGCCGAAATCGAACGCCTTGTGGAGCAAGCAGATCGCTTGGTCGTCTTGGATGAGGCCTACGTTGACTTCGCACCCGACAATGCCCTGCGCCTCGTCAATAGACATCCGAATCTTTTGATCTTGAGGACTTTTTCAAAGAGCTATGCTGCCGCTGGCGTGCGAGTCGGCTTCGGTTTCGGTCACCCAGAAATCATTGGCAGGCTGCGCAACATCCAGAATGTCTTCAACATGAACGTGATCGGGCAGGCGGTCGGGAAAAGCATTCTTGCGCATCGCCACGCCTACGAAGAGAACCACAGGCACATCAAGCATGAACGACAGCGAGTGACCCTGGCGCTGTTGCAACTTGGCTTTTCCGTAACACCCTCCCACGCAAACTTTTTGCTGGCCCGTGTGCCGGCGGGACAGGAGGGCTCATGCTGGCAAGCCGCGTTGAAAGAGCAGGCGATCCTCATCGCCAGCTTTCCTGACGTAGATTTGAAGAACTGTATTCGCGTCAGCATTGGCACCACAGAGCAGATGGACAAATTCCTTGCTGCCGCCGAACGCGTCTGTATGAACTTTAAGAAGGATCGCGGTGCTCACAAGCATGAAGTCGATTCACATTAAGCATCAAGTAATGATATGTCGTGAGCTATGATGATTAGCGAATAAATATAGGTAATTTGGAGAACAATTAATTGAAGAAAATTTCCGCTTCGGGCCTGACCTTCGGCATCTTCGATCATCTGGACGAAAACGGCGATGACATCGCACAACAATATGCAGATCGGCTGAGCCTAGCAGAAGCGTGCGATGGCTATGGCTTTTATGCGTATCATCTCGCCGAGCACCACTGTACGCCGCATGGCAGAGGTCCATCACCGAATTTGTTCTTAGCGAGCGTCGCCCAGCGAACCCGCAGTCTTCGTGTTGGTCCCATGGTAATGCTACTTGCGCTCTATCATCCGCTGCGTGCCTTCGAGGAGATCTGCATGCTTGATCAGTTGAGCGGCGGCAGGCTTGAACTCGGCATAGGGCGCGGCTCTGCTCCCACTGAATTGGGATACTTCGGGGTTGCTGTAGAAGCAGCACCAGAACAGTATGCGGAGGCCAGTGAGATTCTCATCAATGCGATGAAAGGCGGGACGCTTTCTTATCAGGGCCGCCACTTTGAGTTGAAAGATGTTCCGCTGACGTTGAGACCTCACCAATATCCCCGTCCGCCGACATGGATCGCCACCAATCGACCCGAGCCGGCTAGCTGGGCCGCTGCGAATGGGGCAAACATCGCCTGCGTCGGACCTTCCACTTCTGTTCGCAGCGTTACCGACGCGTTCCGCGCCGCCCGAATTCACGATGCTGACATTGGCCAGCAAGCGCCATTTCTTGGATTGCTCCGAATGGTGGTGATAGGGCGTTCTGAAACAGATGCGTATTTGCTCGCAGCACCTGCCTATGAACGATGGCTCAATAGCTTCAAATTTCTATACGAACTAAATGCCATTTCCACTCCACCAAACTTGCCTTTGAACTTCGATGCAGCAATTGAAAGTGAATTGTGCGTCGTGGGAACGGCAGATTCTGTCCGAAAAGCTCTCCTTGATCAGCTGGAAGAGGCAGGTGCTAATTATCTTCTGTGTCAACTGGCATTTGGGGATTTGCCGCTGGATGCCTCACTATACACCGCATCGGCCATTGGATCCGAAATCATGGCTCGAGTTGCCGCATCGTGAATCCGTCGTGTGATTGGAGGAGCAGCGGCAGCGCTGCTCCTCATTGCGAAACGGTTGTGGGGGCCGGACTCCTGTGTCAGGTGTAAACCATTGGAGCACGTCCTATCTGATCCAGGTCATATCCTGCGGCTTTGAAGTAGTTGGCACATTCGGCTGGGGTGAAGAGGTCGACGACCGCGCCGAGGCGTCCTGACCTTGCCCCTCTGATCTAATCCGGTTTGAAGTTCGTTCTGGCCCATCCAGAGGACCAGGACATGAAACGCAGCCGCTTCTCTGAAGAGCAGATCATCGGAATTTTGAAGAAACACGAGGCCGGGGTATCGGTTGGCGATCTGTGCCGCAAGCACGGGGTCAGCGACGCCTCGATCTACAATTGGAAGGCCCGCTTCGGCGGGATGGATGTCACCGAGGCTCGGCGACCTGAAGGCGCTGGAGGACGAGAACACGCGCCTGAAGCGGCTTTTGGCCGACGCCATGCTCGACAATGCCGCGTTGAAGGACCTTGTGGGAAAGAAATGGTGACGCCCGCCGCCAAGCGGAAAGCTGTCGCTCGCCTGAAGGAAGGCTTCGGGATGAGCGAACGGCGGGCGTGTAAAGCCATCGGCTGTTGCCGCATGACGGTTCGCTACCAGACCAGCAGGCCGGACGACCGCGAGGTTCGCGAGCGGATGAAGGCCGATCGCGCAGGAGCGTCGCCGGTTCGGCTACCGGCGTCTTCTCGTGATGCTGAGGCGGGAGGGCCTGGTCGTGAACCACAAGAAGCTGTTCCGGCTCTATCGGGAGGAGAAGCTCGCCGTCGCCGCCGTGGCGGCCGCAAGCGGGCGATCGGGACCAGGGCGCCGATGCTGGTGCCGCTGAGGCCCGACGAGCGCTGGTCGCTCGACTTCGTATCGGACCAGCTCACCGACGGGCGCCGCTTCCGCATCCTGGCCGTCGTCGACGACTGCACGAGAGAGTGCCTCGCACTCATCGTTGATACGTCTCTCTCGGGCATGCGGGTTGCCCGCGAATTGGACGGCTCATCACCGAGCGGGGCCGGCCCAGGATGATCGTCAGCGACAATGGCAGCGAGTTCACCTCGAACGCCATCCTCTCCTGGGCGGATCAGAACCGCGTCGAATGGCATTACATTGCGCCCGGCAAGCCGATGCAGAATGGCTTCATCGAGAGCTTCAACGGCCGACTGCGCGATGAACTGCTCAACGAGACGCTGTTCACCTCGCTGGCTCAGGCGCGCGTAGCCATCGCCCTGTGGCACGCCGACTACAACACCGCGCGGCCGCACTCCCCCCTGGCAGACCCCGGCCAAGTTCGCCAGCACCTTCAATCCGCGACGGTCGCTCGCGCTGCGCTATGCCAAAGGCTCCGCGCCAGCGCCCGTCGCTTCACCCGCCCAGCAGGGCACAACCCACGCCGGAAACGAACTCAAAACTGCTGGGGCAACGTCAGTCCCATAGAGCCTTGATGGTTATCTCGGCCTTTGCTCGCAGCAGCGCCTTAGGTTGGGCGAAGGCGTTCTCAATCGGATTGAAGTCGGGACTGTAGGGCGGCAGTTAGAGCAGGCTCGCCTGCGGCCTCAATCGCGCCGCGCAGGGTTCTCCAGGCGGATGTCGCCAATGTCAAATTTGCTGGCATCCATGTCGCCCTCGCCAACCGCACAAGCGAAGGCCAGAAAGCCAACATGTGTTCTGCGGCTTAATTAAGAGTCAGCCGATGTCGGCCGAACATCACCTTGTCTCGAAGTCGACGATCGGACAGCAGGTTGCGAAAGTTGGCGCGATGCGAAACAAACTGCTGAAGCGCTCAACTTTTATTGATCACGCGTGTTGGACGCGACGCACTCCCGTTCCAATCGGGCTGAGCGCAAATTCTCCCGGTTCACAAAACTGAGTCGCTGGAGTAGTGGGGGCGCAGAGAAATCTCCGGTCGCAGCCTTACCCGGTCAAAACAAGGATACCAAT
The DNA here is from genome assembly GCF_004963255.1 of Mesorhizobium sp. Classification (GTDB taxonomy): domain Bacteria; phylum Pseudomonadota; class Alphaproteobacteria; order Rhizobiales; family Rhizobiaceae; genus Mesorhizobium. The sequence goes on along the minus strand of NZ_SUGA01000056.1, from coordinate 19,977 downwards.
GATGAAGACTCTCGCCGTCTGCTCTGGCGGATTGGACTCCGTTTCCCTTGCTCACATGGTGGCAGCGGAGCACGAACTCACCGGCCTTCTATCTTTCGACTATGGCCAACGGCACAGGAAGGAATTGGGCTTCGCCGCTCTTTGCGCGCAGCGACTGAAGGTCCCGCACCAGATCATCGACATCGGCGAAATTGGCCGTGGCCTTTCCGGCTCAGCGCTGACTAGCAGTATCGACGTGCCGGACGGCCACTACGCCGAAGACACGATGAAGATTACGGTGGTGCCGAACCGCAATGCCATCATGTTGGCAATCGCCTTCGGTCTCGCCGCCGCCCACAGCGCCGAAGCGGTGGCGGCGGCCGTGCATGGTGGGGACCATTTCATCTATCCCGATTGCCGTCCGGCCTTCATTGAAGCTTTCCAGACAATGCAAGACCGCGCGCTCGACGGCTATGCGCAGATACGCCTCTATGCACCGTATGTGAATCTCGGAAAAGCTGACATTGTTGCGGATGGCGCAAGATACGGCACCCCGTTTGCTGAGACCTGGTCCTGTTACAAGGGCGGCGTGCGTCACTGCGGACGATGCGGGACCTGCGTCGAGCGGCGCGAAGCGTTCCATCTCGCCGGGCACGCTGATCCCACCGACTACGAGGACGCCGATTTCTGGCTTGAGGCGCTGCGCAGGAGGCGCGCGTAATGTTCCACATCAGCAAGGAATTCCACTTCTCGGCCTCGCATCAGCTCACCTCCTTGCCTCCCAACCATCAATGCGCGCGCCTGCACGGGCATAACTATGTCGTCGTAGTGGAGCTGTCGGCCAAGGAACTGGACGCCCACGGCTTCGTGCGCGACTATCACGATCTGGCGCCGCTCAAACGCTACATTGACGAGAGCTTCGACCATCGGCACCTCAACGACGTGCTGGGACATGAGAAGGTCACGGCGGAATGCCTGGCCAGACATTTCTATGAATGGTGCAAGGCACGTCTGCCGCAGACCGCGGCCGTGCGCGTTAGCGAAACACCGAAAACTTGGGCGGAATACCGTCCGTGACCGACATGCATCCCGCAATCCGTGTGAGCGAGATATTCGGGCCGACTATCCAGGGCGAGGGCGTGCTCATCGGCTTGCCGACGGTGTTCATCAGAACCGGCGGATGTGATTATCGCTGTTCATGGTGCGACAGCCTTCACGCGGTGGACAATCAGTATCGCCATGAATGGCTACCGATGCCGATCGATGCCGTGTGGCAAACCGTCCATGCGCTTTCCGGCGGCAGGCCGGTTATGGTCTCCTTGTCAGGCGGCAACCCGGCCATTCAGCCGTTCGGTCCCCTCATAGAACGAGGCCATCGCGAGGGCTATCGTTTTGCACTGGAAACGCAGGGTTCCGTGGTGAGGGAGTGGTTTGCGGATCTTGACGTGCTGACCCTTAGCCCAAAGCCGCCGTCCAGCGAGATGACGACCCGTTGGGCTGCGTTTGATGCATGCCTCGAAGCGGCGCAAGAGAAGCCGCAAATCGTGCTCAAGCTCGTCGTTTTCGACGAGAGTGACTATGCCTACGCCAAAGAAGTCGCGGCGAGATATCCGCACCTTCCGATCTATCTGCAACCCGGCAATCACACGCCGCCGCTCCCTGGCAGTGAAGACGCCTCTGTCGACTTGGACGGAATAATGATGCGAATGGAATGGCTTGTCGAAAGGGTGACTAGCGACAGGTGGTTCGAAGCCCGCGTGTTGCCGCAGCTGCACGTTCTGCTTTGGGGTAACAAGAGGGCGGTCTAGTCTGTGGCTTGCGTCGCACCGGAAGGCCGGGCTCCAACGGCTTGGCAGGCTCTCTTCGCGTGCCGAGTACAGCCGAGCTTTGTTCGCGTCAGCGGTCTCGCGATTGTGCGGCTGGAAACCGCCCGGACACCCCGCTGCCGGCGTGTGTCACCTTGACTCCGATGAGCTGTCGTCACGCAAAGTTGAAATCCGCAAGAACTGGCCTTCTCGCCCCACCTGCTCCGTCGCAAGCACGTCATCCCCTCATCCTTGTCCAGCTCTTATCGATGTATCTCATTGTCCGGCCTGACGCACGACTGTCAGCATGGGAATGCATCCATTGCGCAAATGCCTTCCATAAAGAAGATCGATTTCCTCATTGGCCCAACGTGAAATATAGCAACGTTTTCGTGGCGTGGGTCGGCTGCGTCGGGAGTAGCGATGAAAACGTATTGGGGTCGCCTGCGTCTCCTTGGGCAGCGAGTGTAAAGTATAGCGATGCGGCCTCCGGCGCGAACGGCAGCCGCGCAGTGATCACCTTCGCCTGTGCCTTTGCGGCGGGGGTCAAGCGCTGGTCTGCTAAAATTTTTTATCGTTTAGCTGGTTGAAACTGCCCCCGTTGCGGGCTGCAGAAGCCGGCCAGCCGAGAAACGGCAGCCGCACTTATGAAAGCACGCCAAGGCGTGCGGGCATCTATCAGTTGCAAAGGACAATACTGGCCGCGCCGATTGGCCATCACGCGTCCATTAGGGCAGCCACCAACATCAGTTCGCAAGAGGAGCAAAAGTAATATGTATCGTCGTCACCTGATCAAAGGGTTGGTTGCGCTCGGCGCATGCCGGATTTGCGTTCAAGCCGCCCAAGCGACCAGTGCCCATTGGGGGTACACCGGTCCGGTCGGACCGGAGCACTGGGCTGATCTGGATAAGGAAAATTTCGTATGCTCTGCCGGCACGCAGCAATCGCCGATCAATATCAACAGCGCGGTCAAGGCGGATATCCCGCATATCGCCATCGGCTGGCACAAGGGCGGCGGCAATATGGTGAACAACGGCCACACCATTCAAATCAATATGCCACAAGGCAGCACGCTGACCCGCGGCGATCGTGTCTACGAACTGGTACAGTTCCATTTCCATGCGCCAAGCGAACATCACGTGGCGGGCAAGAGCTTCCCGATGGAGGTGCATTTCGTTCACAAGGACACGCAAAGTGGTACTCTGGGCGTGCTGGGCGTCTTTTTAACGCCCGGCGCGACAAATGCCAGCTTTGCTGCCCTTGCTGCGGCCTTTCCCGAACTGCCGAATGGGGAGGTGACGATCGACGAGGTGAATCCCAACTGGCTTCTGCCAGCCTCGCTTGGCTATTGGACTTATGAGGGCTCACTGACGACGCCGCCGTGCACCGAAAACGTCGAGTGGATGGTGGCGATGGAACCGGTTGACGTTGATCCGGCAGACATCCAGCGATTTGCCTCACTCTACCCGTCGAACGCGCGCCCTATTCATTCACCCAATCGACGCTTCATCCTGCGCCAGAGTTGAGCGCCGCCCCAGCGGTTCCGCACGGTCCAACATTCTTGGCACAAGTTGGCGCGAAGCCTCCTCTTCCGGTCTGGCGGTCTGACGGCGCTCCCCAAGCTGGCTAGTCTAAATGATAGGGATTCGGTGCCGACACCACTCGTCCCAAATACGTCGCGGCGAGGTTTGTCTGCAACCCGGCAATCACACGCCGCCCCGCCGTGGTAATGAAGACGTCTCTGTCGAGTCCGACGGAATATGATGCGCATGGAACCGCTGGTAGAAAAGGTGACCAGCGACAGGTGGTTCGAAGCCCGCGTCTTGCCGCAGCTGCACGTTCTACTCTGGGGTAACAAGAGGGTAGTGTATACCTTCTCCTAGCTTCGCCGCCAACTACTCGGTTTTCCGAATTGCTCTCTATATTCTTGAAGACGATGCGTTCGTTAAAGACATGTGCTGCGCACCTGGTGTAAAAGCTGCTCTCATCATGCAGAGGTCAAGCCAGTCGGGCTCATCCGAGGCTATGGCCGTGAGCACTGTTCAGTTCGGCAGAGAGGGCGCTTTTGTACACACTTTGCGATCGTGGCGGCCCCGTGGGCAGATCTGCAAGCTGCCGCGACACTAACCTCTCGAAGCCCGCCCGCCCGCCTTTCGTGCAGCTTCCTCTGAACAAAACCACCGCTCGCCCTTCAATAGGTTGATGCGTGTCTCCCAGTAAGATTCCTGTCCAAGAACGTGATAATCTTCTTGCCAGTGTTGTAGCTGATGTTGCCCTTGATGCCGCAGCCTACCGCGGCGGGACCAAACTCAATGGCAAGCAGGCCGGCTAGGATCGTGCAGCCAGTCGCGAGCCTCGCCCACAACGGGGTCTCACGCGCATGAGGGCGCCGACCATGGGTTCGGCGGTTCATACGCGTATAACACGTATCTTTCTGAAAAAATCAATGCTCTCGGCTAAGCTACTGAATTATTTGGCTTCCATATAGCGCGTCGGCGGAACCAACTTGTAGACGGGCTATGAAAGGTTAAGCGCGGATGTCTATCGGCCGCCGGCGTTCCCGCTCTGTAAGCCTGCCTGAACTACCCGCGCCGCGGTCAAGCCCCAGGCTCCTGCTCATCCAGCGACCGCCCGATCAATGGCAGGCTGGAAAGACAAGAGCCGATGTCTTCCGATGGTCTCGCCATCAGCTTTGGGCTAACTTCCCCATTCTCCCGCTTCGAGCTCGACACACGGCGGTTTGGATGGCGCACGACAATCTGTGTCGGCTTTGTCGTGTCCGTGACAGACGCCTGAAAGGCCCGTTCGCGCGTTTTGCCGCCGTCTAAGCGGCTGGAATTTAATGACAAAGTTTCTTCTGGGATCGGCCGATCACGCTGGTACGCTTTTTGCGATGCTTGGTGTGAGGCGGCACGAGCTGCCTATCGGCACTTGTGTCGCGGGCAGTCGCGATAATTAGAACGAAGGAAGGAAAGCTATTATGTCAGGTCTGCGTCAGATCGCCTTTTACGGAAAAGGCGGCATCGGCAAGTCCACCACGTCCCAAAATACGCTCGCTGCCCTTGTCGACCTCGGGCAGAGAATCCTCATCGTAGGATGCGACCCCAAAGCCGATTCCACACGCTTGATCCTGAATTCGAAAGCTCAGGATACCGTCCTGGATCTCGCCGCACAGGAAGGCTCGGTGGAAGACCTCGAACTCCAGGACGTGCTCAAGGTGGGCTACAGAGGCATCAAGTGCGTGGAGTCCGGCGGCCCCGAGCCGGGTGTCGGTTGCGCCGGCCGCGGCGTCATCACCTCGATCAATTTCCTCGAGGAGAATGGCGCTTATGACGATGTCGATTATGTCTCCTATGACGTCCTCGGCGACGTGGTATGCGGCGGCTTCGCCATGCCGATCCGCGAAGGCAAGGCCCAGGAGATCTATATCGTCATGTCCGGCGAGATGATGGCGCTCTATGCCGCCAACAACATCGCCAAGGGCATCCTCAAATATGCCCATTCGGGCGGTGTGCGGCTGGGCGGGCTGATCTGCAATGAACGTCAAACCGACCGCGAACTCGATCTGGCCGAAGCACTGGCTGGCCGATTGAATTCCAAGCTCATCCACTTCGTGCCCCGCGACAACATCGTCCAACATGCCGAACTCAGGAAGATGTCGGTGATCCAGTACGCGCCGGACTCAAAGCAGGCAGGGGAATACCGCGCTCTGGCCGAGAAGATCCACGCCAATTCGGGCCAGGGTACGATCCCGACGCCGATCACCATGGAGGAGCTGGAGGAGATGCTGCTCGACTTCGGCATCATGAAGACCGACGAGCAGATGCTTGCCGAGCTTCACTCCAAGGAAGCGGCGAAGGCGGCGGCCCAGTAGTGACATTAGCGCTGCCATGAATCGGCGCGCCTTGCAGAGAACGGCGCCTATTCTTTGAGGCGTCACCCAACCTTGAAAGGGGGACTCATGAGCCGGGAATACGAGAATGACGGTGCTCTTCATGCGAAGCTTATCGAAGAGGTGCTGTCGCATTATCCCGACAAGGCGGCGAAGCGCCGCAAGAAGCACCTCAACGTCGCAAAGAGCGGCAACGAGGCTGGCGGGGAAAGCGAGGTCCTTTCCGAATGCGACGTCAAATCGAACATCAAGTCCATTCCCGGGGTGATGACGATTCGCGGCTGTGCATATGCTGGTTCGAAAGGCGTGGTGTGGGGGCCAGTCAAGGATATGGTCCATATCTCGCACGGCCCGGTCGGCTGCGGCCAATATTCTTGGTCGCAGCGCCGCAACTACTACGTCGGTACAACGGGCGTCGACACGTTCGGGACAATGCAGTTCACCTCCGATTTCCAGGAGAAGGACATCGTCTTCGGCGGCGACAAGAAGCTGGAACAGATCATTGACGAGATTGAAGTCTTGTTTCCGCTCAACAACGGCATCACCGTGCAGTCCGAATGCCCTATCGGCCTGATTGGCGATGACACCGAGGCCGTTTCTCGCAAAAAGACCAAGGAGTATGACAAGACGATCGTGCCGGTACGCTGCGAGGGCTTCCGCGGCGTCTCGCAGTCGCTTGGCCACCACATCGCCAATGATGCAATCCGGGATTGGGTCTTCGACAAAAAGGATGTCAAGTTCGAGGCCGGCCCCTACGACGTCAACGTCATCGGCGACTACAATATCGGCGGCGATGCCTGGGCCTCGCGCATACTGCTTGAGGAGATAGGGCTGCGCGTGGTTGGCAACTGGTCGGGTGACGCCACACTCGCAGAGATCGAGCGCGCCCCGAAGGCTAAGCTCAATCTTATCCACTGCTACCGGTCGATGAATTACATCTGTCGGCATATGGAGGAAAAGTATGGCGTCGCCTGGATGGAGTACAATTTCTTCGGTCCCTCCCAGATCGAAGCCTCTCTGCGCAACATAGCCAAGCATTTTGGGCCGGAAATCGAGGAGAAGACCGAAAAGGTCATTGCCAAGTACAGGCCGCTTGTTGATGCGGTCATCGCCAAGTACCTGTCGCGCCTGGAAGGAAATACCGTGATGCTCTATGTCGGCGGCCTGCGCCCCCGCCACGTCGTCACGGCCTACGAGGACCTCGGCATGGTCATCGTGGGCACCGGCTATGAATTCGCCCACAGCGACGACTATCAGCGCACCGGCCACTACGTGAAGAACGGCACGCTGATCTACGATGACGTGACCGGCTATGAGTTGGAGAAATTCATCGAAGGGATTCGCCCAAATCTGGTCGGCTCGGGAATCAAAGAAAAATACCCGGTGCAGAAGATGGGCATACCGTTCCGCCAGATGCATTCCTGGGATTATTCAGGCCCGTATCACGGCTACGACGGCTTTGCCATTTTCGCACGTGATGTGGATCTCGCCATTAACAACCCGGTCTGGGACCTATTCCACGCGCCTTGGAAAAGAAGCCGGGGCGATGAGCGGGCGATGGCTGCCGAATAAACATTTGCTTCAGCCCCAGTCTCCCACTGAGACGGTGAACTCCCGCGGTCTCTGATCCGCCGGAGCCTGGAACGTCTTGACGTCCTGAGCTGCCGTCCCGCGCAGCCAGATGCAAAAGAGGTAATCATCATGCCGCAGTCGGCTGAAAAAATTCTCGATCACGCTCCCCTGTTCCGCGAGCCGGAATACAGAAAGATGCTCGCTGAGAAGAAGCTAAACTTCGAATGTCCGCACCCCGATGAAATCGTTTCCGATCAGCGCGATTTCACCCAGACGTGGGAATACCGCGAAAAGAACCTCGCCCGCAAAGCGCTTGTCGTGAACCCGGCCAAGGCCTGCCAGCCGCTGGGTGCGGTATTCGCTGCCGCCGGCTTCGAGCGAACCATGTCCTTCGTCCACGGCAGCCAAGGTTGCGTCGCCTATTACCGCTCGCACCTGTCGCGCCATTTCAAGGAGCCTGCCGCGGCGGTCTCCTCCTCAATGACCGAGGATGCGGCGGTGTTTGGCGGCCTGAAGAACATGGTCGACGGGCTCGCCAACACCTACCAGCTCTACGACCCCAAGATGATTGCCGTGTCGACGACCTGTATGGCAGAGGTCATTGGCGACGACCTGCACAGCTTCATCCAGAACGCCAAGGACGAAGATTCAGTCCCGCGCGACTTCGACGTGCCCTTTGCCCACACCCCGGCCTTCGTTGGCAGTCATGTCGACGGCTATGACAACATGGTCAAAGGCATTTTGGAGCACTTCTGGAAAGGTCAGGAGCGTACGCAAATCGAAGGAACCATCAACATCATTCCGGGCTTCGACGGCTTCTGCGTCGGCAACAACCGGGAGCTCAAGCGCCTGCTCGATGTAATGGGCGTGTCCTATACATTGATCCAGGATGCCTCTGACCAGTTCGATACGCCTTCGGACGGTGAATACCGCATGTATGACGGGGGCACGAAGATCAACGAGGTGAAGAAGGCCCTCAACGCCGAGGCAACGCTTTCGCTGCAGCATCACAACACCCGAAAGACACTGGGCTATTGCGAGGAGGTCGGGCAGGCGACGGCCTCGTTCCACTATCCGCTCGGCGTTCAGGCGACGGACGAATTCCTGATGGAGGTCGCGGCGATTTCCGGCAAGGAGATTCCCGAGGCAATTCGCCTCGAGCGCGGCCGACTGGTAGACGCCATGGCGGACAGCCAATCCTGGCTGCATGGTAAGAAATACGCCATCTACGGTGATCCCGACTTCGTTCACGCAATGGCCCGCTTTGTCATGGAGACCGGCGGCGAGCCAACCCATTGCCTCGCCACCAATGGCACCTCGGCATGGGAAGCCGATTTGAAGAAGCTGCTAGCATCCTCGCCTTTCGGCAAGGCTGCCCAGGTTTGGGCGGGCAAGGACCTGTGGGCGCTGCGCTCGCTGCTCTTTACCGAGCCGGTGGACCTTTTGATCGGCAATTCCTACGGCAAGTACCTGGAGCGCGACACCGGAACGCCGCTGATCCGGCTGATGTTTCCGATCTTCGATCGGCACCATCATCACCGCTTTGCGCTCTTTGGCTACCAGGGCGCGTTGCGCGTGCTGACGACGATCCTCGACAAGATCTTCGACAAACTCGATCGCGAGACGAGCGAGACGGGTGTGACGGATTATTCCTATGACCTCACGCGCTAAGAGCCGTGGCCGGCTTTTCGCCGAGGCCATTCCTTGCCCAATGGACTGGGGAGGCTGAGCGATGTCCTCCCTCAGCGCCAAAATCAAGGACGCCTTCGATGAGCCCGCCTGCGATAAGAACCGTGGCAAAGATGCCAAGGCGCGCAAGGAGGGCTGCTCGAAGTCGCTGACACCAGGGGCGGCAGCCGGCGGCTGCGCCTTTGACGGAGCCAAGATCGTCCTGCAGCCGATCACCGACGTTGCGCATCTGGTCCATGCGCCGCTCGCCTGCGAGGGCAATTCTTGGGACAACCGTGGTGCGGTTTCGTCAGGGCCGACCTTGTGGCGGACAAGCTTCACGACCGACCTCACCGAACTCGACCTGGTGATGGGGCAGGGCGAGCGGAAACTCTTCAAGGCGATCCGCGAGATCAAGCACACATACGCGCCGCCGGCGATCTTCGTCTACTCAACTTGCGTAACGGCGCTGATCGGTGACGACATCGAGGCCGTGTGCAAACGCGCCACGGAAAAGTTCGGTTTGGCCGTGGTGCCGATCAATGCGCCTGGCCTGGCAGGCTCCAAGAACCTCGGCAACAAGCTCGCCGCCGAGGCGTTGCTCGATCATGTCATCGGCACGGTCGAACCCGACGACCCCGGGCCCTACGACATCAACATCCTTGGCGAATTCAACCTCTCGGGCGAATTCTGGCTTGTAAAGCCGCTCCTCGATCGGCTCGGCATCCGGGTGCGCGCCTGCATTCCCGGCGATGCGCGTTACCGCGACATTGCTTCCGCGCACCGCGCCCGGGCGGCAATGATCGTGTGCTCGACCGCGCTGATCAGTCTTGCCCGCAAGATGGAGGAGCGCTGGGACATCCCGTTCTTCGAGGGCTCCTTCTATGGCATCTCCGACACATCGCAAGCTCTTCGCAACCTTGTCAGGCTGCTGGTGAGGAAGGGCGCCGATCCGGAGATCCTCGAGCGCACGGAGACGCTGATCGCGCAGCAGGAGGCGATCGCGTGGAAGAAACTCGAATCCTACCGGCAAAGGCTCCAAGGCAAGCGCGTGCTGCTCAACACAGGCGGTGTGAAGTCCTGGTCGGTTGTCCGTGCGCTGATGGAGATCGGAATCGAGATCGTCGGCACCTCGGTCAAGAAATCTACGGTGCAGGACAAGGAGCGCATCAAACAAGTTCTCAAGCACGACAAGCATATGTTCGAATACATGGCTGCGCGCGAGCTGTACGCCATGCTCTCTGAACACAGGGCCGATATCATGCTGTCGGGCGGTCGCACGCAATTCATTGCGCTCAAGGCCAAGACGCCCTGGCTCGATATCAACCAGGAGCGCCAGCACCCTTATGCCGGCTATGCCGGCATGGTGGAACTCGTACGCCAGATCGACCTCGCCATTCACAATCCGGTCTGGTCTCAGGTGCGCCAGCCGGCCCCGTGGGATTGCCAGCCTGATCTAAAAGACGAACTGCCATGCACGAAGAAGGAGTCCGGGCACCTGTTCGATGAATTCGCCGGCGCGACGGCACACGAGTTCAGCGAGTGTTGAGGCGACCGATGGCCCGCATCCTTCCCCAGACCAAATCCGCGGCGGTGAACCCGCTGAAGTCGTCGCAGCCGCTGGGTGCCGCCTTTGCCTTTCTTGGGGTCGACGGCGCGATGCCGCTGTTCCACGGCAGCCAGGGATGCACAAGCTTCGCGCTCGTGCTCTTCGTACGGCACTTCAAAGAAACGATTCCATTGCAGACAACAGCGATGGATGAGGTGGCGACCATCCTCGGCGCTGCCGACCATCTTGAAGAAGCCATCCTCAACCTCAAGAACCGCACGAAGCCAAAGCTGATCGGGGTGTGCACGACCGCGCTGGTGGAGACGCGTGGCGAAGATTGCGCGAGTGATATTGCGAACATCAAGCTGAAGCACACGCAAGAGCTTGCGGGTACGGAGGTCGTGCTGGCCAACACGCCGGATTTTGACGGCGCGATCGAAGAGGGCTGGGCCAAGGCAGTCACCGCAATGATCAAAGGGATTACAGGCTCGGGCGAACGTGCGCGGCAGCCGAAGAAGATCGCGATCCTGCCCGGATGCAACCTCACTGTCGCCGACATCGAGCATATGCGTGACATGGTTGAAAGCTTTGGGCTCAAGCCGGTTATTCTGCCCGACATTTCAGGCTCGCTCGACGGTACGGTTCCTGACCGCTGGGTAGCGACCACATACGGCGGCACCAGCGTCGAAGACATTCGCGAGTTGGGCACGGCCATGCAATGCATCGCCATCGGTGAGCACATGCGCCGCCCGGCGAAAGCGCTGCACGGGTTGACCGGCGTGCCTTACGTGTTGTTCCAGTCACTGACTGGGCTGCAGGACACGGACCGCTTCGTGTCGCTGCTGTCTGCGATTTCGGGCGCGGCGGTACCGGCCCGCGTGCGCCGGCGCCGGGCGCAATTGCAGGACGCGATGCTCGACGGACATTTCCATTTCGGCGGCAAGAAAATTGCCATCGCTGCCGAACCAGACCAGCTGTTCCAACTTGCGACCTTCTTTGCTGGCCTCGGCTCCGAGATAGCCGCGGCCGTCACAACGACCGACAGGTCTAAAATTCTCGAGAAAGTCCCGGCGGTTTCGGTTCAGATCGGCGATCTCGGCGATCTGGAAAGTCTTGCCGTCGGTGCTGACCTGCTTGTCACGCATTCGCACGGGCGCCAAGCATCGGAGCGGCTCCGAATTCCGCTCATGCGCATCGGGTTCCCGGTCTTCGATCGACTAGGCAGCCAGCACAAGCTCGCAATTCTCTATCAGGGCACCCGCGACATGATCTTCGAGGTCGCCAGCATCTTCCAGGCCAACCAACACGCGCCCACTCCTGAGGCGCTTGATCCACTCCGTAATCGAGAAATATCACGATGAACGCTGTTCGCCGCCTCTCGCTGGTCAGTAGTGAGGTTTTCGCCCCGATGCCTGAACGACGTAAGGGCGCATTGCGCGTTGCGATCGCCACTCAGGACATGCAGGACCTCAACGCCCATTTCGGGTCGGCCAGGCGCTTTGCTGTCTACGACGTGACGCGCGAGGAATGGAATCTCGTAGAAGCCGTGGCCTTCGATGACGTGTCCGATGAAAGCGGGGAGCATCGGGCCGAGCGCGATGATCGCATCACGCCAAAGGTGGATGCGCTCAAGGGCTGTCAGATCCTGTTTTGTCTGGCAATTGGCGGCCCTTCGGCAGCCAAGCTTGTCGCGGCAAAAATCCACCCGATCAAAGTGGCGGAGCCCCAATCGATCCCACAGGTGCTCTTGCGCACGCAGATGATGCTCAGGACGTGTCCTCCGCCTTGGCTGCGCAAGGTGCTGGCGCGAGCGGGCATTGCCGAAAAGAAACCGTCCTTCGAGGACGAGGACTGAAAAGAGGAGGACGCCAATGCCTGACCCCGCAATCCCCCCAGCTGTCGCCGAAGACGAGGCGGCTCTTTGCACCCCGTTCGTCAAATGCCTCGTGCGGCTGATCCGTTCTCAGGATTCCTATGGCTCGTGGGAACGCAAAGCGGACGCTGAGCTGCTGGGCGACTTCATCATTACCAAGGAACAGCGCCGAGGGATCCCAATCATCGGAGATCCCGATCCCGACGTGCTGTGGAGGCTCGACAAGTACTACGCCGCCATCGGGCTTGCGATCGAGGAGCGCTGCGGCCTTATGGCATCGCCGATGATCCAGGTGAGCCATGAGGGTTTTGGTCGGGTGCTTTTCACGACCGGACGGCTGGTCGTTTTGTCCAAAACGCTGCGCGATGTCCACCGGTTTGGCTTCGAGACGCTCCTGAAGCTCGCCACGGCCGGTACGAAGCTGGTCGACGATGCGATTTCAGTCATCGAAACCTTTCCCCACGTGGCGCTGGCATGATGGGCGCGATTTTCGAGAAAGGCCATCATGACGGACCCGAGAAACTATGTTGGCCAGTCCCCTCGATCCAGGGACTCGAGGCCGACCAGGTTGTTGGGGTATCGCCGATGAAGAAGCCGCTGGTCCTGATCTGCTCGCAAGATGCCGAGTTCTATCTGCTCTACAGCCACATACTGGAGGTTGACGGTTTCAGCAGTGAGACGGCAGACGGCGCGAAGGCTGCGCTGGCCTTGGCCGAACAACGGGAGCTTCAGGCCGTAGTGCTGGATTGCGACCCAGCCAGCATAAACGGGTCCGCAATTTGCGCCCACCTCAAGCGGGAACCGCGCACCACCGACCTGCCTATCATCGCCCTGATCGCGCCTGGCGCCGAGCACCAGCACCTCGATCTCTTGAAGGCAGGCGTTGAGAGCTTTGTGCGGCCGGTGGCTCCGGCCAAGCTGCTCGACTGCCTGCGGGCGAGGCTCGGGCTGACCAAGCGTGGTCCGAACGGGGTTGAAAACGACAGTTGGATTTGTTGTGGAGGCCTGGAGATGAAGCTCGATGCCCATCGGGTTCGCGGTAATGGCCACGACATCCATCTCGGACGGATCGATTTCAACGTGCTGCGGCTTATGATTGAGGCCCCCGGCAAGGTCTTCAGCCGGGACGAGCTTATCGGGGCGGCCTGGCTGCCCAACATTCATGTCGGTGCACGCACCGTCGATGTCCATATCAGCCGAATCAGGAGGGCGCTGAAAACGGCCTTGCCCGGCAGCGTCATTCGCACCGTCAGGTCGGCCGGCTACTCGCTCGAGAAGCCGGACGACTGAAATCGGTGATCGAACGTGGTGCCGCTCTCTCTTCCTCCTGAGAGCGGTGTTGCCGCTTTGAGGCGCTCCTAACGAAGACCAGGAGAAGCAGGCAAATGGAATTTAAAAGCATATTCAGTGTGACGGGTGCTGATCATTCTGATGAGGACCTCACAACAGCTGCCGGACTGTGTGCCGAGGTCGGCGCGCACCTATCGGTACTCATTATACCGCCTCCATTGCTCTTGATGTCGTCTCCGCCCCCCGAATGGAATACAGGACGTGCACAGGCAATTGCAGTACCGAACTATCGATTTCAGCAAATCGAGAAATTTTCACAGGACGTGACCAGAATGGAAAGACGGTCCGCGGATATCCTCAAAAGGCTGAAAGCTATGTCGCTTTCCTGTGACGTTGACACCGACTATTGCGATCCGGCTAGCCTCGGTGAAGTGGCACGACAGCGGGCGCTCTGCGCTGACCTGACGATCGTTGGAGGAGACCTCCTCAACGATGAGACTCTCGGACCTCCTGTTGTCAACGGCTGCTTGTTCGATAGCGGAAAGCCGGTGCTCATCGTGCCGAAGGGCGTTAAGGCGACGCTGTCGCCTCGACGCGTGCTGGTCGGCTGGGATTCGCGTGTAGAGGCCTCGCGTGCGGTTCGGGAAGCTCTTAGTATCCTATCCGCTGCCAAGGAAGTCTGTGTCGCTATGGTCGATCCAAAGGCGCAAAACAACGGGAAAGGCGCGCAGTCTGGAGCTGACATCGCTGCCTATCTTACTCGGCACGGTGCTCGGGTCTCCGTTGACCTGCTTAAGAGCGCCGGCAAATCGGCGGGCACAGTGCTGACCCAGCACGCGAACGACATCTGTGCTGACATGATGGTTATGGGTGCTTATGGCAGCCGTGGGCTGCGTGAGCGGATTTTCGGCGGTCCGCCGAGCTGGAGCTTTGGGAAGACCACATTGCCGCTGTTTTTGGCTCGCTGATCAGCTCCGTAGGAACACCGATCAGGTCGTAGGACCGCCAACCAGTCCGAAGTCGTCGTCGGTTACCGGTCGGATTGCGGAGACATGGCTGGATCCGCGAACATCTTGCGACGCTTGTCAGAGCCAAACCGGACGCCTCGACTGCTTCACGACGCTCTCGTGAACCAACTCGTGCGAGATCGTCCGCAACGGGCAGTAAAGACGAACGGCTGCAGCAGACCGCAGCCAAGCCACAGGGCGGGTGTACCAGGAGACCCCGCCTCGTGCGCGAACCCTGTTGGAAGGCCCCTTATCAGTACCCGGACGCGCGTCAAATCGGCGGCTGTCCCTGTCAGCCTGCGGTGTGCAAGGGCCGCTGCCGCGGAGCTTCCCCTGCCCGATCGTCGGGCGTGCGACAATGTCGGATTCCAGACGAGCTGGAACTGCGCGAACTCGTTGGTTTGACAGGTCTTTATCCGGCACGCCGCATGCATGGGAGTCTCCGAAAGCATTAAGAGCCGTTATCCATGGTTACGCCCCTCGAAAGAAAGAGCCGCTTCCGTCGTGGCAGGGAAACAGCCACTCCTGGGGTGGAGGCCGGCGCTAGAAGCCGCCGTAAGATCCGGAAGAGCCGCGCGACAGCATCACACACTTTCCTTCTGCTCTTGGGTTCGGATCACGCCGCGCCGCTGTCGATGCCGCCGACATTGAGCCCAAGACCTGGAAGGCGGCACACGCTTTTGCTGTCCTCTCAGTCGGGACCGCGGCTCAAGCATGCCTGTGAGGTTCGCATTGCTCAATGCCCGGCAATCGACGTCAACATGCCGCTGAGTTGGAAAACACTCCTAGAGGAGTAAGGATAAGTGGACCTCTTTTGTATTGGTGTGGGTGCTGGACCATCTAATTTGAGCCTTGCGTGTCAGATACAGGAAGAGATTGCGCAAGGGGCACTGTTCCTGGACCAGGAGGTCGATTTCCGAGGACATCCAGGCAGCGCTTTCGATTGCGCGGAGCTCCAGGTCGGCCACTTCCAGGATCTGGTTACTCTGGTCAATCCGCGATCAGCCTACACATTCGTAAACTACCTCCACGAGAACGGGCGTCTTTACAATTTCCTCAATGCGCAATTTCACGGGGTGCTTAGAGCCGAGTTCGCCCAATATCTCAACTGGGCGTTCCAGAAGAATCCGCTTGTCCGTGGCGGCGAGGCCGTTCGCGAAATCCGCTTTGACGGCGAGTTTCGCGTGCGGACGGACAACGCGGTCCTTGATGCAAGAAACCTCGTCATCGACATAGGCAAGCAGGCGCAAATTCCGCCTCAGTTTCATGGCTGGACTGGACCCAACCTGTTCCACTCATCTGAGTTGGCCCACATCAATCCTGAGGTGCAAAAAAAGCATGTCTGCGTTGTTGGCGGCGGACAGTCGGGAGCCGAGCTGCTACTGCACCTTGTCGGCCGGCCGAAAGAACGGCGGCCCGCGGCGATCACATGGGTCTTGACGCGCGAGATGCCTTTCGACGACCACGCGTTCACAAACGGGCTGTTCACGCCATGCTTCTCGGATCGTTTTGCTGCGATGAGCGAGGTGCATCGACAGCTGTTCCTGCGGCGTTTCGCGCTTGCCTCCGAGGGCATTTCAGAAAGCAAGTTGCGCGCGGTCTATCAGGCGCTCTACCACCACGCCTTTCTCGAGCCACACCAATGCGAGATCACATTGCGGCCAAGTTGCAACGTGTCGCGCTGCATCAATGCCGGAGCAGGGCACAGGCTCACGCTGCAACGCGGCTTGGACAACATCGGAGAAGTAACCGCCGATATCGTCATCCTGGCCACCGGGTACGAGAAACCGCTGCCGGGTTTCCTAGAACCGATCGCAGATCGCCTCGAACAGATCGGCAATGAGCTCGCCATCGGCGAGGATTTTTCGGTGTACTGGGACGGACCGCGAGACCGACGCCTTTTCGTTCAGAACGCCTGCCTTGGACAGCGCGGGCTGGCTGATCCGAACTTTGGGCTGCTGGCCTGGCGAGCGCGCCGCATCCTTGACAGCCTTCTGCGGCGCGCGCCATGCGCCAATCCCGAGCATCTAGGGTTCATCAACCGTCCCTTGACGGAGTGCTGGCCCGACCTCGGAGTCGAACAAATGGGCAGCGGGATATGATTCGTCGATATTGATGATCGGCGGTGGCATTCAGGAAAGATTTCCGCCTCTGGCGGCAAAAGCGGGACGAGCAATATTCCTACGGCGTCAGATCGCTCTGCTCGCGCTTGAGCAAGGTAGCGTCGCGCGACTCCTGCTTGGCGTGAAACAGCAAAGGGCATTCAATCACGATGCAGCTTTACGTGCTGTCGGGCTCAACGCCACGTGGATCGAGCCCAACGCCGCCGTTGGCAACCGCGACGCGAATTATGACGCCGGGCCACATGCGGCGGTGGCTGCAAGGGTACCGAGCCTCTCCCGCACTTTCGACCCCATCGCCGAAGTGCGACTACTCCAGGACGCCGAAGCCGGTCTTATCGCCAGCGGGCCAGCCAAACTCTCACCTTCCTAAACGGCAGCCGCTAAGGTGAGCCGTCGAAAGCCGACATTCAGGTTAACGTCAGCTGGCCGTGTTAGGGCTCGCTTATTCAAGGCGGTACCGGCGCTTGCCGAAGCTAAGAAGGGTTGGCATGCCCTTTGCCGTGCTTGATGTGCGGCAACACGGTGAGAGCTCCGCTGAAGCAAGCGAGAGGGAGCAATGCCCTCGAGACCGTGTCCGATTTTGACTGGAAAATATTCCGCGACAAAAGAGACGAAAGGTGTGGAATGACTTTGGACACCAAGATGGAACTGCGTATGGGGTCCCCGGCTCCTGCGATCAAAGTGGAGAACTGGCTGCGTGGCGAGCCCCTCACGAACTTTCGGCCCGGCAAGGTCTACCTCGTTGAGTTTTGGGCGACTTGGTGCGGACCATGTGTCGACGCCATGCCCCATTTGATCGAACTGCAGGAGAAATATGAAGGCAGCGGATTTGAGGCGGTCGGAGTTGCCGCCTGCGAACAGGGTCCTACCGCAGACGAGGCGCGGACCAACGTGGATGCCTGGCTGACCGAGGAGTTCCCGAATCTGAATTATCGTATCGGGTTCGATTACATTGGCGAAATGAACAAGCTCTGGATGGATCCCAGCTCTTCGATTGGGATTCCCACCTCGTTCGTGGTCGACCGCGACGGCCACATCGCTTTTATCGGCCACCCGGCGGAACTCGATGACGTTTTGCCGAAAGTCCTTAACGGCAGCTGGCGCAGCAGCTATGAAGCGAAAGCCGCCGATGCAAAGCGCATCGCGCATAACCAACTTGCAGCGCGCGAAATGTCGCTTACCGGGCCGATATACGCCAAACTTGAGCCGGCGATGCAGGCCGAGGATTGGACGGCGGCGCTCTTGGCCATCGAAGAAGGCCTCGCCTTGATGCCAGACTCTTGTGAGTTCCGGCAGATTCATGCGGATCTTCTGCTTCACAAGCTGCGCGACATCAAGACCGGCATGCCGGTCATGCGAGAATTGGTCGAGGACGCGATCGACAAAACGTCCGACGCGGTGTCGTGGATGGCCTTGGCCCTCAACCAACTCTTCGATCCCACGATGGACAATTCCCATCTTCCGCGCGCGGAGCGCTTTGCGATGGGCAACGAGCTCTCGGAACAGATACTGGCAC
Source organism: Mesorhizobium sp. (assembly GCF_004963255.1). Taxonomy (GTDB): domain Bacteria; phylum Pseudomonadota; class Alphaproteobacteria; order Rhizobiales; family Rhizobiaceae; genus Mesorhizobium. The sequence continues at coordinate 1,703 of NZ_SUGA01000056.1, read as the reverse complement.
TCAATCCCCCGAACGGCGATGGCCCGTTTAAATACCTCCGGTACCTCCCGGTAGCTCAGTATTATTACGAGAGCGGCAACAAAGATCGCGCAATCGAGTTGATCGAGGTGGCACTGAAATCGGTGGACCGGCTGGGGCCAATTCCGGACCACACCAAACAGTACTATCTTACCCCATTGCTCGAAGCACTGGCCAACTACACGGGTGAGCCTGCCTGTCACGCGGATCTTTGTGTGGCTCCGCAAAAGAAGGCACCCGAAACTCAAAACGAAGTCACTTCCTGAGCAAGAATCGCGAAGGGACTGACAATTGGAATTGAACACTGGCCAATCCGCCCATCGAAGCTCTCTTCGCAGCAAGTATGTCGATGCAGCAGGGCGGCGGCTTGCGGAAGGTTGGATTTCAATTGCGTTGACCACCGGTCGGATCGCGGCGCAGACGATGTGCGCCGCGAATTCGCGCCGCAGGTCTCGCACTCGTGGACATGTCGAGGTCGGCCACGGGGCACTCTTGGGGTTGGCCCGCCCAAGCCATTCGTCGGCCACGCAAGCGGACCCGGAGTGGGCATCGCAGGAAAAGGAAATCGTACCTCGAAGACGAAGACTGAAATGACGAACAACGAAATTCCTCCGGTTGGCCCTGCTGTCAACAATGACGACGAGGCCCTTGCTTCCCCGTTCGTCAAATGCCTCCTGCGGCTCATTCGTACTCAGGATTCCTTCGGCTTATGGGAAGGCCATTCGGATGCCGAGCTGCTGGCCGAGTTCATCATCACCAAGCAACAGCAACGTGCGGTACCCTTTGGCGGCGATCCCGATCCTGACGCGCTGTGGAGGCTCGACATGTTTACACCGCCGTAGCGCTTGCGATCGAGGAGCGCTCCGGCGTGTCGACGTCGCCAATAATTGGAATGAAGCCCCTGCGGGCTTCCAGCGGTTGGGCGTTCTGTCGAGACGTCCACCGGTTCGGCTTCGAGACTTTCCGCAAACTTGCTGAGGCCGGTACGAAACTGGTCGACGATGCGACTGCAGCCATTGAAGCCTAGCCCGAGATGGAGCGCATCAACAAAACCATTGTTCCAGGAAGGATCTATGTCAGACCTAGATAAGATGAGGAAGAAAGTCCGAAAGCTCCAGTTGCGTGCAGCTATTGCCAAGATGGCATTGCAGGACCTTGTCGAGGGTCTGCCGGGCAAGTGGGCCGACATACAGGAAGTCGCCGAGAAAACCCAAGCCGTTTATGCCGAGTTGGATGTTGCCAAGAGAGAACTCGCTTCAATGAAGAATTTAGGATGATGCGCACATTCACCACCCGTGACGGCTCCATTTGGATGCCGCCGTACCTGACCTCCATCGATAGCAAATCTGCATCGGCTGCTGCCGTTGTTTCAAGGTCTGCTCGCGCGATGTCATGCATCTTCACGGCGTTGATGATGCGGGTGAAATCCTCGGCCCCTGCGATGACGAGGACGACGATTTCGACGGCGAGCTCAATCGCATGATCATGGTTGTTGACAATGCCGGCCGCTGCATCGGCTGCGGAGCCTGCGCCCGCGTCTGCCCCAAGAACTGCCAGACGCATGTTGCGGCCGACGAGCTCGCAACATGATCTGGCGAAAAACCAGGAGAACGGCGTTGCACTTCATATCTTTTGTCGGCTCGTGGGGCTGGTCCTGTGCAGCAATGCGTCGATGGTTTACTTCG
>NZ_SUGA01000055.1 GCF_004963255.1 Mesorhizobium sp. | reverse complement strand
TTCAAATCCGGCCGAAGCCGGTCGCCGCTTAGGGCTCGGATTGTTCACGGTCGACCAAAAAGTCATGTGCCGTATCGCGGAAATAGACCTCTGTGAATGTTGACCCATTTCGTTCGCAAACGTCCGGTGAGGTAGCCGCCGGCGGCGGCCGAGAGCCACTGAACGACGACTGGCCAGACCGCGGCACTCACCGCGAAGGCGGTGGCAGACGGCATCAACAGCAGCGAAATCGAGGAAGATACCGGCAGCGTATCAGGCCGTGCTTGAAGCAACTATCCACCAACAAGGCGGCCGCACCGATTGATGGAGTTTGGGTCAACCTGCCCGGGGATTTGGACCGGCGGAACGATGACGTGAAGGTTTCCGCCCGGTCCGGATCTTCAAGGCATTCCGGAAAGCCTCCGCTCCCACTTCGCAGCCATGTCTCGAAGGGCCGTTGGAGCTGATGGCGATCTTAGCCTGCCCGATTGTTAGACCGTATTTCTGGGCAAGCTCAACTGGTTCGTACGTATCGTTCCAGCTCTCGATCGGTTTGGTCATTTGCACTCCCTGGCAATAGGTCTTGGTCGCGCTCAACGTTCGTGGGACGTGGAGGTTCAACGGCAGGAGCGAAGTCCTTGCATTCGGGGAGGAGACGGACGCTGCGCCTCCAAAGAAGCGGCGCGAACGACTTTGTGTCGGGAGGCCTCCGGCTTACGGATATGAAGAGATTGCACTTATGCGATAAGTTCCCCAATAGCCCGGCCTCTCTGCAACCCAGATTGAGGGAACAGGCCCGGCTAGTCAGCCGTCTTGGGGGGATACGGCGCCTTCGTAGGGTGAATTGCCTGAAAGCAGGCGCCGGGCCGAGATCCTGTGGAGTTAACCGGTGGCGGTTCTGTAAAAGAAACCCCGCTTTCGCGGGGTTCTTCCGTCAGTGGACTGCCTTCTTTTTGGCGGCCGCCTTGCGCTGCCCTGACTTACCCTTTGAGGCAGAGTCTTTCGAGTGGGCTGACATCGCCGGTGCGGCACCGGCTTTCTTGGCAGCGGACGCTTTAACAGCGGCTTTCTTCGGAGCTGCATTCTTCGGCGCAGCGGCCTTTCTTGCACGCCCCTTTTTCGGCTCTTCCTTCGATGAGAAGATGCCGGTGATGCTTTCAATGATGGACATTGGCTGGCCCTCCGTTGAATTCGACAAACAATGCCGAGCGCCCAGAAATTGTTCCATGGGGCGGTCTCAACGTCGCCTCATTGGCCAGGCGGTTCGGGCCGGGCCAGCCCTGCCTTCATTGGTGATCGAGATCATCTATTGCAACGAATGCCGCGCCGCTGGCCGCGATGATCGGAACTTGCAGTTCACAAACCATGCTCTGACGCCGGAGCGGCGGAAGGGCTGGACGCCTTACCCAAATAGGCGAGTTTCCGCTCTTACAGAAGCGGGCGGCTTGGCTTCCTCGGTTCCGGCAGGCTGTTACAGGGATTTGCGGCCAACGCGGCTAAGCGCCAGTCCTTTTGGCACATCTCCCTTGCCAGTGACTCATTGCGATCATCATCAGCGGTCGCTCGACCTTCGCGGCAAGCAGATAGTCAGCTCTGTTCGTGCGGTAGTCTTCTTTTTTTGCAGTCATCGTTTCCTCCCGGATTCCGCAGGCATTGCCCTCCTTCTGGCCTGACGGCGGAACACACTAGCTGCTGATATATCGCGGGAGTCCACCAATTGAGGATTGTGTAGAACGATATATCCGGGGCAGCGGCTCAATCATAGGCAATTGGCTGCGTAGCCAATGAAGCTGATATGCCGCCGATCTTCCTCCAACACGCTGCCGGCTACTTTTCGTCCGCTACGGAACCTTTCCGCCCACAACTGCTTCCCTGTGATTGCTGGGAGGATGATCAATGGCAAATCTGGGCAGATTGGCTGTGGCCATATTAGGCGTGCTCGCCTACCAAAATCGCGACAAAATCGGGGAATTGCTGCGCGGGAGTCGCGATCCGAACAATCCGCAGGGCGGCATACTGGACCAACTATCCAAAGGCGTTTCCGGGACAGCGCTTGGCGATATCGTCGAGCGATTCAGGAATGCGGGAGCCGGGTCTAAGGTGGATTCCTGGGTCAGCCGCGGCCCGAACCAACCCATCGAGCCGAAAGAGGTCGAGACGGCGATCGACGATGAAACGCTGACTTCGCTTTCAATGCAGACCGGCTTGTCCCGGGATGAACTGATCGCCAGGATAACGCGTGATTTGCCTGAGGCGATCAACAAGTTGACTCCGAATGGCGAAATGCCCGCTGCAGGCTCGGAGGACATTACTCTTCTTGATCGGGTGCCGCCACGTACCGGGGCCTAGTCGGCCATTAGTCGAGGTGTGTCGTCCGAACTGCCTCCGCCACAGCGCACAGCCGCCCGCCAGGCGCCAAGCAGTGCTCACCAGAAGATGTACCAGGGGTCGCCCGGTATTCAAACCAGAACAACGTGTCGAGAAGGAAATCGACAGCACCGTAGCAGCCCGAGGGCGATTAGGCTGGAACACGAGGCGCATCTCGAAGTTCGGTGTCGGGCGGCCGATCCAACGTCCCTCAGATCGGCTCTCCATTCCTAGTGCCATGTCAGGCCCACCACTGTGCTCCGGTGGTGGGCTTTTCATTACATAAAGGGCCACTTTTGTGATCGACATTAGGCGCTAATCCAGGCTGCACAGTAACCCTTGATATTGAGAGCAATTCGAACGGCTAGCAGAGTAAAGGCCGTCTTGGTCGATCAGTCCTGTGTCACGAACATGGCCCCTCGACTTCGACGGCCCGCTGCTTGGAGGGATGTGGACACTTTCGCTTGGCGGCGGGCCAAATTACCTCACCCGACTCTGATGGAATGCGCTATGCACTTCCAGCCTTGTTGCCGGGGGGGGGGAATATTTTTGGGCATGGGTGATCCGAAGGAACACTACAAGGATGACTAAGGTGAAATTGGGCCGCAGCTAAACCTATGATCTGCACCGGCTCCGATTCTTTTGGTCGCTGTTTACTTGACGCTCGAGCCGCGCGCATTCCGAACACGAGATGGCGCGGCCCAGGCGAAGCGCTGAAGGAGCGCCAAAGCGGACTGGCACCAACAAAGTCGCCGAGAGTCTTCGCCCCGATACTGATGTCCGCTTCCGCTCCGCCTGGAGTTGAAAGCTGCTTGTCCGCTCCCGGCCCCAAAGACGACATGGCTGCTTTGCGCCCCATCTCGGCCATAGAGGTCGGCTTCGCAGCTTCCTCAAAGCGGACATTGCCGAGCGACTAGGAGGTGGTGGTGGTGTCGAAAACGACGATCAGCCGTTGTCTTGCGAAGCAGCCGTTGCCTAGTCCCAAGGATCGCCGACTGGCTCGATTTCGAGCAAGGTGGCGCCCCAATCGCCGGCCCAGGCGACGAGTTGGGATCAGGACCTCTCACCTTACATGACGCGGATCGCTTTGTACGGCGTCCTGCGGCGACTTGTGCCGGGCCAACGCAACCCGCGGGGCTGTCTTTCGCGATCCCGATGCGTTCCCGACTCGCTGTCATGCGCCAGCCCGACAGCGCTATTCCGGCAGGCCCGCCTTTCGCAAGCCTTCTACAAGCAGAGCCAAATCGGCCGGACGGCAGGTCGGCATGACATCGGCCAGATTGGAAATTCGTTGGCCGGGATTGAGGGCGAGAATTCGGCTCACCACCTTTTGCGCTTCCTCGGCTCGGCCAGCATGAGCATAGCTTGCAGCCGCATAGCGCAATGACCCCAAAAAGTCCGGCTTTTCCTGTAACGACCTTTCGGCCCAGGATGATGCCTCCTCAAATCGACCAGCGAAGAGATGAGCCACTGCAAGCGCATTCTGCATGTCGAACATGAGCGGGTCGACCGGGCTCATGCGTATCGCAGTCGCGAGGTGCTGGACGGCGGTTTCCGTATCGCCGAGGTCCGCCCTGACCCAGCCGCTGAATAGCCACGTAGTAGCCAGGTTCGGGTTGAGCGCAAGCGCGCGGTCAATGAACGCTGCCCCGCTATTGTTGTCGCCCACGACGAAGGCGAGTGCGGTACCGCCGAGTGAGAGCGCAACCGCGTCATCCTTGCCCAAATCCACTGCCTTCAGAGCCAGGCGTTCTGTTTCGACCGTTTCCTGCTCACGATCGGCCATCCAGCCATTCGCCTTGCGCATGACGGCACAGAACGCGGCCATGCCGTATGCCGAGGCGAATTCAGGGTCGAGTTCGATGGCTTTGTAAAACAACTTAAGGGCGTTTGCGGTAGATTCCCTGGTCAACTGATGGAGGCTTGCTATCCCGCGCAGATAGTAGTCGTAAGCGTCAAGATGCTCGGTCGGCTTGCGCTTGGCCCGCTCGATCTCTGCCTGTTCCAGCTTCGGAGCTATCGCTCCGACGACGCTCCGGGCCACTTCCTCCTGCAAGTCAAAAACGTCCTCCAGCCCGCCGTCGAAACGGTCGGCCCATAGATGTGCTCCCGTTGTCGCGTCGATAAGCTGCCCGGTGATACGAACTCTGTTCCGCGCTTTGCGCACGCTCCCTTCAAGAACGTAGCGCACACCAAGCTCGCGTCCGACCTGCTTGATGTCCACCGCCCGGCCCTTGTAGGTAAAGCTCGAGTTGCGCGCGATGACGAACAGCCAGCGCGTCCGGGATAGCGCGGTGATGATCTCTTCGACCATACCGTCAGCGAAGTAGCCCTGCTCGGGGTCGCCACTCATGTTGTCGAATGGCAAGACCGCGATGGACGGTTTTTCGGGAAGCGTCAGAGCAACCCTTGTGGAGGATAGCGAAGCGGGTTTCGCTCGACTGACCCGATAGGCTCGCACCGCCTCCACGATGTTGTGGACCTGATGGCTGCCGAGGTCGTTGTAGGCATAATCCAGTTTGCCTTTGACCTGCTCGTAGACGTTGCTCGCGATGCAGACGCCGCCAGGTTCTGCAAGCTTCTCGAGCCGCGCGGCGATGTTCACACCATCACCGTAAATCGTATCGTCCTGTACAATCACATCGCCCAAATTCACGCCCATGCGGAAAGTCATGCGCTTGTCTTCGGGCAAATTTGCATTGTGAGCCGCCAATCCCTCCTGGGCTTCGACCGCACACTGCACCGCGTGGACTGCGCTGGCGAATTCGACAAGAAGGCTGTCGCCAGCCGAACCGACGATGCGTCCGCGCGACTCTGTGATCTTGCGCTCGATCACTTCGGCGCGAAGCCTCTTCAGATGCGCAAGCGTACCAGCCTCGTCGGCTCCCATGAGACGGCTGTAGCCGACGACGTCGGCAGCAAGGATTGCGGTGAGGCGTCGCTCCATGCTCGTGTCCCGGCTCTCCCATAGATCGCTCCGACTGGCGAGCGTAGTCTAGTCCTACCTCCAATGCGAGCGTGCAGTGCCGGCGCCAATAACCGGCGAGCTCGCTAGAGGTCGCGTTTAGCCAGAGAGCCGCCGTTACGTATAGACGATCGGCATACTTGTCACTCAGGCAGCCCGACCTTGCCCTCCTGGCAGGACACATCGCCTTTGTGTCGCAGTTCAGACCCGAAGCGGCCCCAGGCGGAACGGAGCTAAATGCAGCAGCCCTCCTGAGTCTGTGCTATGTCAGATAGGGAAGGAGGGGCAAATGAGCGAGACCCGCAAGCTTGCGGCGATCCTGGCCGCCGATGTCGTGGGATACAGCCGACTGGCGGGCGTGGACGAAGATCGAACTCTCGCGCGCCTGCGGGCGCTCCGCAGCGATCTGGTTGATCCTACCATCGCGGTACACATCGGACGCGTGGTGAAACGCACCGGTGACGGAGCCCTTGTCGAGTTCCGTAGCGTGGTCGATGCCGTCCGATGCGCTATCGAAGTGCAGAATGCCATGCTTGAACGCAATGCCGGAGTGCCGCCTGATCGACGTATCGAGTTCCGGATCGGCATCCATATCGGCGACATAGTCGAGGAGAGCGACGGTGACCTAATGGGCGACGGCATCAACATTGCTGCTCGTCTGGAAGGTATCGCCGAACCTAACGGTATTTACCTGTCAGGTGCTGCATATGAGCAGGTGCGCGACAAGCTGAAGGAAGAATTCGAGGATCTCGGCGACAAAGAACTCAAAAACATTGCACGGCCGGTGCGAGTCTATCGCGTGGCCTTCGACCGTCACATCGCAAGCGTGTCGACAGTGCCCGATCTGTCCGGTGGAAGACTGGCGCCGCCCGACAAGCCGTCGATCGCCGTCCTGCCCTTCCAGAACATGAGCGGCGACCCCGAACAGGAATATTTTGGCGACGGCATCGCCGAGGACATCATTACGGCTCTGTCCAAGCTGCGGGGCTTCTTCGTCATCGCCCGCAATTCGACCTTCGCGTACAAGGGCAGGGCGCCGGATATCCGTCAGGTCGCGCGAGAGCTTGGTGTTCGCTATGTCCTTGAAGGCAGCGTCCGCAAGGGGGGTGAGCGATTGCGGGTAACTGGCCAGCTTATCGACTCGGCTAGCGGCAGTCACATATGGGCGGAGCGGTACGACCGCCCGGCCACGGACATTTTCGCTCTACAGGACGAGATCACGGCTAATGTCGTCGCAGCGATCGAGCCTCAGCTCTATGCAGCTGAGAACCTCCGTCTCCAGAGCAGGCCACCGGAAAGTCTCGATGCATGGGGCTGCGTGGTGAGGGCCATGCCCTTTATCTGGACCTGGGTATCTCAAGTCGACGACACCGGCATCAACCTACTGAAACGCGCCATTGAACTCGATCCAGGCTACGCGCGAGCGCATAGCCTGCTGGCCTGGATTTTCGCCACGCGGGTGACGCTTGGAAACATGGACTACGAGCGGGGCATGTCCCATGGTCTCGTTGTCGCACAACGAGCCATCGACCTGGATCCAGAAGACCCGTGGGCGCACATGGCGGCGGGCTACGTCTACACCCTCTCACGTCGTTTTGGACCGGCTGTCGAAGAGTTGAATGAGGCATTGCAGCGCAACCCAAGCTTCGCCTACGCGCGAGCTATTCTGGCCGTGGCGTATGGATATGCGGGACTTGCAGAGGAAGGCTATCGCCAACTCGAGATCGCTAGGCAATTGAGCCCCCGCGACTATTCTCAGGCCGCGAACTTCTCCATTGAAGGGCTGTGCCATTTGGTTGCTTACCGCTATGAAGAAGCAGTCACGGCCGAGCGACGCGCTGTCCAATTTCGGCCCGACTTCGGGTCTGCCTGGCGCACGCTCGCGGCTTCAGCGGGCCTCGCGGGCGATCTGGAAATCGCACGGGAGGCCCTTGCCGAATGCAGACGCCTGCAGCCGGGCATCAGCATCGCTTGGGTGGAGAAATACTATCCGCTGATCCGTGCGGAAGACCGCTCTAGGTATATTGAGGGCCTGCGCCGAGCGGGCCTGGAATAGTGCGGGCTGAAAATGCCAGCCGACAACCCCGCCGGTCTCGGTTAGGTGGAAAGGCGCGAAGGCGAAGGGTCGGCAAAAGACATCCTCCTCAGATACTTTGGTCCGATGGGATGGTGAGCATCCATTTGTAATGTCCGTCGTGGAAATCTGCTCAGCCGGAGTGACCCGCGATCTGGTTCGCCACTCAGAAACTGCTAATATGCGTTGGGCTCACCAATCGGTCAGCAACGCTCGGCGGGTTGATGGCGACAGGTGACGTCCAGGGGACGGCATGCGGATCGCAATGATGGGAGCGGGCGGCATTGGCGGATATATTGGCGCGAGGCTAGCCCAGGCAGGGGGCGACGTGAGCTTCATTGCTCGCGGAGCGCACCTTGCGGCAATGCTCCAGACTGGTCTGAGGATCCAGAGCGACCTCGGCAGCTTTGTTCTTGCTCGTGTGTCCGCGAGCGAAGCGGCGGTTGATATCGCGCCTGTCGATCTGGTGATTTTCGCTGTCAAGCTCTACGACAGCGAGGAGGCGGCTGCATCTATCGCACCCCTCGTGGGCGTCAACACGCGCGTCGTTACGCTGCAAAACGGCATCGACAGCGTCGAGATCCTTAGTCGTCACCTGCCGCGCGACCAGGTGATCGGCGGCGCCACTTATCTCTCCGGCTTCATAAGCAAGCCAGGAGAGGTAGTCCATTCCGGCGGGCTGCCTCATATCCTGGTCGGCGGCCAACATGATCCGGTCATCGCGCAATTGCGGGAGTTGTGTGATCGCGCCATCGGGCTCGAGCTCAAACCAGTCGCAGACATCGACGAAGTGCTTTGGGAGAAGTTTGTAACGCTTTGTGCCTTCTCGGGAGGGACATCGCTGATGCGCTCCGGCATCGGTCCGATCCTGGCCGATCCGGAATCGCGCATCTTCATTGAACAGTTGCGCGATGAGGGGATGGCGGTAGCCGCAGCGGCCGGCCATCCAATGGCCGACGGGTTCCCGGGCCGCGTCGAGACAAGGTGGTCCGCGTTTCCTCCGCATGTGAAATCCTCGATGGCCAACGATCTCGAAAGAGGAAAACCTATCGAGGTCGCTTGGCTTTCCGGGCGCATGCATCAACTGGGAATGAAATTGGGTGTCGCCACGCCAGGTCACACGGCGGTGTTTCGCGCGCTGCATCTGCATGCACTGGGGACCGAACGCAAGAATTCCATTCCGTGAATCGTTGTCTAAGCGTTTTATGGAAGGACGTAATGGGCAAAACTTGGAGTACCGCTCAGCTCAGCAACGAATTGGTCGCCCTTTGGCGGACGGGAGGGCAGGTCGAGCCGTTCTCCCGACGCTTTGCCCAATTCGATCTCGCTGCCGCCTATGATGTCGTGGCGGAAGTCGCACGATTGAGACGAAAGCTTGGAGAGCGCACTGTCGGACGCAAGATCGGTTTCACAAATCGGTCGATCTGGGGTCAGCTTGGCATCGCCGCTCCGATCTGGAACTTTATTTATGACACGACCGTCAGTGACACTGTCGCGCACCAGTCCATCAATCTTCACGGAATGCCAGAACCTCGGATCGAACCGGAAATGGTCCTTCACCTCGCGTCGGCTCCAATTCCAGGCATGTCAACAGATGATCTTGTGGAATGTATCGATTGGGTGGCGCCAGCTTTCGAGATCGTCTTTTCAATCTTCGCGAACTGGAAGTTCACAGCAGCGGACGCGGCAGCCGCATACGGAGTTCATGGCGCTCTTATACTGGGCGAACGCCTTCATCTGACTGGCTCCCAACCTGAGCGAGAGGAACAGCTTCATTCGTTCACAGTCGAGTTGGGAAACGAGGGCGGCGACCTAAGACACGGGCGCGCGACTGATGTCCTTGGCGGGCCTTTGGAAGCTCTGCAATTTCTAACAGAAGAAATCGGGCATCGCCCGGAATGCGAACCGCTGCGGCCAGGGGAACTTGTCACCACAGGAACGCTGACCGAGGCAATGCCTGTCAAGGCAGGGGACGTATGGAGCGCAAGGTTTGGCGGAATTCCCGTGTCGCCCATAACGTTGAGAATCAAATAGCTCAGACCGATCACTCCAGGCTACTTCTCCGTCTGACCTCTCTTGCGGACCAGGAGGAGAGTCGTTCGCCTGATACGCAAGACCTGCCCGATTTATAGTCTTGCCGGCCGAAGACAGATTGTTCGTTTCCGGCCCATTTCCCTGACGATCCCGCTCAGTCACATTGTGACATCGAATTCCTTGCCGATGAGTTCGATGGCTTTAGCAACTCGTTGTTCTCCGCCGAAGATCGGCCCGCCCCGGACCGACGCGGCGGGATTACGTCGGGACCAGCGCGCGCTGCTCGTCAGAAGCTTGCGCGGCTGATATCGCCACCAACAGCGTAGCGGCCACCAATCACAAACTGCTCGGCACTCACGGCGATGTGCTTGGTCGCCGCGCGAACGTCCCGTTCGCGCCTCTCGAAGGGCTGGGACTCGGCAAGGGCCCGAGCTCCGATCAGATCGTTCACCCGCAGTACGACGCTCACTGCGACTTCGGCGGCGTGAGAACAGGCAAGCCGGTAGTTGATCCGCGCCGCAACCAGATCAGAGCCCTCGCGTTCGACGGAGGCGCACAAGGCCGACATGGCTGACCGCATGTAGGCGCCAGCCGCCCTGCACTGCGAAAGGCAGCGCCCGATCTCTGCGTGTGTCAGTTCGCGTTCTGCGATGGGGACGGTCATTCCCTGACGACGGTGGCCGGAGCTTGACGAGATGAGCGCGTCGATTGCGCCCTTCGCGATCCCAAGCGGCACTGTGGCAACAGTCCAGACAAAGGCGGATATGCCGGGAAGGCGATAGACGACACCGGCGTGGGTGGGAGTTGGCTGAAAGTCGCAAACGAATTCGGCTGGCAAGAACACGTTGTCTGCCTCGAAGTCCCAGCTTCCGGTGCCTCTCATCCCTGACACATGCCATTTGTCGATCAGATTGACCGCCTCTCGGGGCAAGAACGCTAGAACCATCCGCCCGCTGCCTTCGTTCACCTCACAAAGCGGGGCGAAGGTCGTGGCGTGTGGCGCGCCGCTGGCAAAAGGCCACCGGCCTGTGATGCGGTATCCACCCTCAACTCGGACCGCCTTGCCAATCGCGCCTGTGCTTGAGGCAACGAAGGCCGACGGTTTCCCGAACACCTTCTTGGCGGCCTCCAACGGCAGATAGCCGCCAGCACGCGAAATGCCGCCTCCGTTTCCGACGAGCCACCCGATTGTTCCATCGACTGCCGCGGCATGCTCGACCACGGTCATAAAGTCGAGGGGCGAAAGCTCGCATCCGCCCAGCTGTGCTGGCAGCAGAAGGCGGAAGAACCCCGCTTCGCTCAAGGCAGCAAAAACCTCGTCCGACAGCCTTCGATCCGCATCAAAGTGGCCGGATTGCTCTGTCAGCAAAGGGCGGATCTGCTCGAACCTTTCGATCATGGTTGCAGCGGTCGATACCGGTCCGTCCAGCATGAAATAGTCTCCTTCCAGAATGCCGGAATGATCGGACTCGATGAGATGTGGGGCAACAGCAAAGAATTTGGGGCAAGGTGAGTACAATTCATCTAGAATTCAACGCATGCACCGCCTTCCGCCTCTTCGAGAGCTTCAGGCCTTCGAATCCGCGGCCCGCCTTCTGAGCTTCAGGAAGGCGGCCGAGGAACTGTCTGTCACACCTACAGCCGTCAGCCACCAGATACGGCTACTGGAACGCTATTGCGGCCAGTCACTTTTTCAGCGCCAGCCGAGGCCGTTGCAGCTCACCACTGCGGGCGCACAGCTTCTACCGGTTGTTCGGGACGCCTTTCTGTCGATCTCGGACGAGCTTGCCCGCCTTACCCCGGGCAATCCTATCGGCCATCTTCGGGTGACGGCAACCAGCGCCTTCGCCGCGCGCTGGCTGCTGCCGCGCTTGGAAAGCTGGCGAGCGGAAGCGCCGGGATCGACGCTCGAGCTTGTGGGAACGGATACGGTACTAAACCTTCGCACGGGCGAAGTTGACGTTGCGATCCGTTACGCGCGGCAATCTCCGACCGACGGAGTCGCGGTGGAGCTACTTCGCGATACGTTCCACGTCGTTGCGGCGCCGTCGATTCTTCAGCAAGGCGTCCGCATGATCGAGCCTCAGGCGATCCTCGATCTGCCGCGTGTCGAGGTCGGCTGGCCCCTAACCGACGTAGGTGCGCCCACCTGGCGTCACTGGGAGACTGCGGCCCGAGCGGCGGGCCACCGAATTAGCGGCATCGTCCGGCCACCGCAACTGAAATTCCACGAAGAGCACCACGGGATCGAAGCGATCGTGGCCGGACAGGGTCTTGGGCTGTGTAGTGACGTGCTCGTTGCAAGGGAGCTTCGCGATGGCCGTCTTTTGCGAGTCAGCGATATCGTTCTGCCGGGCTACGGCTTTTACTTTGTCTATCGGGCCGGGCACCCGAGGCGCGGGGCCCTGGAAGCCCTGCTTCGCTGGATGCAGCGACAAGCTTCCGCGTGAAGCCGATTATCAAAGATGCGCGTGCGCCGGCTCCCATGACCTCAATTGACACTTGGCGCCGGCCCCGATTGGCAGGAATGCCGCAGCTGTGCGGCAGTGTCTGGATCTGACGACTAGATCGCCGGTCGAAGTGTCGGCTTTCTGGCTCTCTGTGTCGAAAGAGGACGGTCACCTCTCGGCTCCAAATCGGCCAGTCAGCAATGCGCCTCATTTTGGTCGTGGAGGTCGCCATTGCCATCCGCTGAAAGCGGACAATGGCTTCGGAGCCTCGTCATCTCTCCTGCGCCAATTGCGGTAATCGCGCCAGCACATAAAGTCTTTGGTCTCTGGCCACCGTCGATTCTCGGCACGGGATGCGAGAGACCGGGGCTTCCTAGAAACAGGTAGAGGCCGTAAGCCAGTGCCGCCCTTAAGCCGGCGCTATTTCGCCGCTACTATCATCCAGCCCTGCCGGCGCGATAACTACATTGTCCAGCGGCGCCGAGAGCGTCCAGCGCAGAAAGCCGGACTGTCGTTCTAACGAGGCGCTGCCGGAGAGGCTGGTGGGTACGACCCGCTGCAGCACGATACTGCCGAAGCCCAGATGCGGCTCGTCCTTGAGTGGCTCCGCGGCCCGCGCCGTTCGCTCTTCCCAGACCAGCTCGAACTCGCCGCACCCTTCCGCATCAGTCGGCACCCGCCAGCTGACCCGGATTGTGCCTTTATCGCCCGAAAGCGCCCCATATTTGGTGGCGTTGGTGCCGAGCTCGTGCAGCGCCATGCCGATATTCTGGACGGCGTTGAGGCGCAGCGTCAGCTCCGGCCCCGACAGTTCCACGCGCTCCTCATGCGCGAAGGGCTTCAGGTGCTCGCGCACCAGGTCGGACATGCTGGCGCCGCGCCAGTCGTTCACTACCAGAAGGTCGTGCGAGCGCGACAGCGCCATGATGCGCTCGCGGATCTGGTGCTCGAACAGGCGCGGGTCGTTCGCCCGCTTGGCCGTCTCGCGGATCATCGACAGGATCACCGCATACTGGTTCTTCACACGGTGGTTCACCTCGCGCATCAGAAGCCGGATGTGCTGGTCGCTGGCGCGCCTTGCCGTGACGTCGGCTGCCATGCCGAACCATTCCAGGATCGCCCCGTCGTCGTCGAGGATCGGGATCGCCCGCGACAGCGTCCAGCCGGCGCTCCCGTCGGCGCGCCGCACCCGGTGTTCCAGCTCGAACACCGAGCGCTCGGCGATCGCCCGGTCGATCGCGGCCTGGACGGCGGGTATATCCTCGGGAAATAGATAGGCGTCACGCCAGCGGACCGTCGGCCTTTCGGCAGCCGACACGAAACCGTGGCCTTCCAGCTCATGCATCTCCTGCCAGTCCGCGCTCATCCGGTAGATCATGTCGGAGCTGGCGTCGACCAGCGCCCGGAACCGCTGCTCGCTCTCGCGCAGTCGCGTCGCAGCCAGCACCCGCGCCGTGGTCTCCGAGACGATGCACAGCACTGCCTCGACCAAGCCGTCCTGCGCCCGCACCGCCGAATAGGAAACGTCGAAGTATACCGTCTCGCCCACCCCACCCGAGCGCTCGATGTAGAAAGGCCGGTCCTTGGCCGAGAACGTCTTGCCGGTGGTGAGCACGCCGCTGAGCAGCGGCTCGAGATCGTCCCACAGCTCCGCCCAGTTCTCCCGCGCCGGCCGGCCGAGCGCCCGCGGATGCTTGTCGCCAATGGTCGGCGCGTAGGCGTCGTTGTAAAGCGCAACGAAGTCCGGCCCGCAGAACAGCACGATCTGGGCCTCGGAAGCCAGCAGCAGATCGACCGTGGTGCGCAGGCTGGGCGTCCACCTCTGAGGCGGGCCGAGCGGGCTCGAGTCCCACACGTAATTGCGGATCAATCCGGCGACCTCGCCATTGCCGGTAGGCCAGGATGCTGAGCTGGAACCCGTTGCCATGGGCGCATAAACGCGCGAAGTTGCTAAAATTTCCGTGCTCTGCGACAAAATTCTGTTGGCGGTGGGGCTGGGTCGCGCGGCGGGGCCTCCGCCGGTCGTTCCCCCAAGCGATCTCACGGACCCTGCTAGCGGGGCGCACGATTATCTCCTCAGTACAATGATCCAACCATCGATCCTGAGCGTACGAGCGACGACCATTAAGTGCTGGATTCGAAATTTGGGCGATGACGCGGGGGCGGTATAGTCAAGAGAGCGACATGAAGCGCGGACGGTTGCCTGGGTGGTCCAGGGTTGCCATCGCCACACTTCCGGTGGTTGCGGCCTCAATTCTGGGGCAGTTGGCGACTTATCCCAACCTCGCCTCCTGGTACGCTGGACTTGCTAAGCCATGGTTCAACCCTCCGAATTGGGTTTTCGCCCCGGTGTGGACGATCTTGTACGTGTTGATGGCCTGTTCGGTTTGGCGCATCCTGAAACTCGGGAGGAGGCACGGTGAACGTCGGACCGGGCTGCTTCTCTTTTTCACTCAGCTCGCACTGAACGCCTTATGGTCCTGGCTATTTTTTGGGTTCCATAGTCCCTTCGCTGGCCTGCTTAACATCTTGCCACAGTGGCTATTGATCATGGGGACGACAATCTGCTTCCGCAAAATCGATCTTGTGGCGGCTATATGTCTGGTGCCGCTGGCTGTTTGGGTTGCGTTTGCGTCCGTACTTAACTTTGAAATTTGGCGCCTGAATCTTTGATACGAAACAATGTGTTCCCCATTCGAAAACGTTACACGCGTTCCATTATGCGCTTTCAGGCCCTCGCCATGAATCTCGTTAAATAGAATATCAGCCCCGCTGCTTGCGTTCGGCGAAGGTTTGGCCATCCAAAATTCAGCCTGAACCTGGGACTGGCCATGATTGATCAACCTCGAAAACGAACAGTCCCACGTCGATCATCTCGTTTTTGAACCCGACCTCGCAATAGGCGAGGTAATATTCCCACATGCGGCGGAAACGGTGGTCGAAACCGAGGGCCAGAACGGCAGCCGAGTTCTGTCGAAAGCGACTGTGCCATTCAGCAAGCGTGCGTGCATAGCTCTCCCCGAAAAATTCTGACGATGCGAGTTTCAAGCCCGCGGCTCGGGCGTGCGCAACGATCAGCGCCTTGGTGGGCAGCATGCCGCCCGGAAAGATATAGCGCTGAATGAAGTCTGGGTTCCTGCGATAGCTCTCGAAGCGGTTGTCGTCGATGCTGATCACCTGCAGCACCGCCTTGCCGTCGGGTTTCAGCAATCGCCGCAGCTTGTCGAAATAGACCGGCCAGTACTGCTCTCCCACCGCTTCAAGCATCTCGATGGAGACGATGCCGTCGAATGCGTCGCCGCAATCGCGGTAGTCCTGCAGCTCCAACTTGACTTGGTCGTGAACGCCGCTCTTCTCAGCGACGTCCCTGGCACAGGCAAGTTGCTCTGTTGAGAGGGTGATGCCCTTGACGCTGGCGCCCGCCTTGGCGAGCCGCGCGGCAAGCGCACCCCAGCCGCATCCGATCTCAAGGATCTCAGCGCCCGCAGGCGCCCCCAGCAGCTCTGCGACACGGTCGAGTTTATTCTCCTGCGCCTCTTCCAGCGTGTCGGTGTTGGCCCGGTAGAGCGCCGATGAATAGGTCATGCTCGGATCGAGCCACAGGCGGTAGAATTCGTTGCCGAGGTCGTAGTGGAAGGCGATGTTGCGCCGACTGCCGCGACGGCTGTTGGCTCGGAGAAGATGACGTGCGCGGTTGAACAGGCGGACGGGCAGCAGGCCGGTGATGGCATGCTCGACCTCGGCTATGTTGACCGCGACGAGTTCGAGGAGTGCCGGCAGGTCAGGGCTTGACCAGTCGCCGTCCATGTAAGCCTCGGCAAAGGCGATATCGCCGCCCGCCAGCAGACGTCGCAATGCTCGCCAGCGATAGAGCACGACCGTCGCTTCAGGGCCGGGCCTGCCTGTCTGATGGTCCAGCGTCGCGCCGTTCGGCATGCGCACGGCGATCTTACCGACCTTTAGGCGGCCGAGCAGCCGATTGAGAATCGGGCCAACCACTATGCCGGACCACGGATCGGCTTTCGCCCTGCTTTCAGTATCCAGCGACATCAGGCTCGGTCTCTCTCGGTATCAGGCAAGGCGACATGGGTGACGGGATGACGAGGTGGGGCAGGGCGCTGTTGGAGCCGTACGCCTTTTGCCCATAGCAGCAGCGCCTCCCAATGGATGCCGGCGATCACCTTCAGCGTCAGCAGCGGATAGGACAGGAACGCGCGCATGAGCACGGCATCGGTTAGGTCACGGCGCTTTCCGGAGAAGCTGGCCACGATCAGCGGCCCTTCGCCATCGCTGCCTGTGATGTGGATGGCGACGCTCTCGCCCGGGAGGCCGATCCGGAATCGATAGCCCATTCCCATTGCGATGAAAGGCGAAACGTAGAAGCGTTTGTCGCAACGCTGCCTGACGGTGCCGTCATGCGCCTCGCCGACGGGGATGAGGTAGCTGTGGCGTTGGCCGAAGGTGTTGTTGACCTCGTAGAGAATCGCCTGCAGGTCGCCGTGCCGATTGTAACAGAAATAGAGGCTGAGCGGATTGAAGGCGTAGCCGAGCATGCGCGGCATGGAGAGCAACTGGATCGCACCGCCACTCGCGATGCCCGCCGCCTCAAGCTGACGTTCGACGTAGGCCTTCAGCGATCCGCCGGCCCCGTCGCCGTGATCCGCATCGGCAAAGCCGAACAGATTGAACCGGTTGTGCGACAACAGGTGAAGCCTCTTGCTCAAAACGCCGATCTCGTCGAGGTCGAGCAGAAGGAAGAACATGCGATAAGACAGCCGATGGCGCCGCGGTTTAAGCCGCTGGTGCATGACCTTGCCGGCATAGAGGGCTGACCGCATTTTCGGCATCACGCTGCCGCGAGGTTGTGCCGCGTTGCGGAGCTACTGATGTGGATACGGCCAGATTCATTGGTTACGCTCCAGGGCCGGCGCACGCCGCCCAACGCCTCGGCAACGGCAAGGCCGGCCTGCAGGCCATCTTCGTGAAAACCAGCGCCGAAGTAGGCGCCGCAGAACCAGGTCTTGCGGCTGCCCTGCAGGGACCACAGCTTCTGCTGTGCACGGATCGCGGCGGCATCGAAGATCGGGTGTTCGTAGATTTCGCGATGCCGAACCATGTTGATCTCCGGTTCCACGACGGGATTGAGGGTAACGAAGAGCTGTTCGTCGTCGGGCAGGGATTGCAGCCTGTTCATCCAGTACGTAACCGATAGCTTTCGGGTTTCACCTTGGGTTTCGGTCAGATAGTTCCAGCTCGACCAGGCGCGCTTGCGGCGTGGCATCAGACGCGGGTCCGCGTGCAACACCGCTTCGTTGCGGCTGTATCCGAAACTGCCGAGCAGCCGCCCTTCCTCGTGGCTCGGATCGGACAGCATGCGCAGCGCCTGGTCGGCGTGCGTGGCGACCACGATATGGTCGAAACGCTGCACGACGCCCTCCATATCGGTGATCCAGACCGCATCGCCGCTCCTGGCGATTGAGCGCACGCCGCGCCCGACAAACGCGCGGCCGGCCAGGCTCTTGGCCAGCCGCTCGACATATTTGCGGCTGCCGCCATCGACCGTGCGCCAGATCGGCCGTCCTACCAATTTCAACAGGCCATGGTTCTCGCAGAAGCGGATGAAGGCGGCGGCCGGATAGCTGCCTACCTTCAGCGCCGGTGTCGACCATATCGCCGCCGCCATCGGGTAGAGGTGATCTTCGCGAAATGCCGCGCCATAACCCTTGGCGTCGAGATATTCAGTCAGGCTGACCTCGCCGATGCGCGCGATGTCGTGGGGCGCCTCGCGATAAAAGCGCAGCAGCTCTTTCAGCATTTGCCAGAAGCGCAGCCGGCCGACATTGGACGGTTGCGCGAGCAGCCCGCCAAGCCCGCTTCCTGAATATTCCAGGCGCCCGCTATCCAGCGAGACGGCAAAGGACATGTCGGAGGCCTTGCTGCGCACGCCGAGATGATCGAACAAAGCCGTCAGGTTGGGGTAGGTGACTTCGTTGTAGACGATGAAGCCGGTGTCGACTGGCATGCCGCCGGCGTCGACAGTGTTGCTGTGGCCGCCGAGACGTCGGTCCGCCTCGAACAGCGAGACCCTGTGGCGGGTCGAAAGCAGCCATGCCGCGGACAACCCGGAAATGCCGCTGCCGACGACGGCAATTTCCATCGGCTTGTCCGCTTCGAAATGCATGCCCTCGGCCCTCAGATTCGCTATGGAAGGGTGCGCCTTCCTCCCCTAATTTCGATTTTTACGCAGCGGTGCGTGTTGTGGATCACCGTCTTCGGCAGCCGTTGCGCGGCTTGTGATCCGAAAAGGGTTGCCGCGCGTAGAAGGACGTATGAATGCATCGGGACATTATTTCATTGCCGACAAAGCCATCCTCGCCTTCGATCCTGCGAAGACCGGATTGGCGATGACCGTGCGCGCGGATCAAGAACTTCTGTCGCCGCTGGAAGCGAGCCGTTTGCTGATGGCAGTTGCGGCAAAGCGCGACCGCGCAGCCTTCGCGGTTTTGTTCGACTTCTATGCGCCGCGGCTTAAGGCCTTCCTCAGGCGCAGCGGAATGACGGCGTCTGTCGCCGAGGACGTCGCGCAGGAAACCATGCTGCTGGTCTGGAAGAAGGCGTCCTACTTCGATCCTGCGCGTGCTGGGGCATCTACCTGGATATTCACAATCGCCCGAAATGCGCGGATCGACCGGCTGCGCCGTGACGGCAGGTCCGCGGCGATTACTGAGGCTTTCGACCCCTCCGACGTACCGGACGATCCGGTTTCGGGCGAGCAGATGATAATCGCGGCGGAGAGGGAGGAGCGGGTGCGAACCGCAATTGCGCAGCTGCCGCCCGAACAGGCCGACATCTTGAAGAAATCCTTCTTCGGCGAGGAAACCCAATCAGAGATCGCTTACACCTCCGGCATCCCACTCGGCACTGTCAAATCGCGCGTGAGGCTGGCGCTTGGCCGGCTGCGCCAAATCCTGGACGACCTCAAATGATCAAGCATCATCCAAGTGATGAGACGCTGTTCCGCTACGCCAACGGCTCGCTGGAACCTGGCCCGTCTATTGTGGTAGCGGTCCATGTCGGTGGCTGCGCGGCCTGCTGCTCTCGCATAGGCGAGTACGAAGCCGTGGGCGGGTCGTTGCTGCATGACATCGAGCCGGAACCTGTGGAAACCGGCGCCCTAGATCGCGTGATGGCGGTGATCGACGTCAACGAGGCTGGTCGTGGCGCAGCGGCGCCAAGGCATAGGTTGCCGCGGGCAGATATCGGCATCCGTTTGCCCCAGGTGCTGGACGATTGCGGGATCGGCCCATGGCGCTGGATCGGCCCTGGCGTGCGCTGGAGCCGCGTGACGCTGCCCGATGATGACAGCGCCAACGTCATGCTCCTGAAGGTTACTGCCGGTCGCAGGCTCCCGGAACACACCCATGTTGGCTTGGAATACACCCACGTGCTCAAAGGGGCTTTCCACGATGCGCGCGGCCGCTACGGCCCTGGGGATCTCGACGAGGCCGATGATGACGTCCAGCACCAGCCGATCGTGGAAGAGGACGGCGAATGCATCTGCATTGCCGCGGTCGAGGGCCGCACGAAGCTGCGCGGTTTCTTTGGCAGGCTGATCCAGCCTCTGTTCGGCGGTTGAACGTCATAGATGGGCATCGTCGCAGCCATCGTCGTTGCCTTGGTCGGTCTTGCCTTGACCATGGCTGTGGCGTGGCTGATCGCGATCCGCACCGGCAGGTCTGGTTGGGTCGATGCGATCTGGTCGTTCGCGGTCGGAATCTTCGGCGCCTATGCGGCGCTCTTCGCCACCGCTGAAGCCGACAATGAGTGGCGTCAATGGCTTGTCGCCATCCTTGCGCTCGCTTGGTCGCTCCGGCTTGGTCTGCATATTGCGATGCGCACCATTGGCGATGGCCGTGACGACCCGCGTTATAGTCAACTCAAGCAGGAGTGGGGTGCTGCCTTTGCATCCCGGCTGTTCTGGTTTCTCCAGATTCAGGCGGCGGCTGCCTTCCTGCTGGTGATGGCGATCATGGCCGCGGCTCACAATCCGGCGCCGGAACTTGGTTTCAGCGACCTGACCGGCATTGTGATCATACTGGTGGCTGTCGGCGGCGAGGCGCTCGCGGATCGTCAACTGAAGGCCTTTCGCACCGATCCGGCTAACAAGGGGAAGGTCTGCGATATCGGCCTGTGGGGCCTGTCCAGGCATCCGAACTACTTCTTCGAATGGCTGGGCTGGATCGCTTACGCCGCAATCGCGGTCGGTACCCAGCCAGTCTATCCCTGGGGCTTTGCCGCGCTTGCCGGGCCGGTGCTGATGTACTGGCTGCTGGTCCATGTCTCGGGCATCCCGCCGCTCGAAGCACATATGCTGCGCTCGCGCGGCGATCAGTTCCGGCGCTACCAGGCGTGCGTCAACGCCTTCTGGCCGGGTGCGCCGAAAGCGGCAACCATCAGGGCAGGGAGATGACCGTGAGCCTGATCTCAACCGCCATCCGCGCCGTCGAGCGCGCGCCGATCCCCGATAGCGCCACGCGTTACGGCATCGGCGTCTTGGTGGGAAAGACGCGCCGGCGGCTGGCAAGGGCAGGCGCTATCGAGGAGAAACGCTTTGCCAGCGACATGGTGGGGTTTTCCATCGCCGAACACACGGTGGCCGCTAACGAGCAGCACTATGAACTTCCGTGCGAATTCTTTGCGCTGACGCTCGGCCCCAACCGCAAATATTCCTGCTGCCTCTATCTGAGTGGAAACGAGAGCTTGGCCGAGGCCGAGATCGCCGCGCTGGAGCAGACCGTCGAGCATGCCGAACTTCGTGACGGGCAGTCCATTCTCGAGCTGGGCTGCGGCTGGGGCTCGCTGACGCTCTTGATGGCGCAGCGTTTTCCGGCGGCCCGTATCGTCGCGGTATCTAATTCCGCGCCGCAGCGCCTGCATATCGAGCGCGAAGCTGCTGCGCGTGGCCTGAGCAACGTCAAAGTGATAACTGCCGACATGAACGCCTTCGAACCGCAAGGCCGGTTCGACCGGGTGGTGTCGGTCGAGATGTTCGAGCATATGTCCAACTGGCGCGACCTGCTGGCGCGCATCCGCGGCTGGCTGGAACCGGAAGGCAGGCTTTTTGTCCACGTCTTCAGCCACTGCCACAGTCCCTACCGTTTCGACCATCGCGATGACGCGGACTGGATCGCGCAGCATTTCTTCACTGGCGGCATCATGCCGAGTCACGGGTTAATCGGGCATTTTCCTGACTGCTTCAGTGTAGAGCGCGACTGGCGCTGGAGCGGCGTGCACTATGCGCGCACGGCGCGGCAATGGCTGGAGCGCTTCGACGAGAACCGTGGGCGCATCGACCAAATCCTCGCCGATATCTACGGATCAGATGCAGCGCTATGGCGCCGGCGCTGGCGGCTGTTCTATCTAGCTACCGAAGGCCTGTTCGGCCATGCTGGCGGAAAGGAATGGGGCGTCAGCCACTATCTGCTGCGGCCGGCCGGCTAACATGGATGACCTTCGGCGACTGTGGCGCCGGGTCTCCGCTTATGCGGCGCATGACGATCCTCTGACCAGCGCGGCCAACTGGATCGCGCTGGTCGTCGCCTGGAACCAGCCCTTCTATCCACTGTATCTCTGGACCGCTGTCGGAACGGACAAGATCGCGCCGTCTTTTCTCACCTTCTTCTCTACGCCCTTCTTCCTCGCCGTTCCGGCCGTCGCAAAACGCCATCCGCTCGCCGCGCGCGTCATGCTAGCTTTGACGGGCGTTGCAAACGGCATCGTAAGCACCAAGGCGTTCGGTGTCGGCTCGGGCGTGGAGATATTCCTGCTTCCATGCGCGCTGATCGGCGCCGCGCTGTTCAGGCCCTCGGAGCGGGCGATCGGGCTCGTTGTCATAGCGCTGAGCGCCGCGGCCCATTTCATCCCGGCCCGCTTCTTCGGCGAGCCGCTGGCCGGCTACACCGCGGCCGACAACAGCGCCATGGTCGGCCTCAATGCCATGAGCGCCGCGACACTGATCGTCTTCATCGGCCTGTTGTTGTCCGGCGTGATGGCCGCCTCGGAACAGCGTGGTGGTCAGGCGCCTCGAAGAAAGTAGCGCGTCAGCAAGAACCCCACACCGGCGGCGACCGCGCTGAGCAGCGAACCCCAGCAGATATCGGCCACCGTGATGATCGTCGGCCAGCCGCGGATCGTGGCTTGATTGGTGAGGTCATAAGTGGCGTATGCGAAGAACCCATAGAGCGCTCCATTGAGCGCGGCGGTTGTCCATTTTCCAGTCGAGAACGCCGGCGTGGTCGCAAAGAAGATGATGCCCGCGATGTAGATCAGGTAAAACAGTGCTGCGGGTGGAGGATTGAAGCTGTCGACGAGTATGTCGCCGAGATAGCGGCGGTAGAGGCGCTGCGACATGGTCATCAACCAAAACGCATCGATGGCCAGGAATGTGACAAGGGTGGTCACGTAAGCGACGGCGTATGGCATCACGAAACCTTCCTGTCGCCGGTTGAAACTCTGGCCCCATCCTTTATGGACTGATAGAGGATCAATGCCCTGTCTCGTGCAGCGCCGTGGTCTACGATCGGCTTTGGGTAAGTCTTGCCAAGCTCGATGTTGCTGTCTTTCAGCAGCGCTGCCGGAGCTTCCCATGGCCGATGGACATAGCGGTCGGGCAACGCGCCGATTTCCGGGATGTGGCGACGGACATATTCGCCCCGAGGGTCGAATTTTTCGCCCTGCAGGACGGGGTTGAAAATGCGAAAATACGGCGCGGCATCGGCTCCGGATCCGGCCACCCACTGCCAGCTTGCCGCGTTGTTGGCGGCATCCGCGTCGACCAGCGTGTCCCAGAACCACTTTTCACCTTGCCGCCAGTCGATCATCAGATCCTTGATGAGAAAGGACGCTACGATCATGCGCACGCGATTGTGCATCCAGCCCGTGTGCCACAACTCGCGCATGCCGGCATCGACAATCGGGTAGCCCGTTAGGCCGCGCTGCCAACTCCGAAGCATCCGCTTGTCGTCTCGCCAAGGCATCGCATCGAATTCCGGCCGGAAGTTGGATTTGGCAAGATCGGCATTGTGAAACAGCAGATGATAGGAGAATTCTCTCCAGCCGATCTCCGAGCGGAACTTCGAAGCGCCCGAGCTTTTCGACCTGCGCAGGTGGGCCAAGATCTGAAATGGCGTAATCTCGCCGAATGCCAGGTGCGGAGATAACCGAGATGTTGATAGCTGGCTCGGAAAGTCGCGTTGGCGCTCATAGTGAGCCAGACCATACTCGATGAACTCGCGAAGCCTGGCATGCGCGCCTTCCTCTCCGGGTCTCCAGGTTTCGCGCAAACCATGTGCCCAGTTGGGATTGGTCGGCAGCAGCTCAAGCGCGTTCAAGCGCAGATTGTCCAGTTCCCCTCGCCATCCGTCGATCGATCCCGGAGGATCAATGGGATCGCGAACATGCGCCTTGTCCACCATCGCCTTCCAGAATGGAGTATAGACTTTGTAGAACCCGCCTGAACCGGTCTTGAGAAGCGAAGGTTCATGCAACAGCGCGCC
This sequence comes from Mesorhizobium sp., assembly GCF_004963255.1. Taxonomy (GTDB): domain Bacteria; phylum Pseudomonadota; class Alphaproteobacteria; order Rhizobiales; family Rhizobiaceae; genus Mesorhizobium. Next base: position 2,201 of record NZ_SUGA01000055.1, on the reverse strand, counting down.
GTCGAAGCTCTGTGCCGTCAGGCCTTTTTTGCGTAGCTCTGCCTTCAGTCCGGCATCGACCGCCGCATCTGCCGGGTCGTACCGCCGGTTCCAGAACACGCAATCCGCGCCGCTCGCGGCAATCGCCTTGGCGACAACCTCGCAGGTCGGTCCGCGGGTCAGGTGGAGCCTGGCGCCAGCGTGCCCAAGCCGATGGTCGAGAGCTGCGAGCGAATGATGTAGCCACCAGCGGCTGGCCGCACCCATAGCCCGGGTATCGTCGGCTTCTTCGTCGAGGACATACAGCGCCACGACCGGAGCGCCGCGATCGGCCGCTGCTGCGAGCGCGGCGTTGTCACCCACGCGAAGATCGCGCCGGAACAACACAATAGTGGGCGCGTGGGTTTCTCCCCTCATTGCCTCTCGCCGGTCATTTCGCCGGCGTCCAGCGCACGTTTCTGCAAATCAGGCCGGCGGCTACGCAGCCCCGCGTGGTCAGGCCGCCATTCGTGACCTTCAACGTCATCGAATAGGTGCTGTTTCGTTTAGGGTCGTAAGCTTTACCTGCCAAAGTGCCTTGTGACGTCGGTTTCAACGTCATGATGAGCTTGTCGCCGGCCTGCTCGCCCTTGCTGGTGTCACGGATCCACAAATTGGTTGCGCACAATTGTTGTCCGCATGGCGCGATCGAGACCTTCGCGTTGCCGTCGTCGCGGATCCATGTGCCGCGGCTGTCCGAGAATGCATCGGCTCGGGCAGCCGATGCCACTAACATGGCACATAGGAATGCTATCGTTCCTTGCATCGTCCCGTTTTCCCGCTTGCTCCTAGCTCTGTTGGTTTTACGGCACGGAGGCAGATTTGGATCATCGCGGCGCAAAGCCGGGCGCCACAGGGAGGTGGCGTCAGCATGGAATGTTACCGCTTGATGCCATTCGATATGCAGCCAGTCTCCCCAGTGGCTGCCCTTCTGCTCTCGGTACCCACTCCAACCGAGTAAGTGCGTAGGCATTCCTCCCGTGGCCAATCATGGCCCGAAGGAGAAACGAAATGGGACACTCTTGCTACGACCTGACCACCTCCGATCGCCGGGCATGGAATGCAGGCAAGAAAGTCGGAACGAAACGCCCGCTGAAACCTCGACAGATATGGGCGATACGCTTCTTTCTCGATCGAGAGCGGCGTCTGCGAGACAGAGCGCTCTTCGATCTGGCCATCGACAGCAAGTTGCGCGGCTGCGACCTGGTGAAGATCAGGATCGGCACCTTGGTTCTCGGACCGGAAATTCGAACTCGCGCGATGGTCGTGCAGCAGAAGACAGGCAGACCGGTTCAGTTCGAGTTGATGAGCGATGCACGCTCCAGTCTTCTCGCATGGCTCGAGAGGCGAGGCGGCACGGTCGACGATTATGCGTTCCCGAGCAGGATCGACCCAAAGCGTCACATGAGCACGAGGCAGTATGCTCGCCTCGTGGACGAATGGGTTGAGGCGATCGGACTTCGACCTCAGGAATACGGCACGCATTCGCTGCGGCGCACCAAAGCGTCGATCATTTACAAGACGACGGGTAACCTCCGCGCTGTTCAGATTCTGCTGGGCCACACCAAAATCGAGAACACAGTCCGGTATCTCGGCGTCGACGTCGAAGATGCCCTCGAACTTGCCGAGGCTACGGAAGTCTAACCAGACGCGGCTCCATTTCCGAGCGGAGCCGCGGATGCTAAGCGCCTCGTCTCAGACGTACGGGCTGGCATCACTCTGGCCCAGAAGCAGACCTTGGCGCGACGACGCTCAACTCCGATACGCGGCTGCGGCCGCCCCGCGTTAAACTGGGTGTCCTTCGATAAGGAAATTTCACCCTCTGGTCGCGAAATAGAAAATACAATCTCTACAGGTGAACTGGACTTATGCTTGATGAGCGGCCTGCGCGCGGCTGGCGCCACTGGTAGGAAAATGATTTGCCTCATTGAGCAGGATGGACATGGCTGCCGAAATCCCCGACCGCATCAAAGTCCTGTGGTTCCTGCCGACCCATGGCGACAGTCGCTATCTTGGCACCTCGGAAGGGGGCCGGGCGGTCGACCTGTCTTATCTGACGCAAGTGGCGCAGGCGGCCGACACGCTTGGCTATTACGGCGTGCTCCTGCCGACGGGCAGGTCCTGCGAGGATTCCTGGGTGATCGCGTCGGCCCTGGCGCCGCTGACAGAGCGGTTGCGTTTCC
>NZ_SUGA01000054.1 GCF_004963255.1 Mesorhizobium sp. | reverse complement strand
ATCGGGGGAGAGGTGGCTCGGCGAAGCCGAGACGGAGTGGGGGTCGACCAGCGCCACATCAGACAATGCATACGCCAAGCTGTCATGCGCGCTATGACTTCGCGCTCGAAGCCCGGCGCCTAAAACAGCGCCTTCAGCTCGTCTAGCTTGTCGTTGACCAGCCAGCCGTAATAGTTCTCCTCGGGCAGCTTTTCCGGTTCGCCGGCGGCGCGGCGTCTGTCGTTCTCGGCCTTCAGCGCATAGGCACGCTGCTCGGGGTTGCCGACATTGTAGAGCGTGGCGGTAAGCCCCGGATTGTGGGAGATGTCGAAGCCGGCGATGCCGCGATAGGCGTCGATCGACTTCCGGATGGTCGCGGCAACGTAAGGCAGCGTCAGGTCCGGGTCCATGATGGTCTTATAGACCGCATTGGGATCCTCGACATCGAGCTTCGGCAGGCCGGAGACCTTGTGCACGAGATCACTCATCTGCAGCGCGGTCAGTGGGTTCAACTGGCCGAGACCGAAGGTCTGGCCGGCATAGTAGGGCTGGAAGAAGGTGGCGCCGAAGCGGTCGTTAGGGAAGCTCGTGCCGCCGACGGTCTTACCACGAAAGGCATGATTCCACACCTCCTCGCGGCATTCCCACAGATCGTAGCTGTCGTCCATGCCGGCGCATTTCTTGAATTCCGGCCGCTGGACGAAATCGCTGACATCCTCGCCCTCATAGGCAAAGGTAAGCTTGCTCGACAGATAGGACATCGCCTTGACGTAATAGGTCTGCAGCCGGTCATAGGCGTCGACATTGTAGGTATGCTCGCCGACGATGGCGCCGACGATATGCATCGGATCGATGCCGTAGGCAGCCGCCACCTTCCTGATCTTGCCGCGCAGCTCGGCATCGTTCTGCAGCAACGCGTAGACTTTCCGGTACTTGGCTTGGAAGGTGGTGTTGGTTGCCTGGGTACGCCGGCTGGACGCGCCCGGAATATCCGGCTGCACGGCGTTGCGATTGCCCGGAGGCACCATGGTCGCGGCATCGGCGATCGTCACCGCCGCCGCCAAAGCGATGCCCAGAAAAAGCAGGATATATTTCTTCATGCCGCCGCCTTTGAATTCGCGGCAAACTAGGAAAAGCGCACGACAGAGTCGAGAGAAGGCGCGGTCAAACCGGATCGAAAGGCGGCCAGATGGTACCATCTGGCCACACTGCAGGCTTGAGGTAAAGGACAGTGGTGAGGCGCCGTTGCGTTGCCGCCTGACAAGAGCCGGCGGGTATCGATCGACGGCATTAATTCGAACCGGCTGAGAGCTGCTCCAAGGTCACGCAGAGATTGGCGATTTCACGGGGAGCCTTCTGGTGCAGCACTCGTACAAGGCGTTCATCCGCGGTCACAAAGCGGCAGTTTCGGCTCATCGCAAGGCAGACATACATGCAGTCATAGGCCGGATGACCGATATCCGTCGCCAGTTCGGTCGCTTTGGCGAGCAATCCCCGCATGCCGAACAATTCGATATCGCTGCGTTCCAGCAAGCTTGCGGCCATCTTCGCCTCTTCGCGACTGACTTCACCGCGCTGGACCTTCTTCCAGAGAATGTTGGCGCACTCAACGATCAGCAGTTCCGGCGCCGCGAGGCGTCGACCATGCCGCAAGCCAAGCGCCAGAGACGTACCCTCCTCCTCGACCACCCATTTGACCGCGATGCTGGCGTCGACGACGAGCGTTTCCGTCACCGTTCGTCACGTCCTTCGCGCAGCAGCACTTCGGAGGGTGTCTGCTTTCGCTGCGCGGTGAGCAGCCGCAGCCGGGCCGCCAGTTCATCGAACGAGGGTTCGATCTCATTTTCCAGCGCCTGCCTGAGGATTTCACGGTGCTCGGCCTCAGCCGAGCGCCCATGCCGGGCGGCACGCATCTTCAGCTTGGCGATCAAATCGTCATCCAGATTGCGGACGTGCAGATTTCCGGCCATGCGCCTTCATGCTCTCATTGAGCCCAATGATAGCATTGGGCCAACATCCAATCAAGACGCGCGCTGGACGCGGCAGATATCCGTCCCGTGCGCCCAACGAGCAAGAGGAAGGACAGCTGCCGCCGGCGGCGGAGCCTACAGTATGAAGCGCGACAAGTCGGTGTTGCGCGATAGGTCGCCGACATGCTTCTCGACATAGGCGGCGTCGATGGTGACTGTCGTGCCGTTGCGGTCCGGCGCGTCGTAGGAGATCTCGTCCAGCACGCGCTCCATCACCGTCTGCAGGCGCCGCGCGCCGATATTCTCCACGCTGGCGTTGAGGTCGACGGCGATGCCGGCCAGCGAATCGATGGCGTCGTCGGTGAAGGTCAGCTCGACGCCCTCGGTCTTCATCAGCGCGATATACTGCTTGATGAGGCTCGCCTCGGTCTCGGTCAGGATGCGGACGAAATCCGACTTCTCCAGCGCGCGCAGCTCGACGCGGATCGGCAGACGGCCCTGCAGCTCGGGCAGCAGGTCGGACGGCTTGGACACGTGGAAGGCGCCCGACGCGATGAACAAGATATGGTCGGTCTTGATCGGCCCGTATTTGGTCGCGACGGTGGTGCCTTCGACCAGCGGGAGCAGGTCGCGCTGCACGCCTTCGCGCGACGGACCGCCCGAAATGTCGCTCCTGGCCGCGATCTTGTCGATCTCGTCGAGGAAGACGATGCCGTCATTCTCGGCCGATTCCAGGGCGCGGCGCACGACCTCGTCCTGGTCGAGCAGCTTGTCGGACTCGTCGTTGACGAGCAGCGCGTAGGAATCACGCACCGTCGTCTTGCGGGTCTTTGTCCTGCGGCCGCCCATCGCCTTGGACAGCATGTCGTTGATGTTGAGCACGCCGACATTGCCGCCGGGCATGCCGGGGATCTCGAAGCCTGGCATGCCGCCATTGCCGGTGTCGGCCACCTCGATCTCGATCTCCTTGTCGTCGAGCTCGCCGTCGCGCAGCTTCTTGCGGAAGCTGTCGCGCGTGGCCGGGCTCGCCGTCTTGCCGACGAGGGCTTCCAGCACGCGTTCCTCGGCATTGATCTGGGCGCGCGCGGCGACATCCTCACGCATCTTCTCGCGGGTCAGGCCGATGGCGACCTCGACGAGATCGCGCACGATCTGCTCGACATCGCGGCCGACATAGCCGACCTCGGTGAACTTGGTCGCCTCGACCTTGACGAAGGGCGCGCCGGCGAGCCGCGCCAGGCGGCGCGAGATCTCGGTCTTGCCGACGCCGGTCGGGCCGATCATCAGGATGTTCTTCGGCATCACCTCTTCGCGCATCTGGCCTTCCAGCTGCTGGCGGCGCCAGCGGTTGCGCAAGGCGATGGCCACGGCGCGCTTGGCGTCCTTCTGGCCGATGATGAAGCGATCGAGTTCCGAAACGATTTCGCGGGGAGAAAAGGTGCTCATATTACTCAAATTCCACTTTGCCACTGCCTGATGGACTCGAACGGATGCAGCAGCATGATCACGTTGAGCGTCAGATTGTCCCGGATGATGTAGCCCGTGCCGAGCTCGAAGATGAGCGCCAGGGCCACGATCACCCATATAGGTAGCTTTCGCGCCATCACAAATCCCAGCGCCATGAACAGCGTGTCGGACACCGAGTTGATGATCGAATCGCCGTAATAGTTCAGCGAGATGGTGCCGGCGCGGTAGCGCTCGATGATGAAGGGGCTGTTCTCCAGGATCTCCCAGCCGCCTTCGATGAGGACAGCGAAGGCGAGCCTCAAGCCCACCGGCGAGCGCGGGAACAGTGCCCAGGCGAGCGCATAGAACAGGAAGCCGTGGATGATGTGCGAGAAGGTGTACCAGTCGGCGATGTGCTGGGAATTCTCGGAGCTGTTGACCACGCCGTGCCAGAGCTTGACGTAGCCGCAGGTGCAGATCGGCGGATGCCCCATGCCGTACAGGGCGCCCGCCTGGAACACGATCAGAGCGAGCACGAGCAGCAGGCCCATGCGCCAGCTGTCTTCATAAGCGGAAAGCGTCTTGTCCTCTCCGGATGCGGTCATTTGCTCAGTCCCCCAGATTTTCATCGTCCTCGGCCGCATCGACGGCCATCAACACGATGTCGCCATATTGCGAATGCCTGCGGCCGATCGACCTGAAGCCGGCCTTCTCATAGGCGCGGATGGCGCGGCCATTGTCGGGATGCGGATCGATGATGACGCGCGGCGCGCCTTCCTCGAACAGCTCCTCGACGAACTGGCTCAGGATTGCCGAGCCATGGCCGACACCAACCAGCTCCGGCAGGCCGATCGTGAGATCGACGCCCAGCGTGCCGAAGGGCTGGTCGGCGTAAGGATGGTCGTCCTCCATATGCGGGTCATAGCTCTGCAGGTAGGCGATCGGCCTGCCGTCCAATTCGACAATCAGCGGCTCCACCGAGACCGAATCCATATGCTCGCGGATCTCGGCGATCTCCTTGTCCGGGTCGTCCCACCATTCAGCGACATGCGGCTCGCGCAGCCACCTGGCGATCATCGGCAGGTCCTTCTCGGTGACCGGCCGAAAATCGTAGCTATGCTGCTGGTTGGCCATGATCCTCTCCCCGATCATGGGCCTCAGGCGGCATCGAGCGTTTCGACCACGAAATTGTTGTTGGTGTAGACGCAGATGTCGGACGCGATCTGCATGGCCTTGCGGGCGATCTCCTCGGCGTCCTTGTCGGTGTCGATCAGCGCGCGGGCCGCGGCCAGGGCGTAATTGCCGCCGGAGCCGATGGCCATCACGCCATGCTCGGGCTCCAGCACGTCGCCATTGCCGGTCAGCGCCAGCGAGACCGACTTGTCGGCGACCAGCATCATGGCTTCCAGGCGGCGCAGGTAACGGTCGGTGCGCCAGTCCTTGGCGAGCTCGACGCAGGCGCGCGTCAGCTGATCGGGATATTGCTCGAGCTTGGCTTCGAGCCGCTCCAAGAGGGTGAAGGCGTCGGCGGTGGCGCCGGCGAAGCCGGCAATGACGCTGCCGCCCTTGCCGATGCGGCGCACCTTGCGGGCGTTGCCCTTCATGATGGTCTGGCCAAGGCTGACCTGGCCGTCGCCGGCGATCACGACCTTGTTGTCCTTGCGCACGCTGATGATGGTCGTGGCGTGCATGCTGAGTTCATTCGACATTTTTGGCTCCGATGCGCGCTATCCCTTGAAAGGCGATTGGCGCGGTACGAGTGAGTTGGATCGGCCATATGTATGCACATGGCGAACGATTGCAAACCGCCGTCCGACAAGGCCGAATAGCGGCCGGAATGGAAACTGGCAATCGCCGGATCATGCTGATAGAAGGCTCTCGTTTTCAAGCCCGGAGCCTCCGCGCGGGGCAATAAGGACAGGACGATGACGCGTTCGGCCGAAGTCAGCCGCAAGACCAAGGAAACCGAGATTTCGGTCTCCGTCCATGTCGACGGCAAGGGCAAAGCCGACATTTCGACCGGCGTCGGCTTCTTCGACCATATGCTCGACCAGCTGTCGCGCCACTCGCTGATCGACATGACCATCAAGGCCAAGGGCGACCTGCATATCGACGACCACCACACGGTCGAGGATACCGGCATCGCGATCGGCCAGGCGTTGAGCAAGGCGCTGGGCGAGCGGCGCGGCATCATGCGCTACGCCTCGATCGAGCTTGCCATGGACGAGACGCTGACCCGCGCGGCGATCGATGTGTCCGGCCGGCCCTTTCTGGTCTGGAACGTCGCCTTCTCGTCGCCGAAGATCGGCACGTTCGACACCGAGTTGGTGCGCGAGTTCTTCCAGGCCCTGGCGCAGAATGCCGGCATCACGCTGCATGTGACCAACCATTACGGCGCCAACAACCATCACATCGCCGAAACCTGCTTCAAGGCGGTGGCGCGTGCGTTGCGCGCAGCGATCGAGCCCGATCCGCGCCAGCCCGATGCGGTGCCGTCCACCAAGGGATCCCTGAAAGGATAGGCCATGGCGGTCTATGTTGTGATGACGCCGCCGGCGGGCAGCACGAAGGCCGAGGATACGACTTTCGTGCGCGACGGCTTCACCTGGCTCGGCTTCCTGTTTTCGCCGCTGTGGCTGGCCTGGAACCGGCTCTGGATGGCGGCCGTGCTGACCTTCATCGTCATGGCGCTCCTGTCGGCGACCGGTGAGAAGCTGGGGCTCGAATGGGCCGGATCGATGCTGTCGCTGCTGGTCTCGCTTTACATTGGCTTCGAAGGACAGAATTTACGCGTCGCTTCGCTGCGCCGGCGCGGCTGGCGCGAATGGGGCGTGGTCGAGGCCGGCAATCTCGCTGATGCCGAGACGCGCCATGCGCTCGAAACCGGCGAGGAGAGCGAGGAGCAGCCGGCCCTGCCGCGCATCGTGCCGGACGCGTCGCTGGCGCGCCCGCCACAAACCGGCATGGCGCTCGGCCTGACCCATACGCCTGGAAGGCCCTGACATGCGGGTAGCCATCATCGACTACGGCTCGGGCAATCTGCGCTCGGCCACCAAGGCCTTCGAACGCGCGGCGCGCGAGGGAGGCATCGCCGCGACGATCGAGCTGACGGCCGATGCCGGGCGGGTGCGTTCCGCCGACCGCATCGTGCTGCCGGGCGTCGGCGCCTATGCCGATTGCGCCGCCGGCCTGCACGCGGTGCCAGGCATGTGGGAGGCGGTCGAGGAAGCGGCGCTTCGTAAGGGGCGGCCGTTCCTCGGCATCTGCGTCGGCATGCAGCTGATGTCGCAACGCGGGTTGGAAAAGACCATCACCGAGGGGCTCGGCTGGATCGCCGGCGACGTCAAGGAGATCAAGCCCTCCGATCCGGCGCTGAAGATCCCGCAGATCGGCTGGAACACGATCGAGCTTACGCGCGAGCACCCGCTGTTTTCCGGCATCGAGACGGGTCCGAAAGGGCTGCACGCCTATTTCGTGCATTCGTACCACCTAGAAGCGAAGAATCCGGGCGAGGTGCTGGCGGTTGCCGACTATGGCGGCCCGGTGACAGCCGCGGTCGCCCGCGACAACCTCGCCGGCACGCAGTTCCATCCCGAGAAGAGCCAGGCGCTCGGTCTGGCGCTGATCACCAATTTCCTGAAATGGAGGCCCTGAAAATGAGCAGGAAGGGCTATTGGATGGCGATGATCGATGTCCGCGATCCGGACGTCTACAAGCAGTATATCGAAGCGAATGCCGTCGCCTTCGCGAAATACGGAGCGAAATTCGCGGTCCGCGCGGGCCGCTACGAGAGCCCTGAAGGACCGACCGGCAACCGTCACGTGCTGGTGGAGTTCGAGTCCTACGACAAGGCAATCGAATGCTATCATTCGCCTGAGTATCAGCATGCCTCGAAATTCCGGCTCGCCGCTTCGACCGGTCATTTCGTCATCGTCGAGGGCGCCTGACGCATGATCCTGTTTCCAGCCATCGACCTCAAGGACGGCAAATGCGTGCGCCTGAAACACGGCGACATGGCCACCGCCACGATCTACAATGACGACCCCGCCGCGCAGGCACGGGCCTTCGAGGACCAGGGCTTCGAGTGGCTGCATGTCGTCGACCTCAACGGCGCCTTCAAGGGCCAGAGCGTCAACAGCGCCGCGGTCGGGGCTATCCTCAGGGCGACGAAGAACCCGGTGCAGCTCGGCGGCGGCATCCGCACCTTGCCGCAGATCGAAGATTGGCTGGACCGCGGCCTGACGCGCGTCATCCTCGGCACCGTGGCGGTGCGCGAGCCGGAGCTGGTCAAGGAAGCCTGCAAGGCTTTTCCGGGAAAAATCGCCGTCGGCATCGACGCCAAGGGCGGCAAGGTGGCCGTCGAGGGCTGGGCCGAAGCCTCCGAGCTCGGCGTCATCGAGCTGGCCAGGAAATTCGAGGGCGCCGGCGTTGCCGCCATCATCTACACTGACATCGACCGGGACGGCGTGCTGACCGGCATCAACTGGGATTCGACCATCGACCTCGCGGAAGCGGTTTCCATTCCCGTGATCGCATCCGGCGGCCTCGCCTCGATTGCCGACATCGTGCGCATGACCATGCCCGACGCGCAAAAACTCGAAGGCGCGATCTCCGGCCGCGCCCTATATGACGGACGTATCGACCCGGCCGAGGCACTGGCGATCCTGCGCGGCGAGCGGGCGGAGGCAGAATAGTGAACATCTCGATCATCCTGGCATCCTATGACAGCGGCCACTTCCACGGTGGCTGCGGCCAGGGCCCGGACGCGCTCATCTCGGGCGGGCTGGCCGAGGCGCTGAAGCTCGCCGGCCACGACGTCGAGGTGAACGACATCGGCAAGGTGGTCGAGGACGAAGAAGAGCGCGAGATCGGCACCGGATTTGCCGTCTGCAACGCCGTTTCAGGCGAGGTCCGCATGGCGCTGGACAAGAAGCGGTTTCCGATCGTGCTGGCCGGCAACTGCCTGACCGCCGCCGGCGCCGTGGCGGGCGCAGGCGCCGACGCCATCATCTGGGCCGACCAGCATGGCGACCTCAACACGCCGGAGACCACCACCACCGGGTTCCTCGACGGCATGGCGCTGGCCACGGTGCTCGGCCTCTGCTGGCGATCGATGGCGGCGCAGATCCCCGGCTTCAAGCCGGTCGATCCGTCACGCAGCGTCCTCGTCAACGCGCGCGACCTCGACGCCGCCGAAAAGGAACTGCTGGAGAAGCTGCCGGTCATCCGCACCGAATGCCCCGACTGGAAGGCTGCTGCGCAACGGCTGAAGGCTGACGGTGCCAAGCGGGTGCACATGCATGTCGACCTCGACGTGCATGACCCCGAGAAGCTGCAGGCCAACCGCTACACCACGCCCGGCGGCCCAGCGCCGGAGCAGGTGCGCATGGCGATGTGCGGCCTCGCCGGCCCGCTCACCCTCGCGGGGCTCACCATTTCCGCCTATGATCCGGCCTTCGACCCCAAGGGCGACGTGCCGCCGCTGGTCGGCGAGCTGGTGGTCGACCTGCTGTCCACCCTGGAAAGCAAGTGATGCTGAAAGCCCGCGTCATCCCCTGCCTGGACGTCAGGAACGGCCGCGTGGTCAAGGGCGTCAATTTCGTCGACCTCATCGACGCCGGCGATCCGGTCGAAGCCGCCAAGGCTTATGATGCCGCGGGCGCCGATGAGCTGTGCTTCCTCGACATCACCGCCTCGTCGGACAATCGCGAGACGATCTTCGACGTGGTCGCCCGGACGGCCGAGCAATGCTTCATGCCGCTCACCGTCGGCGGCGGCGTGCGCCAGGTGGCCGATATCCGCAAGCTGCTTCTGGCCGGCGCCGATAAGGTGTCGATCAACACGGCAGCGGTGAGGAACCCGGATTTCGTCACGGAAGCCGCCGACAAGTTCGGCAACCAGTGCATTGTCGTGGCCATCGACGCCAAGAAGGTTTCGGCGGCCGGCGAGGCCGACCGCTGGGAGATCTTCACCCATGGCGGGCGCGAGAAGACGGGCATCGACGCGGTCGACTTCGCCGCACGCATGGTCGATCGCGGCGCCGGCGAGATCCTGCTGACCTCGATGGACCGCGACGGCACGAAGGCCGGCTACGACGTCGCGCTGACCCGCGCCGTCGCCGACGCGGTGCGCGCGCCGGTCATCGCTTCGGGCGGCGTCGGAACGCTCGATCACCTGGTCGAAGGCATACGCGACGGCCATGCGGGCGCCGTGCTTGCCGCCTCGATCTTCCACTTCGGCACCTACTCGATCGCCGAGGCCAAGGCATACATGGCCAAGGCCGGCCTGCCGATGCGGCTGGACTCGGCCGCCCAGCGGGCTTAAAGCATGAACCCGCAAGGTTGGGGACCGGTTTTCGGAAAAGATCATGCTTAAACAAGCAGATAGATGACGGACATGGCTCAATTTTCGCTCGCCGAGCTGGAAACGATCATCCATCAGCGCGCCCATTCCGGCGACCCGGACTCATGGACGGCGAAACTGTTCGCCAAGGGCATGGACAAGGCGGCGCAGAAGCTTGGCGAGGAGGCTGTGGAAGCGGTGATCGCCGCCATCCGCGGCGACAGGCAGGCCCTCGTTTCGGAAAGTGCCGATCTTCTGTATCATTGGCTGGTCGTGCTCGGCATCGCGGGCGTTCCGTTGGACGACGTGCTCAAGGAGCTCGAGGGCCGCACCGGCCGCTCGGGGGTTGCCGAAAAGGCGTCCCGCCCCCGGGTTTGACGCCCGGGGCAGACGGCGAGGAGGGCAGGAAACCCGATGGACCAGCTGACTCCGACCGAGAAGTATTCCCCTTATCGTTTCTTCTCCGCCGAGCAATGGTCGCAGTTCCGCGCCGACACGCCGCTGACGCTGACCGAAGACGAGATCGCCCGCCTGCGCTCGCTCAACGACCCGGTCGACCTCGAAGAGGTCAAGCGCATCTACCTGTCGCTTTCCCGCCTGCTCTCGGCTCATGTCGAGGCGAGCCAGCTGCTGTTCAGGCAGCGCCAGGCCTTCTTCAAGGCGCAGGACATCGTCAAGACGCCTTTCATCATCGGCATCGCCGGTTCGGTCGCGGTCGGCAAGTCGACCACGGCACGCGTGCTGAAGGAGCTTCTGGCGCGCTGGCCATCGAGCCCCAAGGTCGATCTCATCACCACCGACGGCTTCCTGCTGCCCAACGAGATTCTGCGCCGCGAGAACCTCATGGAGCGCAAGGGATTTCCCGAGAGCTACGATGTCGGCGCACTGCTAAGGTTCCTGTCCGGCATCAAATCGGCGCAAGGCAGCGTGCGCGCGCCGGTCTACTCGCACCTGACCTATGACGTCATCCCCGGCGAGTTCGTCACCATCGACCGTCCCGACATTCTGATCTTCGAAGGCATCAACGTGCTGCAGCCGGGCAAGCTGCCGAAGGACGGCAAGATCGTGCCGTTCTTGTCAGACTTCTTCGATTTCGCCATCTATATCGATGCCGACGAGAAGCTGATCCACCAATGGTACATCCAGCGCTTCATGCGGCTGCGCGAGACCGCCTTCCGCAATCCGGACTCGTTCTTCCACCGCTATTCGCAGCTTTCCGAGGACGCCGCGCGCGCCATCGCCGAGGGGCTGTGGGCCAACATCAACCTGAAGAACCTGCGCGAGAACATCCTGCCGACCAGGGCGCGGGCCGACCTGATCCTGCGCAAGGGCGCCAACCACCTGATCGAGGAAGTGGCGCTGAGGAAGCTTTGAGGCCGCGCCACGATCCAATCTGGATCGCTGAAAATCCGGGACGCGGCAACGCAGGGTCTCTTCCTTGCGCAATGCCGGACGGAAGATCGCCGGGGCAATTGCCCCAGATCGGTTGCGCCTTGAGCCGCTATGCCAGCGACGGCCTTGCGGAGATTTCAGCCTTCCGGCTTCCCGTCCATATCGTAAACAGCATCCACGCGGCGAGAAACAATGGCACCAGGACAGCAACGCAATATCCGCCCCAGGTGAAGTAATGCGTGACGAAAGGCCAGAGCCAGCAAATCGCGAGTATCAGCCGGGGCGGCCTTGACGTCATCGCGGCCAGCATGGCGACCGCGACGGCCAGACCGATCGTGTCGTAGGTATAGCCGTAGGGCGTGGCAAGGATCGCAAGGACAGCGGTCAGCGCCACGCGCTCCTGATGCGAGACCTGGGGCCCCGGCCGCCAGAGCCAGACCGCTACCGCGATGGAAACGACGGTCGCGATCGCCTGCACGCCATAGGCCGCGGCCAGCCCCAAGCCGATCGCCCTCGCCGTGAAGAACACCGTTATCGCATTGTACTGATAAGGCTGCGGATAAGGCGCCTCCATGATCGCCGTCATCAAGGGACGGGTTTCGGTCAGGAACAGCCGCCAGACATCGAAGCCAAAGAACAGGCCGGTGATGAGGACGACCGCCACCGTGGTGACGATGGCGGCGAAAATGGCTCGCCAGTTGCCGCTGGCGAGCAGGCAGAAAGGCACGAGAATACCAAGATGCGGCTTGATGGTCAGAAGGCCGAACAGAACTCCGGCCAGCAACGGGCGCCTTGGGGCCACGGCAAGACCTCCGATCAACAAGGCCGTCGTCAGCGCGCCGTTCTGACCGAATATCGAGTTCCAGATAACGGCGGGGCTGAGGACGACCGCCAGTTCCACCAGCGCTCCGAGCTTCAGCGGCCGGATTGCCAGCCACAGACACAGAACGGTCCCGAACGTCCAGACCAGATACGCAGGCAGGATCGGCAGGGTCGCGAGCGGGACGCCGAGCAAGAGGATGTTCGGCGGATAGCTCCATTCCTGATTTTGGAGTTCGGGCGAGAACATGGTGCGGAGTGCCGCGCGGTAGGCATCGACATCGAAAAGCACGGCGACGTGGCCGTCGATCGCCATGCGGGAACCAGCCCAGAGATTCGTGAAATCCCAGTAAGCAAGCCTGTGCGAAAGTTCGGAAAATCCTCTGCTGTCGAGGTTCCACAACATGCGCAGATAGACTTCGGCCATCGAGAGACCGATCATCGATACGACCGTGACGATAGCCACGTCCAAGAGGCTTCGGGTCCTGATCCAGCTCGGTTCCATGGCGATCTCGATTTGGGCAATCGCGCTTGTAGCGCGGGTGTCCTTAAAATCGCGTTGCCCCAGAACATCAGCCAGGCACCGTCACCCGCCGCAGCGTCAGATTGATGCGGCCACCATTCTTCAACAGCGCCGATGTCGCGGGATAGATGCGGTCGACGCCATGGAAGGCGAGGCGCCCCTCGCCGCCGAGCACGACGACGTCGCCGCTCTTCAGCCTGAACGATTTGGTGCCGCCTTCGCGCGTGTTCTGGCCGACCCGGAACAGGCAGTCGTCGCCCAGCGAGACCGACACAACGGGCGCGTCAAAATCCTGCTCGTCGCGGTCCTGGTGCAGACCCATCCTGGCGTCCGCCGCATAGAAGTTGACAAGACAGGCCTCGGGCGGATGCGGGTAGGCCGCAACCTCGCGCCACAGTTTCAGCAAGGCTTCGGGGATCGGCGGCCAAGGCTCGCCCGTCACCGGATGCGTCGGCTGGTAGCGATAGCCGCGCTCCTTGTCGGTCACCCAGCCGAGCGCGCCGCAATTGGTCATGCGCACGCTCATCTCCTTGCCGGTGCGCGGCATGGCGGGCACGTAGAGGGGTGCTGCTTGCACCACGCGCCTAATCTCCTCGACCAGCGTTTCCTGCGCGGGGCGGTCTATGTAGCCCGGCATATGGCGGACGCCTTTCGGCAGAACGAGCATGGATCGATCCGATCAATTGGCCCGAGAGCATGCCACTGAAGGAACAGTTCCGCGACCCGAAAACGGCCGCTCGCTTTCCAGTATGCTGTTCTCAGTCGCTGTCGACCCGGCCGCGCAGCTTCTTCACCGTCGACCGGCCCGCCTTGCTCTTGAGGCGGCGCTCCACGGCGCCTTTGGATGGCCTCGTCTTCTTGCGCGGCGGCGGTGGCGGCTCGGCCGCCTTGGCGACCAGCGCGGTCAGGCGCGCCCGCGCATCGGCGCGGTTCTGCTCCTGCGTGCGGAACCGGCCGGCCTCGATGACGATGACGCCGTCCTTGGTGGCGCGCTGGCCGGCAAGCTTGATCGCGCGGGCGCGGACCCGCTCGCTAAGCCCCGAAGCGTTCGCCGCGTCGAAGCGCAGCTGCACCGCAGTGGCCACCTTGTTGACGTTCTGGCCGCCGGGACCGGAGGATCGGATGAAATCCTCGTGCAGGTCGCCCGGGTGGATAACCGCTTCGCCGCTTATGATGATGTCATCGTCGCTCGCCATGCATGCACTCATGCCGCGATGGTCGCAAAAAGAAAAGGCCCGGTGTGAACCGGGCCCGGAAAGCAAGGCCACCGAGGCGGCGGCTATTCCGCCGCTTCCTGCAGTCGCGGCGCGGCGCCGAGGATGGTCGCGTCGACATGGCGTTCGAACTTCTCGAAATTGGTCGCGAACATGTTGACCAGCTTCGAGGCCTGGCGGTCGTAGCCGGCCTTGTCCGTCCAGGTCGAGCGCGGGTCGAGGATGGCGCCGTCGACGCCCGGAACCGCCACCGGCACCTCGAAGCCGAAATTGGCGTCGGTGCGGAACTCGGCCGACTTCAAGGAACCGTCGAGCGCGGCGCCCAGAAGGGCACGCGTCACCTTGATCGGCATGCGGCGGCCGGTGCCGTAGGCGCCGCCGGTCCAGCCGGTGTTGACCAGCCAGCAATCGACCTTGTGCTCGGCGATCAGCTCGCGCAGCAGATTGCCGTATTCCGAGGGATGACGCGGCATGAAGGGTGCACCGAAGCAGGTCGAGAAGGTCGCTTCCGGCTCGGTGACGCCCTTTTCCGTGCCGGCGACCTTGGCGGTGTAACCGGAAAGGAAGTGATACATCGCCTGCGCCGGGGTCAATCTCGCGATCGGCGGCATCACGCCGAAAGCATCGGCGGTCAGCATGATGATGTTCTTCGGATGGCCGGCGCGGCCGGTCTTCGAGGCGTTGGGGATGAAGTCCAGCGGATAGGCGCAGCGCGTGTTCTCGGTGAGGCTGCCGTCGTTGAAATCCGGCACGCGGCCGGCATCGAGCACGACATTCTCCAGCACCGTGCCGAAGCGCTGCGTGGTGGCGAAGATCTCCGGCTCGGCCTCGGCCGACAGCCTGATCGTCTTGGCGTAGCAGCCGCCCTCGAAATTGAAGACGCCGTGCGGGCCCCAGCCATGCTCGTCGTCGCCGATCAGCGTGCGCGACGGATCCGCCGACAGCGTCGTCTTGCCGGTGCCGGACAGGCCGAAGAACACCGCCGCGTCGCCGGCCGGGCCTTCATTGGCGGAACAGTGCATGGGCATCACGCTCTTTTGCGGCAGCAGGTAGTTCAGCATGGTGAATACCGACTTCTTCATCTCGCCGGCATAGGATGTGCCGCCGATCAGCACGATCTTGCGGATCAGGTCGACGGCGATCACCGTTTCGGTGCGGGTGCCGTGGCGCGCCGGATCGGCGCGGAACGACGGCAAATCGATGATCGTCATGTCGGGGAGGAAGCGCTCGAGCTCCGCGGCTTGCGGGCGGATCAAAAGGTTGCGGATGAAAAGCGAGTGCCAGGCAAATTCGGTGACGACCCGGGTCGGCAGCTTGAGGTCGGCGTCGGCGCCGCCGACCAGGTCCTGAACATAGAGATCCTTGTCCGCCGCGTGGGCGCGGAAGTCGAAAAGCAGCGACTCGAACTGGGCGGGCGAGATCGCCTTGTTGTTGTCCCACCAGACATGCGGCTCGGTCGCCTCGTCGCGCACGACGAATTTGTCCTTCGGCGAACGCCCGGTGTGCTGGCCGGTCTCGGCGACCAGCGCGCCCTGCGCCGTCAACCTCGCCTCGCCGCGCCGGATCGCTTCCTCGTAGAGTTCAGCCGCGCCGAAATTGTAGCGCACCATGCCCGTGGTCTTCAGGCCGATCGCGTCAATAGCGCAGTCGGGGTTGCGTTTGCCGGCTTCCGACATCAAATTTCCTCTCTGGATTTGGGCCCATAGGGCGGGTGATTTCCCGCAGCTCGCGCCGGGGCTGCCAGGTTCAGAACCAGAAAAGGTAAATGATATCAAATCATTAATCGATTTAAAAAATTTGAAAGTTGTTTAAATCGTTTAGATGTGCAAAATATCACGGAAGTTGCCCCAAGGATTGGCAGACTTCAATCGTCCAATCCCGTTATGGGTGCGATGGTGTGTAGCGGCAGGCCACCCGTGACTTCGGACACGGCTCGTGCCACATTTTGTACCCAATTTGTCCTGCAAAAGCCCCTTCTCGACGACAGAAGGGACAGCTCATGAGGGAGCCGCTTGAAATGGCAACAATCGCGCTTGTCGACGACGATCGCAACATCCTGACCTCGGTGTCGATCGCGCTCGAATCCGAGGGCTACCGGGTCGAAACCTACACCGACGGCGCGTCGGCGCTGGAAGGCCTGGCGGCGCGGCCGCCGAACCTCGCCATCCTCGACATCAAGATGCCGCGCATGGACGGCATGGAGCTGTTGCGCCGCATGCGCCAGAAATCGGACCTGCCGGTGATCTTCCTGACGTCGAAGGACGACGAGATCGATGAATTGTTCGGCCTCAAGATGGGCGCCGACGACTTCATCCGCAAACCCTTCTCGCAGCGGCTCCTGGTCGAGCGCGTGCGGGCGGTGCTGCGCCGGACCAGCGCCCGCGAGGCGGCGGCCAAGGCGCCCGCCCAGCAGGCCCGCTCGCTGGAACGCGGCCAGCTGGTGATGGACCAGGAACGCCATACCTGCACCTGGAAGGGCGAGCCGGTGACGCTGACGGTGACCGAGTTCCTCATCCTGCATTCGCTGGCGCAGCGCCCCGGTGTGGTGAAAAGCCGTGATGCGCTGATGGATTCGGCCTATGATGAGCAGGTCTATGTCGACGACCGCACCATCGACAGCCACATCAAGCGGCTGCGCAAGAAGTTCAAGGCCGTCGACGACGACTTCGAGATGATCGAAACCCTTTACGGAGTCGGGTACCGGTTCCGCGAAGCTTGAGGTCGTGAATGGTAAATAGTGAATGGTGAATGGTCCGCGGGTCCTTTATGGACCTCGCCTCATGTTAGGCGCCCATTTTTCCATTCACCATTTACCATTCACTATTCACCAAACAGGGCCTGCTATTCGATGGCAGTGGAAGTAGAGCGAGGCAGACGGGCGGGCGCGGCAAGGCGTCCGCCGCGGATCGTGCCCGCCTTCGTGTCTAGAATCACGGTGCCGATGCGCCGGTTTCTCGGCCATCACATCTTCTCCAGCCTGACGCGGCGCATCCTGTTCCTCAACCTGGCCGGCCTTGCCGTGCTGGTGACCGGCATCCTCTACCTCAACACCTTTCGCGACGGACTGATCGACGCCCGCGTCGAGAGCCTGATGACGCAGGGCGAAATCATCGCCGGCGCGATCGCCGCCTCGGCCACGGTGGAAACCGATTCGATCAGCATCGACCCGGAAAAACTGCTCGAGCTGCAGGCCGGCGAGAGCCTGGGGCCCGGATCGGACCAGCTCGACAATCTGGATTTCCCGATCAACCCCGAACGCGTCGCGCCGGTGCTGAGACGGCTGATCTCGCCGACGCGCACCCGCGCCCGCATCTATGACCGCGACGCGAACCTCCTGCTCGATTCCCGGCATCTCTATTCGCGCGGCCAGATCCTGCGCTACGACCTGCCGCCCGTCGACGACGAACAGCCCGGCCTCGTGGAGCGGGTCGAGAAGTTCATCTTCGACTTCTTCCGCAACAAGGACCTGCCCGTCTATCACGAGCAGCCCGGCGGCAATGGCGCGGCCTTTCCAGAGGTGGTCAAGGCGCTGACCGGCAGCCCTTCGACCATCGTGCGGGTGAGCGAGCAGGGCGAGCAGATCGTCTCCGTCGCGGTGCCGATCCAGCGTTTTCGCGCCGTGCTGGGTGTGCTGATGCTGTCCACCGAGGGCGGCGACATCGACAAGATCGTCGCGGCCGAGCGCAAGGCGATCCTGCGCGTGTTCGGCGTCGCGGCGCTGGTCACCGCGATCCTCTCGATGCTTCTGGCGTCCACCATCGCCAATCCGCTGCGGCGGCTTTCCGCCGCGGCCGTCAGGGTGCGGCGCGGCGTCAAGAACCGCGAGGAGATCCCGGACTTTTCCGACCGGCAGGACGAGATCGGCAATTTGTCCATCGCCGTGCGCGACATGACCAATGCGCTTTACGCGCGCATCGAGGCGATCGAAAGCTTCGCCGCCGACGTCTCGCACGAATTGAAGAACCCGCTGACGTCGCTGCGCAGCGCGGTCGAGACGCTGCCCTTGGCGAAGAACGACACGTCTCGCGCGCGTCTGATGGAGATCATCCAGCACGACGTGAAGCGGCTCGACCGGCTGATCACCGACATCTCCGACGCCTCCCGTCTCGACGCGGAGCTGGCGCGCGAGGACGCCGGAACCGTGGACCTGAAGAAGTTCATCACCGATCTGGTCGCGGTCTCGCGCGAGACCACGCGCAACAAGAAGGCCGTCGAGATCGAGCTCAAGGTGGCCAAGCTGCCGGCCGGCGCCAAGGGCTATTTCGTTGTCGGCCATGATCTGAGGATCGGCCAGGTCATCACCAACCTGATCGAGAACGCGCGCTCCTTCGTGCCCGACGAGCACGGCCACATCGCGATCTCATTGGCGCGCGCCGGCAAGTTCAACATCATCACCGTTGACGACAACGGCCCGGGTATCCGGGCCGAGAACATCGACCGCATCTTCGAGCGCTTCTACACCGACCGGCCGGCCGGTGAGGCGTTTGGCCAGAATTCCGGCCTCGGGCTGTCAA
Source organism: Mesorhizobium sp. (assembly GCF_004963255.1). Lineage (GTDB taxonomy): Bacteria > Pseudomonadota > Alphaproteobacteria > Rhizobiales > Rhizobiaceae > Mesorhizobium. The sequence continues at coordinate 8,242 of NZ_SUGA01000054.1, read as the reverse complement.
TCAGCCGCCAGATCGTCGAGGCGCATGGCGGCACGCTGACGGCCGAAAACATCCCCGGCACCAAGCCCGGCGAGATCAAGGGCGCGCGCTTCGTGGTGACGCTGCCGGCGGAAGGCTGACGCTAGCCGAACATGCCGGACACCGCCGCGAAGCCCCTGAATATCCACGGGACGGTCATCCTGATCGGCGAGCGCGGCGTGCTGATCACCGGGCCGTCCGGCGCCGGCAAGACGACGCTGGCGCTGGCGCTCCTCGATCATTGCCGCACCCGGGGCATGTTTTCCCGGCTGGTCGGCGATGACCAGCTGTTCGCCGCCGCGCATGGCGGGCGGCTGGTGTGCCGCGCGCCGGCAAGCATCGCCGGACTCTGCGAGGTGCACGGCATCGGACCGCGGCCGTTGGCCTTCGAGCCGGCCGCCGTGATCGACCTTGTCGTTCGGCTGGTCGAGCCGGCCGCCATGGCGCGGCTGCAGGACGAAGCCACCGAGACGATCGAGGGTTGCCGGCTGCCCCGCATCGACATCGCCCGGCAAAATGTCACCGCCGCGCTGCCCATGCTGATGGCCCGGCTGGCGATCCAGCCTTTTTCATGATCCGGCCGGGGTTTTTTGCTGCGATGCGTCAAAATGGCCCAAGCCGCCGCAATTTTGGGCTTGTCAACCGGCCGTGCGTCGACAAGATAGCGCTCCCGCCGCCTGGAATGGCTGGCGAACATAATATACGCCTGTGAAGCGGCGATGACGGGAGCCACCAGAGAATGATCGGACTCGTGCTCGTGACGCACGGTCAACTCGCCACCGAGTTCCGGCATGCCGTAGAACATGTCGTCGGGCCGCAAGACAATTTCGAAACCGTGGCGATCGGCGCCGACGACGACATGGAGCAGCGCCGAGCCGACATCGTCGATGCGGTGGCGCGCGTCGACACCGGCGCCGGCGTCATCGTGCTCACCGACATGTTCGGCGGCACGCCGTCCAACCTCGCCATCTCTGTCATGGAATCCGGCCGCACCGAGGTGATCGCCGGCATGAACCTGCCAATGCTGATCAAGCTCTCCTCGATCCGCAAGGGCGACAACATGGCCGCCGCGCTCGACGAGGCCCAGGCGGCGGGCCGCAAATACATCAATGTCGCCAGCCAGCTCCTGAGCAGCAAATGAACGCATCGGCGCCGCAGACGGACGAGGTTGTGCGGGAGTTCCCGATCATCAATCAGCGCGGCCTGCACGCGCGCGCTTCAGCGAAATTCGTCCAGGTCGCCAGCGGCTTCAATGCCACCATCCATGTCGAGAAGGACGGCGTGAAGGTCGGCGGCACCTCGATCATGGGCCTGATGATGCTGGCGGCGAGCCCGGGCTATTCGATCCGCGTGATCGCCAGCGGCCCGGAAGCCGTGCCGGCCATGGACGCGCTGGAGCAGCTGGTCGCTTCGCGCTTCGGCGAGGAAATCTAGTCCCCGGCCTCACATTTCGCGCCTCGAAGATATGCGCGCATAAAGATTTCTTTATGTCCCATTGTCGTATGGCGACCGATCTGCTAGTCAGGCCGGCAACCGCGCCCTTCCATGCGCCTCACGGCGCCGGCGCGCATTGAGAAAAAATCACACCGGAGCACTGCCATGACGGGTAGCAAGGACTATGTGGTCGCCGACATCTCGCTTGCCGACTGGGGCCGCAAGGAGATCGAGATCGCCGAAACCGAAATGCCGGGCCTGATGGCCTGCCGCGAGGAGTTCGGCGCCAAGCAGCCGCTCAAGGGCGCGCGCATTACCGGCTCGCTGCACATGACCATCCAGACGGCGGTGCTGATCGAGACGCTGAAGGCGCTGGGCGCCGACATCCGCTGGGCATCGTGCAACATCTTCTCGACGCAGGACCATGCGGCCGCGGCGATCGCCGAGGCCGGCATCCCGGTGTTCGCCATCAAGGGCGAGTCGCTGCAGGACTATTGGGATTACACCGACCGCATCTTCCAGTGGACCGATGGCGGCACCTCCAACATGATCCTGGACGATGGCGGCGACGCCACCATGTACATTCTGCTCGGCGCGCGGGCAGAGGCCGGCGAGGACGTGTTGTCCAATCCCGGCAGCGAGGAGGAAGAGATCCTGTTCGCGCAGATCAAGAAGCGCCTGAAGGCCTCGCCCGGCTTCTTCACCAAGCAGCGCGAAGCGATCCGCGGCGTCACCGAGGAAACCACCACCGGCGTCAACCGCCTCTACCAGTTGCAGAAGAGAGGCCTGCTGCCCTTCCCGGCGATCAACGTCAATGATTCCGTCACCAAGTCGAAGTTCGACAACAAATATGGCTGCAAGGAATCGCTCGTCGACGGCATCCGCCGCGGCACCGACACGATGATGGCCGGCAAGGTCGCGGTGGTGTGCGGCTATGGCGACGTCGGCAAGGGCTCGTCGGCCTCGCTGCGCGGCGCCGGCGCCCGCGTCAAGGTCACCGAGGTCGACCCGATCTGCGCGCTGCAGGCGGCGATGGACGGCTTCGAGGTGGTGACGCTGGAAGACGCCGCCCCGATGGCCGACATCGTCATCACCACCACCGGCAACAAGGATGTCGTCACGCTCGACCACATGCGCGCGATGAAGGACATGGTGATCGTCGGCAATATCGGCCACTTCGACAACGAGATCCAGGTGGCGTCGCTGCGCAACCTGAAATGGACCAACGTCAAGCCGCAGGTCGACCTGATCACCTTCCCGGACGGCAAGCGGATGATCCTTCTCTCCGAGGGACGCCTGCTCAACCTCGGCAACGCCACCGGTCATCCGAGCTTCGTCATGTCGGCCTCGTTCACCAACCAGGTGCTGGCGCAGATCGAGCTGTTCACCAAGCACGGCCAGTACCAGAACCAGGTCTATGTGCTGCCCAAGCATCTCGACGAGAAGGTGGCGCGGCTGCATCTCGACAAGCTCGGCGCCAAGCTGACCGAGCTCTCCGGCGAGCAGGCCGCCTATATCGGCGTGACGCCACAGGGCCCGTATAAGCCGGAACACTACCGCTATTAACCAAAGCGAAATTATCTACCAGATATTGAAGCCGGGTGGTTGACTTTCCGCCCGGCTTTATTTTTTGCGCCAATGATTCTTCACGCCGATTCCGGCAGGCGTTATTGTTGTGATTCGCGGTCCGGGGACATGTTGGGCCGGGGACGCATTCAGGGCGGTCTTGCATTCAAGCGGCGAAGAGGACCAAGACATGCCGGGGGATTACCCGCCAAGCGCGGGAAAGGCCGTTTCCGGCGGCCATGAGGATTCGAACGAAGCCGGCCCCGCCGTGAACGGCGGCGGTTTTCGCGCCGGTGCGCGGCAGGCCTTGCTTCTTGCCACCTCGGCGCTTGCCAGCCCGCTGCTCGCCTTTGCCGCGCGCGCCGACACAAGCCTTCCGGGAAAGGCCGCGGCGCCGGTCAGCACCGTCGAGGTCATGCAGCTCGCCATGTTCGTCGGGGTGATGGGCGCGGCGCTTGTCTCGGCCATCTTCCTGATCCGCGAACGCGGGCGCACCGCCGCGCAGAATGTCCAGCTCAGGGCCCGCATCGCGGACGTCAATGCGGCGCTGCAGCGTTCCGAGGCGCTGCTCAACCTGCGCGACCAGCGGCTGATCGTCTGGGCCACGGACAACAAGAAACCCGAACTCATCGGCAGCCTGCCGTTGGAAAGCGGCGCGCCCGACGACAGGTCCGCCTTCCTGGCCTTCGGCCGCTGGCTGATGCCGCGCTCGGCGGCGGCGCTGGAACACGCGGTCGCCGCGCTGCGCGAGCAGGCAAAGGCCTTCGATCTGGTCATCGAAACGCAGGCCGGCGTGCCGCTGGAAGTGCATGGCCGCAAAAGCGCGGCGCATGTCTTGGTGCGCTTCGTCTCACTGTCGGAGACACTGCGCAGCCAGGCCAGGCTGAAGATCGAGAACCAGCGGCTCAGCGCCGACCACGACACCATGATCGGCCTGCTCGACGCATTGAAGATGCCGGCATGGCTGCGGTCAGCGGACGGCCGATTGCAATGGGTCAACCGCGCCTATGCCGAAGCGGTGGAGGCAGAAAGCCCGGGCGCGGCCGTGCGCGAGGCCAAGGAATTCCTCGGTGGCCAAGCGCGCGAGCAGATCGCCGAGCAGCACAAGACGCGCGCGGTCTTCGAACAGACGCTTTCCACCGTGATCGATGGCGACCGCCGCATGTTCGCGGTCACCGACTTCGCCGGCGCCGACGGCTCGGCGGGGCTTGCCTGCGACACAAGCGCGGCAGAGACGATCCGGGCCGAATATGAGCGGACCGTGCGCAGCCATGCCGACACGCTCGACCAGTTGAACACCGCGGTGGCGATCTTCGACACCGAGGAAAAGCTGCGTTTCTTCAACCAAGCCTTCCAGAAGCTGTGGGGCCTCGACTCGGGCTTCCTGCTCAGCGCGCCCTCCAACACGCTGCTGCTCGATCGGCTGCGCTCGGAAGGCAGGATCGCCGAGCAGCCGGAATGGCGGCGCTGGAAGGAGAACCTGCTCAGCGCCTATCGCGCGGTCGAATCGCAGGAGCACTGGTGGCACCTGCCGGACGGCAAGACGATCCGCGTGGTGGCGAACCCGCAACCGAAGGGCGGCGTCACCTGGGTGTTCGAGAACCTGACCGAGAAGATGGATCTCGAAAGCCGCTACCAGACCGCCGTGCGGGTGCAGGGCGAGACGCTGGACAACCTCGCCGAAGGCGTGGTCGTGTTCGGCCCGGACGGACGGCTGCGCCTGTCCAACCCGGCCTTCGTCGCGCTGTGGGGGCTGACGGCGGAAGCGGTCAAGCCCAATGTCCATGTCTCGGCGATCCGCGACCTGTGCGACCAGCGCGCCGCGAACAGCCCGTGGGGCGGCTTCGTCGCCGCCGTCACCGGATTCGACGACGAGCGCCGCGACCGCCGCGGCCAGATCGAGCTCGTCAACGGCAACGTGCTGAGCTACGCGGTGATCCACCTGCCCAACGGCCAGGTGATGATCACCTTCGTCGACGTCACCGACACCGTCAATGTCGAGCGGGCGCTGAAGGACAGGAACGAGGCGCTGGAGAAGTCCGACCAGCTGAAGAACGAATTCGTGCAGCACGTGTCCTACGAGCTGCGCTCGCCGCTGACCAACATCATCGGCTTCACCGAGCTTCTGTCGCTGCCCGCGACCGGGCCGCTGACGCCGAAGCAGCGCGAATATGTCGAGCATGTCGGTTCGTCGTCATCGGTGCTGCTGACCATCGTCAACGACATTCTCGACCTGGCCACCGTAGATGCCGGCATCATGCAACTCGACATTTCCGAGATGAACATCGACCGGACGATCGCCGCGGCCGCCGAACTGGTCGCCGACCGGCTGGACGAGCACCGGATCAAGCTCGCGATCGATGCGGCGCAGGCGCCGGCGAGCTTCCACGGCGACGAGATACGCATCCGCCAGATACTCTACAATTTGCTCAGCAACGCGGCGAATTATGCGCCGGAGGCAAGCACGATCCGGCTCACCTGCCGGCGGCTGGCCGACAGCGTCGAGTTCTCGGTGCACGATGACGGCCCCGGCATGCCGCCGGACGTGCTGGAATCGGTCTTCCGTCGCTTCGAGCCGCGCGCCAATGGCGGACGGCGGCGCGGCGCCGGGCTGGGACTCTCGATCGTCAAGAGCTTCGTCGAGCTGCATGGCGGAACCGTGCGCATCGAGACCGGCCAGGACAGGGGCACCACGGTGATCTGCACCTTCCCTGACAAGCCGTCCGGAATCCCGGATACGCCGGCCGGCATCCGCGACGCGGCCGAGTAGCGCGGCCTATATGACAGGGATGGTGCTGGAGCGTTTTCTCGCCGATGAGGCGGCAACGGCAAGGCTTGGCGAGGATCTCGCCATGGCATTGCGTGCAGGCGACGCGATCGCGCTCAAAGGCGATCTCGGCGCCGGCAAGTCGACGCTGGCCCGCGCGCTGATCCGGGCGCTGGCCGACGACGTCAATCTCGAGGTGCCGAGCCCGACCTTCACGCTGGTACAGAGCTACGAGACGCGCGTCCCCGTCCACCATTTCGACCTCTATCGGCTTTCCGCGCCGGACGAGCTCGACGAACTCGGGCTTGACGATGCTCTCAGCCAAGGCACGGCGCTGATCGAATGGCCGGAACGGGCTGCAGAACGCTTGCCTGTAGATACGCTGTGGGTCGATCTCGCCGAACATGGCGAAGGCCGCGTGGCGCGGTTGTCGGGACAGGGACCGGCCTATGATCGCGCGGCGCGGTCGCTGGCCACGCGCGATTTCTTGGCCTCGGCCGGATGGGGCGAAGCCAGCCGCCGCCATTTCGTCGGCGATGCCTCCGCCCGCTCCTACGAGATCGTGTCGCTGCCCGGCCAGGCGCCGCGCGTGCTGATGAACTCACCCCGCCTGGTGCTCGGGCCGCCGGTGCGCGACGGCAAGCCCTATGCGGTGATCGCCCATACGGCTCAATCCGTCGCCGCCTTCGTCGCCATAGACAAGGCGCTGCTGGCGAACGGGGTCAGCGTGCCGGTGATCCATGCCCAGGACCTCGACCGGGGCTTTCTGCTCCTCGAGCATCTCGGCTCCGAAGGCTTCTTGAGCGGCAACGGCCAACCCATCGCCGAACGCTACGAAGCGGCGGCCGAGCTGCTTGCCATGATGCATGGCAAGACTTGGCCCACGCGCATGGAGGCGGCGCCCGGCGTGTTCCACGACGTGCCGCCTTTCGATCGCGACGCCATGCTGATCGAAGCCGATCTCCTGGTTGACTGGTATGTGCCTTGGATCACCGGCGGTCCGGCAAACGACGTGTTGCGGGCCGGCTATCACAAGGAATGGAACGCGGTGCTCGACCGCCTCGCGGGCAGCGAATACACGCTGATGCTGCGCGATTTCCATTCGCCCAACATCATCTGGCGTGCAGAGCGATCGGGCCTCGACCGGCTCGGCATCGTCGACGTCCAGGATGCGCTGATCGGCCCCGCCGCTTATGACGTCGCCTCCCTGGCCATGGACGCACGCGTCACCGTCTCGCCCGAGATCGAGCGGCGGACGGTCACCGCCTATGTCGCGGCGCGGCATGCCGCCGCCGCCTTCGATGAAGCCGCTTTCGCCGAGGCCTATGCGATCATGGCGGCGCAACGCAATTCGAAAATCCTCGGAATCTTCGTGCGGCTCGAAAAGCGCGACGGCAAGCCTTACTATCTGAAGCACCTGCCGCGCATCCGCGACTATCTGAGGCGGGCGCTGGCGCATCCGGCGCTGGCTGGCCTGAAGGAATTCTACATGGCCCACGGCCTGCTCGAGGAACGGGTCCCATGAAACCGACGACGGCGATGGTGCTGGCGGCCGGACTCGGCAAGCGCATGCGGCCGATCACCGAGACGATGCCGAAGCCGCTGGTGAAGATCGCCGGCAAGACCTTGCTCGACTGGGGCCTGGACAGCCTGGAAGCCGCGGGCATCGCCAAGGCGGTGGTCAATGTGCACTATCTGCCCGAGCAGATCGTCGCCCATGTCGCCGGACGCAGCGCGCCGAAGATCGTCATCTCCGACGAGCGCGAGGCCCTGCTGGAATCGGCGGGCGGCATCGTCAAGGCGCTGCCGCTCTTGGGCAGCGAGCCCTTCTACATCATCAATGCCGATACCTTCTGGATCGACAGCGGCAAACCCAGCCTCGAGCGTCTCGCCCTTGCATGGGACGCCGCCAGAATGGATATTCTGCTGATGCTTACCGATCTCGACTCAGCGACCGGGCATTGCGTCGGCACCGATTTCCTAGTGGCGCAGGACGGCGTGCTCACGCGCTCGAAGGGTGATCCGGCGGGCCTGATCTATGCCGGCGCCGCCATCATCCATCCTCGCATCTTCAAGGACGCGCCCACGGGCTCGCATTCGCTCAATGTCTATTTCGACAAGGCGATCGCCGCCGGGCGCCTGTTCGGCATGAAGATGAACGGGCGCTGGATCACCGTCGGCACGCCGGACGCGATATCTGCCGCTGAAGCGGCTGTGGCCGGCGCGCTCGCGAAAGCGATATGAGCGGCGCGCGCCGCGTCCTTTCCATCCCGCCCGGAGCGCCGTTCCTGCCGACGCTCGCAGAGGCGTTACTCGATGGACGCCTGATCCCCGGCTTCCGCTTCGACGGCGAGCCGCTGGCGCTGGCCGACGCCACCATCTATGTGCCGACCCGGCGCGCGGCGCGGGCGCTGCGCGGCGCCTTCGTCGACATTCTCGGTCAACGCTCGGCCATCC
>NZ_SUGA01000053.1 GCF_004963255.1 Mesorhizobium sp. | reverse complement strand
ACTATCGCGAGCCAGATCCCGCTTGCGACCTCGACATCACACCCAATGTGCCGCGCGAGCGCAAGGTGCGCGTCGCCATGAGCAACGCCTTCGCCATGGGCGGTACGAACGCAGTTCTGGCATTCAGGCAGGTGTAGAAGCCATGCAAGACGCCTCATTCGAGGTCACCTGTCGTATCTAGCTGCTTGAGGGGCGGGGCATTGTGATACAGGGAGGGCTGTGGGGTCCCTCCTTCTCGGCCTCGACGATGTGGGAGGAGCCTGTGCGGCGAAACGGGCTAGACGCCCCCAGGCCCAGAACTTGGGCGAAACCAACTCCCACCAAAGCACAGCCGCTTTAGTAGCCGAACAATGAAGCCTCGCTCGACGAGCCGCCGCCTCTACTGTCAGCGGCATCACGCGGTTGAAGCGAACAGCGCAGCGGCTACTGTTTCCCGCACAACTCGGACGGCAATTGGGACAAGTCCGCACATGTCGTCACGTAAGCTGAACGCCGCAGGTACAGCCAAATTGGGGGCGGGGCGTTTCTGCCGTTTTGATAGAATTCTATCAAACTGACAATTTTCCTTGCACGAATGCAAGGAGAGCTCGATTGACTCCCCTCCTTTCTTGTCAAGGATGGGTTTGCAGGCTGCGGTGCGGCAGAAGCCGGACAGAACGGCGACCGGTCGAGTAAAGGCCTGCGCAAACAAGCGCGCATATTGCGGGCGCCCGCACGGAGGAGAAGACGCTCGTCCTGGTGAAAGACAACGATGCTCAGGCGCCATTGCCATTTGCCGAGGGGGTCCGCGCGCCGGAAATTTCGAAGCAACAAAGGTGAGATCGAGAATGATGATGGCGAAATACAACACAGCTCACCGTCCAGTGCAGTTCTACCGGCGGGTGGCGGAGTGGGATGGGCTGCCAAATGGAACGTAAAAAGATCAGCAAGGAGATGCTTGGCGATAGTCAGGCGCTGCGCAAGCTGCGTGAGCACCTTGTCAAGGTGGCCAAGGCGAAGACTACGGTCCTGTTGCGAGGTGAATCCGGAACCGGCAAGGAGCTGGTTGCCAAAGCCATTCACGAGCTCTCGCCTCGCGCCAAGCAGCCCTTCATCAAGGTCAATTGCGCGGCGCTCACCGAGACGCTTCTGGAATCTGACTTGTTCGGTCATGAGAAGGGTGCCTTCACCGACGCGAGCAGTTTGCGCAAGGGGCGCTTTGAGGCTGCCGACAAAGGCACATTGTTTCTGGACGAGATTGGCGAAATATCAGGTTCGTTCCAGGCTAAGCTGCTGCGTGTCCTGCAGGAGCAGGAGTTTGAGCGCGTCGGCAGCAACCACACCATTAAAGTTGATGTTCGCGTGATTGCCGCAACGAACAGGGACTTGGAAACGGCAGTTCAACGCAAGGAGTTCCGGCAAGACCTCTATTATCGCATCAACGTCGTCACTTTACGCGTGCCGGCATTGCGCGAAAGGCGAGGTGATATTCCGCTCTTGGCCGCTCAGTTTCTCAAGAATTTCAATACTGAGAATGATCACACGCTGACCTTCGCTCCCGAAGCGATTGAGGTGCTAATGAACTGCGAATTTCCAGGTAACATCCGAGAGCTCGAAAACTGCGTTCAACGGACGGCAGTTCTGGCGACGGGTCCATCAATCCTCAGAACTGACTTTGCCTGTTACGCGGATCAGTGCTTGGCCGCGGCGCTGTGGAAGAACGGACAGCCGACGTCAGAGAAGTCGACTACGATCGAGCCTTCCGCCGCCTGTGCCGCCCCGCCCGTCGGCGACGGGCAAGCGCCGATAGGCCCTGCCACGACTCGTGGTAGGGTGCCCGATGCCGATACGGTCATTGCTGCCATGGAAAAGTGTGGCTGGGTGCAGGCAAAGGCGGCGCGCCTGCTCGGTTTGACCCCGCGCCAGATCGGCTACGTGCTGAGAAAACGCGGTATCGAGATCAAGCGTCTCTGAAACAACCCGCCGAGCAAGAGCTGGAGCAGGTCAAGCATTGGTGCTCTGGCGCCGAGCCCATCGGCCAGGCTTACGAAGTGGGTGTGAACAGCGCTGCCAAGATTCCGGCCGTGTGCTTTCTACCACCAGTCGTACTGGGGCTCTGCGACTGACAAACTAAAAAGGAGTAATCCTCTGGCGGGACCTGGTCGATACATTAGCTGATGGCTTACCGCTCGATATCACGCAATCTGAGATGGGCATGAAAGTGAGTTCGACCGCTGGACAGTTGCCGACTTCGTCAGGTATTGGCCCCTGCGACCGGTTGATCTCCGATATCCAAATTCTTGGAAGTTGGTCGAGACGAAACTGTCGCCCCGGCTCGTGACCGACCGCGCGCCCGGCAAGATCGAGTTACAAAGTTGCCGAGGCAGTTTGATGTGCGTTCCTGCATCACTGTACGGGACACGACCTGACGGGAGACTATGATGCGTAGCCAAAAAGAAAAGATGCTCGCAGGCGAGTTTTACAATGCGGCGGATCCGGAGATCCAAGCTGACCTGTTGGCAACCGGGGCTTGGCTCAAGCGGTACAATGATACGCTGGGGCAGACCACGGGGCATTGGCATGAGCTTTTGTCCGAGCGGCTGGGAGAGGTTGGGCGCGGAACGGTCATCCGTCCGCCCTTTTTTTGCGACTACGGATTCAATATCCGCATTGGAGCCAATGCCTACATCAACTTCAACTGCGTTATTCTTGACGTGGTAGAGGTCAAAATCGGGCAAGGAACGGCAATTGGGCCTGCTGTGCAGATTTATACCGCCGATCATCCACATGATGCCGAGCAGCGGCAGGCCGGCCTGCAGGTCGGGCGTCCTGTTCACATTGGCAGCCGTGTCTGGATCGGCGGTGGAGCAATCATTCTGCCTGGCGTCACGATTGGTGATAATGCAGTGGTAGGCGCTGGCTGCGTGGTCACACGAGATGTTCCCGCCGGGGCAAAGGTAGTGGGAATTCCTGCTCGCGTGGCCGACCCACATAAACAGGCATAATCAACCTCGTTGACCCTGGAGGTGCATGCGAACTGTCGAAACTGTGCCGAATTTTTGTCGAAGCCATTGAGCGCTGCATATGTTGTCGCGACTCGGGCGCTTCAGTTCTTTTGCCACGGGGGTCACAAGATCATGTGCGTAATGCCGCCGCAACGTGCTCACGTCCCGCAGCAGCGGACCCTTTCACATGGCCCAACGAATTCAGAGCCTACGTTGTGCTGCCACTAGCATTACTGCTCACGAATGTATTCCCAACTGAGTTTTCGCCCTTGGAGGCAAGCAGCGACTCACCAGCAATCGCCGGCCATTAATCCTGGCTAGCATCGACCCCGACGAGGCGAGCCGCGGCGTTGCGGATCGGCATGTCGATGACCGTGATTGCGCCTTCGGCAAGGAAACGACGTTCGTTTCTGGTCAGCGTAGCCGAATCGATCACCGCAAAATGTGGGCCAGTGGAGCGCTTCATCAGCTGTCTGGCATATGTGCGCAGCATCTGATCGTTGAAGCGGCAGCCCACGAAGAAAAAACCCCGGTTGACGCGCCGTTGCTTCACCGCGTCCGGGATCGGCGTCTGGATATCAATTTCGGTTAGGACTTCGACGTAATCGGAATCAGCCACGAGGAAGTTTGCCGCCGGCCTGACGCTGCCGTGCGGCGCATAGAGCACCGTCCTAGCCACTTGTTCGGCCTCGAGTTCTGTTCCTGACAAATCGTAAGTTCTCGTCCAGATGTTACCGATTCCGGTCGCGCGCGTCGTTCCTTGTATCTCGACAACGTCTGTTTGGCCGGCCTCTGCAAGGGCTGCTCGCATGGCGCCATCGTACCAGCTGTCGATGATGACAGACAGTTGAAGGGTTGCGAGCCAGGCGTGAAGAACGGTCGGCTCGGCGGGGGCTGCGAATATCTCCGCCATCCACGCTTGGAGAGTCCGACGATGTCGGCGCTGCTCGATAAACTGCGCGACCGACCACATATTGGTGCGAATCCTGGAAGGGGCAGGCGCCCGCTTGTTGAGGGCCGCGGCGACATCTTCAGGGGTGCAAGGTACAGGGGATTCCGGTGGGTTAAGCTGCAGAAGACCAGGACCGAGATAGGGGATCACTCGATCGGCCTTGAGAGCGCCGTTCAGCAGGTCAATCAGTTTTTTGGCAAAACTGCCCCGGACGACGACGAGATGGTCCCAGCTCAGCATCGTGTTCATACGCGTTTCCTCTCCGCCACTGAACCCACCGGCATCAGGCCCCGTCGGAAATCTTCATCGCCTCGACGGTGATCGGCAAACGCGTGTCGCGCGGAAGGTCGGGCAGCATGAGCCGCCAACCGTTCCTGAGCGTCACGGTCCCGCCCCATAAGTCAGCGTTCTCAATCTCGGTGATCGGCTCTTCGAGATCCTTCTTGGGGACATAAGCCGACAAGCCAGTAGCGGTCCTGCGAATCATTACTTTCATCCGGCTGTTCCCCCGTTGGAAATGCCTTCAGCTCCGCAGGGAACCTCGACTTTGTCGAGGCTAATGAGTTCGCGCGCTCGCATGCCGACGACCGTGCCACGATCGATCCATTCGACCGCATAGATGAAGAATTGCTGGAGAAAGGTTCCAATGTCGCGCACGTAGCCTTCGTCGCCCTTCCGCACGAGGTTTTCGCCGATCTCCTTGCCGGGATAGGTGCCGTCGTTTTTTATGTGGCGTATCGCACGGACCCGCTCACCCTGCATGAACCGTGGCGGTCTGCCGATTTCGACCTCCTGTTCGCGTCTGGACCACATGCTGTCCATTCCTTTCTCGAGGCTTTTGTTGTGGTCGCGGGTTGCAGGCGTCGTCGTGCGGCGAACCCGACCGTTTCGGTAGGAATCAAGCGGGAACGCAGGTTTTCGGTACCGGACAGACCGACACGCATTGCTGCGTATCGAAGGCCTCCTTGCATTCGGTGCACTTGTTTGGATCGATCACATAGGCGTCGCCCTTGAACTTGATCGCTTCCGAAGGACATTCGAACTCGCAGGCCCCGCATTGGGTACATTGGGATGCGATGATCTTTAAAGCCATTCTAACTCCTGGTTATCGGACGAGACGGCTCAGGCCGTCGCCGCTAGTGGTCTGATCCCAAACTCTGCCGCGTAAAGTGCGCTGACTGCGGTCTCGATGTAGTCATGGCCATAGGCGTCGGTTACGCGCAGTCCAACTCGCGAGAGTTGTTCCTTCGGGCGATTTCCGATCTTGGCGCATAGCACTATGTGTATGCCTTCGAGCGCTGCGATGACGCCCTCGAGGATGGCGTCTTCGCCCCCGCCTCCGAGGCAATACCGCTCGACCTTCCGATGCCCGACCAAGCTGATCCCTCTAGGCGAGACTTCATAAACCTGGAATTCCTTCGCGTGGCCGAAGTGTTCGTTGACCCGTCCACCTCCCTTAGTGGCCACCGCAACCAGAAGCGACTTTTCGGAGTCTGTTGCCTTGACCATACCGATGGCCTCGCTCCTCGCCGCCTCATGATCACGGCGCTCGTGTGCGACCACCTGCCGATAGGCCTGACGCTTGCCAGCATCGTAGGCGACATCGTCGGGAATACCGTCCAGCGTGAATTCCTGGCCACGATCTTCACCGAGCAGGCCGACAGCATCTGCCCGGCACTGCCGGCAGTGGCGCATCAACTTGGCGCCACCTTCAAGTCGATCCTGAAGAGCCATCATCTCCGTTGCCGTTGGGCCGCGCTGCCCGATGAGTCCGTAGTGGGTACCGTGCGCCGGGTCCGAAATCAGAGGCATCACGTTGTGCAGAAACGCGCCCCGCTCCCTGACCATTTTGTTCACCTCAAACAGGTGCTGGTCGTTCACTCCAGGAATCATCACCGAGTTGATTTTGGTGAGGATGCCGCGCGCGCTCAGCATCTCCAGGCCCAGCATCTGCCGCGCGTGCAAGATTCGAGCGGCTTCGATGCCGAAGTAGCGGCGATTTTCATAAAAGATCCATGGATAGATCTTCGCGCCGACTTCCGGGTCGACCATGTTGATGGTGATCGTCACGTGATCAACATTCATTTCGGCAAGCTCGGCGACATGGTCCGGCAGCACGAGCCCATTAGTGGAGACGCACAGCTTTATGTCGGGGATTTCCCTGATGACGCGGTCGAACGTTGCCTTCGTTTTCTCCCAATCGTAACAGGCATCCCCCGGCCCAGCGATGCCAAGAACCGAAAGCTGCGGAACTTTGTTGGCAACGGCGATGACCTTGCGTAGCGCTTGGTCGGGCGTCAACTTCTCAGACACAACACCAGGCCGGCTCTCGTTGGCGCAATCGTATTTGCGATTGCAATAGTTGCACTGGACATTGCAAGCCGGCGCGACCGCCACATGCATACGCGCGAAATAATGATGCGCTTCCTCCGAAAAGCAGGGGTGATCCTTGATCCTTTCCCAAATAGCCGGATCCTCTTCGCCCGGGCTGGTCGGCGACGAGCCGTAGGAAGACGATGCGCAGCCACCGGATTTCGCGGCTGCCAGAAGACCCTCGGATGTCGTGCTAGTCGGCCCCTCAATCGAAACTGTCGGTGAGGACATCAAACGGCTCCGTTGCTGGTAACGTCGCGGTTCAAGGTGCAAGAGCCATACCAACTGAAAAAAGCGGCTTCAGTTCACTATTCGGGTCGATATCGCATTGTGTCAGGCCGGCGCGACACAATTTTGTCCTGCTTGCGACAGTGCAAGTCCAAATCCGTTCAGAAGCACGAAGCACTCCTTGTCGCGCACAGGGCGCGCAAGACCACTGGCCTGACGATTGGCTCATCAGGCTCTTAGAAGTTCCTTCACCTCGATACTATGCCGGCGTATCGCCTAGCCGACTTGTCGCAGCTTGAGGCCGAGAATTCGAGCCGCATTAGCCTGAACCCAGCCGGCCTTCTCCATTGTGTCGATCAGCCGTCACGCTTCGTCCGCCGCGGTCCCAGCCCCCGTCCGGCCGTATCGTTAGAATCGCAAGTGGCCATCTCGTGTTCAGGCGGGCGCCGATGCGCCGAACCGGCATCGTGCTGGCCCGTGAGAGCTCGTCGATGACATTGCCACGTTCCGAAAGATTGGTTCCTTCCAGAGGAGAACGCCAAGCACGCAGTTCTCCGGCTCGCGGACGTTGCCGGGGAAATAGCATTGCGAGATCAGCTCAACTGCCGACGGCGCAAAGCCATGGTTCTCCATATTTCAAGGGTAAGCGCTGTGTCCTTCCAGGAGGACCCGCGATCTGTGGGCCTGCCGATTCTGAGGTGGATCGGAGATCGGCTTGTGTCTGAACTTGAACTTACGATTGACCCTGAGCGGCAGCCTCGGCGTTTTCGAGGGTGATCAACGGCGCTGTTGGTCGGCGGCATTGGTCGATGGACGACAAGGCACGGAGTCATCTCCGAGACCCTGGAGCCGACGCGGTGATCTCGGAGGTTGCCCGGCGCTACGGGCTGCGGCCGCGGCGGAACGCTCGCAAGCTTGCGACGTCGGCAGGACAGGCCACTCCCGCCTAGTGGTTTCGGTGGCGCCACCGGAACGACCCGTTGGGCCTACATCCTTGCACCAGAGCTCAAGGCCACGGCCTGAGAATCGGCCGCCGCTCCCCCTACTTGGTTCCTCAGCCGACAGCGCTAAGAAGGAGAGCAACTTCCGTCGGCGCGAGGATCATTGCGTCGTGGCCAGTGGCGAGTTCCTGCCACGCCCAGCCATCCTGCTTCGCGACCCATTCTCGCGCTCCCGCCATCGGCGGGTGGAGTGGATTAGTGCAGACGACATAGGTTCGGGGTCTGCCGTTGCCGAGCGGGTGCTCGAGCTTAAGTCCGCTTTCGTAGGTGCCTGCCGGATGCGGTGTTATCCGGCGCCGCACCCAGTCCGTGAGCGAGTGTCCCTCGGGAGTGCCGAATGCTGTTGGCGGCGGAGTCGGCATGAAGATACCCCGTCCTTCCTCCGCAACCAATTTTCGACGGGCGGCGACGATGTCGGGGGGCATGGTGCTGAATACACTTTGACCGCTCTCGACGATGGCGCCGTCGAGATAAACGAGATGGCTGATATGGTCGGGTATCCGGTCGGCGGCGCCGGTGATGCTGATGCCGCCTAGACTGTGACCGACAAGGATCACATCGCTCAGCTCTTCCGTTACAATGTGGTTGACGATGTCGGTCACGAATGTGTCGGGCGTGATGTCCTTGCACAGCAAACGTGCGCGTTCGCCGACACCTGTCTGGGTAGGCGTGGTCACGTGGCATCCCATCTTGCGAAGATTGGCGGCGACGTCCCGCCAACACCATCCGCCATGCCAGGCACCATGCACTAGCACATACGTCTTTATCATGGATTGTGCCGTTCCATTTGCTCACCGGCCGTTGTGGCTGCCATCCGGCACGATGGCCGGACATTGTCCAAAGGGGCTCGACCACGTTACCGGTGGTAAGTCCGGCACAGGCGCCCCGTGGCCTGAGGATACCCCTACCAAGTCGAGGAAACTTGAATTGCGAAACCCAATATTCACTAGCTCTTTGCAAGTGGATGGAGAGGCTCATGGTGTGCCGCAGTTGCTCGCTGCCGGCATGCTCTTGGCACCGGCTGATCATCCGAACTTGAACAGGACACCAAAGCCGCCGCGCGGATAGTTCCACTCGATGTCGCCGCCTTTCTCGCACAATATCCGGCAGGTGCCGCATTCCATGCAGCCGTCGGCGGTGATCTCGACTTGACCCTTGTCATTCAACTCATAGCATTTCGCCGGACAGACGTAGGTCAACGCAAGCAAGTTCGCGCTTGGCTTGTCGTGCGGTCGCACTATGATATGGGGGCGGCCGGAATCGACCAGATAGCGGTTCTGGTAAAGTTTGTCCTCGACACGAACCTTCGTCACTGCGATCGTCATCTTGTACCCTCTTCAGCGCCATGCCAATGCCAGGCGGACCGCGTCGCTGACCAACCCCCAGCGCGAGCGCGCGTTGATGAAGGCGGCCGTGGTGTTCTTTTCCTTCTCGATCTTCGGCGTGCCGTCGACACGCATGAAGGTCTGAGCGGCATGCGACATCAACCGCGGATAGCTGTCAAAAAAGTTGCTGGAATTGGTGTGGAGTAAGGCTGGCATGTCCTTGTATTTCTTAAGATCCTTGATCACAAAGGAGTCATCCAGCATCGTCTTGTAGAGCGCAAGGTTCGCTTTGGTCATAGGACCGTTGCGGCTTTTGACTTTGATGATCGCCTCAGCCGCGACACGACCCGAGGTCATGGCAAGGTTCGAACCCTCACGGTGAATGGCATTGTTCAGTTGCGCTGCGTCGCCGACGATGACCCAACCGTCGCCGAATAGCTGCGGAATGGCCCTGTAACCACCTTCGGGGATAAGATGGGCGGCATATTCTTTCACCTCCGAGCCAGCGATCAGCGGCCGGATCGAAGGATGGTTTTTCATCGCATCCAGGAGGGCGGACGGGCTCTCCATCGTCGCGGCGAAATCCGAGACCAGGCAGCCGATGCCGAGTGAAATCGACTCCTTATTGGTGTAAAGGAAGCCGAGCCCGGCCATGCTGCGAGAGATCGTGCCCACGGCCTCGATTACGCAGCCTTCATCGCCCTTCACCCCGAACCGCTGGCCAATGACCTCTTCGGGCAAGAAATGCATTTCCTTGACGGCAATCGCCACGGTCTCCGGCTTCGGCATCTCGCGCAGGCCTGCGCGAGTGCCAAGCAATCCCGACACCCCTTCTGCGAGAACGACCACATTCGCGAAGACCACTCCGCCAGCCCGGTCTGTGCGGACGCCGATCACCTTGCCATTGCCATCACGGACGAGTTCCGTCGCGGTCGTCTCACACAGGACCGTCGCGCCAGCCTCGCGCACCTTGCGGGAAAACCATTTGTCGAACTGGGCGCGGATGATCGTGTAGCGGTTGGGTTTCGCCTCATTGAAGTCGTCCGACCGGTAATGAATTCCGGTGTGAGACGTGTCGTCCATCACCCAAAGTCGCTGTTCGACCAGGTGCCGCTCGAGGGGCGCATCATCCCGGAAGTCCGGGATGATCTTCTCCAGCATGTTCGCGTACATTATGGCACCCTGGACGTTCTTAGAGCCCGGATATTCCCCGCGCTCCAACTGCAGTACCTTCAGCCCCTGGCTTGCCAAAGTGTAAGCAGCTGCGTTTCCAGACATGCCGGCTCCGACCACAATGGCATCGAATTGTTCAATCATGTCCTCTCCCTCAACTCGCAAGCTTGTCTCGACTGTGCGGCGACAGCCGCCGGGTGAAGGCTTCCGTCAGTGCGGGCAGGAAGCGGATTGCATCCGTGACGATCCCGAGGTGGGCGAACTCGAAAATCGGCGCGTTCGGATCGGTGTTGATCGCGACGATGAGATCGGCCCCCTCGACCCCAACTCGGTGCTGGATGGCGCCGGAAATTCCGGCCGCGATGTAAAGCTTCGGTCGAATGGTCTTGCCAGTTTGTCCAATCTGTCGATCAGCCGGCATCCAGCCCTTCTGGACCAAGGGGCGCGAACAGCCATGCTCGGCGCCGATCGCTCGGGCAAGATTCTTCACAAGCTGAAGGTTCTCCGCCGCTCCGAGACCGAGGCCTCCCGCAACCACGACATCCGCATAGGCAAGATTTGCCATTGCCGACTGGTTATCCGGTAGGAAGCCGAGGACTTTGGTGACGATATCGTCCTCAACGAGCGACAGCTTGTGCCGCATGACACGCCCGACCGGCTTATCCACCCGTTGCGGCATAGGCATGACCCTTGGTCGCACCGTCGCCATTTGCGGCCGGTAATTTAGTGTATAGATCGTACACAACAATGAGCCACCAAAAGTCGGACGGGTCGCGGCGAGTGAACCGTCGGAATCTACATCAAGTTCGGTGCAGTCGGCCGTGAGCCCCGTCTGCAGGGTCGTCGCTACCGAGCCTGCAAGATCCCTGCCCAGTGTGGTCGCGCCGAGAAGGAGGATTTCGGGTTTATGGGTATTGACCAGATCCGTGAGCGCCTTGGCGAACGGCTCGTTCCGGTAGTCGGCGAGCGGCGGCGCATCGACGATGTAGACAAGATCCGCCCCGTAAGCGAAGGCCTCGGCAACAGCGTCCTCGACCATCTCGCCCGGCGGTCCCAGCACGACGCCCGCGAGCTGGACTTCAAGCTTGTCGGCTAATTTGCGGCCTTCGCCCAGCAGTTCGAATGATACAGGATGCACATTGCCGCGTTCGAGCTCGAGGAAGACCCACACGTGCCGGTAGTCTTTGAAACGGTCGGGAAGTTCTTTCTTTACACCGGCACGGCCGGGGGCAATGCGAGGGGTAGTTTGGCTTGCGGTCGACATTTTCTGCTCCTGGCCGTCACGTGCCGCTGTTGAAGGCCAGCTCATGTTCCAGCGCCGGCCGGCGGGTTAAGATATCGGCGATGAGTTCATCGGCTATGTCCTGCAAGCCCCTTTCCGCGGTGTCGATCTGCGCCGCCCTTTCTGCCCGTGCGGTGGGGGCGAAAACACGCTTGACGACTGTAGGCGAGCCACGCAGACCGCACCGGGTGAGATCGTCAATGCCGGCGTCGGCTGCAGTCCACTTCACGACTTGGCTGCGCGCCGCGCACAGAGCCTGCTGGAGCGAGCCCCGGCGGATTTCGTTGGTGTCTTCCAGCATGGTAATGAGGCAAGGGAGTCTGCTCTTCAGCAACTGGGTGCCGCCTTCGGCGCGACGAGCGACTTCGATCTCTCGCGTATCGAGATCGATGGAGGCAATCTTCGCGACATAGGTAAGTTGCGATAAATCTAGGCGCTTGGCTATGCCCGGTCCGACCTGGGCGGTATCGCCGTCAATCGTCTGCTTGCCGGTGAAGACGATGTCCGGCCTGCCGAAAGTCTCCCCAATTTTTGCGATTGCTTGCGAAAGAGCAAAGGAAGTCGCCAGCGTATCGGATCCGGCAAAATAGCGGTCCGTCAAGAGAACTGCTCGGTCAGCACCGTAACCGAGCGCCTTTCGCAGCGAGTCCTCCGCCATGGGCGGACCCATTGTGAGCACAGTAACCTCGCCACCATGAACGTCGCGCAGTTTGAGCGCTTCTTCGAGGGCGAACAGGTCGTAAGGATTGATGATGGTCGGAACACCCTGACGCATGATCGTGTTCGTCACCGGGTGCACGCGGATCTGTGCCGAATCCGGCACCTGCTTGATGCAGACTACGATATGCATTGGCGGTTTCTCTAAGCTCCCAGTCCGGATTCGTGCTTGGCGGTTCACCTCATTGCCTGCATCGTTCATGCCAAGTCGTCTTCCTGCCTCTATTCCAGAAGGTGGCTTCGTTTGCTTCCGAGGAGGCGTCATGAGGACTGGATTTGTCGACTTCTCGACATTGTCGCGTCGCAGCCGTGTCGGGCTCATTACTTTCCGAACCGCTTCAGTGCAGAGTCGAGCGGGACGAAGGCGCGGCCAGGTGCGGGACATATGTTTGGATCGTGGTCCCTTAGCACCTTGAACACACGTTGCGTGAGCGGCGAGGAAGTCGCGAAATCTTCGTAGGCGCGTTCCAGCTTGGCGCGCACCCGCGCGGCGATTACCTGGTTAGGCAGACCGGAGAAATCTTCTTCGGCAAGGTATTGGCCCACGCGCTTCATGATATGGAGCCGCGAGACATTCATCACTTTCGGGTCGTAGGAGACGTCAAGGCAGGCGAAGAAGTCCTCCGCGGCCGACAGGCCCTTCAGTCGCGCTAGGATATCGGTGCGATCGATCGGGCGGCTATCAGCGGAGCAGTTCATTGTATTCTCCCGGCGCGAAATTGTGGTGTCGATGCATTGGTGACATTGCTGACGGCGTGCCGACCTCTGGCACGGCGGCTGGGCAAGAGACTTGGCGATCTCAAGCTTTTCTGAAGTGGTGAAGGCGACCCCGAGTTTAACTGCTCTCCTTGCGCAGGGTCGTCACGTTGAGGAAGACCTCACGGCTCGTCGGCTATTGTGCCGCTCGGACCCGGGCCGGAATGAAGCTGTTCTGCACCTCGCCCGCACAGTCCAGCACTGGGAACGGCCCGTAGCTTCTCGGTGATCGCAGGCAGGACCTCAAGCACGCGGTCTACGTCATCTTCGCCGTTGTCACGCGACAAGGAGAAGCGGACTGCCCCACATGCCGCGTTCATAGCGATCAGAACATGGCTCGGTTCCAGTGAGCCAGAGGCACAGGCGGACCCGGCGGAACAGGCGATTCCCAGCCGGCTCAGGACAATTGGAATTGCATCGCCTTCGATACCTTCGAATCCAATGTTTGCAGTGTTTGGCAATCGCTCTTGCGGATCGCCGTTGATGGATGTGTTTGGGATGCGCTGGATGATCCCGTTCTCAAGGCGGTCGCGCAACCATTTTATTCGTTTTGTCTCGTCCATGAATTTCAAGGCGAGTTCGGCCGCCATGCCCAGTCCGACTATGCCGGGTGTGTTTTCAGTGCCTGCACGCCGGTCGCGCTCTTGGTGCCCACCCTTGATCATGGAGGAGAAGCGCACGCCACGTCTTACATAAAGCGCGCCTATCCCCTTTGGACCATGCAGCTTGTGGGCGGAGAGCGACAGCATGTCGATCGCGGTCGATTTCAGCTCAATCGGAAGCCTTCCGACCGCCTGCACTGCATCAGTGTGGAAAAGCGCGCCGACTTCCCTGGCTAGATCGGCAAGCTTAACCACGGGAAAGATCGTACCGGTCTCATTGTTCGCCCACATTATCGAGACGATTGCCACTTGTGGGGTGAGGGCGGTTCTGTAGGCGTCCAGGTCGAGCCGGCCGTAGTGATCGACTGGGATAATGTGCACCTTGACGCCGCGCGTCTTCTCAAGGTGCGCGCACAACTTCAGAACGGCCGGATGTTCAACCGCGGAAGTCACTATTTCCGTTCGGTCGGGCATCACCTCCAGCGCCGAAAGGATGGCTGTACTGTCGCTTTCAGTCCCGCCCGAGGTGAAGATGATCTCGTCCTCGAATCCCGCGCCGATGAGGGCTTGCAACTGTTGCCTCGCCTTTCTCACGGCTTCAGCAACCGATGCGCCATAGGCGTGCATGGACGAATGATTGCCAAATTGCTCCGTAAAGAAAGGCAACATCGCTCCAACGACTGCAGGATCAACCCGCGTCGTTGCGTTGTTGTCGAGATAGACAGGGTTCATGGGAGTGATCCTTCAACTGCTGAAATGATTCAAGGGTAGTCGGGCCATTGAACCTCTGGCGCATATCGTATCTGGTAAGGTGGGCGGCCGGGGGAGCGATGGCTTGGCTGACCGGTCGCTGTCGACATTGCCCTTTGGTGGCGGCATCCGCCGGGAATTCAGCTGTTTCGGGCAATTTTGTTTGCTTGCCCACGGCAACGATCGATGATCGCGATTTGGTGCATCACCGAACGCAATTGTTCCGGGCCGACAGTGCGTGTCGGCCGGTTCCAGAGCGCCGGCGGTTACCGGTTCGACGCAGTATTCCTTGGCGTCGCTATAGTCGAACATAGCCTGTTCCCTCGCAATCATTTGCAGGACTTGCCGCAGCCGCACGTCTCACGCGCATTGGGGTTATCGAAAACAAAGCCGGATGTTTCGAGCCCAGTGACGAAGTCCACGGTCATGCCGGCGGCATGGGGTTGGGAGCCTCTATCCATGAACACCTTGAGCCCATCTCGCTCGATGATCGCATCGCCCTCACGTGAGACGCTCTCCAGGCCCATTGAGTATTGGAAGCCGGCGCAGCCGCCGGCATGGACCATGATGCGAAATCCTTCCGCCGGCTCGCTGGCGCGGTAAAGAGCGGCCTTGATGGCGGCAACAGCGTTGTCGGTGAGCGTAATCATGGCTCGATTTCTCCTCGGTCCGGCGTTTTCGTGGATCATCTCGCATGGACCGTGCCAAAGGGAAGACGTGTCAAAAACCGTAGGACATCCCGACGTCTCTTATGCTCGATTGCTGGGGAGACGTCCGACAACCGACACTTACTGTCGGGTTTGTCGCGTCCGCGTCACAGGAAGGGCGCCTGAGTTCGCGATGCACTCACGCGTAAAGCAATGAACAGAGCCAAAGATGTTCAGAGCTTGCCGCGGAGCAACTGGCACGATTTTTGTGAAGCCTTCGTTGCGGCGGCAAAATTGCCGGCCGATTCACCTTTGGGTTGCCCTCGCAATCGAAGAACGAAGGAAAGCAATATGATCCATCAGACCCGCCTTGGTGGGAAAGCAGCACCGCCGGTGGTACCCGAATGCTCGATCGGCCGATTGGCGCCGACCACCCAACAATCGCTCGCTACCGGCGATTGGCCGCTGACCGCCCGGAGACAGGATTCGACTGGCATGTGCCTGACGATCGATCGCGTCCGCCGTGCACATCCCTGAGGCCCGTTTTTCGATCGATCGTCAAAAGAAGAACGGGGCAGGGGTAAAAACATGGATCAGCGCAAGAAGCGGTCGCCCAACGAAATCCGGCGTGCGTGGGAAGTCTGTCCGAACATTCCCGCGCGTGATTTCGCCGCCCAATTGGCCATTTCGGAAGCGGAACTGGTCGCGGCCCATTGCGGTTTCGGCGCGGCACGCATCGACCCGCGCGTCAATCACCTTCTGACGGGCCTCGAATTCGTGGGCGAAGTGACGGCGCTGACCCGCAATCAAGGTGCCGTGCACGAAAAGATTGGCGTCTTCAACAGAGTGATAACCGGCAACAATCACGCCATGGTCCTTGGTGACGAATTCGACCTTCGCGTCTTCCCGCAGGCTTGGAGGTATGGTTTCGCTGTTGAAAGGCGCCATCGCGGCGGAATCCAGCGCAGTTTGCAATTCTTCGACGCCGCCGGCGCAGCAGTGCATAAGGTGCATCTCAGGCCGGTCTCCAACCTTCATGCCTATCGAAAGCTGGTGGCCGAGCTCGTATCCGCCAACCAGGAGCCGACCATGTCGCTTAAGGCGAGAGTAGCCGACCTGGGCGCGAGGACTGCGGACTGGGCCGGCACGGTGGACGACCTACGCGAGTACTGGAGCCGGCTGACTGACGTCAACCTTCTAAAGACGCTCAAGCTCAGCCGCTGCCAGGCTTTGCGCATGGTCGGCCAGGATTACGCTTGGCTGCTCGACAATGCCGCAGTTGGCGCCGTGCTCCAGCGTGCGGCCGAAGACGAATTGCCGATCATGTGCTTCGTCGGCAACCGAGGTTCTATCCAGACCCATTCCGGCTTAATCAAGTCGGTCAAGCAGATCGGGCCGTGCATCCATGTGCTGGACGAAACGTTCCGGCTGCATCTCAGGACCCACCAAATCCGTGAGGTTTGGGCCGTGCGCAAGCCGACCAATGACAGTCACGTCACCTCGCTCGAAGCATATGGGTCCGACGGCAAGATCATCATCCAGTTGTTCGGTGCGCGCAAGGAAGGCGAACGCGAGCGCGACGACTGGCGGGTTCTGGCGGAAAACCTGCCTCGTTTCCCCGACAGCTACATGAGAAAAGACCGATCGTCGTCGGTGGGACGCCGGCGCCCATCTGCCTCCGCAGCCAGTAGCCGGGCATTGAAGCCGAGACCGGGGACACGATGACGCAATAAGCGCGCTGTATTATCGCAACGCGATGAGCAGGAAGCAATTTGGCGCTGCCCCATCGACCGCATGGTTACGACGAAGCCGCGGCCTTTGGGCCGAGCTCAGAGGTGACAATAGCGTGAACGCCGCCGACCGTCACTCCCCACCAGGCGGTCAGGTTTTGCGGTTCGGGCCGAGCAAAAATACTGTCAAGACAGCGAGGAACGTGGCAACCGCGCTGTAGACAAAGACACTGGCAATACCCGTGTGATCCACCAATAGGCCACCGCAAGTTGTGCCGGCTGCGATGGCCACTTGGAAGGTTATGACCATCAGTACACCAGCGCTCTCGGCCTGTTTCGGAGCGGCGCGTAGCACCATCCATGTCTGCAATCCGACCGGGACCGCGCCAAAAGCAAAGCCCCATACGGCAACTGCAATTGCCGAGGTCAAGGCCGATGCTCTCATGGTCAGGAGCGAGACAGCGGCTACGGCAATGAGCAGGGGCGGCAGGGCCGCGACCGCCTTGAGACTGTGTTTGGTGAGGAATGCGCCGGCTAAATTGCCGAAGACGCCGGCCGTGCCAAAAGCAAGGAACACGAGCGGGATTGACTTCTTGTCGAGCGCAGGAACGCTCTCGAGAAAGGCGCGGATGTAGGCGAAGCTGGCAAAATGGCCGGAAGCGACCAATAGCACGACTAGCACCGCAACCTTCATCGCCGGATTCTTCGCGACATCCAGCGGACTGCGGAATCTGCGCACTTCGATCGGAGGCAGTGGCGGAATGGTTACGAGTTGCACGAGCAGCGCAACGGCACTCACGATTGCGGCGACCTTGAACGAGGCTCGCCATCCCCAAATGTCACCGACATAAGCGCCGATTGGAGCCGCGCAGACGGAGGCGACAGAAACGCCGGTGAGGATGACCGACATGGCGCGCGGCATGAGGTGACTTGGAACCAGCCGCATCGCCAACGCTGCCGAAATTGACCAAAAACCACCAAGCGATATGCCAAGGACGACGCGTGCCGCCAGCAAAACCGGCAGCGACCCCGCAACCTCCGCCAGAACGTTCGACAGGATCAGCAGGAGCGTCATCGCCCAGATGACGACCCTGCGGTCCAGACGCTTTGTCACGATGGCGATTATCGGTGCCGAGATCGCCGCGACGATTGCGGCCGCTGTTAGCGCCTGTCCAGCCGTGCCCGTGGTGATACGGAGATCATGCGCGAGCGGTGTCAGAACGCTGGCGGGCAGAAACTCTGCCGTCACAAGCCCGAAGGTGCCGAAGGAAAGCGAAATGATGGCACCCCATGCAGGGCCAGAACGTTGATAGGGACTTTCTGGGTCAAGCCGATCTCGGTCGAACAAAGCCGCGTCCACTAAATCTGTCGCCGATTCGGTCATGAATGAGTTCTCCGGCTAGGAGCTGTTGCAGCAGGGGTGGCTACATCGCCGGGGATCAAAGCCGCGAGACCTTCCGGCGGCGGCCAGTCGGCATCAGTCGAGGCCTCGGAGCCCGACGCATCCGAGGCCTCATCGGAGGGCCGACGGACCCAACCGTCGACAATGCGGGAGAGTTCTCGGCGCGGTCGCATCGATCGCATTCGTCGAAGTGCGGTCTGTTCACTGCGAACCAAGCAAGCCGAACGCGGTGTCCTCGATCGAGGCCTTGATGGGGGGATGATCGACGATCTCTATATTGCTTTGAAGCAGGAAGTTCCGTCGCCATATGTGGTTATCCTGGCAGCCAGAATTGAGCGGTTGTCGCAAGCACCAAGGCGGTCGCAATGAGTGCAACGAGGCGGAAGTCTGATCGATGGCTGCGGTTCGATGGCCGCGCGATCGACAAAATTGAGGTGATGAGTTATCCCTTTTGAAGCCGTTGCTCCCAATTCTGGGATAAGGTAATTGCAGGCGGTCCCAGCAACGTCGGGCGGCCTTTTTGGTGATCGAATTCATGGGACGACACTCTCGGTCCGTGACGCATCTGCGAATGACTCCGCAAGTTCCGTGCCATCAACGACAAATCTGGCTCTGCTGAGCGGGTGGTGGAGGCACGAGCGTGGGCTATCCCAAGAGCTTGCCGCAAGGTTGTTCGAAGTTGAGGTGCCGGATAGACCGCAAATATGTCGGGCGGCCTGGGGTTGGCCAACACGAAGATGCGCAAGTTCAAAAGGACGAGCTGAACCCTTGCCGATATCCATCCGAGGCTGATCTGGAGAAGGTCAAGAACTGCGTCTTGAAGGCTTCCGCCGCACCGGCAAATGCTAAGCCAAGGTGCTGGGCAAGATGGACAGGGCCATCCAACCCGTCGACTGGACGCTCATTAATGGCGTCGGTGTGGCTCTGTAGCTGGCGAGAAAAACGCCCTGCTGAAAGACAAAAGCTCGTGTGGCCGGCTCTGAAGGACGGCCAATGAGGCATGCGAGGAGAGGCTATAGTCCATTCGTGTAGACTGATCTTGTCCTACGGAGGCGGCTAACCACCCCGCCAGACATCATCGAGGGGAGCGCCACTAGGCTCACCCCAAGTGTTGGTCGTTTCCACCTGGTGACCTCGGCCAAGTCACCAAGCCGCTTAGCGCAAGCTTTCGAACTGGATGCTCCCCGGGCACATGATCGGCTAGCGATCCCACCAGTTGAGTTGCTCCAAGTCGCTGTCTAGCATTCTACATTCTGTGTCCCACGCTGGACAAGAATGTTGCAATCCCGACCAGCAAGTCAGCGCAGGCGCCACCTGTTGCCCAGCAAACGGCAAGGATTATCGAAAGACGAATTCGGCACGGAGCTTGCACCGACGATTGCATGCAAATGCCGACAGCATCTCATGAACGGTCTCTCGATTCTGGCGCGGTTAAATCGCGGCCGGTTCCAGATCATGTCCCGCCCGAAATGGTGAGGGACTTCAACCTGTTTACGTCGCCCGGCATGTTGCCGACGGCTAACGGGGATCCGCATGCAGCGGTTGCTTGCGTTCATGCCGGGCCTCCGATCTTTTATTCAACCAGCAACACGCGCGACGGTCGGGGTACCTGGGTCATCACTCGCGCGAGCGACCAGCGCCGGGTGCTGCAGGACACCGAAACGTTTTCCAGCCATCGCAGCATCTTCGCCTCTGTGCTCGGCGAGAGCTGGCCGATGATCCCGCTTGAGCTCGATCCGCCATTCCACGGTGTTTTTCGCTCACTGCTCAATCCGCTGCTTTCGCCAAAGCGGGTAATGGCATTGGAGCCGGCTGTCCGGGAACGAGCGATCAAGCTGATCGACAGGATCGCCGCATCAGGCACGAGCTGCGACATCATGAAGGATTTTGCAGTTCCGTTCGCGGTCAATATCTTCCTTCGCTTTATTGGGCTTTCGGACAACGGACTAGAAACATTTGTCGGCTGGGCTAGAGATCTGCTCCACGGCGATAAGGAGCAACGACCACCCGCAGCCCGGACGATCGTGGCCTTCATCGACGAACTTGCCACCGAGCGCCGCAAGGAGCCGGTCGATGATTTCATGACCTTCATCGTGAAGGCAAAGGTCGAGGGTCGTCTGCTCAGTGACGAAGAAGTCCGTGGCATCGGCGTGCTTGTGTTCGTCGCGGGACTCGACACGGTCTCAGCAGCCATATGCTTCGACTTGGCCCATCTCGCGCGCAACCCCAAAGATCAGGAATTGCTACGAAGCGAACCTGACCGGATTGCCGTCGCTGCGGAAGAATTGCTGCGCGCCTATTCGACCATTCAGATGATCCGAGTGGCAACGAAGGATGTCGACTTCAAAGGCGCGCCGATCCGCAAGGGAGATTATGTTTCCTGTGCCACGATGATTGCCAATCGTGACCCGGCGGAATTCGAATGCCCGAATGAGATCGATCTGGCGCGCGAGGACAACCGGCACGCTGCCTTTGGCTATGGTCCCCATCGTTGTCTTGGCTCACACCTTGCCCGGCGGGAGATTGTCATTGGCCTGGAGGAGTGGCTGGCGCGCATCCCAGCCTTTCGGATCAAGACAGGGACTGAACCTATCACCTTCGGCGGCCATGTGTTCGGGATCGAGAATCTGATCCTGGAATGGTCCTGAAGTTTCAGCCAACGACATTGGAGTTCGCTATGCGTGTCGTCGTACATAAAGCCAGATGCCAGGGTCATGCGCGCTGCTGGGCGCGGGCGCCGAGAGTCTTCAAGCTTGATGACGCCGGCTACATCTTGCCCGGTGATATTGATGTTGCCGATGGGGAGCAACTGCTTGCCTCAAAAGGGGTACGAGCCTGCCCCGAACAAGCTCTGGAAGTTGACGAGCCCCCCGCTAACTCAGTTGTAGAGAGAGACACACGCAAAGTGCAGACTGGCATCGGGAAGGACAAAACAATCATACAATTCGCGACAGACCCTGTCGACCACGCGAAAATTACCGAACTGCGTGACCGAGAGGCGATCCGCAACTGCCTGTATCGGTACTGCCGCGGGATAGACCGCGCCGATGAGGCGGCGCTGCGTAGCGCATACTGGCCCGAAGCGTATGACAGGCACGGTCCCTATTGCGGACCGGCAGAGGACTTCATCCAATTTGCTCTCGGTCTGCCGGGGCACCGTAACATCCATCAAATCACGAACAGCCTGATCGACTTCATCAGTTCAGCAGAGGCCGCGGTCGAGAGCTATTTCACCGCGCTGCAACGCGGACCGGATACAGACCAAGAAATACGTCAGACGCTGCTTTGCGGCCGTTACTGCGATCTGTTTCAGAAGAGGCAGGACGAGTGGCGAATTGCGGAACGGACAGTCGTCTACGATTGGGTTGAGGAGCAAATCCCGCCAGCGATTCTTGAGGCAGATAGGTTCGGCCGGCGACAGCCGATTGGAGCACCACATCCAGACGATCCCATCTACCAGTTGCTCAAGGGTCACATCCCCACCGACCAAGATGGCGTCGAGGGTCCCCAACTGGGAGCTGCATAAGTGGGTAGGAATGGAGGATGAGCGCCCTACGGGAACGACATCTGTGTGGGGCCGCGACTGGCGGTCACTGCAACGATTTGGCTCGGCCCTTCATTCCGCCCAAGGTTGATGGGCTGAGATCACAAGCGGTCATCGTGGAGAAGCTCTCGTGAAACTGGCAGCACGCACCGTAATCATCACAGGCGCTGCGGGCGGGATCGGCCGTGCCCTGGTCGATATCCTTGCCGCGGACGGAGACACTGTAGTTGCGGTGGACCTTCCGGGCAGTGGTGTGGTTGAACTGGCTCGGGATCTCGGGTCGCCGCACGTCGGTCTGGAGTGCGATGTGTCGCGAGAGAAGGACATGCTCTCACTTTTCGGCCAGGTCGAAGCACGGTTCGCGCAAATCGATGTCCTCATCAACAATGCGGCGGTTGGACCCACGATGGATAGGATCATCGACACCGCTGTCGATACCTTCCGACGCGGCGTGACAGTGAACCTTATTGGGCCATTCGTTATGGCCCGGGAAGCGGCGCGGCGCATGAAGCCGGGCGGTGCGATCGTCAATGTGGCTTCGATGGCGGGCGTGGTCGGCAATCCCAGGCGCAACGCCTACGCAGCCTCGAAAGCTGGCGTGATCTCGTTGACAAAGTCCCTTGCATGCGAGTGGGCTATGCGAGGAATCCGCGTCACGGCGGTGGCGCCGGGCTCCGTCCGCACCCCAATGGTCACAGAACTGGCACGCGCTGGCAAAATGGACCTCGCGGCGATACGCCGCCGCGTGCCGATGGGGCGCTTGGCTCGCCCCGACGAGATCGCCAGGGTCGTGCGTTTTCTGAGCAGCACGCAGGCGCGCTACATCACCGGCTCGGTGCTGGCAGTCGACGGAGGCTGGATGTCATTCAACCAGCCGGGGGATGCTCACCCGCCGGTGGATGGTGCGCTCCAAGCCGAGCTCTCCTGTCCGGCCGAATGCACAGATGCGCGAATCGTGCTCGTCACCGGTGGCGCAAAAAGCATTGGCGCGGCCGTCGCTCGCCGCTTTGCCGCGAACGGCGACACCGTCGTGATTGCTGATAAAGATGGCACTGCAGCGGCAGAGCTGGCTACATCGCTCCCCGGCAAGCATCTGGCGAAATCGCTGGACGTGGCCGTCGAGAGCGATGTGGTGTCGATGTTCGAAGAACTGAGGGGACGCTTCGGGTATATCGATGTTCTGGTCAATAGTGCTGATACCGCCGACAGGATTGTGCCTGCGATCGAGCAACTGTCGAAACAGCTCGAACACGTCCTGGATGTCAACCTTACCGGCGCCTTCACCTGCGCGCGCGAAGCGATCAAGGCTATGCGCCCGGGCGGCGTGATCCTCAATCTCGGGTCGATCGACAGCTTTCTGCCGTTCGCGCCGCGCCATGCCTACGGCGCCTCCAAGGCGGGGATGGATATGCTGACCCGTTGCATGGCGGCCGAACTCGGGCCGGTCGGAATTCGGACAGCCACCGTCGCTCCTGGCCACATCCGCACGCCCGCACTTGCTCAGTTGGCCAAAGCCGGCCGCATCGACCTGACAGCAATCGGACGACGCATCCCCATGGGCAGGATGGGACGGCCAGAAGACGTCGCAGATGCATCGTTCTTCCTTGCTTCGTCTGACGCCTCATACATCAACGGCTCGATCCTCTACGTGGACGGCGGCTGGACCTCGTTCGGTGATGCGGGAAACGCCAGCGAGCTCTATGACGAATGTTTTGCGGAGGCCGCAGGTTAATTGCCAGGCCTTCGCAGGGCGACCGGCCGAGCATTATGAAGCCTCGGCTCCACGACGCACCTGAGGTGCTTGAGATCCAAGCATGCGCATGCCGAGCACATTCCCGGTCGGCTGACGTGTCTATAACGAGGAGAAATCATGGAATTTGCCACTTTCATTCTGGCCGCCCAGCGTGGCTATCACCAATCCTCAGAAAGCGTCATCCGCAACTCCATCGAACAGGCCGTCGCTTCGGAGCAGGCTGGGTTCAACACCGCGTGGTTTGCTGAGCACCACTTCAACAATTACAGCCTCATACCATCCCCGCTGATGATGGTGGCGCACTGCGGCGGCTTGACAAGCACGATTCGCCTGGGCACTGCCGTCTGCGTGCTGCCGCTTTACCAACCGCAGCGCCTGCTGTCCGAGATCGGCTTCGCCGACATCGTTGCGAACGGCCGTCTCGAGCTCGGCGTAGGCTTGGGATACCAGCAGTTCGAGTTCGAACGGTTCGGCGTGGACATCGATGAGGCGCCGGCCGTCTTTTCGGAATACCTGGACATCATTCTCAAGGGCCTCAACCAAAACGTCTTCGAACACGACGGCCAGTATGAGAAGATCCCCCCAACAGCGATTTCGGTCCGCACAGTCCAGCAGCCGACGCCGCCTATCTGGATCGCTGGCGGAGCCGCACGGATGGCTCGGGCCTACCGCGAGGGGCACAATTTTTTTGTCACAGCCTTCCACGACGGCTTAGAGACTTTGACCACACTGCGTGAATCAGTCGAGAGGGCGGCGGCATCCGAGGAAAAGAACGTCACCGACGTCAAGATATCGCTGCTGCGCTGCTGCTATGCCAGCCACGACGAGTTGGAGATCAACAGCTATCTCGACAATGCCCGCTTCCAGCGCCGGCTTTCTGAAGCCCTGCATCAGCGTCGCCAACAGAGCCACGATGGCTACCTGCTGCAGGAGACACCGACCCAGCAGGATCTGTCCTTCGAGACCATGCGCAAAAATTTGCCGATTGGCAGCGTAAATCGCGTGATTGATCGCCTGCTGGAAGAGATCGATATCTTGAAACCGGACCAGATCGCAGTTCAGACTCAATTGGGCGACTTCGACCAAAAGACGATGCTGCGCCAGATCGAGCTCTGGGGCGACAAGATCATCCCTGCGGTCAACAAGGCGCTTTGTCATGCCGGAAGCTGAAGCCGGCCGTTACGATGATGGCTGCCTATCCAGCGCGCAATGGCGTGGGTCCGAGCTAGGGAGGAGCTTCGATCAGCATGTGCTGCCCTGCGTACATTCACGTTCGCTTGAGGAGGTCCAGGCGGGCGAGGTGTTGGCGACGGAGGGGACAGGCCTTTCGTCTGTCGAATTGCGTGATGTCTTGGCCGCAACTTTCCCGTCTACCTCCAGCAGCGTATTCGCTTTGGAGGAGTTGAGCGAGCCCGAGCCGGAACTGGAAGAGGAACTGCTACGCCGGCTGCTGCTAGCGCATGCTGCGCCGGCCGACCCGGCGAGCGCCCGCTTGGCCAAGATCATCGCCCGGCGTGCGATGCGCATGGACCATCTTTGGCGGGATCTTGGCCTCTCAAATCGCGCTGAGCTCAGCCGCCTGCTTGCCAGACATTTTCCCGCGCTGGCGGCAGGCAACACAGAAAACATGAAATGGAAAAAGTACTTTTACCGCAAGCTGTGTGAGGCCGAAGGCTTTTCGTCATGCACAGCACCCAGTTGCGGGGAATGCCATGACTTCGAAAGCTGCTTCGGCCCGGAGGAAGTTGAGAGTCGCCTCTCGCCGACCACGAATGTCGGTTAGTCACTTCGCTTGATCGCAGCTGCGGACAAACGCTTATCGCGGCGCCGTCGTATGGAGGAAGGGATGTTCATCGCCTCGCGATATTTGGTGACGGTACGGCGAGCGACATCGATGCCGGTCTCCTTGAGTTGAGCAACGATGTCTTCGTCGGAATGTACCTTGTCGAGCGATTCTTCGGCTATGATTGCCTTGATCCGATGGCAGACAGCTTTGGCGGAGTGCGCATCGCCGCCCTCGCAGGATGCGATTGGCGCAGCGAAAAAATACTTCAGCTCGAACACCCCGCGCGGAGTCAACATGTACCTGTTCGAAGTCACCCGGCTTACCGTCGACTCGTGCATGCCGATCTCGTCAGCGACATTTTTGAGACAGAGAGGCCGCAGATGGGCGGCGCCGTGTGTAAAAAAGGCATCCTGCTGGCGCACGATTTCGGTCGCAACCTTAAGGATCGTCTTAGCGCGCTGCTTGAGACTGCTGATCAGCCAGTTCCCTTTTTCCTGGCAATTGTCGAGAAACGCTTTGCCTTCCGGATTTTGCTTGGTCAGCTGCGAGATTTCGGCGACATAGGTGTGGTTGATCAACACTTTGGGCAGCGTGGCCGGATCAAGCTCCACCCGCCATCCACCTTCGGACTTGGGCATTACCCAGACGTCCGGTACGATGGTTTCCGGCGTCCCGGACTGGAACCGGTCTCCAGGCTTGGGATCGAGCGCGCGGATTTCGTTCCTCATGTCGAGGAGATCCTCCTCGTCGACTCCGCAACGCTGCTTCAATCCCTGAAAATCCCCCCGTGCAAGCATCTCGAGATTGGCGACCAAAGCTGCCATAGCCGGGTCGAACCGGTCTTGCTGGCGCAGCTGAATCTCCAGGCATTCGCTGAGAGTTCGCGCAAAAATGCCCGGCGGATCAAATTGCTGCAAGATTCCGATGACCCGTTCCACATCAGCTTGCCGAACGTTTAACGTCCTGGCCAGATCGAAAAGGTTTACCTGAAGATAGCCAGTGTCCTCCAGATGAGCGGCGAGCTGTCCGGCAATCAGCCGCTCCTGGGGGGTGAACGGGTTGAGGGCGACCTGGCGGGCGACATGGTCGTGCAATGTTTCGGTGTGGGCGGTAAACTCCTCGACGGCAGGTCGATCGTTGCCGCTACTGCGTTGCGACTTCCATTGCCCGCGCCCGCCAGACGGCCCGCCAATGGGCGATTCGCCGATTTCGCTTCTGCTTTGACTGCTCCGCTGATCCACCCCTGGCAGCGGCGAATCGTCGTCAAACGGGTCAGGCTTCAAAACGGGGTTCTTCTCGAGTGCCTGCTGCACGAGCTGATGGAGTTCAGTATGCGTCAATCGCAGCAAGCGAATAGCTTCAATGGCTTGAGGCGATAAGACCATACGTTGCTTCTGGCGTTGAAGCAGGCTTGCTGAGAGATGCATGTTGAACCGTGATCTGCCGAGGAGGCTCTAGTGTGTGCTTGGGTTGTGTGAGACTTTCCACTTCTGGGTCATGCCGCCGCCTTCAATTTGTCGAGAACGTTTTGCGGGGATGAAACGCCATAGGGGTCCGTCTCGCAGTTGTCACAGAAGCCTTCCTCCTCGAACCACTGCTCCACCACGCCATCGTCGATCAGAGCGGCGTATCGCCAGGAGCGCATGCCAAAGCCCAGATTGTCCTTCGCGACCAGCATGCCCATTTTGCGCGTGAACTCGCCCGACCCGTCTGGGATCAGCTCGATCTTCTGCAGCCCCAAGGACTTTCCCCACGCATTCATGACGAAAGCATCGTTGACCGAGACGCAGTAGATCGCGTCAATTCGCAGTTCCAGAAATTGATCATAGAGTTTTTCGAAATCGGGCAGTTGGAAGGTCGAGCAGGTCGGGGTGAAGGCGCCAGGCAGCGAGAACAGGATGATGCGCTTGCCCCCGAAATAATCGTCGGAGGTCTTGTTCTCCCACTGATAAGGATTTGGCCCCCCGATCGACTCATCGCGAACACGCGTGCGAAAGGTCACGAGAGGAACGTTCTTTCTATAGGTCATTGATTTGCTTCCAGGCCAAAGTGGTACGGTGCATTTTTCGGTTAAACTGAAGCGGCATCGACTTCGGTCGACAGTTCCGGCAGCCTCGCGCCTTGGCGTGGTTGCCTCGGACCGGTCTTGTGCAAGACCGCCCCCGAGCAGGCACGTTTAACGGCGACGAGCTTCCGCGGAGACGGGGAATTTTGCTCGCGTGCTTTATCGAGCTTTGAGAGGTAGGCATGGTCTGCAACCGTGATTTTGACTGCGTTCTATCGACCGAGTCGCAAGCGCCATGCCAATTGACCCGATGCCTTGGGTTCACTTCGGTTTTTGCAGCAACTTTCGTGTTGTGCAGTAATGCCGGTCGATATTATTGCTCAAGCAGCACTGGAAATTGGGTGCGACTCCGTTCGGCAAACCCGGCCTTTGTCCGAAGCCGGACACGAATGTCGGAAATAGCCAAACGCCAGGATCTGGGGCGGGTTAAGAAACGTTGCCGTGGGCACCGGCTTCAGCACAATTGCGCCACGCGAGCATGGCTCCCAGCGTCAATGCCGTGCAGCAGCGAGACGAAGTCACTGCAGAATATCAACCTCTGCGAAGTCGTTGAAACCCAGCATGTGCGAGCCGTTCGAGGCGCAGATCAAGGCATGCTCGAGGAAGAGCTCGTGCTCTCGGCAGCAAGTGTTGCGACGTCTGACAAGGATCGTCGCGCTTCAAGGAAAAGAACCTGAATGGTGCACGGCTTGTGAAGGCCGGCGCATGGAAATGGCTGGGCTGATCATCCTCCATGAGGGTTGAATGAAGAGCTGGCCCCTATCTCCCTCAGCTGCAACGGGGGGAGATAGGGCATGTCCGTCTATCGCGCTGGGTAACATTCCTCGGTGATGCAATAAGGGGGAGCAATTTCTCATTTCGGCAGACACGACCCAGCTCTCCTTTCATGCGCTGATTCCCCCAGGGGAAATCGCGACTCCAGGCTTCCTATGCAGCGAATCGCGGTGCTGTCCGATGTCCGACAATGTCGGATGCGGATCGTAGCTGGGCTAGATCCGTCACTTTGCCTCGATGGTTTCCCACTGGCCTTATATCTGCTTCGCCCAAATGCGGCGACATAACCTGTGCGGCATCTGTGAATGGATCGACTTCAATCGAGACCTCGGAGGTCCCGATGCGCGAAGGGAGCTTGCCGATATGACGGCCACCATAGCGAACCACGGTCCGGACGACGAGGGGACTTGGATCGGCGGGCCTGCGGCGCTGGGACACCACCGCCTGGCAATCATCGATATCCAGGGCGGCCGCCAGCCGAGGATGCTCCAGGGGGATGGCCGACCTGACTTGGTGCTCGTCTACACGGGTGAGACTTACAACTACCGCGAGCTGCGTCAACAGCTGGCCGGCCTAGTCCATCGCATGAACACGAGCAGTGACAGCTGCACCGCCCCCGCGAGTAGGGCTCTTCGGCGGGTACACTTTTTTCACGAAATCCGTGAATGTTTCTCGCGACATCATCCCGCAATCGGTGGTGCAGCGGGTGAAGAGCCCGTATCCGGCTATCCAGAATGCCGCCTACGACAAAATACTACGTACGCGGTTCACTGTGATGCTGGACGACCTAGTTGTGGAGCTTCAACAGGTTGTCCTCGATCAGGGCGAGGCGACTGATAGGCGCCAGTGCTTGAGGCCGAGATCGCGGCAGGCCTTGGCGAAGGCCTTTGATCTGTAGCAG
>NZ_SUGA01000052.1 GCF_004963255.1 Mesorhizobium sp. | reverse complement strand
CCGCATGACCAGCAATATGGCCGCCCCCTTTTTGCAGAACTTGACGCACACAACCGAGGAACCTTTATCCTGAGACGCCGCGATCCCTCGCGCCCCCCTCTGCCCTGCCGGGCATTCCCCCACAAGGGGGGAGATTGGCAGCGTTGCCGCCGCGCCTCCCCAAAACAACGCGCCTTCCCCGCCAAACAAAAAAGCCGCCGGGTTGCCCAGGCGGCTTCTCATTCGCAACTGCGATAGGCTCAGTTCAGCTTGGCCTTGACGTCATTCAGCGCCGACTTGAACAGGTCGGCACCGGCCTTGGCATCGACCTTGGCGGCAAGCAAGGCGCGGGCGGCTTCGACGGCGATGTCGACGGCCGAGGCGCGCACTTCGCTGACGGCCTCGCGCTCGGCCTGGCTGATCTTCTGCTCGGCAAGCGCGGTGCGCCGGGCGACATAGTCCTCGGTCTTCTTGGCCGCCTCGGAAGCAAGCAGCTCAGCCTCGCGCTTGGCGGCGGCGACGATGTCGGCGGCCTCCTTCTCGGCTTCCTTGCGCTTCTGCTGGTATTGGGCAAGCAGCTGCTGGGCCTCTTCACGAAGCTTGCGCGCTTCCTCGAGCTCGCCGCTGATCTTGGCCGCGCGGGCGTCCAGCGACTTGGTGAGCATGCCCGGCACCTTCAGATAGATGATGGCGCCGAGGAAGATGATCAGGGCGATGGTGGCCCAGAGCGTGGCGAGTGATGTGGCGTCCATGAGTTCCGCTCCTCACCGGCTCGCGGATTTGACCGCGGCCGCGATCTCGGACTTGTCGGCCTTGCCGCCGACAAGCGCCTCGACGATGGCCGACGTGGTATCCTCGGCGATCGTGCCGACTTCCTTCATCGCCTTGGCCTTGATCGAGGCGATGCTCGCCTCGGCCTCGCCAAGCTTCTTCTCGAGCTCGGCTTCGAGCTTCTTGCGCGTGCCTTCGGCGTCCGCCTTGGCGGCGTCGCTTGCCTGCTGGCCGATCTTGTTGGCGTTGGCCTTGGCCTCCGCCAGTTCCTGCTCATAGGCGGCAACGGCGGCATCCGCCTCGCCCTTCAGCCTTGCGGCGTGGTCGAGGTCCTGGGAGATGCGATCGTTGCGGACATCGATGATGCCGCCAAGACGCGGCATCACAACGCGCTTCAGGAACAGGTAGAAGAGCCCGAAGGTGATGACCAGCCACAGGATCTGCGACGGGAAGGTCTTGGCATCGAACGGCGGGAACGCTTCATGCTCCGCGGCAGGCACGGCAGTGCCCGCATGCGTATCGCCCTCGGCCGCGGCCGGCGCTGTTTCTTGCGCATAGGCAGATGTCACGAACATCTGATTCCCCTGTCCATGTGGCCCCTGTCCATTCGGCGGGGCCGCACCACGCGGCCCCTTTCGTCAGCTCTCAATCTTACTTGAAGACCAGGAGCAGAGCGATCAGGAGCGAGAAGATGCCCAGAGCTTCGGTCACGGCGAAGCCGAAGATCAGGCGGCCGAACTGGCCGTCGGCAGCCGACGGGTTGCGGAGCGCGCCCGAAAGGTAGCTGCCGAAGATGTTGCCGAGGCCGATGCCCGCGCCGCCCATGCCGATGCAGGCGATACCAGCGCCGATAGCAGCTGCTGCAGTTGCGTCCATTTCAAAACTCCTGTGGTTTGCTTGTTCGTTGCGGTTGGTACGTTGGGTATGCTGGCGCCGGGGCGCCGGTGAAAATCAGTGGCTCGGGTGCAGCGCGTCGTTCAGATACATGCAGGTCAGCACCGCGAAGACGTAGGCCTGCAGGAAGGCGACCAGCAGCTCGAGAGCGGTCAGCGCGACGGCCATGGCGAGCGGCAGGATCGAACCGGCGATGCCGACGGCGCCGAGCGCGCCGAGGCTGACGACGAAGCCCGAGAACACTTTCAGCGTGATGTGGCCGGCCAGCATGTTGGCGAAAAGACGAACCGAGAGGCTGACCGGGCGCGAGACAAAGGAGATGACTTCGATCGCCACCACCAGCGGCAGAAGAAGACCCGGCACGCCATGCGGCACGAACAGCTTGAGGAAGCCCAAACCGTGCTTGGCGAAGCCGTAGACGACGACCGTGCCGATGACCAGGATCGCCAGCGTGAAGGTGACGATGATGTGGCTGGTGACGGTGAAGAAATAGGGGAACAGGCCGATCAGGTTGGCGACCAGCACGAACATGAACAGCGAGAACACCAACGGGAAGAACTGCATGCCCTGCTTGCCCGCGGCATCGCGCAGCATGTTGCCGACGAATTCATAGGCCATTTCGGAGACCGACTGCAGGCGCCCCGGGATCAAGGCGCGGCTGGCCGTGCTCCAATAGAGGAAGGCCGACGCCAGCACGATCGTGACGACCATGAACAGAGAAGAGTTGGTGAACGAAACGTCGTAGCCGCCGATATGCAGCGGGATGATCGGATGGATCTGGAACTGGTGGATCGGATCGACCTTGTCAGCAGCAGCCACTTTAAATCCCCGTCAAAGCCACAACCGGCTTCTTAAGTTCACTTCAGCGCCCAGGGGCGCCCACTTCATTCTTTCGGCTCGCGCGGCTTGCCGCCCTGACCGAATTCCGGTGCAAGCCCCGCCGAACGCAGGACATTGAGTATACCGGCACCAAAGCCCAGCAACAGGCCGACGATCAGACCCCAAGGCGCTGTTCCCGCCAGGCGGTCGATGATCCAGCCCAAGCCGACACCAACCACCACTCCGGCGATGAACTCGCTGGACAGTTTCAGCGCCTGACCGTAACCGGCCGCAGCTTTCGCTTCGTCTTTCCCCTCGAGCCGGTCCGTGCGCCTCGTCGCAAGCGATGCTTCGAGATCGCGCCGGCGGCGCTCAAGTTCGTCGTCGCGGATGGTGGCTTCTGGCTGCCTGCCGCGGCCGGTTTCTCCGGTTCCGTCTGGCCCGGTTTTGTTGGCCATCGCAACCCCCCTGCCCGGGCAGACGATTGCCGTCCGTCCGCTTCTAAAGTCGCCGGCAACATAGTTAGAGGGTCCGCGCCCGTCAAGCCACGGGCCGAACTTCCAAGCGATGTATTTTTTGCTGTTAAAACAATGATTTATTGAGGTGCGACATCGTGCCCTTCACGCCCGCGTGAGGTGACGGCGCGAATCCTGGCGGCAAGCCGCGCCCACCGGGGCATGCGGGGCGCCGGAGGAAGGTTCGCCGGAGGCGTCGTTTAGGCGAGTCCAGTTCAAGCCCCGTGACGGCTCAGCTCCAGCCGCCGCCATAGGTGCGGTAGAAGATGTGAAGGCCAATCCTGGTCATGCGCTGCATGGCGCGCGCCCAGCCAGGATGGACGTAGTTGGCGTAGTAATGCGTCGACGAGCCGACCTCGGGAATGAAGATCTTGCCGGCGGTCACCGCCATGGCGACCTCCTGGGCGGTCTTGTAGGAAGCCTGGTCGGTGATGGTCTTCTTCCTGCCGTCGCAGGCGAAGGAGAACTGGCAGCGGTTGAACCAGTCGTCGTTCTGGTAGACGACGCCGCAGATCGTCTTCGGATAGGCCGGGTTGCGGACGCGGTTCAGGATCACCTGGGCGACCGCCGCCTGGCCGCGAACGGGCTCGCTGCGCGCCTCGAAATAGATGCCCTTGGCAAGGCAGGCCTGCTCGGGCTTGGAAAAGACGCTGGCCGGCAGCGGGTTCTGCAGCCACGCGTGGTCGCCCTT
Organism: Mesorhizobium sp.; assembly: GCF_004963255.1. Lineage (GTDB taxonomy): Bacteria > Pseudomonadota > Alphaproteobacteria > Rhizobiales > Rhizobiaceae > Mesorhizobium. The sequence goes on along the minus strand of NZ_SUGA01000052.1, from coordinate 25,112 downwards.
GCCCATCGGCGGGATGAAACGGCCGTCGTTCGGATCGTCCTGCAGCAGCGCCTCGAAGGGCGACGCCTTGGCATAGTCGGGCGCGGACTGGGCATAGGCGGTGGCGAGGATGTCCGGCTTGTCGTTGTTGACGAGAGCGACAAGGGCGGCCGGCAGATCCGGATCCGGCCTCTTGTCCTCGCGAAGATGGAAGGCTTGGGCGATCTGGACTTCCTTGCCCTTGATGCCGGGCTTGGCGAAGGTGAGCTTCAGGCCGCTGTCCATCGAGGGACGCAGCAGCGAGGAGGTGCGCTCGAAGATCGAGCCGGCGCTGAAATTCTTGGGCGGCGCGACGGGCGAGACCTGAACGAGGCGGCCCTTCTTGTCGGCGCGCACGACACGATCCTCATCGGGCGTGGCGCCCGCGGCGTTGCCCTTGCCACGGAAGGCGACCGTGCCCACGCCCGGCAGATTGACGCCAGAGCCGGAGATCGAGCCGGTGGTGGTGGAATCGATGAACGGCATTTCGGCGGCATGCACCGAGCCGGCGGCGGATTTCTCGATATAGGCGTTCCAGCGGGCGCTGGGCGTTTCCAGGCCAGTGATCAGGCTGGTCATATCCTGATAGGCGACGACCGACGGAAAGCCGATCCACATGCCGAGCCCGAGCACCAAAGGAGAAAGGAAGGAACGTCTTTTCGCAACGGCGGCGGCGGCAAGCCGCATGGAAACGCGTCGATGCACGGAACTCTCCAGAACGCTACTGACCCCGGAGAGCCAAAATGAAGCATTAACCTTGATGCGGGGTTAACGACATCGATCGTGTTCTTTTCATGTTTGAGGAGAGCCGGCCTGCAGTTTCCACAGCGGGTCGATGAAGAATCGGGGGCACCAGGCTTGGGTGAATCAGACCTGGCGCAGGAAGATCGGCCAGGCGAGCGCCGCGCAGATCGCGGCCGCGAGCCACACACCCGGCCATGCAAAAGCCACCAGCAGCCACGGAATGGCGATCGGCACCAGGCAGAAGCCGACGAACACAAAGCTGTTGGCCAGGCTGAGCGCGGTGCCGACATGGCCGGCGCCGGCAAGCGTGGCGAGCTCGGTATAGGCGACGCCGTGCCAGGCGGAGACGAATATGCCGGCAACGACGACCACCAATGGCAGCAGCGGCAGCAGCGCCGGGATTGCGGCGGCGCCGATCACCAGCAGCCACAGCACCAGGAAGGCCAGCGCGCTTAACGCGCTGCAGACTTTCAGGAACGGACGGCGGTTGCCGTGGCGGTCGGTGAAGCGGCCGCTCCAGACGCGCATCACCATGGCGCCGGTCTGCACGGCGGCGAGCGTTGCGCTGGTCACAAAGGTGCCCATGCCGGCAAAGTCGTGCAGGAAGACCGAGGCGAAGGTCAGCACCGCGACCTGCGGAAAGCAGAGCAGGCCGATGGCGGTCGAGATGCGCCACACCTCGATGTTGCGCAAGGGCGCCGGGCCGGGTGTCGCAGTGGCGGCGTGGCCGCCGCTTCCCACCGGCGGCTCGTGCAGCCAGCGCCAGGCGAAACAGGCCGAGAGCGCGGAGACGGCCGCAAGCAGGCCGAAGACCGCGGTGAAGCCCAAAGTCATCGCCAGCGAAGGCAGGACAAGCGCGCCAAGCCCGCCGCCGAGCGGCACCGCCGTCTGCCTTATGCTCATGGCGAAGCCTCGCTCGCCCTCGCCGAACCAGCCCATGATGGCGCGGCCGCTGGAGCCGTTGACGCTGCCGCCGAGCAAGCCGGCGACGAGCAGGGTTGCCGACAGCAGCGCGACGCCTGGAACAGCCATTTTCGTCGGCACGACGAGCAGCGCCATGACGAGAAGCCATGCGGCCGTCGCGCCGAGCCCGGTCAACAGCACGCGGCGGTCGCCCCAGCGGTCGGTGAGCACGCCCCAGGGCAGTTCGCTGAGCGCTACGCCCAGGCCGAGAAGCCCAAGCGCGAGGCCGAGCGAGGCATTGTCGAGATGGTAGCCCTGGCGCATCGCCACCGCAGTCGCTGGGATTCCGGAGAAGGTGGCGGAGAAGCCGGCATTGGCCGCAACGCCGATGCCGAGCACCTTCCAGCGATGGTTGGGACCGAAGGGGCGGCGCGCGGAGGTGACGGCGGCATCAGGCTGTTGGCAGTCGCTGCGTGTGACGATGGCGGACATGATCCATTCCCGTTGCGGCCGGCTGAGCGGCTTGACGGGAGGGATGTAGCGCCATAGCTTCATCCATAAAATCAGGAAGTTTTTGATCAATACTCCTGAAAATCGGGACAATCTCATGCGCCGCGTCACGTTCGACCTCGACGTCCTCAGAACCTTCGTCACCGGCATGGAGCTGGGCAGCTTCGCCAAGGCGGCCGAACGGCTGGGACGCTCGACGTCCGCGGTGAGCGCCCAATTGAAGAAGTTGGAAGAGCAGGCGGATACGCCGATCTTCCGCAAGGCAGGGCGCGGCCTGGCGCTGACGGAAGCCGGCGAAACCATGCTCGGCTATGCGCGGCGGCTGATCGAGCTCAACGACGAGGCGGCTGCCGCCATTCGCGACGTCGAGCTGGAAGGCTGGGTGCGGCTTGGCCTGCAGGAGGATTTCGGCGAGGCCGTGCTGCCCGACGTGCTTGGCCGCTTCGCCCGCGCCCATCCCAAGGTGCGCATCGAGGCGCGGATCGGACGCAGCCACGACCTCGCCGAACGCGTCCTGTCCGGCAATCTCGACATCGCGCTCGCCTGGCATGACGGCACCACCCTGCCCTACAGCCGCCATGTCGCCGATGTGCAGTCGCGTTGGATCGGTCCGGCGAAGCCGATCGAGGCGGGTCCGCGCAGTGGCGAGCCGCTGCCGCTGGTGGCGTTCGAGGCGCCGTGCCTGTTGCGCACGGTCGCGACGGAAACGCTCGACCGCGCCGGCATGCCCTGGCGCATGGCATTCTCCAGCCCCAGTCTCGGCGGCATCTGGGCGGCGGTGGCGGCCGGCCTAGGCCTGACGATCCGAACCGATATCGGCCTGCCCGCCAATGTCAGGGCGATCGCGCCGGGCGTGTTGGGGCTTCCCGCCCTGCCGATGATGGCGCTGCATCTCCACCAGAAGGACGCCGAGCTCGACCCGGTTGCGGCGCGGCTGGCGGAGATTCTTTTGCAGGCGGCGCTGGAGACGCTGCCGGAGGGGGCGCGAGCCGGCGATGGGTGGCGAGAGGTTGCTTAAGCCCCACACTTTCGTCATCCACGGGCGGAGCGACGCGAAGCGGAGCGTAGACCCGAGGATCCATTCCGTCACGTCGGCCGAGGAATGCAGCGGTGCAGAATTCTGAACCGTAGCGACGCTTCTAAGTCACGGAATGGATCCTCGGGTCTGCGCGCGTCGCTTCGCTCCTTGCTTCGCCCGTGGATGACGAGGCATCAGCGTCTGCGCTTAGCCTCGGAAGTCACCGCTTCTTGGCCCTGCCCGCAAAGGGATTGTCCGAGGTGCGCAGCGCCATGCGGATCGGCACGCCGGGCATGTCGAAGGCCTCGCGCAGGCTGTTGGTCAGGTAGCGGACATAGGATTGCGGCATCGCGTCGGGCCGCGAGCAGGAGACGACGAAGCCCGGCGGCCGGGTTTTTGCCTGGGTGACATATTTGATCTTCAGCCGGCGGCCAGCGACGGCGGGCGGCGGATGATGCGCGAGGATGCCTTCCAGCCAGCGGTTGAGCTTGCCGGTGGAGACGCGGCTGTTCCAGACCTTGTGCGTCTTGATGACGCTTTCCATCAGCTTGTCGAGACCGCGGCCGGTCTCGGCCGAGAGCGGCACCGCCTGGATGCCGCGCACCTGGGGCAGCAGCCGCTCGGTCTTTTCGCGCAGCTCGGCCAGAAGCTCCTGCGGGTTGTCGATCAGGTCCCATTTGTTGAAGGCGATCACCGGCGCCCGACCCTCGCGGATGATGAGGTCGGCGATCTGCAGGTCCTGCTTCTCGAAGGGAATGGTCGCGTCGAGCACGATGATGACGATCTCGGCGAAGCGGATGGCGCGCAGGCCGTCCTGCACCGAGAGCTTCTCGAGCTTCTCCTGCACCTTCGACTTGCGCCGCATGCCGGCGGTGTCGAAGAGCTTGATGCGGCGGCCGCGCCAGTCCCAGTCGACCGCGATCGAATCGCGCGTGATGCCGGCTTCCGGACCGGTGAGCAGCCGCTCCTCGCCGATCAGCGCGTTGATCAGCGTCGACTTGCCGGCGTTGGGGCGGCCGACGACGGCGATGCGCAGCGGCTTGGTGTCGTCATAGGATGCTTCAGCGTCCGGGTCAGCGATGTCCTCGCCGATCAGCACCTCGCTGGCGGCGATCTCATCGCTGTCGTCTTCATCCTCGCCGAAGACACGCTCCTCGCCAAGCGCTTCGACCACCGCGTCGCGCAGGTCCGGCATGCCCTGACCGTGCTCGGCCGAGACCGGGATCGGCTCGCCGAGGCCGAGCTCCCAGGCCTCAAGCATGCCGCCTTGTGCGCCGCGCGCCTCGGCCTTGTTGGCGACAAGCACCACCGGCTTGCCGGATTTGCGCACGACGTCGGCGAAGGTGCGGTCGTCGGGCATCAGGCCGGATTTGGCATCGACGGTGAAGAAGATGAGGTCGGCCTCGCGAATGGCGACCTCGGTCTGCTGGCGCATGCGCCCAGGCAGCGTCGAGGCGGCCGCATCCTCGAAGCCGGCTGTGTCGATGACATCGAAATGAAGATCGTAGAGTCTCGCCGCATGAACGCGGCGGTCGCGCGTCACGCCCGGCGTGTCGTCGACAAGCGCAAGCTTCTTTCCGACCAGCCGATTGAAAAGAGTCGATTTGCCGACGTTAGGCCGGCCGATGATGGCGACTTTGAAGCCCATCCAGTCTACCGTTTATTTTGCATGTCGTTTGTCCCAAAACCGCTGCGCACTTTTGGGCGACATGCAATCACGACGCGTTGCCCGACCCGCGGATCAGCTCGGACATCAGCTGCGCCCGCTGGCGCACATTGCGCGGGGCAGCCTCATCCGAAGAGATCTGGTCGAACAGTTTGAGCGCATCGGCCGACTTGCCGTCCTTCCAGGCGGCAAGGCCAAGCGCCTCGCGCGCCGAATGGCGCAGCGGATTGGTGTCGGCGGTGAGCGCCTCGACGCGGCTGGAGACATCGGCGAAGGAGCCGTGGTCGACGAGCAGCAGGGCTGCCCTCAGCCGCGCGATGTCGCGGATGCCGGCGGGGATGGCGTTGTCGGCGGCGACGTCGTCGAAATCCTTGACCGCGCCGTCGACGTCGCCCTTGTCAGCCTTGACGGTCGCGGCGCGCATGCGGGCGAGCAGCGGATAGGCGCCGTAGCCGTCCTTCTCCAGCTGGTCGAGAGCGGCGATCGCCTCGTCGTTCTTGCCGTCATTGGCGAGCTTGAGGGCCGCCGAGAAGGCGTCGCCCGAGCGGTTGGCGCGGCTCTCGTCCCAGTAGCGGTAGCCGACGACGGCGGCAGTGCCCAGCACGATCAGGATGGCGATGCCGAGGATGGCGGGGCCAAAACGATCCCACAGCGCCTGCGCCTGCTCGCGACGAATCTCTTCGTTGACTTCGCGGATAAAACTGTCGTCCGACATCAATCAAAAACCATTATTGCCCCAGAGGGGGCGCTTCTTGAGCCCGCGTTTTAGCGAAAATTTGTCGGCATGGAAGGGGGCGGGCCGGAAAATCGGCTGAGAACGCCAGATGCCGCACGGGGCTTGCCGGATCGCATCGACGCCACATTTGCGCGATAGCCGGCTTCCGATCGGCCGGAAGGGTCCTGCCAGAAGGTTGCCAATGCTTTGTTCATACCGCGTCCTTGCATACAGTCTTGCTTCGCTCGCTTCAGCCAATGCCGCCTTCGCCGATCCGCCGAAACCGCCAGCCGTTTCGCCGGCCAGGCCCAAGCAGGTCGTGCTGATTTCTTTCGATGCCGCCCGCGAGATCTCGCAATGGCAGCGAAGCCGGGCGCTGGCAAAGCGCACCGGCGCGCATTTCACCTATTTCCTGTCCTGCGTGTTCCTGCTCTCGCCGGACACGCGACAACAATATGCCGGCCCCGGCAACGCCGCCGGCAAATCCAATGTCGGCTTCGGCGCTTCGAAACAGGACGTCGCGGATCGGCTCGAGCAGGTCAGGCTGGCGGCGGCCGAAGGCCATGACATCGGCAGCCACGCCTGCGGCCATTTCGACGGCAAGGACTGGAGCAAGACCGATTGGCTGGCTGAATTTGCATCCGTGCGGCGCATCTTCGAAAACGCCTACGCGATCAACGGCATCCCCGAACCGGCCGACTGGCGTGATTTCGCCCGTCATGCCGTGACCGGTTTCCGCGCGCCATACCTTTCGACCGACAAGGCGCTTTACGAGGCGCTGCCCGAAGCCGGCTTCCAGTATGACGCCAGCGGCGTCTCGAAAGGCCCTGAACTGCCGCCGACCCGCGACGGCACAATCCGTTTTGCCCTGCCCCTCATTCCAGAGGGGCCGAAGGCGAAGCCGGTGGTCGCCATGGACTACAATCTCTATGTCCGCCATTCAGACGGCGCCGAGAAACCGGCAATGGCGGGCGAATACACCGAGCGCGCCTATCAGGCATTCCGCGCCGCCTTCGAGGCTGAGTACGACGGCAAGCGCCTGCCGCTGGAGCTCGGCTTCCACTTCACGCTGATGAACAATGGCGCGTATTGGGGCGCGCTGGAGCGCTTTGCCGGCGAGGTCTGCGTGAAAGCCGATGTCGAGTGCATCAGTTTTCGCGATTATGTCGCACGCCAACGCGCCGGCCAGGCGCAGGCGAGTGTGGGCGGCTGAGCCGCCCACAAGCTTATACAGATCAGGCCGGGTCCTCGGCGCCGTGCCGAGCCAGATAGCGCTGATCAATGTCGGGCAGCGGCTCGCCCTGAAGCGTTGCCTCGAAAGCGCGCAGGCGCTTGTGAACCGACTGCAGCTCGACGATCGTCGACCAAGAAGTCAGCAGAAACTGTAACGAACCGGTCACCCGACCAAAGGCGTTCGGTATCTGATTGAGCACACCGAGTGTTATCCTGTGCGCTACAATCGACGGCCCCATGACAAAAAAGGCGAAAATATTGTCAGCTTGCAAGTAAGTATAACGAACAACGTTAAAGTATATGTAATGAAAGTAAAGCCGAAAGTAGTTTCGGCGTACATTGTTAAACAACTCCGCTGTTGTTGCGGGTTCAGCACGATCGGGGTGATCCTCTCCGTAGACCAGCTCTTTGCGATAAGCTGCTTCGACCCGCTGATTGCGAAACTGAAGGCCAGGCAGCTTTAATCCAGCGACCATTACTGAAATGGTTCCGAATACGCACCAGGCGATCGCGGCAACCACAAGAGGATGAGGAATAGCGCCAACTATTGGCAATTCACTGATGTGATCCTCAAGTCTGATCAGCACCGGAAGGAACGCGATCAACGTCATGATGGATTGCACGAAGCTCGTGCCGAGATCCTCCATAATTTGAGCAAAACGCATCGTGTCTTCTTGGACACGCTGAGAAGCGCCTTCGATGTGGCGGAGCTTGCTCCAGTTCGCCATGAAGTGTTCGTTCATTGCCATCCGCCAACGGAAGATCCAGTGGCTGACGATAAAGGCATTGACCACGCTGACGTTCATACCGACCAGCGCCAACCACGCGAACGTGCCTAGCCGAGCGTAAAACTCGGTGTTGGTCGATTCGATCGTTTTGGAAATCAACCCTTGGATATAATCGAAGAACGGACCGTACCAGTCGTTAACGGCTACGCTGATCTGCACGTTGAAATAGATTAGAAAGAGGATCAACGCAGCTACAAGAATGGACCAATTCTGCCAAGGATGCGGCGCATAAAGGCGCCAAAATGCGTAGAAGACTCCAACGCAGACAGTGAAATAGATATAGAACCAAAGAAACGGCTTCGAGACGAGCACAGCAATCCCGACGATTGGCGGGGCACCCGCCGCCGCCGGGGGCAATCCGAAGACCGCGCCCAGTTGTTCACCGCCGAAAAACCAGAACAGGATCGCCGCAAGGCTCCAGAGGGCGGCCGAGGTGAAGAAAAGCTTCGGCTGCGGGAAGAAAGATACGAACACTGTGGCGGGTTTCCTCGGTCTGACCGCAAATCAGCGGCGTTGCTGTTCGGCGGGCATAAGGTCACACATTAGGGGGAAAGAAAATGCCCTGCCCGATGCCCGGCATCGAACAAGGCCGCAAATCATGGCGATTTTGGCGCGGCCGACCAGGCAATGACGCCGGAGAGCAACAGGGCAACCGCCGCTATGATCGAGGCAAGGGTATAATTGCCCGATGCCTGGGCGAGCAGACCGGCGGCGACCGGGCCGACGATCTGGCCAAGGCCGAAGGCCGCCGTCATCACAGCGAAGACGCGGCGTGGCGCCCGCGGCGCGAGCTGCCTGCCCATCTGTATGCCCAGCGCCGTGATGGCAATGAAGGTGCCGCCGAGCAGGACACCGGCGATCAGCGGCCCGGCGGCGCCCTTGACGACGACACTGGCGGTGACGCCGACCACCTCGATCAGGCAGGTCGCGGCATAAGCGGCGTAGATGCCGATGCGACCGGCGAGCTTCTGCCAGAACCAGGTCGAGGGAAAGCCGGCAAGGCCGGCGATCATCCAGACGGTGGCCTCGAACACGCGGCCGCCGCCGCCCTGGCGAACGATGGCGACCAGAAAGGTGGCCGTAACCACATAGCCGAAGCCGAACAGCCCGTAGGCGACGATCATCTTCGTCAGCGACCGGTCTTTCGGCAGCGCCGGCTCACGCCCGTCAACGCCATTTGCGGGCGTGGCCGAGCCGGCGAGCAGCATGACGATGAGCAAGCCAACCGCTGAGAGCACTCCGGACCAGATCCAGCCGGCGGCCCAATCCGCATGTTCTGAGACGAGGATCGCGAGCAGTGCGGAGGAGACGGCAATGCCGAGGCCGACTCCGCCGAAATGCAGCGCCTGCAGATCGCCGCGGCCGGCCTCCGCCAGATGGCTGAAGACGATCGAAGCCATGAACACCATGACGAAGGCGCTGGCGAGGCCAGCGAGGAAGCGGATAAGGAGGAACGCGGCCATCGTCTCGTTGAGACCCATGAGCCCTGCGAGCACGGCGCTGGCGGCCAGGCTGGCGAACATCAGCAGGCGCTCGCTGCCATGCGCCCAGCCGCCGGCCGCGGCCAGGGCTCCGATGAGGTAGCCGAGATAATTGGCCGAAGCGATCCAGCCGGCATCGGCCGGCGTCAGATGCAGTCCCTCCATCATGCCCGGCAGGATCGGCGTATAGACGAAGCGACCGATGCCCTGGGCGACGGCAAGCGCTACCATGCCGGCGAGAGCAAGACGCAAGGGAGATGGCGAGGCGTTCATTGCGGCGCACAATAAGAATGTGCGCTCGCGAAACAATGCGCTTGCGTTGGGCCAGGCTACATCCCAAGACGTAGACGTCCCCTCACCCAGCCTCCGCTTCGCTCGGCTGACCTCTCCCCGGTGGGGAGAGGAGATTGTCAACGCCGGCGCTAATCTCTTCTCCCCCACGGGGAGAAGGTGGCCGCGAAGCGGCCGGATGAGGGGGAGCGCCGCCGAAAGGCCAATAACTAGCGACAGCCCGCCCCTGCCGTCTCGTAGGCCGTCCGGCGGGCCGTCAGCCGGAACGGCATGTCGCCGAGCTCGCGCTCCGACATAGTGTCGAGCACCGGATGCGACAGTGGATCCAAGATCCAGCGGGCGATCTCGCCGTCGTCATGCGACCTCGCCTCGGCCGCGGCAAACCCCTTCAGCAAGGATAAAATCTTCATCGGACTACTCCTGGCTCAAGGCTATTCCTGTTAAATTCTGCGCTTTCCCCGTCGGGATTCAATTGAGATTTCGGCCCATCCACTTTAGAAAAACTGAATGGCTATGCTGAACCGCGTCCATCTCAACGGCCTGCGCGCCGTGGAAACCGTCGCCCGGCTGGGATCGCTGGCGGCAGCGGCGGCGGAGCTGAACGTCTCGGTCAGCGCTGTCAGCCAGCAGGTCAAGCGCACGGAAAAGCAGCTGGGACAGGCGCTGTTCGAACGCACGCCCGGCGGGCTGGTGCCGACCGAATTCGGCGCCGCCTTCACGGCGCGGCTGAGCGCCGGCTTCCGCGAACTCGCGCAAGCGGTGGCGCTGGCCGACGAGGCCAATGACTGCACGCTGGTCGTCTCGGTGGCGCCGGCCTTCGCCTCGAAATGGCTGTTGCCGCGGCTGTCGCGGCATTTCGCGCGGCACCCCAATGTGCTTTTGCGCATCGACGCCTCGGCCAGGGTCGCCGATCTCGACCGCTCCGACATCGATATCGCCATCCGGCTCGGCGACGGCAAATGGCCAGGCGACCGCGCCGAGCTTCTGCTTGCGCAGGAAGTGTTTCCGGTCTGCGCGCCCTCGATCGCGGCCAGGCTGCACTCGATCGGCGATCTGGCGCAGACCTGCGCCATCACCGACGAGCGGGCGATGTTCAGCTGGGACAGCTGGTTCGAGGCAGCCGGCGTCGAGCCGGTCACCTTCCAGAAGGGCGCGCGCTTCACCGATCCGATGCTCTGCCTGGAATCGGCGATCGCCGGCCACGGCGTGATGCTCGCATGGCAGTTGCTGACCGCCGACGCGCTGGCCGACGGGCGGCTGGTCGCGCCCTTCGGGATCAGGGCCGAGAGCGGGCTGGGCTACTGGCTGGTGACCTCGGCCACCAAGAGCGAAAGCCGCAAGGTGCGCGACTTCAAGGCCTGGATCCGCGAGGAGATCGAGGCGACCATGGCGCAGTTCCGGGCGCTGGACAGCGCCGCCTAAAAGCTGCGCATTTTGAGACAACGCGGTCCGCCATGCTTGAGAGCAGGCCCAGTCGATCGCGGTGGAAAGGTCAATCGCAGCGGTCTATGTAAGGATAGAACCCCAACACAATGGCAGGCAGGATCATGACCACACATTCGCGCGGCGTTTCGGCAAGCATCGACCCGGTGAAGCTCGACAGGCTGGCGGAAGTCGCCATCAAGGTCGGGTTGCAGCTGCAGCCCGGTCAGGATCTGGTGCTGACTTCGTCGATCGCGGCGCTGCCGCTGACGCGACGCATCGTCGAGCACGCCTACAAGGCCGGCGCCGGACTGGTGACGCCGATCTTCAACGATGACGAGATCACGCTGGCGCGCTTCCGCTACGGCGCCGATGCCGGCTTCGACCGCGCCGCCGGCTGGCTCTATGAAGGCATGGCGAAAGCCTTCTCCAACAATGCCGCACGGCTCGCGGTGCGCGGCGAGGACCCGTCGCTGCTTTCTTCGCAGGATCCGGCCAAGGTGGCGCGCGCCAACAAGGCGAACTCGATGGCCTACCAGCCGGCGCTGGAGAAGATTACCGGCTTCGACATCAATTGGAACATCGTCGCCTATCCCGATCTCGCATGGGCCAAGCAGGTTTTTCCGGGCGAGCCGGACGACGTCGCGGTGGTGAAGCTCGCCGACGCCATCTTCTCTGCCTCGCGCGTCGACGTCGAGGATCCGATCGGCAACTGGAAGGCTCACAACGCCGCCTTGGCCGAGCGCACGAAATGGCTGAACGAGCATAATTTCCATTCCCTGCATTTCACCGGGCCGGGCACGGATCTCACCGTCGGACTGGCGGAGGGCCATGAATGGATGGGCGGCGCCTCGACGGCGAAGAACGGCATCACCTGCAATCCGAACATCCCGACCGAGGAGGTCTTCACCACGCCGCATGCGAGGCGCGTCGAGGGCCATGTCTGCTCGACCAAGCCGCTCTCCTACCAGGGCACGCTGATCGACGAGATCTCGGTGCGCTTCGAGGGTGGGCGGATCGTCGAGGCCAAGGCCTCGAAGGGCGAGGACGTGCTGAAGAAGGTGCTCGACACCGACGAGGGCGCGCGGCGTCTCGGCGAAGTGGCGCTGGTCCCGCATTCCTCGCCGATCTCGAAAAGCGGGCTGTTGTTCTTCAACACGCTGTTCGACGAGAACGCCGCCTGCCACATCGCGCTCGGCCAGTGCTATTCGAAATGCTTCGTCAACGGCGCCTCGCTCAGCCAGGACGAGATCGCGGAGCGCGGCGGCAACAAAAGCTTCATCCACATCGACTGGATGATCGGCTCCGACAAGATCGACATCGACGGCGTCGCCAAGGACGGCAGCTGCGTGCCGGTGATGCGCAAGGGCGAGTGGGCGTAAGCTGCTCGCCGGCGGAGGTGTGATGGCCTTCGACATTGCGGTGAAGCGCGTCTATGAGCCGCCGGCGAAAGCCGACGGCCAGCGCGTGCTGGTCGACCGCATCTGGCCGCGCGGCGTCGCCAAGAAGGAGGCCGCGCTGACGCTCTGGCTGAAGGAGATCGCGCCGAGCGACGCGTTGCGCAAATGGTTCGGGCACGAGCCGGAGCGCTGGGCGGAGTTCCAGAAGCGGTATCGGGCGGAGCTGGACGCAAATGGCGAGGCGGTGGCTCAGCTGCGTGGCCTGTTGCGCGAAGGCAAGGTGACGCTGCTCTACGGCGCGCATGACGAGGCGCACAATAATGCGGTGGCGCTGGCGGGGTACTTGAGAGCCCAAGCATAGTTGTTGAGACGTCGAAGGAACGCGGCCTAAGTGGTCGAGCCTATTTTCCGCCGACAGCCTCAGCATAAATCTCCGCCTTGAACCCCACCAAAACCCGCTCCCCCACCTCCAGCACCGGCCGCTTGATCATCGTCGGCTTGGCGAGCATCAGCTTCTTCGCCTTCTTCTCGTCCAGCCCTTCCTTGTCCTTCTCCGGTAGCTCGCGAAAGGTCGTGCTGCCCTTGTTGAGCAGCTTTTCCCAGCCGACCTTGCCGACCCAGCCGTCCAGTTTCCCAGCCTCGATCCCCTCGGCCCGGTAGTCGTGGAAGCTATAGGGCACGCCGTGGCTTTCCAGCCAGACGCGCGCCTTCCTGATCGTGTCGCAGGTGGTGATGCCATACATGGTGATCGTCAAGGCGGGCCTCTGTCGGGTGGTGTTTCGAATCCGGCGGAAGCCTAGGCCGGCCCTGCAAGCTTTGCCAGCGTCTCGCGGTGGCCCGCATTTTGATGGTTTCGGCCACTGGGACAAATCGGCCGATCAACTTGCGCAGACGGTTTGAAGCTTGCCTGGGCAGCGGCCGGAGCCCGGCCGCTGCGTGCAATATCCGGCCTCAATAGTAGAAGCGCTCTTCGCTGATCTTGCCGTTCTTGACCGTGTAGAGGCCGACCTCATCCATCTTGACGCGTTCGCCGGTCGATTTGGGCGTCACGTCGAAGCTGAAGCGCAAGGCGAACTGGTCGCCATTGACATAGGGACCCTCGACCGAACCGCCGTGAACCTCGTGATTGGCTTCCCACCATTCACTCTTCTGCTTGACGGCTTCCTTGCCGTTGCAGACGGCCATCGGCCCTTCCATGGCTTCGTAGCTGACGATGTCGTCGGCATTGTATTTCGCGGCGGCGCTGTGGCTGTCGCCCTTCTTGAGGAGCTCGGTGAAATCCTTGGCAATGTCCGCAGTGGTCATGATTTCCTCCCGGGGTTGGACCAGACATCAAAGTAGGAACCGATCGTTCGCGTGCCAGCGGTGCGTCGCTCCGCAGGTGACAAATCGTGTCAGGATCGTGGTGGCGCCCTGTTGGCTACGGTAAGAATGATTTGAGATGCTTACATGACAGCATGGGCATCATCCTGGCTGTTCAATTGCCAGCGTCTGATTATCTGGTGCCGATCCTGCCGCAGGAAGCTGTGTATCAGTACGAACTCTTGCACGGTCCAACCAATCGGCTCGATTGGCCGCTCGTCAACTCTCGGAACACGCGCTTTGTCACGCAGCAACGTGACATGCGGCTCGATCGACTTTCCGACAAGCGGCTTGAATGAGCTGTCGGACAGCACAGCGGCGAGCGCTTGCCAAAAGGCTTGCAATGCCGGAACACCGTCACTGCGGCGCAGAACGAGAGCGCCACCGCCAAAGGGCGATAGACGGTCGAACGAGACATCGAACGCTCGAGCCTGGACAAGGGAGCCTGCCGAACAGGCGGCGTCGACCAGAGGTTTCGGCAATCCATCATGATCACCAAGCATGACGAGCGAAATATGCAAATGCCCGGCTCGAATGAGCTTTCCGCCTAGCCCTAGCTCCCGCTGCCAGGCCAAGGCGCGGGACGCCAACATATGAGCAATCGTCCCTTCGACAAGAATGGCAAAGAACAGTCTGTCGGTCGGATCCTGACTGGAGTGATCCCAGCGGAAAAAAGCCTGGCCGTTCCTGCCGATCCCGAACCACGGTTGTTCGTTCATGGCTGATCCCTTTTGGATATCGTCCAAAGGACCAAACTAGAACAAACTAGGAACAAACTACAAGGGAGAATAACACCCGCGCTCGATCGCCAGCCGTCGCACCAGAGCCAGCACGCTGTCGATGGTCGGCGTCGGCTGGCCGGTCAGGCGGCCGAGTTCCTGCACGGCCGTGACCAGCGCGTCGATCTCCATCGGGCGGCCTCGCTCGAGATCCTGCAGCATCGAGGTCTTGTGCTCGCCGACATCGCCGGCGCCCTTGATGCGACGGTCGACGGAAATGGGAAAGCGCACGCCGAGGCGCTCGCCGATCGCTTGCGCCTCCAGCATCATGGCGCGGGCGACGGCGCGCGTGCCTTCGTCGGCGACGATCGCCGCCAGCGTGCTGCCGGTCAGCGCCGAGATCGGGTTGAAGGAGAGATTGCCCCAGAGCTTCACCCAGATCTCCGAGCGAATGTCCTCGCGCACCGGGGCCTGCAGCCCGGCCTTGACCATTTCGCGCGCCAAGGCGGTGGCCCGCTCGCTCTTCTCGCCCGACGGCTCGCCCAGCGAGAAGCGCGTGCCCTCGACATGGCGGATAAGGCCGGGCGCATCGACCTCGACGGCCGGATAGACAACGGAGCCGATGACGCGCTCCGGCCCGATGCGCTGCCAGATCGCACCGCCTGGGTCGACAGCGTCGAGCCGCATGCCTTCGAGCGCGCCGCTTGCCTTGTGGAAATACCACCAGGGCACGCCGTTCTGCATGGTGACGACGGCGGTGCCCTCGCCCAGCAACGGTGCTATCTGGTCAAGGGCCGGCCCCAGCGAATGCGCCTTCAGCGCCAGCACGACATAGTCCTGCACGCCGAGGTCTTGCGCGCGAGAGGCAGCCCTCACCCGCGCCACCGTTTCCTTGCCGTCCTCGATCAGGCGAAGGCCATCGGCCTTGATCGCCTCCAGATGCGCGCCACGCGCCACGATCGACAGATCGACCGAGCCTGCGATTGCCAGCTTGGCGCCCAGATAGCCGCCGATGGCGCCGGCGCCGAAGACAGTGATGCGCATCAGCCGAGCCCGAGCTTTGCCGCGAGACCGATGCGCTGCAATTTGCCTGTGGCGCCCTTCGGAATTTCGTCGAGGATCACCACCTTGCGCGGCACCTTGAAGTCGGCGAGCCGGGTGGCGGCAAAGCCGCGGATGTCGGCCTCGCTGGCGCTCAGGCCTTCGCGCAGCACGATCGCCGACGCCACCTCTTCACCCAGCTTGTCATGCGGCATGGCGAAGGTGACCACCTGCGCCACCGCGGGATGATCCATCAGCACCTCGTCGACCTCGAGCGGCGAGATCTTTTCGCCGCCGCGATTGATGATCTCCTTCAGCCGGCCGGTGACGCGCAGGTAATTGTCCTCGTCGAGCACGCCCTGATCGCCGGTGTGGAACCAGCCATGGGCAAAGGCGCTGGCATTGGCATCCGGGTTCTTCTCGTAGCCTGCGGTGACGTTGGGGCCGCGAATGACGATCTCGCCGATCTCGCCGGCCTTGAGCAATCGCCCGTCGGGCGCCATGACAGCGACTTCCGGTCCGGCCGACGCGCCGACGCTGCCGGGCTTGCGCAGTCCGGGCGGCAAGCGGTTGGACGCCATCTGATGCGTGGCCTCGGTCATGCCATAGGATTCGATCACCGGGCAGCCGAAGGTCGCCTCCAGCTCGGACATGACCTGCGCCGGAAGCGAAGCTGAAGAAGAGCGGATGAAGCGCAGCTTCGCCTCGGCAAGCTGCTCCGGATTGCGGGCCGCGCGCGGCAGGATCGCCTGGTGCATGGTCGGCACGGCGGTGTACCAGCTGGGCTTGGCCTCGGAGAGCCACTGGAAGAAACGCAGCGCGTTGAAACCCGGCGTGCAGAAGACGCTGCCGCCGGCGGCGAGTGAGGACAGCACCGCCGCGATCAAGCCATGGATGTGAAACAGCGGCATGATGTTGAGGCAGCGGTCGGCCGGCGACAGGCCGAGCGTGGCTCCGATATGCGCGGCCGACGCCGCAAGGTTGGCGTGGCTGAGCGGCACGAGCTTCGGGCGCGAGGTGGTGCCGGAGGTGTGGAGCAGAAGCGCAACGTCGCCGTCCTCGGCCGATCCGGAGGAAACCGGCGATCCGACCTGGTCGCCCTCGATCGTGAAAACACCAGCCGGCGCGCCTTCCGGTACCACAAGCCGCAGCACCGGGATGCCGAGGCGTCTGGCAACCTCGACCGAAGGGCCCTGTTCGTCCTTGCCGACAAGGATCGCTTTGACGCCGATATCGGTCAGATAGAAGTCGAGCTCGTCGGCGCGGTAGGCCGGATTGAGCGGCGCGGTAGACGCGGCCGCCGCCACGGCGATGAAGGCCGTGGCCATTTCCGGGCCGTTGGGCAGCACGATGGCGACGCGGTCGCCACGGCCGATGCCGAGCGCGTTGAGCCGCGCCACGGTATCGCGGATCAGGTTGCGCAGCCCGCCATGGGAAAGAGCGGCGCGGTCGGGCGCCAGGATCGCCGGCGCATCTTCGGCGCCGGCGGCAAGGCGATAAGCAAGATCGATTTCTTCTGTTCCGGTCATGGTTCTCGACTATGTTGCGAACGATCGGCTCGTGTCCAGCAAACGACGGCTCAATATCCGAGCGCCAAGCCGTCCTTGCGCGGATCGGACGCGCCGGTCAGCGTGCCCTTTTCCCAATCGATGAGCACCGCCTGTCCGCCGCCCAGCGGGTGATTGGGCTCCACAACACGATGACCACGCCGGCGCAGGCCTTCGACGGCATCGGGACGCACGCTTCGCTCGGCCTCGACGACGTCATGGTTATAGAAGACGCGCGACGCGTCGATCGCCCGCTGCGGGTCCATGCCGAAGTCAATCATGTTGGTCAAAAGATGCACATGGCCGAAGGGCTGATAGCCTCCGCCCATCACGCCGAAAGGCATCACCGCGCGGCCATCCTTCGTCATCATGCCCGGCATGATCGTGTGCATCGGCCGCTTGCCTGGCGCGATCGCGTTCGGGTGCTTCGGATCGAGGCGGAAGCTGGAACCACGGTTCTGCAGCACGACGCCGGTCTTCGGGCCGACGACACCGCTGCCGAAGGAATAATAGGTCGAGTTGATGAAGCTCACCGCATTGCGGTCGCGATCGACGACAGAGATATAGACAGTGTCGCTGCCCGGCAGATCGAGACGCGGCAGATGCGTCATGGCGCGCTCGGGATCGATCGCCGCGCGCAAACTGTCGGCATAGGCGCTGGAAAGCAGCGCCTGGACCGGCACATCGACATGATCCTGGTCGGCGAAGAACGCATCGCGATCCTGGTAAGCCAAGCGCCCCGCCTCAACCTCCAGATGCAGGCGCTCGGCGCCCTCGGGATCGAGCTTGCCGAGGTCGAAGCCCGACAGCACGTTGAGCATCAGAAGCGCTGTCAGGCCCTGATTGTTGGGCGGCATCTGGTGGATATCGTGACCGCGATAGGAGGTGCTGACCGGGGTCCGGTAATCGCCCTTGGTCGCGGCGAAGTCTTCCATCGTATGCAGGCCGCCGAGCGCGCGAAGCCGTCCGACCAGATCGTCCGCGACCTCGCCTTCGTAGAAACCGGCGCGGCCCTTCCTGGCGATGATGCGCAAGGTCTCCGCCAGCTCCGGTTGGCGATGGATGTCACCCGCCTTCGGGGGCTTGCCGCCGGGCAGGAAGATGCGCGTCGCTGCCTCGTCGGCCGACAGGTCGGTCTCGGGGTCGTGCCAGTCGAAGGCGACGCGGTCATGCACGACATAGCCTTCTTCGGCGTAACGGATGGCCGGAGCGAGCGCGTCGGCCAAGCCCTTGCGGCCATGATCTTCCAGCAGCCGGCACCAGGCGTCGACGGCGCCGGGAACGGTGACCGCGTGCGGGCCATGCAGCGGCAGCTCGCTGAATCCCTTGTCCCGGTACCAGTCGACGGTCGCGGCGGCGGGTGCGCGGCCAGAGCCGTTGAAGGCGATCACCTCGCCCTGCCCCTTCGGGCAATAAAGCACAAAGCAGTCGCCGCCGATGCCCGTCGATTGCGGCTCGACCACCGCCTGCACCGCTGCCGCGCAGACCGCGGCATCCATGGCGTTGCCGCCGGCGCGCAGCATGTCGATGGCGGCAAGGGTGGAAAGCGGATGCGAGGTCGCGGCCATCGCCTCGGTGGCGCGGACCGGCGAGCGGCCGGGAAACTGGAAATCACGCATGCTGGTTCTGGTATCCTATATCAGCGTCCGCGGCCGAAAAGCTGGGCGGCGGACAACAAGACGATCGATAGCACGATCAGGCAAGTCGAAATGGCGGCAATCGTCGGATCGATCTGGTCGCGCAGCGCATTGAACATGCGCCGCGTCAGCGTCGTGGTCTCGCCGCCCGAGATGAACAGCGACACCACCACCTCGTCGAAGGAGGTGATGAAGGCAAACAGCGTGCCCGAGACGATCGAGAACCTGATTTGCGGCATCGTCACCTGGAAGAAGGCTGAGAAGCGGCCGGCGCCGAGGCTGCGCGCGACCATCTCCTGGTTCATGTCATAGGAGCGCAGCCCCGACAGCACGGTCAGCACGACCAACGGCAGCGCCTGCACCGTGTGCGCGATGACGAGGCCGGTCAGCGTGTTGTTGAGGCCGATGCGGGCATAGAGGAAGAACGTGCCGATGCCGATCAGGATGACCGGGATGATCAGCGATGCGGTGAGCAGCGCGTTGATCAAGCCGGTCAGCCTGAGCGTGCGGGCGTTGATGGCATAGGCGGCGGCGGTGCCGAGCAGCGTCGCGACGATCGCCGTCATCACCGCCACCTTGACCGAGACAACGGTGGCGTCGCGCCATTCGAGGGAACCGAAATAGCTTTCGTACCAGCGCAGCGACCATTCCTGCGGCGGGAACTCCAAGAGCGAGGAGCCGGAGAAGGACATGATGACGATGATCACCGACGGGGCGATCAGGAACAGCATGACGAGGCCGCCGAGCGCGTAGAGCCAGAGGCGTTGCCGATGCGAGATCGGCAGGGCGTTTTCCATGCTCATCGCCGGCTCCAGACTCCGGTGGCGCGGGTGCCGAGCAGCCAGTGGAAGAGGCCGAGCAGCGCCAGCGTGACGGCGAGCAGCACGACGCCAAGTGCCGCGCCCGCGCCCCAGTTGGAATAGAGGCTGGTGGTCTGCTCCATGCGCATCGCCCACATGATGACCTTGCCGCCGCCCATAAGCGCCGGCGTGACGAAGAAGCCGAGGCAGAGAACGAAGACGATGACCAAGCCCGAAGCGAGACCCGGCAGCGACAGCGGAAAGAAGATCTGCCGGAAGGTGGCGGCGGGGCTCGCGCCGAGATTCATGCCGGCGCGCAGGCAGTCGACGTCGATCGTCTTCATCGAGGCGTAGAGGGGCAGCACCAGGAAGGGCAGCATGATGTGGGTCATGCCGATGACGACGCCGGCGAAATTATTGGCGAGCGGCAGCGGCTGGGAGATGACGCCGAGGTCCATCAGCCATGTGTTCACCAGCCCCTTGCGCTGCAGGATCACAAGCCAGGCATAGGTGCGCACCAGCACCGAGGTCCAGAACGGCAGGATGACGAAGATCAGGCAGATGGAGGCCGCGCGGCGCGGCAGCTGCGACAGCATATAGGCCAAGGGGTAGCCGAGCAGCACGCAGGCGCCGGTGACGGTGAAGGCCACCTTGAAGGTGGTGACGAAGGTCTTGATGTAGGACGCCTGCTCGAAGAAGCGTGCGTAATTGGCGGCGCTGAGCTGACCGCCCTCGTCGAACAGCGAAAGCCAGAACAGCCAGCCGATCGGCACGATGATGACGGCGAATACCAGGAAGAGCCCGAGCGACAGAAGCGCGAGCATGCCGCGCGCTTCCCGTCGCGCATCTGCGTCGAGCGCTTCGGCATTGAACGCGCGATCGGGCTTGCCGGCGTGGTCGAGGCTGGCGGACACGATGCTCATTGATCCGCCACCAGCACGATGTCCTGGGCATCGATGCCGAGCATGATCGGCTCGCCCGGCGCCGGGAGTTTCGCCAGCACGTCGGAACGACAATAGTCGCGCAAAGTAACCTGGCGGCCGTCCTTCAGCGTCGCGTAGCAGACGAAGCTGTCGCCCTGGTAGATGACGTCGCCGACGGTCGCCGGCAGCACGTTGACGCCGGTCTCGCCGACGTCGGCGACCAGGCGCAGCTTTTCCGGCCGCACCACCATCAGATGCCGGCCAGTGGATGGCGCCGCATCGTTCATCCGCAACTTCCTGTCCTCGTACCAGACACTGCCATTGCGGCTCTCGACGGGAATGAAGCTGGACTCGCCGATGAAGCCGGCGACGAACTTCGTCCGCGGCTTGGCGTAAAGAACTTCCGGCTGGTCGATCTGTTCGATGCGCCCCGCATTCATGACGGCGATGCGGTCCGACATGGTGATCGCCTCGCGCTGGTCGTGCGTGACGTAGACCGTGGTCATGCCGAGCCTTCGATGCAGGTTGCGCAGCTCGATCTGCATGCGCTCGCGCAGGCTTTTGTCGAGCGCCGACAGCGGCTCGTCCATCAAGACGATGCGCGGCTCGAAGACGATGGCGCGGGCCAAGGCCACACGCTGGCGCTGGCCGCCGGAGAGCTGGTCGACACGCCGCTCGCCGAGGCCTTTCAGCTGCACCAGGTCCAATGCCCGCTCGACGCGTTCAGCCGTTTCTGCCGCCGATACGCGCCGCTGCTTCAGCGGAAAGGCGATGTTGTGGAAGACGTTCATATGCGGGAACAGCGCATAGTTCTGGAACACCATGCCGATGTTGCGCCTGTGCGGCGGCATGGTGATGATCTCCTCGCCGCCAACCTTGATCGAGCCGGCATTGGCCCGCACGAAGCCGGCCAGGATCATCAAGAGCGTCGTTTTTCCGGAGCCGGACGGTCCGAGCAGCGTCAGGAATTCGCCGGCCGCGACATCGAGGCTGAGGTCGCTGAGGATGGAGACAGCACCGAAGCGCTTCTCGATACCGCTTATGCCGATTGGCAGCGCGGATTGCGCGAGAGACAAGAGCATCTCCTTCAACTCCGGATCATTTTGCGAAACGATGCGGAGCGGCGCCGCGAGGACGCCGCTCCGGTACGATCGTCATTGCTGGATCAGGTTGTTGAATTTCTCCGTCGCCTCGACGAGGGTGTCGCGCCAGAAGGCCGGGTCCTGCAGCACCTGCTTCTTGACATTCTCGGGCGAGGAATTGATGTCCTTGATGCGGTCCTGCGGGATCTTGCCGGTCTCGAAGGCCTTCTCGTTGGCCGGGCCGTTGTCGACATAGAGCGGCAGGTTGGCCTGGAGGTCGGGGCTGACGAATTTGGCCAGCGCCTTCATGGCGAGATCCTTGTTCTTCGAGCCCTTCGGGATGACCATGCAGTCGGCGGTGAGAACGCCCTGATCGAAGGAGAAGCTGACCGGGGCACCACTCTTCTTCAGCGTGCCGGCGCGACCGTTCCAGATGCTCGCCATGTCGACCTCACCGTCCTTGACGAGCTGCATGGCCTGCGCGCCGGAGGTCCACCAGGCATCGATGTGGCCCTTGATCTTGTCGACGGATTGCAGCGCGCCGTCGATATCGACAGGATAGACCTTGTCGATCGGAATGCCCTTGGCCAAGGCGGCGACGCTCAGCGTTTCCGTCGCCTGGCTGCCGGAGAGCGCGCGGCGTCCGGGGAATTTTTGCACATCCCAGAAATCAGCCCAGGTCTTCGGGCCCTTGTCGCCGAAAACATCGGTCCGGTAGATCAGTACCACCGAGGTGTAGGAAATGCCGACCCAGTCGTCATGCACGAGCTTCGGGTTGATGCCGGTCTTGTCGATGACGTTGTAGTCGAGCTTCTCGAACAGGCCTTCCTTGGAGCCCCGCGCGCATTCGTCGGCGCCGAGCTCGGTGATGTCCCATTTGACGGCGTTGCCGGTGACCTGCAGCCGCACGTCATCGAGGCCGTTGGTCGTGTCCTGCTTGATGGTGATGCCGAGTTCCTTGGCCGTCGGATCGAAGAAGGCCTTGGTCTGCGCTTCCTGATAGGTGCCGCCCCATGAGGCGACGGTGATGGTGTCGGCGGCCGACGCCGGAACGGCGACGGAAGCCAGCAGGCCGGCGATCGCCAGGCCGTGAATACAAAGTCTCTTCGTCATTTTCGCTTCTCCAACCGGTGTTCCCGTTATCGTTGATTTGGTATGCGAATTTGTATACAATTTTGAGTGTAATTCGCCAGAAGCCGATGTCAACATGGCGCTTCGGGTTTTTTGGCGGTTGATAAACAGGACAGTCCGGAGCGAGCCGCGCGTCGCGACAGGGTCTGTTCAAGCAGGCACTAAAAGGCACTAGACTGCGATTCCATGACTGACCGTTGGAGGCGGGACGTTTGAGCAAGGAGAGAAAGAACACGTTGCGCGACTCGGTGTTCGAGAAGCTGAAGGCGTTGATCATCACCGGCCAGATCCCGCCGGGCGGTCGCGTTACGGAAAACGAGATCGCCGAACGCCTGAAGGTCAGCCGCACGCCTGTGCGCGAGGCCTTCAATCGGCTCGAACGGGACGGCCTGGTGATCGGCCGGCCTCGCCAGGGCTATGTCGTGGCCGAGTTCAACATCACCATGTTTCGCGAGGCCTTCGAAATCCGCGAAATGCTTGACGGGCGCGCGACCGAGCTGGCGGCAGCCAACGCGACCGCAGCTGACAAGGCGAGACTGCATGAGATGCTCGCCGAGTGCGAGCGGCTGGCGGCGATCCCGGACCGCAGCACGCGAGAAAAATTCGAGGAGCTTCAGGTCGGCATCGACCTGCACCGGGTGATCGCCGAAATCGGCGGCAACGAGATGCTTTACGGCATGCTCTGCGGCATCCTCGACAAATGCCAGCAATATGTTTGGGCGGAACTTCTTTGGCTGGGCGAATGGAAGCTCACCCGCGAGGAGCACGCCGGCATCGTCGACGCAATCTGCGCCGGCGATGTCGCTCTGGCCGGCGAGCGCGCCCGCGCACATGTGCGCGCCTCACGCGAGAACATCCTGCGGCTGCTGCAGGCCAAGTCCGACTATCAGGGGTTCTTCGCCAAGGCATCGTGAGCCTT
Source organism: Mesorhizobium sp. (assembly GCF_004963255.1). GTDB lineage: Bacteria > Pseudomonadota > Alphaproteobacteria > Rhizobiales > Rhizobiaceae > Mesorhizobium. The sequence continues at coordinate 1,762 of NZ_SUGA01000052.1, read as the reverse complement.
GGACCCGCATCAGCTGGAAAGCATGGGGCAGTTGGCGCCGCGCCGCAGGCTGACATGCGCCATGTCGCCGACGCTGAATTGCGAACCGTCGGCGCGGCGCGGGGCATCGATGACGATCGCAGTCCCCTGCCCGAGTTCGGCATGCAGACGCAGCGTGCGGCCATGGAAGACAACGCCGCTGACCCGCGCCGGCGCGCTTCCTTCTGCGGCCTCGCTGGCGACCAGAAGATCTTCCGGGCGCACGCCGATGGTGCGAGTGTCGCCGACGGCCGGCGTCTCGCCGCTGTCCGAGGTCGCCTCCAGCGGCAGGTCGCCGGCGGCGAAGCGCAGGCGCTCGCCGTCGCGGCCCAGGAAGCGCGACTGCAACAAGTTCATCGTGCCGATGAAGGAGGCGACGAAGCGCGTCGCGGGCCGGTCGTAGAGCATGGCCGGCGGCGCGATCTGCTCGATGCGGCCCTTGTTCATGACGACGATGCGGTCGGAGATCGACAGCGCCTCGGTCTGGTCGTGCGTGACCATGACGAAAGTGGTGCCGAGCCGGGACTGCAGCCGCTTCAATTCGACCTGCATCTGCTCGCGCAGATGCGCGTCGAGCGCCGACAGCGGTTCGTCGAGCAACAGCACGCGCGGCTCGCAGACGATGGCGCGAGCAAGCGCGACGCGCTGGCGCTGGCCGCCGGAGAGTTCCGAGACGCGGGCGCGCAGCTTGTCGGCGAGGCCAACCATGTCGAGTGCGTCGCGAACGCGTTTGGCCTGCTCGGTGCCGGACATTTTGCGCAGCGACAGTCCGAAGCCGACATTGGCAGCGACATCCATATGCGGGAACAGCGCGTAGTCCTGGAAAACGGTGTTCACCGGACGGTCGAACGGCCTGAGCCCCGTAATGTCGCGGCCTTCGAGCAGGACATTGCCGCTCGAGGGGCTCTCGAAGCCGGCGATGACGCGCAAGCTCGTCGTCTTGCCGCAGCCGGAAGGGCCAAGGAGGGTCAGGAACTCGCCGGGAGCAATGTCGAGATCGACGGTATCAAGGCCAACAATGCCACCTGGGAAGACTTTCGAGACTTTTTGCAGTCTTACGAGCGCGTCAGGCGCCATCGCGCACCTCGGACGGTTTGGTCGTGTTGACCCAGAGGATCTGGCAGCGCTCGGCGCCAGGGTTGCGGAAGGCATGCAGCAGCGTGCTCTTGAAGGCAAAGCTGTCACCGGCCTTCAGCACATAGGTCGTGGCGTCGACCACCAGCTCGACCTCGCCCGCCATCACGAAGCCGAATTCGTGGCCGGCATGGGCGTAGGCTTCCGCCGTGCCGCCGCCGGCCTCGACCGTCACCAGCATGCCGGTGAGCGTGGCGGCGGGCGGCGACAGCAGCGCCTTGGCGATGCCTTCAGATTTCACCGGGATCTGCCGGCGCTTGTCGGCGCGCACGCAATAGAGGTCGTTCACCGCCTCATTGCCGTCGGTGATCAGCGCCGACGGTTCGATGTCGAGCGCGGCGGCCAGCGGCCAGATCACCTTGACGCGCAGCGAGGACATGCCGCGCTCGATCTGGCTCAGCGCGCCGATGGAGATGCCGGCCTTGGCGGCGAGGTCGGCGAGCGACAGGTTGCGCTCGAGGCGCAACGCCCGCACGCGCCGCCCGACGCGGATGTCGGCATCGTCCTTTGGTTTCGCTTCGTCAACAATGTCCATGCAATGGTCCTCGTGTCTTCCCTTCTCCCCTTGTGGGAGAAGGTGGATCGGCGCGTCAGCGCCGAGACGGATGAG
>NZ_SUGA01000051.1 GCF_004963255.1 Mesorhizobium sp. | reverse complement strand
CGAGGCCCCCCTCTCTGGCCTGCCGGTCATCTCCCCCTCAAGGGGGAAGATTATTCGCTTCACGGCTTTCGCTAATCTTCAACGCAGGAAGGTCGGACGCGGCGCCGAAGCCCGGCAGGGCAGGGAGGGGGGCCTCGCGCCGACCTCTGTTGGGGGTGTTCTTCGCAGCGCTTGCACTAGTAATAGCTTGCCCTCTCCAGGCCCGCGCCGCCCCCCTGCCCGCCGGCTTCGTCAGGCTCGCCGATGTCGACTCGACCATCCGCCAGGACATCCGCTACGCCGGCCGCGAGAACTTCCTGCGCCGCAAGGTCGATGGCTATGACGCGCCCGTCTGCATCCTGACCACGCAAGCGGCGAAGGCGCTGTCCAGCGTCCAGAAAGTCGTGGCCGCCAAAGGCCTGACGCTCGTCATCTTCGACTGCTACCGGCCCGCACGAGCCGTCGCCGATATGGTCAGATGGACAAAAGAAGGCGGCCCGCCGGACCCGCAATGGTATCCGACCGTCCGGCGTGGCGATCTTATCGCCAAGGGCTACGTCGGCGAATTGTCGAGCCATTCGCGCGGCTCGACCGTCGACGTCGCCATCGCCGACCAGGGCAAGGAAAGCGATGTTCATCCCGCCTGCGGCGCTCCTGACAGCGGCACGCTCGACTTCGGCACCGGTTTCGACTGCTTCGATCCGATGAGCGAGACCGCGCACCGCCCTCTTCCCGCCGAAGCGGCGTCGAACCGCAAGATGCTGCTTGCCGCCATGCGAGCCGCCGGCTTCCGCAACTATGCGCGCGAATGGTGGCACTTCACCCTCGCCAAAGAGCCCTTTCCAAAACAGCGCTTCGATTTTCCGATCACCGCCAATTAATGCGCCGGGGCTTGCCCCAACACTGACCGCTTCTAATTAGGCCGGCTGATGCCGAGCCGAGCGAAAGCACAGGAGGAAGTTATTTCTTCAAAGAGCCGAAGCTCGGCGAAAAATTGCTTCGAGGAGGTGAAAAAGGCAACAATCAATGCATCTAATTTCTATAAACTCGCTAGAGTTCGCAGCAGTTCAACGGAGGCGGGAATGACCAAACCTCATTTCAGGAAACTGCTCGGCGCGCTGGTCGCCACATCTGTCCAGTTCGGCACGCTCGGTTTCGCGTTCGCCGATACGACTATCTTGAACGTGTCCTACGATCCGACACGCGAGCTTTACAAGGCCTATGACGAGGCCTTCGCAGCGCATTGGAAAGCCGAGACCGGCGAGACGGTCACCATCCAGCAGTCGCATGGCGGATCCGGCGCCCAGGCCCGCGCGGTGATCGACGGCCTCGACGCCGATGTGGTGACACTGGCGCTCGAAGGCGACATCAACGCCATCGTCTCGAAATCGAAGAAGATCAATCCCGACTGGCGCAAAAAATTCGAAAACAATTCAGCACCTTACACCTCGACCATCATCTTCCTGGTGCGCAAGGGCAACCCCAAGGGCATCCACGACTGGAGCGATCTGGTGAAGGACGGCGTCCAGGTGATCACGCCGAACCCGAAGACCTCCGGCGGCGCGCGCTGGAACTATCTGGCGGCCTGGGCTTATGCCAATTCGCATGACGGCAATGACGAGGCCAAGACCAAGGAATTCGTCAGCAAGCTGTATGCCAATGCCCCGGTGCTCGACAGCGGCGCGCGCGGCTCGACCGTCACCTTCGCCCAGAAAGGCTTGGGCGACGTCCTGATCGGCTGGGAGAACGACGCCTATCTGGCGCTCGACGAATTCGGCGCCGACAATTTCGACATCGTCTACCCGCCAACCTCGATCCTGGCCGAGCCGCCCGTCGCTGTGGTCGACGCCAATGTCGACGCCAAGGGCACGCGCAAGGTGGCCGAAGCCTATCTTTCCTGGCTCTATTCGAAGGAAGGCCAGACCATCATCGCCAAGAACCACTATCGCCCGGCCAAGCCCGAGCTGGTTCCGGCCGAGGATCTCGCCAAGCTGCCGCAGATCAAGCTGGTCACCATCGACGACCCGCAATTCGGCGGCTGGAAGAAGGCGCAGCCTTACCATTTCGGCGACGGTGGTATATTCGACCAGATCTACAAGCCGGCGCAGTGAGAGGCCGGGCCTCGAAAACTGGCGACTGCAATCTGGTTGAGTAAGAAGGGACGATCCAGAACAGCATGACCACAGCACCCGCTCATGCGGGGTGGCGATTCAGACAGCCGAGTGTCATTCCGGGTTTCGGACTGACGCTCGGCTTCTCGCTTGCCTACCTCACGCTCATCATCCTTATCCCGCTCTCGGGGCTGATCTGGCGTTCGGCCGCGCTCGGCTGGACCGATTTCTGGGCTTTGGCCACCGACCGGCGCACCCTCAAGGCGCTCGAAATCAGCTTCGGCACAGCTTTCATCGCCGCGGCAGTCAATGTCGTGTTCGGCACGCTCGTCGCCTGGGTGCTGGTCCGCTACCGTTTCCCCGGCCGCCGCGTCGTCGACGCCATGGTCGACTTGCCTTTCGCGCTGCCCACCGCGGTCGCCGGTATCGCGCTGACCACGCTCTATGCCCCGACCGGCTGGCTCGGCAAATTGCTGATGCCGCTCGGCCTCAAGGTCGCCTACACCCCGCTCGGCATCATCGTGGCGCTGGTCTTCATCGGCCTGCCTTTCGTCGTGCGCACTGTCCAGCCGATCATGGAAGAGCTCGACAAGGAGGTCGAGGAGGCCGCCGCCACGCTCGGCGCCAGCCGCTTCCAGATCATCACCCGTGTGCTGCTGCCCAGCCTGGCGCCGGCCATCATCACCGGCTTCTCGCTCGCCTTCGCGCGTGGCGTCGGTGAATACGGCTCGGTCATCTTCATCGCCGGCAACCTGCCCTACAAATCCGAGATCGCGCCGCTTCTGATCGTCATCCGGCTGGAAGAGTACAACTATCCGGCCGCCACCGCGATCGCCGCGATCATGCTGGCGCTGTCCTTCGCGATGCTGCTCGTCATCAACCTCGTGCAGACATGGAGCCGCAAGCGCTATGGCTGATCCCGAGATCAAGTCCTACGAGCCGCACCACGAGAGCCGCTCGGCCGCGGTCACGGAAAGCCGCCCCGTCCGCATCACGCTGACGACCGTCACGCTGGTCTTCCTCGGCATCTTCCTGCTGCTGCCGCTGATCATCGTGTTCAAGGAGGCTTTCGCCAAGGGCGTCGGCGCCTATTTCCAGTCCTTGGGCGATGCCGACACGCGCTCCGCCATCCGGCTGACATTGCTGGTGGCGGCGATCTCGGTGCCGCTCAATCTCGTCTTCGGCCTTTCGGCCGCCTGGGCCATCGCCAAGTTCGAGTTCAAGGGCAAGGCGTTCCTGACCACGCTGATCGACCTGCCCTTCTCGGTCTCGCCGGTCATTTCCGGCCTGGTCTATGTGCTTCTGTTCGGCGCTCAAGGACTGCTCGGCGAATGGCTGAAGGCGCATGGCATCCAGATCCTGTTCGCTGTGCCAGGCATCGTTCTGGCGACCGTCTTCGTCACCTTCCCCTTCGTCGCGCGCGAGTTGATCCCGCTGATGCAGGAACAAGGCAATGGCGACGAGGAGGCGGCGCTCTCGCTCGGCGCCAGCGGCTGGCAGGCCTTCTGGTATGTGACGCTGCCCAACGTCAAATGGGGGCTGCTCTATGGCGTTCTGCTCTGCAATGCGCGCGCCATGGGCGAATTCGGCGCGGTCTCGGTGGTGTCCGGCCACATACGCGGCCTGACCAACACCATGCCGCTGCATGTCGAGATCCTCTACAACGAGTACAATGCCGTCGGCGCCTTTGCGGTCGCTTCGCTGCTCGCTGGCCTGGCTCTGGTGACGCTGGTCTTGAAAACACTTCTCGAGATGCGCTACGGCGCCGAGATCGCCGCGACACGCGGGCATTGATAGAGGTCATTCCATGGAAGTTCGCGTCGTCAACGTGCGCAAGGAGTTTGAGCGGTTTCCGGCGCTCCACGACGTGTCGCTCGACATCAAGTCCGGCGAGCTCATCGCGCTGCTGGGCCCGTCGGGCTCCGGCAAGACGACGCTGCTGCGCCTGATCGCCGGGCTGGAGCGGCCGACCAAGGGGGCGATCTTCTTCGGCGAGGAAGACGCTTCGCAAAAGTCCATCCAGGAACGCAATGTCGGCTTCGTCTTCCAGCATTACGCGCTGTTCCGTCACATGACGGTCGCCGACAATATCGGCTTCGGCCTGAAAGTTCGGCACGGCGCCGCCAGGCCTTCGAGCCAGGAAATTCGCCGCCGGGCGCTGGAACTGCTCGACCTCGTCCAGCTGTCAGGCCTGGAAAAGCGCTATCCGGCGCAGCTTTCCGGCGGCCAGCGCCAGCGCGTGGCCTTGGCCCGCGCCATGGCGATCGAGCCCAAGGTGCTTCTGCTCGACGAACCCTTCGGCGCGCTCGACGCGCAGGTTCGCCGCGAGCTGCGCCGCTGGCTGCGCGAGATCCACGACCGCACCGGCCACACCACCGTCTTCGTCACGCACGACCAGGAAGAGGCGCTGGAACTCGCCGACCGCGTTGTCGTCATGAGCCAGGGACGCATCGAGCAGGTCGGCACCGCCGACGACATCTATGACACGCCGAACTCGCCCTTCGTCTACTCCTTCATCGGCGAATCCAGCTCGCTGCCGGTCAAGGTCGAGAACGGCGAGGTGTGGATCGCCGACCGGCCGATCGGACTTGAGGCGCCGCATGCACCGCCCGGAGAGGCGGTTCTCTACTTCCGCCCGCACGACGTCGACCTGCTCGACGGCTGCAGCGGCTGCATCGCCGGCACGGTCGCCGCCAGCCGCCGCGTCGCAGGCACAAGGCGCGTCGAGCTGGAGATCGGCGGCGAGCGCCAGCGCGTCGAGATCGAGCTTCCGGTCGACCATCCCGCCGCGCAGAAGAGCCGCGTCGCCTTCAGGCCACGGCGCTGGAAGCTTTTCCCCAAGGCCTGAGCTATCTTTAGCCCTGACTCTTGCTTCGGCGCGCGCCTGGAGCTGTTCATGAATCAGCTTGGAAGAAAATCCTAGCAAAGAGCTGTTTCGGCGAGATATTTTCCAGACCCTCCCTCGCCTCTCGGACCGCATGCCTCGTCGCTTCAGGCTTTCCCGACTATGGTCTCGCCATAGCTTGATCCATTTACAAGGAGCCTGTTTTCATGAAGCGCCTGTTGCTCGGCATCGCTGCTGCTGCCGGTCTCGTCCTCGCATCCTCCCAAGCCTGGTCGGCCGACAAGCTCTTGAATGCATCCTATGACGTCGGCCGCGAGCTGTTCGTCGACATCAACAAGGCCTTCGTCGCCAAGCATCCCGGCGTCACGATCGATCAGTCGCATGCGGGCACCTCGGCGCAGGCGCGCGCCATCGCCGAAGGTCTTGCCGCGGATGTCGTCACCTTCAACCAGGTCACCGACGTCGACTTCCTGGTCAAGAAGGGCCTTGTCTCGGCCGATTGGCAGAAGGAGTTTCCGGACAACGCGTCGCCCTTCTATTCCCTGCCCTCCTTCCTGGTGCGCGCCGGCAACCCGAAGCACATCAAGGACTGGAACGATCTGGTGCGTGACGACGTGCAGGTGATCTTCCCGAACCCGAAGACTTCGGGCAATGCGCGCTACACCTATCTCGCCGCCACCGCTTATGCCAAGGAGGTCTTCAAGGGCGACGATGCCAAGGTGAAGGAGTTCATCACCAAGCTCTTCAACAACGTGCCGATCTTCGACACCGGCGGCCGCGCCGCCACCACCACTTTCGTCCAGCGTGAGATCGGCGACGTGCTGATCACCTTCGAGTCCGAGACGCGCGGCATCCGCAAGGAATATGGCGACGACAAGTTCGAGCAGGTCACCCCCTCGGTCAGCCTGCTGGCCGAGTTCCCGGTGGCGATCGTCGACAAGGTTGCCGACGAGCATGGCAGCCGGGATCTCGCCAAGTCCTATCTCGAGTTCCTCCACACGTCGGACGGCCAGGAGATCGCCGCCGAGAACGGCTTGCGGGTCCGCGACGCGACGGTCGCCGCCAAACACAAGGCCGACTTCCCGGACGTCCGCCTGCTGACGGTGGAGCAGGTGTTCGGTGGTTGGGACAAGGTTCAGAAAGAGCATTTCGCCGCAGGCGGGCTGCTCGATCAGGCCTATGGCACCCGCTGAAAGGGCTCCACAATCAGGAAGCGCAAGGAGGCCGGCTTTGCCGGCTTTCTTCTTGTAAGCGGGGCTGCATGAGTTCGCAGGGGAAATCCCGGCCCCAACGTGAAAAACGTTACGAAGAATCAACGCGTTTGTGCCTAAGTTGCACCGGCAAATTGTTGGGCCAGAGGGCGTTCGCCGGTCAAACTGTCATGATTTGCACACAAACAACCGCCAGATGCAGGGCGATTGGGGTTTGATGAATTGAATCGGGCATGCTGACCAAAAAAGGCAAATACGGCCTCAAGGCCCTTGTGCATCTTGCCAGCCTGCCGGCTGGCCAGCTCGCATTCGTCAACGACATTGCGGTCGCCAACAACATCCCGAAGAAATTCCTGGATGCGATCCTGGGCGAGCTGCGCAATGCCGGCTTCGTCCAGAGCCGCAAGGGCAAGGAAGGCGGCTATCGCCTCGCCCGGCCCGCATCCGAGATCAAGATCGGCCATGTCGTGCGCGTGCTCGACGGGCCGCTGGCGCCGATCCCTTGCGCCAGCCGCACGCAATACCAGCGTTGCGAGGATTGCGACGAGGCGACATGCCAGGTCCGCCACATGATGCTGGAAGTGCGCCAGGCGATCGCCGAGGTGCTCGACAACCGCAGCCTCGCCGCCATGCGCGACGCCGACAACGACGATTTCCCGGCAGAGCTCACTTCGCAGATCTGAAACGGCTCGCCTTCGACACAGGGCCCTTGGTTGCTTGTCTGCTTTCGACGCAGTAAAGCGGCAGAGCATGATCCCGAACCGAAGGTCAGCGAACGCAAAAAGTGGGTACCGGTTTTCGGACAAGATCATGCTCCATCTAAAAAGTGGAACGGGGCTCTGACGCATGAGGCTGCCTTGCCTAGGCAATTCCCGCAGGGCCAGCCGGCAGCCAACGTCGAATGAGATCTATCATACCGAGATCACCGCCGACGTGCCGGTGCTGGAGCGCAACGAAACCGTTCGCTTCTTCAGCCGCAAGGTAATCCGCCCCGGAAAACTGCGCCGCTTTGTCAATCGGGACCTGCGCGAGAGCCTGCTGTCCTGTTTCTATCTTGGCGTCGCGGCGCTGCTGCCGGTCTCGTGGTGGGAACCCATCTGCGGCTGGGTGTCGGGGCTCCGGCGCAAGCGCCATTTCCGCAAGGAATTCGACCGTTACGACGTCGCAGTTAGGGCAGTGCTTAGCGATGCGATCGACACGCGAAGAATGTTCGAAGCGCAGCTTGCCGCCGTTCACCGCCGGCGACTGACGCTTGCTGCGCATCTCGTGGCAGGCTGGCGCTGGTCGCCGGCGATCCGCCTCGAAGGCCTCGAGGCTCTGCACCAAGCCCTGCGCAACGGGCGCGGCGTCATCATATGGTGCGACCAGTTCACGGCGCAGACGATCATGGGCAAGCGCGCCCTGCATGAGGCCGGCGTCGATGCCCATCAGGTAAGCGCGCGGTACCACGGCCTTTCGCCAAGCGAGTTCGGCTTGCGCGTCATCAATCCGCCGCTGGTCAAGGTCGAGAACCGTTTCCTGAAAAGCCGGATCGTCTTTGAGCGCACCGACGCCTATCAGGTCACCACACGTATCCAGAAGGTGCTGAAGGCAAACGGCGTGGTGCTGATGACCAACACCATCTATGCCGGCTCAGCCTTCGCCGAGGCCGCCATGGGCGAGCGTGGCTGGACCCACCTCGCCTCGGCGCCGGCAAACTTCGCCGCTCGCGCAGGCGCGGCACTCTTTCATATGGCGACCATCGAGACGGTCCCCTTTCGCCAGTACCGGGCGGTCGTCAGCGAGCTGAGCGCGGGCGCGCAAGTCCCCGCGTCGCCGGCAAAGGACACGGCGGCGAAGAACCTTGCCGTCCAGGCGGGATACATCCTGTCGAAGCGCGACCATATGCTGGAAACGCTCAAACTCTGTCCGGAGCAGATGATGGCCTGGTCGAGCGCCACGCGGCTGACCGAGCGTCCAACCGAGGCCGCAATCGGCAATGACGGCGCCTGAATCCCCCGAACTGTTCTAACCAGCAATCTCTTTCAAGATATCGCCAACACTTCGCGTTCCGTCGACCGTCACCGCCCTTTCGTCGGCGGCAGGCTCTTCCAGCGTGGCGAACTGGCTGTCGACCAGGCTTGCGGGCATGAAATGACCCTTGCGATTGGCGACCCGTCGCCAGGCGGTCTCGCGGTCGATCTTGAGGTAGAGGAAGACGACCTCCGGGCAGAAGCGGCTCAGCCGATCGCGGTAGCTGCGTTTCAGCGCCGAGCATGCCGCCACCGCTTTCTGTCCGCCGGCAGCGGAACTCGCGATACGCTCGCCGATGGCGTCGAGCCAGCCCGCGCGCAGCGCATCCGTCAGCGGCTCGCCGCGCGCCATGCGCGCCACATTCTCCGGCGGATGCAGCCGGTCGCCTTCGATGAAGTCGGCGCCGAGAGCCCCGGCGAGCGCCTCGCCGACGGCCGTCTTGCCGCAGCCGGCAACGCCCATCACGACGATGGCCGGCGCCGTCCGAAGATCATTCATGCGGAGCTCCGGGATCTGCGGTCTTGGGCTTGCCTCATCCACGGTCAGCGGCTTGCCGGCGCGCGCCCGTAGAGCAGAAGCATGGCGACGATGACGACGCCATAGATGATCTGCCGCCCCGCCTCGGGCATCTGCATGACCGAGAGTATGGATTGCAGGAGCGTGATCAGGATCACGCCCGCAACCGTGCCCAGATAGGAGCCGCGCCCGCCAAGGATCGACGTGCCGCCCAGCACGACGGCGGCGATCGACGGCAGCAGATAGGCATCGCCCATCGATTGCGCCGCCTTGGACGCATAACCGGCCAAAAGCACGCCGCCAAAAGCCGACAGGCCGCCGGAGACGGCGAAGGCGATCAGCACGATACGGCGCGTGTCGATGCCGGAAAGATAGGCGGCGCGCTCGCGATTGCCGATGCCGTAGACGGCGCGGCCGAAGCTGGTGCGGGTCAGCACGAAGACCATCGCGGCACCGATCAGCGCCCAGATGATGACGGCGTTGGGAACGCCCGGGATGGTGAAACCGGTTGCCAGATAGCGCATCGCCGCCGTCGCCGAATCCTGTGGCGAGAAACCGCCGGTATAGACAACCATCAGCCCTTGCGCCACGGCATTGGTGGCCAAGGTGATGATCATCGAGGGAATGCGCAGATAGGCGACGCCGATGCCGTTGACGAGGCCGATCGCGACACCGCACAGGACCCCGAAAGGAATGGCCAACGCGACGCCGACCGATCCGTAGGCGGCGGCCGCGCAGGCCATCATGGCGCCTGTGGCCACGGACCACGGCACGGACAGATCGATCTGGCCGAGCAGGATGACCAGCATCATGCCGGTGGCGATGACACCGAGGAAGGACGCGACCTTCAACTGTTGCAGCAGATATTCCGGCGAGAGGAAGCTGCGCGAATAGAGGCTGCCGAGCAGAAGCAGGATCACGATGCAGGCAAAGGCGGTGACGACAGCCGGATCGGCGCGTCGCAGAAATTTGGGCATGCGGCCGGCGATGCCGCCGATGGTCGTCTCGCTCACAGGAACCACTCCAGCCGGTTGCGCACCCGAAACAGCGCGAAAGCGCCGAGGCTGACCGCGATCAACAGGATAACGCCCTGGAACAGCGGCTGCCAGAGCGGATCGAAGTCGAACACGAACAAGAGGTCGCCGATGGTGCGGAAGGCGAGCGCGCCGAAGATCGCGCCGATGGCGCTGCCCTTGCCGCCGAACAGCGACACGCCACCAAGCACGACGGCGGCGATCGAGAACAGCGTATAAGCGTTGCCGCTCGCATAAGCCGCTTCGCCCGTATAGGTGAAGAAGGTCAGGAACAGGCCGCCGATGGCCGCAAGCAGGCCGGCAAGCGTGTAGGCCAGGAACTTGCCCCTGCGGATCGGCACGCCCGACATGTAAGCCGCCGTCTCGGACGAACCGGCCGCGTAGGCGGCGCGCCCGAATTCGGAGCGGCTGAACGGCACCCAGACGACGAGCACGATGACGAGCAGCGCCACGAGGCTCGCCGGCACCACGCCGAAGAAACGCCCGGTCAGGAAATCCGCAAGGTCCTCATTGACCGAACCGCCGGGAACCGGTCGCAAAAGCAGCGCCAGGCCAAAAAAGACGGCGCCCGTGGCTATGGTGGCGACAATCGGCTGCAGCCGACCGTAGATGACGATCGCGCCGTTGACGGCGCCGCAGATGAGCCCGGTGCCGAGCACAGCCAGCACGCCAAACGCCGTCTCCAGGCCGGTGCCGATCACCAGCCATGAAGCCATGCAGTTGGTGAGCGTGAAGATCATGCCGACCGACAGGTCGATGCCGGCGGTGATCACCACCAATGTCTGGGCCATGGCGACGAAGGCCAGCAGCACGCCCTTGTTGGCCGCCGTCTGCACGACATTGGCGGTGAAGCCGGCCGGATGGTTGCCGCTGTAGATCGCGAACATGACGATGAAGATGCCGAAGGCCAGCAGCGTTCCGCGCTGCTCGGCCAGCCAATAGCGCCAGTCCCTCACGCGCCCGCTCCCTGCCTCGACCCGGCACCTTCGCCATGGATGTTGAGCGCGCTGGCGATCAGCGCGTGCTCGGTGATCCCGTCGCCGACCAGCTCGCGCTTGACCGCGCCGTCATAGAGCACCAGCACGCGGTCGCAGCAGCCGATCAGCTCGTCATAGTCGGTTGAATAGAACAGGATCGCGGCGCCCGCGTCGGCCAGCTTGCGCATCAGCTGGTAGAGCTCCTGCTTGGTGCCGACATCGATGCCGCGCGTCGGATCGTTGAGCAGGATGATGCGCGGCTGCCGCATCAGCCATTTGGCAATCACCACCTTCTGCTGGTTGCCGCCGGACAGCGCGCCGACAGGAATGTCGAGACCCGCTGTCTTGATGGCCAAGAGCCCGACCATGTCGTCGATGAGCCGCTGCTCGGCGGCGCGGTCGATGATGCCGCCTTTCGACAGCCTGTCGAGCGCCGCGAAGGACAGGTTCTCGCGCACCGTCATCGGCAGCATCAGCCCTTCGGTCTTGCGATCCTCGGGGATCAGCGCCATGCCGATGCGGCCGTGGCTTGCCGCGGTCGGGCTGGCGATCGAAACGGGCTTGCCGTCGATCAGGATCTCGCCTGAAAGGCCGCGCAGCACGCCGAAAAAAGCAAGCAGCAATTCGCGCTGCCCCTGTCCGTCGAGACCGCCGAGACCCACGACTTCCCCTGCCCTGACGCTTAACGAGATATTGTCCAGGCGGTCGGCCCAGGAGAGGTTGCGCGCTTCGAGAACCGTCGTGGCGGCCGCATCTGGACCGGGTTTCGGCGGGAAGATATGGCTGTATTCGCGGCCGATCATCAGCTCGACCACTTCATTGTCGCTCTTCGAGCCCGCGGGGTAGCTGGCAACGTTGCGACCGTTACGAAACACCGTGCAGTGGTCGGCGAGCTCGGCGATCTCGTTCATGCGGTGCGAGATGTAGAGCAGCGCCAGCCCTTCCGAGCGCAGCCGCTTCAACACTTCGAAGACCTTGGCGACATCCGCCGCCGTCAGCGCCGAGGTCGCTTCGTCGAGGATCAGGATACGCGGCTTGCGGGCTAGTGCCTTGGCGATCTCCACCATCTGCCGGCGCGACAGCGGCAGGTCCTTGACCAGGGCACAGGGATGGATGTCGGAAGCCCCGGCGCGTGCAAGCGCTTCCTCCGCGATGCGCCGCTGCGCCTTGCGGTCGATCATGCCGAAACGCTTCGGCGGATCGGAAATGACGATGTTGTCGGCGACGCTCAGCTCCGGGATGAGCGACAGCTCCTGGAAGATGCAGACGATGCCGGCCTGATTGGCGGCCGCCGGTGAGGCGAAGCTCACCTCGCGGCCATCCAGCGTCATCGTGCCTTCGTCGGGCGCCACAACGCCCGCCATGATCTTGATCAGCGTCGATTTGCCGGCGCCGTTCTCGCCCAGAATGGCGTGGATGCCGCCGGCGGTGACCGTCAGGTCGGCCTTTTCCAAGGCCCGCACGCCGCCATAGCGCTTGGAGATGCCTTCCATGCGGAAGAGCGGAGCCGCGCCGTCCATCAGCCCTCCCCGGCCGTTTCGAGTTGAGAACAGGAGGACGGTGCCGCGAGCTCGCCGCGGCACCGTCCGGTCAGACTATTTGTTTTCCTTGGTCTGGCCCATGATTTCCTGCGCGGTGAAATTGATGCCGCAGGTCGGGAAGGAATTGCCGACGAAGAAATTGTCGGACTGATCGGGGAAGAAGTCCTGGCCAGCCTTGAAGTTCGGATCCTCGACGATGGCCAGGGGCAACTTGACCGACTGCGGCACGACATTGCCTTCGAGAGCCGAGATCGCGGTCTTGATGGCAACCGCCACCTGTGCGGGGCCGGTGCCGGCGGACGAGCATTTCAGTCCATCGGCAGCGTGCGCGGCGCAGAATTTGCGGAAGCCGTTTTCTGTCTCGCCGCCGAACGGCACGAAAGGATGCTTGGCGTCGATCATCGCCTGCACGATGCCGGTGTCGCCGCCCTGCCCGGTGATGCCGTCGAACGGTCCGCTGGTGGCGATGGCATCGGCCGTGGCTTTTTGCGCCACGCCGTCATCCCACTTGCCGACGACCTCGGTGACGTCCCACTTCTTGCCCGATCCATCGAGCACCTCGTGGATGCCGTTGTGGCGATCGGTGTCGACCGAGGTGCCGGCAACGCCGCGCACCTCGAGTACCTTGCCGCCATTCGGCACATGCGCCACCAGCCACTTGCCCCAGAGCTCGCCCAGGCCCTTCTGGTCGACATTGACGTTGATTGCATCCTTGGTGTCGAGGATGTTGTCGAAGGCGACGAGCACAACGCCGGCTTCCTTGGCGCGCTTGATGACCGGCCCGAAGGCGGTCGGATTCTGGGCGTTGACGACGATCGCATCAAAGCCGGAATCGATGAAGTTGTTTATCGCCGAAATCTGCGCCGGCACATCCTCGCCGGTCGACACGACCTTGAATTCCTTGAGCTTCTTGGCGACATCCGGCTGCGCCGCGTAGGCCTTGGCCGTCTGGATCATCTGGATGCGCCAGGTGTTGGCGATGTAGCCGTTGGCAAGCGCGATGCGGTAAGGACCGTCTTTCTTCGGAAATTTGAAAAACTGCGTGTCGGCTGCCCATGGCGCAAAGCAGTCCGGCTCTGCCGCGGGTCCCTTGACCACTTCAGGTCCGGCGATCGCCGACGAACCCAGCATGACGAATGCAGTGGCGGCAATGACGCCGCCAACGAGTGACTTGATCATCGATATTCCTCCCAGTTGCAGTTCTGCTTGTGATGAATCCTGGCGTTCACGGTCGGCACCCTCCGCCCACCAAACACGCCCACAGGGACGACCCACGTCGCCCTGATCCTCCTCTCCCCCTCAGCGTTCCTGACAATTTAGAAAACTATCATATTATACATAATAAACAAGCAACGACTGTTGCTTATGTATAATAAACAGCCTCCGATCCCACCGAATGTCGATTTTACAGACAAATGGTAGCGCTACCATGATTAGCTGTAAAGCGGTGCCTTCGACATTTTTCCAGGCTTTTCAACGCGCGGTGCTCTCGCGCCGCATGAGCTCGAAACCGAGATCGACGATCCGCTGTTGGGGCCGGTTTCCGGCGATCGCCGCAAGCGCCATGGCGACGGATAGGGTACCGATTTCATAGCGGTGCGTGCGCACGCTGGTGATCGAGGGAAACGACACCTGCATCATGTCGAGATCGTTGAAGCCGACAATGCCGATCTGCTTCGGCACGCCGATCGACGCGCGGTGGCATTCGAACAGAACGCCGAGCGCGATATCGTCATTGTTGCAGAACACGCCGTCCAGCGTCGGCATCTTGGCCAGCGCGTCGCGGAACAGCTCGCGCCCGAGGCTCACGCTTGACGGCACCGGCGTCGTGGTGACCAGCCGCGGATCGAACAGCCCGGCAGCCTCCATGGCGGCGCGGTAGCCGGCAAGGCGCCGCTGCGAACGCGGATCCATCCTGGCGCCGATGAACCCGATCTTGCGGTAGCCAGTCTGCAGAAGGTGCTCGGTGGCCGTCCTGCCGCCGTCCAGATGCGAGAAGCCGACCATCATGTCGACCGGGTCCGGCCCGGTCTCCATCACCTGCACCACCGGGCAACCAGCATTCTCCAGCAATCGTCGCGCACCAGGGGTCTGGTCGATGCCGGCCACGATCAGCGCAGCCGGACGTTGCGATCCGAAAACCTGCAGCAGCCGCTCTTCCTCCAGGCCGGAATAATGCGTGTTGCCGATCTGGATGCGGAACGGGCTGTCGGAGAGACTGTCATAGATGCCGCGCACGACTTCGGCGAAGACGTTGTTGGTGAGCGAAGGCACCAGTACGCCGAACACCTCGGCGCGCGCCGAGGCAAGCGCGCGGGCGTTCGGGTCGGGCACGTAGCCGAGTTCGTCGACCGCGGCCAAGATCTGCCGGCGAAGATCCTCCGACACCCGTCCGGGCTCGCGCAGCGCGCGCGACACGGTGATCGCGCCGACACCCGCCTTGCGCGCCACATCGGCAATGGTCGGACGGCCGCCGCCGCGGCGGGAGCGCGGCTTGCTCAAGGGCGAGCCCCGTGCGGCAAATCCCGCCCGCTGCGCGCCCGCAATGCCATTGATCCTGGTGTCGCCATCTCGCAGGCCCGTACCGCGTTCATTTGGCTTGGCGTCGCGCAGCCGCGATTTGTTGTCAAGCCGAGGCGCCTTCCTGCAAATGCGCCGGCACCAGCCCGTCAGGCCACGACGACGCTGCTGCGTCTTGCCTTCCAGAACACCAGAAGCATCACCAGGATGTTGAGCAGGTTCCAGGCAATCCCGTTCAGGAAGGCGGCCGAATAGGAACCGGTGAGGTCGTAGATCCAGCCCGACATCCAGCCACCGATAGCCATGCCGAAAATGGTCGCCATAATGACGATGCCCACCCGTTGGCCGGCCTCTTTGGCGGGCATGTATTCCCGCACGATGATCGCATAGCAAGGCACGATGCCGCCTTGCGACAGGCCAAACACCAGCGAGACGACGTAGAGCGAGGCGAGCCCGTCGAAGGGAATGTAAAAGAACAGCGACAGGCATTGCAGAACCGAACCGATCAGCAAGGTCCTCACCCCGCCGATCCGATCGGCGACGAAGCCGGAAGCGAGGCGGCTGACGACGCCGGCGGCCATCATGATCGAAAGCATGTCGGCGCCGTGCGCGACGCCATAGCCGAGGTCCAGGCAATAGGCGACGATATGCACCTGCGGCATCGACATCGCCACGCAGCAGCCGAGACCAGCTATCACCAGCAGCATCTGAAGTGCCGCCGGCGACAATGCGATCGGCTGGACCGGGCGCGTGCCCGGCGAGCCTGCCACAACCACCGGAGCACGCCGGCGCAGCATCAGAACCAGCGGCACCATCGTCGCCAGGCACGCGATGCCGATTGCCAGATAGGTGAAACGCCAGCCCTCCGCCCTCATCAGCGGCGGTATGATCGCCGGCCAGACCGTTCCGGCGAGATAGCTGCCGGACGCAGCCGCAGCCACCGCAACGCCACGCCGGCGATTGAACCAATGCGAGATGTCGGCGATCAGCGGTCCGAAAATAGCGGATGTCCCCAACCCGATCAGCAAGCCTTGGGCGAAAGTGAACTGCAGGATTGAACCGGAGAGCGACGCAAGCAGAAAGCCGGCAGCTAGCGCCGTTGAGGAAACAAGCGCCGGGATCCAGTAACCGACACGGTCGATGGCGCGCCCGACCAGCACATTGCCGGCAGCGAAGCCAACCATGGTCGCAGTGTAAGGCATCGAGGCCGCCGCGCGGTCGACGCCAAACTCGGCCTGGACCGCCGGCAGAACGACGACCACCGCCCACATGCCGACGCCCCCGATGGTCGCCAGCAATACGGAAATGGCCAGCCTCGTCCAGGCATAGGTGCTGTCTATGCCCGGGGGCGCTGCATTGCTGGAGATCGTCGTCAAGGCGTTCCTGTCCGCTGTTCTCGAAGTCGGCGGTTCTGCCTCCACTACCGGCGCATTTGCCGGCCGAGCAGCGCCACGACCGGCCAATCCGTGGCACCAGAACCGGGAACCCCTCTCATTTCCTGGAGTTTTGCCTCAGAGCAATTCCAGGACAAGTGTCTGACGGTTTTCCATCCGGAATTGCTGGAGACAAGAGATAGAGCGGTTCGGCGGCAAACCGGTGAATCGCTCTTGCAGGGAGTTTCGCCATGACCGCAAAGAAGAAATGGTCGGCCGACGTGACCGAGCACAGCGATGCGCTGGATCTCGAGGAGCACGTCTTCGAATCCGACGACGCCAGGAAGATCGCCGCCTCGCTGAAGCGCTCGGCCGAGCACAGCGACCGCCGCAAGGCGGAGCCGTTCCAATCCGCCATGTCGATGCTGAATTTCTACATCAATCGCGCCGGCAAGAACCTGCCTGATGAGCGCAAGGAAGTGCTCGAAAAGGCAAAGGATGAGCTACGCGTCGCCTTCGGCCGCGAGAAGCAGGATTAGGCGGGGATAAGGCCTGTCGAGATTCAGGTCAGGCCGAGTCGAGAATGGTGATTTTCGAGAACCGGAGCGGAACGTACTGAAGTACGTGAGCACCGGAAGCGCAGAAAGTCATCATTCGCAGGCCGGCCTCACCTGAATATCGATAGGCCTTAACGCGATTGAATGACTTCGTCGGTATTGGCCAGCAGCTTGCGGACCGCGTTGCGCGCTGCATCCGGCCTTCTCAGGCGGATATTCCTCTCGATCGCCTCGTGCAGCTTCTGGACATGCTGCAGATCGTCCAGCTCGCGCGTCGTGTAGGCGAAGAGATGGTCGAAGGCGGATTCGATCAGCACGCCCAACGGCACCAGGAGGTCGTTGCCCGAGGCCCTGAGGATTGCGAGATGGAAGCGCGTGTCGGCGCGGGTTCGCTCCTGCAGGTTGGTGGCCTCGCCCATCTCGCGGCAGGCCTGGCTGATCTCGGCCATCTGCTCGTCGGTGCGCCGCATCGCCGCGAAAGCCGTCGCCTCCGGCTCGATGATGTGGCGGAATTCCTGCACCGTCCTCAGGAACACCTCGCGATCCGGCGACGTCGCGTACCAGGCGAGCACGTCGCGGTCGAGAAGGTTCCAGCGTTCCTTCGGTTCGACCCAGCTGCCGATCTTCGGCCGCGACGCCAGAAGGCTCTTTGCCATCAGCATCTTGATCGCCTCGCGCACCGCCGAGCGGCTGACGTCGAAGGTCTCCGACCATTTCGCTTCATTGGGCAGGATGGTGCCCGGCGGATAGTCGCCGCGCACAATGCGAAGCCCGATCTCGCTGGCCAGAGAGGTGTGCACGCTGGCGCCGGGGATGCGTGGCGCGTCTGCCCGGCGGAAGCCGGCCGTACGCTCCGCGGCAGCCATCTTCGTCGGCCTTTTTTCATTGTTCGGCTTCGCGTCCCGCATAGGTCCAGAAAATCCCGTTTTCAGGGGCTGTCAAGCACGGCAGGCCCGCTTTGCTACAACCTGCTGAGATGTGCACAGATCAACCGGCATTTAGCCTCGCTCAGGCGATTTTTACGTATTTGCGCCAGCTGTGCTCGGGACGGAAGCCGAGCATTCCGCGCGCCTTGTGGTTCGAGAGCAGCGTCTCATATTCGCCGAGTTCGGCCCTGACCGGCACCCCCGGATAAAAGCGCCTCAAAAGCTCCGCCGTCGGCAGGTCCGACGAGGTATCGTCATTGGCCGCGTTGAACACCTGGTAGCCAAGGCCGTCCTTCTCAATGGCGCGCAGGGTGATCTGGCCGAGATCGCGCGCGTCGATGTAGCTCCAGGCGATGCGCTTGCGAAAACCCGGATCGGCGAACCATTTCGGGAACAGCGAATATTCATGCGGCTCGATGACGTTGCCGATGCGCAGCGCATAGATGTCGGCGCCGCTGCGCAGCGCGAACGCTCGCGCCGTCTTCTCGTTGACGATCTTCGACAGCGCGTAGGAGTCCATCGGGTCGACGTCATAATCCTCATCGAGCGGGAAATGCGTCGGATTGCGCGGCTCGTTGGCGAAGACCAGCCCGTAGGTCGTCTCCGAGGAAGCGATGATCACCTTGCGGATGCCGAGCTTCACCGCCGCCTCGATGACATTGTAGGTGCCCATTGCGTTGATGCGGAACACCTCGTTGTCCGGGGTGATCATGATGCGCGGGATCGCCGCGAAATGCACCACCGCGTCGACCGGCTGGGCCCTCAGCGACGGATCGAATTCGTGCAGGCCCATATAGCTCGACAGCGCGTTGAAGACCTGCCCGCTGTCGGTGATGTCGGTGATCAGGGTGCGTACCTTCGGATTGTCGAGCGGCTTGGTGTCGATGTTGAGCACCTGGCAGCCATGTTCGACCAGATACTGAACGACATGCCGGCCGGCCTTGCCGCTGCCGCCGGTGAACATGATCCGCTTCGTCATTTTGCTCTCCACAAGGCTCAGGAATTATGTGTATTGTCAGACAATAAGGTATTCCGCAATCGCTTGCCAACCGCGATCCGCGGAAACCTTCTCGACAAATGCCCGCCGCGCGGGCGCCCATCACCACGAAAGACAGGGAAGAGACGACATGAGCACCACCGCTGCCCGCGAGAATATCGGTTTCATAGGCCTGGGCCTGATGGGGCACGGCATCGCCAAGAACATCGTCGACAAGGGCTATCCGCTGACCTTCCTTGGCCGCAAGAACCGCAAGCCCGCGGAAGACCTTTTGGGACGCGGCGCCAGGGAAGTGGCCACCTCCAAGGAGGTGGCGGCGGCTTCCGACATCGTCTTCATCTGCGTCACCGGCTCGCGCGAGGTGGAGGCGATCATCCGCGGTCCCGGCGGGCTGAAGGAAGGCCTGAAGCAAGGCTCGGTGGTCGTCGACTGCTCGACCTCCGACCCTGTCTCGACCGTGGCGCTCGCCGCCGAACTCAAGGCGCTCGGCGTCGATTATGTCGATGCGCCGCTCAGCCGCACGCCGAAGGAGGCCTGGGAAGGCACGCTCGACGCCATGGTCGGCGCGCCGGACGCGGTGTTCGCCAGGCTGAAGCCGGTGATCGAGACCTGGGCCGGCCGCATCGTCCATATCGGCGACACCGGCGACGGCCATCGCATGAAGCTGCTCAACAACTTCGTCTCGCTGGGCTATGCGGCGATCTATTCGGAGGCCCTGGCGCTGGCGCAGAAGGTCGGCATCTCGCCGGCGCGCTTCGACAGCGTCATCCGCAACGGCCGCATGGATTGCGGCTTCTACCAGACCTTCATGCGCTGGACCTTGGAGGGCGACCGCGACGCGCACAAGTTCACCATCGCCAATGCCTTCAAGGACCTGACCTATCTGGAATCGATGGCGGGCGCGGCCGGCATCGCCAACCCGCTCGGCAACGCCACCAAGAATTCCTTCGCGACGGCCCATGCCGCCGGTCCCGCCGAACAATATGTACCGATGCTCGCGACCCATATCGGCAAGCTTAACGGCGTCGACCTGATGCCTTCGAAGGACGGCGTGAAGCAGAAGATCTGAGACCATTTTCTGAAAAAGCGCGGGGGCGCCTTTTGGGCGCCCCCTCGTTTTTTGGTTCCGACGCAGCCTACTTCTGGATGCAGGTATCGGCGGTTTCCTTGGTGCATTCGTCGAGCCCGGTGAAGACCGGATCGTCGACCTTCTTGCCGCCGATGAGGTCGAGCATCACCGAAGGCGCCTTGTAGCCCATTTCGAACGGCCGCTGGCCGACCAGCGCGGTGACGAGGCCTTCCTTGGCGATCGCCACCTCGTCGCCGATCGTGTCGGCGGCGCCGATGACGAACTCGTTCTTGGCGATCTTGTCGGCCATCGGCTTGAACAGGTCGCGATAGGGCTGCGGGGCGCCGAACAGCGGCCAGCCACCCATGATGCCGAAGGCGTCGAGCTTCGGATTGGCGGCCAGGATGTCGGTCATCGCCTGCACGCCCTTGGCGCCGTCGTCATTGGTGAACACCGGGCAGCCGGGGGCTTCGGTCCAGCCGCCTTCGCCGGCAAGTGCCGCGAGGCCTTCCTTGCCGGTCAGCGCGTCGCGCATGCCTTGCGCGCGGCGCAGGATGTTGTCGGCCGCCGGGTTGCCCTCGATGGTGCAGATCGTGCCGCCATTCGGCTTGGCCTTCTTGATGTACTCGCCGATCTTCTTGCCCATCAGGTAGTTATCGGTGCCGAGATAGGTCTTGCGAAGGGCGGCGTCTTCCTTGGTAAGGTCGGCGTCGACCGTCATGATCGGGATCGACGGATTGGCGCTCTTGATCGTCTGCGCGATCAGCGGCGCGTTGGACGGCGAGATCGCCATCGCAACCGTGTCAGGCTTGCTCAGCATGTCCTGCACGATCTGCGCCTCGCCGGCCTCGTCCGAGGTCGACGCCGGGCCGGTATAGAAGCACTCATATTCCGAGCTGGCGTTTTCCTTGTTCCATTTCTCGCAGCCTTGATGGATGGCTTCGAAGAACGGATTGTCGAGACCTTTCACGACGATGACGAGCTGTTTCTTGGCCAAAGCCGGCCCGGCGCCCAACGCCATGGCGGCGACGGCGGCAAGCAAAAGTGTTTTCCTCATATCAGTCCTCCCTTGAAACAGACGGACACCGCGTGCCCGCCACACCGATCAGACCGGATGCGCAAGAACGATGCCGAGCATCTTCCCAATGCTCGCGTTCCGGGCCGGACTGATAAGCATTTGCCGATCCGTTTGCCCCAATACTGGCGCAGCCGAATCCTTGATCGTCAAGCCATTTGCCCCGTTCCGCCCTACGCGCGCTCGATGGGCAAATTATTCCTCCGAGGCTAGCTAATATCGGCTTTTCGCCAACGGTCAATTCCTATTTGTCCTACAAAACCGATTTTTTGTCGAGTCTCGAAATTAATCGTCAGACAATTGATTGACGGCTTTGCCGGCTTTTGCCTAAATGCATGTATCGCGCCGTTCGTGAGGAGATGGACGGGCGGAACGCAAGCGCTGCTGGCAAGCCGGCAAACTGCTGCGTCAACATGGGGAGGCTTAAGGCTGGTGTCGGTTCTCGAACTCGCCAACATCTCGAAACATTTCGGCGCCATCCAGGCGGTCAACGACGTCTCGTTCTCGCTGGAGGCCGGCGAGGTCGTCGGCCTGATGGGCGACAACGGCGCCGGCAAGTCGACGCTGGTCAAGATGATCGCCGGCAATTTCCGCCCAAGCCATGGCACCATGCA
The DNA here is from genome assembly GCF_004963255.1 of Mesorhizobium sp. Taxonomy (GTDB): domain Bacteria; phylum Pseudomonadota; class Alphaproteobacteria; order Rhizobiales; family Rhizobiaceae; genus Mesorhizobium. Next base: position 8,042 of record NZ_SUGA01000051.1, on the reverse strand, counting down.
TCTGGAGGGCAAGGAGATTGTCATGCACAAGCCGGCGGAGGCCCGCCAGCACGGCATCGAGATCGTCCACCAGGACCTTGCGCTGTGCAACAATCTGACGGCCGCGGCAAACGTCTATCTCGGCCGCGAGCTGCGCCGCGGCATCGGCCCGTTTCGCATCCTCGACTATGCGGCGATGTACAGGCGCGCCGGCCAGCTCTTCGCCGAACTGAAATCCGAGACGCGGCCGCGCGACCTGGTCAAGCAGATGTCGGGCGGCCAGCGCCAGGCGGTTGCGATCGCCCGCACCATGCTGTCGCAGGCCAAGATCGTGCTGATGGACGAGCCGACGGCCGCGATCTCGGTCCGGCAGGTGGCCGAGGTGCTGAACCTCATCCGCCATCTGCGCGACCAGGGCATCGCGGTTGTGCTGATCAGCCACCGCATGCCCGACGTGTTTGACGTCGCCGACCGCGTCATCGTCATGCGGCGCGGCCGCAAGGTCGCCGACAAGAAGATCGCTTCGAGCTCGCCCGAGGAAGTCACCGGGCTGATCACCGGCGCCATCGAACAGGTGGCATGACTCACGGATTTGAACGGGTGGCGTGACGCGCGGTGTTCCGCGTCCCACCTCAGGAAAGGTCGACAATGGCAGTCACCCTTGACCAGACGATCGCGCAAAAGCAGCACACTTTCCTGTCGCGGCTCCTCGCCAACCAGACATTCTGGGTGGTGATCGCGGTCATACTCGCCTGCCTGTTCCTGTCCTTCGCGACCGATTCCTTCGCCACCTCGAAGAACCTTTTCAACATCACCCGCAACGTCACCTTCGTCGCCATCGTCGCGCTGGGCATGACCTTCGTCATCATCACCGGTGGCATTGACCTGTCCGTCGGCTCGGTGCTCTGCCTGTGCTCCATGGTGCTCGCCGTCACCATGCATGCCGGCTATTCGATCGAGATCGGCATCCTGGCAACGATCGTCACCGCGCTCGCCATCGGCGCCTTCAACGGCGTGCTCATCGCCTATGTCGGCTTTCCGCCTTTCGTGGTGACGCTCGGCATGCTCTCGGTGGCGCGCAGCCTTGCCATGGTCGCCTCCAACAACACCGTGGTCTTCCAGTTCGGGCCGGACCACCAGAAGCTCCTGGCACTGGGCGGCGGCGCCTGGGTCTTCGGCATCGCCAACCCGGTGCTCTACATGATCATCCTGGCGCTGATCACCGGCTTCATCCTGCGCTGGACCAAGTTCGGCAGGCACATCTTCGCCATCGGCGGCAATGAGCACGCGGCGACGCTGACAGGCGTTCCCGTCAAGCAGATCAAGGTCGCCGTCTACATGATCTCGGCTCTGTCCGCCGGGCTCGCCGGCATCATCCAGACCGGTTGGCTGGGTGCGGTCACCACCAATCTCGGCACCGGCATGGAGCTGCAGGTCATCGCCGCCACCGTCATCGGCGGCGCCAATCTCGCCGGCGGCGTCGGCACCGCGCTCGGCGCCATCGTCGGCGCGGCTTTGATCGAGGTGATCCGCAACAGCCTCGGCCTGCTTGGCATCAACGCCTTTTGGCAAGGCACCTTCATCGGCGGCGCGATCATCCTGGCAGTGCTCTTCGATCGTATCCGCAACTTCAGGCGCAGCGATTAGGCTTCCCTTCCCCTTTGTGGAAGAAAGGGATGCGCTCCTATCGCCCAGTCTGAAAATCGGTCCGGACGGGCAATGCAAGACGGCCATCATTCCTGCCCGCCTTGACGCAACCGCAAACTCAGCCGCACTATTCCCCGGCAGGCGAAGGGAGGCCAGTCGCCCGCGGGAGGAACGATACCCATGACGGACGCGATCAGGCTCTATTGGGGCCGGTTCGGGCATGTTTCCGTGCTGAATGTCGCCAACGACTTCGTCACCCATGCCCATGGCGAGGCACATCTCATCATCTGGCTGGAAGGCACGGCAGGCGAAATGACCATCGGCCGCGAAACGGTGCGGCTTGGACCGTGCACGGCAGCCGGCATCAACTCGTTCCAGCCGCACAGCCACGCGCTATCGCATGACGGCAAGCCAGGCCTGTTCCTCGCCTTCTACATCGACCCCGACTGGGCGCGCCGGCGCCGCGACCTGCCCTCCTCGGCGCCGCTGTTCACGCAGGCCGCAATCGCGCTGGAGCCTTGGCTGCACCAGGCGGCGGCAAACCTGCTCGATCACCTCACCGACAATGAGAGCATCGACGACGTCGCCAATTACGAGATCGAGCGTTTCATCGACTCGGTGCTCGACGCAGCGGACGCTTCGTCGCCGCAGATAGCCCGTGCGCGCATCAACACGATGCTCGACTTCCGTGTCCGCAAGGCGATCCAGCTGATGAAGGCCAATGTCTGCGAGCGCATCTCCTTCGACGATGTCGCCCGCTCTGTCGGGCTTTCCCGACCGCATTTCTTTGCGCTCTTCAAGGAACAGACCAACCTGACCCCGAACGTCTACTGGAACACGCTGCGCATGGAGGAAGCCGTGCGGCAGTTGCAGTGGTCGCAGGAGCCGCTGATCTCGGTCGCCTGCAATCTCGGCTTCACCACCCAGGGCAATTTCTCGCGCTTCTTCCGCGACCATGTGGGAGTGCCGCCGACGCTTTACCGCGAAGCCGCTCGGGCGACAGTCTAAGGCGCGTTGAGATTCAGGTCAGGGCGAGCCGAAATGATGGTTTCCGAGAACCGGAGCGGAGCGTACTGAACGTACGTGAGCACCGGAAGCGCAGGAAGCCGTCATCTGCAGGCTGGCATCACCTGAATATCAACGCGACTTTTTCCGACTGGTTGATAGGCACTCAAGACGCATTGATAAGCGCAAGCTGACCGACAGCCGTAGCCTTCTCCCCGTCTTTGCAGGGGAACCAGTCTATGGCGAAAGTCACCATCTCAAGCGTCATCGACGCGCCGGTAGAGCAGGTCTGGGCGCGCATCCGCGACTTCAACGGCCTACCTGGTTGGCATCCGCGCATGGTGGAAAGTCGTATCGAGGACGGCAAGGACGCCACCGCGATCGGCTGCGTGCGCAATTTCAAGCTGGCCAGCGGCGCGACGCTGCGTGAAAAGCTGCTCGACTTCTCAGACGAGAATTTCCTGGTCAGCTACTCCATCCTCGAAACGCCGCAGCCGCTCACCAATCACAAGGCGACCCTGCAATTACGGCGCGTCACCGACGGCAACCGCACCTATGCCGAATGGACGGCGAGCTTCGACGCAGCGCCGGAGGAGGCCGACAAGTTGGCCGAGGGCATGGGCGCCAACGTCTTCCAGGGCGGCTTCAACGCCCTGAAGGCCCATTTCGCCGGCAACAGTTGAACCGGGGAGCGCGCTATGTCGCTTGCGCTGCAGACTTTTTCGAGCGTGAAAGACGCCAACACCGCGTTGCAAGCCCCCGGCACACGCTATCTCGGCGGCGGTACGCTTGTGGTCCGCGCGGCCAATGAAGGCGACGTGTCCACATCCAGCCTGGTCCGCGTCACCGATTCTGGCTTCTCGCAAATCGCTGTTGCGGGCGGCAAGGTCCGGCTCGGCGCCTCCGTCACCATGGCGGCGATTGCCAGCCATCCCGAGCTTGCCGCGCTGACGCCGGCCGCACGCGCCATCGGCGGGCCGGCGATCCGCAACATGGCGACCGTCGGCGGCAATCTGTTCGCCCCTGCCCCGTACGGCGATTTCGCCGTGGCCCTGCTGGCGCTGGACGCGACCGTCGTCACCGAAGACGGCGAGACGCCGATCGAGGCCTTCCTGGCCGGCCGCGACACCAGTCGCGCCATCGTCACCGCTGTCGGCTTTGCATTGCCCAAGACGGAGAGCTTCCGCTTCCTGAAAGTGTCGCGCGTCAAGCCCAAGGGTGTGTCGGTGCTGAGCATCGCCGCGCTTCTGCAACTTGCGGCCGACGGCACGGTGGTCTCGGCGCGGATCGCGCTGGGCTGCATGGCCGATCGCCCGATCCGCGCCGCGGCGGCGGAGAAGGCGCTGCTCGGCTGCAAGCTCACGCCGCGGGAAATCGCGCCGGCGCTTGCCGCCGCGGGCGAAGGCATCGCGCCGATCACCGACCCGATCGCCAGCGCCTGGTATCGCGCCGAGGTCCTGCCGGTTCATCTCGGCCGGCTGTTGTCGAATTAATCCGTGGGGACGCGCGTCTGTTCGATTCATCCGGGCAGGCGCGCAGGGAGGAAAAATGGCGAAAGTCCCGGTTCAATTCACGCTCAACGGCTCTGAAAACGCCGAGTTCATCGAAAGCGGGACGACGCTGCTCAACGCACTGCGCGACAAAATCGGCGACACCTCGCCCAAGGGCGGCTGTCACCAGGGCACCTGCGGCGCCTGCTCCGTCATCATCGACGGCGAGCTGAAGCTATCCTGCCTGACGCTGGCCGAGACCTGCAACGGCGCCGATATCAAGACCACCGCCGGCCTCGCCGAAGGGGGCGTGCTGCATCCGTTGCAGCGCGCCTTCCTCGATGCCTTCGCCACGCAATGCGGCTTCTGCACGCCGGGCATGATCATGGCGGCAAAAGTGCTTCTCGACCGCACGCCGAACCCCAGCCGCGAGGACGTGGTCGACGCGCTGTCCGGCAACATCTGCCGCTGCACCGGCTACGAGCCGATCATCCAGGCGGTGCTGGTTGCCGCGCGCGCCAACTCGCGGACCGCCGCTTGAGGAAACGAGCCATGGAACTGCGCAAGGATTATTTCGCCGATGTCCGCAAGGACGGTCTCAACGAGATCGGCCAGCCGCGGCCGCGGCTCGATTCGCCGGGACATGTCACCGGCAAGACCGCCTATTTCGCCGACCGGAACTTCCCGGGCATGCTGCATCTGAAGATGGTGCGCAGCCCACATCACCATGCCCGCATCCGCTCGATCGATACGTCGGAAGCGGAGAAGCATCCGGGCGTCGTGCGCGTGCTGACCGCCAAGGACGTTCCGCATAATATCTACACCATCCTGATCCTGATCCAGGTGGGTCCCGAGGACGAGACGGTGCTTGCCGACGGCAAGGTGCGCTGGAAGGGCGAGGCCGTGGTGGCGGTGCTGGCCGAGACCGAGCGCGCTGCGCAGGAAGCCGCCGCCAAGGTCAAGGTCGACTATGAGGTGCTGCCGGCGGTCTTCGACATGGAGGAGGCGCTGAAGCCCGGCGCCCCGTTGGTCAACGAGTATCACGGCCAGAACTATTATCTCTATGACAGCGGCGAATGCCGCAAGGTGCGCTTCGGCGATGTCGAGGCGGGCTTTGCCCAGGCCGACCACATCCTCGAACAGTCCTACCAGTCCTCGCCGATCGAGCACGCGCCGACCGAGACGACGGGCTGCGTGGTGGCGCCCGAAGGCAATGACCGCTTCACCTGCTACACCAACACGCAGGCGATGTTCTTCACCCTCGATAACGCCTCGATCATCCTGCAGATGCCGGGCTCGAAGCTGCATTTCGTCGGCGGCACGGTCGGCGGCGGTTTTGGCGGCAAGGTCGACGTCATCGTCGAGCCGATCGCCATTCTCGGCGCCAAGCTCACCGGACGCCCAGTCTCCTTCGTCTATAGCCGCGAAGAGGAAATGCAGATCTCCTCGCCGCGCGCGGCCGAGAAGGTCGTCATCAAGGACGGCGTGATGAAGGACGGCCGCATCGTCGCGCGCAAGGTGACCGGCTACACCGATGCGGGCGCCTATTCGCGCCACTCGCCCTATGGCGCGCAGAAGGGCGCCGCGCATTATCCCGGTCCCTACACGATCCCGAATGTCTGGATCGACACCTATTGCGTCTACACCAACCGCACCCCTTCGTCGGCCATGCGCGGCTTCGGCGTCACCATCGGTGACTTCGCGCTGGAAGTGCAGATGGACAAGCTGGCGCGGCTGATCGGCATGGACCCGCTCGAATTCCGCTTCATCAACGCCTATCGCGACGGCGACATGAAGGCGCATCGCCAGCCGACCGAGGGTGCGGCGCTGATCGAATGCATGCAGGAAGCCTCGCGCGCCGCCAACTGGCCGGTGGCGGAGAAATACATGGCGATGTCCTCCTACAGGAAGGGAGCCTGAGATGGCGATCCGGCGTGGACGCGGCGTCGCCGCGATCAACTATCCGACCGGCATGAACCTCGGTGGCGACCCGACCCAGGCGCTGGTCCATTCGACGCCGACCGGCAATTTCATGGTCACGCTTTCCAGCGTCGATCTCGGCCAGGGCATGAAGCAGATCATGGCGCAGATCTGCGCCGAGACGATCGGCGTTCCGACCGACCGCGTTGTCGTCGACACCGCCGACACCGACACCGGCCCGCACTGCATGGGCACCTTCGCGTCGCGCGGCACGCACCGCGCCGGCAACGCCGTCATCCAGGCAGCCAAGGAAGCTCGCCAGGTAATGCTGGAAGTCGCGGCCGAGGAACTCGAGGTGAACGCCTCCGACCTCGAGACCGACGGCCAGGGCAACATCCAGGTGAAAGGCGCGCCGCAGAAATCGATCTCGATCTTCGATGTCGCGCTGTCGGCACATTTCAAGCGCGGCCGCTCGATCTCGGGTCGCGGCATGTTCCTGATCCCGCGCTCCTATCCGGAGAAGGAGACCGGTGCGATGAAGCCGTCGACCTGCTATGCCCATGCCTGCACCGTGGCCGAGGTCGAGGTGGACGACGAGACCGGCGAGGTGACGGTGCTTACCGTGAAGAACGTGTTCGAGATCGGCCGCGCGCTCAACCCGAAGATGGTCGAGCAGCAGCTGGTCGGCGGCTCATGGATGGGCATCAGCCACGCGCTCTACGAGACGACCGAGCCCTATTATCCGAACCGCGACCATGGCGGCACCGACTTCAACCAGTATCTGATGCCCGGTCCCGGCGATTTGGCGCAGACCGAGATTGTCGTCTTGGAGCGTCCGTCCGCCGACGGCCCGTTCGGCGCCAAGGGTCCGGGCGAGATGTGCGCCAACCCGCAGATCCCGGCGGTCGCCAACGCCGTCTTCGACGCTGTCGGCGTGCGCATCGACACGCTGCCGATCACGCCCGAACGCATCCTGCGCGCGCTGAAGGCGCGAGCCGCGAGCTGAGGGGACAATGACCAGCGCCGACGCCGTTGAAATCGCGGCTTCGCCGGAGGCGATCGCCGCGCGCCTTGCCGCCTCGCGCTATCTGGCCGACGACAGCCTCGCCACCGCTATCTTCCTGGCGATCCGGCTCGGCAAGCCGCTGCTGCTCGAAGGCGCGCCGGGCGTCGGCAAGACCGAGGCCGCCAAGGCGGTCGCAGAGCTGCTTGACCGCGAACTGGTGCGCCTGCAGTGCTATGAAGGCATCGACGCCGGGCATGCGCTGTATGAATGGAATTACCAGCGCCAGCTGCTCGCCATCCGCCATGCCGGCGAGCACGAGATCGACATCTATGACGACCGTTTCCTGATCGCCCGGCCGCTGCTGCAGGTGCTGCGCGCGCCGGTCGAGCGTGTATTGCTTGTCGACGAGATCGACCGCTCGGATCACGAGTTCGAGGCGCTGCTTCTGGAATTCCTCTCCGACTTCCAGATCAGCATCCCCGAGCGCGGCACGATCCGCGCCGCAACGCAGCCGATCGTCATCCTGACTTCGAACCGCACCCGCGAGCTGGCCGAGGCGCTGCGCAGGCGCTGCGTCTACCACTGGATCGGCTATCCCGACGCCCGGCGCGAGGCCGAGATTATCATGCTGCGCTCGGGCGACGTTGCCGAGGCGACGGCGCGCGCAGTTGCGAACGCCGTGCAGGCGATCCGCGCGCGGCCTCTCGCAAAGCCGCCGGGCATCGCTGAAGCGGTGGAATGGGCGAATGCCGTGACCATCCTCGAAAAGGGCGGCAGCCCCTGGCCGGAGGCCTTTCGGCGGGCCATCGGCGTGCTGATCAAGGACGAGGAAGATTTGTCGGCGATCACGCCGGAACTGGGGAGGATTGTCGAGGAGGCGCTGGCGTGATGGGCGACCGCAGCGCGCTAGGCTCATCTTCCCGGGCTAGTGAGCTACGCTGGCGGGACAGCGCCCCCCTCTGTCCTGCCGGACATCTCCCCCACATGGGGGGAGA
>NZ_SUGA01000050.1 GCF_004963255.1 Mesorhizobium sp. | reverse complement strand
CGTAGAATCACAACCGATTCCGCGCCGCAATGCCTATCTTAGCGCATATGCCCACGAGGGGGGGAGATCGCAGCTTCACCGCCTCAATACTTCTCCGGCACGTAAAGCTCGCGCGGCAGCACCTGACGCTCATATGCGGGATTGAAGACGCGCTCCGGCAGCGTGATCTCCTCATGCGGAACCTCCTCATACGGCACCTGCTGCAACAGATGATCGATGCAGTTCAGCCGCGCGCGCTTCTTGTCGTTGCCTTCGACGATGAACCAGGGCGCCTCCTTGATGTTGGTGCGGGCGAAGGTCTCTTCCTTGGCCTTGGTGTACTGCTCCCAACGCACGCGCGACTGCAGGTCCATCGGCGACAGCTTCCACTGCTTCATCGGGTCGTGGATGCGCATCAGGAAGCGCATCTGCTGTTCCTCGTCGGTGATCGAGAACCAGTATTTCACCAGCGTGATGCCGGAGCGGACCAGCATGCGCTCGAATTCCGGCACGTCGCGGAAAAACTCCTCGACCTGATCCGCATTGGCAAATCCCATCACCCGCTCGACGCCGGAGCGGTTGTACCAGGAGCGGTCGAACAGCACGATCTCGCCGCCCGCGGGGAGATACGGCACGTAGCGCTGAAAATACCATTGCGACTTTTCGCGTTCGGTCGGCGCCGGCAATGCCACCACGCGGGCGATGCGGGGGTTGAGCCGCTGCGTGATGCGCTTGATGACGCCGCCCTTACCGGCGGAGTCGCGGCCCTCGAAGATCACCACCAGCTTCTTCTTGTGGTAAGCGACCCAGGACTGCAGCTTGATCAGCTCGGACTGGAGCCTCAGCAGCTCGCGAAAGTAGGTCATCCGCTCGATGGAAGGCGGATGCGACTTCTTGTAGATCCTGGCGATCTCGAGCGAGAGCGCCGGTTCGGAAATCTCCAGCTCATAGTCTTCGTCGAGCGTGTCCTCGAGCTCGGCTTCCAGCCAGTCCTTCGCCCCGGAATTCGGTTTCACTTCATTCATCGCGCAGCTCCGTCGCCTGTCAGCCATCATCGCTTCGGAATGCGCCGCGGCTCCGCCCCGGACACGCCACTCCGTAAGCCGACTGAGATACAGAGGCGCAATGACGGTTTTATTGCAAGGCGACCACAGCCGGGCATGATAGACGATATGTGATCGGCCCGTATCGATAGCGGGGCGACAAGCGGCTGGAATTGTCCTACAAATCCCCTCGCCTCTTTCCCGCGCCGCCACAGCGCCTCTCCAAAACAAAATCGCGAGGACCCGACATGGAATACCGCACCCTTGGCCGTTCCGGCCTGAAGGTTTCGACATTGACCCTCGGCACCATGACCTTCGGCGGCACGGGCCCGTTCGCCGCCGTTGGCAACTCCGATCTGTCGGAAGCCAGGCGCATCATCGACACCTGCATCGATGCCGGCATCAACCTCATCGACACGGCAAACGTCTACTCGAACGGGCTGTCGGAGGAGATCATCGGCGAGGCGCTTGGCGGCAAGCGCAAGAACGACGTGCTGATCGCGTCCAAGGCGCGCATGCGCATCGGCACAGGTCCGAATGACGAGGGCCTGTCGCGCCACCATCTGATCCGCGAATGCGAAAAGAGCCTGAAGCGGCTCAGGACCGACGTCATCGACGTCTATTTCGTTCACCAGTGGGACGGGCTCACCCCGGTCGAGGAGACGATCGCGGCGCTCGACACTTTGGTCAACCAGGGCAAGATCCGTTACATCGGCTGCTCCAACTGGTCGGGCTGGCAGGTCATGAAGGCTCTTGCCGTCAGCGACAGTCGCCATCAGGCCCGGTTCGTCACCCAGCAGATCCATTACACGCTGGAAGCGCGCGAAGCCGAATATGAATTGCTGCCGATCTCGGTCGACCAGGGCGTCGGCGTGCTGGTCTGGAGTCCGCTGGCGGGCGGCCTGCTCTCCGGTAAATATCATCGCGACAGCCCGACCGCGCGCCAGCTCGGCGGCTGGAAGGAACCGCCGATCCGCGACGAGGACCGGCTGTGGCGCATCGTCGACGTGCTCTCCGACATCGGCAAGGCGCGCGGCATTTCAGGGGCGCAGGTGGCGCTGGCCTGGCTGCTCGGCCGTCCGGCCGTAAGCTCGCTGGTGATCGGCGCACGCAACGAGACGCAGCTCAAGGACAACCTCGCCGCGGCCAGCCTGCCGCTCTCCGAGGAAGAACGCCAGCGACTTGACTCGGTCAGCCGGCCGCCGGTGCTTTATCCCTACTGGCACCAGCAGTTCACCGCCAGGGGCCGGTTCGGGCCGGCCGACAAGGTGCTCGACCGCTCGCATGCCTAAAACAGTCAGTCGGCGATAAAGCGCCAGACTTCCGGATCGGGCTTTATCTGCCCGCTCAACACGAAATATTTGTAGAGGACGAGCAGCGAGATCGCCTGCTCGTCCCGTTCATTGCCGAATTGGCGGCAATAGGCGTTGGCGGCGGCAGTTATCCGCGCCGCCTCGGCAGGATGCTTTTCGAAATAGGCCACCTTGTCGACAAGGTCGGAGAAATCAGGCTCGAGCGGCACGTAATGGATATTGGGCTCAACCTTGGCTTCCGCAAACCAGGTTTCGTAGGTCGGCTCCGGCATCAGGCAGAGCGAATTGGAGCTCATGATCCATTTCAGGTTCGTCGCGACGTCATTGCCTTCGAGCGAGACGATATAGCGATACTGCCGCTGCTGCTCGATGTTCAGGAACGGCTTGCGGTATCCGTCCGGCGCGTCGGGCTTGTGGGAACCTGCGTCGCAAAACGGCAGGTCAGCGGCCTTTTCCACGAAGCGGGTGCGAAGCGGATTGTTGAGATGACCGCGCCAGACCACCATCGGGCGCTTGTCGGCGAAGGACAGCTTGTCGGGCGGCATGTAGAAGTGGCGGAACTTGTTCAGCTTCATCAGCACGCCATTGGCGTTGTCGTCGCCGATGGGCCGGTCCTTGACGATCCTCGGAATCTCCGGGACGCCGACGACATCGCCGAATTCGAAATCGATCAGCAGGCCGGGATCGAAATAGCGGGCGAATTCCTTGAGATCGTAATAATACATGCTGGAAGCGGTCGGCAGCTTGCCGACCGCCACCGCGTCCGGACTGGGCGCGAACGGCTGCTCCAGCTTGTTGTAGTAGTTCAGTCGCTCGCGAACGGTCTTGCCTGAAAGCCTGGCCTGATCGAGCCGGCTGGCCAGGCGGTCGCGGAACAGGGACTGCGGTGCGCGGTCACGCGCGAAATTGCGCGCATAGTAGAACAGCTTTGCGGCGGTTCGAGCGAGTGTGGCCATGCGTCCGCGAGTTCAGCAAGATGGTCAATGGTAGTCAGCCTTCATCCCCCTCGTCTCCTACAGCATTCTCCCGGCCATGTTGCAAGCCTGCTAATGCGAATGGTCACACGAGACTTTACGCTGCGACGACCGCGAACCCTCTTGCGCGCAGACCGCGCCGATCGTCTCGCAGCGAGGTGACCAGCCGATCGCGGCTGCCGGCGATGTGAGCGGAAAGCAGCTGAGCCGCTTGCTCGGCGTCGCCGCTCCTGACGGCGGCGAGGATGGCGTGGTGTTCGGCCCAGGCGCGACCGAGCGCCTTTTCATCCCGCACCTCCAGCCAACGGGCTCGCGACAGCCTCGTCATCGCATCGCGCACCGCCCTCAACAGGAACTCGTTGCCGGAAAGCCTTGCCAGCTCGATGTGGAAATCCAGGCCGACGCGATGCCACTCCTCGCGCGGCGTTTCCGCATCGCAGGAATCGAGCATCGCGGCGATCAACTCGGTGCCGCCACGGTCTTCGAGCGCCGCCGTCAGGCGAACCGCCGCGACCTCGACCGCCTCGCGGTAGACGGCGATCTGTCCGAGTTCCGCGAGGTTGATCGGCGCCACCGTCCAGCCGCGGCCGTCGCGGCCGATCAGCCCTTCCGTTTCCAGGCGCAGCAGCGCCGCCCGCACCGGCGTGCGCGAAGCGCCGAACCGGCTCTCGATCCAGCGCTCGGTTAAACGTTCGCCCGGGCCGATCTCCAGCCCGAGGATCATCTCGCGAAGCTGCCTTTCGACATTCTGCATCTGCGACATTGTCGGTCCGATCTTAAAAGCCTCATTGACAGCGGCAAATGCCAGGTCCATGACGAATACCAACTTGGTATCCCAAATTGGTATCCATAACAATCCCAGCAGCGGCAAGTCTGACATGACGCCCAACGAAACCGGACAGAGCGGGTTCAACATCCATTGGCGACGCAACCTCGCCATTTGCTTCGCCGGCTCGTTCAGCACGCTCATCGCCATGACGCTGCTGCTTCCGTTCCTGCCGCTCTACGTCGAGCAGCTCGGCGCCGAAGGCCACGCGGCGATCGTGCAGTGGTCGGGCATCGCTTACGGCGCGACCTTCTTCGCTGCCGCGCTGGTGGCGCCCTTGTGGGGTCGGCTGGGCGACCGCTACGGCCGCAAGCTGATGCTGGTGCGCGCTTCGTTCGGCATGGCGATCTGCATGTCGCTGACCGGCATGGTCCAGAGCGTCTGGCAGCTGGTGCTGCTGCGGCTGCTGATCGGCTTTGCCGGCGGCTATTCCTCGGGCTCGACGATCCTGGTGGCGATGCAGACGCCGAAGGAGCGCTCGGGCTGGGCGCTGGGTGTGCTGGCGGCGGGCATCACCGCCGGCTCGCTGGTCGGACCGCTGCTCGGCGGCCTGCTGCCACCGCTGATCGGCATCCGCGCGACCTTCCTGCTGTCCGGCGGCGTGATCTTCCTGGCGTTCCTGGCGACGACTTTCCTGATCAAGGAGAATCCGCCGGCGCTCAAGCCCGCTTCTGCGGAGAAGCCGAAAAGCGGCTGGTCGCAGATCCCCGACAAGCGGCCGATCGTCGCCATGCTGGCTACGGGCATGCTGCTCGCCTTCGCCACCATGTCGATCGAGCCGATCATCACCGTCTACGTGCAGCAACTCGTCGAGGACCAAAGCAAGGTGACCATGGTCGCTGGCGTCGTCATGTCGGCGGCCGCGCTCGGCACCATTCTGTCCTCGTCCTGGCTGGGCAAGCTCGCCGACCGCGTCGGCCACTGGAACGTCGTGGTCGGCGCCCTTGCCGTCTCGGCCTTGCTGCTCATTCCGCAAGCCTTCGTCACCAATGGCTGGCAATTGATCGGCCTGCGCTTCCTGATGGGCCTGGCGCTGGGCGGATTGTTGCCCTGCATCACCAGCGTCATCCGGCACAATATCCCCGACGGAATCGGCGGCAACGTGCTTGGCCTGGCAATCTCGGCGCAATATGTCGGCCAGGTCGCGGGGCCGCTGTCGGGCGGCTTTGTCGGCGGGCATTTCGGTATGCGCTCGGTGTTTCTGGGCACAGCGGTGCTGATGGCGCTGGGTGCTGCCTATAACTGGATTGTCCAATCGAGGCGGGCGCGGCATATGCTGATCGAGGCAGGCGAGTCCTGATCGGCCTTCCGCCCAACTGCCATGGAGCATCCAGTATGAGCCTCACCGGGCAAGCACCAGACAGCGGAAGCCGCGTCCTCGTGCTGGCAGCCGGCCTCGTCGGCGCGGGGGGCGTGGCGTTGTCGGCCGCCGCCGCGCATCGCGGCGGCGCCTTTACCGGCACTGCCGCCAATTTCCTCCTGATGCATGCGCCGGTTTTTCTTGCCATCGGCCTTGCCGGCGGCAACCGTTGCCTCAAGATCGCCAGCCTCGCGCTGCTCGCGGGCCTGCTGCTGTTCTGCGGCGACCTGCTCGCCCGCGACTTTCTCGGCTCGCGGCTGTTCCCGATGTCGGCGCCGATCGGCGGCACCTTGCTGATCGCCGGCTGGGTGGCGATCGCCGTCTCGGCGCTGTGGCGCCCTCGGCATTAGCTGTTTCTCAGCGCCTATTTTCGGCCGGCTCGCCGCTTGCGCTCCCGCGCAGGCAGTTCGTCACGGCGGGCCCGCTCAGGCTGCTCGGTCCCGGGCGTGATGCCCCAATAGTTGCGGTAGATGTCCTGAAACAAATGACCAATCGGATGCATGATTGCTTCTCCTTGGGTTTGAATCGATCCAATGTACGGGTGCGAAAAATGGCTGCGACTCAGCCGCGCTTACGTTCCACGAGGAAGCGCGGCTTGCGGCGCCAGGGACTCGACCTGCCTCGCCGCTTCTCGCTGACAGCGGCCGAAGCGATGGCCCAGTCGTTGCGGTAGATGTCCTCGAACAAATAGCTCACCGGATGCATGGCATCCCTCCTGTCGAAATTCGCTCCGCCATGGAGCACGGAACTTGGATCGATTCAAATCATAGGCCTCATTTGCCCGCCGTCAACTGAAATTTGAATCGATCCAACAAAAATGTTAGATGACCGGCAGCAATTCAGCGGTCATGGTCGTGACGTGACCGGATTCGGAGGAACGACATGGCATCACTCCTCGAAGGCCAGGCAAGACCGATCAGGCTGGCCGACATCGCCAAGGCCGCCGGCGTCTCGCATGGTACGGCCTCCAATGTTTTCAGCCGGCCCGAGATCGTGCGCGCCGAAGTGCGCGAACGGGTCAAGGCGGTGGCGGAGCAGATGGGCTATGCCGGACCGGACCCGAAAGGCCGGCTGCTGCGCGCCGGCAAGGTCAACGCCATCGGCGTCGCCACCACCGAGCCCCTCTCCTACTTCTTCGACGATCCGTTCGCACGCGTGATGATGGCCGGCATTTCCGAAGCCTGCGACGCCACCGGCGCGGGCATCGCGCTGGTGTCGGCGGCCAACCAGGAGAAGCTTGCCTGGAACATCCAGAGCGCGCTTGTCGACGGCTTCATCCTGTTCTGCATCGAAGGCGGCTCGCGCCTTGTCGACCTGACGCGCGAGCGAAGGCTGCCCTTCGTGGCGCTGGAGCTCGGCTTCCAGGACGAGACCGTCTCGGCCATCGGCGTCGACAATGTCGCGGGCGCGAGGCTCGCGGCGCGCCATCTGGCCGAACTCGGCCATCGCCGTTTCGCGGTGCTGTCGCTGGCCTTCGCCGACAACCGCACCGGCTTCGCCACGCCGGACGTCGTGCGCGGCGCGCTCTACACCGGAACACGCGACCGCCTTGCCGGCTATTTCGAGGAGCTTGCCCGCTTCGGCATCGATACGACGAAAATCCCGGTCTACGAGACCGAGAATGAGGAAAAGAGCACCAGAGCCGGCCTCGAGGCGATCTTCGCCAAGGACGAACCGCCAACCGCTATCCTGGCGATGTCGGACCGCATGGCGCTGATCGCCATCGACTGGCTGAAAGCGCGGGGCCTGAACGTACCCGGCGACGTCTCTATCGTCGGTTTCGACGGCGTGCCGGACGGCGCGCTGTGCACGCCCGCGTTGACCACGATCGCCCAGCCGATCACCGAGATCGGCCGCCGCGCCGCGCGCATGATCCTCGACCATGACGGTACGGTGCGGCGCGAGACGATGGGTGTCGAGCTGATCGTCAGAGCCTCGACCGGCCCGGCCCGCAAAGGCTGAGCGCTCTTGTAGCGTCGCGCAATTGCGAGCGGAAAACCGCTCCGCACTTCTCCTGGAATTGCTTCAGTATCCTCCCGCCCTTGCCGGCACCGGCTGCGCGCTGAACGGCCTGTTTGGAGCCTCCCCGCGCGCTGCCTTGCCGCGGGACGGCCCAAGACCGGCAAGCCATTCGAGATAGAGCGCAAGCGCGAACTGCATGGCGATGCCGGCCGCGATCAGCAGCGTATCGTAAGCCGGGCCGCCCGGGTTGATCAGCTTCAGCACCTGCGCCGCCATCGCAAGCAGCGTGCCGGCGATGAACACCGGCAGCGAGCGCTTGCCCAGAATGGCCAGCGGATTGTCGGGCCTGACGCGGAAGAGGTTGGAGACAGCCGGCAACGCGACGATCAGGTAGCTGACCGACAGAATGTGCAACAGCCTTGGCAGCGACAGGAAGGTCTTGTCGAAGCCGCCGATCACCACCGGCAGATTGAACCAGGTGATCTGGCCCCAGAGCGGGCTGTGCACCCAGATCGCCGCGCCAACCGCGTAGATGCCCGCGGCGCCAAGCAGCCACGGATTGATCGGGATTCGCCCGCCCCGCTTCACATGCAGCATGGCGGTAAGGCCGATGTTGAAGAGGAACTGCCAGGACAGCGGGTTGAGGAACCAGAGGCCCGGCTCCGGGTAGTTCGGCGGCGCGATCTGCCAGATGCCGGCGACGAGCCAGAGCAGGCCTGACACGATCAGCGCCGTCACCGGCCGATAGCTGACGAACAGCACGAAAGCCGGCGCCGCCAGAAGCAGCGCCGCATAGACCGGCAGAATGTTGTTGTAGCCGAGCTGGTGGCCGAGCGTGACGATGCCGAGCAGCACCTGCGGCGTGTTCTTCATCAAGGGCTCGATGTTGATCATGGTCAGCATTTCCGGCCGGTGCGCGAACAGCGCGGCGGCGCAAAACAGCGCGATCACCACCATCGTGATGACGATGTGGGCGATGTAGAGCACGCCGGCGCGCCGCCACATTTTCAGCGTCGCGAGCAGGCGGCCGCCCGGCTTGAACTTCGTGCCGTAGGCCAGCGCCACCGAGATGCCGGAGATCAGCACGAAGGCTTCGGCCGCGTCGGAAAAACCGAAATTCTTGTAGGTCCAATTCTCGAAGACCGTGCCTGGCACATGGTCGACGAAGATGGTGAGCAGCGCGAGCGCGCGCAGTACGTCGATACGTGTGTCACGCTCTCCGTTACGCTTGTCGTGTTCGTTGGAAACAGGGGTGGTCATCGACAAAAGGCCTCAAAGCTGGTTGTTCATAGCCAGCAATGCGACCCCCGGGGCGCACCGCTTCGATTCCTCCCGCGGGGAGGTGTATCGGCGCTGAAACGGACTGAAATGCGCCTGGTTCAATCAACTTTCGCGGAGCGCGAAAATATTCCGTTTTGAAGCCGGCAAATCAACGAATCTCTCATGGAATCAAATGGATGTGAGCGTGTCTGAATATAGCGACGAAAACAGTATCCTGTACGGCGATCTTGGCTTTCGCTACCGCGTGGTGACGCCGGCAAAGTCGGCCGGCGAATGCCTTTTTGTGCTGCACGGATCGGGTGTGGACGAAATGACGCTCATCCCGCTTGCAAAGAAGATCGGGCCTGACGCGACGCTGGTTGCCGCGCGTGGGCGCATCCCCCAGGACGGCGGCTTCCGCTGGTTCGAGCGAATCACGCCGACAAGTTTCGAACAGACCAGCATCCGCGACGAAACCGCCGCCTATGCCGAATTCGCCGTGGAAGCATCGGTGCGCCATGGCCTCGACCTGCGGCGCACGACCTTCCTTGGTTATTCGAACGGCGCCAACGTCGTCTCCAGCCTGATGCTGCTCCATCCCGGCCTGGTCCGGCAGGCGGCGCTTCTACGAGCGATGCCGGTGCTCGACACTTCGCCGATGACCGATCTCGGCGGAACGCGTGTCTTGATCATCGCCGGCGCCGCCGACCAGACCTACGGCCCGTTCGCGCCGGCTCTGGTGACGCTGTTCAGCGCACGGGGAGCCGAGGTCGACGCGCGCATCGTCGCCTCGGGCCATGAATTCGGCGACGCCGACGCCGCGATCGCGCGGCAGTGGCTGGCAGGTCCCATGCCGGCGACCTGACCGCGCCCGCCTTCCGGGCAATGCCGCCTTCAGAGGCGGCTCGGCCCGTGGCGGCTCGAGGAATTCTACCCCCGTCCCATCCGGTTCCAGGCATCCAGGCCTGCGATCTTGTAGGCTTCCGCCAGCGTCGGATAGTTGAAGGTGTTGTTGACGAAGAAGTCGACCGTGCCGCCGAGATTGATCACCGCCTGGCCGATATGAATGAGCTCGGTGGCGCCCTCGCCGACGATGTGGGCGCCAAGCAAGCGGCGCGTCTCGACAGAGAACAACAGCTTCAGGAAACCGCTTGAGACGCCCATGATATGGCCGCGCGATGTCTCGCGAAAACGCGCCAGTCCAACCTCGTAAGCATCGCCGCTCTCGCGCACCTGCTCTTCCGACAGGCCGACCGTCGAGATCTCCGGCACAGCGTAGATGCCATAGGGAAAGCTCTCCGGCGGCGGCGGCAAGTTGACGCCGAAGGCGTGGCATGCCGCCACCCGGCCCTGCTCCATCGAGGTCGAGGCAAGGCTCGGGAAGCCGATGACATCGCCGGCCGCGTAGATGTTCGGCACGCTGGTCTGGAAGGTTTGCGGATCGACCTTGACCCGGCCTCGGGCGTCGGCCTCGATGCCGATCGCGTCGAGGCCGAGGCTGGCGATGTTGCCGGTGCGGCCGGCGGCGTAGAGCACCATCTCGGAGCGGATGGTGCGGCCGTCGGCGAGCGTCACCTCGGCATAGTCGGGTTTGGAGGCGATCTCCTTGACCGGACTGCCGAGCCGGATGGTCATGCCGCGGTCGCGCATCTGGTGGATGAAGTCGTCGACGATCTCGCGGTCGATGAAATCCAGGATGGAGTTGCGCGGCTCGACCAAGGTCACCGGCACGTCGAGCGCCGAAAAGATGGTGGCATATTCGACGCCGATGACGCCGGCGCCGATCACCGTCAACGTGCGCGGCAGGTGGTGGAGTTCCAGCATCTCGTCGCTGTCGAAGATCCGCTTCCTGTCGAAGGGCACGTCGGCCGGCCGGTGCGGCCGGGTGCCGACGGCAATCAGCGCGTTGGCAAAACCGACCTCGCTGTAATCGCCATTGTCGGCGGTCAGGCTGGCCTTGTTCGGCGTGAGGAATTTAACCGCGGCGCGCGCGCTCCTCACGGTGTTGCGCATGAACTGGTGCTGCAACACCTCGACCTCGTGGTCGAGGGTCTTGTGCAGCCGTTCGACCAGATCGCCGATCGAAATGTCCTGCTTCACCCGGTAACCGCGGCCGTAGAAGCCGCGCTCGCGCCAGCCCGAGAGATTGAGCACGGTCTCGCGCAACGTCTTCGACGGAATGGTGCCGGTATGCACCGAGACGCCGCCCAGACGCCTGCCCCGATCGACCACCAGCACCGACTTGCCGAGCTTGGCCGATTGCAC
This sequence comes from Mesorhizobium sp., assembly GCF_004963255.1. Lineage (GTDB taxonomy): Bacteria > Pseudomonadota > Alphaproteobacteria > Rhizobiales > Rhizobiaceae > Mesorhizobium. The sequence continues at coordinate 19,278 of NZ_SUGA01000050.1, read as the reverse complement.
GGCGGCGCGGCGTCCCGAAGGGCCGCTGCCGATGACCAGCATGTCGTAATCCATGAACCCCTTCCCCGCATCTTGTGCGCCGCAACAAGCTAATCCGGCGGCGGCGTCATATTCAACTGCCTATCGCGTCTGCCTACCGCGGAAAATCTGGAAGAAGCGGCCGTATGAACCGTGAACTTAACCCGACGGCAACGCTTGCGTGCAATGGTGATAAGCGAGGGAACCACGGGGTGGCTGAGTTTTCATGTCCAAAAGCGATACCTTGCCCGGCACAGCGCCTGGATTCCTGTCTGACCTACAGGCCCACCCGGTCTTCGTGGATCTGCGTGAAGGCCTGTTTCGTTTCATCGCGCTGCTCGTCGCCGCGATCTTCGTCTATCGCGGCGTGAGCAACGTCATCGTCGATCCGGGCCGCCTCAACGTCCTGCTGCTGACGATCTCCGAGACGCTTACCTTCATCTGGCTGCTTCTGGCGCGGCGGCCGATTGTCCGCGACTGGAGTCCTTTCACGGTATTCATTTCGCTGACGGCGGGTTTCGGCTCGGGCTTCGTCTCGCTTCAGGAGGGCGCCGCCATCATTCCGTTGTTTATCGCGGCGCCGCTGCAGTTCCTGGCCCTGTGGCTGGTCATCTGGGGCAAGATGTCGCTTGGCCGCTCCTTCGCCATCCTGCCCGCCAATCGCGGCGTCGTCACCGGCGGGGCCTACCGCTACGTGCGGCATCCGATCTATGCGGGCTACCTGGCGGGGCACATCCTGTTCCTGCTGTCGAGCTTCTCGCTCTACAATTTCACCGTCTACGCGATCATCACCCTATTCCAGGTCCATCGCATCCTGCGCGAGGAACGCATCCTGGCGCTAACGGAAGAATATCGCCACTATCTCGGGCGGGTTCGCTACAGGCTCTGTCCCGGCATTTTCTGAGATCACGCAGCCCGCCCGCGGGCACGTTCCTTGAATTTCGGGCCGCTCTCACCATTTGAGAATGCGGCAGGCATCTTTATGCGGATGCGGCGATCGAGGAACGGACATGAACGCACGCGTTTTGGATGGTGAGATCATCACGACCAAGTTCGAGGACACCCGCGCCTATCGCGGGGTGCGGACAAGGCGCATCTTTGCCTTCCTGCTCGACTATTTCTTCGTCGCGCTGCTGACCATTCCCTTTGCCATACTGGTGGCCATTCTCGGGCTTTTGACCTTCGGCCTCGGCTGGGCGCTGTTTTCGGTGCTGGTGCCGATGGTCGCCATCCTCTACATCTGGAACACGCTGGGCAGCCGTGACCAGGCGACGACCGGCATGAAGATCATGGGCATCCGCCTGGAGAAGCTCGACGGCAGCCGCATCGACGGCATGACGGCGGTGGTGCATTCCGTTCTGTTCTGGGCCGGCAACGTCATCCTGACGCCGCTGGCGCTGCTGGTCACGCTGTTTTCCGACCGCAAGCGCACGCTGCACGATCTGCTACTCGGCACCGTGGTCACCCGCACCGACATCTGACGGTGTCAACAGCCGCATCCATCGAACAACCAAGCCGCCTGTCTCTCAATATGAACAGGCCGCAGAGGCCGCGGCCGCACAATCCTGTTGAATTTTTCGCCGGCCGGGCCAAAGGTAGGGCGATTCGCAGGAGCGTTTCCAAGATTAGATGACGCAGCATCCGACCCAGTCGCCGCAGTTCTTCCTGACCGCGCCGTCACCATGCCCCTATCTGGAGGGACAGTTCGAGCGCAAGGTGTTCACGCACCTTGTCGGCGACAAGGCGCCGGAGATGAACGACCTGTTGACGCAAGGCGGCTTCCGGCGCTCGCAGAACATCGCCTATCGCCCGGCCTGCGAGTCCTGTCGCGCCTGCGTGTCGGTGCGCATCCTGGCGCAGGAATTCGACCCCAGCCGCAACATGCGCCGCGTCATCCAGCACAATGCCGATCTCGTCGGCGCCATGCATGACGCGCAGCCCTCGACCGAGCAATACTCTCTCTTCCGCAGCTATCTCGACGCCCGCCATCGCCGTGGCGGCATGTCGGACATGACCGTGCTCGACTACGCGATGATGGTGGAAGACACGCATGTCGACACCAAGATCATCGAATACCGGCGTCGTGGGCCCGACACCTTCATCACCGGCAAAGGCCAGGGCGAACTGATCGCCGTGGCGCTGACCGACAAGATGGCCGACGGCCTGTCGATGGTCTATTCCTACTTCAATCCCGACCTCGAGGACCGCTCGCTCGGCACCTTCATGATCCTCGACCACATCGCCCGTGCCAAGGCAATGGGCCTGCCCCACGTCTATCTCGGCTACTGGGTCAACGGCTCGCGCAAGATGAACTATAAGATGCGTTTCATGCCGCAGGAGCATCTCGGCCCGAAAGGCTGGGAACGCTACGACCACGAAGCGGTCAGTCGCTGAACCGCCTCACGCTTCACCCTTAAACTGTTTCAAGGAGGAGGACGCTGGTCTTTCGGCCGTCAGGCTGGAACGACTGCGTCACGGCCGCTTTGCGTCCCCTCAAGTTGCTTTGCGAGATTGCCCGCGTGTCCACTCATACCGACCACCAAAAAGGTCTGCTGATCACCGCCATCGGCGGCCTGACACTGACCATAGACATACCGCTGATCCGGCTTGCCGACGGCACACCCTGGACGATCATGCTGCTGCGCACCGGCACCACCTTGCTGGCGGGGCTGGTGATGTGGGCGATCTGGCGGTCGTTCGACAGGAACGCGCCGAAGCTCATTCCAGGCTGGTCGGGGCTTGCCGTGGCATTCTGCTACGGCATGACCGGGATAACATTCGTCACCGCGGTCTATCACACCTCGACCGCCGACCTCGTCTTCATCCTGGCCTTCAACACCGTGTTCGCGGCGCTGCTGTCGTGGCTCTTCCTCAAGGAAAGACCGCGGATTGCGACCGTAATCGCCATGCTGGCGATGATCCTCGGCGTGCTGATCATCGTCGGCGGCTCGGTCGGAACCGGGCATCTGTTCGGCGACTTCATGGCGCTTTGCTCAGCCTTCTTCGTCGCGCTCGCCATCACCATCTCGCGCGCCAGCGGCGAGGACATGGGCTTCACCGGGCTGGTCGGCGTCATCCTGCCGCTGGCGCTCGCCGCCTTCATGGTTTCGGGCGAAGGATTCCACGTGAACGCGCCGTGGTGGATCATCTTCAACGGCGCCGTGATCATGCCGATCTCGTTCTTCTGCCTGGCCAATGGGCCGAAATACATTTCAGGGCCGGAAGTGGCGATGTTCTACCTGCTGGAAACCGTGTTCGCCCCAGTATGGGTGTGGCTGATCTTCGCCGAGGCTCCCACGCGCAACAGCCTGATCGGCGGCACGATCCTGATCGTGACGCTGGTGGCGCATTCGCTGTGGCAATTGCATGAAGGCCGCAAGAGGCGGGCGGCGCTTGCCATGGTTCACCCGGCCTGAATCTTCCTCGGCTCGGCCGCCGCCTCGATCTGGGCCGGCGGGTCGGTTCTGCCGGCGACCGAAGGAATCTCGTCCATCAATTCCACCTCGCGCAGCCATTCGCGCCAGATGGCGACGAGCAGCGCCATCAGCACCGGGCCGATGAACAGGCCGAGGAAGCCCATCGTCTTGACGCCGCCTATCAGGCCGAAGAACGTCGGCAGGAAGGGCAATTTGATCGGCCCGCCAACGAGCTTGGGCCGCAGTGTCTTGTCGACGATGAAGAGTTCGACCGCGCCCCAGGTGAACAGTGCGGCGCCGGCGAACAGCTTGCCGCTGGCGGCGAGGTAGATCGACACCAGGGTGAAGGAGAGCGGCGCCCCGCCGGGGATCAGCGCCATGATGCCGGTGAGCGCGCCAAGTGTCACCGGCGACGGCACGCCGGCGAGCCAATAGGCGATGCCCAGCACAAGGCCTTCGCCGATGGCGATGATTGTCATACCCGTCACGGTCGAGGAGATGGTCGCCGGCACGACGCGCGAGATGCGCTCCCAGCGCGTCGGCAGGATGCGCTCGCCCAAGCGATCGACCTGGGCCGCGAAAGACTCGCCGTCGCGATAGGCGAAGAACAGCGCGATCATCATGAACAGAAGCGTCAGCAGCAGGCTGAAGGCACTGCCGCCAGCAGCCAAAGCACCGCGATAGATGCTTCCGATATTGGAGCCGCTGACCGCCTGGATCAGTTCACCGATGCCACCGGGATGGCCAAGATAGGATGTCCACTGCTCGTTCAGCCACTCGCCGATGACCGGCATTGTGGCAATCCAGCCCGGCGTCACCGCGCCGTGCCGATTGGTCTCGATCGCCCAGGTGACCCACTCGCGCAGCTCGTTGATGGCATAGGTGCCGGCCAGCGCGATCGGCACCACCAGGAAGGTGAGGATGAAAAGGATCGCAAGCGTCGCGCCTATGGTGCGGTTGCCGCCGACGGCGACGAGCAGGCGGCGGTAGAGCGGCCAGCTGGCGAAGGCGATGACGAGCGCGGCCAGAACCGGGAACAGGAAGCCGTGGAAGAAATAAACGCCGGCGGCGACTATCAGCACCAGGAGCCAGCGCGCCGCCGACAGCGGCGGGATGACGGCAGCCCTGAGCGGCGTCGACAGGCCGAACAGGCGTTGCCCCGGCTTCTGGATTTCAGCCCGCTTCAAGCGCGCGTTTCTCCCCTACCCGATGAATTCAAGGAATGCTTATGCACCATCATAGTGCAGCAATCGTGACGATAGTCCAAATGACTTGGGTGTCTCCCCCCTTGAGGGGGAGATGGCCGGCAGGCCAGAGAGGGTCGCTGCGCGTGAAACGCCGGCGCCCTTCGCCAACAGAGAAGGTCGGCGCTCTACGCGCGGCGACCCCCTCTGTCGCCTTCGGCGACATCTCCCCTCAAGGGGGAGATTTGGCACTACCCAAACTTCCCCGTCCGCGGGAAGCCCTTCGGCACCATGCGGCCGGCGGCGGCGCGGGCGCCGATCCACTCGGCGAGTTCCTCGCGCGACTTGGTGAAGGTGCGGTCGGCCGAATCCTGCCAGGAGAGCCCGGTCTCCAGCGTGAAGGTCTTCAGGTCCAGCACGCCGCCGTCCTTGTATTTCTGCAGGCGCACGCCCTTGCCGCGCGCCATTTCCGGGATTTCGGCGAGCGGGAAGACCAGCATCTTGCGGTTCTCGCCGACAATGGCGAGGTGGTCGCCCGCCACCGGAATGCAGCGCTTGGCTTCGTCCGGCGCCTTGACGTTCATGACCTGCTTTCCCTTGCGGGTGTTGGCGACGACCTCTTCCTCCGAAACGACGAAACCATTGGCGTCGTATGACACCAACAGCAGCTTGCGCTTCGGATCATGGACAAAAGCGGTGACGATGTCCTGGTCGTTCTCCATGTCGACGATGATGCGGATCGGCTCGCCATGGCCGCGGCCGCCCGGCAGCCGATCGGCGCCGATGGTGTAGAACTTGCCGCCGGTGGTGAAGACCAGGATCTTGTCCGTGGTCTGGGCATGGAAGGCAAGCTTCAGGCTGTCGCCTTCCTTGAAGGCGAGCTGCGAATAATCGGTCAGGTGGCCCTTCATGGCGCGCAGCCAGCCCTTTTCCGAGACGACGACCGTGACCGGCTCGCGTTCGATCATCGCATGCGCGATGTCGGTGAGATCGTGCTCCGGCGCGTCGGCGAACTGGGTGCGGCGCTTGCCGAGCTCGGTCTCGGGGCCGAACTTGTCGCGAAGCTGCGTGACTTCCCACTTGATCGTCGCCCATTGCTTGGCGTCGGACGCGAGCAGCGCCTCGATCTGCTTCTTCTCCGCCGTGAGCCCGTCGAACTCCTTGCGGATCTCGATCTCTTCCAGCTTGCGCAAGGCGCGCAGGCGCATGTTGAGGATGGCTTCGGCCTGGTTGTCGGTGAGCGACCAGCGGGCCATCATCACCTGCTTAGGCTCATCCTCCTCGCGGATGATCCTGATCACCTCGTCGATGTTGAGATAGGCGATCAGGTAGCCGGCGAGGATTTCCAGCCGCTTTTCGATCTCGCCGAGACGATATTTCGAGCGGCGGACCAGAACGTCGCGACGATGGTCGAGCCACTCCTTCAGCACGCCCTTCAGCGAGAGCACGTTCGGCACCTTGCCGCGCGACAACACGTTCATGTTGAGTGGGAAGCGGCTTTCGAGCTCGGTGAGCTTGAACAGCGATTCCATCAGCAGGCCGGGATCGACGGTGCGGCTCTTCGGCACCAGCACGATGCGGATGTCCTCGGCGCTCTCGTCGCGGATGTCTTCGAGCAGCGGCAGCTTGCGCGCCATCAGAAGCTCGGCGATCTTCTCGATCAGCCTGGCCTTCTGGACGCCGTAAGGAATCTCGGTGACGACGATGCTCCAGGTGCCCCTGCCCTGATCCTCCTGGCCCCATTTCGAGCGCACGCGAAAACCGCCGCGGCCCGTCTCATAGGCTTCGAGGATCGAGGCGCGGCTGTCGACGATGATGCCGCCGGTCGGGAAATCAGGCCCCTGGACGAAATCCATCAGCTTCGCTACCGGCGCTTCCGGATGTTCGATCAGATGGAGAGCGGCATCGCAGAGTTCGGCGGCGTTGTGCGGCGGGATCGAGGTCGCCATGCCGACGGCAATGCCCGAGGAGCCGTTGGCGAGCAGGTTCGGGAAGGCGCCCGGCAGGACGGACGGCTCCTCGTCCTCTTCATTGTAGGTCGGGCGGAAATCGACCGCGTCTTCATTGATGCCGGCAAGTAGCTCGCTCGCCACCTCCGTCATGCGCGCCTCGGTGTAGCGCATGGCGGCGGCGTTATCGCCGTCGATGTTGCCGAAATTGCCCTGCCCGTCGACCAGCGGGTAGCGCATCGAGAAATCCTGCGCCAAGCGCACCAGCGCGTCGTAGATCGACTGGTCGCCATGCGGATGGAATTTGCCCATCACGTCGCCGACGATGCGGGCGCATTTGGCAAAACCCTGATCGGGGTTGAGCCTGAGCAGCCGCATGGCATGCATGATGCGGCGATGGACCGGCTTCAGTCCGTCGCGCACATCCGGCAATGCCCGGTGCATGATGGTCGACAGCGCGTAAGCGAGATAGCGCCGCTCGAGCGCTTCCTTCAGATCGACCGGTTCGATTTTGTCGCCGCCGCCATTGTCATCGGGCGGCAAAAGCCTCTTTCCCATGGATTTGGACTAGCCGAGCGGGTGATTCGCGGCAAGCGCCGCGTGAACATCGGCGCTTTGGTCGCGGCTGCAAACACACAACCGGCGATGTGAAGGGCTTCACTGAAGCGACGGAGCCGCGGCTGCAATTTGCCACCGATCTGCAACAGGCTGCGGCGGCACCATGACGCCGGCCAACATCAACTCGTTACACGCGGCCTCTATCTGGCATGCAACGCGCTGGCGGAGGAAAGCCGCGATCTTCATGACAAATTCACCGCGTCGCGCAATGACTGCCAGCCGGCGTTTGCTTTTCGTCGCCATTTTCGACACATGTGCCGGAAAATGCCTTCTTCCCGTCCCGTTCGTCACGGAATGGTGATGGAGCAGGTTTCAAAACAATTTCATCATAGCCAAATCAGGACAGGGAACTCGCCATGACAATCCAACGCTCAACGCTCAAGAAACTGGCTTTTTCGACCTTTCTGCTGACGCTGCCTCTTAATGCGGCCTTCGCCGCCGATCCGGCGGTGGCCGAGCGTATCAAGGCAGCCCTTGCCGCCCAGGGCGTCGAGATTTCGTGGACCGGTGTCTCGGGCGACGATTCCAACGCCGTGCTGCAGGGCGTCTCCATCAAGCCGGCAGCCGAGAAGGAAGCGCTGCCAATCGGCGACGTGAAGCTGGAAGGTGTGACCGAGACCAATGGCGGCTATGCGATCGCCACCGTCTCGACCTCGCCCTTCGAACACAGCAAGGACGGCGTGACGCTCGACCTTAGCCCGGTGGTCATCCACGACATGAAAGTCCCGGCCGAAGGCAGCACCGATCCGCTCGGCTCGCTGATGATGTACAAGTCGGCGGAGCTCTCCAACGTGACGGTCAAGGTCGGGGACAAGACGGCCTTCGCGATGGACGGGCTTGCGGTCCAGATCACCCCGCCGGCCGACGGCAAGGCGATGGACTTCACCGCCAACACCGAGAAATTCACCGCGGATCTCTCGCTGATCGACGATCCCAAGTCGAAGGAGGCGATCGAGGCACTCGGCTACCAGAACATCTCGGGCAACATTGCCATGGCCGGCACATGGCAGCCGAGCGACGGCAAGATGGAGCTGTCGAAATATGACATCTCGGTCGAGAATGCCGGCACGCTCGGCATGACCTTCAACCTCGGCGGCTACACGGTCGATTTCATCAAGTCGATGCAGGCGATGCAGAAGCAGCTCGCCTCGCAGCCGGAAGGCGCCGACAATTCCGCGCAGGGCATGGCCATGCTCGGCCTGATGCAGCAGCTTTCCTTCAACGGCGCATCGGTGCGCTTCGAGGACGATTCGCTCACCGGCAAGGTGCTCGACTATGTCGGCAAGCAACAGGGCATGTCGGCCAAGGACGTCGCCAACCAGGCCAAGGCGATCGTGCCGTTCGGCATGGCGCAGCTCAACAATCCCGAGTTGACGGCGGAAGTCTCGTCGGCGGTCAACACCTTCCTCGACAATCCGAAGAGCCTGGAAATCTCGGCCGAGCCGCCGTCGTCGGTGCCGTTCGCGCTGATCATGGCCGGCGCCATGTCCAACCCGCTCGACCTGCCCAAGACGCTCGGCGTCAAGGTCAAAGCGAACCAGGACTGATCGAACACGTCAGCTCCAAACAAAAAGCCCGGCAGTGATGCCGGGCTTTTTTGTCGGGCCGACTTCTTAGAAGAAACAAAGGCTGGCTGGGAGTCCTAGCCTTCCTTCTTCGTAACCGCGACGCGCAGCGACAGCTCGCGCAGCTGTTGCGGGGTCGCTTCCGACGGCGCGTTCATCAAGAGGTCGTAAGCCTGCTGGTTCATCGGGAACATGGTGATCTCGCGCAGGTTCTTGGCCCCGACGAGCAGCATGACGATGCGGTCGACACCGGCCGCCATGCCGCCATGCGGCGGCGCGCCATACTGGAAGGCGCGATAGAGGCCGCCGAAGCGCTCTTCCACGGTTGCGCGGTCGAGACCGACCATCTCGAAAGCCTTGACCATGGTTTCCGGCAGATGGTTGCGGATGCCGCCCGACGCGATCTCGAAGCCGTTGCAGACCATGTCGTACTGGAACGCCTTGATGCCGAGCGGCTCCTGCCCGTTCAGCGCGTCAATGCCGCCCTGCGGCATGGAGAACGGGTTATGCGCGAAATCGATCTTCTTCTCGTCCTCGTTCCATTCGAAGAACGGGAAGTCGACGATCCAGCACAGCTCGAACCGCTCGCGGTCGACGAGGTTCAGCTCCTCGCCGGCGCGGGTGCGCGCGGCGCCCGCGAAAGTGACGAACTTCTTCGGATCGCCGGCGACGAAGAAGGCGGCATCGCCGTCGGCAAGGCCGAGTTGCTGGCGGATCGCCTCGGTCCGTTCCTCGCCGATGTTCTTGGCCAGCGGGCCGGCGCCTTCGAGTTTTTCGCCTTCCTTGCGCCAGAAGATGTAGCCGAGGCCCGGCTGGCCCTCGCTCTGCGCCCAGGAGTTCATGCGGTCGCAGAAGGCGCGGCTGCCGCCGGTCTTGGCCGGAATGGCCCAGACCTCGGCCTTCGCATCGTTGGCCAGGATGTTGGCAAAGACCTTGAAGCCGGAATCGCGGAAATGATCCGAGACCGCCTGCATCTCGATCGGGTTGCGCAGGTCCGGCTTGTCGGAGCCATAGGTGCGCATCGCCTCGTCATAGGGAATACGGCGGAATTTCTGGGTTACCGGCTTGCCGTTGGCGAAGGTTTCGAAGACGCCGCGAAGCACCGGCTCCATGGTGGAGAGCACGTCGTCCTGCTCGACGAAGCTCATCTCCAGGTCGAGCTGGTAGAATTCGCCGGGCAGCCGGTCGGCGCGCGGGTCCTCGTCGCGGAAACAGGGCGCGATCTGGAAATAGCGGTCGAAGCCGGACACCATGATCAGCTGCTTATACTGCTGCGGCGCCTGCGGCAGCGCATAGAAGGTGCCGGGATGGATGCGCGACGGCACCAGGAAGTCGCGCGCGCCTTCTGGCGACGACGCGGTCAGGATCGGCGTCGAAAATTCGGTGAAGCCGACCTCGCCCATGCGCTTGCGCATCTCGGCGATGATTTTTGTCCGCGCCACGATATTCCGATGCAGCGTCTCGCGGCGCAGGTCGAGGAAGCGGTATTTTAGGCGGATGTCTTCCGGGTACTCCGGCTCGCCGAACACCGGCAGCGGCAGTTCCTTGGCGGCCGACAGCACCTCGATCTCGCGCGCGAAAATCTCGATCTCGCCGGTCGGCAGATTGGCGTTCACCGTCTCCGGCAGCCGCGCCTTGACCTCGCCGTCGACGCGGATCACCCATTCGCCGCGCACCGTCTCGGCCACTTTGAAGGCCGGCGAATCCGGATCGGCGACGATCTGGGTCAGGCCGTAATGGTCGCGCAAATCGATGAAGAGCAGCCCGCCATGGTCGCGCACGCGATGCACCCAGCCCGACAGGCGGACGGAATTGCCGACGTCGCTCTTTCTCAACTGGGCACAGGTGTGGCTGCGGTAACGATGCGTGGTCATGGGTAAAGTCCGGAAATTGCGGGCACCAGCCCGGCTCGAAAATTGGCGCGAAAAGCGCATGAGAGGCCGGCTTTGTCAAGGCAAGCGCTCACACAGGCGCGCTTCAGCTCAGGCAAAGTGGATTTGCGCGCCTTGGCTTTGGAAATCGGCGAGCGTGGCGGCAGGCGCGGTCTTTTCCACCACGAGATGGCGGATCGCATCGGCACCGGCGACACGATAGGGCGCAGCAGTCGCAAGCTTGTCGTTGGTGACGGCAATGACGATGCCGGCGCTGTTTTTCGCCATGGCGCGTTTCACCTCAGCTTCGGCCGAATCGAAGGCGGTCACGCCGCGAGCGGCATCCAGACCGCAGGAGCCCAGAAAGAACAGATCGGCGCCGAGCTGGGCCACGGCGGCCAGCGTATCGGCGCCCACACAGGTGCCGAGCTCGGGAACATAGCGGCCACCGAGCACGATCAGTTCGACCAGAGGACGATCGGCCAGCGCCGAGGCGACGCCCAGCGAATTCGTGGCAATGGTCAGTTCCATATCGCGCGGGATTGCCCTGGCGATGGCTTCATTGGTAGTGCCGCCATCGATGAACAGGGACTGCCCCGCCACGAGCAGCCCCACTGCCGCTTTCGCCAGGCGCGTCTTTTCCTCGACCGCATGTCCGCTGCGCTGGCTGAGCGTCGCGGCGGCAAAGGGCGCCGAGGCGACCGCGCCGCCATAGACCCGGCGCAGCTGCCCGGCCTTGGCCAATTCCCTGAGATCGCGGCGCACCGTGTCTTCCGAGACGCCGAAGCGGCTGGCGAGTTCGCCGGCCAGCACCTTTCCGTCCGCCGCAAGCTGATCGCGAATGAGTTGGTGGCGTTCTTCGGTGAGCATGCACGATCCTATTTATTTGTGCACGTTATTGCATGTTTTGCCTATTCATGCAAGAAACAGAGTCGTGAGCGGGTCCAGGAGTTCGCCCGCCGTATCTCCCTGTTGTTGGATGCCCGCGATGACCCTTGGCCTGAAACTCGCTCCGCAGCACCGCGTCTATGCGGGCTTTGCGGTCTATTCCTTTGCCATGGGCAACATCTTCCCGCGCCTGCCCGACATCAAGCGAGCCATGCGGATCGAGGATGGCACGCTCGGGCTCGCCCTGATCGGCACGCCGATCGGCACGCTGATCGCGCTGACGCTGGCAGCGCCGGTCCTGGAGCGTGTAGGCTTTCGCCGCGCGCTGCTTTGGCTGGTGCCGTTGCTTGGCCTGGCCTATGCAATAGCGGTGCACGCGCCTGGCCCGGCGTCTCTGTTCCTGATGCTGCTTCCGGTCGGGCTGATGATCGGCAGCATCGAGATCATCTTGAATGTCGAGGCCGACAGGACCGAGTTCCTGCTCCAGCGCCGCATCATGAACCGGGCGCATTCCTTCTGGAGCATCGGCTTCTTCGGCGCCGGCCTGTTCGGCGGCGCGCTGGCGCATCTCGGCCTGTCGCCGCAACTGCATCTGGCGCTCGTGGTGCCGATGGTGGCGGTTGCGATGACGCTGTTCCTCGGCGGCTTCGAGCCGGCGCCGGCGCGGTTCGCCGCGACCAGCGACGAAGCGCCGATATTCGCGCGCCCCACGCTGCCGATCCTCGTCCTGGTCGCGGTGACGCTGTCGGCGATGCTGATGGAAGGCGCCAGCATGGACTGGTCGGCGATCTATATGCGCACGGTGTTCGAATCCGGCCCGCTCACCGCCGGCTTTACCGTGGCGCTGTTCGCCTTCTCGCAGGCGACGACGCGGTTCTTCGCCGACAGCTTCGTCGACCGCCACTCGCCGAGCGGCGTGGCGCGCGTGCTGTTGGCGACGATGATGGCCGGCGTCTTCACCGTCTTTTTCTCGCCCCTGCCCTTCATTTCGATGCTGGGCTTTGCGCTTCTGGGCATCGGCAGCAGCGCCATCTTCCCGCTGGCGATCTCGGCGGCGGCTCAGCGCACCGACCGCCCCGCGGCGATCAATGTGGCGGCGCTGTCGCAGATCTCCTTCGTCGCCTTCCTGCTTGGGCCGCCGCTGCTCGGCTTCGTGTCGGACCATTGGGGCATCCGCTCGGCCTATGGCATCGGCATACCGTTCATCCTGCTCAGCCTGGCGGCAGCGGGCGCGCTCGGTCGACGGCCATCGTCGAGCGCTGTTCCGGACGGCGCGGTATCCGGTTCGACAAGAGAGCGAGTGCCGGCGCGGGCCTATGAGGCATGAACGGCTCTTGGCGGAGCGGACCATGACGGCCTGAGGGTATGGCGGCTTGGCGCGCTGGTGCGTCGTGCGATTTCGCATGGGAGAACCCGGCGATCGGGCTACCGCTTACGTTGCGGCGGCTTGACGAAAGCGCGCGCGGCTGAAATTGAAAGGGGCCTAATATTGTGCCAGAAGCGATTTGATGCGCGTCATCACCACACAAGAAGAACTCGAGAGCGTTGTCGCGGCGTTCGAAAAGGCGGAATTCGTTACCGTCGATACCGAATTCATCCGCGAGACGACCTTCTGGCCGATCCTTTGCCTGATCCAGATCGCCGCGCCTGGGATCGAGGCGCTTATCGATCCGTTGGCGCCCGGCATCGACCTGAAGCCGTTTTTCCGGCTGATGGCCAATGAAGCGGTGCTGAAAGTTTTTCACGCGGCGCGCCAGGACATCGAAATCATCGTCCATCTCGGCAATCTCGTGCCGCATCCGGTGTTCGACACCCAGGTGGCGGCGATGGTCTGCGGCTTCGGCGACAGCGTTTCTTACGACCAGCTCGTGCAGAAGGTCACGGGGGCGCGCTTGGACAAGTCGTCGCGCTTCACCGACTGGCGGCACCGGCCGCTCTCCGACAAGCAGCTCGAATACGCGCTTGCCGACGTCACCCATCTGATCAAGGTCTACCAGCATCTCAGCGCCGAGCTGAAGCGCGAGAACCGCGGCCATTGGCTCAACGAGGAAATGGATGTCCTCACTTCGCGCGAGACCTACGATCCGCATCCCGAGGATGCCTGGAAACGGCTGAAGATGCGGCTGCGCAAGCCGCAGGAGCTGGCGATCGTGCAGGCGGTGGCCGCCTGGCGCGAGCGCGAGGCGCGCGAGCGCGATGTGCCGCGCGGCCGCGTGCTCAAGGACGACGCGATCTACGAGATCGCGCAACAGGCGCCGCGCGACGCGGCGGCGCTCGGCAAGCTGCGCACCACCCCGAAGGGCTGGGAACGCTCCGCGACGGCAACCGCGCTGCTGGGCGCGGTCAACGCCGCCCTCGCGCTGCCCAAGGATGCGATGCCGAAACTGCCGAAGAGCGTGCAGCCGCCGGAAGGATCGAACGCGGCGGCGGAGCTGCTCAAGGTGCTGCTCAGGATCGTCGCCGAAAAGGAAGGCGTCGCGACCAAGGTGCTGGCTTCCAGCGACGATATCGACCGCATCGCGGCCGAGGGCGACGAAGCCGACGTGCCGGCGCTGCAGGGCTGGCGGCGCGCCGTCTTCGGCGAGCAGGCGCTGAGGCTGGTGGGCGGCGAGATTGGCATCAAGTTCGACAAGCGCAGGATTGCGGTGTTCGATCTTTAAGCTACACCGCTCCAAGCAGGTGCAGCGCGAACCAGATCCAGGCGATGAGAAGTATCCCCGCGCCGAGGAAGAAGACGCTGGTGCGGTGCGGCACATGGTTTCCGTTGAGATGCACCCAGGCGTGCACATAGCGCGTGAGGATGAACAGCCACATCAGCGCCAGCGTCAGATAGTTTACGCCGTTGGTGACGAACAGCGCCAGGCAGAGCACGTGGAAGAGAACCGGCAGCTCGAACTGGTTGATCAGATTGTTGGCGACGGTGACGCTCGAAGCGGGTTCGGTCGAGCGGAGCTTGTACTGGCTGACCCTGGCTTCGCCTGATTTCACAGCCCCGTATCGCCGTTTGAGCATTACCAGATAGACGATATAGACCAGTAGCACGTGCGCCAGCATCGGCCAGAAGATGGCGGTCTGGCGCATCGGGCCCTCCCTTTCCTTAACGCGACTGCGGACGGAAAACCGTTTTACACTCTTCCTGGAACTGCTTTAGCGCCGTCGCTGTCCGGCCAGCGCGAAGACTGCGATAACGAAGACCGGGATCGCCAGCAGCGCGAATTTGGTGACGGTCAGCAAGGAAGCGAAGGCGAGCGAATCGGGATTGGCCGATTGGAAATCGGACAAGAGCCGCGCGACGGCGAAGTTCTGGGCGTAGTCGGCGACCGCGTAGGGAAGCACCAGCACCAGCGAGAACAGTGCCTGCAACTGCGCCGACATGGCGCGGAACGTGCTGAGCCGCCGCCCGTAAACAAGGATGAGGCTCACCAGCGTCAGCGACAGCAGCGCCGGGAACAGGAGATCGAAGGTCAAATAGTGCCAGACGATGATGATCTCGCCGCCGCGCCGGCCGAGCGCCGTGAGCCAGGCCATGCCTTCGTCGGGGGTGAAACCGGCGACGCGGATGTCGAGCGAGGCCAGGCCGCCGCTCAAGCGCTGGAAATAGAGGAACTCCAGCGCCGTCATGGCCAGGAAAAGCGCAATCGAGGCGATGGAGAGCGCCGCCGCGTGTCGCGACAGCCGCAGCACCGCCAAACTCAAAGCACGCCACAGTCCGCCCTGGCGGTCGGACTGGTCGGCCTCCCGATCAAATTCCGCCCGGGTAATTGGGGCTTTCGCGGGTGATCGTGACGTCATGGGCGTGGCTTTCACGAAGTCCGGCATTGGATATGCGCACAAAGGTGGCGCGCTCGCGAAAGTCTGCAAGGTCACGTCCACCCACATAACCCATAGCGGCTTTCAGGCCGCCCGCAAGCTGGTGCAGCACGCCAGCCACAGGTCCTTTGTAGGGAACCTGCCCTTCAATGCCTTCCGGAACCAGTTTCAGCGTATCGCGGACCTCGGCCTGGAAGTAGCGATCGGCCGAGCCGCGCGCCATGGCGCCGACCGAGCCCATGCCGCGGTAAGCCTTGAAGGAGCGGCCCTGGTGCAGATAGACCTCGCCCGGGCTCTCGTCCGTGCCGGCAAGCAGCGAACCGATCATGGCCGCGCTCGCGCCCGCGGCGAGCGCCTTGGCGAGATCGCCCGAATATTTGATGCCGCCGTCAGCAATGACGCTGACGCCGGCCTTGCCGGCCGTCTCGACCGCCGACATGATCGCCGAAAGCTGCGGGACGCCGACACCGGCAACGATTCGCGTGGTGCAGATCGAGCCCGGGCCGATGCCGACCTTGACAGCGTCGGCGCCGGCATCGATCAGCGCCTGCGTGCCGTCGGCGGTGGCGACGTTGCCGGCCAGGATGCGCACGGAGTTGGAGAGCTTTTTGGCCCGCGCCACCGCATCCAGCACGCGCTGCGAATGACCGTGCGCTGTGTCGATGACAAGCAGGTCGACGCCGGCGTCGATCAGGCGCTCGGCGCGCTCGAAGCCGTCATCGCCGACGCTGGTGGCGGCGGCGGCGCGCAGCCTCCCTTGTGCGTCCTTTGTGGCATGCGGATTGAGCTGCGACTTCTCGATGTCCTTGACGGTGATCAGGCCGACGCAATTGCCGTTCCTGTCGACCACCACCAGCTTCTCGATGCGGTGCTTGTGCAGCAGGCGCTTGGCTTCGTCCTGGTCGACATTCTCCTTGACCGTGATCAGGTTCTCACGGGTCATCAGCTCATAGACCTTCTGCGCCGGATCGGAGGCGAAGCGCACGTCGCGGTTGGTGAGGATGCCGACCAGGCGGCCGACCGTGTGGCCGCCGGTGCCGCCATTCTCCACCACTGGAATGCCGGAAATGCTGTTGGCGCGCATCAGCGCCAGCGCGTCGGCAAGCGTGGCGTCCGGACCGATGGTGACCGGGTTCACCACCATGCCGGATTCGAATTTCTTCACCTGCCGGACCTGCTCGGCCTGCTCGGCCGGGGTCAGGTTGCGGTGGATGACGCCGATGCCGCCGGCCTGCGCCATGGCAATCGCCAGCCGCGCCTCGGTGACGGTGTCCATGGCGGCCGACAGGATCGGCACGTTGAGGTCGATATCGCCGGCGATGCGGGTGCGGATGTCGGTTTCGCCCGGCATGACCTCGGAATGGCCGGGCTGCAAGAGCACGTCGTCGAAGGTCAGCGCCAGGGCGCCGGTGGACGTTTCGATGATTTTTCCCATGGCCAGTCCTTTTGAATGCGGAAAAGGCGCTGGGCCGATTGGCCAGCGCCGACTCTCATCTTCCCTTTCAGGATTGGCGCTGGCTGGTAACACGTCCTGTCGACAATGAAAAGCCGGTCGTTGCGCGGCGCGCGTGCTTCTTATCTGGTGCCCAGCAGGTCGTCGAGCAACTCGTGGCGCGGTGACACAAAGGGATTGACGATGGTGACTCCGCCCCAAGTGAAGCCATGTTGCAGGTCCTCCGACAAGAGCAACCGGCAACCCGATTGCGAGGCTGTGGACAGAATGACCGCATCCCAAATGCCGAAGCGATGGTCTGCGGCAAGGTCCACGGCCATCATCATCGCCTCGGGCGTCGTCCCGGCAACCGGGAATGCATCGCGCCAGTTCAGAAGTGCGTCCCGGGCTTCTGCATGCGATCGACCTGCCTTGCGCACCAACACGTCGAACAATTCGCCAATAACCTGAACAGGAATGACCGTCCCCTCTTGCGGAACGTTAGCCAGCAGTTCGAGGACGATCTCACGTTTTTCCGCGTCGCTCACACCTTCAGCATAGGCAAGGACATTGGTGTCGATTGCGACCTTCACCGGTCGTCCTCATAAAGCTCGTCCCGGGTCCATTTTCCGGCGTCGACAACAGGCTGGCGCCTGAGACGCGACAGCAGCGACGCCCGCGAGCGGGAAGCCACGCCTTCGCTCTTCTCGGCGGGCACAATCCGGGCGACAGGCCGGCCATGACTGGTCACGACATAGCTCTGGCCATCCCGCACGCCGCGAAGAATGAGGGAAAACTTGCGATTGGCTTCGGCAGCAGAAACTGCTTCATCCATAATTTGCACCTGGATTGTAGTTATATTCACTACAATAGTGATCGGCGTCACCTTTGGCAAGCAGTTGCGATGATCACCAGTGGTGTGTTCGCGCAAAAGTGACAGCAATTTAATGCGACACCCGGGCCGATGCGTGATAACCGCCCGGGCATATGCCGGCTCGCCCCCAAGCCTGGCCCGAGATTCGCGAAGACAAATCAGGGCGTTTCCCTTTGAACCGCATCATCCCGCTCATATTGGCGGTCGCGCTTTTCATGGAGAACATGGATTCGACCGTGATCGCGACGTCGCTGCCGGCGATCGCCGTCGACATCCACACCAGCCCGATCGCGCTGAAGCTGGCGCTGACGGCCTATCTGGTTTCGCTGGCGATCTTCATTCCGATCAGTGGCTGGATGGCGGACCGGTTCGGGGCCAAGACCGTGTTTCGCGCCGCGATCGGCGTCTTCATCGCCGGCTCCGTCGCCTGCGCCTTTTCCAATTCGCTGCCGGCTTTCGTGGTGTCGCGCTTCCTGCAAGGCATAGGCGGCGCGATGATGACGCCGGTCGGCCGCCTCGTGCTCGTGCGCGCCACGCCGAAGAGCGAGCTGGTGGCGGCAATGTCCTGGCTGACCGTGCCGGCGCTGGTCGGCCCCCTGGTCGGCCCGCCGATCGGCGGCTTCATCACCACCTATTTGACCTGGCACTGGATCTTTCTGATCAACGTGCCGATCGGGCTGCTGGGCATCTGGCTTGCCACGCGGTTCCTGCCTGAAACCGCGCCAGCCGAGACGCCGCCGCTCGATTTTCCGGGATTTGTACTCAGCGGGCTCGCGGCGTCCGGCGTCGTCTTTGGCCTTTCCGTCGTCAGCCTGCCGGCGCTGCCGCCGATGGCCGGCTTCATCACGGTGGCGGTCGGGTTGATCTCCGGCGTGCTCTATCTCATCCACGCCCGCCGCGCGAAGAACCCGCTGCTGGCGCTGGAGCTGTTCCGCAACCAGGTCTTCCGATCCTCCGTGCTCGGCGGCTCGCTGTTTCGCATCGGCATCGGCGCGGTGCCGTTCCTTCTGCCGCTGATGTTCCAGATCGGCTTCGGGCTGACGCCGTTCCAGTCCGGCATGATCACCTTCGTCTCCGCAATCGGCGCCATCGGCATGAAGTTCGTGACCGCGCTGCTCTTCCGGCTCGCCGGTTTCCGGCGCGTGCTGATCTGGGGCTCGCTGGTCGCCGCCGCCTCGATCGCCATCTACGGCCTGTTCACGCCTGACACGCCCTACGCGCTGATGCTGGCGATCCTTTTGGTCGGCGGCTTTATCCGCTCGATGTTCTTCACCGGCGTCAACGCGCTTTCCTATGCCGAAATCACGCCCGCCGACACCAGCAAGGCGACACCGATCACGGCGGTCTTCCAGCAATTGTCGATCGCGCTCGGCGTGGCGCTGGCAGGCGGCATCCTCGAAGTGTCGACCTCGATCCATGGCGGGCCGCTGACCTTGAGCGACTTCCACATCGCCTTCTTCATCGTGGCAGCCGTCTCGGCGGCCGCCTCGATCACCTTCATGCGGCTTGCGCCGGAGGCCGGCAGCGCCGTCTCGGGCCATGGCCTGCTGGCCACGCCGAAGACCCTGGAAACGGTGAGCACGGCGGGGAAGTGAGCCTTTCCCTTCTCCCCTTGTGAGGGCTTTGCACGGAACTGAGTTGGTGATTCGGTAG
>NZ_SUGA01000004.1 GCF_004963255.1 Mesorhizobium sp. | reverse complement strand
CGCCGTATTTATCCAGCCGTGCCTTGTCGGCGGCGGTGATCAGCTTCTGCACCTCGCCGTCGGCATGGGCGGGCGGGGTAAGGGCGATGAAGCCGAGGAGGGCAAAAAGCAGACGAGGGGTCATCAAATCGTTTCCTCAGATCGATGGCTGGAACAGTTTCTTTTCGTCACTGGCGCACAACTTACCGGTTCGCGCTCGCCTGTCATCCGTGCTTAACAGCGTGAGCTCAAAAATGGCGGTTGATCGATGCGGATATTGCTCACGGGATCGTCCGGCTGGCTGGGCAGCGCGCTTCTGCCACGGCTCGAAGCGCTCGGCCATGAGGTCATCGGCCTTGATCCGATCGCCTCGGCGCGCACGCAGGTCGTCGGCTCGGTCGCGGATCGCGAGCTGGTCTTCGGAACTGTCCGAGACAACCGAATCGAGGCGATCATTCACAGCGGCGCGCTGCATAAGCCGAACATCGAGCATTATGAGAACACAGATTTCGTCGCGACGAATGTGCAGGGCACGCTCAACCTGCTCGACGCGGCTGTCGCCAACGGCGTCGAGCGATTCGTCTTCACTTCGACGACGTCGCTGATGATCTCGCAGGCGATCCGCGCCGGCTTCCAGGGCGGTGCGCGCCAAGCGGCCTGGCTGACGGAGGAGATGTCGCCGGAGCCGCGCAACATCTATGGCGTGACGAAACTGTCGGCCGAGCATCTGTGCCGCCTCTACCATATCGAGCATGGGCTGCCGGTGGTGGTGCTGCGTATCGCGCGCTTCTTTCCCGAAGCGGACGACATGGCGCATGCGATCGAGCAGTCCGACGCCAACACCAAGGC
Organism: Mesorhizobium sp.; assembly: GCF_004963255.1. Lineage (GTDB taxonomy): Bacteria > Pseudomonadota > Alphaproteobacteria > Rhizobiales > Rhizobiaceae > Mesorhizobium. Next base: position 287,380 of record NZ_SUGA01000004.1, on the reverse strand, counting down.
GAACGAATTGCTGTTCCGGCGGCTGACGGTGGAGGATGCGGCCGAGGCCCATGTCGCGGCGCTGGAGAAGGCGCCGGAACTCGGCTTCGACACCTTTATCATCTCGGCGCCGACGCCGTTTCGGCCGCAGGATTGCGCGGAGCTGATCGCCGACGCGGCGTCGGTCGTCGCGCGCTATTATCCCGACTATCCGCGGCTCTACGCCAAAAGGGATTGGACGATGTTTTCGTCGATCGACCGCGTCTACGATCCCTCGCGGGCGGGGGAGCGACTCGGCTTCGTCTGCAAGACAAGTTTTGCCGATGTATTGGCGGCGCTCGAAGCGGAGGCGTGAAGCCGTCAGGCGCCGGTTGCCACCCGCGCCAGTTCGCTCGTCAGATCACCATAGCCGGTCGGTCGGCGCTCATAAGTAAGCCCGAGCATTACCGCTGCTTTCTCGGCGACCTTGTCCAGCTCCGGATCGTCGGTCTGGGCGAGATAGATCAGCTTCTCGTAGTTGCCGAAATAGTCCTTGATCAGCTCGGGATGCCGGTCGAGGCCGAGCGGCTTGATGAAGAAGGCCTCGAACTGACGGCAGAGGAAGTCGGTCATGTAGAACGACATCATGTCGCCGTCGGACACCTTCGCATAGGCGTCCATGCCTTGGTAGAAGGCAAAGCAGTGCGGCCCGGCCATGCGCTCGACGCCGTGCTTCTCGATGACACGATCGAGCAGGCCGCCCGTGCCGCAGTCGGCATAGCCGACGAAGATGTGATCGTAGCCTTCCGCCTTGGCCTTCTCGATCGCCTTGTCCATCGCCGGCGCGATGCGGTCCGGATAGAAATGGAACTCGGCCGGCAGGCAGGTCAGTTCGAGATGGTCGAGCTTTAGCTGTTGCTTGACGGCCAAAACTTCGCGCGCAATCATCCCGCAGGCGATGACGAGCAGCCTGTCTGTTTGATTCGGTTCCGTTTTTTGCGTCTTGACCAAGTCGGGCCGGCTTTCGCTGCGGGGCTTAATATCTGTCGAGGGAGACACCGTTCATGAAACTGCTACGCGTCGCGCCGATCGCCATCCTGGCCTGCGCGCTTGCGCTCACGGCCTGCGCCAACACCATCCGCGGCGTCGGCAAGGACGTCAAATCGACGGCAAGGGCGGTCAAGGACACTGTCAACTAATCGGCAGCCTTTTCCATCATCTGGGAACAAAAAAACCGCGCTGCAAGGCGCGGCTTTTTTTGATCCATCCTGATGCCTTGGGTCAGGCGGAAGCGCGAACGTTGTGCTTGCGCTTCATGAAATCCTTGGCGGTCTCGACGGCAACCGCCGCGTCGCGGCAATAGGCGTCGGCGCCGACGGCCTTGCCGAACTCCTCGTTGAGCGGCGCGCCGCCGACCAGCACGACGTAATCGTCGCGGATGCCCTTTTCCTTCATCGTGTCGATGACGACCTTCATATAGGGCATGGTGGTGGTGAGAAGCGCCGACATGCCGATAATGTCGGGCTGGTGCTGCTCTATGGCGTCGAGATATTTCTCGACCGCGTTGTTGATGCCGAGGTCGATGACGTCGAAGCCGGCGCCTTCCATCATCATGCCCACGAGGTTCTTGCCGATGTCGTGGATGTCGCCCTTTACGGTGCCGATCACCATCTTGCCCTGCTTCGGCGCGCCGGTGGCGGCGAGCAGCGGACGCAGGATCGCCATGCCGGCCTTCATGGCGTTGGCCGAAAGCAGCACTTCCGGCACGAACAGGATGCCGTCGCGAAAATCCTCGCCGACGATGCGCATGCCCTCGACCAGCGCCTCGGTCAGCACCGTATAGGGTTGCCAGCCGCGCTCCAGAAGGATGTTGGTGCCTTCCTCGATTTCTTCCTTCAGACCGTCATAGAGGTCGTCGTGCATCTGCTGCACAAGCTCCTCATCGGAAAGCTCGGAAAGGATGATCTCGTCGTCGGCCATTTTCCTCGGGCTCCTTGCTGCTCGGAATGACTGCGGCAGCCTAAAAATCGATGCGCCAATACCTAACCCGCGAGGGCAAGCTAGCCATAGCTGATTTGCGACTTCCCGCAAAAGGAAAGCGACTGAAAAATTGACGCTTTTCTTGTCGATTTTGCGACAGGTGTTGGCGCTGGCTGGCCGTTTCCAATAGGGTGCATGGCTACGATCCAGGCAAGAGGCGGCAGCGGCGGGCCGCCCAGCCAATTCAGGCCAAGTTACAGGAAGAACGATCATGAGCGATAACGCGGCAGTCGAGCAGGAAGCGCCGGGCGGGCGGCGCGGTCGCGGCGCCAGCGGCGGCGCGGCGGCACGCCGGGCAGCCCGTTCGGGCGGCGGTCCGGGCACCCAGCTCACCTACATCAAGCGCAAGATCAACGTCTACGAGGTCCTCAACGAGGAAGGCCTTGCGCTGATCGAGAAGAACACCGACACGGTGCTGGAAGAGATCGGCATCATCTTTCGCGATGACGCCGAGGCGCTGGCGCTGTGGAAGGAAGCGGGCGCCGACGTCAAGGGCGAGCGCGTGCATTTCCCCAAGGGGCTCTGCCGCTCGCTCTTGAAGACCGCGCCTTCGATCTACACCCAGCATGCGCGCAATCCGGACCGCTCGGTGCAGATCGGCGGCAACGCGACCGTGTTCGCGCCGGTCTACGGCCCGCCGTTCGTGCGCGACCTCGACGGCAACCGCCGCTACGCGACGATCGAGGATTTCCAGAATTTCGTGAAGCTCGCCTATATGGCGCCGTCGATCCACCATTCAGGCGGCACGGTGTGCGAGCCGGTCGACGTGCCGGTCAACAAGCGCCACCTCGACATGATCTACGCGCATATCCGTTACTCGGACAAGCCGTTCATGGGCTCTGTGACCGCGCCGGAGCGGGCCGAGGATACGGTGGCGATGGCCAAACTCGTCTTCGGCGACGACTTCGTCGAGAACAATACGGTGCTGACCAGCCTGATCAACGCCAACTCGCCGATGGTGTTCGACGAGACGATGCTCGGTGCGCTGAAAGTCTATTCGCGCCACAACCAGGCCTGCATCGTCACGCCGTTCATTTTGGCCGGTGCGATGAGCCCGGTGACGGTCGCCGGCACACTGACGCAGGTGCTGGCAGAAGTGCTCGCCGGCGCCTCGTTCACGCAGTTGATCCGGCCCGGCGCGCCTGTTTTGTTCGGCACCTTCGCCTCGTCGATCTCGATGCAGTCCGGCGCGCCGACCTTCGGCACGCCGGAGCCTTCGCTCGTCTCCTACGGCGCCGCTCAGCTCGCGCGCCGGCTTGGGCTGCCGTTCCGCACCGGCGGCTCGCTCTGCGCCTCGAAGGTTCCGGATGCGCAAGCAGCCTATGAGAGCGCCAACACGCTCAACTCGACGATCCTTGCCGGCACCAATTTCGTGCTGCATTCGGCGGGCTGGCTCGAGGGCGGACTGGCTTCCTGCTACGAGAAATTCATGATGGACATCGACCAGCTCGGCATGCAGCAGAAATTCTGCGAGGGCGTCGACCTGTCGGAAAACGGCCAGGCGATGGACGCCATCCGCCAGGTCGGTCCGGGCAGCCATTATCTCGGCTGCGACCACACCCAGGCGAATTTCCAGACAGCCTTCTACCGCTCCAACATCGCCGACAACAATTCCTACGAGCAGTGGCTGGCCGAGGGCGAGAAGACCGCACCGCAGCGCGCCAACGAGCTCGCCCGCCGCTGGCTGGAGAGCTACGAGGCGCCGCATCTCGATCCGGCCATCGACGAGGCGCTGAAGGACTTCATCGCCAAGAAGAAAGCCTCGATGCCCGACGCCTTCACTTGAAAGGAGCCCGATTCAGGCCGGGCTAAAGTGGCCGACATCATCCATAAGGAAGTCTGGCGGAGCGCGTTCTCCGACCCGGACCGGAAGGGATGACTTTTTTTTCCCGCGATCGGCTCGAGGAGGTCGCGAGTGCGCTTGCGGCTAATGGGCTGATCCTGCGTAGCGGTTTCAGCTTTGGCGACGATGAGATGGCGCCAGCCGGACTTTCCGGCTTTCCAGCCAAATCGGTGCTCCTTGTTGGACAGGCGGGCGCGGCGCCATGGCCATATTTCCAGCGCTGGCTCGAGGGACAGCCTCGGCCCATCGCCAACCCGCTCGACAGCTGGTCGCGCGAGGTGATCGGCGGCGTGGCGAAGGAATTCGGCGCGCGTGCCGTTTCGCCTTCAGACCGGCCTTACCTGCCGTTCCAGCAATGGGCGATGCGGGCGGAAGGGCTGAGGCCGTCGCCGCTCGGCATCCTCATGCATCCTCAGTATGGGCTTTGGCACGCCTATCGCGGCGCGTTGCTGTTCGAGGACGAGATTTCTGTTCCAGAACCTTATGCAGCGATTCATCTTTGCGACACATGCGTCGAAAAACCCTGCCTGAAATCCTGTCCGGTGGACGCCTATTCGGTGGATGGCTTTGCGCACCAGGCGTGCCTGGCGCATGTGCGCGGACCGCGAGGCGAGCCCTGCCGGAGCGGCGGCTGCCTCGACCGCAACGCCTGTCCCTATGGCGCTGAGTATCGCTATCCGGCTGATATCCAGGCCTTCCATATGGCGGCGTTCGCCGGGGTGTAGACATTCTTCCGGACCGCACGGAAACTTGACCGCCATTGAGATGTCGTGGCTTGCCCTGGCGGGCGGCGCAGATATCTATCGCGTGGCAACAAGCGGAGCGCGCAATGACGAAGCGGGACATCGAGATCAAGACCCTGGACGGCACGGCGAAGGCTCGGCTGTTTCGTCCAGCCGCGCCGGGCAAGGCCGGAATCATCCTCTACATGGATATTTTCGGTCCGCGTCCGGTGCTCGACCAGATGGCGGAGCGCCTCGCTGGGCATGGCTATGCCGTGCTGGTGCCCGATCTCTTCTACCGTTATGCGCCCTATGGCCCGTTCGATCCCAAAACCGCGTTCACCGAGGCAAAGACCAAGGCCCTGCTGTTGATGCTGAGCGGCGGTACGACGCAGGGCATGACCATCCGCGACGGCAGCGCCTTCCTCGACGCGTTCGCCGCCGAAGGCATTGACGGACCGATCGGCGTCGTCGGCTATTGCATGGGCGGCGCGCGGGCGTTGAACGCGGCGGCGAGCTATCCGGACCGGATCGTTGCCGCGGCAAGCTTCCATGGCGGTAATCTGGCCAGCGAAGCGGCCGACAGCCCACATCGCAAGGCGGCTTCGATCAAGGCGCGCGTCTATGTCGGCGTCGCCGGCGTCGACGGCAGCTTCCCGCCCGAGCAGTCGGCGCGGCTGGCGGAGGCGCTCAGGGTGGCAGAGGTCGACCATACGATCGAGAACTATGTCGGCGTCGGCCATGGCTGGTGCGTGCCCGATCACAGCGTCTATGACGAGGCGGGCGCCGAGAGGCATTGGAAGCGGCTGACGACGTTTTTCAAAGAGACGCTGGGGTAGCCCGCAGATCGCCGAGAGGGCACCGCATAGGAAATGGTGCCGCCGCAAAAAAATCTTTTCATCGCCCCAAGGATTGGTCATTAGCCTTCGTCCAACGGGCAAATGACGGCGATGATGCTGGACGACAGCGAAGCCTCCGATGCCGAGTTGATCGGGCGGGCCAGGGGCGGAGACAGGGGGGCTTTCGGCAAACTGCTCGAAAGGCACTATGGCTTCGTCTATCGCGCCGCCTATCGCTGGTGCGGCAGGAAGGCCGACGCTGAGGACATTGCTCAGGATGTCTGCGTGCGGCTCGGCCGCGCGATCCGCGACTATCAGGGCAATGGCGCCTTCACGACATGGCTCTATGCCATGACGCTGAATGCTTCGCGCGACATGATGCGCAAGCGCGCCCGCGATACCGCCAAGGCCGATGCCTATGGCGCCTATGCGTCGATCGCGGGCGAGGTGCCGGCGGACGATCCCGCCGAGGCGTTGTGGACGGCGGTGCGGCTGCTGCCCGACAAGCAGCGCGATGCGGTGCTGCTCGTCTATGGCGAAGGTCTCAACCACGCGGCGGCGGCGGAGGTGATGGCGATCTCGGAGACAACGGTTTCCTGGCACATCCATGAAGCGAAGAAACGGCTGAAGGTGCTGATGCGTTCAGCCGGGGAAGTGTGACCATGGTCGACGACAACGAACTCGAAAGGCTGCGCGATCTCGCAATACCTGCGCCGGACGGCGAAGCGAAGGCGCGTGCGATGGCCGCCGCAATGCAGGCGTTCGACCTCGATGGAAAAAAATCGACGGCCTCCCAAGGAACGTCCGCAGGCCTTCGTCTCACGGAGCGAGCACAAAAGCTCTGGAGAGACATCATGCAACGGAAACTCATTGCCACGCCGGCCATCACCGCGCTGGTCGCGCTGCCTATCGCCGGCTACGCCGCTTTCGAGATGCTGAAGGAACAGCCGGCCGTCATTACAGCCAACGGCAAGATCACCGAGACGCTGGCCGACAAGCCGGTGGCCCAGAAGCCCGCGCCGGAACAACCGGAGATCAACGAGCCGCTGGCCGCCGCACCCGCCAAGGCGAAGAAAACCGACGCGGACGCGGAGACCCGGACCAATTCACAAACGGTGCCGGCAACGCCGCCCAAGCCGGCGACCGAGGTCGACAACCTGCTCAAGCAGGAGGCAACGCCCGAAGCCGAGCCCGCCCCGCAACCTGCGCCAGCCGAGAGTGGCCAGCTCGCGACCGGCGGCAAGGACGTGGCCGGGGAAATTGCGGGCTATTCGCCGAAGCGGAGCCCCGACGCGTTGGAGCGGGCCGACAAGGCACCGGCCGGTGTCGCTGCCGCGATTCCGGCATCTCCTCCGGCAATGGCCGATTCCAAGCTCATGGTGCAGCCCGCGCCCATGCCGGCTGATCAGATGTCGCCGCAGGAGGAAAACCGCGACCGCATCGAGACCTTCAAGACCAATCCGGTGCATGAAACGGCGCAGGATCCGGTCTCGACCTTCTCGATCGATGTCGACACGGCTTCCTATTCCTTCGTCCGGCGCTCGCTGAAGGAGGGCAGCCTGCCCGACGCGGACACCGTCCGGGTCGAGGAGATGATCAATTACTTCCCCTATGACTGGAAGGGGCCGGATTCGGCCAAGACGCCGTTCAACTCGACCGTCACCGTCATGCCGACGCCGTGGAACGAGCACACCAAGCTTATGCATGTCGCGATCAAGGGGTTCGATGTGAGGCCGGCCGAGCAGCCGAAGGCCAATCTGGTCTTCCTGATCGACGTCTCTGGCTCCATGGACGAACCGGACAAGCTGCCGCTGCTCAAATCCGCCTTCCGCCTGCTGGTGAGCAAGCTCAAACCCGACGATACGGTCTCGATCGTCACCTATGCCGGCAATGCCGGCACGGTGCTGATGCCGACCAAGGCGGCGGAAAAACAGAAGATCCTGGCGGCCATCGATAATCTCGAGCCCGGTGGATCGACGGCCGGTGAGGAAGGCATCCGCGAAGCCTACAAGCTTGCGCAGCAATCCTTCGTCAGGGACGGCGTCAACCGGGTGATGCTCGCCACCGACGGCGACTTCAATGTCGGCCAGACCGATGACGACGATCTCAAGCAACTGATCGAGAGGGAGCGCAAGACCGGCGTCTTCCTCTCGGTGTTCGGTTTCGGGCGCGGCAATCTCAATGACCAGATGATGCAGACCATCGCCCAGAACGGCAACGGCACGGCCGCCTATATCGACACTTTGGCCGAAGCCGAGAAGGTGCTGGTCGAGGATGCCTCCTCGACGCTGTTCACCATCGCCAAGGACGTCAAGATCCAGGTGGAGTTCAATCCGGCCAAGGTCTCGGAATACCGGCTGGTCGGCTATGAGACCCGGGCGCTCAAGCGCGAGGATTTCAACAATGACCGCGTCGATGCCGGCGATATCGGCTCCGGCCATTCGGTGACGGCTGTCTATGAGATCACGCCGAAGGGCAGCGGCGGCGAGCAGGTCGATCCGCTGCGCTACGGCCAGGCCAAGGTCGACAATGGCGGCGTCGCCAACGCCGGTGAATATGCCTTCGTCAAGATCCGCTACAAGCTGCCGAACGAGAATGTCTCCAAGCTCATCACCACGCCGGTGACCGCCGCCAACGAGGTCAAGTCCTTCGATGCGGCCGGCGCCGACCAGCGTTTCTCGGTGGCCGTAGCGGCTTTCGGGCAGAAGCTGCGCGACGAGGACCAAACGGCGAATTTCGGCTACGACCGGATCGCCGAGATCGCCAATGCCGCGCGGGGCGCCGATCCGTTCGGCTACAGGGCGGAGTTCCTGTCGCTGGTGCGTCTGGCCTCATCGCTGGACGGCAATAAATAGGGCGTTGCGAATTGAACGAAGGCCGGCGGGACTAAGCGCGTCGCGCTGTGACGCGCTTAGGTTTTTTGATGCATGTCGTTGCCCCAGAACCGCTGCACACTTCTGGGCGACATGCATTGTCCCGTCGGCCTTTTTGCAATCGTTAAATTGCGCGGCTTTTCCGGAACATCATCGCAATCAGCGTCTGTTAGTCAGTGCTGATAGATTTGAGGGACCAGCAGTGCATATCACGACAATCGGCAATGCGAACGCGACGGCGGCCAATGCGTCCGTCCGGGGATCGTCCGCGCCTTCAGCGGAATCGGCGCGCATCAGGAGCGATGTCGATGCGGCTCGCAACACTGCGCTTTCGGCGCTCAACAACGACCGTTTTCGCGTGATGCTGGAACAGATCAGCGACCCCGGCGCATCGGGCACCCTGATGACGATGGGCGCCGACAGCCAGAACGTCGTCGATTTCAATACGGCGCTGTCGCGCTACGCCGAAAACAGCAAATAATCGGGGCCCGTCAGGCGCGGCTGCGCCTGCGTTCGCGCCTGCCTTCGCCGCTGTCCCCGGCGCTTGCCGTCTTGTTGCGCATCGGACCGATACGCTCGACGATCGTCTCGACGGTCGGGCGCTCAGCCTTGGTGTGGCCGTCGAGCGCCTTGCGCATGGCGGCAAGGTGGGCGAAGGAGGTGCCGCAGCAGCCGCCGACGATCTTGGCGCCGGCATCAACCGCCAGCCGCACATAATCGGACATCAACTCCGGCGTGCCGGAATAGTGGATTTCACTGCCGCGGAATTCCGGAATGCCGCAATTGCCCTTGACGATCACGGTCGCCTCCGGCTTCGCCTCGGTCATGTCGAGCAGCGAGGCGAGGATGTCGGAAGCGCCGACGCCGCAATTGGCGCCGACACCGAGCGGGGCCTGCGACAGGCCGTCGGCGACAGCGTGGATGTCCTTTGGCAGCAGGCCCATCATGGTGCGGCCTGCGGTGTCGAAGGAACCGGTATAGGTATAGGGCAGGCCGACGCGGATGGCGGCTTCGGCTGCGGCGCGGATCTCGTCGGGTGCCGACATGGTCTCGATCCAGGCGACTTCGGCGCCGCCGGCCTTGAGACCCTCGATCTGCTCGGCGAAGGCGTCAACGGCATCGTCATAGGTCAGGGCGCCGAGCGGCACCAGCAACTCGCCGGTCGGGCCGACAGAGCCGGCGACGATCACCTTGCGGCCGGCCTTGTCGGCGACGGAGCGGGCGATCTCGGCGGCGCGCTTGTTCAGCTCATGCACGCGATCCTGCGCATTATGCAGCTTGAGCCGGTGGCGGGTGCCGCCGAAGGAGTTGGTCAGGATGATGTCGGCGCCGGCATCGACGAAGTTCTGATGCAGGCTGGCAATCGTCTCGGGCGAAGTCTCATTAAGCAACTCGGGTGCTTCGCCGGCCTCGAGACCCATAGCGAACAGATTGGTGCCGGTGGCGCCGTCGGCCAGGAGCACGCCCTTTTCGGCAAGCAGGGCGTCAATCGGGTTGGTCGCGGTCATGGCTTTGGCTTTCGTGTTCGAATTCAAATAACGATATAAAGAAGTCTTTATGTCCAGTCAACGCGTTTGCGGCCGAGAAGACCTTATAGGCCGGATTGATCTCGGCATCGATTTCGATGCAGACCTCACCATTGGTGGTCGACCGGGCAGGCAAGCGCTCAGACCGAGCCTGACGGGAAAGACGTCGCGGCCAGCTTCTGCGCGAAGCTCGCCGCTTCATGCGCATTAATGTCGGCTGCGCGGATCAGATTGTCGAAATGACTGGTGAGGGTGCGGATCGGCTGGGTCGCGTTCAACACCAGGTACATGTCACCGACATAGATCGCGGCGCGGTAGGGGCCGAAGATCGTGTAAGGGATCGAATAGCGCATGCGTCCGTCATAGAGGAACAGGCGGAAGGTCGGGTAAAGGTCGTCGAGGAGGGCCGCCATGTGCAGCAATTGCTTGCGCCGCTCCGCCTCCGGAAACCGGTCCCAGACGCCGAGACCGCGCGCGAAGATCTCCAGCGTGTGGCGCGGCATGCAGACCTCCATGTCGGTCTCCGGCCGCCTTGTATAGTCGATGCGGTATTGCGTTTCGCCGGCCTGCGCCTCACGGCTCTTGTTGGTGATGCCGGCCTCATATTCGATCAGCGCCTCGGTGCGCAGAAGGTCAGGGATGCCTGCCGGCACGTAGCGGATTTTCGTGCCTGCCGCCTCGGCGTGCCATTTGGCGAGCAGCGTGCGGTCAAAACCGTCCGGCGCCTCCTCGATCTCCAGGCTCTCTCTAATCTCGCCGGTGACACCTTCATCCTGGGAGAGGCCCAGCAGCCAGTCGAGCGACACTTTGAACTCGGCCGCGATGTTGAGAAGCGTCTCGGCACGGGGCAGGCGGGTCGAGGCGCCTGACAGGAGCTGCGACAATGCCGAGCGGTCGATGCCGACCGCGGCCGCGAAGGCCGACTGGTTGAGGTCGGATCGTGTCAAGAGCATTTTCAACCGCTCCCGGAAGAGAGTCGACAGATCGCGCTTGTCCATCACGCTGCTCCTGCTTCGGAGAGGAAAAATTTGCGCCGGGAGCGTCTTGAACGTGGCTCAGGCGGAAATGAATCCCCATATTTGTTTACAATGTATAACATATGCGGCTGAAAATGCGCACTCGCAACAGTTTGTGCGCTTTGTCGCGTTGCGGCAACGATAGGCTCCTGACACAATGCTGTCAGGAATCGGGTGGGTTCCGGCGACTGGAAGGCAGTGGTCGATAGCATGGCAAGCACGAATACCGGCATGAACAAGAGACGCAGCAGCGCACCGGCAATCGAATGGCCGACAGTCTGCCTCATTCTCTTCTGCTACGGTGCGTGGTTCGCAATAGGCTTGCTGCTGTGGCCATCTTATCCGCTTTTGGCGCTTGCCATCCTGCCCTTTATCCTGGCTCTGCAATCCTCGCTGATGCATGAGGTGTCGCACGGCCATCCGACCCGCAACGGCAGGATCAATGAAGCCTTCGTCTTCTTGCCGATCGGCATGGTGTGGCCGTTCCGCCGCTTCAAGACCATCCACCTTCGTCATCACGCGGACGAGCGGCTGACCGATCCGCTCGACGATCCGGAGAGCTATTACCAGGCGCTCTGGATGCACGAGGAACTGCCGCCGACGATGAAGCTTCTGCTCAAGATCAACAACACGATGGTCGGCCGCTTCATTCTCGGGCCGTTGCTGTCCTCGGTTGGCTTCTTCATCGACGACGCCAAGCAGATCCTTGCCGGCGACAAGGTGATCCGCAAGGCTTGGCTGCTGCATGCCATCGGTCTCGCGGTTGTGGTGCCGATCGTCACGTTTGGCTTCGGCATTCCGCTCTGGCTCTATATCCTGGTGCCGGTGTGGTTCGGCCAGTCGCTGATCTCGATCCGCACCTATGCGGAGCACCAGTGGTCGGAGCATCCGGAGGGGCGCACGGTGATTGTCGAGCGTTCGCCGCTCTCCTTCCTGTTCCTGAACAACAATCTGCATTTCATTCATCACAAGAGCCCGACCATTGCCTGGTATAGGTTGCCAAAGCTGTTTCGCGAGCGCCGCGAAGAGTGGCTGCGGATGAACAACAGTTATGCCTATCCGAACTATTTCGCGATGCTCAAGGCCCACGCTTTCAAGGCCAAGGAGCCGGTCGTCCATCCGGTGCTGCGGCGCACGCCGGAGCCCGGCCGCGCCTTCAAGCCGCGCGTCAGGGCACGCAATGTGAGCGGGCTTGGCACGGCGCCGGTTCCGGCCGAGCCGCCGAAAGAGTAATTTCGACTTTCCGCGCCCGCTTTTTTCGCGGCGGAACGCAGGCGCCAAAGTTCGCCTGTCCTTGAAAGCTGTTCGACATGAGCAAGTTCGTTGCGGCCCTGCCGATGTATGACTGGCCCGAAGCGCGGGGCGAGGTCGATGAGCGATGGGCGCGGCTGCGTGACGCCTTCCGGCAAAGGGGCATCGACGCGCCGGAAACGATCGTGCGCCGCAATGGTGATCTGCCGCCGGTGCCCGGCGGGATCCTCGGCGCCGCCGGTGAGGTGATCGCGCCGGACCCGGCGACGCTGCCCCCGGACGAGTTCGATTTCCACCAGCTCTGGCTGAGCCCGGCGCTTCTGTTCGGGCAAACCTGCTGGGGGCCGATGGAACTCGGCATTGCCCGGCATGTGCAGGTGATCGCGCAGCCGACCTACGATGCGTTCGAGGGCGGGCAGGGCGAACTTTATTCCAGCGCGCTGGTGATGGCCGCGGATGGCGGTTCGTCGGTTGCCTCGCCGCAGGACGGCAAGGCCGTCATCCCGCTCGATCTTCTGCGCGGCAAGCGCTTCATCTTCAACAATCCCGATTCGATGTCCGGGCTGATCGCGCTGACGCGCGACCTGGAGGCGATGGGCGAAAGCCTGGATATCTTCGCCTCGCGCGGCGAGAGCGGCGGCCACCGGTCGTCGGTCATCGCCATCGCCGAGGGCAGGGCCGATATCGCGGCGATCGACTGCCAAAGCTGGGCGCTGGCGCAGCGCTTCGAGCCGGCCGCGCGGGGTGTCAAAGTCGTCGGCTGGACAGCGCGGCGCAAGGGCCTGCCCTATATCACCGCCAGGACCACCCCGGCCGCGATCGTCGCCGCGATGCGCGAGGCCGTCGCGGCGGTCGAAGGCGGCGCGTCAGAGCAGCCGCTCGTCCAGCGGGTAAGCTGACAGCTTCTCGTTGCCGGTCTCGGTGATCAGGATCTGTTCCTCGATCTTGACGCCTTCGTGCCCGCCAAGCCTGCCGATATAGCTTTCGACGCAGAGCACCATGCCGGGCTCGAGCACGCCGTCCGGTGTGTCGGTGGTCCAATCGCCGGGGTGCGGCAGTGTCGGATATTCGTCCGCCAGGCCGACGCCGTGATAGAGCACGCCGTAGCGCGTGGGGTAGCAATCGTGCGGCGGCACCGCCGAGCGCTCGACGAGATCGCGGAAGGAGATGCCCGGCCGCATCAGATCCGTGTTATGGGCGATCTGGTCTGCGGCGATGCGGAACAGATCCCGCTGCTCGTTCGACGGCGGCCTGTCGCCGCAAAGCCAGGTGCGCGAAAGATCGGCGCAGAAACCGTAGGGACCAATCAGGTCGGTGTCGAAGGCGACGAGGTCGCCATTCTCGATGACGCGCGAGGAGCATTCCTGGAACCAGGGATTGGTGCGCGGGCCGGACGACAGAAGCCGCGTCTCGATCCACTCGCCGCCGCGCGCGATATTGCCGCGATGCAGCTCCGCCCATAGCTCGTTCTCGGAGATGCCGGGCTTGAGCACAGCTTCCATCTCGCCCATCGCCGCCTCGCAGGCGACGATGGCGCGGCGCATAGCGAGGATTTCGTCCGGCGATTTGATGAGGCGCGCGTTTTCCATCACCGCCTCGCCATTGCCGACGGAAATGCCGCGGCGGGCGAGCTCCTCGACACCTTCGGGATTGATGTGGTCGACGGCGATGCGGCGGTTGCCGCCGCCATGCTCGTCAATGAGTTCGGCGATGCCGCCGCCCCAGCGGCGAACCTTCGCGTCGGTCAACTCGCCGCTGTAGAGATACATCCACGATACCGCCGGCCGCACCTCGTCGACGACGCCCGAATGGTCGGACAGGTGCTCGCAGGAGAAATAGTCGAACAGCACCACCGGGCCTTCGGTGGCGACGAAACAGTGGCGCGTCGGGTTGTGCGCGACCCAGAGCTGCATGTTGGTCGAGTCCGTCGCGTAGCGGATGTTGACCGGATCGTAGAGCAGGGCGCCGGCATAGTCCCGGCGCTTCAGCTCGGCGCGGATGCGCTCGAGCCGGTAGCTCCGCATGGCGGGCAGGTTGGGCGCCGCAATGCCGGCGGTCGCCCATTCGGCTTCGGCTGTCGCGCCGTAGCCCAGCACATGCTGGTTGAGCGAAGCCGCCTTGTCGCGCGAGGCCCCGCGCAGCGCATCGACCGAGCCGGGCTCGAAGGGCATGATCTTGCGATGGCGGCCGAAGCCCAGCTTGTCCATTCGTCCCCCTCACACCTTACGGCGCGATCTTCTTATGCAGTTTGGTGATCGTGACCTTGCGCGGCGGGAAGCCGAGCGCCTGCGGCACCTCGACAGTGCGGTGGACAGTGTCCATCGCATAGCCGGCTCTCGCCAACTCTTCGAAGACGTCCGAGGACGATTCCCTGTCATCGGTCAGGACAAGCACCGCCGGCTCGCGGATCGACGGGGCGAAGTCCGGTGTCTCGTCATCGAGCGCGATGAGATCGGCGTCGACCAGGCGCAGATTGCCGACCCAGAACCAGCTCGACACCACGGTCTTGACCGGTCCGTCAGCGTTGATCTGCTCGTAAAGCGACCGGTAATCCAAACGCACGACGCCTCCGCGGCTGTCGCCGCCGTGCAGATGCATGTACCAGCTCAGCGGCAGCACAAGGACGGCAAGAAGAGCACCGACGAAGACGATGGTGGCTTGCGTCTTGCGGCCCCTCTGGCCCATGGCGTCGAAGCGCATGGCAAGAGCCGCCGGCAGGAGGATAAAGATGGGCAGCATCCAGCGGTCGCGAAACTGAGTGATGCCCGCCGCCAGCACGACCGTCACCATGACCACAAGGCCAAGGACGATGGCTCGCCAAAACAGTTTTTCCGGCCACCGTACCGGCTGAGGCGGTTCCGTCCATTCTCTTATCGCCAGGCCGTAGGCGACGGCAAAGATCGCCACCGGCAATCCAGCGAAATTGACGATCGCGTTGGCCAATCTGCGGATGCCGAGAAGTGCCGTTTTCGCGATGCTGCCGCCTTGGGCGACGCCTAGGCCTCCCTGGTGCGAGAGCAGATCGTCCAAATGCGTGAGGCTCCAATAAAGCGTCGGCAGGCAGGCAAGGATCGCTACCGCCACGCTGATGAGGAAGCGACGGTCGAAGATCGCCTCACGCGTTTCGCGGACCGACAGAGATGCCAGGAACAGGGCGGCCAGGAAGATGACGATGTTGTATTTCGACAGCATCGCGGCCGCCGTCGCCAAGCCCAAAAACGCATAGGCAACGGCCGATCGCCGCTTTTCCGCTTCGACCAGCGCCAGAAGCAGCACCGAGGTGAAACAGAATATGGCGACCGAGTGGGTGAGGGCATGCTGCATCTCCCAGAAGATCTGGGGAAACAGAAGCAGCCCGAACATGCCGGCGGCAGCGGCGCGATTCGAGTAGCCGAGGCGGCGTATGGCGGTGAAATAGGCGGTCAGCCCCGCCGCCAGCAAGCCGTATTTGACGATCTTGAGGGCAAGGACGCTGGTTCCGACCACAGAGGCCGCAAGGATCGCCAGCCAGGTGTACAAAGGCGGCTGCGAACTGCCGTAGCCGGCGGCCAAAAACCGCATCTCCATCAGCTGCTCGGAATCGTCGACGCCGACGCCGGTGCCCGCGACATGGGACAACAGCGTCATCGCCACGATCTGCGTCAGGCAGTAGACGAGGACCGACGCGACCGCGGCGCTGAATGGACCGCCCCGTCCATCGCAGAGCCAATCGGTCCATTTCTCTAGCTGCCGCAAGGGGGTGGTCTTCTCATGCTGATGCGCCGATAGCGGGCCATCGACCATGCCACAGCAATCGGCGCAATCCAACAATGGGGCGCGTCAGGTCCGCATCTTCTCGCCGCTCGGGTCGAAGGGCGGCTCGACATTGATGCGGGCCGGGCGGCGGTGGCCGAGAATCTCGATCTCGAACAGGCCGGCGCTTTCGTCCTCGGCGAGAGCGGCAGGGACGTAGCCCTGCGCCATCGACTTCTGGACGTAATGCGCATAGCCGCCCGACGTCACCCAGCCGACGACGCGCCATTCGCCATCGACGATGCCGCGCACGGCGGAGGCGCCTTCGGCGGCCTTCGATCCGCGCACTTCCTTGCCGGTCTCATCGAAGCGCGGCGCGCCGTAGCCATGCGGCTTCTCGACCGTGCCATAGTCCTTGCTGACCTTGGCCCAGATCGGCTCGTCGCCCATCACGTCGGCATCGACGGCGTCGACGATGAAGGAGACGCGGCGCAGTTTCGGACCCTCGGCCTGCTCCTTGGCCGATGCCTCGCGGCCGATGAAGTCGTTCTTCTCCAGCTTGATGAAGCGCTCCATCGAGCCTTCGAACGGACCGTAGATCGGGCGCAACTCGCGGAACCAGGTCGGGAAGTTCTTCTCCAGACGCATCGACAGCAGCGCGCGCATGCCGAAATCGACGAGGCCGAATTCCTCGCCCGCCTCCTTGATCGCCTTGTAGACCAGGCGCTGATAGGCTGGCGCCATCCAGATCTCGTAGCCGAGGTCGCCGGTATAGGTGATGCGGTTGACCATGCAGGGCGCGCCGCCGACCGCCATCTCGCGGAAATCCATGAAGCGGAAGGCCTTCGTCGAGACGTCGACATCGACCAGCTTCTGCAGCAGGTCCCTCGACTTCGGTCCGGCGATCGAGAGCCCCACCAGCGTCTGGTCGAAGCGGTGGATGCGCACCGACCCATCCTTGGGCAGATGCTTCTCGAACCAGCGCATATGGTATTTCTGCGCGGCCGACGAGCCCCAGATCATGAAACGGTCTTCGCCTGACTTGGCGATGGTGAAGTCGCCGATCAGCTTGCCGAACTCGTTGACCATCGGGGTCAGCACGATGCGGCCGACCTTCGGCATGCGGTTCGTCATCAGCCGGTTGAGGAAATCCTCCGCGCCCTGGCCGGACACTTCGTATTTGGCGAAGTTGGCGATCTCGGTGACGCCGACCCTCTCGCGCGTGGCGCGCACTTCCTCGCCGATCGGGCCGAAATCGTTGGAGCGGTGGAAGGACACGATGTCCTTCGGCTCCGTGCCCTTCGGCGCGAACCAGAGTGGGGTTTCCAGGCCCCAGCTATCGCCCATGACCGCGTTGTTGGCGAGCATGGTGTCGTAGAGCGGCGTCGTCTGCGCGGGACGGGCGGCCGGCAGTTCCTCGTTTGGGAAGCGGATCGAGAAGCGGCGCGAATAGTTCTCGCGCACCTTGGCGTTGGTGTAGCGCAGCGTCGCCCATTCGCCGAAGCGGGCGACGTCCATGCCCCAGACGTCGAAGCCCGGATCGCCATGCACCATCCAGTTGGAGAGCGCCAGGCCGACGCCGCCGCCCTGGCTGAAGCCGGCCATGACGGCGCAGGCGCACCAGAAATTGGTCAGGCCCTGCACCGGGCCGACCAGCGGGTTGCCGTCGAGCGCGAAGGTGAAGGGACCGTTGATGATCTGCTTGATGCCGGCCTTCTCGATGCCGGGGAAATGCTTGAAGCCGATCTCCAGCGAAGGCGCGATGCGGTCGATGTCGGGCTGCAAAAGCTCATGGCCGAAATCCCAGGGCGTGTTGACCGGCGACCAGGGCTTGCAGGCCTTCTCATAGGTGCCGAGCAGGATGCCGTTGCGCTCCTGGCGCGTGTAGATCTCGCCCTTGAAGTCGAGCACGCCGATCATCTCGCGGCCGGTCGACTTGTTGAATTCCTCGACCTCCGGCATCGGCTCGGTCAAGAGGTACATATGCTCCATCGCCAGCACCGGCAGCTCGACGCCGACCATGCGGCCGATTTCGCGCGCCCACAGGCCGCCGCAGTTGACGACATGCTCGGCGTGGACCGTGCCTTGCTCGGTGACGACGTTCCAGGTGCCGTCCGGCTGCTGCGTGAGATCGACGACGCGGTTGCGCAGCACGATCTCCGCGCCGAGCTTCTTGGCCGCCTTGGAATAGGCGATGGTGGTGCCGGACGGATCGAGATGGCCCTCGACCGGATCCCACATGGCGCCGACGAAGTTCTTCTCGTCCATCAGCGGGAACATGGCCTTGGCTTCCGACGGCGTGATCAGCTCGGTGTCCATGCCGAGATAACGGCCCTTGGCGTGAGCCAACCGCAGGAAGTCCATGCGCTCAGGCGTGTCCGCCATCATGACGCCGCCGGTCAGATGCAGCGAGCAGGACTGGCCGGAGAGCTCCTCGATCTCCTTGTAGAGCTGGACCGTGTAGGCCTGCAGCTTGGCGACGTTGGGGTCGCCGTTCAGCGTATGGAAGCCGCCAGCCGCATGCCAGGACGAGCCGGACGTCAGCTCCGAACGCTCGATCAGCATGATGTCGGTCCAGCCGGCCTTGGCGAGATGATAAAGCACCGAGCAGCCGACGACGCCGCCGCCGATGACAACCGCTTTTACATGGGATTTCATGAAGATAGGTCCGTTTTATAGAGACTGAATTGAATGATTGGTATGGAGGCTAAGCGAAGCTCGACGGAGTGGGGGTCGACTGCTCATCCGGCCCAACAAAGGTGATCAGAAATCCGTCGGCGCGCCGCCTTCGGCGCGGCGTTTTTCGACGAAATCGTTGAGTTCCTCGCGGATGGCCGGATCCATATACGGCTCTTCGTAGGAGGCAAGGCGCTCCTTCCACACCTTGTTGGTGCGTTCCATCGCCGTCGGCGAGCCGGCCTCGGTCCAGGTTTCGAAGTTGCGCCAATCGGAGACGATCGGCGAGTAGAAGGCGGTCTTGTAGCGCTCCTGCGTGTGCTGGGTGCCGAAGAAATGGCCGCCGGGGCCGACCGACTGGATGGCGTCGAAGCCGAGCGCGTCCTCGGAGAGATCGAGGGGGGTGAGGAACTCGGCAACCATCTGCAACAGGTCGATGTCGAGGATCGTCTTTTCGTAGGAGCAGCGCAGGCCGCCTTCCAGCCAGCCAGCGCCGTGCATCATCAGATTGCCGCCGCCCTGGATCGCGCCCCACAGCGAGAACACGCTTTCATAGGCGGCCTGCGCATCGACCGTGTTGGCGGCGCAGGTGTTAGAGGTGCGGTAGGGGATGTTGTAACGGCGGGCGAGCTGGCCGCCGACGAGCTGCGCCTTCATGTATTCGGGTGTGCCGAAGGCCGGCGCGCCGGACTTCATATCCACGTTGGAGGTGAAGCCGCCATAGCCGACCGGCGCGCCTTTCTTGACCATTTGCGCGAAGGCGATGCCGGAAAGCGCCTCGGCGTTCTGCTGCACCAACGCGCCGGCGACGGTGACGGGCGCCATGGCGCCCGACAGCGTGAACGGGGTGACGATCACGGCCTGGCCCATGCTCGCCATCTGGATGATGCCTTCCATCATCGGCACGTCGAGCTTGAGCGGCGAATTGGTGTTGATGATGGTGAAGACCGACGGTTCGGCCATCAGTTGCTCGCGGCTGATGCCGCGGGCGATGCGGGTGATCTCGATGCCGTCGACATTGCGCTCCTTGCCGAGCGAATAGATGTGGAAGACCTTGTCGGTCAGCATGGCGAGGTCGCGGATGCATTCCAGGTGCCGCACCGACGGATGGATGTCGATCGGCTCCACCGGATAGCCGCCGGTGCATTGCAGGATGTTGTGCATCTGCGCCAGGCGCAGGAAGTTGCGGTAGTCCGCCTGGTTGCCGGGCCGGCGGCCGCGGTCGAGATCGGAGCAGTTGGGCGCGGAAGCCATCATCGACAGGATGAGGTTGTTGCCGCCGAAGCGCAGATTGTGCGCCGGGTTGCGGGCGTGCAGCGTGAATTCCGAGGGGCAGTGCGAGACGAGCTCGAGGATCATGTCGCTGTCGAAGCGCACGCGCTCCGAGCCTTCGCGCACATCGGCGCCACGCGCCTTCATGATGCGGCGGGCTTCCTCGTGCAGAACGTCGACGCCGATCTCCTTCAGCACGCGCAGCGAGGCGAGGTGGATCGATTCCAGCTCGTCGTCGGACACGAACTTGGTCGGCGTCAGCGGATTCTTCAACTGCCGGAAGGCGGGCTGTTCGAAAGAGGCCGCGCCGCCGGCGCGCTTGCCCGCGCGGCCGCCACGGCGGGCGCGATCGGTAGCCGGTGCCGGCTCGGCGGGATGAAGGGCGGCGGTCATGAGAAGCCTCGTGAGAATGCGAAATTGGCCGGCATAATGGACCGGCGGCCATGCAGCCGGTGAGGAGGCGGCGACCACTAGGGCGAGGGAAGCGACATGACGGAAGGGGAGGATGCGCGGGCTTATGGCAGCGCCGGGGCTCCTGACAGGGAGTGGCTGGAACATACGCTTTCGCAGCCAGTTGGCCCTTACAGCGGCCGGCCGCAACGGCTAAGCCTCCAGCGGGTTGGATCAGGAAACGATGGCTCTGGCGGATTCAGAGAGCAGCGAGACTGTGCAGTTGGCTGCGATCACAGGCGTGATCGCGACGGTTTCGGTGTTCGCCGTCGCGCAGGGACTTTCCTATCCGCTGCTGAGCTTCATCCTGCAGCGGCAAGGCGTTTCGCCGGCGATGATCGGGCTCTCGGCGGCAATGACGCCGATCGGCTTCATCGTTTCCTCGCCGCCGATCCCGGCATTGGCGCGCCGGTTCGGGGCAGGGCGGACCGCGCTCACCTGCGCCGCGCTCTCGGCACTGGTGCTGGCGCTGATCGGCTGGACGCAGAATGTCTATCTGTGGTTTCCGCTGCGCTTCCTGATCGGCGTGGTGACCAACCCGCTTTATGTCTTGAGCGAGATCTGGGTAATCGCGCTGGCGCCGCCGACGCGGCGCGGCCGCGTCATGGGCATCTATTCCACCATCATCTCGGCCGGCTTCGCGGCCGGGCCGCTCTGCCTGCTTGCCGTCGGCACCGAAGGCTGGCCGCCTTTCCTGGTAGGCATCGGCGCCTTCCTCTTCTGCGGCGGCTGCCTGGCCGTGGTGGTGCGCCGCCTGCCCAAGGTCGAGGAGGCAGAGAACAAGGTTTCGGTCCTGGGCTTCATACCCTTAGCCTGGCTGCTTCTGTCGGCGGTCGTCGTCGCGGCAGGGTTCGAGCAGGCGATCCTGGCGCTGCTGCCGGTCTACGGTACGCATCACGGCATTCCCGAGGCGCGCATGTCGGCGCTGCTGTCGGTGATGATCGCCGGCAACATCGCCATGCAGGTGCCGCTCGGCCTGCTCGCCGAAAGGCTGACGGCGCGCCTGGTGCGCTTCGGCTGTGTGGCGGTGGCGATCCTCGGCTGCGTGCTTTTGCCGGCGCTGATCGAGACGCCGCTGATCTGGCTCTGCGTCTTTGTCTGGGGCGCCGTTTCCTACGGCATCTACACCATGTCGATCATCGAGCTCGGCGAACGTTTTACAGGCTCGGCGCTGGTCGCCGGCAATGCCGCCTTCTCGCTGATGTGGGGCCTCGGCGGCATCGTCGTGCCGCCCCTCACCGGCGGCGTCATGGATGTGATCGGCGCCCCAGGCCTGCCGGTCACGCTGGGCGTGATTTGCGCCGCCTTGGCGGTGGCGACGGTCCTGCGCCGGCGGGTTTTCTGACCGATCTCGCCAAGGCTCTTGAATATCCAAGCAGCGAACGCGATGTAGGCGGGGCCGCCAGATGGAGACCCGCATGACCAGCTCGATGACCAAAACACAGCCCGAGTCAACGGCTGACGATCCCTTCCTCTGGCTGGAGGACCGCAACGGCGAGGAAGCGCTGGACTGGGTTCATCGCCAGAATGCGCTGACCGTCGCCGAATTGCAGGGCGATCCTTCCTATCAGGCGACCTTCGAGACCGCGCTCGACCTGATGACGGCCGAGGACAATATGCCGGTCGGGGCCGCACTTGCCGGTCACGTCTATAATTTCTGGCAGGACAAGACCAATGCGCTGGGCCTATGGCGGCGCACGCCTGTCGCTTCCTACAAGACCGAGAAGCCGGATTGGGAGACGATCATCGATTTCGATCAGCTCTCGGCGAAGGAAGGCATCAAATGGGTGTTCGGCGGCGCCAGCCGGCTCTATCCAGATTTCGACCGCTGCCTGCTCTACATGTCGCCGGACGGCGGCGACGCCAGCGAGATGCGCGAGTTCGACATCGCGACGAGATCCTTTGTCGAGGGCGGTTTTTCCGCGCGCGCGTCCAAGTCGGGCTTTTCCTGGCTGGACAAGGACACGGTGCTCGTCTCGGCGGCTTTCGAGGAGGAAGACAAAACCCAGTCCGGCTATCCGCGCGTCATCAAGCTCTGGCGGCGCGGCACGAGGCTCGAGGATGCGACGCCGATCTTCGAAGGCGAGAAGCAGCATCTCGCGGTCGGCGGCGGTGTCGAGTATGACGGCGACAAGCGGCATGTGCTGCTCGGAAAGACGCTCGACTTCTTCACCTCGCACAGTTTCCTGCGGCTGGCTTCTGGCGAGAACCGGCGCATCCCGCTGCCCGACGACGCCACCGACACGGCGATCTTCAAGGGACAGCTGATCTTCGGCGTGCGCAGCCCTTGGACGGCGCCCGACGGCACCCAATGCTTGCCCGACGGACTTTACTCGGTCGATTTCGACCAGTGGATCGACACGGGCGAGTTCGGTCCATTCGAAACCGTGCTCGCGCCGGCGCATCGCGTTTCGATCGCGGGGCTAGCTGGGACGCAGCACCGGCTGTTCATCAACCTGATGGACAATGTGCGCGGCAAGGTCATCGCCTGTGACCGTACCGCCGAAGGCTGGTCGCTGAAGCCGGTGGCATTGCCCGCCATCGGCAATGTCGGCATCAGCCATGTCGAGCATTTCGGCTCCAGCGTCTCCTTCTCCTTCACCGATTTCCTGACGCCGAGTTCGATCATCTGGTCGGACGACGATGGCGAGACGCTTCAGACCGTGAAGTCGCAGCCGGCCCGCTTCGATGCCTCGCCCTATGTTTCGGAGCAGTTCGAGGCGCGCTCGAAGGACGGCACGATGATCCCGTATTTCGTGGTGCGGCGCCGCGACCAGAAGGGGCCGGTGCCGGCGCTGCTCTACGGCTATGGCGGCTTCGAAGTGCCGCTGCTGCCAGGCTATGCCGGGATCCGTGGCAAGCTCTGGCTGGACAAGGGCAACGCCTATATCCAGGCCAACATCCGCGGCGGTGGCGAGTTCGGTCCGGCCTGGCACCAGGCGGCGCTGAAAGGCAAGCGCCAGAACGCCTTCGACGATTTCGCGGCGGTGGCCGAGGATGTCGTCAAGCGCGGCATCACCACGGCGGCGCAACTCGGCATCCAGGGCGGCTCCAATGGCGGCCTGCTTACCGGCACGTCGCTGACGCAGCGGCCTGAACTGTTCGGCGCCGTCATCATCGACGTGCCGCTGCTCGACATGCTGCGCTACACCGAACTGCCGCCCGGCGCCTCCTGGATCGCCGAATATGGCGACCCGTCGAAGCCGGAGGAGGCGGCCTGGCTTGCCGCCTATTCTCCCTACCAGCATGTCGCGGCCGATGCCGCCTATCCGCCGGTGCTGCTGATGACCTCGACCGCCGACGACCGCGTCCATCCCGGACATGCGCGCAAGATGGCGGCGCGGCTCAAGGAGGCCGGCCACGGCCGCACGCTGTTCTTCGAGGAAACCGAGGGCGGTCATGGCGGGCGCGGCGACCGTCGGCCGCAAGCGGCGCAGACGGCAATGCGCTACATGTTCCTCAAGCAGGCGCTGACCAGAACGGCTTGAATTTCTAACCGCAGGCGGCATAAGCTGCCGCCATGATCCGTTTCAGCACATCAGGCGCCTTCGGGGTCGCGGTGACGCCGTCACCGCGGACCCTTCGCGCCGAGTTGTTGCGGCTTTGCGCCCGCATCGGCTATTCGCCGCCCGCCTTCCTCTGAGAATCCGCCCCGGCTGTTGCCGGATTGATTCAAGAGGAAAGACCAAATCCATGACCTATCAGAATTATTCGCTGAAGCAGCTTCAGCAGATCGACGCCGCGCATCACCTTCATCCCTTCACCGACCACAAGGAATTGCGCGAGATCGGCTCCCGCATCATCACCCATGCCAAGGGACCGTTCATCTACGACGCCGACGGCACGGAGATCCTCGACGGCATGGCCGGCCTTTGGTGCGTCAATGTCGGATATGGCCGCGACGAGCTGGCCGAGGCGGCCTACGCCCAGATGAAGGAGCTGCCTTACTACAACTCCTTCTTCAAATGCTCGACGCCGACGCCGGTGCTGTTGTCGAAGAAGCTGGCGGAGCTGGCGCCCAAGCATGTCAGCCAGGTCTTCTACGGTTCGTCCGGTTCGGAGGCCAACGACACGGCGCTCAGGCTCGTGCGCCACTATTGGGCGCTCGAAGGCAAGCCCGAGAAGAACCGCATCATCTCGCGCAAGATGGCCTATCACGGCTCGACCATCGCCGGCACGTCGCTGGGGGGCATGGAGCCTATGCACAAGCAGCTCGGCGGCGCGGTGCCCAATATCGTCCATGTGATGATGCCGTATGCCTATGAGCTGGCGCTGCCCGGCGAAAGCGACCATGATTTCGGCATCCGCGCGGCGAAGGCGGTCGAGGACGCGATCCTCCAAGCCGGCGCCGACAACGTCGCCGCCTTCATCGGCGAACCGGTAATGGGCGCCGGCGGAGTGAAGATCCCGCCGATGAGCTACTGGCCGGAAGTCGAGCGCATTTGCCGCAAATACGATGTGCTGTTGATGCTGGACGAGGTGATCACCGGCTATGGCCGCACCGGCGAATGGTTCGCGGCGCAGACTTTCGGGATCGAGCCCGACACCATCACCACCGCCAAGGCGCTGACCTCGGGCTACCAGCCGCTGTCGGCGCTGCTGGTCGGTGACCGCGTCGCCAGGACTCTGGTCGAGAAGGGCGGCGAGTTCTATCACGGCTACACCTATTCCGGTCATCCGGTGGCCTGCGCGGTGGCGCTGAAGAACCTCGAGATCATCGAGAAGGAAGGCCTGGTCGAGCGCGTCAAGAACGACACCGGGCCGTATTTCGCGCAGGCGCTGCAGGAGCGGATCGCCGGGCACAGGCTGGTCGGCGAGGTTCGCTCGATCGGGCTGATGGGGGCGATCGAGATCGTCAAGGACAAGGCGACCAAGGAACGCTACCTGCCATCGGGAAGTGCGGCCGTCGTGGTCCGCGACCACGCGATCGCGAACGGCATGATGCTGCGGGCCACCGGCGACACGATGATTCTCTCGCCGCCGCTGATCTGGACGCGCGACACGATCGACATGGCCTGTGAGCGGATCGCCAAGGCGCTCGATCTCGCGGACGCTGATTTGCGGAAGCGCTGAGGGGATATTGTCCGGGCGCTCCTCAATGGGCGCCCGGTCCACTCCTGAACGTCGCTGCTGATGTCTCAAAACGCAAAAACCGCGTCCCTGCGGGAACGCGGCTCTGCCAGATACGCATGGCGTTTCGCGACGAGGATACTTGCGAAACTTACGGGCTCCGGTACGCGAGACCTGATCCGGAGCGCCGGGCGGACGCGCTGTCCGCCTCGCAATCCGTTTTAAAGGCACATCGTTACCGGTGGGTTAGCGAGACCTTAAGCAAATCTAAATTTACCGGCTTCGCGCAGCCAAATATTTCAAATAACATTTGAAAAACAGTGACTTATTCCTGATTGCCCCGCAGGAAATTAATAATGCCGGAAAAATCGACACCGGCATGCCCTTGCGCGTTGAACAGCGCATAGAGCTGCGTGGCTTCGGCGCCGAGCGGGGTCACGGCGCCCGCGCCCTGCGCGGCTTCCTGCGACAGTTTCAGGTCCTTCAGCATGAGCGCGGCGGCAAAGCCCGGCTTGTAGTCACGGTTGGCCGGCGAGGCCGGAACAGGGCCGGGCACCGGGCAATAGGTGGTCAGCGACCAGCATTGGCCCGACGAGGTCGAGGCAACGTCATACAGCGCCTGGTGCGACAAGCCGAGCTTTTCGGCGAGCACAAAGGCTTCGGCGACGCCGATCATCGAGATGCCGAGAATCATGTTGTTGCAGATCTTGGCCGCCTGGCCGGCGCCGTCGCCGCCGCAATGAACGATGCGCCCGGCCATCGGCTTCAGAATCGGCTCGGCGGTGGCGAAGGCTTCGTCCGAGCCGCCGGCCATGAAGGTCAGGGTTCCGGCTGTGGCCCCGCCCGTGCCGCCGGAGACCGGCGCGTCGATCGAGGGCAGGTCGTGCTTGGCGGCAATCGCATGCGCCTTGCGCGCCGATTCGACATCGATGGTCGACGAATCGATGAACAGCGCGCCCTTCTTTGCCTTGGGAGCGATGTCTTCGTAAACCGACAGTACATGCTTGCCCGCAGGCAGCATGGTGATGACGACATCGGCATCCTTCACCGCGGCGACGGCGTTCGCCATGACGGTCACGCCATGCTCTTTCGCCACCGTAAGGTTTTCGGGCACGAGATCGAAGCCCAGGACTGCATGCCCCGCCTTGACTAGGTTGGCGGCCATCGGATTGCCCATGTTGCCCAGGCCGATGAAGGCGATGGTGCTCATTATCTCTCTCCCAAGGTCTGTTCAGCGGCCGATCAGCGCCCGCGCGATGATGACGCGCATGATCTCGTTGGTGCCTTCGAGGATCTGGTGGACACGCAGATCCCGCACCAGCTTCTCGATGCCGTAATCGTGCAGATAGCCATAGCCGCCATGCAGCTGCAGCGCCTGGTTGGCGATATCGAAGCCGATATCGGTGACGAAGCGTTTGGCCATCGCCGACCATTTGCCGGCGTCCGGCGCCTTGCGGTCGAGCTTCGAGGCGGCGGCGTAGAGGAAGATGCGGGCTGCCTGCAGCTCCGTCTCCATGTCGGCCAGCCTGAACTGCAGCGCCTGGAACTGGTTGATCTTGGTGCCGAAGGCCTTGCGCTCGGCCGTATAGGCGAGCGCCTTGTCGAGCGCCGATTGCGCGCCGCCGAGCGAGCAGGCGGCGATGTTCAGCCTTCCGCCGTCGAGGCCCGCCATGGCGATGCCGAAGCCGGCGCCTTCTGCGGCCAGCAGGTTCTCGGCCGGCACCTTGCAGTCCTCGAAGATGACCTGGCGGGTCGATTGCATGTGCCAGCCCATCTTGTGCTCGTTGGCGCCGAAGGACAGGCCCGGCGCATCCTTGGGCACGACAAAGGTCGAAATGCCCTTCGGGCCATCGCCGCCGGTGCGCGCCATCACGACATAGAGGTCGCTGTCGCCGGCCCCGGAAATGAACTGCTTGGCGCCGTTGAGTATGTAATCGCCACCGCTTTTCACCGCCCGCGTCTTCAGCGCCGCGGCGTCCGAGCCGGAGCCTGGCTCGGTCAGGCAATAGCTCGCCAGCCACTCCATCGAGGTCAGTTTCGGCAAGAAGCGCTGGCGCTGGTCGTCCGAGCCGAAGCGGTCGATCATCGAGGCCGCCATGTTGTGGATCGAGATGAAGGAGGAAAAAGCCGGGTCGGCGTGGGCGAGCGCCTCGAAGATCAGCACGGCGTCCAGCCGCCCAAGCGCCGAGCCGCCGACATCGTCGCGTACATAGATGCCGCCGAGGCCGAGCGGGCCGGTCTCGCGGATCACATCGGCGGGGAAGTGCTTTGCCTTGTCCCAGTCGAGCGCATTGGGCGCGACGCGGTCCGCCGCGAAGGCCTGGGCCATCTCCTGGATGGCGCGCTGTTCCTCGGTGAGTTCGAATTGGCCAGTGCCCGCATCGACTGCCGCGTCCATGGCGTGCTCCCTGTCGTTTCAGGCCTTGTGGCCTGTCGTTTTTGGCTTTGCGCGCCGTTCAATCTAGACCAATGATGCCGCCGCGCAACCCGGGCCGTTGAGAACCGGCTGTGCATGGAATGACTAACGGAGCTCTTGCGTGCCGACAATTTTCGATGAGTTGCTCGGGCGATTCCACGCCTATCTCGCCGGCGTTGACAACGACTTGGTCGCCGACGAAGTCGCGCGCATCGGCTGGGACATGCCGGCCCGTTCTCTCGAACCGCGTGCGCTTGCCTGCCTTGGCCATCTCGAGCGCATCGCCGCGCTTGCACCGACGGACGCCAGGCAGCTGGCGCGGTTCGTTGCCGACCATCGGAACGAGCTGCGCTGGGGGCAGAGCTATAGCGCCGCCGATTTCGGGCAGGGTTTCGTCGACAATTACGGCTGGCTGGAAGTGTTCGGCACGCGCGGCCATTTCGTCAATGACGCGGTCGCGGGCGGCCTGCTGATCCTTGGACCGGACATCGTCTATCCCGACCATCACCACATCGCGGAAGAAATCTACATTCCACTGACCGGCGGCACCGAGTGGCGAATGGGCGAGGGGGATTTTCATATTCGCGATGCCGGCGAGGTGATCCACCATGCGTCGAATGTCAGCCATGCCATGCGCACGGGCAAGGAGCCGCTGATGGCGCTCTATCTCTGGCGCGGCGGACCCTTGGCGCAGAAGTCGATCATCGGCTCGGGAGGCAGGGGCTGATGGCAAATGCGATCATGCTCCAGGGCACCGGCTCGGATGTCGGCAAGACCGTGCTGGTGGCGGGGCTTTGCCGCGCCGCCAAGAATCGCGGGCTGAAGGTCCGACCGTTCAAGCCACAGAACATGTCGAACAATGCCGCCGTCGCCGACATTCCGGGCGATACAGCCGGCGAAGGCGAGATCGGCCGCGGGCAGTGGCTGCAGGCGCTGGCCTGCGGCGTGCGGCCGACCGTGTATATGAACCCGGTGCTGCTCAAGCCGCAGAGCGACGTCGGCTCGCAAGTGGTGGTGCAGGGCAAGGTGTTTGGCGAGGCGCGGGCGCGCGACTATCAGGCGATGAAAGCCAAGCTGATGGACGCGGTGCTTGATTCCTGGGCCAAGGTCGGCGAGGGGGCCGACCTGGTCATTGTCGAGGGCGCGGGCTCGCCGGCCGAGATCAATCTCAGGAGCCGCGACATCGCCAATATGGGCTTTGCGACGCGCGCCAATGTGCCGGTGATCCTGGTCGGCGACATCGATCGTGGCGGCGTCATCGCCTCGGTCGCCGGCACGCATCTCATCCTGCCGGAGGAAGACCGGCGCATGATCGCCGGCTATCTCATCAACAAGTTCCGCGGCGATGTCTCGCTGTTCGACGACGGCATCAAGGCGATCGAGAAATTCACCGGCTGGCGCTGCTTCGGCGTCGTGCCTTGGCTGAAGGCGGCCGGGCGGCTGCCGTCCGAAGATTCCGTCGTGCTCGAACGCCTCGCTTCCGGCGAGAAGCGGGCGCTGAAAGTGGCGGTGCCGATGCTGGCGCGCATCGCCAATTTCGACGATCTCGATCCGCTGAAAGCCGAGCCGCAGGTCGAGGTGGTGTTCGTGCCGCCGGGCAAGAGGCTGCCGGAGAATGCCGGGCTGGTCGTCATCCCCGGCTCCAAATCGACCATCGGCGATCTCATCAAATTCCGCGAGAACGGCTGGGATCGCGATCTTGCCGCCCACCGCAAGCGCGGCGGCCATGTCGTCGGCATCTGCGGTGGCTATCAGATGCTCGGCCGTATGGTGCGCGATCCCGAAGGTATCGAGGGCAGCGTGAGAGAGGCCGAGGGCCTCGGCCTGCTCGATATCGAAACGGTGATGGAGCCGGAAAAGACCGTACGCAATTCAAGCGCCCAGTCGGTGCAGTTCGGCCTGCCGCTCGAAGGCTATGAAATCCATCTCGGCCGCACCACAGGTCCGGACACGGCGCGGCCGTCGACGATCCTCAACGGCGCTGAGGACGGCGCGGTGTCCGCCGACGGCAAGGTTATCGGCACCTATCTGCACGGGCTGTTTTCCGCCGACGCCTTTCGCGCCGCTTACCTGGGGAGCCTTGGCGTCAAGGGCGGCGGCATCGACTATCGAGCGGCCGTCGAGAAGGCGCTGGACGAGGTCGCGGCCGAGCTGGAACGACATCTCGACTGCGACGCGATTTTTGGGCTGGCGCGATAGGTGCTCGATGCAGAAGGTTTGACGGCAACTTTCCCGCATCGCTGGAGTCGTTGCCTTGGCGAGACATCAAAAGCGCCCGGCAGGGCCGGGCGCTCCGAGTTGCCTGAGATCTGCGAATTTCAAGCGCCGCGCATCAAACAGCCGGCGGCGAGCACGATGTAGGCGATGAGCATGATCCAAACGGACGCAAGCGGAATGAATGCAAGAACGCCAAGAGCGGCAAGAAGGCCGATGACGGCGATGACCAACGAAATAATGAACACGATCTGGGTGGGTGCACTGAGATTCATGTCTGGTCCCTCCAACATGATTCGCAACGCCTGGAGTCTACCAGCAGGCGCTTCATACACCAATGAGCTGGCGCAGCGGATTGGCGGGATCGGCTAACAACTTGATCGCTAGGGCCAGGCAGACCACCACAAGCAGCGGCTTGATCAGCCTGGCGCCGATGCGGATGGCAAGGCTCGCGCCGACGCGGGCGCCGATGAATTGTGCTACGCCCATCATCAGGCCGACCTTCCAGTCGATGACGCCGACGGCGGCGAAGACGACGAAGCCGCCGATGTTGGAGGCGAAATTGAGCAGCTTGGTGTGCGCCGTCGCCTTGAGCACGCCGTAGCCGGCAAGCGTGACGAAGGCGAGCATGTAGAAGGAGCCTGCGCCGGGGCCGAAGACACCGTCATAGAGGCCGACCAGCGGCGGGATGATCAGCCCGAACAGGAAAGGCGACAGCCGCTCGGCGCGGTCCACATCGTCCATGTTCGGCTTCAGCGCGAAATAGAGCGCGATGGCGATCAGGAGCAGCGGCAGGATGGCGCGCAGAAAGTCGCCGGGAACGACCGTCGCCAAAAGCGCCCCGACCGCGCCACCGACAAGCGCCAGCAGCGCCGACGGCAGCTGGCGGCGCAGGTCGACCTGGCCGTTGGCCGCATAATGAATGGTGGCCGAGCCGGAGCCGAACATGCCTTGCAGTTTGTTCGTGCCAAGGGCTGCGACCGGCGAAAAGCCGGCGAGCAGCAGCGCCGGGATGGTGATCAGCCCGCCGCCGCCGGCGATCGAGTCGACGAAGCCGGCCGCAAAGGCGGCAGCAATCAGGATGAGGACGGTCTGCAGGGTAAGATCGATCATCGGGGAGGGATGCCTGGAGGAAGCCGCAGCTTCCACCACGCTCGCCCCGTTTGCGCAAGGGCGATTCCGAGACAGAGCGGCTCGCCGTTACACGCCGAACCGCTCTGTCCGCTGCTTTGCCGCAATTCCGGACGGAAAACCGCTTCACACTTTTCCTGGAATTGCTCTAACAATCAGGTGGAATCGGAAAGGGGAGCTTGATGGCGATGGCGCTGCTCGACCAGATACGTTCGATCTTCGACGGTGACCCGGGCGTGCGCAAGGTGGCGGACGATCCGGTGCTGTCGGCGGAACTCCTGATGCTGTTCCGCATGATCCTGGCCGACGGTTCGGTCTCGGAGAGCGAGATGGTCGTCTTCCGTCGCATATGTAGGGAAGCCTTCGGCATCCCCGAGGCCTCGATCGACAGCGTCATTGAATATCTCAACGATTATGGCTACGAAACCAACGGCTCGCAGGCGATCGCGCTGTTCCGCGACCTCGATGTCGAGCGCCGGAAGCTGCTCGCGCGCCACATGGCCGAGATCGCAAAGGCCGATGCCAGGTTGGCTGAGAGCGAGGTGAAGCTGCTGCGCCGCACGCTCGACCTGCTCGATATCAGTCCGGTCGATCTGGTGAAGCCAGAGGAATAGCCTGCCCCGCCGGCTGGCTTAGCCCTGTTCCTGTATGCGTCGCGCGATGGCTCGGTGAAGATCGGGCGCCGCCGCGACCAGCGCCCGCGCCGCTTCGGAGCGCGGATGGTCGAGCACGTCGGCGGTCCGGCCACGCTCGACGATCTTGCCTTCATGCATCACCAGCACCTCGTCCGCCATGGCGCGGGCGACCGTCAGGTCATGGGTGATGAACAGATAGGCGATGCCGAGCTTCTGATTGAGCTCGGCGAAGAGATCGAGGATCTGGGCGCGGATCGAGACATCGAGCGCCGAGACCGGCTCGTCGGCCACCACCAGCTTTGGGCGGGTGATGATGGCGCGGGCGATCGACAGGCGCTGGCGCTGGCCGCCCGAGAATTCATGCGGATATTTGTCCATGTCGCGCGGACCGAGCCCGACTTCGTGCAGCGCATGCGCGACCATCTCGCGGCGCTCGGCCTGCGCCGGCTGCTTTTCCAGAAGATGCAGCGGTTCGGCCACCAGTCTCTGCACCTTCTGGCGCGGGTCGAAAGAGCCGTAGGGATCCTGGAACACGACCTGCATGTCGCGCCGGGCCGGCTTCAGCTCGGCCTCCGCTTTTCCGGTGATGGCCTCGCCGCGAAAGCGGATCGTGCCCGCCGTCGGCTTGTCCAAGGCGAGGATCATGCGGGCAAGCGTGGACTTGCCGCAGCCCGAGCGGCCGACGAGCGCCACGGATTGCGCGGGCTCAATGGTGAGCGAGACATTGTCGACGGCGCGGATCGGCTGCGCCGGCCGGAACAGGGATGTGCGCCGGCCCGGATAGTCCCGGCCGACGCCTTCGACTTCGAGCAAGGGTCTTGCCGAGCCGGCAAGATGCGGTTTCGGCCGCGCCGGCACATGCATGGAGGCGAGCGCCAGCTCGCGCGTATAGGGATGCTGCTGCTCAGATAGCGTGCGTGCCGTGTCGCCGGCTTCCGTCACCTCGCCATGGCGCAGGATGGTCAGGCGATCGGCCATCTCGGTCACCACCGCGAGGTCATGCGAGATGAGCAGCAATCCCATCCGGTTCTCGCGGACCAGATCGCGCAACAGGTCGAGGATCTGAGCCTGCAGCACCACGTCGAGCGCCGTCGTCGGCTCGTCGGCGATCAGGAGCTTTGGCTTCAGCGCGCAGGCAATGGCGATGACGACGCGCTGCCGCTGGCCGCCGGACAGTTCGTGCGGATAGCGCGACAGCGGGAATTTGGCTTCCGGCAGCCCGACGCGGTCGAGGATTTTTCGCGCGCGATCCTCGGCCTCGGCGCGGCTCGTCTTCGTGTGCCAGCGGATGCCTTCGGCGACCTGCTCGCCGATCGTCTTGACCGGATTGAGCGCCGTCATCGGCTCCTGGAAAACCATGCCGATATCGTCGCCGCGCAAGGCGCACATCTGGTCTTCGGTGGCGCCGAGGATGTCGATGCCGTCGAAGGTCACGCGACCCTCGGCGCGCGCCAGATGAGGGAGGAGCTGCATGATTGTCAGCGCCGTCATTGACTTGCCGGAGCCGGATTCGCCGACAAGGCCGACGACTTCGCCGGGCGCGACCGTCAGTTCGACGCCTTTGAGGATCGGCGTGGCGCCGATCGTAAGCGACAGGTTCTCGATCTCGAGCAGGCTCATCGGCGCCGCCGCGATTTCGGATCGAGGATGTCGGCGATGCCGTCGCCGAGAAGGTTCAGCCCGAGCACGGTAATGACGATCGCCATGCCGGGAAAGATCGCCATCCAGGGCGCGGTCACCATGCGCGTCTGGGCGTCGAACAGCATGCGGCCCCAGCTCGGCATCGGCGGTTGCGCGCCCAGGCCGACATAGGAAAGCCCGGCTTCGGCGAGGATGCCGAGCGCGAACTGGATGGTGCCCTGGACGAGCAGCAGCGTCGCGATGTTGGGCAGGATGTGCTCGACGGTGATGCGCGTCATGCCCTTGCCGGCGGCCCGCGCGGCGAGGATGAACTCGCGCGCCCAGATCGCCAGTGCGCCGGCGCGGGCGACGCGCGCGAAGACAGGTATGTTGAAGATGCCGATGGCGATGATGGCGTTGACGGCGCCGGGGCCGAAGATCGCGGTGATCATGATCGCCGAAAGCAGGGCAGGAAAGGCGAAGACGACGTCGTTGACGCGCATCAGCGCCTCGTCGGCCAGTCCGCCCCGCGCGGCGGCCAGAGCGCCGAGCGGCACGCCGATGCCCATGCCGATGCCGACCGCGACCAGCGCCACTGCGATCGAATTGCGGGCGCCGACCATGACCATCGACAGGATGTCGCGGCCGAAATGGTCGGTGCCGAACCAATGCGCCCAGGAGGGCGCCTGGGCCTTGTCGGCGATCACCAACCTGGTGACGTCGTAAGGCGTCCAGACGAAGGAGACGAGCGCGACAGCCAGAATTAGCAACGTGATGACCAGACCGATCAGGAAAGAGCGGTTGCCGAAGGCCCTGGCCAGCACGCCGGCAAGGGTTTCCTCGGGAAGGTCGACGCGCATGGTCATTGCCGGCCTCTGAGGCGCGGGTCGACGATGGCGTAGGAGAAATCGACGAGGAGGTTGATCAGGATCACGGCGGCGACCAGAAGCATGACAATGCTCTCGACCACGATCAGGTCGCGCTGGGTGATGGCCTGGAAGATCAGCCGGCCGAGGCCGGGCAGGTAGAAGACATTCTCGATGATGATGGTGCCGGCAAGCAGGAAGGCGAATTGCAGGCCGAGGATTGTGAGCACCGGGATCATGGCATTGCGCAGCGCGTGGCGCCAGAGCACGGCGCGGTATGGCAGGCCTTTGGCGCGCGCGGTGCGGATATAATCCTCGTTCAGGACCTCGACCAGCGCAGAGCGGGCGACGCGCCCCAGGATCGCCGCCTGCGGCAGCGCGAGGGCCACGGCCGGCAGGATCAGGGATTTCAACGCCGTCCAGGCACCGGCGCCCCAACCGGGGAAGCCGCCGGCCGGCACGAGCCGCAGCCAGACGGCGAAGAGATAGATCAGCATCAGCGCGAACCAGAAATTCGGCACCGCGACGCCGAGCTGGGCCGCGCCCATGGCCAGCGTATCGCCGGCTTGGCCCTGGCGGCTGGCCGAGAACACGCCGACCGGAATGGCGATGATGGTCGAGAGCGCCAGCGCGATCAGCGCCAGGGGCAGGGAGACGGCGATGCGTTCACGCACCAGGTCGATGACGGGCACCGAATAGGTGTAGGAGCGGCCGAAATCGAGGCTGAGCAAGCCGCCCGCCCAGTGCAGGTAGCGCAGCAGCAGCGGCGCGTTCAGCCCCATCTGGTTGCGCAGCAACTCCACCTGGTCGGCGCCGGCATTGAGGCCCAGCATCAGGCGCGCCGGATCGCCGGGCAGGACCTCCATGACGGCGAACACCACCATCGAGGCCAGCACCAGGGTTAGGGCTGCGATGATGAGGCGTTTCAGGAGGTAGGCGGTCATGGGAAGCGATCCGGTGATCGCGCCGGGCTCAATCCGTCCACTTCACCTTGGTGAGATCATCCGCCTCGATCGGCCAGTTCGTCCACATGCCCTGCAGCTTGGCGTCCCAGACGCCAATCTTGGGCAGCTCGAACAGGTAGACGGCGGGCACGTCGTGGGCGAGAATCTTCTGCGCTTCGCCCAGCAGCTCCAGCCTCTTGTCCTTGTCGACCGTGCTGCCAAGCGCCTTGATCACATCGTTGAACTTCGGGTTGTCATACTGGAAATAGTAGCCGGGCCGCGAATAGATATCGATGTCATTGGGCTCGACATGGGAAACGATCGTCAGGTCGTAGTCCTTGTTGGTGAAGACCTGGCTCAGCCACTCCGCCCATTCGACCGGGATGATCTGCAGATCGATCCCGATCTCCTTCAGCTGGGACTGAATCACCTGGCCGCCGTCGCGTGCGTAGGGCACAGGCGGCAGCTTGATCGTGGCCGAGAAGCCGTTCTCCAGCCCTGCTTCCTTCAGATACTCCTTGGCCTTGGCGATGTCG
Source organism: Mesorhizobium sp. (assembly GCF_004963255.1). Classification (GTDB taxonomy): domain Bacteria; phylum Pseudomonadota; class Alphaproteobacteria; order Rhizobiales; family Rhizobiaceae; genus Mesorhizobium. Next base: position 251,750 of record NZ_SUGA01000004.1, on the reverse strand, counting down.
TGCGGGTAGACGCCGGTGAGATCGACATAGCCCGCGTCGCCTGGCGAGAAATGAGAGCCGATCGGCTTTCCAAGACCGTTCGAGGCGGCTGCGATGATGGCATTGCGATCGATCGCCGAGGCAAGCGCCTGCCGCACTGCGAGCTTGTCGAAGGGGGGCTTCTTGTTGTTGATCGACAGGATCGTCTCGCCCTCGGTCGAACCGATCACGACACTGAAGCGCGGGTCGGACTGGATCTGCCCGAGCGCGTCCTGCGCGGGCATGTTGGCGAAAGCCTGGATGTCGCCCGAGAGCAAGGCGGGGACGGCCGCGGCCACGTCGGGGACGATACGGAATGTCGCCTTGTCGAGCGCGGCGGCTGTACCCCAGTAGTCCGGGTTCTTGACGAGCGTGATCTCGGAACCCTTGGCCCAGTGATCGAGCTTGAAGGGACCGGTGCCGATCGGCTTGTCCTTGTTGCCGTCGGCCGACCCCTTCGCCACGATCACCGCCGCAACCTGGCCCATGTCGTAAAGGAAGCTGCCCTGCGGCCCGTCGAGAGTGACCTTGACGGTCGCCGGATCGACCACCGTGACATCGGTGATGTGGGCAAAGAGCTGCTTTTGCGGATTGAGCGAATCCTTGGCACGCGCACGATCCAGCGAGAATTTCACGTCGTCGGCGCTGAAGGCCGAGCCATCGTGGAACTTCACGCCGGAATGCAGCTTGAACGTGTAGGCCTTGCCGTCGTCGGAGACTGCCCAGCTCTCGGCGAGAGCGGGCTGAACCTGGCCGTTGTCGTCGATGCGGGTCAACCCTTCAAAGACATTGGCATAGGTGACTTCGCCGATGGCCGCGGCCGCGCCGGCGGTTGGATCGAGATGTGGCGGCTCGAGCACGATGCCGAGCGTGAGGTCGGTGCGCGCGGCAAAGGCCGAGGTGGCGGCGGCAAGCGACAGCACAGCCGCGGCCAGGATGGTCTTCCACAGTCTCATCGCTGAACTCCCATTGCTCAAACTTGCTCAAGCTGGCGGATAGAAGCGTGATTTGGCGCGCGAGTAAATTGCGTTTCGTGCTGCCGGGCGGCGCCAGGCGGAATGTTTTTGCCCATTAGCCGGTCGTGCCGCGCAAGAGCACATTGAGCCCGATCGCCATCACCTTGGCCGATTCCACCATGTCGGCGATGCCCACCCATTCGTCCGGCCTATGCGCGAGGTCGAGAATGCCTGGGCCATAGGCGATGCAGTCGTAGAGGTGGCCGAGGCGCGCGACATGCTTCTGGTCGTAGGTGCCGGGCGAGATCACATAGTCGGGTTCGCGGTCGAACACCTCCATGATGCCTTTCGCGACGGCCTTCACCACTGGCGCGTCGCGCTCGGTCATCAGCGGCAGCACCTCCATCAGGTCGCGGATCTCGTAGTCGAATTTCTTGCGCTCGCGTTTCAGCCGCTCGAGGATGCCGGTGACCTCGCCCTTGACGGTGGCGATGTCCTCTTCGAGCAGGAAGCGCCGGTCTATGGTGAGCCGGCACCAATCCGGCACGTTGGGCGAGGGAAGCCCCGGCCGGAAATCCTCGGTCTGGCCGCCATGGATGGAATTAATGTTCATGGTCGAGCGCCGGGCGCCTTCCGGCACCACCGGCATGCGCGTCATCTTGCGGTCGAGCGCCGGGAATAGTTCCTCCTCGAAGGCCTGCAGCACGGCGCCCATATGGCGCACCGCATTGTCGCCGAGGAACGGCATCGAGCCATGCGCGATCTCGCCCTTGGTCTCGATCTCGGCCCACCAGACGCCGCGATGGCCAAGGCAGATGCGATCCTTGTTCAAGGGCTCCGGGATGATGACGTGGTCGACCTTCGGCTTGGAGAAATAGCCGAGCCTTGCCAGATGGGCGACGCCGCCGAAGCCGCCCGATTCCTCGTCAGCCGTGCCCGAGATCTCGATGGCGCCGGGGAAATCCGGATAGGCTTCCATGAAGGCTTCGACGGCGATGATGGAGGCCGCCAGGCCGCCCTTCATGTCGCAGGCGCCGCGGCCATAGACCCTGCCGTCCTTCACCACGCCGGCAAAGGGATCGACGGTCCAGCCGTCGCCCGCCTCGACCACGTCGATATGCGAGTTGAAATGCACGCAGGGGCCGGGCGAGCGGCCGTCGAAGCGGGCGACTACGTTGACGCGGGGATAGCGGTCGCTGTCGCCGGGCGCGCCCTCGGCGCGGATGAATTCGGTTTCGAAGCCGAGTTTCTTCAAGCGGGCGCCCAGGAACTCGGCGCATGGCCGGTAGGCTTCGCCGGGCGGATTGACGGTCGGGAAGCGGATCAGGTCCGCGGTCAGGGCAACCAGGTCGTCGGCCCGGTCCTCGACCGCCCCGAGAAGTCGCTCATTCATGCGAAGTCGTTCACTCATTCGGTGGATTGAAGAAGGAACGCAGCACTTTTGCAAGCAACGAGTCGCTCATTGCCACAGGACGATCCGGGCATGGCCCAAGGCCAGGCTTAAACCTCAGAGGGTGCGTGTCGAGGCGGCAACTATGCCGGGAAAATCGTTCAAATTCATCGGATTGGATTGGCGGATTCGTCAAGGAGTGTGTGGTACTTAACGCATCTGCCGGCAAAAAGATGGAAAAACCGCGTCAATGGCAGGGGCAATCAAAGGGGTTTGATCGCATGAAAAAGTTCGTTCTCATGGCAACCGTGCTGGCGACAGCGTTGTTCGGCATGTCCGTCGCAAGCCGGGCAGCCAACCTGGTCGCCAATATCGACGTCTCGTCGCAGACCATGACCGTCAGCAAATATGGCCAGGTGCTCTACCGCTGGAGCGTGTCGACGGCGCGACCTGGCTATTTCACGCCGCGCGGCAGCTACCGGCCGCAATGGACTGCCCGGATGTGGTATTCGCGCAAGTATGACAACTCGCCGATGCCGTATTCCGTGTTCTTCCACGGCGGCTACGCCATTCACGGCACCGGAGCGGTGAGACATCTCGGGCGCCCGGCGTCGCATGGCTGCGTGCGCCTGCATCCGGCCAACGCCGCGACCTTCTACGCGATGGTCAAGGAAGCCGGCTTCGGCAACACGCGGATCGTCGTGACCAACTGATTGCGATAATGCCGGCCAGTTATTGGCCAGCTGCCGCCTTCGCCTTTGCGCGCTTGCGGCGGCGGCCGCTGATTTCCCAGCGCTTGTGGAACCACATCCACTGTCCTGGGTCCTCACGCACCCAGCGCTCGACCACATCGGTGAGCAGCTGGGTGGTGGCGTCGACATCGACGCTGCCGTCTGCGGTGCGCGGCAGGGCCAGCTTGTCCTCGATCTCCAGACGAAAGCGGTTGCCCGGCAGCCTGACGCAGCGGGCGGGGTAGACATCGCAGTCGTAGTGGCGGGCCAGCATGCCAAGCATCGGGTTGGTCTGGCACGGGCGGCCAAAGAAAGTCGTCTCGACGCCGCCTGAGAATTTCTGATCGACCAGCACGCCGATATTGCCGCCCTTTTCCAGGATGGCGGCGAGGGCGAAGGAGGCACCGGCGGCGGAGGGCAGCAGCGCGCCCATCGAGGAGCGGCGCGTCGAATGGATGTAGTCGGCAAGATAAGGATTGTTCGGCGGGCGAAACAGCGCCGTGATGTTCATGCCGAACGTGGCCGCGGCCACCGGCAGCAGCTCGAAATTGCCGAGATGGCCGGTGAAGAGGATGTGCGGCTTCTTCTCGCCGGCGATCGCGACGAAATGCTCGATGCCGCGAACCTCGACCCGGCCCGGTCCCGAAGCGTCCGGGTCGAAGTCGAACAATGCATCGAGGAAGATGTATTCGGCCGCGAGACGGGCCATGTTGCCCCACATGTCGCGCGCGATGGCCTCGATTTCGGCGTCGCTCTTCTGCGGATAGGCCAGGCGCAGATTGTTGACCGCGACCCGGTGGCGCCCGACCAGCGGACCGACCCGGCGGGCGGCGCGGTCGGCGAAGTTGAGGGCGCTGTCCGGCGGCAACAGGCGCAGCAGCCAGAGCAACACCATGGCGAGCCTGGCGACCAGCCAGTGCTCCATCTGGCGCAGCCGCAGGCCGTAGCGGAACATGAAGTCCCGGCGGGCTTTCCTGAGCGCGTTGCCGACCATCCGCTTTTCCTGGAACTGTGTTAGGAAACGCGCAGGATGATCTTGCCGAAGACGTCGCGGCCTTCCATGCGCTTCAGTGCCGCATCGATGTCGTCGAAACCCACCTCGGTATCGATGACGGGGGCGACAAGACCGGCGGCCATCTTCTGCATGGCGTTGGCCATGTTCTCCATGCGGCAGCCGAAGGAACCGAGCAGCTTCAGCTGCTGCTGGAAAAGCTGCATCAGGTTGACCTGGGTCGACACGCCCGAGGTCGAACCGCAGGTGACGAGACGCCCGCCGCGCTTCAGGGACAGCATCGAGCCGGCGAAAGTGTCGGCGCCGACATGCTCGAAGACGACGTCGACGCCCTTCTTCTTCGTCAGCTTGCGCACGACGCCCTCGAAGCGGTCCTCGCGGTAGTTGATGACATGGTCGGCGCCGAGCGCCTTCGCCTTGTCGATCTTGTCGTTCGAGCCGACCGTGGTGATGACCGTGCAGCCCATCTTCTTGGCCAACTGGATGGCAGCGGTGCCGATGCCGGAGCCGCCGGCATGGACGAGGATGGTCTCGCCGGGTTCCAGCTTGGCGTTGTCGAACAGCATGTGCTCGACCGTGCCGAAAGTCACGGGCGCGACCGCCGCGCCGATCTCGGTGACGCCGGGAGGAGCGGGTACCAGCAGGCGCGCCCGCAGGTTGATCTTTTCCTGGGCGAAGCCATCAAGATGGAAGCCGTGGACGCCGGAAACGTGCTCGCAGAGATTGTCGCGGCCTTCGCGGCAGGCGCGGCACAGGCCGCAGGTGCGCGCGCCGTAGATCGACACCAACTGCCCCGGCAGCAGGTTGGAGACTCCTGGGCCGACCGCCTCGACCTCGCCGGAAGCTTCGGCGCCGACGACCAGCGGCAGCTTGCGCTTGGCAAAAGCCATGCCGCGCCAGCCCCAGACGTCGATATGGTTGAGCGCTACTGCCTTGATGCGCAGCGTCACTTCGCCGAGCGAAGGCGGCGGGGGAGGCGGCAGGTCCACCGTTTCGAGACGGCGATCCTCGATAAGTTGCAATGCGCGCATAGGGCCTGTCAGTTGTCAAAAGCGGGAAAACGTCCGCTTAGACCGGTTCCCGCGCCATGACAAGGCAGGTGTTCTGGCCGCCGAAGCCGAAAGAGTTCGACAAAACCGTGCCGACCTCGGCGTTGCGCTTCTTGTTCGGCACGACGTCGAGGACGATAGCCGGATCCGGATTGTCGTAATTGATGGTCGGCGGGATGACGCTTTCGCGCATGGTCATCAGCGAGAAGGCGGCCTCGACCGCGCCGGCGGCCGACAGCGTGTGGCCGATCATCGACTTGTTCGACGAGACCGGCATCGAGCCGATACGCTCGCCGAACACGGTGGACAGCGACAGATGCTCCATCTTGTCGTTTTCCGGCGTCGAGGTGCCGTGCGCGTTGACATATTCGATCTCGTCCTCGCTCATGCCCGCATCGGCAAGGACGGCGCGCACCGCCGCGATCGCCGGCGACGCATCGGGCTTGGAGCGGGTACGGTGGAAATCGTCCGCCTTTTCGCCGCAGCCGCGCATGATGCCGAGGATCGTCGCGCCGCGGGCCAGGGCGGCTTCCAGCGATTCCAGCACCAGCGCGCCCGATCCCTCGGCGAGCACGAAGCCATCGCGATCCTTGGAGAAGGGTTTCGACGCCTTTTCCGGGATGTCGTTATGGGTGGAAAGGGCAGAAAGCAGCGAGAAGCGGATCAGCGCCTCGGCTGTGGCCGAGCCGTCGGCGCCGATCGACAGCGCCTTGTCGCATTCGCCGCGCCGGATCGCCTCGACGCCGAGCTGGATGGCGGTAGCGCCTGAAGCGCATGCGGTCGAGAGCGTTATCGGCAGGCCGCGCGTGCCGAAGCGGTCGGCCAGGCGGTCGGCGATCGAGCCGAACTGAGTGGTTTCGAAGATGTCGAGCTCCTTCAACGCGCGAGCGACGCGCAGCAATCTCTCGGAACCGCCATCCTTCTTGTCGGAATTGTAGAGCGAGAAACGGTCGGCCCAGTCGAGCTCGACCGGCGGCGAGGCGAGGAACAGCGGGCCGCCGAAATCGCCGGAATCGAGCCCTGCTTCCGACACGGCTTCCTGGGCCGCGGTCTCCGCCAGCTCGTAAGTGAGGTGGCTTGCGCCCTTCGAGCTCGACGGCAGGAAGTCGACCATGCCGGAAATGCGGGTGTTGAGGTGGTCGACCGGAAAGCGGGTGATCGGATGGATGCCGGATTTGCCGGACGTCAGCGCCGCCCAGTTGTCGGTCTTGCCGACGCCCAGCGACGTCACGACGCCGATACCGGTGACGGCCACGACCGGCCTGCCCATATGGTCTTTGAGATTGGCCATGTTTTGTCCTGACAGCCTCGATAGTACCTCAGGCCGCTTTGATCAGCCCCATGCCCTCGAATTGGTGATAGCCGATCGCCGTTGCAAGGACTGCCTTCGGCGCACCGTCGAACTGCTTCTCGGCTGTGGCATCGAAAACAGGGTAACCGGCCTTGCGGTCGATCGCCATGGCCGCTAGCGCCACGGCGAAGGGGAACTGGGCCTCCTTCATATGGCCGGTCAGGGTCGAGAAGCCGCGCACGGCGAGCGCCGGATTGGCGTCGAGCGCCGCTTTCTCCGCGGCCGTGGCTGCATGGGCGCCCGAAGCGCCGGATATCGTCAGCAGTTCGCCGGCGGGCAATTCGGCCTGCTTCAGCAGGGCTACGATCTCGGCATCCAACTCGCCCAGGCGGCGTCGGGCGCGGCCGGACACGATGGGACCGAGCTCGGCATAGATCCTTCGGCCGCGGCTTTTCGCGTGCTCGCGCTGCTCCAGCACCAGGAAAGCGCCGCCCGAACCGGTGACCACGCCGCCGCCCTCGGAGCCCTGGCGCTGCCAGACCGGCTTCCACAGGCCGCGATGCAGGTAGCCGGCAAGCTCGTAGCCCAGCAGCATGTCGGAATGCTCGGTCTGGAAGGCGCCGCCAACCAGAACATGGGTCGACTGTCCCGAGCCGATGCGGGCGGCTGCCGTCTCGACGGCCGAGACGCCGGCGCCTTCCTCGCCCATGAAGGTGCGGGAGGAACCGGTGACCTTGTGGACGATCGAGATGTTGCCGGCGAGCAGGTTGGAAAGCTGGGCAAGGAACAAAGTCGGCCGCAGTTCCGTCGTCAGCTTCTCGTTGAGCAGCACGTCGCGGTCGTTGCGGGTTTCGGAAGCCGCAAGGATCGCGGCGTCGACGGCCTCGTCGCGCTCGCCGCCGCCGGCCGCCACAACCATGTCCATGGTGGTGCAGAGCTCGTCATTGCCCTTGATGCCGGCATCGTCCAGCGCCAGGCCGGCGGCATAGGTGCCGAGACGCTGCCAGGTTTCCATCTGGCGCTGGTCGCCGCGCTTGGCGATCTGCAGGTTCCAGTCGATCTCGGGCAGGGGATGAATGGTATAGGGGGCGAAACGCTCGGCATCGAGCACCGGCTGGAACCCAGGCTGCGTAAGCTTTTGCCAATGGGCGTCCGGCCCCTCTCCCAGCGAGGAGACAAGGCCGATGCCGGTGATGACGACGTCGTGGGAACTCATGGGCGGCTGTTGTGGGTCAGCTGGCTTTTTGATTTTGCGCATGATCCTTTCCGAAAATCGATGCCGATTTCGGGGTCATGCGCGGAGCGCGTCAAGTTCGCGCGCTCTGCGGGCATCAGGCGGCCTTGGCCGCGACCAGCGCGTCGATCTTGGCGCACAGGTTCTTCATGACGAAATAGTCGTCGGTCGAGGCCTTGCCGTCATTGACCTCCTGCGTCCACTTTTCCAGCGGCACCTTGATGCCGAATTCCTTGTCGATGGCAAAGACGATGTCGAGGAAATCGAGGCTGTCGATGCCGAGATCGTCGATGGTGTGGCTCTCGGGCGTGATGGTGTCGATATCGATCTCGCTGGTATCGGCAATGATCTTGGCGACTTTCTCGAACGTGGTGGACAAGGGCTCTTCCTTCGGGTTGCAGGCGGAATCTGACCGCATCTTGCTTTGGGCGCTGTCTAATCGGTTTTTCCCGGCAGGAAAAGGCCTGATGCGCCGGGAGCAGATGAGACGCCGGCTTTGGGAACGCAAGAAGGGCCGCCGTTCGAACCGGCGGCCCTTCCCATTTTACGCTGCGTCAGCTTGGCGACATGCATCAGTCGCGGAGCTTGACCAGATCGTTGAGCAGCCCGCCCGTCCCGTTATGGACGGTGAGCCGCTCGACCTTGCCGGCGATGGCCTCCAGAGCCTCGAGCTCCTTCAGCCGCAGCATCACCGGGTTCTCGGCCATCACCTTGGCCGTGTTGAGCAGCGAACGCGTGGCGTTCGTCTCCTCGCGGCGGCGGATGACGTTGGCCTCGGCCTGCTTCTCGGCCGAAACCACCTGGTTGAGGATCTCGCGCATGTCGCCCGGCAGGATCACATCCTTGAGAGCGATGTCGCTGACCTCGACGCCGATCGCGGCCATGTCGTCGCGCACCTTGGCCGCCGCATCCTCGTCGACCGTGACCTTCTTATCGAGGATCTGGTCGAGCGTGAGCGCGCCAAGCGTCTTGCGGAAGGCATACTGCAGGGCGCGGTAGAGGGCTTCCGAGAAGTCCTTCACCGTGCTCACCGCCTGGACCGGGTCGACGACCCGGTATTCTGCGGCGATGTTGACGCGGATCGTCACGCGATCCCTGGTCAGCACTTCCTGCCCGGCGACATCGAGCGACTGGCGCTTGATGTCGACGACCTTCACCTGGACCATGCGGCCGACATTCCAGAAGGCGTGCACGCCCGCTTCGAGCGTGCGGACGAGCACACCATCCACGAAGAGCAGCCCGACCTGGCCGTCCACGACCGGGTTGAGGAACATGTGTTCCGTCTTCCGGGCCTGGCCGAGCCGGCGCATCAGCGCCGGATCGATGGCGAGATCGGCCGCCGTGTCGACGGTCGTGATCTTCCACGGACCGGCATCCGTCCACAGCACCAGCTTGCGGTCCGGCGACAGCACAGAATGCAGCGCGCCGTCACGCTCGACCACGGCGATCTCCATGCGTCCGGTGCGGACGACGGTGAAGTGACGCGCGGCCACGTCCGGGAGCTTGTCGAACAATGCCTTCTCGTAAGCCGAAACGAATTCCGGGTTCTTCAGGTCGTGCCTGGAGATTTCCAGGTTTCCGCGCCGGTTGGCGAGCCAATGTTCGCCCGGCATCAGGATCGCCTGGATCTCGCCCTTGTAGAGGGCGACGGCACGCTCATTTTCCTTTACGAGGACGCGCTGGCGTCCAAGAGCCTTTTCGAGAATGGTCTTCATTGTCTTACTCCTGTCGGGCATGGCCCCATGCGAGGCGTCACGTCATGCGTCGATCATCCTTTTCGTTTTTCGTTTCACGTCGTCGTACTTCATGTTCCCGGGCACGAATGATCCGGAGACCAGTGGCATCCGCGCGAAGCGGGCCTTCGGGAGCGGATCGCGGGGCGGCGAAGCGGGCGCCGGAAGCCGAAGCTTCCCTTGCCGGCCGCGCCGCGCCTTGATCGTCACCGCGGGCCTGGCCGCGCGCCGATGGCGCAGGACGTCGCCGCCCGGCGAGGCCGAAGCCCTGCCGTCCGTGAAGTCCTCGCATTCCGGTCCCCGGACCGATTTTCGAATAACACCGTGAGAGGGTGCTGGCTTTCGAGGCCAATGGAGAAGGATTCGAACCTTCGACCGTCAGATTATCAGTCTGATGCTCTACCCAACCTGAGCTATCCGTGGTGGGATGAAGGGACTCGAACCCTTGACCTCCGGACCCAAATCCGGCGCTCTAACCTCTGAGCTACACCCGCAATCCCTATCCCCGAAACGGCGCCGTACACAGCGCGGCAAAGCCGCCTGCGCGGGCGGAGACGTAAGCTCCAACCGTTGTGCTCGCTTCGGTTTCGTGACCGGGAGCGCGCCTATAGACCCTGCGACGGGTTGTCGCAAGCGGCATTGTCGCGGCAAATTTGCGGCTTCTTCCGGGAGTTGTATTTCGGCAACACCGGCCGGCGCAACGGCTTAGAAAGTCACGCGCCCCAGCACCTTGAGGCCGTCGCCGTCAGGCGCCACGACCACAGCCTCGCCCTCGCGCGGCGCCACGCCGGTGAGCGCCTCGATGTCTTCGAGATGCGTGACCAGCACCAGATTGTCCGAGCCCGAATAGCCGCGGATCTCCTTCATGATTGCCGCCATCTGGGCGGCTTTCTCAGCCGGGTCGGTCTTCAGCAGGTCGAGCGGCGCGAAAGGCTGCGGCTCGGATTCGAAAGCGATGCGGGCGGTGTCGAGGCAGCGGCAGTAGCGGCTGGAGAGGACATGGTCGATGGGCGCCGCGCGCGCCGCGAACAGCGCGCCGATGCGGCTTGCCTGCTGCTTGCCGCGCTCCGACAAATTGAGCTGCGTGGCGCAATTGCCGATGTCGAAATTCGCCGGGTCGGTCGCCCCGGTGACGAAGGCATGGCGAAGCAGCACGACATGGCCACCGTCGCGCAGCAGCGCCCAGCCGGCATCGGTCGCGTGGGCAAGGCTCGGAACAGCCAGGAGAAAAAGCGCCAGAACAAGTCGCAGCATCGGAAGTCCTATGGCGGCCCGGGCGGGCCGAGGCCGTGATCGGCATATAGGGATCGCAAAGCCGTCCGGAAAACAAGCAGAGGCGTCGGAGATAGGCGCGCCGTGCCAATTGCACGGCGGTCGGGGCTCGCCTATCACGGAAGAGATGTCTGCGCCCGCAAAATGACTCCGCTCACCGAAACCGTCCTCTTCGTCTTCAGCCTCGTGGCGCTCGGCTATCTGGCTGGGCTCACCGGCTATCTGAAGCCGGCGAGCGGAGAGGGGATTTCCGAATTCGCCGTCAACGTGGCAATGCCGCTGCTCCTGTTCCAGACCATGGTTAAATCGGATTTCCACGGTGTGGCGCCATGGTCGCTGTGGGGCGCCTATTTCGCCGCCGTCGCCATCACCTGGGCCGCGGGCCATCTGGTGATGACACGCGTCTTCGGGCGAGATGCCCGCGCGGGCATCGTCGGCGGCGTTTCCTCAGCCTATTCTAATGTCGTGCTGCTCGGCGCGCCGTTCATCCTCGGCATATTCGGCGTCAGCGGCTTCGAGGTGCTGTCGCTGCTGGTCTCGGTCCACCTTCCGATCATGATGATGGCCTCGATCGTGCTGTTCGAGATGTTCGGACGCGGCAGCGGCGAGACGGTGCATCCGCTGCGTGTCGTCAAAAGCTTCCTCAGGCGACTGTTCATCAATCCGCTGATCATCGGCATCCTGGCAGGGCTCGCCTGGCGCCTCACCGGCGCGGCGCTGCCGGACCTCGTCGAGCGGCTGGTCGACACGCTTGCCGACACGGCCGGTCCCGTGGCGCTGTTCGCCATGGGGCTCAGCCTGCGCCGCTTCGGCGTCTCCGGCAATATCAGACCGGCGCTGACGCTGTCGGTGCTGAAGCTGTTCCTGATGCCGGCGCTGGTGCTGGCCTTTGTGTGGCTGCTCGGCCTGCCGCCGCTGACCTCCAAGGTCGCGGTCGTCGTTGCGGCGCTGCCGTCGGGCATCAATTCCTACCTGATCGCCGTCCAGTTCAACACCGGCCAGGCGCTGGCCTCGAACCAGATGACCCTCGCCACCGCAAGCGCGGTGCTGACCACGTCGTTCTGGCTGACGGTGGTCATTCACGTCTTCGGATAACGCCGTCGAACGCGGCTCGCCTTTGCTGGCCCAACCCCTATATGCCATCTTGTGATTGCTTGCCTGCCTTTCCCTAGGTAAGAGCAATGCGCCGGCGTGCGGCTCTTGAAGCACGCTTCAACGGATATCCAGAAAAACGGCCGATCAGCGCGCCGAACGGAGGCCAGATCATGCTTCAGAAAACCAGCCATATCATGCGCCAGGCCAATCTCATCAATGGTGAATGGGTGCAGGCCGACAGCGGCCAGACGATCGACGTCAACAATCCGGCGACGGGCCTGAAGATCGGCACCGTGCCGAAGGCCGGCAAGGCCGAGACCCGCCGCGCCATCGAAGCCGCCGAGGAAGCCTTCAAGAGCTGGCGCAAGACCACCGCGCTCGAGCGCTCGAAGCTGTTGCGCAAGCTGCATGACGCGATGATGGACAATCAGGACGTGCTGGCCGAGCTGCTGACCATCGAGCAGGGCAAGTCGCTCACCGAATCCAAGGGCGAGATCGGCTCGTCCGCGGCCTATATCCTGTGGTTCGCCGAGGAAGGCCGCCGCGTCTATGGCGACATCGTGCCCTCGCCATGGGGCGACCGCCGCATCCTGGTGACCAAGGAGCCGGTCGGCGTCATCGCCGCCATCACGCCGTGGAATTTCCCGTCCTCGATGCTCGCCCGCAAGATCGGCCCGGCCTTGGCCGCCGGCTGCACCGCGGTGGTGAAGCCCGCCTCGCAGACGCCTTATTCCGGCCTCGCCTGGGGCGCGCTCGCCGAAGAAGTCGGCTTCCCGAAGGGCGTCGTCAACGTCGTCACCGGCTCGGCCGGCGAGATCGGCGACGAGCTCTGCACCAATCCGCTGGTCAAGAAGATCACCTTCACCGGCTCGACCGAGGTCGGCAAGATCCTGATCCAGAAATCCGCGGCGACGGTCAAGAAAGTGTCGATGGAGCTCGGCGGCAACGCGCCGTTCCTGGTCTTCGACGACGCTGATGTCGACCGCGCGGTGGCCGGCGCCATCACCGCGAAATACCGCAATTCCGGCCAGACCTGCGTGTGCACCAACCGCTTCCTCGTCCAGGCAGGCATCTATGACCAGTTCGTCAAGAAGCTCGCCGCCGCCAGCAACAACCTCAAGGTCGGCTCGGGCCTGGAGGAAGGCGTGCAGCAGGGACCGCTGATCGACGAGAAGGCGGTCGAGAAGGTCGAGGAATTCATCGCCGACGCCACGTCCAAGGGCGGCAAAGTCGTCGCCGGCGGCAAGCGCCATGCGCTTGGCGGCTCGTTCTTCCAGCCGACGGTCATCTCCGGCGCCACGCCGAACATGCGATTCATGAAGGAAGAGATTTTTGGACCGATCGCGCCCGTGTTCAAGTTCGAGACCGAGGAAGAGGCGGTGGCCTTGGCCAATGACACCGAATTCGGCCTCGCCGCTTATTTCTACACCGGCAATCTTGGCCGCGCCTTCCGGGTCATGGAAGGTCTGAAATACGGCATGGTCGGCGTCAATGAAGGCCTGATCACCACGCCGGAGGCGCCGTTCGGCGGCGTCAAGGAATCGGGTCTCGGCCGCGAAGGCGGGCATCAGGGCATCGAGGACTATCTCGACACCAAATATGCCTGCTTCGGTGGCCTGGGGCTCTGATATCGATCGGCCGTACTGGATAGGTTTTGAAGAGCCGTCCGTCGTCTCACTGAAACGATGGGCGGCTTTATCCGTTTGGTTCAGCGAAATCCCGGTCGAAAAACAGTCAGACACCTGGAATTGGCTGAGCCTGCCCTTGCCGGATCATCCATAGCCGGCCTAAATCCATTAATCGACAACTTACATTTTCGGGCATGGCGATGAAGGACGGCGAGGTCTTCGGCACGACGCAGGCGGGCGAGGCCGTACGCCGATTCACGATCCGGGGCGGCGGCTTGACCGCCAACATCATCGGACTGGGCGCGATCGTCCAGGATCTTCGACTGAACGGCCACGACGCGCCGCTGGTGCTGGGCTACGACCGCTTCGAACCTTACGAGACCGACCGCGCCTTCTTCGGCGCCGTGGTCGGCCGCTTCGCCAACCGCATCGGCGGCGGCCGTTTCACCATTGCCGGCCAGCGCTACCAGACCGAGCAGAATTTTCTCGGCAAGCACACGCTGCATGGCGGTTCGGAAGGCTATTTCCACCGGCCATGGACCGTCTCGCTGCATGGCCGCGATTTCGTGACGCTGACACTGCACGATCCCGACGGCGCGATGGGTTTTCCCGGCGCGCTCGACGTCACCTGCACCTACCGGCTGAAGATCCCCGGCACGCTCAGCATGGAACTGACCGCGACTTGCGAGGAGCCGACGCTCTGCAATCTGGCGCAACACTCCTATTTCAACCTCGACGATGGCGGCGCTGGCGACATCCTCGACCATCGGCTGATGCTCAACGCCGGCGCCTACACGCCCGTCGATGACGAGATGATCCCGACAGGTGTCGTGAAGCCGGTCGACGGCACGCCTTTCGATTTCCGGCAGGCGCGGGCGCTGCGCATGGAAATGGAAGGCGAGCAGCTTCAATACGACCTGAATTACTGCCTCGCCTCCAGCCGTGGACCGCTGCACCAGGCTGCCTGGGTGCAAGGCGCCAATTCCGGCGTCGAGATGGAAGTCTGGACCACCGAGCCTGGACTGCAGCTCTATAGCGGCCAGTTCGTCGCGCCGACATCGCCGGGGCTCGACGGCCGCCACTACAAGGCGTTTTCAGGCCTCTGCCTCGAAGCGCAGACCTGGCCGGACGCGCCGAACCGGCCCTATTTCCCGCAGGCGACGCTGTGGCCCGGGCAGATCTATCATCAGGTGACGGAATACCGCTTCCGTTTGCCTTAAGGTTTTTCGATATTGAAGTAATGTGCGCTAAAGCTTCGACGGCGCTTAACTCTCGAATACTGCCCTCAACGTCGCGAATGGAGCAAGCGCGCCGCGAACCTGCACGACCGCGGCGGCCACTTTATGCGCGCGGCGCACCGCGTCGGCAGGCGCGTGGCCGGCAAGCCGCGCGGCGAGATAGCCGCCGTTGAAGGAATCGCCGGCCCCCGTGGTGTCGACCGGGGCGGCCACGTGCACCGCGTCCACGGTTTGCGAAGCGCCGTTCAACGCGATCAGGGCCGGCTGCTCGCCATTCTTGACCACGACCTCGCCAGTCAGCTTGCCAAGGCGCTTCGCGGTTGCCTGCGGCGTCGGATCCCCGAACAGCATCTGCTCGTCCGGAAAGGTCGGCAGCGCGATGTCGGCCACGGCAAGCGCCTCCAGGATAGCGGCCTGGGCTGCCTCGCGGCTCGGCCACAGACGCGGCCGGTAATTCGGGTCGAAGGCGACGAGCGAGCCGGCGGCCCGGGCCGCAACTATGGCCGTCAGCAAAGTTTTCCGCGCGGCCTCGTCCAGAATTGCCAGGGTGATTCCGGAAAAATAGACAAGCGCCTGGTTTTGAAGGCTTTTCGCCAGCGCCGCCGGTTCGGAGGCGAGATGGCGCGCGGCCGCGTCGCTTCGCCAATAGGTGAAGGCGCGTTCGGCTCCGGTGAGCGTGATGGCGTAAAGGCCTGGGCGCGCGCCGGCAATGACCGGACTGTTGCCGATGCCGATGCCGTTCTGGCCGAAGAAGGCGATCTGGTCGCGCGAGAAGGGATCGTCGCCGAAAGCCGAGACATAGGTCGCGGGGCGCTCCGGGCTCAGCGCGTGCAATGCCCACAGCGTGTTGAAGGTGTCGCCGGCAAAGCCCATGCGCCAGCTGTCGCCGGTCTGTCCCGACAATTCGATCATGCATTCGCCGATCGACGCGATACCCTTGGCGGCCATGTGGGTTCTATCCTTCTTAAGGTCTTGTTGCTGTAGCTTTTTGCGGCCGGCAGCGCCATGCTTGGCTGCCGGCGAATTTTGCGCCAGAAACGATTTCCCACAGGCAGGGCGGGACGCGGCGAGCGGCCCGCGACGTTAGCAGCCGAAGAGGAACGGGTTTGGCATCGATATGGCGTTACATCCTTGCGGGGCTCGGCCTGGCCGCGTTGCTGGTCGGCATCGTGGCCGTCGTCTATCTGACGCTGCCGCATTCGGCGTCCGGTCCGGACCTGTCGCGCTCCAAGAAGACGGCGAACGGGCTGTTCGTCGCGAGCTTCGAGCCGGAGCGCGGCGTCATCCGGCAGGGCGAGCTGCAATCCTGGCTGCTGACGCTGAAGACCGCCGCCGGCGCGCCGGTGGAGGGGGCGGCGATCACCGTTTCCGGCGGGATGCCGCAGCACAATCATGGCCTGCCGACCAGTCCGCAGGCGACCGATTATCTTGGCGAGGGGCGCTACCGCATCGACGGCGTGAAATTCACGATGAGCGGCTGGTGGCAGCTGCACTTCGGTATCTCGGCGGCAGCGGGTTCCGATTCCGTCGTCTTCAACATCGTGCTGTGAGCGGGCGATGAGGCGTCTGATGAGCGTTGCATGCCTTGTGGCTTTGGCTGCTCTCGCCTTGCTGGGTGGCTGCGGCGAGCCGCAGTTCAGCGACGCCGAGAAGAAGACCATCGCCTCACTGGCGCTGAATACGCTGCCGTCATTGAAACCCGACACCACGAACCAGTATGCGGATGTGCCGGCGGCTGCCGCGCTCGGCTCGACGCTGTTCTTCGATGCCGGCATGAGCCGTGGCGGCACGGTGTCGTGCTCGACCTGCCACAAGATCGACCGGCAGTTCCAGGACGACCTGCCGCAGGCGGTCGGCGTCGGCCGTACCAACCGGCGCACCATGCCGCTGGCAGGAGTGGCGCGCAATCCGTGGTTCTTCTGGGACGGCAGGCGCGACAGCCTGTGGGCGCAGGCGCTGACGCCGCTCGAAAACCCGCTGGAGCAGGCCGGCAACCGGGCAGCCTTCGCGCACTACATCAAGAAGCGGTTCGGCGAGCGCTACGAGCGCATTTTTGGGCGGCTGCCCGATCTTTCCACCGCGCCGGCCAATGCCAGCCCGCTCGGCAGCGACGCCGAGAAGGCGGCGTGGAACGCGATGCCCGCCTCTCAGCAGGACGATATCAACCGCGTCTATGCCAATATCGGCAAGGCGATCGCCGCCTTCGAGCGATCGATCGAGCCCGAGCAGACGCGCTTCGACCGATTCGCCATCGATCTGGCGACCGGCGCCAAGCCGGAAGGGGACGCGGCTCTCTCGCCGGAAGAAATCCTCGGGCTGAAGCTCTTCATCGGCAAGGCCAATTGCGTGACCTGCCACAATGGTCCGCGCTTCACCGACGGCGCCTTCCACAACACCGGCGTACCGCCGGTCGACGGCTTGCCGCCGGATCGCGGCCGGGTCGATGCGGTGGCCCAAGTTCAGGCCGACCCGTTCAACTGCCTCGGCAAATTCCGCGACGGCGACGAGAGCGCCTGCCGCGAGCTGCGCTTCATGGTCAAGGATGGTCCGCAAATCATGCGCGCCTACAAGACGCCGTCGCTCAGGGGCGCGGCGGATCGCCCGCCTTACATGCATGCCGGCCAATTCTCGACGCTCGACGAGGTGGTTGCACATTATTCGAAGGCGCCGCCCAGCGTTGAAGGTGTATCGGAAGTGCACCCGCTCGACCTCTCCGATCGCGAGCGCGCGGCGCTGGTGGCGTTTTTGAAGACGCTGTCCGACTAGCTACCTGTCCTTCACCGTCTCCATCGCCACGAAGGTGGAGGTCTGGGCGACGTGGGGCAGTGCGGAGATGCGCTCGCCGAGCACGCGGCGGTAGGCGGCGATGTCGGTGGTGCGGACCTTCAGCAGATAGTCGAAGCTCGAGGCCATCATGTGGCACTGCTCGATCTCCGGCACGCCCTGAACCGCGCGGTTGAAGGCGTCCAATGCCGCCGAGCGCGTGTCCGACAGCTTTACCTGGACGAAGGCGACATGGCCTTCGCCCATGCGTTCGCGATCGATGATGGCGCGGTAGCCTCTGATGTAGCCGTCCTTCTCCAATCGTTTCACGCGCGCCTGCACCGGCGTCTTCGACAGGCCGACCTTCAAAGCCAGTTCCGACATGGAAAGCCTCCCGTCGCGCCCGAGCGCGGCCAGGATGTTGCGGTCGATGCGGTCCAATTGATCTTCGATCATCGATTTGGCAGCCGAAATGATAGGAATTCAGCTTCTATGATAGTTCAATTGGCCCGCCATGTCGATTTCTTTGGACCGACTGGAATCCGAAGCTGTGCTAGCTTTGCGCCATTCGGTCCGGCGACCGCCTGACCGTTCGCTCACGCTCGCTTTCATGGACCCGATATGCCGCTCGACGCCATCCGCCAGCAGATCCGCGCCAATTATTTGCCCGACGAAGACGAGGCGGTGAAGCGCCTGTCGGCGACGGCGGGGTTGTCGGCCGAGGAGCGCAAGGCGATCTCGGCGCGCGCGGCCGATCTGGTGCGCGCGGTGCGCGGCTCGACCGATCCCAGGCTAATGGAGGTCTTCCTCTCGGCCTACGGCCTGTCGACCAAGGAAGGCGTGGCGCTGATGTGCCTGGCCGAAGCGCTGCTGCGCGTGCCCGACACGGAGACGATGGACGATCTCATCGCCGACAAGATCGCGCCGCATGACTGGTCGGCGCATTCGGGCGGCTCAAGCTCGATCTTCGTCAACGCCTCGACCTGGGCGCTGATGCTCACCGGCCGCGTGCTCGACGAAGGCGAGGGCGGCATCGAAGGCACGCTGCGCGCCATGGTGCGCAGGCTCGGCGAGCCGGTGATCCGCAAGGCGGTCGCCGCGGCGATGCGCGAGATGGGCGAGCAGTTCGTGCTCGGCCGCACCATCGCCGAGGCCGTCAAACGCGGCCGGCCGATGACGCAGAAGGGCTATCTCTATTCCTTCGACATGCTTGGCGAGGCGGCCCGCACCGAGGCCGACGCGCTGCGCTACCACCGCGCCTATGCGGATGCGATCTCGTCGCTCGATGCCGGGTCGAACGGCCCCGACATCCGCTACAATCACGGCATTTCGGTCAAGCTCTCGGCGCTGCACCCGCGCTACGAGGTGGCGCAGCGCGAGACCATGCTGCCGGTGATGGCCGAGCGTCTTCTGTCGTTGGCCCTTGCCGCCCGGCACTCGCGCATGGGCCTCAACATCGATGCCGAGGAGGCCGACCGCCTCGACCTGTCGCTCGATGTCATCGAACGCGTGCTGGCCGAGCCGGAACTTGCCG
The DNA here is from genome assembly GCF_004963255.1 of Mesorhizobium sp. Lineage (GTDB taxonomy): Bacteria > Pseudomonadota > Alphaproteobacteria > Rhizobiales > Rhizobiaceae > Mesorhizobium. The sequence continues at coordinate 232,806 of NZ_SUGA01000004.1, read as the reverse complement.
GCTGGGACGGCTTCGGCGTCGTCGTCCAAGCCTATGGCCCGCGCGCGGCTTTCGCCATCGACTGGCTTTATGCGCTGGCGAAGAAATACGACCGCAGGATCATGGTGCGGCTGGTCAAGGGTGCCTATTGGGACACCGAGATCAAGCGGGCGCAGACGCTGGGTCTTACCGGCTATCCGGTCTTCACCCGCAAGGCCAACACCGACGTTTCGTATCTGGCCTGCGCGAAGAAGCTTTTGTCGATGACCGACCGCATCTATCCGCAATTCGCCACGCACAACGCGCACACGGTCGCTGCGATCCTGTCGATGGCGAAGGACCGCGACAGCTTCGAGTTCCAGCGCCTGCACGGCATGGGCGAGGCGCTGCATGAGACGGTGCGCAAGGCCGAAGGCACGCGGTGCCGCATCTATGCGCCGGTCGGCGCGCATTCCGACCTGCTCGCTTATCTGGTCCGGCGTTTGCTGGAGAACGGCGCCAACTCCTCCTTCGTGCACCAACTGACCGACGAGGAAGTCGAGCCGGAGGAGATCGCGCGCGATCCGCTCGCGGTTGTCGAGACGCAAGGGCCCGCGGCCAATCCGGCGATCGCGCGGCCCGCCGCGATCTTCGGCGCCGGGCGCCGCAACTCCAAAGGCTTCGACATCACCGATCCGGTGACGCTCGCAGCCATCGACAAGGCGAGGGCGGAATTTGCCGGAGCGGACCGCTGGCATGCCAAGCCGATCACGCGCGCCGCCGGCTACGGCAAGCAGCGCCAGATCGTCAATCCGGCCAAGCCCGACGAGATCGTCGGCACCGTGCATGAGGGGGCGGCCAAGCAAGTGGCGACCGCCGTGCGCATCGCCGTCGACGCGCAAGCCGCCTGGGCGAAGCGCCCGGTTGCCGAGCGCGCCGCGATCCTCAACCGCGCCGCCGATCTCTACGAGGCCAATGCAGCCGAGTTCTTCGCTCTCGCCACCCGCGAGGCCGGCAAGTCGCTGGCCGATGGCGTGGCGGAAGTGCGTGAGGCGGTCGACTTCCTCCGCTACTACGCGGCCGAGGCGGCGAATGCGGAAGCCGGCACCGAGGCGCGCGGCGCGATCGTCTGCATCTCGCCGTGGAATTTCCCGCTGGCGATCTTCACCGGCCAGATCGCGGCGGCTTTGGTCACCGGCAATTCGGTCATCGCCAAGCCCGCCGAGCAGACGCCGCTGATCGCCTTCCGCGCCGTCGAGATGCTGCGCGAGGCAGGCGTTCCGGAGGACGTCATCCAGCTTCTGCCGGGCGATGGCCCCACGGTCGGCGCGCCGCTCACCGCCGACCCGCGCATCGCAGGCGTTTGCTTCACTGGTTCGACCGAGGTCGCCAAGCTGATCGAGAAGCAGCTGGCCGAGACCGCGGCTCCCGATGCGATGCTGATCGCCGAGACCGGCGGCTTGAATGCGATGATCGTCGATTCCACCGCGCTGCCGGAGCAGGCGGTGCGCGACATCCTGGCGTCCGCTTTCCAGAGCGCCGGCCAGCGCTGCTCGGCGCTGCGCGTGCTCTACGTCCAGAAGGACGTCGAGAAGAAGATGCTGGAGATGCTGAAGGGCGCGATGGAGGCGCTCAACGTCGGCAATCCCTGGGCCATCTCAACCGATGTCGGCCCGGTCATCGATGACGAGGCGCAGGCTTCGATCAGCGACTATTGCAAGAAGAAGGGGCTGGAAGGCCGGCTGATCGCCAGGATCGAAGCTCCGGCCACCGGCCGTTTCGTCGCGCCGCATGTCTTCCGCGTCAAAGGCATCGAGGAGATGGAGCGCGAGGTGTTCGGCCCGGTGCTGCATGTCGCGACCTTCGACGCCGACGAGATCGACCAGGTGATCGCCGCCATCAATCGCAAGGGCTACGGCCTCACCTTCGGCCTGCACACGCGCATCGAGGGACGCGTCCAGCATTTCGTCGACGGCATCCATGCCGGCAACATCTATGTCAACCGCAACCAGATCGGCGCCGTCGTCGGCTCGCAGCCTTTCGGCGGCGAGGGGTTGTCGGGCACTGGGCCGAAGGCAGGCGGACCGCATTACCTGCGCCGCTTCCGCAAGGGGCCGGAGGCCGGCACCGAGGTTGCCGATGGCCACAAGGTGACCGCGACCGAGCTTGCCGACAATCTGCCGGATCCGGCGCTGGGCGGCTGGTCGACACGGCCGGACCGCGTCGCTATCCTGAGGAAGCATCTGCGCGGCAAGGGCGCGGCGGCGATCGCCGCGGCTGCCAGCCTCGATTTCGGCCAGGTCGACCTGCCCGGACCGACCGGCGAAGCCAACACTTTGTCGCTGGCGCCGCGCGGCCGGGTGTTGTGCCTGGGCCCCGACACCGAGACGCTACTTGCCCAGACGATCCAGGCGCTCGCGGCCGGCAATGCGGTGCTTGCCGTGGCGCCGGGCGCGCCGGCAGCACTCTCGGCGCTGACCGGCAAGGGCCTGCCGCTGGCAGCCATCGACGGCCGGCCTGATCCGGTCGAGGCGCGCTCGCTGCGCGTCGATGTCGTCGCCTTTTCCGGGACGCCGGAAGCGGCGCGCATCGTGCGCAAGGTGATCGCCGACCGCGCCGGGCCGATCGTGCCGCTGGTCAGCGAGGTGCTCAACCCGGCCGCCTACGCGCATGAGCGCGCGGTCTGCGTCGACACGACGGCGGCAGGAGGGAACGCCAGCCTGCTGGCTGCAGCATAGGGCGTATCGATATTCAGGTGAGGCCGGCCTGCAAACGATGGCGTCCTGCGCTTCCGGTGCTCACGTACTTTAAGTACGCTCCGCTCCGGTTCTCGGAAGCCACCGTTTTCGACTCGGCCTGACCTGAATCTCAACACGCCCTTACTGGTCAGCAGAGATAAACTAAGCGCCTTCGACGACCGAAAAGCCTTCGAACTGCGGGTGGCCGAGGTAATGAACCTTCGAGCCGCCGGCGTTGCGATGGGCGGCGCGGAAGTTTTCCGACTTCGTCCAGGCGACGAAATCCTCCTGGCTTGCCCAGACCGTATGCGAGGCAAACAGCGTATAGCCCTCGGTCTCGTTGACCGGCCCGCGCAGCAGGTGGAATTCCCTGAAACCCTTCATTTCCGAGAGGCTGGAATCGCGGTTTTTCCAGACATCCTCGAAGGCTTCTTCCGAGCCGTTCTGGACCTTGAAGCGATTCATGGCGATGTACATTGGTTTCCTTTCGAATTGCATGAATTGTGGCGTTCAGGATGGCTTCAACCGAGACTTCAGAAGGGACCGATCCGCGCTTTGAACACCCAACTTGATCTTCCTGTCTCGGGTGGAATGGGAGGGAACGGTGCCTGCTTGCGCACCAGCGTCAAAGCGAATTGATCGAGCTCGGCGGAGCCGGAACTTTCGGCGAGCTGCAGGTCGCTGATGCTGCCGTCGGCCATGACGACAAACACCACCCTGGCATTGTTGCGGGCCTTTGCCTGGACCGATTTCGAAATGCGGCGGTTGGCGCGGGCGAGCCTCTTTTGAATTTCGCCGCTGTAGCGGGATTCCAGGGCATTGCCGGCGCCGGCCTTCATCTTACCCCTGCTGGCGATGGTCGGCGCATCGCGCGCGTCGCCATCCGCTGTTTCCGTGCCGCGCGTCTCAACGGGTTGGCCCGATCCTGCCGGTGCGCCCGACGTTGCCGCCGGGGCCGGTGGGTGTTCGGGTTCGGCAGGCGACGCGGCAGCGCTTTGCGGCTCGGTCGCAGGCGCCGGTTCGCCGGCCATGGGCACGCTCTGATCGTCTTGGCGCGCTGTGGCGGCCGTTAGGATATCGGGCGTGGAAGCGGGCTCCTGGGCGGCTTCAGCCGGAGGCTGAGGCGTTACAGGTTGGCTGGCCGGTTGCGGCGCTTCGGCCGGCGGAGTGGGCTGGATAGCTTGGCGCTTCACCGGCTGCGGATCCGCCACCAAGGTTACATCCACCGCGCCGGGCGTCGCGTCATTGAGGGCGCTGCCCTGGGCGTCGGCGCCTGACTGGCTGCTGCCCTCGGCCTGGATCGCGTCCAGGGGGTCGAATGTTCCGGCGGGCGCGATGAAAAACGCCGCCGCGGCGGCGGCATGGAGCAAGCCGGAGACGACAATCGCCACCGGCCATTTGCGGTCGTGCGCCGACCGCCGATCCTGCGCGAGCGGCTCGGGCGACTGGATCGCCGGTTCGCTGTCGGCGTCGGGGAGGGGGGCGATGTCCTGCATGGCTCGCGGGGAGACCTGCGGCAAGCGACGCGTCCTTGTCAAATCAAGATCGGTTGCCGCAAGCAGCCCCAGGTCCATGCCGGCCGTGAATAGTGCAAAGGCGGTCCGTGCCGGCTCGAAGCCCACTGCTTGTCAAACTCCGAAAGCGATGCCGGTCCTGGTCGATGTCTTCAACGCGCGCATGCAGGCCGCCGGATCGACGCCAGCGCCGGCGCATTCGGTCGCGCTGTTGATCAGCACGCGGCCGAGCTTGCCGCAGTCGGCGCCGGCGAGGTCGAAGCGCGTGACCTTGGTCTTGCCGGCGGGCAGGTCCTTGAAATCCAGCACGGTGAGCCGGTCGACGACGCCGGCCTCGTTGAACAGCGCGATCTCGAAACCCGCCTTGGAGAGATCCGCGCCGAGCGCATTGTTGACGACGAAGGTCAGCCGGCAACCTTTTTCCGAAGGCTGCGCGGCGTTGAGCTCGAGGCTGAGGGCCGGCGCGGACTGGGCCCACGCCGGCACCGTCGCAAGCGACATCGCGAACGTCGAGGTCAGCAGACGAAAGGATGCCGTCAAGCGTTTCATGTCTCGCTCAGCCCCCGAAGCGCATGGTTGCCGCGAGCTTCAGCGTGACGCCGGGTTCGTAGAGGACGGCTGTCGTGCTTCCGTTGAGCGGGTTGGTGTATTTGACGTCGAACAGATTGTCGGCGCGGAAGTCGAGCTTGAGACTGTCCGTCGCCTGGTAGCTGGCGAAGGCATTGACCAGCGTATAATCCTTGGCCACCGCATTGCCCTTCGGCTTGCCGTTATACTGCACTTCGCCGCCGACGGTCAGCTTGTCCTCGAGGAAGCGTAAGCCGAGCTGCGCCGTCACCTGCGATGAGGGGATGGTGGCAAGGTCGGCGCGCTCGCCTTCATACGAGATGGTGTGGCCGTTGATGATCGAGGCCGACAGGCCGGCATAGCCCCAGCCGGCGTCGTAGACGCTTTCCAGCTCGAAGCCGTTGATCTTGGCCTTGGCGAAGTTCTGGTACTGGAAGCAGATCGGAATGCCCGGGCCGAACGGGCAGCCGCTGGTCGGATCGAAGGGCGAGAGCGTCACGCCGTCGATGTAGTCGTCGACATTGTTGTTGAAATAGGCGGCCTTGAGGCGAAGCGCGTCGCCGGCCTCGATGATGTCGTTCTGCTTGTAGTTGACGCCGAACTCAACCGTCTTGCCGGTCTCGGGCTTGAGGTTCGGATTGGGCAGGAACGGGAAGCTGACGCCGGCCGGATGGTTGCCGCTGATCAGCGTTTCGGTCAGCGAGGGCGAGCGGTAGCCTTCGGCATAGGTGCCATAGAATTGCAGACCTGCAAGGCCGGCGCTTTCGAAGGGCGACACGCCGACGGTGATGCGCGGCGACACCCTGTCGCCTGAGGTCTCGTTCGTGTCGTCCTTCAGGCTGTAATTGTCGTAGCGCAGGCCGCCAATGACCTCGAGCCATTCCCAAGTCAGCTTGTCCTGGATGTAGGCGCCGGAGACATTGCGCTTGCCCGACGGCGTGTAGAAACTGTCGCCGCCGGCGCTGCCGCCGGTATCGACATCGTCGCCGACCCAGTCGCCGCCATAGGTCAGCTCATGCGCGACGCTCGCCGTCTCGAAGCGCGAGGTGTTCCAGATGTCGATGCCGGTCGTGCCGACATCGAAGGTCGACAGCGAGCCGGGCGGCAGCACCACGGGCAGGCCGGTGGTCGGATCGAAGCGGTTCTGCGGGACAAGCGTCGTCAGGTCGAGATTGGTCTTGTTGTAGGAGGCGTTGATGTGGAGATCGAGCCAGCTCTTGGCGTCGTCGGTGATGTTGTAGCGAGCCGTGAAGGTGTTCGACTTGAGATCGACGTCATTGGCGGGCACGCCGCCGCTGGTCTCGGTCCAGCCGTCCTTGGAGCCGACCCAGCCAAGCTTCAATTCGCTGTTCTCGGTCGGGCGGATGGTGGTCTTGAGCAGGCCGCTCAGCACGTCGAACCCGGTGCCGGCAACGGTGTCGCCGCCGCCGTTCTTGTAGTCGCCATAGTCGCGATAGACGATGTTGCCGAGAACGTCCCAGTTGTCGTTGATCTTGTAGGCGCCGGTGGCGCTGGTGGTCCAGCCCTTGCCGTTGCTCTCATAGCGTCCGGTCAGCGAACCGGCCCAGGTCTCTTCCGGCCTGAGGAAATCGGCTGCGTCCTTGGTGTCGAAGAAGACGACGCCGCCGATGGCGCCGGAGCCGTAGGTGTTGGCGACGGGACCGCGGATGACGTCGACCGACTTGATGAGCTCAGGATCGACATAGAAGGTCGACTGCGTGCCGTGGTCCGAGCGCTGGAAATCCTGCCTGGCGCCGTCGACGATCACCGCGACGCGGCCGAAATCCTGTAGGCCGCGGATGTTGATGCTCGAAGAGACGCGGCGCGCGTCGGCCTGCACGGCGACGCCGGGCACGCCGAGCAGCATCTCGTTCGGCGTCGTCGCCATGCGGCGGTCGAGCTGCTCCTGATCGACATGGCTGGCTGAGGCCAGCGACTGGATTGCCGTCTCGCCGGTGCGGCTGACGACGAGAATCTTGTCGAGCAAGGTTCCTTCGGCGGCGGCCTTCTCGTCAGCCTTCTTTTTCTGATCGGCCTGCTGGCTGGTCGCCGGCTGCGTGGCCTGTTGCGCTTTTGCCGCCGATACGCTGAGCGCGATCGCCGCCGCTCCGGCCATCAAGATGGCAATCCCGCTTGCCATTCGGAAGCTCGGACCCGCATTCTCGCCCGCCAGGCCCGTTCGTCCCCAAGTCACCAACCCCATGCCCCAACTCCAGATTTTCAGGCTCGTAGCTGGCTGGCCAATGGCTCGCTCGCATTTTTGATCATGTCCGGCGTCTTAAATGTTGACTCATTTAGTCCGGTAATGCACTGACTAGTAAACATGAGTATTCAAGTCAAGAATTGAATCGGCATTTTATGAGGCTGCGGCCAAGGTGGCCGTCAGAGGAAAGGACCGACCCGATGAACACGCACAATCCCAACGATTTCCGCTATCGCGTCCGCCGCCCGGAAGACACGCAGATGCGTTACGAACGTGTGCCGCTGGCGGTGAGGACGCTCTCCAGCAACACGCTGTTCCAGGGCGAGCACGAGATCGGCATCGAACACCACGGCGCGCTGTACCGCCTTAAGATCACCCGCCAGGGCAAGCTGATCCTCAACAAGTGACCACCATCGGCGGGCGATAGACGAACATCAAGCAATACAGGTGAACGACATGGACCAGCGCGTGAAGCCGTCGCCGGAGGAAATCCGGCGGGCGCGAGAAGAAAATCCGAAAATGCGGGAGCGCGATCTCTCGGCGCAATTGGGCATTTCGGAAGGGGAACTGGTCGCCGCGCAATGCGGCATCAGCGCGGTGCGTGTCGAGCCGCGCGTCAACGACCTTCTGACCGGCCTCGAGGCGGTCGGCGAGGTGATGGCGCTTACCCGCAACGAAAGCGCCGTGCATGAAAAGATCGGCGTCTACGACAAGGTCGTGACCGGCAACCACAACGCCATGGTGCTCGGCGAAAACATCGACCTGCGCATCTTCCCGAAGGTCTGGGCGCATGGCTTTGCCGTCGAGAAGCGCGACGGCGACGACATCCGCCGCAGCCTGCAGTTCTTCGACGCGGCGGGCGAGGCGGTGCACAAGGTGCATCTGCGGCCGGCGTCGAACCTCTATGCCTATCAGAAACTGGTGGCGAGCCTCGAATCGTTGAACCAGGAACCGACCGTCGCGATCCTCCCAAGCGCCGCGGAAAGGGGAGGTGAAGGGCAGGGTTCGGTTGCCTCGATCGACGATCTGCGCGACCGCTGGAGCCGGTTGACCGATGTGCATCAGTTCTTCGGCATGCTGAAGACGCTGAAGCTCAGCCGCCGCGAGGCGGTGCGCATGGTGGGCCAGGACTATGCCTGGCTGCTCGACAAGGATTCCGTCAGCGCCATGTTCCATCACGCCGCTGCAGGCGGGATGCCGATCATGTGCTTCGTCGGCAATCGCGGCTGCATCCAGATCCATTCCGGCCCGATCAAATCGGTCAAGCCGATGGGGCCGTGGATCAACGTGCTCGACGAGACCTTCCACCTGCATTTGAGGACCGATCACATCCACGAGGTCTGGGCGGTGCGCAAGCCGACGAAGGACGGCCACGTCACCTCGCTGGAGGCCTATGATGACAATGGCAGCATGATCATCCAGTTCTTCGGCAAGCGTCATGAAGGCGAAGGCGAGCGGGAAGACTGGCGTTTTCTCGCCGAGAACCTGCCCCGCATCCCAAGCCCCACCGCTGCATAAGGTAGCACCCAATGCGCTTTGTTCTCCGTTTTCGCACGGCGCTTGCCCCGATGCTCGGTGTCCTGCTTGTCGTCGCCATCCAGCCAGCCAAGGCGGAAGAAGGCACGGTTGTCTTTTCCGACTCCTCGCGGATCGCCTCCATAGGCGGATCGATCACCGAGATCGTCTACGCGCTCGGCGAGGAGGGCCGTCTCGTGGCCCGCGATTCGACCAGCACCTATCCCGAGGCGGCGGCGAAGCTGCCGGATGTCGGTTACATGCGGGCGCTCTCGCCCGAGGGTGTCCTGTCGGTCAATCCGACCGGAATCCTGGCGCTGCAGGGCAGCGGCCCGAAAGAAGCGGTCGACGTGCTGAAGAAATCGAGCGTGCCTTTCATCGAGGTGCCGGATCACTTCAACCATGAGGGCATCCTCGAAAAGATACGCATCGTCGGCAAGGCGCTGGGGGTTGAAGCCAAGGCGGAGAGGCTGGCCGCGGAGACGGACGCGAAGCTGACGTCGGCGGAAAAGCAGACGGCCTCGATCAAGGACCGCAAGCGCGTGCTGTTCGTGCTGTCGACGCAAGGCGGCAAGATCCTTGCCGCCGGCAGCGACACCGCGGCCGACGGGATCATCAAGCTTGCCGGCGCGGTCAACGCGGTCGAGGGCTTTTCCGGCTATAAGGGGATGACGGATGAGGCGATCGTCAGCGCCAAACCGGATGTCATCCTGACGATGAAAGGCGGCGGGCCGCCGATCTCGGAAGACGAGCTGTTCGCCAATCCTGCTGTCGCCTCGACCCCGGCAGGCACGAACCGCAAGATGATCAGCATGTGGGGTGGCTATCTGCTCGGCTTCGGCCCGCGCACGGCGGAGGCCATCCACGATCTGGCCGTTTCGCTCTATGGCAACCAGGTCACGGACTGAGCGGCGATGGCCGAACAGTCCATAGCAGATGTGGGCAGGGTGATGGCAGCCGAGGGCGATCGCTCGGCGCGGGCAAGGGTCGTCATCGCGCTTTTGTGCCTGGCGCTGACCCTTTCGGTGTTCCTGTCGCTGACGTCGGGCGCTTCCGACGCGTCCGCCGTTCGCGTCATTCGCGACTGGTTCACCGGGGCCATTCCGGCGGATGCGGCGCTTGCCGCGCGCGACCGGCTGATCGTCTATGACATCCGTATGCCGCGCGTGCTGCTCGGCGTGCTCATCGGCGCAGCGCTCGCTGTCTGCGGCGCGGTGATGCAGGGTCTGTTCCGCAATCCACTTGCCGATCCCGGCCTGATCGGCGTCTCAGCCGGCTCCAGCCTCGGCGCTGTGGCGATTATCGTGCTCGGCACCACATGGCTTGCGCCCGTGACGCTTGCGTTCGGCACGCTCGCCTTGCCGCTCGCGGCGTTCTTCGGCGGGCTCTTGGTGACGTTGCTGCTTTATGCCATCGCCACCCGCCAGGGACGAACGTCGGTCGCCACGATGCTGCTTGCCGGCATCGCCATCAGCGCCCTCGCCATGGCGCTCACGGGCATCATGATCTTCATGGCCGACGACCGGCAGCTGCGCGACTTGACCTTCTGGCAGCTCGGCTCGCTTGCCGGCGCGACATGGCCGAAGATCGGCACCGTCGGACCGGTGATCATCCTGGCGCTGGCCGCGATGCCATTCCTGTCGCGCGGCCTCAACGCGCTGGCGCTGGGCGAGGCGACCGCGGGCCATCTCGGCATCCCGGTGCAGCGGTTGAAATACACGGCCATCGTCGGCGTATCGGCGGCGGTCGGCGCTTCGGTCGCGGTCAGCGGCGGCATCGGTTTCATCGGCATCGTCGTGCCGCATGTCCTGCGGTTGGCGATCGGACCAGACAACCGCTATCTGCTGCCGGCCTCGGCGCTGCTCGGCGCATCGCTGCTGCTCATCGCCGACGCGGTCGCCCGCACCATCGTCGCGCCGGCCGAGCTGCCGATCGGGATCGTCACGGCGGTCGCCGGCGCGCCGTTCTTCCTGTGGATCCTGCTGCGCAAGCGCGGCATCATTGATCTGTGAGCTTGCCATGATCGAAGCGCGCGACATTTCGGTGACGATCGGCGGCAAGCGCATCGTGTCGCATGTCGACTTCACGGCGCGGCCCGGCGAGGTCTCGGCCATCGTCGGGCCGAACGGGTCCGGCAAGACGACTTTGCTCAAGGCACTCACCGGCGAGCTCGCCTATACGGGCACCGTCACCCTCAACGGCCGCGATCTGTCGGCCATGAAGGCTGTAGAGGTAGCCACGCTGCGCGCCGTGCTGCCGCAGGCCACGGCGCTGTCCTTCCCATTCACGGTGCGCGAGATCGTGCGCCTCGGCCTGATCGGCGGGCGCCCGGGCGTGCTGCCCGGCGAGGATGCGCGTTTGCCCGAGCGGGCGCTGGCGCGCGTCGACCTGGACGGCTTTGCCGGCCGCTTCTACCAGGAGCTTTCAGGCGGCGAGCAGCAGCGCGTGCAGCTTGCCCGCGTGCTCTGCCAGGTCTGGGCGCCGGTGCTGGAAGGCCGGCCGCGCTGTCTCTTCCTCGACGAGCCGGTCTCCAGCCTCGACGTCAAGCACCAGCTCATCATCATGAACATCGCGCGCGATTTCGCCCGGCGCGGTGGCGGCGTGGTGGCGATCCTGCACGACCTCAATCTGACGGCCATGTATGCCGACCGGATTTTCGTGCTCTCCCGTGGCCAGCTGGCGGCCGCCGGTGCACCGGCGGATGTGCTGAACGATGAACTGATCGAAAAGGTGTTCGACTGCAGGCTCAAGGTCGGCGCGCTGCCCGAAGGAAGCGTGCCGTTCGTGTTGCCGCAGTCCGCCGCCTAGGCCGCCGGCGCGCGCTGTTCCAAAAGGTCGATGCCGAGCAGGTGGCGCACATTCGGGCGCGCGGCGATCAGATCGGCGATCGTGTAGCGGGAAAGCACGGCGAAGAAGGCGTTGAGCGCCTCGCGCAGCGCCGAATTCAGGGCGCAGCTGTCGACCAGCGGGCATTCGGCGGCGTCGTTCTCGAAGCACTCGGCCATGGCAAAGCTCTCTTCGGTGACGCGCACGACATCGAACAGGCTGATCTGCTCGGCCGGGCGGCCGAGCCTGACACCGCCATTCCTGCCGCGCACGGTCTCGACGAGGCCGGCCTCGACCAGCGGCTGCAGGATCTTGAACAGGAAGAGTTCCGACACCGAATAGGCGGCGGCGATCTCGGGGATGCGGCTCAGCCTGTCGGTATTTGCGCCGCAATACATCAGGATGCGCATCGCATAATTGGTCTGGCGCGTGAGCCGCATGGTATCCTCGCGAAATATTAGCTTAAGCCGAATATGGCCCATAGTTTGGAACAATTCCAGACTGGACTGGCACATAGCTGAATAATCGTGTCAACTTTTTTGTGCGGGCCGGGCGATGGCGGCCCGATTTGCCCTCCTGTGCTTCGGGCGAGCGTTTCGCCGGCGCAGGCACTAGATAGAGGCGGGTGCAAACAGGAAACGGCCTTTTCATGTCTCAATCAGCTCCGGCTTTCGCGCCGGTTCGATTCGACGCTGACGCGCAGGCAAAGCTCTCGGCGCTGCGGCGGACCAAATTCATCGCCGCGGCCGCGCTCGCGCTGTGCATCCTCGTCTTCGCGCTGGCGAAGTCCTTCCAGGCTGCCTATCCGTGGCTCGGCTTTGTCGCTGCCTTCGCCGAGGCGGCGACGATCGGCGGCATCGCCGACTGGTATGCCGTGGTGGCGCTGTTCAGGCGGCCACTCGGGCTGCCCATTCCGCACACCGCCATCATCCCGGAGAACCAGCACCGCATCGCCGACAATCTCGGCCGCTTCATCGAGGCCAATTTCCTAGCGCCGGAGCCGGTGCGCGAAAAGCTCGCCGAGGTCGACTTCGCTGCCCTGGTCGCCGACTGGCTGGCCGACGCCGAGCGCGCCGCCGGCCTGTCGCGATTCGTCGCGCGGCTGGTGCCGCAGACGCTGAGGGCGGTGGAGCAATCCGGCCTGCGCGACTTCGTCACCAGCCGCATGCTGGAGCAGATCGAAAAGGTGCCGCTGGCGCCGCTTGCGGCGGATATTCTGTCGGCGCTGACCGACGATCGTCGCCACCAGAAATTGTTCGATGAATTCACGCGGGTGGTCGGGCGTTTCCTGAACGACGAGCAGGCGCTGGCCACGATGCGCGAGAAGATCCGCGAGGAGTTGCCGTCGCTGTTCAACCTGTTCCGCGCCGATGCCTATCTGTTGAAGAAGATCGTCGCCTCGGCCGGTTCGCTGCTGGATGAGGTGAGGGCAGATCCCGATCACCCGATGCGCGCCGAGTTCGACCGTTTCGCGCTCGGCTTCATCGAGCGGCTCAGGACCTCGAAGCAATATGCAAGGCGCGCCGAGAAGCTGAAGCGCGATTTTCTTGACCGCCCGGAGGTGAGGGCGCTGGCCGGCGATGCCTGGGCGAGCCTGCGCCTGTTCATCGAGCAGGATGTCAATGCGCCGAGTTCGACGATACGCGAACACCTCGCGAACATGTTCGTCGAAGTCGGCCGGCATCTGGCGGATGACGCCCAGATCAGGGCCGACATGAACCAGGGCTTTGTCGTGGCGCTGTCTTCATTCGTGGAAAGCCAGAAGAGCGGCGTTTCGACATTCATCGCCGACCAGGTCAAGCGCTGGGACCTGGCGCAGCTGACGCGGCTGATCGAGACGAATATCGGCAAAGACCTGCAATATATCCGCTTCAACGGCATGATCATCGGCGGGCTGGCCGGCTTGGCGCTCTATACGGCGGAGCGGCTGTTTCTGGTCAATTGACGCGGGCCCAACTGGCACTATTCTCCTTCTGGCACGCCGCAAGGGCAGCAAAACGGGAGGCAGGGCATGGCAAAACAACCGGAATCCGACTCGTTCCTCGACATGTTCAGCAGGTTCGGCCGCGACCTCAAACTGCCGAACGTCGATGTCCAGGCGATCCTCGACCATCATCGCAAGAACCTCGAAGCGCTGGAAAAGTCGGCGCGGGCAGGCGCGGCCGGCGCCTCCTCGGTGCTGGCGAGGCAGCATGAGATGGTGCAGAATGCCATCAACGAGGTCACGCGGATGGCGCAGAACTACCAGGCGCCCGGCAACCCGCAGGACCTGATGAGCAAGCAGGCTGAATTTGCCCGCAAGTCGTTCGAGACGACGCTGAAGAACGCCAGTGAAGTGGCTGACCTTGTACGGAAATCCAGCACCGAATCGGTCGAGATCCTGCGCGACCGGATCAGGGATGCGATGGCGGAAATCCGCGCCGGCTACGAAAAGAAATAGGCTGTCCGGCGGTTTCGGCCCATCATAGACCGACATGCGATGCAACCGGCGCAGGCGCTTGAGCGTTCTGGCCTGCCCTAAAAGCATCAACTCTACCGGCGAAAATCGCGGGGCGGCGAATTGACAGAGGCTGCCGCTTCGTGATCGGGAGACAGGCAAGAGTGACGGGAAAGCCGGAATGACCGAACCACGGCGGAGAACGCCGCCGACTTTTGAACAGTTGCGCACAATGTCCGGGCAGGAGCTCGGCGTGTCCGATTGGACGACGGTCGACCAGCGGCGCATCGACCAGTTCGCCGAGTGCACGGGCGACCATCAGTGGATTCATGTCGATCCCGAGCGGGCAAAGCGGCAGAGCCCGTTCCGCACCACGATCGCGCATGGCTATCTGACCCTGTCGATCATCGGCGCGCTGGCGCTGGAGATGGGCATCGTGCCGGAAAACACGCAAGCCGCTTTCAACTACGGCTTCGACAAGGTGCGCTTCCTGGCGCCGGTCAAGGCCGGGGCTCGCATCAGGCTGCGCACGACGCTGCTTTCCATGGAGGATCGCGGCCCCGGCCAGTATCTTATGAAGGCCGCCAACACCGTTGAGATCGAAGGCGAGCAGAAGCCGGCGCTGACCGCCGAGACGCTGGTGATGATGTATGAGCGCCGCAAGCGGGCGGGCGCTTAGGAGCGTTTGAGAACGGCATCACCCATGATAGCCAAGGCAGATCGCGCCTAGCGCGACAACGCCGCAGGCCGCAATGCGCTTCGGCGTCAGTGTCTCTCCCAGGAAAAGCCGTCCGATCAGTACCGCGAAAACCACGCTCGTCTCGCGGATGGCCGTGATCGGACCGGCTGGCCCGAGCGCGAAGGCCGCAACCACGGCGCCGTAGGCAATCAGGGCGAAAATCCCGCCGCCAAGCGCCTTCAGCGCGTCCGCCGAACGAAAGTCGACGGTGAGCTTGCCACGGTAGATGACGAAGGTGACCGGCAGCAGCACGCCGTAGGTCAACAGCACCCAGGCCGTGTAGGCGCCCGAGCTTCCCGCCGAGCGGACACCGATGGAATCGACTGTCGCATAGGCCGCGATGATCACGCCGGTCGCCAGGGCATACAGGATTGATTTGGTCGCCGCGCGCCCTTTGCCAAGGGAAAGGCTCATGATGCCGAGCGCGGCGAGGACGACGCCAAGGGTCTGAAGCGTGCTCAGGCGCTCACCGGCCAGAACGAAACCACCAACCGTCACCAGGAGCGGCACAGAGCCGCGAACGATCGGGTAGACCTGTCCCAATTCACCGTAGCGATAGGCCGCCACGAGAAAGAAGCTGTAGCCGACCTGAAGGCAGGCCGAGAGAACGATATAGGGCCAGGCCGACGCCGCCGGCAGGGGATGGAACAGCGCCAGCGGAACGGCGGCGATCGTTGCCGAGAAGCTCATGACCGTGACGGTCCACAGCCTGTCGCTGCCGGTTCGCAGGAAGGCATTCCAGCTGGCGTGCAGGATCGCGGCGAACAGCGCCAGGCCGATGACCGTCGCGCTCATTGCGGCCTCCCCGGCGCGGCGAGGATGGCCATTGCCGCCTTGCGGGCGTCGCGAATGGCGGTGTCTGGCTGCCCTATCCGGGCCATCAGCGTCGCGCCTTCGATCAGCATCAGCAGGGCGGCCGAAGTGCTGTCGGCCTCGTCGGCGGGCATCATCTCTTCGAGGATCAGCCGCATGCGCCTCTTGAGGTCGTTCTTCTGCCTGGCGCCGGCCTGGAATACCGGGTGCGCCGGGTCGCCGAACTCGGCCAGGGCATGCGCGAACAGGCAGCCGTGGAAGTCGGCGCTGCGGAACCAGCGACCGTACCAGTCGAAGATTGTGCCGATTTTCCGTTCGGGCGTGGCCGCCTGTTCGGCGAGACGGTCGAGTTGACGCTCGAAGCGCCCGGCACGGTAGGCCAGGACCTCGACCATCAAATCGTCCTTGCTGGGAAAGTGCCGGTACATGGTCATCTTGGCCACGTCGGCTTCGGCGATGATGCGGTCGATGCCGGTGGCGTGGAAGCCCACGCGCTTGAACAGGCCATAGGCGGTTTCAACGATGTGCTGGCGCTTGTCGGTCCGGGTCGGTTCCGTCATGACAGCAGTTGCGGTGAGACAGGTCTGTCTATCTATGTCTTGCGCGACGAGGCCTGTCAATTGCCGGTTGGACCGGAGGCGGGAGGCAAGCGCGACCGGCATCCGGCTTCGAGCCCGCAAGATCGTTTGGGCAACCGAGGTCGCGCCTACGCGGCTTTGCTGCGGGATGCGGCCATCGCTTTGTCCAGAGCTCTGAAAATGCGCTGATCTTCGCATTGCGCCACGTTGAAGCGCATGAAGCGGCCGGCGGTGTGCGACAGGCTGAAGGCATTGCCGGGCGCCAGCACGACATTGTCCGACAGCGCATGGCGCGCGACTTCCGCCGCGTCGATGCCGTCGGGCAGGCGGCACCAGAGGAACATGCCGGCGGGCTGGTCGATCCAGGGCGTGATGCCCATCGCCTTCAGTCTGCCGGCGGTCCCGGCCATGGCGCGCGACAGCTGCGTGCGCAACTGCTCGACATGCTTGCGGTAGCTGCCGTCCTTCAACAGGGTCAGCACCAGTTCGGCCGACAGCCGCGCACCGCCGAATGTCGTGGCGATCTTGAGATCGGTCAGGCCTTCCATCCAGTCGGGGGGCGCCGCGATGAAGCCGCAGCGCACCGAGGCCGACAGCGTCTTGGAGAAGGAGCCGATCTGGACGACGCGCTGCAGCCCGTCAAAGGCCGCGAGCCTCGGGGCGGGGCTGTGCTCGAAGTCTGCGAAAATATCGTCCTCGACGATGGTGAGATCCGCCTGGTCGGCGAGCTTCAGCAACCGGTGCGCGGTGACCGGCGACAGGATCGCGCCGGTCGGGTTGTGGATGCCGGAATTGGTGATGTAGAGGCGCGGCCGGTGCTCGGCGAGCGCCGCGGCGAAAAGCTCGATATCCGGACCCGAAGGCGTATAGGGTACGCCGACCACCTTGGCTTGGTGGGCGCGCAGCAGGGCGTGGAAGTTGAAATAGCAGGGATCGTCGACCAGCACGGCATCGCCGGGCTCGATCAGGAAGCGGCACAAAAGGTCGATCGCCTGGGTGCCGCAGTCGGTCAGCATGATCTGGTCGGGCGAGGCTTCGACGCCGTGCTCGGCCATGCGCCTTGCCAGCAATTGGCGCAGCGGCGGCAGGCCGAGCGGCGTGCCGTAGTCCGCTAGCGCCACGTCGTCAGCGCGCGCCGCGCTGCGCAGCGCCCGGCGCAAGGCTGCCTGCGGCATCCAGGACGCCGGCAGCCAGCCGCAGCCGGGCTTCAGCATGTCCTCGCCGGCTTCGAGCGACTGCCGCGACACCCAGAGCGGGTCGACCGCGCGGTCAAGCCGAGGGCCGATCTCGGCCAGCGACAATGGCGCAAGCTGGCCGGCAGCGTAGAAACCCGAGCCCGGGCGCGAACGGATCGTACCTTCCGCGGCGAGGCGCTCATAAGCTTCGACCACGGTCGACTTCGACACCTGCATGGATTTGGCCATGGCCCGTATCGACGGCAGGCGGGCTCCGGGCGTCAGCGTGCGCGCCGCGATACGCTGGCGGATTGCCGCCATGACGGTTTCGACGAGGGTGGCGCCGCTGGCATTCGGGCCTGATGCGTCCATCTGTACCTCCCTGCCGACCATTACAGTTCTGTGGAATTGTACTCCATTGTATCTGGCAAGACCATGGCCCGCGCCGGTAGGGAAGCGCAAACGGAGCAGATCATGGAAAAGAGTTTCGACGGCTGGCTCAGCGGCTTCATCGGCGTGCTGATCTTCAGCGGATCGCTGCCGGCGACGCGGGTGGCGGTGATGGATTTCGACCCGACCTTCCTGACGGCGGCCAGGGCGGCGATCGCCGGTCTGCTCGGGATTGCGATGCTGCTGCTGTTCCGCGAAAAGCGTCCGGAGCGCAGCGACCTGATCTCGCTCGCCGTCGTTGCGCTGGGTGTCGTGGTCGGGTTCCCGTTGCTGACGGCGCTGGCGCTGAGGCATGTTACTTCGGCGCATTCGATCATCTTTGTCGGCCTGCTGCCGCTGGCGACCGCGATCTTCGGTGTGCTGCGCGGCGGCGACCGTCCGCGCCCGGCTTTCTGGCTGTTCTCGTGCCTGGGCAGCGCTTTGGTCGCCGGCTTTGCCCTGGCGCAAGGCGTGACCGCCTCGCCGCTCGGCGACGGCCTGATGCTCGGCGCCATCATCGTCTGCGGGCTGGGCTACGCCGAAGGGGCCAAGCTGTCGCGCAAGCTCGGCGGCTGGCAGGTGATCTGCTGGGCGCTGGCGCTGTCGCTGCCGGTCATGCTGGCGTTGAGCCTCGCGACGCTGCCGCCATCCTTCGCAGCCATCGGTTCCAGCGCCTGGGTGGGCCTTGGCTATGTCTCGCTGTTCAGCATGCTGATCGGCTTCGTGTTCTGGTATCGCGGCCTCGCGCAAGGCGGCATCGCCGCCGTCGGGCAGCTGCAATTGCTGCAGCCGTTCTTCGGCCTGGCGCTGGCGGCGAGCCTGCTGCACGAACAGGTCAGCCCGTTGATGGTGGTCGTCACGCTCGGCGTCGTGGCCTGCGTATTCGGGGCGAAGAAGTTCGCACGGTGAGCGCTTCGGCCGAGCTCACCGAGGCGGCTTGCCTATGTACGGCAAAGGAGGGCAGTCGGAGGTTTCGGCGACGTGTTCGCGATCCTCGTAGCGCTTGACGAATTTCCGCCCCGTCCACTCAAAATCCTGACGCACGCACACCGGATTTTCGGAAGGCTCCGCCCAGGCAACCCTCATCAGCCGGCTCCTCAGGTAGTATTCCAGATCCAACTGGTAGCCCCCGGGGATCCAGAAGAGCTGACCGGTGCGCAAATCGATCATGCGTGCGGCGATGCAAGCGTTGCCGCAATTGACCAAGACAACGGAAAAATGGCCGGCAAAATCAGCGCCTCGTTTCAATGCTTCGCGAATATCCGGCTTAACCGCCCGCGCCCAGGAATCATTGGGGTGAATTTGAATGTTCCTCGCAGCCTTCTTTTGGAAGATTTTCGCTGGAAAATCCTCGAACCGCAAAGTGGATTCCTTTGCAGCCTGGGGTTCGTCAGGAGTTGAGGCGCCCTGATGTGGCGCTTGGACACCATCAGCGACTCCACTGTCTTGCGCCCGGGCACTGAGCGTAGGCCACAGCAACAAAAGACAAAGCAGAAACAGTCTCATTTCCGGGCTCAGCCACAAATGGATGAAATCAATCTATGCGTGTTCGTTTATTTTTATCTACTTAAGATTGTGTAACGTTTGGCACCGGTTGTAAAGCGCTCGCACAAATTTTTTCCGGATTGCTATCCGAACTTCGTCACCACCCCAATCCCAATCCCTTCGAAGCCGCCCATCGCCATCAGGGCCGCGGGCGCTTCCTCGAGGCTGATCCTCTTGCCGACCAGTAGCTCGGGCTTCAGCTTGCCGGTGCGGATCATCTCCATCATCGCGGAATAGCGGTAGGCCTGCATGCCATGGCTGCCGAGGATCTCGAGCTCGAAGGCGATCACCTTGTCCATCGGCACCTGCGGGCGGGCATGCTCGCCCAGCATCAGCCCGACCTGAACATGGCGGCCGCGCCGGCGCAGGTTCGAAATCGAGTTGAACGAGGTGGTCGGGTGTCCCAGCGCGTCCATCGACATATGCGCGCCGCCATTTGTGATCTGCTTGACCGCCTTGACGACATTCGGCGTCGTCGAGGCGTTGATCGTCGCCACCGCGCCGATCTTCTTCGCGAATTCCAACTTCTCGTCCGTGAGGTCGATGGCAATCACATTGGCACCCATGGCGCTGGCGATCATGATCGCCGACAGCCCGACACCGCCGCAGCCATGCACGGCCACCCATTCGCCGGGCGTCACCCGGCCCTGGTCGACGATGGCGCGAAAGGAAGTGACGAAGCGGCAGCCGAGGCTTGCCGCGGTGGCGTATTCCATCGCGTCGGGCAGGCGCACGAGATTGGTGTCGGCATGCTCGATGCCGACATATTCGGCGAAGGAGCCCCAGCCGGTGAAACCCGGCTGTGTCTGGTGCTCGCAGACCTGATGGTTGCCCGACGTGCATTCGAAGCAGCGGCCGCAGCCGACGGCGAAGGGGACCGTGACGCGATCGCCGGCCTTCCAGCGGCTGACCTGCTTGCCGGCGGCGACGACGACGCCGGCCAGCTCATGGCCGGGAACATGCGGCAAGGTGATCCCATCGTCATGGCCCATCCAGCCATGCCAGTCGCTGCGGCAAAGGCCGGTCGCCTCGACCTTGATGACGACTCCGTCCGGGGCGGGCTTTGGATCCGGCACAGTCTGAACGGTCGGCGTCTCGCCGAATTTTTCGAAGACAACGGCTTTCATTGGATTGCTTCCCAATATCTCAGTTCAATGGCAGGTGGTTGGACGACGATCCCAACTAAGGTGGTAACGGTGGTTGGTCTAGGAGGGGCTGCCGCTTGCGAACCCATTCATCGGCATCAGCATCCCATGGCCAAACGCCAGAGGTTGTTGGAAAAATCAGCTGCATGATCCGGAAATCCGGTCCGTCGTAGAACCATATGTCCCAGCCGAAATATTCAGGATAGTGATCGGGATGGACGGCGCCGAACTGACAGTCGAAGCCGCCTCCCAGGAAACCCGATGCCCGCTCACCGACGCGGAACCTCTCGCCGCTGCGCACGCGTCGGCAGTATTCGTTGATGATGGTCATCGAAAGCTCCGGCTTGAGCCCGATGACGACCAATTCAGGGACGCCAAAATTGTGCTCGATCCCGACCGAGTAGGCGAAGGGCGGATGCTCGTCATCCTCCAGCACATAGAGGATGTGACAGCCATACTCGTCGATGTCGGCGAGTGCCTTGGCCTCCTCGGCGTCTTTGGCTTCCCTACTCGGCATCGATCTGGTTGTGCGGCGCTGCCTTCTGGAACGCCGGCAGCGCCATGCAGGCGGCGTTGATGCGGGCAATCACTGGATAGGGTGCCATGTCGATGCCGAAGCGGGCGTTGTTGGTCACCTGCGCCGCAAGGCAGATATCGGCGAGGCCCGGTGTGTCCCCGTGGCAAAAGGTGCCGGTCTCGGGCGACGAGGCGAGAATCTTCTCAAGCGGCAGGAAGCCTTCGTTCACCCAATGCCGAAACCAGTTGACGACGTCCTCGTCGCCGGCGCCGAACAAAGCGCGCAGCGATGTCAGCACGCGCAGATTGTTCACCGGGTGGATGTCGCAAGCGATCATCTGCGCCAGCATCCTGACGCGGGCCCGGCCCAACGCATCCTTCGGCAACAGCGGCGGCTCGGGCTCAATCTCGTCGAGATACTCGATGATCGCCAGCGATTGCGTCAAAAGCCTGCCGTCGTCCAACACCAGCGCCGGCACCAGCCCCTGCGGGTTGATCGCGAGATAGTCGGGTTCGAGATGTTCGCCATGGCGCAGATGATGCGGCACATAGCTGTAGTCCAGGCTTTTCATCGCCAGCGCGATCCGTACCCGGTAGGAGGTGGAGGAGCGGTAGTAGTTGTGGAGTATGAGCTCGCTCATCGCCTCGGCTGCCCGATGGTCACTTCGACGGTGCCGATGCCGTCGACACCGCCGGTGATCCTGTCGCCGGCCTGGACCGCGCCGACGCCGGCCGGGGTGCCGGTGAAGATCAGGTCGCCCGGCCGAAGCTCGACCGCCTCGCTGCAGATCGAGATGATGTCGGCGATTGGCCAGATCAATTCGGCCAAGTCGCCATCCTGTCTCACCGCGCCGTTGACGGCGAGCCAGATGCGGCCTTTGTCAGGATGTCCCGATTTCGTGGCCGGAACCAGCGGGCCGCAAGGCGCTGACTGGTCGAAGGCCTTCGACCAGTCCCAGGGACGCGCGGCTTTCTTCGCCTGATCCTGCAGGTCGCGGCGGGTCAGGTCGACGCCGACGCCATAGCCCCAGACATGGGCGAGCGCATCCGCGCGGGGCACGTGAAGGCCTCCCTTGCCGATGGCGACGACCAGCTCGATCTCGTGATGCAGGTTGGAGGTCAGCGGCGGGTAGGGGATATCGGCGCCGCTGTCGACAACCGCATCGGCCGGCTTGGTGAAGAAGAAGGGCGGATCGCGCTCGTCATTGCCGAGCTCGCGCGCATGCGCCGCATAATTGCGGCCGACGCAGAAGATGCGGCGCACGGCAAACCGTTCCGCCGAGCCGGCAATGGCGACCGAGGCGGTTGCTGGCGGCGGAAGGACGAATTCTGGCATGGGCTGTCTCTGTGTCGGCATGAATCATGCGCACCTTCGGCCGATTTTGGCGGCCGGGCAAGACTGAGGGCGCCCACGCGCACATCGGCCTGTCGTTTCAACGACAATGCCCTGTACCATTGGGCTCCTGTACCATTGGGCGATATACTATTTGCCAATAATCTGGCCATGGTCACCGGACTATCCTGTACCGGCCGAAACCGAACCGATGCCTGAACCCGTGCAATGAGCTCCGTCAGCGACCGCGCCCGCTTCCTGATCATCGACGATCACCCGCTGTTTCGCGAGGCGCTGCACAGCGCCGTGCAGATGGCCTATCCGGATGTCGACACGGTCGAGGCGCGCTCGATCACGGAGGCGATCGAGCTTCTCGCCGACGCCAAGCCGTTCGATCTCGCGCTGCTCGATTTGAGCATGCCCGACGTGCATGGCTTCGAGGGGCTGTTGCAGCTCAGAACCCGCTACCCGCGGCTGCCGGTGGTGATCGTGTCGGGCTATGAGGAACCGAAGATCATCTCCGAGGCGCTGTCCTACGGCGCGGCCGGCTTCATCCCGAAATCGGCGCGCAAGAGCGACCTCGCCGCCGCCATACGCTCTGTGATGGAGGGCGCTGTCTACGTGCCGGAGAACTACGAGGGCCAGAAGCCCGACCCCGATAGCACCGACCGCGCCGACATGGTGCAGCGCCTGGCCAGGCTGACGCCGCAGCAATTGCGCGTGCTGCAGATGCTGCGCCAGGGCATGCTCAACAAGCAGATCGCCTATGAGCTGCAGGTTGGCGAGACGACGGTGAAGGCGCATGTCTCGGAGATATTGCGCAAGCTCAATGTGTACAGCCGCACGCAGGCGGTGATCGAGGTGTCGAAGCTCGACAATGCGGAGCTGTTTCGGGATCAGGCGGGGTTTTGAGGAGCGGTTCTAAGCGAGCAGATGCGCCAGCAGCGCGCGCAACTGCGCAGGCTTCAGCGGCTTGCGCATAAGCTCGATTCCCGCGGCGCGGGCCGCCTTGGCGACGAGCTCTGACCCGTCGGCGGTGACGATCAGCGCCGGCACGGGGCGGCCGAGATAGTCGCGCACTTCGGCTATGGTGGCAGTGCCGAGGTCGCCGCCGTCGAGATGCTGGTCGGCGATGACGATGTCGGGCACCCAGTCGGTGTCGCCCAGAAGATCGAGCGCGTCGTCGGTAGAGGTCGCTGCGCGCACCAGGCACTGCCAGCGTTCGAGCAGCGAGGTCATGGCGGAGAGCACGTCGGCGTCGTTCTCGACCAGCAAGACCTTGGTGCCGAAGAGGCCGTAGCCGCGCGGACGGTCCATGTCGGCGATGGCCGCCGCCGGTTCGGCTGCCATGCCGATCGGCACGTCGATGTGGAAGATGGTGCCGCGCCCAACCCTTGAGGAAAAGGTGACGGGGTGGCCTAGTGCGGCCGCCATGCGGCGCACGATGGCGAGGCCCAGCCCCAGCCCGCCGGCCAACCCGCCGTCGGCAAGCGTCGAGGTGCCGCGGTGGAACTCCTCGAACACCGCTTCGCGCTGGTCCTCGGCAATGCCGCAGCCGGTGTCGGCGACGTCGATGCGGATGGTGTCGCCGCGATGCCTGGTGCCGACCAGCACGCCGCCGGAGCGGGTGTAGCGCAGCGCGTTGGAGAGGATGTTCTGCAGGATGCGCCTAAGCAGGGTGCGGTCGGAGCGCACCACGACATTGACCGGCCGGAACTTCAGCGACAGGCCTTTTTTCTCAGCCTCGGGCTGGAAATCCGAGCGCAGCGAGGAAAACAGCGTCTCCAGGCTGACGTCGCCGATCTCAGGCTGCACCACGCCGGCGTCGAGCTTGGAGATGTCGAGCAGCGTGCGCAAGAGGTCTTCCATCGTCTCCAGCGAGCGCTCGACCTGGCGCACCAGCTTCCTGCCTTCCTCGCTGGTCTGGACCTCGGCCAGCGCCGAGACCGACAAATGCGCGGCGTTGAGCGGCTGCAGCACGTCGTGGCTGGCGGCGGCGAGGAACCTGGTCTTGGAGAGGTTCGCCAGCTCGGCGTTTTCCTTCGCCGCGCTGAGCTCGATGTTCGATTGCTCGAGCCGGCGCAGCGTCGCGTGCAATTCCTCGGTGCGGTTGCGCACCCGGTTTTCCAGCGAAATCGCGGTCTGGAACAGCGAGAAGGCATTGCCCTGCTGGTCCATCGAGCGCTCGACGCGGCTGACAAGCGCCGCGTTGATCTTCTTCAGCCTGTCGACGTCGTCGATGTCGCGCAGCGGCATCTCGTTCACTCGGCCGCCTGGCGCTCGCCGAAGGCGATGCCGGTAAAGGTCTGGTTGAGATGCATCGAGCGGTACTGCTCGCCATAGGTGCCGAAGCCGATGACCTTGTTGGTCCGGTAGAGCTCGGAAATGTCGCGGAAGACCTGGCGGTTGCGCGCATCGAGCCGGCGCAGCACGCAGTCGAAGCCCAGGATCATGTCTATCCCGCCGAGCTTGTGCTCGACATCCTCGAAAGCGGAGCGCGTCGATTCCACCATGTTCTTCGGCTGGGCGATGGAAAGCACGATACCATCGTCGATGGCGCAGAAGAAGGACAGCGAGCCGTCAGCGTGCATGCGCTGGATCGATCGGCAATAATATTCGCCGCCGACCTTCACCACGACGGGGTGCGAGGCAAAGCTCAGCGGCGTCAGCGTCTGCGGCAGGATGCCGACGGAGGTTGCGTATTCCTCGGCCGCGTTGGCGGCGTTGAATTCGCGCACGATGCGATGGTCGGGGTCGGACGCCGTCACCACCAGCTTCTCGTCGGTCGGGATGAAATTATCGGTCTTGAAGACGTGGAAAGGAATTTCGGTCGCAACCAGCACGATGACGGCGCTGTCGGAGGCGACCCTGCCATTGGCCATCAGCCTGGTCGTCTCGAATTTGAGGTCGTCGCCGGCCGAGCCGCCGATCAGCGGGACGTCGTCCAGTCCCCAGTGGATGGCCGAGGTCACCGCTTCCTCGGCATAGGACAGCCCGTCGATGAAACAGAGCGCGAAAATCTGCTTCGAGCCGTCGTGGCCGATGCGCTCGCGCAGCAGGCGCCGCAACGCCGCGACCTCGCCGGTGATACTGTCCATGCTGGACGAAGAGAGGTTTTCGACCATGACGGAGACGGTTGAAAACGACGCCGAGGGCAAAAGCAGGGCAAGGATGTGCCCTTCCTCCAGTCCCTGGGGCGTGATCTCGCCGGCGGTCGAGCAGCCGGCATAGGCGAGCGACGGCGCGTATGCTTTCAGCGCCTGCGCCAGCGCCGCCGCGTCGACCAGGCCTTGAGAGAAGAACAGAAGCGCGAAGCCGGCATCGACGATCGCCGCTTCGGCGGCGATGGCCCGGGCAAAGGCATTCGGGTCGGGCTCATCCGTGGTGAGCGCCGATAGGCCCGATGCATAGCGTGTGCTCGAACTGGCCAGCTGCCTTCTCCGCAATTCCTCCGACGCGGTTTATGGGTGTCTTTTCTATGCGTGTCAGGCACGCTCCGCATCGAGGGCATCTTTGCCCTCAATCCCTGATTTGGCAATGGGGCCGGTTGCTGCGCTGCACATAGCTTTTGCCATGATCGAAAGTACAATGGAACCGGCGCTGGCAGCGCTGTTTTGCGCGTTGTACGGTGCGCGAATGGTACTGCCGAAGCACAGCGCGGCATCGGTAGGGTGAGGACCAAGGTTAATACCCAGGGAGGTTGCATGTCGGACGTGTCCTTGACTGTGAATGGGAAACGGGTCAGCGGGAGCGCCGAAGACCGAACGCTGCTGGTGCATTTCCTGCGGGAACATCTGGGCCTCACCGGAACGCATGTCGGTTGCGACACATCGCAATGCGGCGCCTGCGTCGTGCATGTCGACGGCCGGGCGGTGAAATCCTGCACAATGCTGGCCGTTCAGGCCTCAGGCTCCACAATCGTCACCATCGAAGGGCTGGCCGACGGCGCCGAGCTGCATCCGGTCCAGGCCGCATTCAAGGAGCATCACGGCCTGCAATGCGGCTTCTGCACGCCAGGCATGATCATGACGGCCACCGACATGATCGCGCGCCATCCGGAGGGCCTGGACGAGGCAACGGTGCGCGCCGAGCTCGAAGGCAATATCTGCCGCTGCACGGGCTACCACAACATCGTGAAGGCGATCCTCGCCGCATCGGAGACGATGGCGAAGGGCGCCAAGGGCAAGGCGAAGCAGGCAGCTTAGGGGAATAAGGGAGTAGGGCAGTAAGGGAGCAGGTGAAGAACGCACCGATTTCCCTACTGCCTTACTCCCCTACTGCCCTACTCCCCTAAATTCCGGAGGAATTTCCTAATGGGTATCGAAGGCGTCGGCGCCCGCGTGGCGCGCAAGGAAGACAAGAGGTTCATCACCGGCGGCGGCCGTTATGTCGACGACATGGTGGTTCCCGGCATGAAGCATGCCGTGTTCGTGCGCAGCCCGCACGCGCATGCGCAGATCAAGAAGATCGACGTGAAGAAGGCGCAAGCGATGCCAGGCGTCGTCGGCGTGCTCACCGGCAAGGAGCTCAAGGCCGACGGCATTGGCAATCTGATCTGCGGCTGGATGATCCACTCCAAGGACGGCACGCCGATGAAGATGGGCGCCTGGTCGCCGCTTGCGGTCGACAAGGTGCGCTATGTCGGCGACGCCGTCGTCATCGTCGTCGCCGACACCAAGGGCCAGGCGCGCGACGCGGCGGAAGCGGTCGAGATCACCTACAAGGAGCTGAAGGCGGTGGTCGAGGCGACCAAGGCCATCCAGCCCGGCGCGCCACAGGTCCATGCCGAAGCGGAGAACAACCTGATCTTCGACTGGGAGCTCGGCGACGGCAAGGCGACCGACGCGGCGATCAAGTCGGCCGCCCATGTCACGCGCATGAAGATCGTCAACAACCGGCTGGTGCCGAATGCGATGGAGCCGCGCGCGGCACTCGGCCATTACGACAAGGCGGAGGACCACTATACCTGCTGGACGACGTCGCAGAACCCGCATGTCGCGCGGCTGGTGATGAGCGCCTTCTACAATGTCGCGCCGGAGAACAAGCTCAGGGTCATTGCGCCCGATGTCGGCGGCGGCTTCGGCTCCAAGATCTACATCTATCCGGAAGAGATCGTCTGCCTGTGGGCCTCGAAGAAGACCGGCGTCCCGGTCAAATGGGTGGCCGATCGCACCGAGAGCTTCCTGGCGGACGCGCATGGCCGCGACCATGTCTCGACGGTGGAGATGGCCTTCGACAAGGACAACCGGATCACCGGCCTCAAGGTCGACACGATAGCCAATATCGGTGCTTACATGTCGCTGTTCTCGTCCTGCGTGCCGACCTATCTCTACGCGACGCTCTTGTCGGGCCAGTACAACATCCCGGCGATCCACGCCAATGTGCGCGCTGTCTACACCAATACCGCGCCCGTCGATGCCTATCGCGGGGCAGGGCGGCCGGAGGCCACCTACGTGCTCGAGCGGATGATGGAAACCGCCGCGCGCGAGCTTGGTGTGTCGCCGGCGGAACTCAGGCGCCGGAACTTCATCACGTCCTTCCCGCATCAGACGCCGGTGATCATGGCCTATGACGCGGGCGATTATAACGCATCGCTCGATGCGGCGATGAAGGCTGCCGACTATGCCGGCTTCACCAGGCGCAAGGCGGATGCGGCCAAGCGGGGCAAGCTGCGCGGCATCGGCATGAGCTGCTACATCGAGGCCTGCGGCCTGGCGCCGTCGTCGGCGGTCGGCTCGCTCGGCGCCGGCGTCGGCCTCTGGGAATCGGCGGAGGTGCGGGTCAATGCCGTCGGCACGATCGAGGTGCTGACAGGCTCGCACAGCCATGGCCAGGGCCATGAAACGACCTTCGCGCAACTGGTCACCCAGCGCTTCGGCGTGCCGATCGACTCGGTCTCGATCGTGCATGGCGACACCGACAAGGTGCAGATGGGCATGGGCACTTACGGCTCGCGTTCCGGCGCTGTCGGCATGTCGGCCATCGTCAAGGCGCTCGACAAGGTCGAGGCCAAGGCCAAGAAGATCGCCGCGCACCTGCTGGAAGCGGACGAGGGCGACATCGTCATCGAGAATGGCGAGGTCAAGGTCGCTGGCACCGACAAGAGCCTGCCCTGGTTCCAGGTGGCGCTTGCCTCCTACACCGCCCATAATTTGCCGGCGGGCATGGAGCCGGGCTTGAAGGAAACGGCCTTCTACGATCCGTCCAACTTCACATTCCCGGCCGGCTGCTACATCTGCGAGGTCGAGATCGATCCGGAGACCGGGCTGACCGAAATCATCCAGTTCGTCGCGGCCGACGATTTCGGCAACATCATCAATCCGATGATCGTCGAAGGGCAGGTGCATGGCGGCATCGCGCAAGGCGTCGGCCAGGCGTTGCTGGAGGGCGCGCATTACGACGCCAGCGGGCAGCTTCTGACAGCAAGCTACATGGACTACACAATGCCGCGCGCGGGCGACCTGCCGTCCTTCAAGGTCTCCACTTCGAACACGCCATGCCCGGGCAATCCGCTCGGCGTCAAGGGCTGTGGCGAGGCCGGCGCCATCGGCTCTCCGCCGGCGGTCATCAACGCCATCACCGATGCGCTCGGCGTCGTCGACATTCCCATGCCGGCATCGCCCGCGACGGTGTGGGCTACCATCCGCGCGACGAAGCACTGAGGAGGAACGAGCATGTATTCGGTCAATTACCATCGCGCTTCTTCCGTCGCTGACGCCGCCAAGCTGCTGAAGAACGGCGACGCCAAGCTGCTCTCCGGCGGCATGACGCTGATCCCCGCCATGAAGACGCGGCTTGCGGCGCCTTCCGACCTCGTCGACGTCTCGCGGCTGAAGGACCTGCAGGGCGTCAAGGTGTCCGGCAAGACGGTCACCATCGGGGCCGCGACGACGCATTACGACGTCTCAACCGACGAGAAGCTGAAGAAGGTGTGCCCGGCGCTTGCGCATATGGCGTCGCTGATCGGCGATCCGGCGGTGCGCCACAAAGGCACGATCGGCGGCTCGATCGCCAACAACGACCCGGCGGCCGACTATCCGGCGGCTTTGCTGGCACTGGGCGCGACGATCATCACCAACAAGCGCGAGATCGCGGCGGACAAATTCTTCAAGGGCCTGTTCGAGACGGCGCTGAAGGAAGGCGAGATCGTCACGGCGGTGAGCTTCACTGCGCCGGCCAAGGCGGCCTACCAGAAGTTCCGCAACCCGGCTTCGCGCTACGCCATCGTCGGCGTGTTCGTGAGCAAGGGCAAGGACGGGGTAAGGGCGGCGGTGACCGGCGCCGGCGAGGACGGTGTCTTCCGCTCGAACGAGGTCGAAGCCGCCCTGGCGAAGAGCTTCGACGCCGCCGCGCTTGACGGCCTCAAAGTGCCGGCGAAAGGGCTGATGAGCGATCTTCATGCCTCCGCCGAGTACCGCGCCAATCTGATCGCGGTGATGGCCAAGCGCGCGGTGGCCGCCGCCAACGCCTGAACAGCGCCCGCCGCAGGTGAAAGAAGGGGCCACGTCGGCCCCTTTTTCTTGGCCAAAACAAAGGTTTGACCGGTGTCACCGGTCAAATCGCAGCTTCGCACTTGCACAAAATTATCCTGCACTGCAAAATAAATCCGGCGGGAATACCAGACGGTCCGGGACGCGGGCAGCGCTCCGCATGCGGACCCCGAGTTGCGAAGGCACGGTATGACCGACATCGCCGCAGCGCCCGTTGTCCTGCCGCGGACCACTGCCGACAAAGCCTCACGGGCGAGGCTTGCCTATCTCGACGGTTGGCGCGGACTGTCGATCGCGCTGGTGCTGATCGGCCATTTCTTTCCGGTTCCAGGCATCAACCTCGGCGTGCTCGGCGTCGAGTTCTTCTTCGTGCTGAGCGGCCGGCTGATGGGCGAGATCCTGTTCATCGAGCGCTTTCCGCTGAAGAAATTCTTCAAGCGCCGCTTCTCGCGCATCTATCCGGCGCTGCTTGTGTACGTGATCGCCGCCATGATCGGCCTTGCCGGGACCTTCATCATGTTCAAATGGAAGGCCGCGCTGACGGCGCTGACCTTCACCTACAACTATGCCGGCATCCTGATCACCCGCGCCGGCGCGCTCGACCACATCTGGTCGCTCTGCGTCGAGGAGCATTCCTATATCCTTTTGGCGCTGATCAGCGTGGTGGTTACCGCAAGGGCGAATGTCGTGCGGCTGCTAGTCGTGCTGGCGCTGCTGGCGATGGCCAACGGCGCGATTTCCTACGGGCTTCTCGGCATGAGCTACGAGACCAGCTACTGGCGCACCGACGTGCATATCGCTTCCATCCTGCTGTCCGCTGCGATCTGCCTGCTCAAGGCCGACGGCCGCCTGCCGGCCTTCCTGAAGAGCCAGCATGTGGCGCTTGCGGCAGCGGTCGCTGGTGTTCTGCTGTTTAGCGATTCGATACCGACAACTTTGCATTACACCCTCGCCGTGCCGCTGCTGGCGCTGGCCGTCAACACGCTCGACTCCGCTGGCTTCTATCTGACGGGGCCGCTGTCGTCGCGGCCGATGGTGATGCTCGGCCTGTGGTCCTATTCGCTCTATCTCTGGCAGCAGCCCTTCTACAAATTCGTCGATGAGCGCGGCAGCGCGCCGGTGCCGATGCTGGCCGCCGTGTTCGCCTGCGCGCTGGCGAGTTATTACATCGTCGAGAAACCGGCTCGCGGCTGGCTCAACCGCAACTGGTGAGGTCAGGTCTTGCCGTTCTTTCGGGCGGCGAGGTAGCGGCGAAGCCCGGCTTCTCCGCGTGGCGTCGTCCAGCGATGGTTCCAGGCGAAGGCCGGCCTGAGCAGCGGTGCCAGGAATTTGAGGATCGGCCTCTCGACCGTGACCTGCCAGACCAGATCGACATGCGTGCCGGCCCCTGACGGCGACAGCTCGGCCCGCCACAGCCCGTCGAAATCGCCGAAGGTTTTTACCACCACCAGCCGGCCGGGTATGAGCTCGGCGGCCTCGATGATGAAGTTCAGCTCATAGGGCAGGGCGCCGCGCGCTCGTGCCCTGGCGCGGGCGCCGACGACGCCCTTGCCCTTCTTGTCGAGCGGCTCCACCTCCTTATAGGCATCGCCCCACCAGAGCGGCAGCAACTGGGCGTCCGACAGCACGTCCCACACTTCCTGGGGCGTGCCTTCAGGGATGTCCCAGCTTTCGTCGAAGCGGAAGACATTGCTCGCCATGATGTCGCGCCCCAGCCAGCCGAGCGGCTATATTAGCTTCGGCTTGTTCTTCTGGCCAGCAGCGTTCGAAGTTGTGTTCAGGCGGCGATCGGTTTTGCCCAATAGCGCACCGACTTCTTGCCGCCATGGATCACCGCGTCGCCGACCTCGGCGAAGCCCAGCGCGGCGTGGAAGGCATCGGACGCCGGGTTGGGCGGCTCGGCGTTGACCTCGCAGGTAACGATCGTGTGGCCAGCGCGCCGGGCCTGCTCGAACAGATCCTCATAAAGGCGGCGGGCATGGCCGCGGCCGCGCGCCGCGGCGGCGACCACCACGCGGTCGACATAGACGAAGCGCCGATAGCGCTCGCGAAACCAGAGGAAGTTCGGGCTGTCGTAATCTGCGTCCTGGTCGAAGCATAGGATGAAGGCTTCGAGCGCGCCGATGCGGCGGGTGTAGAAAGCCTCGCCGAGCAGGAAGGAAAGCCGTTCCGGCTCGAGCCAGGACAGCTCCGCCGCATGCTCGTTGTTGAGCACCAGGATGGCGGCCTCATCTGCGGGCGAGACCTGTTCGATCGGCAGCAATTCCTTGCTCATTGTTTGCGCCATCATGCTCTCGCGGCCGCGATCGTCGCGGCCACCTTGGCTTGGTCGGTCACCGTGTTGCGGTATTCGCGGTCGAGGTCGGTGCCGCCCATGCCGACATTCGGATTGCGGTAGCGCATGGCGCTGGGCACGTCAGCAAGTGCCGCAAAATGCATCTCCTTCAGTCCGGTCCGCCGGCGCACCTCGCCGATGGTGTCGGGCGCCAGCGCGCCACAGCCCAGGATGATGATGCGATCGCCCGCCTGGCGGACGAGTTCGGCCAGAAGCTCGATGCCTTCGACTGCCGTGTCGCGCTGGCCGCTTGTCAGCACGCGGCCGACCTTGCAGCGGATCAGGGCCTCGAGCGCCTCGGCCGGATCGCGCGTCATGTCGAAGGCGCGGTGGCAGGTGACGTTGAGCGGGCCGGCGGCCTCAACCAGCGCGCTCATGCGCGCTTCGTCAATGGCGCCATCCGCGGTCAGGCAGCCGACGACGACGCCGGCAACGCCCAGCTCGCGCAGCGCTTCGACATCGGCGAGCATCGAGCGGTATTCGGCCTCGCTGTAGAGGAAATCGCCGCCGCGCGGCCGGACGATGACGTGGAAGGGAATGGTCGCGCTTTCGAGCGCGGCGCGCACCGTGCCCAGGCTCGGCGTGATGCCGCCTTCGATCAGGCTGGCGCAGAGCTCGACCCGGTCGGCGCCGGCGGCCTGCGCGGCGAGCAACCCGTCAATGCCTTCGACGCAGATTTCGATCAGGGGTTTTTGCGTGTCCGCCACCAGCTTCCATCCATGCTTTCGAGAAGTTGGGCAGCCCTAGCACCGGTCGCGCCGCCGCGAAAGCCGCAACCATCGGTCCAGCCAAGGAAGGCGCTTGACAACGCATAACTGCAAAGTTATTGGTTATTCATAACTGACAAGTTATTGATTGACACGAGCCTGTCGGTGAAAGAGCCCGAGGAGACGGATGGTGGAAGCAAGATTGAAGAACCCGGTGATGCTCATTCCCGGCGCGCTGCAGGCGCTGCTCGCGCTCGACAAGTCGACCGAGGCCGGCGACGTGCCCTATGTCACGCGCAAGCTCATTCACCTGCGCGCCAGCCAGATCAATGCTTGCGCCGTCTGCGTCGACATGCACGCGCGCGAGCTTAAGAAGGCAGGCGAGAAGGACGAGCGGATATTCGCCGTGTCGGCATGGCGTGAGACGCCTTACTTCACAGACGCCGAACGCGCGGCGCTTGCGCTGACGGAAGCCGCGACGCGCCTGGCCGACCGCTCAGACGCGGTGCCCGACGACGTCTGGGACGAGGCGGCGCGCCACTATGACGACAAGGCGCTCGCCGCTTTGGTGATCCAGATCGCGCTGATCAACGCCTTCAACCGCCTGAACGCCACCACAAGGCAGCCCGTCGGCGCCTGGGGCTGAGCAACAACGGGCGACCGCTTCGAAGCGGACGCTCGGCCGGCTACTGCTTCAGGATCGTGTTCTTGGCGCCTTGCTCGACCTGGTCGATCACCAGAAGCTTCACCGGATCGGTGCCGATATTGGTGGCCTGGTGCCATTGGCCGATCATCTCGACGATGAAGTCACCTGATTTGAAGGTGTTGGCAGCGCCGGTCTCGACATTGGTGACCTTGAGCGTTCCCTGCTCGACATAGGCGTAGCGCGGGAAGGGGTGCTTGTGCACCGGGAGCGTTGCGCCAGGGGCGATCTGGTAGGCTGAGACCTGCACCTCGACATTCTTTTGCGGCAGCGCGATCGGCTGACCGGACGCGGTCGTCGTCTTCGACGCCAGCGGTGTCACCACGACGGGCGTGTTCGAACTGTCCAGCGCATTCGCGCTGGTCGTAAAGAATGCCACCGCCAAAAGCAGCGCGGATGTCGTGATGTTGCGCATGAGATTCCTCCAGAGATCGCCAGCTTGGCGCGGGGGACGCTAACGCGCAAGCTCGGGACAATGGAATAGCTAACGCTTCGCTGGCGCCTGTTTGGGCGGCCGCAGCAGCAAGGCAAACGGCACCAGCACCGCCGTGGCTATCGCGCAGTAGAAAAACACATCGACATAGGCGAGCAGCGACGCCTGGCGTCCGATCTCCTGGCCGATCCAGCCGACGGCCTGCTGCCTGGCTTCGACCAATGGCGAACCCTCGGCGACGAAATAGTCCGTCACCTGGCGGAGCGTCTGCTGATAGGCCTCGCTCGACTGCGCGGTGTGGCCGACCAGCACCGACTGGTGGAATTGGGCGTTCTGGGCAATCACCGTGTTAGACAGCGACACGCCGATGCTGCCGCCGATGTTGCGGGCGACATTGATCAGCGAGGAGGCCTGGTCGGTCTTCTGCGGCGGCAGGCCGACATAGGCGGCGGTGGAGATCGGGATGAACAGGAACGGCAGGCCGATCATCATATAGACGCGGGCATAGGCGAAGAAGCTGAAGCTGGCGTCGGGCGTCAGCGAGGTCGTGTGCCAGAGCGCGATCGCGACCACCGACATGCCCAACATGATGAGATAACGCGGCTGGACGACGCCGGCAGCAAAGCCCGAGATCGGCATCAGCATGAGCATGGCAATGCCCCCTGGCATCATCGACAGGCCGGAGAGCGTGGCGGTGTAGTCGAAGGTCGTCTGCTGCAGCTGCGGCAAAAGCTGCGTGGTGCTGAAGAGCACCGCGCCCACCGCCATCATGACCAGGAACGACATGCCGAACTGGCGGCTGAACAGCAGGCGGATGTCGACGATCGGATCGCGCCTTGTCCACTCCCATGGGACCAGCAGCAGGAACGACACGGCCGAGATCACGGCGAAGGTCGTGATGAAGGTCGAGGCGAACCAGTCGTTGCGCTGGCCTTCGTCGAGAAAGACTTCGAGGCAGCCGAGCGCCATCGCCACCAGGATGAAGCCGATCCAGTCGACCCTCAGCCCCTTGCTCAACCGCTCCCGGCGCTCGCGTTCGAGGATGTCGGGCTCGATCACCAGCCATTGCACGAGCGCCAGCGACATGATGCCGAACGGCACGTTGATGAAGAAGATCCAGTGCCAGGAGAAATTGTCGGTCAGCCAGCCGCCGATTGTCGGTCCGACTGTTGGTGCGACGATCACCGCAATACCGTAGAGCGCAAAGGCTTGCGAACGCTTCTCCGGCGGAAAAGTATCGGCGAGGATCGATTGCTCGCTCGGCGCCATGCCGCCGCCTCCCAGCCCCTGCAGGATGCGGAAGGCGATCAGCGTCGGCAGGTTGGGCGCCAGCCCGCAGAGCAGCGATGCAAATGTGAAGGTCGCGACGCAGATCATGTAATAGCGCTTGCGGCCGGCGACGCTGGTCAGCCAGCCGCTGACCGGGATGATGACGGAGTTGGCGACGAGATAGGTGGTGATCACCCATGTACTCTCGTCCATGCCGGCGGCCAGGCTGCCGGCGATGTTCCGCAGCGCGACATTGGCGATCGAGGTGTCGAGCACCAGCATGAAGGTCGCGATCGAGACGACGATCGCGATCAGCCAGGGGTTGCGCCCGCCGGCGGCGGAACGGCTTTCGTTGCCCTGGACTGTCGCGGCATCGCTCATCTGACCTTGACCGTCGGAACCACCGACATGCCAGGGCCGACATAGACGCCGGGCGGCTGGTCGAACACGATCTTGACCGGCACGCGCTGCACCACCTTGACGAAATTGCCGGTAGCGTTCTCGGCAGGCAGCAGGCTGAATGCCGTGCCGCTGCCGGCCTGGACGCTGTCGACACGGCCATGGAAGGTCTTTTCGGGATAGGCGTCGATGGCGATATCGACGGGCTGGCCCGGCCGCATCAGGTCGAGCTGCGTCTCCTTGAAATTGGCCTTCACCCAGACGTCGTTGGGCACGAACATCATCAGCACCTGACCGGGTTGCGCATAGGTGCCTTTTGCCGCCGTAATGCTGGTTGCACGGCCGGCGACAGGGGCCGTGATGGTCGTGCGGGTGAGGGTGGTCTTGGACTGGTTCTCGGCCGCCTCGGCCTGCCGAAGCTTGGCCTCGGCGCTCTTGCCTTGCGCCTGCAGGACCGCCACCTGACTTTTCGCCGCCTCGGCATTGGCATTGGCGGCGTCCAGCGCGGCCTGATCCTGGCGCAAGGTTGACGCAGCCTGCTGCGCCTGCTGCTGCGTCGCCGTGCCCTTGGCCAGGAGCTCGCGGTTGCGTTGGTCCTCGGACTTGGCGAATTCGAGCGCCGCCTGCGCCTGGGCCACCTGCTTTTCGGCAGCATCGATCTTGGCGTTCTGCGCCTGGGTCTGCGCCTGGACATTGGCGATCTCGGCCTGCGCCGCCGCCACGCCTGCTTCCGCCTGTTTGAGGGAGGCCTGATAATCGCTGTCGTCGATGCGCAGAAGCACGGCGCCAGCCTCGACCGGCTGGTTGTCGGTGACGGCGACATCGGTGATGCGTCCGGCAATTTCGGCGCCAACCGTCACCGTTCGGGCGTCGATGAAGGCGTCGTCGGTCCATTCATAGTGGCGCGCGTTGAGCCACCAGATGACCGCGGCCGCGATCACCAGCAGGATGAGGATGGCAGCGATCGCCGTTATGTAGGGATGGCGTCTGATAAGGCCGGGCTTGTTGCTCTCAGACGGACTGTCATCCGCCTGCGCGCCTTGCGCGCGCTTGTCGTCCGCGGGCTCGTTTTCCACGCGTTTTTCGTCGCCCGGCGGGCGTCGATCGGACCGGGGCCGAGCCCGCGTTTCTTCGGCGGGAGCGGTTTCGCGCTCTTTTCTGTCAGTTTTTGCGTCCATGGGAACGGGTCCCAGATATCGTCGGCCCCCTCGCAGGAGGGTCAACGAGCGGTTTCCGCAAAGGTTCCTGCCGCCGGGGACCGGCCCGACCGTCAGCCGGCCATCCAGCCGCCATCCACCATCAGGTTGATGCCGGTGACGTAGCTCGCCATGTCGCTGGCGAGAAACAGCGCCGCGCCCGCCACGTCGTTCGGATGGCCGAGCCTAGGCCAGGGGGTGCGGCGGCGCGAATAGTCGAGCGCCTCGGGATCGTTGGCGACGCCGGGCTTGCCGGTGATGATCTTGCCAGGCGCGATGGCGTTGCAGACGATCAAATCGGCGGCATGGTCGACCGCGATCTGGCGTGTCATCTGCACGATGGCGCCCTTGCTGACGGAGTAGGGAAAATCGCCGGGACAGGCGACCATGCCATGCTGCGAGGAGACGTTGATGATGCGGCCGCGCATCTCGTTGATCGGCGCCTGGGTCAGCATCTGCGTGACGGCGCGTTTGTTGCAGTAGAAGAAACCGGTCAGGTTGACGCCGATGACGCGGCTCCATTGTTCCGGCGTGGTCTCGACCAGGTTGGTGCTGGTGTAGATCGCGGCATTGTTGACCATCACGTCGAGCCGACCGAAGCGATCGACGGTTGCGCCGATAAGCGCGTCGACGGCGCTCCAGTCCGAGATGTCGGTCTCCAGGTAGATCGCGGTGCCGCCGGCCGCGCGGATCATGCCCACGGTACTCTCGCCACCTTCGATCGGCTGCTCCACCGTGTCGGCAATGACGACGTTGGCGCCCTCGGCGGCGAATTTCAGCGCGATGGCGCGGCCGATGCCGGAGCTCGCTCCGGTGACGACGGCGGTTTTGTTGGCGAGCAGGGCCATGGTGTTCAGCTCTCCCGGGTGACGATCTTGCCTTGCGCCGGGCCGACCAGCCGCCCGTCGCGCACGATCTCGCGGCCGCGCAGGAAGACGTTTGTCAGCCGTGCTTTCACGGCCCAGCCGTCGAAAGGCGTGTAGCCTGCCCGTGACACCTGCTCGGCGCTGGCGATGGTGCTGGATCGGCGCGGATCGAGGATGAGCAGATCGGCATCGTAGCCGGCGGCGATCTTCCCCTTGCGCCGCCCGAGGCCAAAGCGCTCGGACGGGTTGCGCGAGCACATACGCACCAGGTCGGACAGGGCGATAAGCCCTTCGTCGACCAGCCTCAGCATGGTCGCAAGCAGCGTCTGCAGCCCCGGCATGCCGCCCGGGATGTCGGCGAAAGCAGCATAGCGCGCCGCCTTCTCGGCCGGCGCATGCGGAGCGTGGTCGGTGGCGACGATGTCGATCAGCCCGGCGCTCAGCGCGGCACGCAGTGCGTCGACGTCGTGTGCGAAGCGCAAGGGCGGCGAGGCCTTCAGGTTGGCGCCCTGCGTTTCGTAATCTTGCGCTGTGAAGAACAGGTTCTGCGGCGTCGTTTCTACGCTGGCGTCCGCCATGCCGCGCAGCCGGCTCCAGGTCTCGACGCCGAGTTCGGAGTTGATCTGGCGGACATGGATCCTTGCCTCGGCCGAGGCGGCGGCAACAAGCGCCCGCGCGATGCCATTAGCTTCCGCGAGGGGCGGCCGGCTGTCCAGAAAGGCGGCGATGGTGCCGGAGCGATCGCGCGCCGTACTGCCGGCCAGGATCGACTGGTCGCCGGGCGAGATGCCGACCAGCGTATCGGCGCCGGCGAATGCTTTGAGAGCCTCGGCAACTGCGTCGAGCGTTGCAAACAGGAATCCGTCCGGCACGTCGGCGGTGAAGAGCTCGAACGAGACCGGCGCGAGGTCGAGCAGGCGAGGGATGAGCGACAGATCGCGGTTGACCACGGCCTGCAGGCCGACATCGACATGG
This sequence comes from Mesorhizobium sp., assembly GCF_004963255.1. Lineage (GTDB taxonomy): Bacteria > Pseudomonadota > Alphaproteobacteria > Rhizobiales > Rhizobiaceae > Mesorhizobium. Next base: position 194,402 of record NZ_SUGA01000004.1, on the reverse strand, counting down.
ATGCGGTTTGCGGCGGTCGCCATCTTGTCGGCGAGTTGCTCGGCCGTCGCCGTCCAAGGCTCGTCGGTCGGCATGTCGAGCACGGTCGTCACGCCGCCGAGCGCTGCCGCATGGGTGCCTGAGGAAAAATCCTCCTTATGCGTCAGCCCAGGCTCGCGCAGATGCGCATGCGCATCGACAAGGCCCGGCATGACAAAGCGGCCAAAGGCATCGACGACGGTTTTCGCTTCAGCCGCCTCGCCGGGCGGGATGAGCGCCACGACCGTGCCCGAGGCGATGCCGACATCGCGGCGGCCCAGCCCTTCGGCGTTCACCACCGTCGCGCCGCGGATCAGCGTCTCCAACATCCCTCAGCCGCGCTGTTCGAAGCGGGCGTGGTTGGCGTGCCAGAAGCGGGCGATGTCCTCGCGGCGCATGAAGGCGGCGCCGTCGCTTTGCTGGACATGCTCGATCACCTCGCGCAGACCCGATGCCCGGTTGGGCTGGCCCGTCCAGCGGGCGTGGATGCCGATGGTGAGCATGCGGCCGCCGGTCTCGTCGGCTTCGGAGAGCATATAGTCGATGGCCGAGCGGCAATCCTCGGCGAAATCGCGCGGATTGCTGTAGCCGGGCGCCACGAGATAGCGGCTGTCGTTGAGCGCCTTGGAGTAAGGCACAACCAGCATCTCGGTGCCGCGATGATCGAGAAAATAGGGCAGGTCGTCATTGCAGGGATCGGAGTGGTAGAGGAAGCCGCCTTCCTCGACCAGCAGATCGCGGGTGTTGACGCTGGGCAGCGAGCGGCAGTTCCAGCCCAGAGGCCGCTTTCCCAGCAGCTTCTCGTAGAGCGTGATCGCCTCATGCAGATGGCGCTCTTCTTCGCTGCGCTCCATCACCGTGTAGTCGATCCAGCGCAGGCCATGCCCCATCAGGTCATGCCTGCGCGCCTTCATCCACTCGACCAGAGGCGGGTTGCGCTCCAGCGCAACGGCGCAGGCGGAAAAGGTGACCGGAATGTCGTAGCGGTCGAACAGCCTGGCCAGGCGCCAGACGCCGGCGCGGCTTCCATATTCGTAATGCGTCTCGGTGCCGAGGTCGCGCACCGGCATGCTGCCGGTCAGATTGTATTCGCCCCAATTGTCGTTGCGGCCGTCCTCCAGCCACGAGTATTCGGAGCCCTCCTCGTAGTTGAGCACGAGATTGACGGCGAGCTTGACCCCGCCCGGCCAGGTGACGGAGGGCGGGTGCGGGCCGTAGCCGACAAAGTCGCGCGGCTGCTGCGCTTGCTGCGGATCGGTCGGCATCGGCTGGTCTCCTCTGATCTCGTCGGCTCAGTTCTCGTTGGCGGCGATCCAGTCCATGTAGGCGTGGAAGGCTTCCTTGCCGGGACGCGGCCGCCATGCGGTGTCGCGCAGTATGCGGGCGATGTCATAGGCGCCCCACATGCCGCCTTTCAGTCTCACATCCTGGACGATGTTGGCGTCGTCTCCGGGCGTCACCTCGGCCTTCAATCCCGGCATGCGTTCTCTTGCCCAGCCGATGATCTCACCGATGGTTTGGCTGGAGCCGGAGCCGATATTGTAGTGGCGGTAGTTTAGGTGCTGAGCATCGATCAGCGCCAGGATCGCGGCGGCAACGTCGGTCGAGCTCAGGTAATCGCCGACGGGCTCGAGGCTGTTCGGCCTGATCGTCTCGCCGGCCAGGGCCATATGCGCCACGCGGTTGGGAACATGGCGAAAATTGCGGCTCTCGGTGGCGCGGTCCATCGGACCGTAGACGGAAGCAAGCCGCACCGAGACCGCCGACAGCCCGAACAGGTCGGCATAGCGGTTGGTGACCATCTCGGAAGCGAATTTCGAGATGCCGTAAAGTGTCAGCGGCGCGACATAGCCGTCTTCCGGTAGCGGCTCGCTGGCCCAGTCAGGCCCGTTGTGGCGGTAGACGGAACCCGAACTGACATAGATGAAGCGCTTGATACCCGGTCTTGCGCGCGCCCAATCCAGCATGCGCACAGTGCCCATGAGATTGACGTCGACGATGCGGGCCGGGTCTTCGGCCTCAGGCTGGCGCTTTGCCTCGGAGGCACTGCCGCGCGAGATCGGCGTGATCGTCGCGCCGTGGACGATCGCCGTGATGCCTTGCTTGTCGAGCGTCGCGGACCAGGCTTTCTGATCAAGGATATCGGCGGAGATCACCGTCAGCCGGTCGCGCACCGGCGCGAAATGCTTTTCGGCCGCCGCGTCGAGGCCGGACCGGTCGAGGATTACGGCGCGGGCTTTGCGGTCGCGATCCAGCCATGCGCGCGCAACCACGCTCATGACGAAGCCGGTGCCGCCGGTGACGAGCAGGGTCATGGGAACTCCTTTGAAAACACGAGCTCAGCGCGTCGCATAGCCGCCATCCACGAGCATGTCGGATCCTGTGACGAAGGAAGCGTCGGAGGAAAGCAGGAAGGCCGCCGCCGCGGCGATCTCGTCTGGCTCGGCGATGCGGCCGAGCAGATGGGCGGGGCCGAGGCCGGCATTGGCCGCTTCGAAATCGGCGAACCGGCGCAGCAGGCGCGTTGTCGCCACGGCACCCGGCGACAGGCTGTTGACCCGGATCTTGTCGGGCGCGTGGTCGACGGCCATCGCCTTGGCGAGGTGGATCAGGCCGGCCTTGGCGGCGCAATAGGCGACGGCGCGGGTGGTGGCGACGCGCCCGAATTGCGAACCGATGAAGACGACCGAACCGCCGCCGCTCGCAGCGATCAGCGGCACAGCGAACTTGCTCATCAGGAAGGCGCCGGTCAGGCCGACATCGATCTCATGCCGCCATGCGCTCTCGTCGAGATTGACGACGGTGGCGCTGGTCGAGGGCGCCGCCGCGTTGTGCACCAGCCCGTCGAGCCGGCCGTATTTTTTCTGCGCGAAGTCGACGGCCGATTTCGCGGAATCGATGTTCGTCACGTCGCACCGGCAAGCGGCGGCGGAAGGCCCGAGCGCTTCGGCAAGCTTCGTCGCCGGCTCCAGATCGTAGTCGGCGCAGACAACCTTTGCGCCTTCGGCGATGCAGCGCCGGGCAATTGCCGCGCCGATGCCGCTGGCGGCGCCGGCGATCAGGATGACGCCGTCTTGCAGGCGGTTCTTGGCTGGATTCGTCATCAGACCTGCTCCTCTATGGCCTGCAGCGTCGCCATGGTGACTGGACGGCGCAACAGATTGTAGCAGGCAGCGAGCGTGACCAGCACGGCACCGCCGCCGAGCAGCAGGAACATCGCCGGCGCGCCCATATGCTGCATCAGGCCGGCGGAAATGCCAGGCGTCGCGACATTGCCGATCGAATAGAGCAGGAGCAGCGTACCGGAAGCGCCGACCATATGCCGGCTATGCAATTGCGAGGCGCCGAACGCCATCGCCACCGGATAAACGGTCAGTGCCGTGCAGCCATAGACGAAGAACAGCACGAAAAGCAGCGGCACCGACGAATTGCCGAGCCAGGCGATCGTGGCGCAGAGCGTGACCGACAGGATGCCCTGGACAAGCAGTATGATGCGCCGTTCAAACCTGTCCGACAGCCAGCCGACCGGGGTTTGCGCCAGCATGCCAGCGATGCTGATGGTCGTAACAAGCCCGACCGTCGTTGCCGCCGACAGGCCGATCTGGGTGCCGTAGATCGGCGTCAGCACGAAGATATTCATGTTGGTGATGCCACCCTGGAAGATTGCGACAACCGTGACCGGCGCCAGCCGGAACAGCGCCAGCGGGCCTAGCCGCTTGACCGGTCGTGCCGAATTCGCGTGCTCCGGATCGGTGACGGGCAACGCTGGCCAGCGGCGGCCGACGAATTTGGAGACCAGCGCCAGAAGCACCGTCACGGCCGCGACCGGGAACAGATGCGGCGATTGCGGGCCGACCAGTCCGACAAGGAGTTGTCCGAGCAGCACCGCGATCGCTGTCGTCAGCATGTAGAGCGAAAACAGCGCGCCGCGATTGTGCTGCTCGGCATAGAGGTTGATCCAACTTTCGCAGACGACGAAGAGCGACGCCATCGCCATGCCGCCAAGCAGGCGAAAGCAGATCCAGCTTGGCAGGAAATCGGTGAGGACGAAGCCGCAAGCCGCCAGCAGCGCCAGCACCAGGATCACCACGAAAGTGCGCTCATGGCCGTACTGCGCAACGGCGGGGCGAGTGACCAGGCATCCGATGAGGAAGCCCACCGGATAGGCGGTCAGCACGATCTGCACGACCTGAGGAGAAATGCCGGGCTTGCCGAGATGCAGCGACACGGCGGTGGTCAGCATGGCGCTGCCGATGCAGGCCAGGCATATGCCGGCCATGATCGGCAGCATGGCGCGCGACCGCTCTGCGTTTTGCCAGAGCCGCGCCGCGGATTGAGCGATCGACCTCATGGATACGGCTGCAGTGGCTCCCCTGGCGTGACCGTTGACCGACGGCAGCCCGAGAGGAAGCTACACTCTAGCGTGGTTGCCACAAACGAAGATTGACGCGGCTATGGCTAAAATTATTTTGGCCATGCCCGCGAAGGAAAGCGGCTTCTTGGCTTCCGTCGGGCTTTACAGTCGTTTTGCACCCTCCTTACCATAGGCAAAAGCCAAGACCCGGGAACCAGCGGAAGGGAACAGCATGACGATCGAACGCCTCGAAAACGGACAGCGTTTCTGCCGGGTACTGCGCTACAATGGCACCGTCTATGTGGCCGGACTGACCGCGGACGATCTTTCCGGCGACACCACCAGCCAGACCAGGCAGATCCTCGCCAAGATCGACGCGCTTCTGGCCAAGGCCGGCAGCGACAAGTCGAAGCTCTTGAGCGCCCAGATCTGGCTCCGCGACATCGCGGATTTCGAGATGATGAACACGGCCTGGGACGCCTGGATCGACCGCAGCGCCATGCCGGTGCGCGCCACGGTGGAAGCGCGGCTTGCCGGCGACCAGTATCGCGTCGAGATCATGGTGACGGCGGCGGTCGGCTGAGCGGACCGGCGAGGGTAAGCCGATGCATGAGCTGGTGATCAAGGGCGGGCGCGTGGCGCTCGACGATGGCTGGGCCGAATGCGACATCGGCATCGATGACGGCCGCATCGCCGCCATCGGCAAAGATCTCTCCGGCCAAAAGTCGATCGACGCCGGCGGCCGCTGGGTGATGCCCGGCGGCATCGACGCGCATTGCCATCTCGACCAGCCGGTCTGGGGCGGGGCCGGCAATGCCGACGATTTCGAGTCCGGCACGATCTCCGCGGCATTCGGCGGCACCACCTGCATCGTGCCGTTCGGCATGCCCGGACAGGACATGACGACCGTTGGCGCCATCGACCGGGCGCTGGAGCGCGCCGCGGGACGCGCCGTGATCGACTACGGGCTGCATGCCGTGGTGACCATGGGCACCGGCGCCGATGTCGAAGCGCAGCTTGAGGCGCTTGCCGGGCGCGGCATCGCCTCGGTCAAGCTGTTCATGACCTATCAGGGTTTTGCCGTCGACGACGATTTATTCTTCAAAGTGCTCGACGCGGCAAGGCGCCTTGGCTGGATCGTCATGGTCCATGCCGAGAACGACGCTGCGATCCGCCGCACGCGGAAGCGGCTGATCGATCTCGGCCGCACCGATGTCCGCTATCATGTCGTCGCCCACAGCGAGACAATGGAGCGGGAGGCGACGCATCGCGCGCTGGCCTTCGCCGAGATGACCGGCGCTCGGATGACCATCGTGCATGTCTCGTCCTGGCAGTCGGCCGAAGAGGTGGCGCGGGCGAAGGCGCGCGGCGTCGATGCCATCGCCGAGACCTGCCCGCAATATCTCTTCCTCGGAGCCGCCAATCTCGATCGTCCGGCAATCGACGCGGCGCGTTTCGTCTTTTCGCCGCCGCCGCGCTCGCCGCGCAGCCATGAGCACCTTTGGCAAGAGCTGATCAATGGCGGCATCGACCTGTGGTCGTCCGACCATTCGCCATATTATTTCGCGGACAAGATCGGCCGTTCCGAAACGCCAGGCTTCACCACAACGCTCAGCGGCATTCCCGGCATCGAGACACGGCTGCCGCTGCTGTTTTCGGAAGGGTTGCTCACCGGCCGGCTGACGCTCGACCGCTATCTCGACCTGATCTCACGCAATGCCGCCTCCATCTATGGTTTCGCCGATCGCAAGGGCCGCATCGCCATCGGGCTCGATGCGGATCTTGCCCTGTGGGATCCAACAGCGCGCTGGACGCTCGGGCATAAGGCGCTGCATTCGCGCGTCGATTTCACGCCCTACGAGGGCCGGGTCGTCACCGGCAAGCCGACCACCGTCCTGGTGCGCGGCGTGCCGGTGGTCGCTGAGGGCAAGCTGCAGGCGCGGCCGGGCTTCGGACGCTTCGTGGCACGCAGTGCCGCAGATCCCGAGCTCTCGGGAAAACCAGTCGAGGATTGGACGCCATGGCTCGATGCCTGACCATCGCCGTATGCCAGACCGGCCCGATCCAGCGTAGCGCCACGCGCGCCGAGACGGTCGGGCGCCTGGTGCATCTGCTGGAAAAGGCAGCGGCTTCCGGCGCCGAGATCGCGGTGTTTCCCGAAATGGCGCTGACCACTTTCTTCCCGCGCTGGCGCATCGACGACCAGGCCGAGATAGACGCCTTCTTCGAAGCCTCGATGCCGGGGCCGGAAACGCAGCGACTCTACGATGCGGCCGCGCGCCTTAAAGTCGGCTTCGCGCTAGGCTACTGCGAGCTAACGCAGGAAGAGGGCCGCACGCGCCATTTCAACACCATGGACCTGGTCGGGCCGGATGGCGCCTTCATCGGCCGCTATCGCAAGATGCATGTGCCGGGGTCGAGCGAGCCGGAAGCGGGCACCACCACGCATCTCGAACGACGTTACTTTGAACCCGGCAATCTCGGCTTTCCGGTCTACGACTATCGCGGCGTTCGTGTCGGCCTTGCCATCTGCAACGACCGCCGCTGGCCCGAAACCTATCGCATGCTGTGCCTCAACGGCGCCGAGGTGGCGCTGCTCGGCTACAACACGCCGCTGCTGCTCGACGAGGCGCCGGCGCTGGCGCATCTACGCATGTTTCACAACCACCTGCCGATGCAGGCCGGGGCATACCAGAACACGCTCTGGATCGGCGCCGCCGCCAAGGCCGGGCTGGAAGACGGCCAGGCGCTGATTGGCGGCTCCTGCATCATCGCGCCGACCGGCGAGATTGCCGCGCAGGCGATGTCGCTCGACGACGAGGTGATCGTCCATCGCGCCGATCTCGATCTGATCGAGACTTGCCGGAAAGTGAACTTCAACTTCGCGCTCTATCGCCGCCCCGACCAGTACAAACGCATCTCGGATCCGGTCTGACATCGAATGGGCCCGATTGAGACCAGTTGCAGCCAGGCGCCGCTCGCGGCCGATCCGCTGACGCTTGGCGAGATCGTCGAGAACGGTCTTTGCATCGGCTGCGGCCTCTGCCGGTCGATGGCCGGGCGCGACGTCGAGATGGTGATGACGCCGGAAGGACGCGAGAGGCCGATGGCGTTGCGGGCATTGGACAAGCCGACATTGGCGAGGATCAACGCCGTGTGCCCGGGAACGCGCATCGCCGGTCCGCCACCCGCGCAGATGAATGACGCCACGTTGACGGACACGGTCTGGGGACCCGTCGAACGGCTTGTACTCGGTCGCGCGGCTGACCCTATGGTCCGGTTCGTCGGCTCCGGCGGCGGCACACAGACGGCGCTTGGACAGTTCCTGCTCAGCTCGGGACGCGTCAAGTTCGTGCTGCATGTCGCGGCCTCGCAATCCATGCCGATGCGTACGGAACGCCAGCTGAGCTTCGATGCTGCCTCCGTGCTCGAAGGCGCCGGCTCGCGCTATGGGCCGGCGGCGACGCTGGTGGATTTCAATGACGTCCTCGACCGTGGCGAGCCCTTCGCACTGATCGCCAAGCCTTGTGACATCACCGCCGTGCGCAATCTGGCGCGTCTCGATCCCCGCGTCGACGAGCGCATGCGCTACGCGCTCGCCTTCGTCTGCGGCGGCGCCTCGGACCTGACCAAGTCGGAGCAGGTGCTGCACCGTTTTGGCCTCCGCGAGGACGAGTTGTCTCTCTTCCGCTACCGGGGGCACGGCAACCCAGGCCTCAATCGCATCGAAACCGAGGACGGCCGCGCCTTCGAGATCAGCTACCGGCAGCTGTGGGAAGACGAGGACAAATGGATGATTCAGCCGCGCTGCAAGATCTGCCCCGATGCGATCGGACACGTGGCGGATATCGCGGTGTCGGATGCCTGGCTGAACGGCGGACCGGCGGTCGAGGATGAACCGCTCAACGGCATCATAGTTCGCACGAAGCGCGGGCTGGAGCTGTTCGATGCGGCCGTCGAGGCTGGCGCGCTGGAGATCAAGCGCGAGAGCAACATTGCCGAGATCAGCGAATTGCAGTCGCATCAGGTGCGCAAGCGGCGCGCCGTCTGGGCTCGGCTGACAGGCATGGCAATCGCCGGCAAGCCGGTGCCTTCTGTTACCGGTCTGGCATTGCGGGATTGCGCCGCGCAGAATTCGCCGGCCGAGAATCTGGCTGAAGGCCGAGGCGCCCGGGATCGTGCCAGGCGCGGCCGCCTTGGCGAGCCGCCTGCGATGCCGCGCTGAGCAATTTTTGGGGGATCGATGAGCGAGCAGACCGAAATCATCATCATCGGCGGCGGCATGGCCGGCGCCGGTGCCGCGTACGAGATTTCGCGCGACAGGAAGGTCGTGCTGCTCGAGCGGGAGAGCCATTGCGGTTACCATACCACGGGGCGTTCGGCGGCTAGCTTCACCGAGAATTACGGCAACGGCGTCATCCGCCGCATCGTGCTGGCCAGCCGCACCTTCCTGACTGAGCCGCCTGCGGGTTTCAGCGACTATCCGCTGCTCAGCAAGCGCGGCATGATCACAGTGGCACGCGCCGATCAGCTGGACCTGTTGCGCGAGGATCTGGCGGCAGCGCAGGTGCTGGTGCCGTCGATCGTTGCGATGACGCCGGACGAGGCGATCGTGCGCGTGCCGGTGCTGCGCCGGGACTACCTTGCCGGCGCTTACATCGAACCGCATTCGATGGATATTGACGTCAACGGTTTGCACCAGGGTTTTCTGCGCGGCGCGCGGGCGCGGGGCGCGCGCATCGTCACCAAGGCTGGTGTCAGAGGCATCGGCAGGCAGGGCGGACAGTGGCGGGTCGAGACGGAAGCGGGACCCTTCCTTGCGCCGCTGATCGTCAATGCGGCCGGCGCCTGGGGCGACGAGATCGCGGCGATGGCGGGCGTGCGTCCGGTCGGGCTGCAGCCGAAGCGCCGCACCGCCTTCAACATTCCGGCACCCGCAGGTGTCGACATTGCCGACTGGCCTCTGGTCAACGACGTCGGCGCGGAATTCTATTTCAAGCCGGATGCCGGGCAGTTGTTCATCTCGCCGGCCGATGCCACGCCGTCGGAGCCGATGGATGCCTTTGCGGAAGACATCGATGTTGCGATCGGCGCTGAGCGCCTCGAACGGGCGACCACGATCGAAGTGCAGCGCGTCTCGCGCTCCTGGGCGGGCTTGCGGACATTCGTTTCCGACGGCTCACCGGTGGTCGGGCCGGATGACGAGTTTCCGGACTTTGTCTGGCTGGTCGGGCAGGGCGGCTACGGCATCAAGACCTCGCCGGCGCTGTCGCGCGTCTGCGCCAGCCTGATCGCCGGCGGCGGCCTGCCGGACGATGTCGCCAGACAAGGCGTGTCGCTGGACGATCTTACACCGCACCGGCTGCGTGATGTCGCGCCCGAAGCCGGCAAGGTTGCCTCATGAACAGCGCCGTCCTGACGGCCGGAGGCGCACTGGCGGGGCGCATCCTGAATGTGCTCGCTGAAGCCACGGCCGACGCGCCAGGCGTCACGCGCGTCGCCTATGGATCAGGCGAGCGCTTTGCTCACGGTCTGGTGCGCGAGGAAGCGCAAAAGCTTGGCGCGGTTGCGCGCACCGATGCCGCCGGCAATCTCTATTTGACGCTCAGTGGTCGCAATCCGGACCTGCCGGCAATCGTCATTGGTTCACATCTCGACAGCGTGGCGCATGGCGGCAATTTCGACGGCGCCGCCGGCGTTGTGGCGGGCCTTGCCCTGATGGCGGAACTGATGGCTCAAGGCGTCCGATTGCACCGTGATCTCATCGCGTTGGCCACGCGCGCCGAGGAAGCCGTCTGGTTTCCACTGTCCTACCCGGGCAGCCAGGCGGCTCTTGGCTTGCTCGATCCGGAGGGGCTTGAAGCAAAACGATCCGACAGCGGCCGCACGCTGGCCGAACACATGCGCGAGGAAGGGTTCGAACCTGATGCCGTGCGACGTGGCGTGCCGGGCATCGATGCCGGCCGGATCGCGGCCTTTGTCGAAGTGCATATCGAGCAGGGACCGCGGCTCGTCGCCGCTGGCGCGCCGGTCGGCATCGTCACCGGCATTGCCGGCGGGTTCCGCTATGTCGACGCCAAATGCCTTGGCGCCTACGCCCATTCCGGCGCCGAGCCGCGCTTCGCCCGGCATGATGCCGTGCTTGGCTTTGCCGATCTGGTCGCCGCGCTTGAGATCGAATGGGATGCGCTCGAACGTGCAGGGCATGAGGCGACGATCACCTTCGGCCGTGTACAATCCGATCCCACGCAGCATGGCGGCAGCCGGGTTCTGGGCGAGCTTGGCTTCACGCTGGATGTGCGCAGCGCCGAAGCGACGGTTCTCGAACGTGTCGAGGCGCGGCTTCGGACTATTCTCGCTGAAGTCAGCGCCAGGCGGGGCGTGGCGTTCGAACTCGGGCAGCGTTTCACTTGGGAGCCGGCGACGATGTCACCGGCGCTGATCGCGGGCCTGGATCGTGCCGCCATCGAGCTGCGAATAAACGCGCCGCATGTGCCGAGCGGAGCCGGGCACGACGCGGCGACCTTCGCCGGCGCCGGCATTCCGACCGCGATGCTCTTCGTGCGCAACGAGAACGGCAGCCACAACCCGAACGAGGCGATGGAGATCGCCGACCTCGATCAGGCGATCCGGCTGCTTCTGCGTTTCGTCATCGATTTCGACAATCCGTTGGATCAGCCATGAACCTCGCCAAGACCGCCTTGCTCGTCATCGACCTGCAGAATGAATACCGTCCTGGCGCGGCTTGGCCGGTCGTCGGCTATGACGCTGTGCTCGCCAACACAGCCGCGCTGATCGGAGCCGCCCGGGCGGCGGGTGTGTCCGTCATCCATGCGCAGGCCTGGGTGAAGCCGGAGGAACGCGACGGCTATGCCCGACAGGAAGAGATCCTAACCGAGGAATTCCGCTCCGCGGTGGCGGGTAGCAACGGCGCCGAAATCTGCACCGAGGTGGCGGCACTGCCCGGCGACATCGTCGTCCAAAAACACTGGCCGAGCGCTTTTCGCGGCACCGACCTTGCGCAGCGGCTCGCCGCGCTTGGCACCGAGAACCTCGTGGTTGCCGGCGTGCTCACTGACAGCTGCGTGACCGCGAGCGTCTTCGATGCAGTCTACGAGGGGTTTCGAGTCTGGCTGGTCAAGGACGCCTGCGGCAGCATGACGGAAGCCATGCACCGCACCGGCATGCTCGACATGGCGAACCGGCTCTATGGCGGTGGTATCCTGCGCCAAACGGAAGCACTGAAGGCGCTGGCCGGCCAGCCCTTCGACGGCTGGCGCTGCACGCGGCCGGTGGAATTCGCCTACACGCTGGAGAGCGTTGACCGGATCTATGAGGCGCTGTGATCGGCGCCGCAGTCGCATACGCCTCTGACGATCGGCTTTGAGGCCGAAGGCTTGAGAACCGCGCCAGGCAGCGCTCCAGTGGCTCTCCCTTTTCGCCACACCAATACGCCGTTGACGAAGACATGCTCGATGCCGGCGGCTGGCCGGCGCGGTTCCTCGAAGGTGGCGGTGTCGATGATCGTCTCGGGATCGAAGACGACGAGATCGGCGAAATTGCCTTCGGCCAGCAGGCCGCGTTGCGCGATGCCGAACTCCTTCGCGGGCAGCCCGGTCATGCGGAAGACGGCTTCCTCCAGGCTGAACAGGCCGACATCACGCGCGTAGTGGCCGAGCACGCGCGGAAATGTGCCCCACAGGCGCGGATGCGGATGGATGTCGTGCGGCAGGCCGTCCGAGCCGATCATGGTGCGCGGATGCGCGATGATGTTGCGCACATCGTCCTCGTCGAGCTGGAAATAGACGGCGCCGGCCGGCAGCAAACGTTCGCCGGCCTCGCGTTGGGTGCAGTTCCATTCGCGCGCGATGTCGGCTATCTCGCGCCTGGCCATCTCCGGGTGCGGATCGGACCAGGTGATCAGGATCTTCAGCCCGGTGTCGCAGCGCTCCAGCCGCAGCACGGTCGAGCTCGCGGCATAGGGATAGACGTCCATGCCGATATCCATCGTCTCGCGCGCCCGATCGATCCTTTCCAGCGAGGGCCGGCTCTTGCCGAAATTGGCGCGGCCGGTGCACTGGTGATGCGAGATGAACAGCTTGCCGCCGGCGTGATCGGCAATGTCGATCGCTTCCTCGATCGCATCGTCCATCGTCTCGAAATAGTTGCGCGTGTGGGTGACATAAGGGCCACCGAGCTGCGCGGCGGTGGTGGCTAAAGCCTTGACCTCATCGGTCGAGGAGTTGACGGCAGGCGGGTAGTCGAGGCCGGTGCTGAGGCCGAACGCGCCTTCCGCCATCGCCTCGGCGACCGCTTCCTGCATTGCCGCCGTTTCCGCTTCATTGGCCGGCCGGTCGGTCACTGGCATGCAGCGCTGGCGCAGCGTGGTGTGGCCGACAAGCAGGGCCGCGTTGGTGGCGATGCCGCGTCGCTTCAGCTCGGCAACATAGTCGGCAAAACGGTCGAAGCGGAAATTCTCGCGGCCGCCGACCAAGGTGAAGGGCGGCGGCGGGGTCTTGTCGAGCAGCAGCGGCGCCAGGCTGACGCCGCAATTGCCGGCAATCACAGTGGTGACGCCCTGGCTGATCTTCGGGTCCATGCCGCGCGGGGCAAGCAGCGCGCCGTCGTCATGGGTGTGCACGTCGATGAAGCCCGGCGCAACCACCTTGCCCTTGGCGTCGATCTCCTCGACGCCCTGCGCATCGTCCAGCCGACCGATCGCCGCGATCCGGTCACCGGTGACAGCGATATCGGCCTCGAAGGGTTTCGAGCCATCGCCGGCGATCAGCGTCGCATGGCGGATGACGAGATCATAAGGCATTAGACCGGTTTCCTAAGCTTCTGGATTCGCCGCAATCTCCTCGCGGCGGCGTGCGACATAGGCATCGAGCTCCTCGCGGGTCGCGGGATCCATCACCGGCTCCTCGTAGTCATGCAGCGCCTGCTGCCAGAGTTCGGTCGCGCGTTCCAGCGCGTCCTTTCCGCCGGCTTCCTGCCAGGCGCCGTAGTTCTGCCAGTTGGAAAGCATCGGTTGGTAGAAGGCGGTGGTGTAGCGCGACATGGTGTGCTCGGCCCCGAAGAAATGGCCGCCGGCCGGCACCGACTTGATCGCCTCGAAGCCGAGGTCGTCTTCATGGAACGGCAGCGGCCGCAGGAACTCCATCATGTTCTGCAGGATCTCGACGTCGAGCACGAGCTTTTCGTAGGACGCCGTCAGCCCGCCCTCCAGCCAGCCGGCCGCGTGGTAGATCAGGTTGGCGCCGCCAAGCACAGCGCCCCATGTCGCCATCTCGGTCTCGTAGGCGGCCTGCAGGTCGACGACATTGGACGCGTTGGCGTTGGAGGTGCGGTAGGGCAGATTGTAGCGTCGCGCCAATTGCCCGGCGATGATGTTGGCCTTGGCATTTTCCGGCGTGCCGAAGGCCGGCGCGCCCGACTTCATGTCGACATTGGAGGTGAAGGCGCCGTACATCACCGGCGTGCCGGGATTGACGAGCTGCGTCAGCGTCACGCCGAACAGCGCCTCGGCGTTCTGCTGGCAGAGTGCTGCGGCAAGCGTCACCGGTGTCATCGCACCCATCAGCGTGAAGGGCGTGACGGTTACCGGCTGGCCGTGCTCGGCCATGGCGATCAGGCCTTCGGCCATCGCGTCGTCGAACAGGCGTGGCGAGTTGATCGAGATGATCGTCGTCACGCCGGGCGAAGCCCGCATTTCCTCGACCGAGATGCCGCGCGCGATCGCCATCATGTTGATGCCGTCCATCGCCCTGGCGCGGCCGATCGCGGTGCAATGGAAGGAGAGGTCGCTCAGCGTCAGATTGGCGTGATAGGTGTCGAGATGGCGGGAATTCGCCGGCAATTCGATCGGCGCCACCACCTGGTTGCCGATGATATGGATGGCGTTGAAATGGTGCGCCAGCCGGATGAAGTTCTGATAGTCGGGCAGGTTGCCTGGACGGCGGCCGTTGATGCGGTCATGCACGTTGGGCGGACCGGCGACCAGGCCGAAAACCAGCGAATTGCCGCCGAAATGGAGCTGCTTGTCGGGGTTGCGGCTGGTCAGCGTGAAGGAGGAGGGAACGTTGCGCAGCGCCTCGGCGACGATGCTCTCGTCGATGCGGATGGTGTTGCTTTCGCGGTCGACAAGGGCGCCGGCCTTGGCGAAGAGGTCCATCACCTTTTCGCTCATGACGCGGATGCCGAGCTCCGACAGGATGCGCATCGATGTCTTGTGCAACTGATCCATGCGCTCTTCGTCGAGGAGCTGCATGGGCGAGTAGGGATTTTTCACGCTCTGCCACGGCAGTTGCGCGATGCCGCCGCCGCTGCGTCCGAGCTTCGATCGGCGACCGCCGCCGCGCCTGTCCTGTGACATCGGACTACTCCCTCCCAGCCTTCAATAGCCGCGTTCCGGATTGACCACATTCTCCAGCGGCTCGCCTTTGCGGTAGCGCGCCAGATTGTCGGCGAACATGCGCACCGACTTGATGTCCCAGCCGTCATAGACCGCCGCGCAATGCGGCGTGACGACGACGTTGTCGTAGCCCCAGAGCGGATGCTCAGCCGGCAGCGGCTCGGTCGCGAAGACGTCGAGCGCCGCGCCCTTGATCCGCTTGTTGTCGAGCGCGCCGAGCAATGCGGCTTCCTCGACGACGCCGCCGCGCGAAATGTCGATGAGCACGGCGGACGGCTTCATCGCTGCAAAGGCGGCCTCGCCGAGCAGACCGCGCGTGGTCGGCAGCAGAGGCACGCAGCAGACGATGAAATCGGCACTGCCGATAAATGCCAGCAGCGCGTCGGGACCATGCACTTCGTCGAGCGAAGGCATCGGCTTCGGTCGCGCGCGGATGCCCAGCGTGCGCATGCCCATCGCCTGCGCGCGGCGCGCGACGGCCTCGCCGGTCTTGCCGAGGCCGACGATAAGGATGGTCTTGCCCTCGATCGGCTCGACGCTGGCGCCGCCCCATTGGCGCGCCAGCTGCCGGCGCTCGAAGCCGCGCAGGTCGAGCGAGAAGGAGAGCATGGCGCCGAGCGCATATTCGGCCAGCATGCCGGCGGCGACACCGGCCGAATTCGTCACCGTCACATGCGCCGGGTCCCAGCGCCCGAGATGATCCGTGCCGGAGCCGCCGATCGACACCCATTTCACCGTCGGACTCTCGACGAGGGCCTGGCGCGGATAGCGCGGCGTGCCGTCGAAGCGGATCGAATAGACCACCTCGGCGCGGGTCTGCTCGACCAGCGGGGGGAGGCCGGCATAGGTGTCGCAGGCATGGACATCGAGGTCCGGATGCGTCTCGGCGAGCACGGCAAGCGCACCCGCCGGCTTGTCGGTGTGCAGGATGATTGTTGGGCGCGCCGACATCGCGACCTCAGCTGCGGCCGATGTGATCGGCGGCGCTGCCCAGCGCCGCAATCAGCGCCTGGCCGTTTTCCAGCGTCGCATTCTCATGCGGCGCGCGCAGGTTCAGCCAGCGCCGGTCGCCGGACTTTACCGCAAGCACCGCCTTCATCGCCGGGATCAGGCCGGCATCCTGGATCACCTTGCGGAACGCCTTGACGGCTGCATCCGCCTCCGTGACGTCTTCGCCCTTCTTGGCCGCATCGTAGAGGCGGCGGATGGCGGCGGCGTTCAGATTGACCGTGGCCGAGATGCAGCCTGACGCGCCGTTGGCGAGACCCTTGGTGAGCTGCGCTTCCGAGCTTGGGAACACGGAGATACCGGGCGCGGCGGCGATGACGGCGGCGGTGTTGTTCCAGTCGCCGGCGCTGTCCTTGTAGGCGACGACGGTGTCCGGAAAGGCCTTGCTTAGCCTGGCCGTCAGCGCCGGGCTGACCGGCACGCCGGAATTCTGCGGGATGTGATAGAGAATCACGCGCATCGAAGGCTTTGCCACTTTCTCGATCAGCTCGCTGTAATAGCGCGCCTGACCGTTGTCGCCGGCGCCGGTGTAGAAGAAGGATGGCAGCACCATGACCGCGGCGCAGCCGAGGCCGACGGCATGCGCCGAAAGCTCGACCGTTTCAGGCAGGGCGGTGACGCCGGTGCCGGGCATCAGCCGGTCGGCAGCGACGCCGGCCTCGACCAGCCATTCCAGCGCCTGCATGCGCTCGCGCAAGGACACCGACAGCGCTTCGCCCGTCGTGCCGAAAGGCGAAAGGAAATGCGCGCCCTGGCCGAGCACCCATTTGGCGTGGGAGATCCAGAGATCGCGCGCGATGCGGCCGTCGTCTTCGAACGGCGTCAGGATCGGGGCGATGGTTCCTTGCGGGCGGGTCATGACTATCCTCTATGCTGCGTGGCCGGCCACCGCCGCGACGGCGCGGGCGAAGTAGGCCGAAGCCGTGATGTCGAAGAGTATGTCGAAACCCGCCGGCGAACGGAACGTCACGGCCTCGATATGGCCGACGCGGGTCTGGGCGATATCATCGGTCCCGAATTTTTGCGGTCTCAGGTCCAGCGCGCAAAGACTGCACATCGCTTCGGCGAGGCGGGGGCCGGAAAGCCGCATCCAAGCCCAGCCTTCCTCGCGCCATGACGAATAGCCTTTCGGCGCCGGGGCGGCCTGCCAAATGGCTTTGACATCGGCGAGAGTTTCCGCGGCGTCCTCCGCGAGGAGCAGGATGTCCTCGTTGCCGAGCCGAAGGATCCTCATACCGCGATGCTCGCCGATGCGGTTGACTGGGGGGAGGGGAATGCCTTGCGCGGCGAGCCAGGCGGCACTGCCGCCGCCTTTCAGGCCGAAGCGCGGCTTGTCTGTAAGATCGCTCAGCGCGACCGCGCCGGAAACCAGCCTGGTGCCGTCGGCCGCGCCGCCGGGCATGAAAGGATAAATGCGAGTCGCTACGCCGGCGGCCATCTATATCTCCTGCCGCGCGTTGGTCGGGTCGAAGAAGGCGTGGGCGACGACAGGCGCCTCGACCAGCTCGCCGTTGCGGCACTTCACCGTCACGCTGCTGCCTTCCGCCTGGTCGTCGACATGAACATAGGCCAGTGCAATATGATGCCCGAGCGACGGCGAATATCCGACCGAGGTGATCTGGCCGACGGGAGCGCCATTGCGCAGCACCAGGCAGCTTTCGCCAGGGATGTTTCGCGCGCCGGCGGGGAATTGCAGCCCGACGAGCGTGCGAGTCTGGCCGAGCCTCGCACGCATCTCGATGGAGCGCTTGCCGACGAAGAACGGCTTCTTCTTCGACACCGCCCAGCCGAAGCCGAGCTCGTCCGGCGTCGTGATCGCATCGGTGTCCTGGCCGATCAGGATGTGGCCCTTCTCCAGGCGCAATATGCGCGACGCCTCCAGGCCGTAGGGGCGCAAGCCGTGGGGCTTGCCCGTGGCCATCACGGCATCCCAAAGCGCGGGCGCCAGGCTCGAGGGGCAATGCAGTTCGTAGCTGAGCTCGCCGGTGAAGCCGATGCGCATCACCCGCACCGGAACGCCGGCGACCGTGCCGTCGCGGCCGCTGAGATAGGGGAAAGCGTCGCGGCTGAAATCGATGTCGCACTCTAGCGCCTCGAGCACCTGGCGCGCCTTGGGCCCGGTGACGTTGAGGCCCGAGAACGCGCCGGTGAGGTTGAGCACGTCGACCTTCAGACGCCACTCGGCATTCCAGAACAGCATGTCGGCATAGACGCGCGCGACGGCGCCGGTTGTGGCCGTCACATAGAACTGGTCCTGCGCCATCCTATAGGCGACGCCATCGTCGACCACCGAGCCCATCTCGTTGAGCATCAGGCAGTAGCGCACGCGGCCGACAGGCTGGCTGGCATGCGCCATCGTGTAGAGGCGGTCGAGGAACTCGCCGGCGTCCGGCCCGCGGATCTCCAGCTTGCCGAGGGTCGAGACGTCGAGCAGCCCGACGCCTTCGCGCACGGCGAGGATTTCCTCGCGGACGGCTTCCTCAGCACTGCTGGCGTCGCCATAGTAATAGGGTCGCCACCATGCGCCGACCGGCTTCATCGCGGCGTTCAGCGCCAGGTGCCGCGCATGCAGCGCCGTGCGGCGCTCCAGCACTTCGTGGTGGCCGGCGAGCACGCCGAGCGTTTCCGGCCCGACGGGAGGACGCGCCGTGGTGATGCCGATCTCGCCGATTGTACGCCCGGTTGCCTCAGCGACGATGCGGGCCGTGGCCAGGGCCGAATGGCGACCCTGGCTCGGACCCATGCCGATGGTGGTGAAGCGTTTGACCAGTTCGATCTCGCGATAGCCGTCCTTGGTCGCGTTCTGCAGATCCTTGACCTGCAGATCCTCGTCGAAATCGACGAAGTCGCGTCCCTTGGGATCGGCGACGATGGATTGCACGTATCGTGGTCGAATGGTTTTCGGTGTGACCGGACGTTCTACCGCCACTGCATGCCCGAGCCGCGAGAGCGCGGCTGTCGCTGCTCGTTGGCCGTCGGCTATGGCGTCCTTGATCTCGTCAGTTCCGGCAACGGCGCCGGCGAGATGGACAGGGCCTTGCGGAAGCGTGATCGTCATCGTTTGCGTGGCCGCGTCGTAGCCGACCTTGCCGCCGGCCTGACACGGCAATTGCCATGCCGGCGCGCTGCCGATCGAAACGGCGAGCAGGTCGCAGGCGATCCAGCTTCCGCCGACACGGACGCGGGCGAGGTGACGGTTGCCGGGGGTGCCTTCCGCCGCTTCGACCGTCGCGCCTTTGCGGATGGCGATGCCGTTATCGCGGAGTTCGGCTTCCAGCGGACCAGCCTCGCCGGCGGGTCTCGGATCGACAAGCTCGACGACCGATAGGCCGGCGTCCAGCAGGTCGAGCGCCGTCCGGTAGCCGTCGTCATGGGCGGCCAGCACCACGGCACTGTCGCCAGGCCGCACGCCATAGTGGCGGATCAGGCGCTGCGCGGCGCCGCCGAGCATGATCCCCGGCAGGTCGTTGTTGCGGAAGACGGCCGGCTGCTCGATGGCGCCGGTCGCCAGGATCACCTCGCGAGCGCGAGTGCGGTGAAGCCGGTTGCCCTGGATCAGCGGCAGCCAATTGTCCTCGTACCAGCCATTGCAGACGGTGGCGGTCAGCACCTTGAGATTGGGCAGCGCCGCGAGCCGCGACGACAGACCGGAGAGGACGGCCGGGTCGTAGCGGCCATAGCTCAGCGCGCCGCCGATCTCGGGATTCTCCTCGCACAGCACCACGTCGGCGCCGGCCTCGGCGGCAGTGATCGCCGCGCTCAGCCCCGCCGGGCCGGCACCGACGACGAGCACGTCGCAATGCAGATGGGTCTTGTCGAAATGCCGGGCCGGCGCCTTGGTGTCGACGACGCCCAGGCCTGCCTTGCGGCGGATCATCGGCTCCCAGAATTTCAGCCAGCTGTCGCGGCGCGGGCCCATGAAGGTGCGATAGTAGAAGCCGACCGGCAGGAAGCGGCCGAACATGTCCATGATGGCGTCGCGGTCGCGCTCGAGCGAGCCGTTGACGTTCTGCGCGCTGACCCGCAGCCCGTCGCTGATCGGCGTGCGCTCGGCGGCGGCGTTCGGCTCGAACGGCAGCTGCACCAGCGCGTTGGCGTCGGCTCCGGTCATCGACAGGATGCCGCGCGGGCGGTGGTATTTGAACGAGCGCGACAGCACCCATTGCCCGGAAGCGGCGAGCGCGCTGGCGATGCTGTCGCCTTCATGGCCTTCGAAGGGCTTGCCCTCGAAGGTGAAGCGGATGCGGCGGCTTCGATCGATGCGGCTTCCGAAAGGGGCGGGCAGCCGGTTCATGCGCGGTCCCGGAGTTGCGAAGCGTCGAAGGTGCGGATGATCTCGTTTGTGACCAGATCGCGCTCGGCCAGGAAGAAATAGTTGCTCGGCACGTGCCGCCACCACTCGACAAGGATGCCCTTGCGGTTTTCGGCCCGGAACAGGTGCCGCGACCAGTCCCTGTCGGCTGTTGCGTTCGGATCGAGCTTCGCGCGCACAGGCCCGAAGGACTGGAACTCGTCGATGTTGCGCGGGCCGTTCATGGGGCAGGTCAAAAGCTTCATCGTCAATGGCTCGCGGCGGTCGCGCCCATTTCATTGAGCAGCCGGAAGGTTTCAAACCGCTCCAATGCAAAAGGTTTCAGGATGTCGGGCACGCGGCCTTCGGCGATCGTCTGCGCCATGCGCTTTCCCGCGACAGGGGTAGCCTTGAAGCCCCAAGTGCCCCAGCCGCAGTCGAGCCAGAGATTGGCAAGCGGGCTGGCGCCCATGATCGGGCTGTAGTCCGGCGTCATGTCGGTGATGCCGGCCCATTGCCTCAGCAGTTGCACGCCCTGCAGGAAAGGAAAGAGGTGAACGGCGCCTTCGGCGAGGTGCTCCTTCATGTCGAGCGTCGAGCGCGTCGAATAGAGCTGGTAGGGATCGGAGCCGCCGCCGATGACGACCTCGCCGCGCGAGGATTGCACCAGATAGGTGTGCAGCGAGACCGACGAAACCAGCGTGTGCAGCCAGGGTTTCAGAGGCTGGGTGACCATCGCCTGCAGCGGATAGCAGCGGATCGGAAGCTCGACGCCGGCCATAAGCGCCACGTCGTAGTTCATGCCGCCGGTGGCGATCAGCACCTGGCCGCAGGCGACGCGGCCCCGGTTCGTCTTGACGGCCCGGACGCGGTCGCCGGCCACCTCGAAGCCCTGCACTTCGGTGCGCTGATGGATCTCGACTCCGCGCCGCGATGCCTGGGCGGCGTAGCCCCAGGCGACGGCATCGTGGCGCGCCGTTCCGCCGTCGGCATGCCAGAGCCCGCCGAGGATTTCGAGCGGGCCGCCATAGTCCATGTTCAGGAGCGGGCAGAGTTCCTCGACGCCCTTCTGGTCGACGACCTCGGTGCGCGTGCCCATATGCCTGCCCATCTCGGCGCGCATATGGAAGCTGCGCACCGTCGCCTCTGTATGCGCAAGCGTCAGCTGGCCGCGCTGCGAGAACATCACGTTGAAGTCGAGCTCTTGCGACAGCCGCTCGAACAGCTCGACGCCTTCCTTGTAGAAGGCGATGCCTTCCGGGGTGATGTAGTTGGAGCGGATCGTGGTGGTGTTGCGCGCAGTGTTGCCGCCGGCGAGATAGCCCTTCTCCAGCACCGCTACGCTCTTTATGCCATGGTATTTTGCAAGATGATGCGCGCAGGACAGTCCATGCCCGCCGCCGCCGATGATGACGACGTCGTAGGCCGGCTTCAGCTCGGGCGTGGCGGGGATGTCGCCGCTGACCGGATAGTCCCTGCTGAGACCGTATTTCAGGAGCCTGAGGGGCATTGCGGGCTCAGCTCGAAGTCTTGGGAGGATCGTAGAGCAGCGCCGAGAGATCGGAGAAGCGGCTGTCACGGTCGTCGAGCGAAAGCACCGCGTCACGGATCGCCGCGGCGCGGACGGAGCCGAGCACGGGCGCGGCGAACTCCATGTATTTGGCCTCGACGTCCTGCCTGATCATCGGCGCTTCCGGGCCACCGCGCGCGTGCACGTCTCCCGACATCAGCACGCGTCCATCGTTGGTCGTGATGACGACATCGGCCCAGCGGCCGGCCGGGAAGCGGGCGCTGTGGCGCTCTGTCTCGGTCACGCTGATGCGGGTGAGCATGCCGGCGACCGCCGGATCGGCGAGCCCGGCGCCGGAAATATGCTCGAGCCCGATGCGCCGGTGGATGATGAAGGTCGCGACGGCGAAGCGCAGGCTGTACTGCGCCTTCGAGGTCGTGTCCGGCATGCCGTCGAACAGGGTCGCGGCACAATGGAAGCTGTTGACCTGGACATTGGCGATGTCGGAGGGGCCAAGATTGTGCGCCAGGCAAAGTCCGCGCACCGCGTCGATCGCCGCATGCGCCCAGCGGCAGATCGGATAAGGCTTCACATACTGATGCAATGACTGCCAGAAGACGCCGAGATCCTGCCAGTGCGCCGCGACTTCCGGCGCCTCCACCGTGATCGCCGGCGCGCCGGTGAAGCCACGTTCGGCCAGCACCGCCGCGGAGAGGCCGATGAGGGCGCCGGGGCCGGAGCCGTCATGCAGCATCGTCGGCGTGGCGATCTCGCGCATCATCTGGCTGCGCGGGCCGTGATATTCGGCAATGCCCAGCGCCTCGCGCAATTGCGTTTCGTCGAGCCGCCGCAGACGCGCCGCGATCGCCGCCACGCCCAAGGCGTTCCAGGCGCCTGACGTGTGATAGTCGCTGACCGTCGCATGCAGGGCGATGCCGGCCCGGCCGGCGACTTCGTAGCCGACGACCAGGGAGGCCAGCGCCTCCGGTCCGGTAAGGTCGGGCCTTGCTTCCGCGAGCGCGGCAAGCGCCGGCACGACCGCGACGCCGATATGGCCCTTGGTGGGGCTGTAGCCGTCATGGCCGTCGAGATTGTCTGTCTGCGTGGCGACTGCGTAAGCCGCGCCGGCGATGCTGGCGCGGCGCCCGTCGAACAGCATGCGGGCCGAATATTGCGGATCGTTCGAACCATAGAGCAGCACGGCCGTGTCGCGCGCGATCCGGCCTGCTTCCATCGGTCCGGCCGCGATGGCGATGCCGAGCGTGTCGAGCAGAAGGTAACGCGCCTGTTCCAGTACCGCTGTGGGGAAGACGGAAGCGGGACGGCGCAGCACGAAATCGGCAAGGCGCGTGAACGTATCGGAACTGACGACAGGCCCCTCACGCCGGTATGACGGCACAGCCACGCGCTTATCTCCCCTGTCTTCTCACAACATCATTAAATTGGGTTCATCGCGCAGGCACGCGATTAGTTTGGCGGCTTTGGCCAAAAATATCGATGCCATGTCGCTTGTCTGCGATTGAACGGCCGGTCGCCCATGCGATAGCTATGGACATTACGCAGCTGGAGACCGGGATGAAGCCGCCACCCCCCTTGAACTATATCCGCTCGTTCGAGAGCTCCGCCCGCCATTTGAGCTTCACGACAGCTGCCAAGGAACTGGGTTATACGCAGGCCGCGGTCAGCACGCATGTGCGTGCGCTCGAACACTATATCGGCCGGCAGCTGTTCATCCGCTATCCGCGCAGCCTGAAGCTGACCGAGATGGGGGAGGCGTTCCTGCCGACCTTGCGCCAGGCGCTCGACCAGATCGACCAGGCGACCGAAGCGATCGTCGCTTCATCGCGAAACAAAACCGTGGTCGTCTCCTGTCCGATGAGCCTTGCGGAAAACTGGCTGGCGGGCTGCATGGCCGCGTTCCGCAAAAAGCATCCCGAGATCGAGATCGTGCTGCACGGCACGATTTGGGAAGACTTGAGCGAGCAGATCGCCGACATCACCATCTCGACGCGGCGCTTCGACGACCGGCCGCCTTCCGCGATCCCGCTCTGGAACGACGAGCTGGTCCTGCTCTGTGCCCCGAGCATGCTCGAAGGCGAGCATGCGCTGAAGACGCCGCAGGACATGCTCAAGGTTGACTGGATCTTCGTGCATGGCCGCCAGGAATACTGGCAGGTGGTCACCGAGGCGCTCGGGGTCGACATGGAGGATCACGACAAGGGCCTGTCGACCAATGCCTCGAACATCGCGCTCGAACTGGCTGCCATGGGCGCCGGTCTGGTCGCCACGCAACGCTCGCTGTCGCACGCCTATATGGATCGCGGGCTGCTCGTCGAGCCGTTTCCGGTGCGGCCGCCAAGCCCCTGGAATTACTATCTGACCGAGAGCCAGCTTTCGAAGGGAAACATCGCGCGCACGGTCAAGGAATGGATCCTCTCCAGGGCCAGGGAAGACGCCGCGCGACCTTAGCCCTTTTCGCCCCCTCAAAAATTTGACGGGCCAATGGCGTCGTTTTTTTAGGCCTCAAAGGCCGCGTTTCTGCGGTTTGTGGCCGTTCGAGCCCTTCCGGGATTTTTGCATCACCCCTAACATGCGTGCCGCAAGGGGAATGCAACGGGCAAAAAGCCCTGAACCGGAGAACAACGATGACGATGTTCAAGAGCAACGGTGACCGCGTCCCGGCGGTCATCGAAAGCTACGCAGCCGAAGTCAAAAAGGGCGGGATGGACCGCCGCGAATTCCTGGCCATGGCAAGCGTGATGGGCGCTTCCACGGCGCTCGCCTATTCGATGGCGGGGATCGAGCCGGCCAAGGCCGCCGCACTCTTGCCCGGCAAGAAGGGCGGCATCCTGAAGATGCAGATGATCATCAAGGACATGAAGGATCCACGCAGCTGGGACTGGTCGGAAATCGCCAATGTCATGCGCCAGTGCAACGACTACATGATCCGCTACACCACCGACTTCACCTTCGAGGGCCATCTGGTCGAAAGCTGGGAGGTAAGCGACGACGCCACCGAATACACGCTGCACCTCCGCAAGGGCGTGAAATGGTCGAACGGCGACGACTTCAACGCGGACGACATCGTCTACAACATCGGGCGCTGGTGCGATAAGGCGGCCGAAGGCAATTCGATGGCCGGCCGCATGAGCTCACTGATCGATCCCGCCACCAAGAAAGCCGCCGCCGGCGCCATCACCAAGGTCGATGACCATACGGTGAAGCTGAAATGCCGGCAGTCGGACGTCACTATCATCCCGGGCTTTTCCGACTATCCGGCGGTCATCGTCCATCGCGACTTCGACAAGAACGGCGCCGACATGCTGAAGACACCAGGCACCGGTCCGTATGAGCTGATCTCCTACAAGGTCGGCGAGTCGGCTTCGGTGAGGCGGCGCAAGGACTTCTCCTGGTTCGGCGGCGAGCCCTATCTCGACGGCGTCGACTGGGTCGACTATGGATCGGACGCCTCCAACCCCGCCATCGGCAGCGCCTTCGAGGCCGGCGAGATCGACTGCAACTATCAGACGGTCGGCGGCACCGTCGACCTCTATGACAGCATGGGACTGGTCAAGGAGCAGGTGGTCACCGCCGGCACCATCGTGCTGCGCACCAACGTGACCAACAAGCCTTACGACGACAAGCGGGTCCGCAACGCTATCCAGCTGGCGGTCGACAATGAGACGGTGCTGAAGCTCGGTTATAGCGGTCTCGGCCAGGTCGCCGAAAACCACCATGTCTGCCCAATCCATCCGGAATATTACGCGCTGCCCAAAGTTCCGCGCGACCTGGCCAAGGCCAAGGCTCTGATGGCCGAGGCCGGCCAGACGGACCATGAGTTCGAGCTGATCTCCTACGATGCGGATTATGTGAAGGACCCGGCCGACGTCGTTGCCGCGCAGATGCGCGACGCCGGCTTCAAGGTCAAGCGCACCATCATCCCGGGCTCTTCGTTCTGGAACGACTGGACGAAATATCCGTGGTCGACCACCGACTGGGGCATGCGGCCGCTGGGCGTGCAGGTGTTGGCGATCGCCTACCGCAGCGGCGAGGCCTGGAATGAGTCAGGCTACGCCAATCCGGAGTTCGACAAGAAGCTCAACGAGGCGATGGCCGTCGCCGACCCGGCCAAGCGCAAGGAGCTGATGAAGGAGGTGGAGTTCATCCTGCAGGACTCCGGCATTCTGGTCCAGGCGTTCTGGCGCTCGCTCTACCGCCACCATGCCACCTATGTGAAGAACCTCGGCATGCACCAGACCTTCGAGCTGCAGCTGGACAAGGTCTGGCTCGACAAGGCCTGAAACCAGGCCGATCAAAGCAATGGTCGGGGGTGCTTTTTTGCACCCCTGACGTAGCCGGCGACTGCGCTTGTTCAGTCAGCTAAATGAAATACCAAAAGCGCTGCCAGAGAGCGCCAAACAAGTCGCCGAACCAAGGGAAGAAAGCTCAACTATGCGTACTTATGCACAAGCCGTTGTCATTGGCGGCGGTCTGATCGGCTGCTCGATCCTCTATCATCTTGCCAAGTTCGGTTGGACGGACGTCGTGCTTCTGGAGCGCAGCGAGCTGACCTCGGGTTCGACATGGCACGCGGCGGCCAACATCCACGGCCTGCATGATTCCACCAATATCAGCCGGCTGCAGCATTACACGATGGCGCTCTACAAGGAGCTGGAGGCCGAGACCGGCCAGGGCTGCGGCATCTTCCAACCGGGCTCCCTCTATCTCGCACAGACCGAGGCGCGCGAGCATCAGCTGCGGCTGCAGGAAGCCAAGGCGCGGCGCTATAAGATGAATTTCTACGAGGTCGGTCGCGACGAGGCGGAGCGGCTGCATCCGCTGGTCGATTTCGACGGCATTCGCTGCATCATGTATGAGCCGGAGGGCGGCAATGTCGATCCGTCTGGCGTGACGGCGGCCTATGCCGCGGGCGCCCGCCAGCGCGGCGCCGAGATCCACCGCTTCACCCCGGTGATGGCGACGGAGGCGCAAGCGGACGGCAGCTGGATCGTGCGCACGCCGAAGGGCGACATCCGCACGCAATGGGTGGTCAACGCCGCCGGCCTGTGGGGCAGGGAGGTCGCCGCCATGGCCGGGCTGCAACTGCCGCTGATCCCGACCGAGCACCAGTATTTCGTCACCGAGACCATTCCCGAAATCGCTTCCATGGGACGGCGCCTGCCGTCGGTCGCCGATCGCGACGGCGAATATTATCTGCGCCAGGAGGGCTTGGGGCTGCTGATCGGCGCCTATGAGCGCAACATGAAATTCTGGGCCGAGGAAGGCACCCCGCTGGATTTCGGCCACGAGCTGTTTCCCGACGATCTCGACCGCATCGAAGAAAACATGATGCGCGCCGTCCAGCGTGTTCCCGCCGCCGCCACAGCAGGCGTCAAGAAGGTGATCAACGGCCCGATGATCTGGTCGCCGGACAGCGCCGTGCTGTTCGGGCCGGCGCCGGAGCTCAGCAATTATTTCTGCTGCAACGGCATCATTCCCGGCTTCTCGCAGTCGGGCGGCATGGGCAAGCTCGCCGCCGAATGGATGATCGAGGGCGAGCCCACGCTCGACATGTTCGGCTGGGACATGGCGCGCTTCGGCCATTGGGCCGGCAAGGCTTTCACCAAGGCCCGCGTGCAGGACCAGTACAGCCACCGTTTCAAGATCCATTTCCCCAACGAGGAACGCGCCGCCGGGCGTCCGGTGCGCACCCGGCCGGTCTATGACATGCAGAAGGAAATGGGCGCCGTCTTCGGCCTCAATTTCGGCTGGGAGCATCCGTTGTGGTTCGCTGCGGCAGGCGAGCCGCGCGAGGAAACGGTCGGCTTCACGCGCCAGAACTGGTGGGGGCCGGTGGGTCGCGAGGCGCGCATGCTGCGCGAGCATGCCGGCATCATCGACATCTCCAATTTCGCCAAATACGAAGTGAAGGGTCCGGGCGCAGAAGCCTGGCTGAACGCGCTCTTCGCCAACCGTATGCCGGCCAAGGTCGGCAACTCCTGCCTCACGCCACTGATCGGCAAGCGCGGCGGCATCGCCGGCGACTTCACCGTGACCAGACTGGCGGAGGACGAGTTCATGGTGATCGGCTCGGGCATGGCCGAGCGTTTTCATCAGCGCTTCTTCAAGTCGGTGCCGCTGCCGGAAGGCACGACCTTCCGCTCGCGCACCGAGGAGCTCGGCGGCTTCAACGTCGCCGGACCGAAATCACGCGAATTGCTGCAGCGGCTCACCAATGACGACCTGTCGAACGAGGCCTTCCCCTTCATGCGCTCGCGCCAGATCACCGTGGCCGGCGTCGATGTCGTGGCACTCAGGGTCTCCTTCACCGGCGATCTCGGCTGGGAGCTGCACTGCAAGGCTGCCGACCAGGTCGAGCTCTACAGCGCGCTGCTCAAGGCGGGCGCAGAAGTCGGCGCCGGGCCGGTCGGCTCGAGAGCGCTGATGTCGCTGCGCGTCGAGAAGGGCTACGGCAGCTGGAGTCGCGAATACTCTCCGGAATACTGGCCGCAGGAAGTCAAGCTCGACAGGCTGATCAAGACGGACAAGGACTTTCTCAATCGTGACGCCTATCTCGCCGTTGCCGAAAAGCCGGCGCGGGACGAGCTCATCATGCTTTCCGTCTCGGCCAAGGATGCCGACGCCACCGGTGGCGAGCCGATCTTCCTGCCGGACGGCACGCCGATCGGCCAGGTGTCGTCGGGAGCCTATGGCTATTTTGTCGAGCAGTCGCTGGCGATGGGCTACGTCAAGGCCGGAACCGCCAAGGCCGGCGACAAGGTAACCGTCGCCATACTGGGCAGGCCTCATGATGCGGTGCTGCTCGCGCATCCGCCCTTCGACCCGGAGGGCAAGCGGCTGCGGTCGTGAGTCGCAAACGCCGGCCACTGGAATCACCAGTTTCGAAGAGGACTTCCAACAACCAAAAAGAGGGGAATCGCATGATCAAACAGCATTTGCTGGGCACGATGCTTGCCCTGGTCCTGACGTCCATGGCTCACGCGGCCGACGTCAAGGTGGTCAACGACGACGCGTGGTTCGCCGAAGGTCCGATCTGGTATCAGGACAAGCTTTTCTATGTCGAATACGGTCGCGGCTCCGTGGATGTGTGGGACGGCAAGAAGAACGCGATCTTCTGGAAGATGGATGGCTGCGGGCCTTCGGCCGTGCTGCCGACGACGACCGGTGAATTCCTCGTCACCTGCTACGACAACAACACCATCGGCCGTATCTCGGCCGACGGCAAGATGCTGCCGGCCTATGACAAGGATACGGACGGCAAGCCGTTCAGCGGTCCGAATGATTTCGCGCCCGACAAGGACGGCGGCGTCTATTTCACCGGATCCGGCAAGGGCGGCCCATTGATCGACGCTTCGGCCTATTACATCGGCAAGGATGGCAGCGTGAAGAAGGTCGCCGGCGACCTGCACAATGCCAATGGCCTCGTCATGTCGAATGACGGCAAAATCCTCTATCTGGTCGAGACCGAGGACAACAGGATCATCGAATTCGACGTTTCGTCCGACCACAGCCTGTCGAACCGCCGCGTCTTCCTGCGGCTCGACGATCTCTTCCCGAACCAGCCGCATATCTGGCCTGATGGCATCAAGATGGACAAGGAAGGCGAGATGTATATCGGCCAGAGCCCTCGCTCGCTCGACGCGCCCGGCAAGATTATCGTCGTCGACAAGGACGCCAAGCTTCTGCGCACGCTTTCGGTGCCGTCGCCATCAATGCCGAACTTCGCCTTCGGGCCCGACGAGAAGATGCTTTACGTGATGGCGCTCGACCAGATCGATGCAGCGCCTTGGCACGGCAAGGTCTACGAAGTGCCGAACAAGTAGGGTTGGCCGGCGGGCGGTGGAGCATGGCCCGCCGCTTGACCAGCCGCCGATGACTGGCTCAGACGCCGAAGCGGCTCAGCCAGTGGCGGGCGAGGTCGGAGCGGCGGCAGACCCAGATCTCGGGATTGGCCGTGATCTTATCGAGGAATCGCTCCAGGCCGATCATGCGGCCGGGACGAGCCGCCAGCCGGCAATGCAGCGACACCGTCATCATGCGCGGTGTCTTCTGGCCTTCTTTCAACAGCCAGTCGACGCCGTCGCTGACATAGTCGAAGAACTGGCTGCCGGTCTCCAGGCCGGAGCCGCGCGAAAAGCGGCTGTCGTTGTTGTCGAAGCTGTGCGGCACGACCAGATGCCGCTTGCCGCCGACATCGACGAAATAGGGTAGGTCGTCATTGTAGTCGTCGCAGTCGAACAGGAAGCCGCCATGCTCGACGACCAGCCTTCTGGTGTTGAGGCTTGGCCGGCCGGTGTACCAGCCGAGCGGATCGATGCCGGTGGTCTTGCGCACCGCATCCACCGTCATGGCGATATGCTGGCGCTCCTCCTCTTCGCTGAGCGGCGCGTAGTCGATCCAGCGCCAGCCATGGCAGACGATGTCGCTGCCAAGCGCGGCGATCGCCTTGCCCGCGGCCGGGTTTAGCTCCAGCGCGCGCCCCACGACGTAGAAGGTCGGGATGACGCCCTTGTCCCGGAACAGCGAGATCAGCCGCCACACGCCGACGCGCGAGCCGTACTCATAGAGCGATTCCATATTGCGGTTGCGCAAGCCCGGCATGGCGGGCGCGACGGCAAGGTCGGACAGGATCGATTCGGAAACACCGTCGCCTTCGCCGATCGAGTATTCCGCGCCTTCCTCGTAATTGACGACGATGTTGAGCGCCAGTTTTGCGCCGCCGGGCCATTCAGCCTGCGGAGGCTGCTCGCCATAGCCGATGAAATCGCGGGCGGGCAGATACGGCATGTCGGACGTCACGTCTTGAAATCCCCTCGGATAAAAACCCTACCAGCATTGCCGACCCCGCAGGGCGGTGAGCGCGCGCAGCGTGCGATCCATGACGTCCTGCGGCCCGATCGTGATGCGCAGGCAATCGGTGAGGCCGTAACCGCCGAGGCCGCGCACGAAGATGTCGGCGCCACGTAGGGCGTTGTCGGCTGCCGCCGCTGCCGCCGTGCCGGCAAAGCGCACCAGGACGAAATTCGTCCGGCTTTCCGGGACCTCGTAGCCGGCGGCGCGCAAGCCTTGCGCGAAGCGGTCGCGAATGTCCGATGTGCGCGCCACCGTCGCGCGCATATGAGCCTGGTCCTCGACGGCCGCGACGGCCATGGCGAGGCTGACCGTCGAGACCTGGTTGGAGTTCTGCATTTTGCGCACTTCGGCGGCGATCTGGGGCGCGAACAACCCCCAGCCGACGCGCGCACCGGCCAGTCCGTATGCCTTGGACAGACTGCGCAGGACGACGGTGTCGCCGCGTCCGGCGAGCGCGAAAACAGCCTGCGGGTCCTGGTGGTCGAATTCGCCATAGGCCTGGTCGATCATCAGGAGAACGTCGCCAGGCAGCGCCGCGCGCAGGCGCAGCAGTTCCGCGTTCTTGATGCGCGTGCCGGTCGGGTTGCCGGGGTTGCAGACGAACACGATGCGCGTCTGCGGTGTGAGAGCCGCCAGGATGGTGTCGACCGAGACCTCAAAGCCGCGCTCCTGCGCCTTGACATAGGTCGCCCCGACACGGGCTGCCGCCGAGGCGGCAAAATTATAGGCATAGTCCGTGCCAAGCACCTCCGCGCCGGGACCGGCGAAGGCCGCAATCGTGCAGGCGATCAGCTCCATCGAGCCGGCGCCGCACAGGACAAGGTCACGCTCGACGCCATAGGTTTTTGCGATGGCCTCGCGCAGCAAGGTCCAGTCTGGGTCCGGATAAAGATGGCTGCGCGCGACGGCGTCACGCCCGGCCTCGATCGCCTTGGGGCTGGGCGGGAAGGCGCTCTCGTTCTGCGCCAATGTCGGCCGGTCATAGCCGCCGAAATTCGCCAGCGCGAAAGCGGACATGGCCTCGATATGGGCGGTGGCTTTCAGGGGCACGGCATGGTCCGGCGATCGGCTTGTCGGCAAGGTGTTTGAGCGGAGGCTAAGGCAGGGTGACCGAGCCGCAAAGCAAAATTCGCCGGTGCAATGGCTATGGGAATTTGGCCCATGCGGAGTGGGTGGCGCCGGTCTGGCTCCGTTTCTTCAATTAGGCGGGCCAGCCAGCTTTGTGCTGCTCAGTGTTTTCACCAGAGATGGCTACATGTCGTATCGGGGGACCATCTTTGGCGACCGCAGCTCCCGGGCAATCTTTGCCGCCTGGAAGATCGTCATAAGAACATAGGTCGTTTCACCTTCGGTCGAGTTTATGGCCAAGACCACGCGGCCAATCTCATCACTCATGGCGCAAGACCAATCCTTGACTGCAATCGCCCGTTTCCCCGCCATGTGCCCCTGCCTTTCCTTCGCGAGGTTATTTGGCGTCGTGAAGACCAGCAATTTGGACTGAATGCCCATTGCGTTGGGCCTAACGTCGTTGGCTAACCAGTAAGCCAGTGCTCCTGAATTTCCGCAGCCCGTGGCTGAATGCAAAAGGAAGGTGCGCTGTCACCGTAATCTTGCAATCGGGTTATCGAGATTGTCATCAACTCTGCGCGGCGTTCAGGGTTTAAACGCGTCGCGGTTGACGGTGATGGCCGGAGGCTTCCACCCGAAGCCTCCAGGCATATCCAACGCAGCGCTACGGAAACTCCGCTCGACTTCAGCGGTATAGGTGCCGTCGTTCTCGAAACGGTCCCAGAGAATGAAGCCGATAATGAGCGCGATGACGAACAGGGGCCAACGCATCGGACAGTCCCTCAGATGCCCGACCGATATTATCTGCCAGTGGACCCATAAATACAAGCTATTGCTAATATATAGTGACTTGGCGCGACAGCTATCTATGACCGCGAACTACGACCGGTCGCCAGGTTTCCGGCTGGGCGAAGCGCCCAAGTCTGGACTGGGGGCACGAAAATTCCATCGCCGATGCTCCCTCTGCAGGCCGATCCGCTCACCAAAAACGCGATCCATGGTGCCAAGTCTACCCTTCGAGCGGTTCCGGTGTAGATCGGCACCCAGCGAAGTCGAGTTGTGTAGATATGCCGCAGATCAGCCGATTTTTGGCTGCTCTGAAAAACTCTGAAGATCTTGGAATTGTTGGCTCCCCGGGCCAGAGCCAAGGCGAAAATAATATCAATTAATATCAATCAGTTACCTTGCTTTCGCACTGCGTTTTGTATAGCAAAATGATTAGCGAAACGCCGCCTAGCAGTGTCAGATTTTGAATCCGGTTGCAAAATCTATGAGCCTCTTCGAACCCACTGGCCTGCCGGAATGGAAGTGGCCACGGATGCCACTCTACAACGGTTTCACCCACGAGGAGCGAGTTCGCGGCTGGCAACTCATACACCACTTCATCGCCAGTGGCTGGTTGGCGAAGCCGGAGCGATGCTCGATCTCCGGTTCCACGGAAAACCTCCAGATGCATTGCGAGGACTATTACTCCCCGTGGTCTCCGTATCCGATCAGCCGGCAAATTCACATGACCTTGCACCGCCGGTTCCGCGAACCCGATGCTTGGAAACGCATCGTGGAAAGGTATGCCGTGACGGGCGAGGAGTGGTTCTATGTCCTTGCCATGGAGCCAATAGATTTGGCCGCAACGCTACGCGCCCAGTACGGGGCTCAAATCGCTGACGTTTTCCGGAGAGCCCCTTTCCCCGGAACAACATTGCCGCTGTTCAGCGGGGCTAGCACGGCCCGCCACGACCCTAACGCCAAGGGTGGGTCGGTTGGCAAATAGTCTGTACCTGCTAAAAGTCACAAGGGTCGAGGAAATTCACCGCCTGCAAGTTAACCCGCTCGGCGGCAGCATCAATCCGGGCTGTCTTGAAGAGTGCGCACCAGCGCAACCACATCCAAATCGATGATCTTAGCGATATCCATCAGTTCAACGAGATCGACTCGGCGCTCGCCGCTTTCGATGTTCGCAATGAATGGTTGATGCCGGCCGAGAACCTTCGCTACCTCGGTCTGTGACATCCCCTTTGCGCGCCGCTGACTGGCCAGCGCCGCTGCAACCATCCTGTGGCGCGTGGAGTGGACCGACTTCGGCATTGAACGGTTGACCAGTGATCAACCCGCCGGTAATCCGATATCCGGATTATCCAAAAATCAGATATTACGAACGGCATTGCCGCTGCCGGGCAAAGCAAACTTAGGGGGAGACAATGAGCCGAGCACTCGTCAACATGCTGTCGACCATGAACGTCTTTGTCGCGCTTATCATCATTGGGGCCGGCGCTCTATGGGGCAATGCTTATCTCCCCAAGGCCGGCGTCATTTTCGGTGCGATTGTAGGCTTCGCTGCCGCCTCGATCATCTGCGGAGCGCTCGCCGCTCTTTGTCTGATCGAGAAGCATCTACGCGTGCTCGCCGACGATCTGAAGAAGCGCCAGAAGGCGATTGTTCCGACTCGGACAGAGCCATCCATCAAATAGCCTGAGGACTTGATCCAACGACGAGCAGCCGCTCGCTTCATGGCTCGCGTCAACTTTCCCTATACCGGCTGGCGGAGGTCGATCGTTTAACAGGCACATCCGTTGGAAATAGGCCACGCGGCAGGTAGCAAAATCCTGCCTGGCCCCCCTGTTGCCTGCGGGCCGTCGCGGTCTAGACTGCGGATAAGCAGGACCTCAGCCGCCACCTTATCCCGACGAGGGAACACTCCTCGACCAGTTGATCGAGAGCAACCGCTTGGCGGATTGAGTTGGCCGGACTGGGCGGGGGCGTTGTGGTCGGCGTCTTTTGACAGAACAGACTGGTGAGATAACAGAAGGACAGTCGGCACTTCGGTGATTCTTCATCGTGCCGATGACTTCGGAGGGGCATTCGTTGAACGCAGTCGAGATCGAGGAAGCCATTACGGCTCTCGCAGAGCAGGCCTTTGATCCTGCCGAGTTCCCTTATCTCTTCCTGCAAGCCTTCGGAAATAAGGAAACGACGATCCGAAAGCTACGGGCGGGTGCGTCGAATAAGTCCGACCTTGCCGGCGGCGTGCTTCAGACTAGCAACATCCATATCGCCGTGGCCGCTCCCGGCGAAGTCACGGCGACGCTTGGTATGCTGAAAGCCAGCCCGGCCACGGTCAGGGCCAGGGCGAAATTTGCGCTGGCGACAGACGGAGACACCTTTGAGGCCGAAGACCTGGCGAGCGGCGAAACCGTTGCCTGTGCCTATGCCGATTTCCCGAATCATTTCGGTTTCTTCCTGCCACTCGCCGGCATCACGACCGTTAAGCAGATACGAGAGAGCTCCTTCGACATCAGAGCCACCGGCCGTCTGAACAGGCTCTACCGTACACTGCTGGAAGAAAATCCGGATTGGGATGCCGCCGAGCGCCGCGCAGAGATGAACCATTTCATGGCGCGGCTGATCTTTTGCTTCTTCGCCGAGGATACGGACATCTTCAACGGTACCGGCCTCTTCACGACCACGGTCGAGCAGATGAGCGCGCGCGACTCGTCGAACACCCACGAGGTCATCCGCACGCTATTCCTCACCATGAATACGAAGATCGCCGAACGGAAGGCGGCTAATCTGCCGAGGTGGGCCGACACCTTCCCGTATGTGAACGGAGAGCTTTTTTCGGGCAATATCGACGTACCACGTTTCAGCAAGATAGCCCGTTCCTACCTCATTCATATTGGTGGTCTCGACTGGACTAAGATCAACCCCGACATTTTCGGCTCAATGATCCAGGCGGTCGCTGACGATGAGGAGCGCGGCGCTCTCGGCATGCACTACACGTCCGTGCCGAACATACTGAAAGTGCTTAATCCGCTGTTCCTCGATGGACTGCGCGCGCGCCTTGAAGAGGCCGGCGATAATGCCCGCATGCTGCTCAACCTGCGCAAACGGATGTCGCGGATCAGGGTGTTTGACCCGGCCTGTGGCTCGGGCAATTTCCTCGTCATCGCCTACAAGGAAATGCGGGCCATCGAAGCCGAGATCAACAAGCGGCGAGGCGAGGACGACCGACGTACCGAAATCCCGTTGACCAATTTTCGGGGCATCGAACTGCGCGACTTCCCGGCGGAGGTTGCCCGCCTTGCGCTCATCGTCGCGGAGTTTCAGTGTGACGTGCTCTATCGCGGCCAAAAAGAGGCGCTGGCCGAATTTCTACCGCTCGACGCGCAGAACTGGATCACTTGCGGCAATGCCTTGCGGCTGGACTGGTTGAGCATCTGTCCCCCGATCGGGACTGGGGTGAGGCACCATGCGGACGACCTGTTTCCCACGCCTTTGGATCAAGCGCAGATCGATTTCGAGAACGAAGGCGGGGAGACGTATATCTGTGGAAATCCACCCTTCACGGGAACCCGCAAGCAGACTGATGAACAAAAGAGCGATCTGGAAACCGTCTTCTCTAGATACACGACGAAGTGGAAGAACGTAGACTACGTGGGCGCGTGGCTGGTTAAAGCGGCACAGTATAATAAACAGTGCCAGGCCCCTTTCGCCTTTGTCGCAACGAATAGCCTTTGCCAGGGGCAACAGGTGCCGATCACGTGGGCGGTTCTAAGGGATTTGGGGTTCCGAATACGATTCGCTTACACCTCATTTATTTGGTCGAATTTGGCCAAAAACCGTGCTGGCGTAACGGTGATAGTGGTAGGATTGGATGCCGACGCCGGTGGTGAACGATATCTGATGACTGGCGATAATAGGCGGTCGGTTGAAAATATAAATCCGTATTTGACAGAGCACAAAATAGATATTGTACCGCCATCGCGGCGACCGATGTTTACTTCCGTCGCGATGGACTATGGTGTTTACTATTCTAAATCTGCCGGATTGATGTTGGAGCCAAGTGAAGCACGCGACCTTTCGCAACGCGGTTTTCCAAGCAATCTGCTAAAGCGATTTCTCGGGTCAACTGAGTTTATCAATGGCGTGGAGCGGTATTGCCTTTGGCTTGATGATGCCGATCTCGGCATAGCTAATCAGTTTCCAGAGGTTCGTCGCCGAATTGAGGCTGTTCGCCAGGACCGACTAGAAACTGAAGACGCTGCGGTCAACAAACTGGCTGCCAGGCCGCATCAATTTCGTGAACGTAAAGGGGAAGAGCAACGGAAGATACTGATACCGATCGTGTCATCGGAGAATCGTGAGTATTTTCCTGCCGGATTGGTTGATGGAAGTGTAATTCCAACCAACAAGACCTTTTTTATTGGAAACGCGCCTCTGTGGTGCTTGGCAATATTATCATCGAAACTACATCTGGCATGGGTTGCCGCAATCTGCGGCCGCTTGCGATCAGATTACTCTTATTCCAATACGCTTGGTTGGAATACGTTCCCACTTCCCGCTCTTACAAATAAGAATGTCTCGGACCTGACCAATAGCGCTGCTGAGATTACGCTCGCGCGAGAGGCGCATTTTCCCGATTCATTGGCTGACCTGTACGAGGTCAAGGATGGCGTCTCTAAGATGCCGGTCGATCTGCGCGAAGCGCATGACCACAATGACGATGTGCTGGAGCGCATCTACATCGGGCGACGGTTCCGTAACGATACGGAGCGCCTAGAGAAGTTGTTCGACCTCTACACCAAGATGGCCGCGTCGCCGGAGGTCGCCCAAAAAGCCGGGGCAAAGAACAAGCGAGGGGCGAAGGAAAGAGCATGACCGACGAAAAGAAAATGGTCCCATCCGTTTCGGTCTCCTACGCCCGCAACGGCTCCTCGACCAAAGCCAACTCGCTCGGCATGAGGCCTATGCAGGAACGAGCTTATGAGCGGCGCGGCGAGCAGTATCTTCTCATCAAGTCACCTCCGGCTTCCGGCAAAAGCCGGGCGCTCATGTTCATCGCCCTCGACAAGCTGACCAATCAGGGCTTGAAGCAGGCTATAATCGTTGTGCCTGAGAAGTCCATCGGCGCCAGCTTCAACAACGAGCCTCTGACCAAGTTCGGCTTCTGGGCTGACTGGGCCGTCGAGCCGCAATGGAATCTCTGCAACGCTCCTGGTTCGGATAACGGCGGCAAGGTCAACTCACTTGGCGTCTTCCTGGAGGGCGACGACAAAGTGCTGGTCTGTACGCATGCGACCTTCCGATTCGCGGTAGAGAAGTTCGGCATCGAAAAGTTTGACGACCGGTTGATCGCCGTGGATGAGTTCCACCATGTTTCTGCCGACCCCGAGAGCAGGCTCGGGCAGCATCTTGGGCAACTCATCGCTCGTGACAAAGTGCACATCGTCGCTATGACCGGCTCCTATTTCCGGGGCGACGCAGTGCCCGTTCTCGCTCCGCAGGACGAGGAGAAGTTCGATACGGTCACCTACACCTACTACGAGCAACTGAACGGCTACGAATATCTGAAATCCCTCGATATTGGCTATTTCTTCTATTCCGGCCCCTATGCCGACGATATCCTCAAAGTCCTCGATCCCGCCGAGAAAACCATCATCCACATCCCAAGCGTCAATTCGCGCGAAAGCACGAAGGACAAGATCAGGGAGGTGGAGCACATCATCGAAGAACTGGGCGCGTGGCAGGGATCTGACCCCACTACTGGCTTCCAGTTGGTCAAGGCGAAGGATGGCCGCATCCTGCGCATCGCTGATCTTGTCGATGACGATGCGGCAAAGCGGGACAAGGTTTCCGCCGCGCTGAAAGACCCCGGCCAGAAGAACAACCGTGATCATGTGGACATCATCATCGCCCTGGGCATGGCCAAAGAAGGGTTCGATTGGATTTGGTGCGAGCACGCGCTGACGGTCGGCTATCGGTCGAGCTTGACCGAGATCGTCCAGATTATCGGGCGCGCAACCCGCGACGCCCCTGGAAAGACGCGCGCCCGTTTCACCAACCTCATCGCCGAGCCGGACGCTTCCGAGGAGGCCGTCACCGAGGCCGTTAACGATACCCTGAAAGCCATCGCCGCCAGTCTATTGATGGAACAGGTGCTCGCTCCGCGCTTTGAGTTCAAGCCGAAGTATCCTACGAGCGGCCCGACGCCCGGTTTCAACTATGGCGAGGGGGGCTATGATCCGAACAAGTGCAATGTTGGCTTCAATGAAAACACTGGAGAGTTCCAGATCGAGATCAAGGGCCTTGCCGAGCCGATGAGCAAAGAGGGGCAGCGCATCTGCCGAGAGGATTTGAACGAGGTCATAGCCGCGTTCGTTCAGGACAAGACGGCGATAGAGCGCGGCCTGTTCGACGAGGAACTGGTGCCGGAGGAACTGACCCAGGTCAGGTTGGGCAAGATTATCAAGGACAAATACCCCGGTCTGGGTGAGGAGGATCAGGAGGCCGTGCGCCAGCACGCCATCGCCGCCCTCAACCTGACGCAGCAGGCCAAACAGATCGCACTTGGCGGCGGCGACAACGAACCGCCATCCAACACTGCCCTGATCGACGGTGTGCGAAAATTTGCGATGGACGTACGCGAACTGGACATCGATCTAATCGACCGCATCAACCCGTTCGGCGAGGCTTACGCCATTCTCGCTAAGACAATGAGCGAGGACAGCCTGAAACAGGTAGCCGCCGCCATCGCCGGCAAACGCACCAGCCTGACGCCGGAGGAAGCCAAGGAACTTGCGGTGCGCGCGGTGAAATTCAAGAAGGAACGGGGACGGCTGCCGTCCATCAGTTCGAACGATGCCTGGGAGAAACGGGTGGCGGAGGGAGCGGCCGCCTTTGTGAGATTCAAGGACGAGGGCCGCTATGAGTGACCTCGACCTTGACAGCCTACGGGCCGAACTCGACGATTTCGCCGTCCCGGAAAAGAAGGGCGGCCGCTCGTCACGGGAGGAGCGGATTGTCGCCGGATTTGACGAAATCCAACGTTTCGCCGAGCAGCATGGCCATGCGCCGCAGCACGGTGAGGACCGCGAAATTTTCGAGCGGCTTTATGCCGTGCGTCTCGACCGGCTGCGCATGCTGGAAGAGTGCCGTTCGCTTCTAACGCCTCTCGACCGGTTAGGGCTTCTTGGCGGGGCAGCGTCTGTTGCCGCGCCCATAGAGACGATGGATGCGGACGAGTTGCTTGCCGAGTTGGGCGGCGCGATCGGATCGTCTGACATTACCGACCTTCGACATGTCCGCACCAGCGCTGAGAAGCGCGCCGCCGAGGAAATCGCCAACCGCGATCCCTGCCCGGATTTTGGGAAGTTCAAGCCGTTATTCACCAACGTTCAGCGCGACCTCGACACCGGTGTCAGGACAACCCGCTCGTTTGTGAAGGATGCCGGTTTCCTGAAAGCGGACATCACAGAAGGCCAGTTCTTCATTCTTGGCGGCCAAATCGCCTACGTGGCCGAAGTTGGCGAAACCTTCAAAGCCCCAAATGGGGAATACGACGCCCGGCTGCGTGTTATCTACTCCAACGGGACCCAAAGCAATTTGCTGCGTCGGTCGCTCCAGCGCGCGCTTTACAAGGACGAGGCAGGGCGACGCATCACTGATCCATCAGCAGGGCCGCTGTTCGGCGAAATGGCAGACGATGGAGACCTCGAAAGCGGGACTATCTACGTTCTGCGAAGCAAGTCCGACCATCCAGGCATCGTGCCGCATAGGGAACTCATTCACAAGATTGGTGTCACTGGCGGAAAGGTCGAGACGCGGATTGCTCACGCCGCGCTGGACGCAACCTATCTGCTCGCGGATGTCGATGTCGTAGCCACCTACAAGCTTTTCAACATCAACCGGACTAGGCTGGAAAACCTGCTGCATCGCATATTCGCGCCAGCCCGCCTCGACCTGACAATCGAAGATCGTTTCGGCAATCCAGTGAAGCCGAGGGAATGGTATCTCGTTCCCTTGTCGGCGGTGGACCAGGCAGTGGAGAAGATTCGGGACGGTTCTATTACCAAGTTCCGCTACGATCCACAGACAGCCCGCTTGGTCCAACAAGATGGAAGTAGCTGACCCGCTGTGCTTTCAAATAAGGGTAGGGAAGAAATGCGCGTCTATCGCTTGGAGCCAAAGACCGGCAGAAAGAGATATGCCGTTAAAGAGAACGGATACTATGTCCTTGGCGACTTCAAGAAGTTTGGCAGGAAGCAGCACACAGTCGTTAATCGCGTATTGGTTCGCACGGAGCAGGAGATGATCGATCTGATCATGCAGGGGCACTACGTCCGTGTTGAGGATGACGTTCGGCCTGACCTCGTCCGTAAGAACCTCTATATCGACGGCAAAAAGGTGACCTGAATCACCCGTTAGTCGGCGCTGGAAGCTCGTTGAAGCCAGCGTTTTGCGTGTTGCGAGCCGGCACCTGGCGCAGACGCGGAAACTGGCCCCGCTCGGCTCCTGCACCGGGGACTACGTTGAGCTCGGGCGGGCGAACTTTTGCGCCATTTCGGCGAAGACCAGGACATGCGGCCCTCTCTTGCTCGTTCAAAAACGACAGGAGCAGTGGCGATTTCGGAGGCGGTCAATGGCCAAGGCTAGAGAGGAATGGGGCGATGCCCAACTAGTCGCCGCAATCCATGAGCACTTGGGCGGTGCGCTTTATCACTTCTCTGATCGAGCCAATGAGGCGTCTATCGACAAGCACGGTCTGCTTTTGAAGGCTGAGGCCGCCGCGCGCGGCATCCGCCCCGAAATGCCCGGGGGGAACAGTCTTACAAATTTTTTCGACGCAAGAGACGGTCTCGTCGACTACGTGTTTATTTCCTTCTTCAAGACGGTGTTGATGCCAAAGGATCGCGGTGTCGATCGGCTTCGTCGACCGATGATGCTGGCGATCTCCCCTGAAATCCTCCTCTTAAAGGGGGTCGAGGTTAGGATCGGGCGTGGAGCAGGTGCGCGCCGCTTCAAGACGATGCGGGCATTCCATGAAATGGATTGGGATGTCTGGTTTCGGCCAGAATTGCGCGAAGATACGATGGGTGGCAAAGCGCGATGGAGCAGGTTCTTAGACTATGAAGTCCTCGTCCCAAAATGTGTGCCACGGCACTACATTCTTGGGATCGCTGAGTAGTCGAGCGCGTTAAGCTTCACACTGTCACGCTTTGGGAAGTACTTTTACCGGATTATGTGGCGATCTAATGCGATTAGCCAATTGTACCCTTAACGGCGAGGTCGCACAATTTCGTTTTTATTAGTTTGACCAGTTCATCTGTATCTGCCAGTGCGCTGATCTCGTCGATGGTGAGAACAATAAGCTTGCGACGCTGCGGGAGTGCCATAGCCACTGTCTGGTGCGCCGCTGTCAGATCGCCGGCGTCGCCGGTGATCCCCAAAGTGGTCACCAGAATACCAAAATCCAGTCCCCGGTTCGCAAGCTTTGTAAGGAACCAGGCAACCTCGACGCTGCCGACACGGTTCGACCAATTCTTGGCTTCGACGAGGATGATGTTGGGGAGAAACGGCAAGCCTTCATTGAAGAGTGCAACGTCGATCTCTTCGGTCGCGAACTCGTTCTTTTCGTTGCGATGGGTAATCGCGATGCCCGGCACGAGGTCGAACAAGTAGCAGATCAAGTCCTCTAATGCTTTGCCCTTGTCTGCAGTCGTCGCTCCGTTGACGCCGGCGTCGACAAAGCCTTGGATCATGTTTTGATTGATCGCGACCACTAGATTGATCCGCCGTGGACACGACGATTACGCAGGTCACGTATGATGTCATCGAAGGGCTCGTGGCGCATCCGCTCAAAGAGCGTCTTAAGAGACAATAAAAGCACGTTGGGCGGTAGTGAGCCCCGGAGCGTTGTCTGCTCGCCGTCGCCATAAAGCAGGAGGCCCCAATAGCTTCCCGACGCCGCAACCTGCTGCGACAGTTGCCGGACGGCTTCACTGGCGAGACTGGGCTCGCGCAGCCTAGACCTGATCTCGACCAATAGCGGATTGCCCACGGAGGCCTGCAACGCGTCGGACCAAATAGCTAGATCAACACCTTGTTCTCGACCCGGTGCGGTCGAAACGACGTCTACGCCGCCTTCTCTCAGCGCGTTCTCGACCAGACGCTCTAACTCCAAAGGCGAGCTTGTACCGAGTTGATAACTCCCTTGAAGATAACGGTCGGCTGCCGGCCCCAAAATTCGCGCGGCGGTAGGTACTCGCTCTTGAGCGAAGCTGGATGCAGGGGCGGCCAAAAGCTGATCGAGCGCAAATGCTATCGCCTCGCGATTAGACAGGTTTGCACGAACTGTCAGGAATCGCTGGAGATAAGACGGAAGAAACGAGGCGTTCGGGGGTGCGAAGAGCAGAATCCGCTTGCCCATTCCCCAAGCTTGGCCGAGATCGAAAAGCACCCAGTCCGAGCGGCGCTCCCTTGTCATCACACCTATGACAAGGTCGGTGTCTGCCAGAATGCTTGTCATCGCCGACGATTGGCCCTCAGGGTGCCTTTCGGGAACGACAATACGGATGTCTCGTTGGCGAAGTGCCTCTGTCAGCGTCTTTAGGTTGCTGTTAGCGGGGGCCACTATGTAACAGGTTCGAACGCTGGTGCTCACTGCCATAGCAAGACATCGCTCTCTTGTTGTTTCGAACAGACGGCTTTTGCATAGTATCGTGACCATGTCACGTCCGCTATGTTGGCATCAAGTTTTCTCGGTGAAACCTGCTTATCGGCCAACTGTTGCGCTGGCCGCCGCGCTCTCGGGTGTCCAAGGATCTTTCCAAGTAAGCCAGTACCCGCTTCCGTACGCATTTCCCAACGGTCTGCCATGCCATTAGTTCAACTACAGCGCTATTTGGCTCGGGAGCTTTGAGTATATCTGCAATATCGGATTGGGCCACGCCGCTGCCTGTGTGAAGCTGGACTGAGCTTGACCATATTCAACAAGCCTATCCAGCCTCGTACGTGGGGCGCTCTTTCATAAAGCGAGTGAACTCCGGCAAAGCGTGATAATTGTTGGCCAATCCTGCAACATCGACACCAAGGTCGCCGAGGGTTCGCAACATCAGTAGGGCGGTTACAGTTTGCGTCTCCTCATAAAAGGATTGCACGTCGGCTTCGCTCATCAAGGGCGCCGAATGGAACATCGTTGCCCGGCGTTCTGATATGCGTTTGGCCAACTTCGGATCGAATCTGAACCCCAAAAGGTTTAAAGCCTCGATCGACCGCTCGATCAGGGATGGCAGCGACGGCGCTTTCTTGTTGACTAGCTTGAGATGTTTTTTTGAAAACTCCTTGATTTCATCGTTTTCGGCAGCGTCGACGTAGGCGAAGAACGCCTTTTCGGAGGCTAGATAACTTTCCTCCTCTGCGTCCTTGAATGTGGCTTGGACATACTGTTCGAACACAGGCATCACAGCCGCAAACCTGTCATTGAGCGAGCTACTAAACCATCGACTTTGCTGCACTGCGTAAATGCGGGTGACAATATCTACCGGGGCAGCCGTGAAATTCCTAAGGACACCTGAGAGACTGGTACCGTCATTCCCACATCGATTAATACGCTCGAATGGGTGCGGCGTCGGAACATCCTTGAAGTGAACACCGCCAAGCTCAAGCTCTCCAATTGGAACTGGAGATTTGCTGTCGAAACCAGGAGGGGCTTGAGGCCGGAGATGGAAAATGGGCAGTTTCGGTCGAAAACCCGCGAGGAAGCCGAAAGTAAGTTCCAAGCCAAGGCAC
This sequence comes from Mesorhizobium sp., assembly GCF_004963255.1. Taxonomy (GTDB): domain Bacteria; phylum Pseudomonadota; class Alphaproteobacteria; order Rhizobiales; family Rhizobiaceae; genus Mesorhizobium. The sequence continues at coordinate 150,301 of NZ_SUGA01000004.1, read as the reverse complement.
AAATCCATAACATCAGACAGGGACCGCAGATTGTCGAAGGTGATTTTGAGAAGCGAGTTTGAGCGTATCTCGCTCGTGCTGTGGTCAGACCTCACCTCCGCAACGTTTGTCGCCACGACGGTGCCGAGGCCTTCGACGACAGTTGTCTCAGATTCGGGTGCCGTCACCTCAATACTCATCGTGCGGTGGCTTTCGCCCATGGTGGGGACGAAGTGTCGTCCACCGTACCAAGCGCCGAAAGCTTGGGACTCGAAACTAACCCCTTCGAAGCGTGCTTCGTGCTCATCCTCAATAGCCAGGCCGGTAAGGAGAGAGTGGAAAGTCCCCTCAAGTCTTGTGCGGACAAATGGATCGGTGACCCCGTACTTGCCCGGGTCCACACGCAGCACAAGTGGGCGGATTAGTGTCGCTGGGCGCTGATGATCCAGAAGTATGACGGTTGGTTTGGCATTCTGAAATTTACCGTTGTCGTAAACATTGTTCAGGTCGGCGTGCCGGATTGTCTCAAATTTCCAACGCCGGAATTGGTCGTCTTCGTACCATAGGCGCCCAGTCCAAGACTCGCTCCCCTCTTCTTCCGGCACATAGATCCAAATCGCCTTGGTTAGGCCTGCTTCCATTTCCCCCTCCTGTCGCTGATCCCACCGCTCTGCAAGATTGTCTTCTAAGCTACCGCCCAGCAAATGGCTACTGTCGCCGCAAACACGGGGCGACACCTGGTGTATATCCCACTCCCACCTGGCGAACTGTTCGATCAAGATTGCCGCGCACACCTGGTTTCACCGCGCGCGGCTTGATATTATAGGAAGCATGTGCTTTGCTTTTGCTCTCTAGGCAAAGCGGAGAGGGAGCGTGCGGCGCCAGGGACAGATAAACTCTGCTATAGGAGCTAGCCTGCCCACCCGGCGGGAAATGCTTTTGGGCGCGGCTGTCCTCTCTGGATTCCATTTTTTGAGCCTACGTTCTGCAGAAGCGACCAGCCCGTCTGAGACTGTCCAATTGGCTCTCAAAGATTTCCAGAACTCAAGCGATTTGTCAGAAGTAAATTACCAATTCCGTGAGTTTGCTGAAAACTTCCCTGCATTGAAGCTAGAGCGAGCCCCCAGCCGCCTCAAGCCTTCCAAATTAAAGATATCTCCCGACGCGATCAGCCTAATCATCGCCTTTGAGGTATCTAGCGAGACGCTTTATAAGCAGCGGTATCAAAAGCCGGTATGGCCAGGAGGTAGATCGGGTATAACGATCGGTTTAGGCTATGATATCGGCTATGTAACTGTAGCGGGATTGAAAGACGATTGGTCTAACATCTTGAACAATGACTCCGCGATAAAGACATTAAGTCACACGTGCGGCGTTACTGGCGATGCGGCTCGCGATCTAGTGCCTAACGTTTCCGATGTTGAAGTGTTGTGGGAACCCGCACGAACTCAATTCGACATTGAGATTCAGAAGTATGTCGCGTTAACTCAACGAAGTCTTCCGAATTTTAAGGCGCTATCTGAAGATTGTCGCGGGGCGCTAGTCTCGTTGACATATAATCGGGGCCCTTCGTTTGACGTTCCGGAGACGAGCGACGGCTCCGGCAGATATCGCGAGATGCGAAATATACGCAAGCATATGGTGCAGGGAGAATTCAAGCTAATTCCTGACGAAATAAGAAGCATGATGAGGCTTTGGCCTGGCGTAAAAGGATTGTTGCGAAGGCGCGAAGCAGAGGCTGCGCTCTTTGAGGTTGGTTTGGGAAAATTACCAGCGAATTAAGACGCCCAAATGAAGGATTTTCACCGAATCTGCGCTGCGTTGGGTCTTTGTTTTGCGGGTAGCTCGTCGCAATTATACGCGACAGAGAGCTCGGCACCTGCATCGCGACGAGAGAGCGTCTCACCGGCATCAGACTATTTTACTTTGGCAAAGATGGTCGGGCAGCTTAGTTTGGAGCTTCCGGACGATAGTGGGGGGTCAACCGTAACCGCAGTTTGTTCGGCATTGGCTATTTCGACGAAATACATAATCACTGCGCGACATTGTTTTTACGACCAGGCCGGGGGAGATGTCGGGTATATTCGGTCTTATGTCTGGATGGCACATACCGACGGCGCCAAAAAAGTATATGAGCTGAAGCATGCGTTCGCCGAGGAGAGCGAGCAGAATGATTTCGTAATAATTGAGAGCAAAGAGCCAATCGCTGAGTTCTCCGGGGCTTCGCTCAAGTTGCCCGACTCTCCCGTGGGTGCGGGTGAGGATTTATTTATGCTGCACTTTCCTGGCCCGGGCTCATTGGTCTTAACTCGCCTTGATTGCAAGACGTCAGACCCTGGAATAGCGGACACAAAGATTCATCATACGTGCGACACCGACTCGGGCAGTTCGGGAGCGCCAATTTTTGATGGCAAGTTTGACTTTGTAGGGATGCATCAGGCGGGAGGACGCGGAAGCGATCCGAAATCGTTTAACACGGGGCTCGCCGTCGGGGCACTACTGTCGGCTAGTCCGATATTTGCGGGGGCGGTTTCGGCCCCCCAGGTTAACCCAGCTGTGGTGCCAGTAGCTGCTCTTGAATACGAGTACGACAGCTCAATAGGTGCGTCGTTTATTAAACAGGGCCAAGATTGGTATTGGCGGTCGGGTGACGAACCTATGACTGTTCTCGTCGCGCAACATTCTGTTCCAAACATGTTTACATTTTGGGACCCGACGCGAGATTTACTTGTTCGTTGGCCCGAGCCCGGAGGCGACTTGACTTCGAAGGGGGCCTCGAAGGCAGCGGCTCCGTTCGTCAAGATCGGACAGGTCGTTAAGAAACATGGACCGAACCAATGAGCCTCCGCTGCCTGATTGCGTTGGGAGCTGTGCTCTTACTATCCGCCCCGGCCGGGGCAGGCGGGATGATAATGTATGGGCCGGGGACAATTGTGGATTCAGCCAGCCTTCCGCGAGAGATTAAGCCGCCCGAATACCTCGCGGAGAAGTTGGATCCTTTCTCATTTGATGCCAGTTTAAAACGTCTTCCTGTCCTAGTTCTAGATGGCGCAACTCTCAGCATCTCTGCCACCAGCGCTTCCGGAAGCGGGTATTTTGGCGCGGAGAACATCTCAGTGTCAAAGATGGTATTAAAGAATGGCGCCAAGATTGTTACGAACGGCGTGAACTTAATCGTGAATGCGTCCGAGTTCGAATGGGACAACGCAAGCATCGTGAGCTTCGATGATCGAATTAGTGGCAATGGCATCGATAGGCTTTCGGGCCGATCAGGCGGAACCGTGCTTTTGAATGCTATTGATGTAAACCCGCGATCTCTGTTGACCGTTGACCTAAGTGGCCAGCCGGGCGAGCCGGGACAAGAAGGCGCTCCGGGTTCGCCTGGTGCTCAAGGGCTGAATGGAGAGCCAGCACTTGAGGAATTATTGAACTGTCGCAGGTCGGGCAAGCCGGGAAGTCCGGGAGGTCAAGGCGGACCCGGTGGTCCAGGAGGTAGAGGCGGCGACGGTGGGAACGGAGGCTATCTCGTTCTGCGAGGCCCGATTAGCGCATTCAGGGCTGAAATTTTGTTTACTTCCAATGGTGGACAGGGAGGAGCAGGGGGCCATGGCGGTCGAGGCGGCCCTGGTGGGCGCGGTGGCCGTGGCGGGAACGGTAGTCATTTTTGTAGCGGCGGCAAGGACGGGCCTTCAGGCTCCGATGGTGTGGATGGGCCTCCCGGATCAAATGGCGCAATTGGAGAGCCCGGGTCGATACGAGCTGAATTAGAGTAGGCTGGAATCTGCCCCCGCCAGCACAAATTGCTGGGCGGCTGCCAAGCTGTCATGCGTGCTCTCTGGTTGACTACCCAGATCTTACACGCACTCACGCGGCCCGAAATGAAGCCGCGTCTGCTCCCGTGGCGGCCGGTTCTTCAAGGTATGCTTTTAGCGAACCACCTTTTGGGCTGGTTCGATAATAATGTTTGACCACCCTAATCGTACCGGGCAATATCAGACGGTTCATATCGAACCGGGGGTCACATGTTCGTACGCGCATATCTTCGAGCCTCAACCAAAGAGCAGGACGCCAGCCGTGCCAAGAGCGATCTCCTCGCGTTCGCCAAAGAGCGGGGCCTCAAAATCGCCGCCACCTATCTGGAGAACGAGAGCGGAGCATCCTTAGCCCGCCCGGAATTGTTCCGCCTTCTTGCCGACTGTGAGCCGGGAGATATCCTCCTCATCGAACAGGTGGATCGGTTGAGCCGCCTCAATGCCGTCGACTGGGAGCGCCTCAAGCAGGAGATTGCACAACGGAAGGTCAAGATCGTTGCGTTGGACCTTCAGGCCTCGCACCAGATGATGACGGCGGAGGAGGACTCCTTCACGGCGCGCATGTTGGAAGCGGTCAACGGGATGCTACTGGACATGTTGGCAGCCATTGCCCGCAAGGATTATGATGACAGGCGACGCAGGCAGATGCAGGGCATTGCAAAGGCCAAGGACGAGGGCAAATACCGGGGTCGTCCCGAAGACAAGGCGCGAAACGCGGCGATCCAAAACATGCTCACCAGCGGGCAAAGCTGGAGCACCATCGTTTCGGCAACGGGATGTTCCCGGTCAACACTGTCGAGACTGGCAAGGCGAGTGGCGGATAAGACTGGGATTATACCGCAAGCTTGATTTCCGGACCGCCTCATTTTGCAACCTGTTGGGCAAACTCGGGTAGGGTATCAGTTTGAATTAAAAAGCCGACTCCGTGAGCGATGTGCAGAATTTGCATCTGCGCAAACAGGGCCAAAAGCTCTTTCGGTCAAATCCGTCCTGAAGCCATTGCGCTGAAGGATGGCGATAATCTCCCGCTGGCGGGCAGTGTGGCGCTCGCCCTAGAGCACGGTCCTGCTCCAGCATCGCCAGAACGCAACAGCGTCCATCTTCTCGTATCGACCAGAGTGTTTTCGACACGCCAGCGGCCACTGCAGGGAAGTATGAAAAGTTCACATTAAATCAGGCGCAAGCCAGCGCGGCTATCGTCCCGATCCGGTCGGACGACTGGTCCAGCCAATCCCCAGATCAGCCCTTCAAGCTCATCTGGCGGGAGATGTAGAAGGCCCGCTATTTCGTGCTTTGTCACTTTCTCGCTCCAGAGGTGGGCGAGAATTTTCCTCCAGACCGCTGATGTCTCGCGCTCGATGCCGTTGGGCTCGCCGCTCCGATAGCCCCGGCGGCCTAGCTCAATGCAGGCAGATTTGTATTGCCACTCGCTAAGCAAATTCAACGAATGAAGCCTGTAGGCCATCGCCATCGCCGATACCCGCCAACGGGCCTTTGCGCGAATAATAAGATCGACAGTGATGAACCGCGGCATACGTGAACGCACATCGTTCTCCGGCATCAAAAATGCCGAAGCGAATTGGTTGGCCTCGCGCTCGGCCGTTCGCGACAGCTGAGAGCCGGCGTGCCTGTGCATCACCAAATGGCATAGCTCATGGGCAGCATCAAAGATGCTGTGTTCCGCAGTTTTGTAGTTATTCAAAAATACGAATGGCCGTTCATCGCGCCAGAACGAGAAGGCGTCCACCGAGCTAGTCGCTTCCGAAAGGGAGAACACCCTGACCCCTTGAACCTCCAAAAGACCAAGCATGTTGCCAATGGGCTTTTCTCCTAGGCTCCAATAGGCGCGCAGAGTGCGAGCGGCTGCTTCTGGGTCTGTTTCGTAGCTGAGATCCACCAGGTTGGCGTCAGGCAGACTAAACTGCCCTTCAAGCCAATCGCTCAATTGCAGACCAAGGCGGCCGGCGTTGATGGCGGCATCGCGTTCCTTTGAACTCATTTTCGAAAGGCTTCGAAAACTGACAGCCGTAGTGTCGAGTTCGTCAGGGTCATCGAGATAGAAAAAGGTCGCCGGATAGGCGAGCGCTTTTGCGAACCTATCCACTGTAGCCTCGTCGGGCTCATTCTCACCATTTTCGACGCGGGACACGGTGATCGGCGACAAGCCGGCCGCCTCAGCGAGTCCTTTGCCAGTCATCCGCCGCCGTTTCCGGGCGAGGATGAGTCTCTTCGGATTGAATGCCATGACGCTTTACTTCTTACGGGCAACCTGCGGATCGAAATCGTCGGCCGCGTCATCTTCGTCAAGCGACAACTTCGGCTCTTTGTCGAGATCGCTACCGTCAGACAGATACAGGCGCTCGACAAAGTGCTGAAAAGTGCCGTTCTTAAGCAGCGGGCAACTTAGTTCCACCGCCCCGTCGGGAGCCACCATCAGATAGAAGACGGTCCAACCGGCCTCGGCAACAGCGGGGGCATAGTGCGGAAGCCCGCCGAACAGGTCGTTGCCGACGCACAGACGCTCGGCACCGGCTCCTTTGGTCGAGCGCGGCTTAGGCGGGTGGTCGTCATTGCAAGCAATGTCCACGTTGGCGAAGACGACTTTGATGCGCTTGGTCTCGTTCTTAATGGTCTCGACCCCGTTCGTGCGATCAAGCACCCAGACCTTGCCGACAAACTCATTCCTGAGTGCGAAAGTACCGAAGTGATAGGACAGAGTGCCGGCCGTGTTCGCGGGGTGGTAAGGCGTGGTGTCGGCCGCCGCGCCGACAGCCGTAGCGCGGATGTTCAAGAGCTTGGCCTTTTCAAGCTGAAGGTCTTCAAGGCGAGGCAGAACTTGCCAGTCTTCCCGAAGGATACGGGTCGGGACCATTTGGGGCATTTCAGGCACAACGGTTCTCCGTGTTAACGAATCTTCCCCTACCGTATGGGAGAAATTCTTAACACGCAACCACTGTTCGGGTTTTCACGCCGCCTTCTTACTGATCTCCAAGCGCCGCTCCGGTGACACGTGGGCGCATTTTTTCCGTCTTTCGAGCCGAGCTTTGGCCGCTGGGCTCTTGCCGTCGTCAGGCGTGTCGTGGGCTTCCTGGCCAGTTTAATGCGCATAACGCGGACGGCGTATCGCCATGAAGCCCGAGCCAAGAAGGGTTATCAATCATGGGGTGGCTGGAGCGCTCTAATGCGTCTTTGCCTCCGCAGGGCTATCCTCTCGTGCGCGGCGTTCGCCCTCTTCCAGCGCCGCCATCAGGTCTATCGGTTCATTGGGGTCGACGGCCTTTTTGTGCATCTTGGCTTCAAGTTCGCGGAGGCGCATGGCGACCTCCGACCGGGGATGGATGCCCATGGGTTTCTTGGCCGCAGCCTGTTCAGCGAGTTGCGCGGCGCGCAGACGCCGGGTCGCTTCCGCCTTGCCGGCCTCGATCTCGTCCCGGAGCTTCAGCGCGGCGCGGTCTTCGGCGATGCTGATCAGTGCTTCCTCGGGGGACTTGCCCTGCACGAGCGTCAGATGGGCGAGCTTGCGTTCCTCGTGGCTGTCGAGGCATTCGATGTTCTGTTCCTGCCGGCGCTTCTGGTAAGCCTTCAGGAGGTCGCCGTGCCAGCGGGCGAGGAAATCAGCGTTCGGCGCAACCGGGGCTTCGGGCTTTTTCATCCAGCCGAACACCTGCCGGCGCAGCCGCGAGAAATTCATCACGACCCATGCGATGTAATCGTGGCAATCCTCCGCCGCGCCTGCCGGCCATTTCTTCACGATCACCGCGCCGATCTTGGCAAGCTGGACGTGGGTCCACGCGAGCGCGAACACGCCGGGCTGGTCTCCGTAGGCGTCCTCGAACGCCGCGCGATAGGTCTTTTCGAGTGCACCCGGTTTCAAAATCGTGCGCACCGTCTGAAGCTGGCGGGCACGGTCGGCGGCGCGCTCCTCGTCGGTGAACTGGCGTGATGCGGTTTCGAGGCGCAGGGGCAGCATAGGCTCGGCGATGTCGGAGGCCGGGGGGGCGGCGCGCAACTGGGGGGGCTCTTTTTTTGCCGGAAGAGAGCCGGCACGCTGGCGGACTCGCACCCGGACAGAAACCGGGACACTTGAAGAGGGAACTTCCGGGCCACCGGTCGACCGCGTAGCGGGCGCTGCCGGTAGTCCTGTGTCTTCTAAATCTTCTTTCTTGTCTTCTTCCTTGCATTCTAGAAGCACCTCTTGGAAGAGGTGAGGGGTCTCCTCTTGGAAGAGGCGCGAGGTCTCCTCTTGGAGGAGGTAGGGGTCTCCTCTTGGAAGAGGTGGGTTAGCCCACGTAGAGACGGGCGAAGCCTTTTTGGGCTTACGTTTCGCAGCCAAAGCCCTCCTCCCGTGGAACGCCGGAAGCGTGTCTTTGTAAGCCATCCAATTCAGGTCAGGGGTGACTATGAGGCACTGTCTGTTGTCGCCGTTGTTCACGGTGATGAAGCCAAGTTCTTTAAGGCGGCCGATGGCTCGCTCTACCGTGGTCCGGCTAAGGCCCGTTGCGTTGGCGATCTGCTTGTAATGAAAGCCGGCCGATAGACGGCCACGGTCGTGGGCGCCTTTGCGGCCCATACCAGCGGTGTATCGCAGTATGAAGGCCATAACGACAAACTCGGCCGGAGATAGGTACGGCATCCACGCTTCTATTAGGCGACGATAGACAAGTACCTGTATCGCGGTGCCTGTAGGGTTTTCCTCCCACGGCGTCATCAGGTCGGTTCTCCGCGCGTCGAACTTGCTTAGGTCATAACGCGGGGGATTGCTGGTGTTGGCGGATTGCGGGCGTGCGGCGGCTGCATTCAGTGACATGATCGTATTCCGTGGTTGGTGTGACGGCGGTGCGGGCCACCAACCACGGAAAAGCCCACACCGCCGTCCTTAAAGCTCACGCCGCGCAGCGTGAACCAGCGCAAGCCCGGTCTATCATACGTTCGCCTATAATGCCATTATTTCGGCAGTGTAACCGTTTGAGCCCCTTTACAAAATACAGACTAACCCTGTTGACGAAGACACTGTATGCCGCTTTTCAAAGTAGACGGCAAGTATGCTTTCTGCGTTAGTTTTTCAGTGTTATTGACTTAAATGCCGGCTGCCGTAGACTCCCGCCTCGATCAAAAGCGGACGGGGTTTCCGACGATGACAACAGACATGATTTTACTGGCGGGCGCGCTCTGGGTCGGCGGCGGTCTGCTCTTCATTCAAGGCATCGTCACTAATCGCAACGCTGGGCCGGCCGTAGCGGCAGACTCTCATGCCGTGGTGGAAGACCTTCACCGGGGCAGGCGGGCCGCATTGGTAGCGGCGGCGCTGTTCTTAGCCGTTTGGCCTGCCATCTGGATTGGCGCGCATTTCCTGCGCCGCTGAGTTTGCACCCAGTTTCAAAAACAGACCCAAGCCATGCTGCATTCTTCGACAATAACCGACGATAACGGGTCCATGCTGGCCCGGCTCAAAGCTGCGCACGCGTTCGTTGCCGGGCTTGTGATCGAAGATGCGATCTATGCGCCGATCTTCATGCGGCTAGAGGTCGAGATTGTCGCCGAAGAAGCGAGGGGTGACCCAATCGCCCGGGCGCGGGCAATCGTCGCCGCTCAAAGGGCGAAGCTCTGAAGGATGTCCCGCTTGTGGGCCAACGTCGCGCCTTCGCCGTAGCGTTCCCTGCCGAGCGAATGACCGAACAGGTCGCGCCGGATACGGTCATCGACCTTGGCGGCAATCATCCGGTCTTCAAATGAATGCCTCAGGCTGTAGAGCACATGCTCCGGTGTCTCTAAGAGGTCATGTTCCCGAAGGTACTTGTTCACCGTGTTGCTGATCTTGTCCCTGAAACGATAGGTGGGAAAGCCTTGCGGGCATTGCTTGAAGGCTTCGAGCGACACGCCTACCAGCGGAATTAAACGCTGGCTGACCTTGTTCTTTAGCTGTCGGCCTTCAGGCTCAATCGAGATGTGCGGCACGTCTACGTCAAGCCGGATGTGGTGCGGCATGAGCCCGGCCGCTTCGCCGGGGCGATAGCCGGTGTTAATCATGCCTAGCAGGATGCACCGCGCTTCGGTGTTCAAGCTGTCTAGTGCGCCAGGGGCAAGAAGCTTGGTCTTGATCCATTCGACCGAGAAAGGCGGGCGGCTCCGCTCCTTGTCGGCTTTGAAGGTGAGACCGTCCAGCGGCAGGACCAGCCCTAACCGCTTCATCTTGACTACGGTGCGAAGGATATTGCCGATGTGCTGGAAATCCTTGTTGGCGGTGTCGGGCTGCGCATCACCGGCCGCGATCCGTTCCATCCATGTTTCGCGGAAGTCGAGCATGTCATCGCCCGTGATCTCGGAAAGCTCCTTGTCGCCGATCTCTTCAATCAAGTTGGCGATGGCCCGTTTCCGGGGGTGCTCCCAGCGGCGAAGCTGATCCTCGCTCTTGCCTATCGTGTCCTGCTTGGCAAAGCCCCAATACAGTTCTAGCGCCTTGCTGATCTTGATCCCCGGTTCGCGAGCGCCGCCCAGCACGGCGCGGGCCTCGATCTTGGCAGCGTCGCCATTGAGCTTCAGGGCAGACTCAACACGTTCAAGCAGCTTTTCGCGGGGGAGTTGGGCGACTCGATCAGCGGGCAGGTAGCTGAAGCCGCGAACGGCGGCCAATTCCTTCGCCGCTGCAAACCGTCGCTCCGCATCGTCAGTTGCGCCGGCAAGGCGGGCCTCCCAGCCCTCGACCATGTGAGCCCACGCGGTCGGCGCTTTCTGTTCCGCGACGGTTTTCGAGTCGGTGTGTAGGCTAATCCACACCTGCTTCCGGGGGTCGATTTGGGCATAGCGCTTCGGCACGCGGCGGACGATATGATAGGTGCGATTGCGTAAGGTCAGGTTCACGGGATAGCCCGCCACTTCCAGCTAGGTATGTTCTAATCGTCAACCTACCGATACCGGGCATGATTGGCAAATTGTTTAGCGTAATGATTAGCAAATTTTGGCGCAAAATCTGCTCTGCCAGGCCCGTGCGGCTGAGCTACGTAAGGATTTCAATGTGTTGAAAGCGGAGCGCTAAATGAAAAGATTAGCAAATTGGCTCCCCGGGCCGGATTCGAACCAGCGACCAACCGGTTAACAGCCGGTTGCTCTACCACTGAGCTACCGGGGAACGGAGGCTCTGACGTGAGTGGCGCAGCCTATAGCAAACACCTTTCGGCTTTGCAAAGCAGCATTTCGCAATTTTTCTCCAGTTTTTGATGCGGCTATTTGTGCCATCGTTCGGCGCGCCCACATATGAAGGGCTTCACACCGGCACGGAACAAAGCGGCCGGTCATCGCCTTGACATGGCTTAGGCAGCGGATGGGATTGGTTTGAATGACCGCAGCGGACGATGACGACGCCCCGGCCCGCAAGATTTCGATCTTCGGCCGCGAGTTCACCATGCCGCGCTCGCGCGGTTGGCGAATCGCCATCGGCATGCTGCTTACCTTTGGCGGGCTTCTGGGCTTTCTGCCGATTCTCGGCTTCTGGATGATTCCGCTCGGTCTCCTGGTGCTTTCTTATGAATTCGCAATGATCCGACGCCACCGGCGGCGTTTCATCGTCTGGTGGGAACGCCGGCGTCGACCCGACTGAGGAGCCCCGGCGGCGGGCAGCCGGCCGGCGACTGCGATGCTCCAGCCGTCACAACCGATTGGCAATCACCACTTTGGCCGCTCCATGCGAAAGCATCGGGAATGACGCGCCGCCGCTTGACGACCCTTGAGCGTCAACATAATGAGTTCGCTCGGAACGCCGGGAGCATTGCGAGGCCTCGTGGCGGAGTGGTTACGCAGAGGACTGCAAATCCTTGCACCCCGGTTCGATTCCGGGCGAGGCCTCCAGATGCTTGCGGGCTCCAGCGCAATCGCGCCGGAGCGGGGGTTCCGGTTGAAGTTTTAGCCGCGCGTTTGGCGCGGGGAGCGGATTGTTGGGACATGAGCGCTGATTTTTCCGAACGCCGCGTGAAGATGGTCGACGGCCAGATCCGCACCACCGATGTCACCAGCGCGCCCCTCATCGAAGCGATGCTGACCGTTCCGCGCGAGGACTTTGTCGGCGCCGGGCAGCGGGATCTGGCCTATATCGACGAAGACATCCGCATTTCGGACGGCGCCAATGGCGGCGGCGCACGCTACCTGATGGAGCCGTCGCCGCTCGCCAAGCTTTTGCAACTGGCCGAGATCGACGCGAGTGATTCGGTGCTCGATGTCGGTTGCGGCAGCGGCTATTCCGCCGCATTGCTGTCCAGGCTTGCCCGGTCCGTGGTGGCGCTGGAAAGCGATCCCGCGCTGGCCGAGACCGCCAAATCCACGCTTTCCAGCCTCGGCTGCCAAAATGTCACGGTCATCACCGGGCCGCTGCCGCAGGGGCATGCCGCTAAAGCGCCCTACGACGTCATCTTCGTCGGCGGCAGCGTCGAGGAAGTGCCGCCGGCGCTGCTCGACCAGCTTGCGGAAGGTGGACGCCTGGTTGTGGTCGAGGGACAAGGCAACTCTGGCGTGGCCCGGCTGTTTTTTAAGGCCGGGGGGGTTGTAACCGGAAGACGGGCGTTTAATGCGGCAATTAAGCCACTACCGGGCTTCGAACGTGCTCACGCGTTTGAATTCTGAGCGTTTTTGCCTTGCAGCGAAGGCGCTGTCATGATCGCTTGCGCCTGACAATCGTTGCTGATTTGGTTAACCGGGCGTTTCGGGAGGCCGTCAGCGGGGGAACGATAAACAACGCGGCGCTGGCCGATCCGCAAGGGTAGGCTGACGTGGCGTGGTTCCCATGCAAAACGAATGAGGGAAATAACGTGCCGCCCCGACACAAAAGAGTTTTAGCAGCTATTCTCGTTTCCGCGACGGCGCTTTCGCCGTTGGCCGCCTCCGCCGAGACCATTACGGGCGCCCTCGCCAAAGCCTACCAGTACAATTCGCAGCTCAACGCCGCTCGCGCCGGCGTGCGCGTCACCGATGAGGGCGTTGCCATCGCCAAGTCGGGCTGGCGCCCGACCGTCACCGGTTCGGCCAACATCGACTACACCAACACGCACGGATTTGGCACCAGCAGGAGACTGACGACCGGCAGCTTCGGCGTGCAGATCAACCAGACGCTGTTCGACGGCTTTCAGACCAAGAACAATGTCGCCGCCGCCGAATCGCAGGTGAAGGCTTCGGTCGAAAGCCTGCGCAACACCGAAGAGAACATCCTGTTCAACGCGGCCAGCGCCTATATGGACGTGATTCGCGACCGTCAGGTGGCGGTGCTGACCGAGCAGAACCTGCAGTTCCTGACCGAGCAGGCGCGCGCCGCCCGCTCGCGCTTCGAGGTCGGCGAAGGCACCCGCACCGATGTCGCCCAGGCCGATGCCTCGCGGGCGACGGCGGTGGCGCAGTTGAGCGCTGCCCGCGCGACCGCGCTGGCGAGCGCCGCCACCTATCACCAGATCGTCGGCGACGAGCCGGGCAAGCTGAAGGCGGCTTCGCCACTAGGCAAGCTGTTGCCGGGCAATCTCGAATCCGCCCTGGCCGTCGCTTCCGCCGAGCATCCGGCCATCCTTGCCACGCAGCATCTCGTCGATGCGGCGGCGTTTTCGGTGAAGTCGTCGGAAGGTGCGCTGCTGCCCCAGCTTTCGGCCTCCGCCGGCATTTCGGACAATTACAGCCACACCTCTCCCGGTTCCGTCAGCAATCCCAACGGTAGCTCGACGTCCGCCAATATCGGCGCCACTCTGACCATTCCGATCTATTCGGGCGGCCGGACCTCGGCGATTGTGCGGCAGAACAAGGAATCGCTCAGCGAGGCGCGCATCCAGGTCGATGTCAGCCGCGACCAGGTGCGCCAGGCCGTGGTCTCGGCTTGGACGCAATATGTCGCAGCGCGCGAAAGCGTGGACGCCAACAGGCAGGTCATCGATGCCGCGCAGCTGGCGCTGAACGGCGTCATCGAGGAGCGCAATGTCGGCCAGCGCACGACGCTCGACGTGTTGAACGCGCAGAACGCCGTCATCACCGCCAAGATCAACCAGGCAAGCTCCGAGCGCGACGTGGTGGTGGCGAGCTACGCCATCCTGTCGGCGATGGGACGGCTGTCGGTCGATCGCCTGGGCCTGGCAGTCACCAAATACAGGCCGGAAGAGCATTACAACGCCGTCAAGGACAAGTGGATTGGATTGCGCACGCCCGACGGGCGCTGATTTCCGATCCGAGCTTTGACAAACGCCGCGTATCGATCGGATGCGCGGCGTTTGTCTTTTCCGCGTGGCTGACCGGGTTGCGCTTCGCCTAATCTGTTGAAATCCAACGCGTCCCCAGATTGGGGATTCTCGGATGACGATCGGTCGGTTACGCTGTCGCCATTGATTCGAATTCCGGCCCGAGCGGGAACGGAATTGCGTAATGGGTCACAAGGGCGGCGGATGTGACGATGGCGACGGCAAGCAGCGCGCAGCGCGAACCTTCCATGGAAGAGATACTGGCTTCCATCCGAAGGATCATCGAGGACAGCGATACCGGTCGCAAGCAGCCGGCCGAGGCCGGTGAGCTGCGCCAGGACCTGGAGCCGGCCGTCGTCAATATTCCCTCCGCGGCCGTACCCGCCGTCGAGGTCGACAGCTTTCGTTCCGAACTGCATGCCGATGCCGGTCCCCGCAAGCCGGCGACGCTGGCGGAAGTCCAGGCCCAGCTTGCAGCGACTGATCCCGTGCTTGCGCGCGCCGAAGCTCGCTCGGAGCCGGTGAAGGCGGCGCCGGCGCCGACGACCCCGGCGGAGACTGGTGTTAGACGCGCGGCCGAGCCGAGCGCGCCGGCAGCCGCCAACAGGCCCGCCGCTGCAAACGCGCCGCAGACCGCCGAAACCATTGTCGCCGATTGGCGGCGGGAAATCGCCGCGGCCGGAGGCAGCACCGTCACAGCGAAGCCGGCTGTCCGGGCTCCGGAAGCCGCGCCGCGGGTCGAGATCGACAAGGAAGAACCCGCGGTCGAAGCTGTCGCGCATGCCGGCGCTCCCCAGTCCTCCGCGCCTGAGGCTCAGCCGTCCCGTCCCGCGATCCTTTCCGAGCACACGGGCAGGCAGGTTGCCGCCGCGTTCGGCGAGCTTTCCGATGCCTTTGCCAGCCGTGGCAAGAAGAGCTTCGATGAAATGGCCGAGGAGATGCTGCGGCCGATGCTGCAGGATTGGCTCGACAACAACCTGCCGACGCTGGTCGAAAGGCTGGTGCGCGAAGAGATCGAGCGCGTGGCGCGCGGCGCGCAGTAGCCGCCGCAACACGCAGGCTGAAGAGCGCCGCCTTGGGGCGGCGCTTTCGTTTGAGGCTGCCCGCGTGCACGTGCCGTTGTTCTGGCATTGTCGCTGGCCGCGGCAGGCCTATCTGTGAGAGCGATCGCAGCTCTCGCGGTTGACTCGGCCAAGACCTTCCGATTTACACCGGACGCTTGTTCCCGACAGTTCGGACCTCCTCCATGCTTGAAAAGACTTACGACGCCAAGACCGTCGAGCCGAAGATCGCCAAAATCTGGGAAGAGGCCGACGCCTTCCGGGCCGGCGCCGGCGCGGAGGAAGGGGCGGAAGCTTTCACCATCGTCATCCCGCCGCCGAACGTCACCGGCTCGCTGCACATGGGGCATGCGCTCAACAACACGCTGCAGGACATTCTCGTGCGCTTCGAGCGCATGCGCGGCAAGAACGTGCTTTGGCAGCCCGGCATGGATCACGCCGGCATCGCCACACAGATGGTGGTCGAGCGCCAGCTCATGGAAAGGCAGATCCACCGCCGCGATCTGACGCGCGAGCAATTCATCGAGAAGGTGTGGGAGTGGAAGGCGGAATCCGGCGGCGCGATCTTCAACCAGCTGAAGCGCCTCGGCGCCTCGGCCGACTGGTCGCGCGAACGCTTCACCATGGACGAAGGTCTGTCCAAGGCCGTGCTGGAAGTCTTCGTCACGCTCTATAAGGAAGGCCTCATCTACAAGGACAAGCGCCTTGTGAACTGGGACCCGAAGCTGCTCACAGCCATTTCCGACCTCGAGGTCGAGCAGCATGAGGTCAACGGCAATCTCTGGCACTTCCGCTACCCGATCGAAGGCGAGGCGTTCGACCCTGAGAACCCGAAGACCTTCATCACGGTCGCGACGACGCGTCCCGAGACGATGCTTGGCGACACGGCGGTTGCCGTGCATCCGGATGACGCGCGCTTCACCGATCTGGTCGGCCGCAACGTCGTGCTGCCGATCGTCGGCCGCAAGATACCGATCGTGGCGGACGAATATTCCGATCCGGAGAAGGGCTCCGGCGCCGTCAAGATCACGCCGGCGCACGACTTCAACGATTTCGAGGTCGGCAAGCGTCACAAGCTGCCGGCGATCAACATCCTGACGGTCGAAGCCGCCATCAAGCTCAAGGACAATGAGGATTTCCTCGCCGGTCTCGAGGTCACGCCGGAGCGCCAGGCCGTCTGGGACGAACTCGACGGGCTCGACCGCTTCGCTGCCCGCAAGAAGGTCGTCGCGCTGATGGAAGCGGGCGCGTTCCTCGACAAGGTCGAGCCGCATCGGCACACCGTGCCGCATGGCGACCGTGGCGGCGTGCCGATCGAGCCCTTCCTGACCGACCAATGGTATGTCAACGCCGCCGAGCTCGCCAAGCCGGCGATCGCCTCGGTGCGCGAGGGCCGCACGAACTTCGTGCCGAAGAACTGGGAAAAGACCTATTTCGACTGGATGGAGAACATCCAGCCCTGGTGCATTTCGCGCCAGCTCTGGTGGGGCCACCAGATCCCGGCCTGGTATGGGCCGGACGGGCATGTCTTCGTCGAGAAGACCGAGGAAGAGGCTTTAGCCGCGGCGGTCGAATATTACCTGGCGCTGGAAGGGCCGTGGAAGGCCTGGGTCGAGGACAAGCTCGAGAATTTTCAGCCGGGCGAGATCCTGACCCGCGACGAGGACGTGCTGGACACCTGGTTCTCGTCGGCCCTGTGGCCGTTCTCGACGCTCGGCTGGCCCGACCAGACGCCCGAGCTCAAGACCTATTATCAGACCGACGTGCTGGTGACCGGCTTTGACATCATCTTCTTCTGGGTGGCCCGCATGATGATGATGGGCCTGCACTTCATGGACGAGGAGCCGTTCCACACCGTCTATGTGCATGCGCTGGTGCGCGACAAGAACGGCGCCAAGATGTCGAAGTCGAAGGGCAACGTCATCGATCCGCTCGACCTCATCGATGAGTACGGCGCCGACGCGCTGCGTTTCACGCTGACTGTGATGGCGGCGCAAGGGCGCGACGTGAAGCTCGATCCGGCGCGCATCGCCGGCTACCGCAATTTCGGCACCAAGCTGTGGAACGCGACGCGCTTCGCCGAGATGAACGAGGTTGCGCGCAACGACGACTTCTGGCTGAACGACGCCAAGCTGCCGGTCAATCGCTGGATCCTGACCGAGCTGACGCGGGCGGCGCGCGCGGTCACCGAGGGCATCACCAGCTACCGCTTCAACGAGGCGGCGGGCGCTGCCTACCGCTTCGTCTGGAACCTGTTCTGCGACTGGTACCTGGAGCTGCTGAAGCCGGTGTTCATGGGCACGGACGAGGCCGCCAAGGCCGAGAGCCGGGCCTGCGTCGCCTTCGTGCTCGACGAGATCTATAAGCTCCTGCATCCGATGATGCCGTTCATGACCGAGGAGCTGTGGGCGCAGACCGCGGGCGAGGGCAAGGAGCGCTCGTCGCTGCTTTGCCATGCCGCCTGGCCGTCGCCCGACTTCGAGGACGAAGAGGCTGCCGCCGACATCAACTGGCTGGTCGACCTTGTTTCGGGCATCCGCTCGGTGCGGTCGGAGATGAACGTGCCGCCGGCGGCGATCGCGCCGCTGATGGTGATCGGCGCCAACACGCTGACGCAGGAGCGGCTGGAGCGCCACGCCCAGGCGATCAAGCGGCTGGCGCGCGTCGGCGATATCGCGTTGGTCGACGCGCCGCCAAAGGGCTCGGCCCAGATCGTGCTCAACGAGGCGACGATAAGCCTGCCGCTCGGCAGCCTGATCGATCTCCAGGCCGAAGCCGCGCGGCTTCAGAAGGAATTGGCCAAGGTGACCGAGGAGATCGCCCGTCTGCACAAGAAGCTGTCGAACGAAAAGTTCGTCGCCAACGCGCCGGAAGAGGTGGTCGAAGCCGAGCGTGAGAAACTCGCCGAATATCGCGAGGCGCAGGAGAAGCTTTCGGTGGCTTTGACAAGGGTCCGCGACGCCGGCTAAGCGGCAAGAATCGCCCTCAGCGCGGAGGTGCTTTCCGGTACGTTAGCTGCCTCGAAAATAGGTGTGCCGCTACGTTAATTTTGACGTAAACGGAAAGTTTGCGCCGCATTGTTGCCGTAATGTAACAATGTGGCCCGTCAAGCCCAAAAACGGCTGTTTTGGGCCCTTTTTGGATCCTTTCTCCGCATTTTTTCGGCTGTTTGATCGCGGTTGGCGTGATTTAGGCTGCAATCGCGAGGCCGATCACCATGGCAAAAATAGGTGCTGTCAAGGTGTACATGTACAGCGCTTGAAAACGTTGTTGCGTCGTTAACCCGAATTGGTTCTAGCTTGAGCCACTTGTATTTCGGGGAGGGATTTCCATGAATATTCTGCGGCTCAAAGCTCTGGCGGGGGCAGGCTGCTTTTCGATCGCGTTGATCGGCGCAGCGATGCAACCCGCGCATGCCGGCGGCATCGAGCGCGGTGGTTACGACATCGACCTGCTGTTCGATCCGGCACCGTTCGCGACGGAAGCGGAAGCGACCTATGTGATGCCGGATCGCAAGCTGAAGAACGCCGTGGACACCTCGGGCAATCCGGGTGTGTTGACAGGTATGAGCACGGCCAAGGATAGCGAGGACTATTGGGTGCCGCGTATCGGCGCCAAGGCCCAGATCGTGCAAGGCGTCGACTGTATGGTCGACTATTCGCAACCGTGGGGTGCTCATACCGCTCCGGGTATTTGGAACGGCTCGTACTCAAATATAGAAACAGATATCAAGAGCGACAATTACGCGGCGACCTGCTCCTACAAGATGGACGCGGGTAAAGGCCAACTTCGGTTCATCGGCGGTGTGTTTTACCAAAAAGTCTATGGCTTCAAGGAAGACCTGATTTCACCAGCTGTGCCGAACTTTGGGGGTACTGGTCGCGTCGATCTAACCAGCAACGGCTGGGGCTGGCGGGCTGGTCTAGCCTATGAAATTCCCGACATTGCTCTAAGGGCTAGCTTGGTCTATAATTCAAAAGTTAAGCTCGATAATATCGAGGGCACCCTAGACTTGACGAATGTCGGCGGAACTGTGCTGCCAATTTACGGCTCGACGCAGTATATGCCCGATGTGGTCGAGTTTAAGCTTCAGTCCGGTATCGCGCCTGGATGGCTCGCCTTCGGCTCAGTCAAATGGGTCAACTGGAGCCTGCTGCAAAGCGTCCCGATCTGCGTCGTAGGCACTCCCTCTTCGGCATGCGTTACCGGCGATAAACTGCATTCGGGCCAAATCACGTCGCTGGACTTAATGTATCGTGACGGCTGGACAGTTTCCGGCGGCATTGGCCACAAGTTCAACGATCAGTGGAGCGCCGCCGGCCAACTGAGCTGGGATCGCGGCACCTCGCATGGCTACGGCTCGCAGACCGATACCTGGACGCTGGGCGGTGGCGTCGCCTATACGCCCCGGCCGAACATTGAACTTCGCCTGGCCGGCGCGATCGGTGTGTTGACCAGCGGCCATTCCGGGATAGTGAATGGTGAGAACGGATATCAGGCCGGCACCGAAGTCAGCTACGACTTCGGCAACGATCTGGTCACAGCGATTTCGGGTGGCCTCAAGATCAAGTTCTAAGCCTCTGAAAACTCACCGAAAAGGCCGGGCAATACCCGGCCTTTTTGTTGTGTGACCGACCGTCCAGCCTGAACTCTCCGCCCGATATTCCAGATTCGCTGCCAAGCCGGGCCTCGTGCGATTGTGGCGTTTCGGCAACACTTTCTGAACAACCCCTCGTGTAGAAGTCCGACAGAGGGAACTGCCCATTTCCCGCCATAAACCCGGAGCACCCGAGATATGTCCCGGGATGCGTGCCAGGTTGGCGCGGCGAGGGGACCGGCCGCGGGGTGTGCGGCAAGGACGAGTATGGACGCCAGGGTAATCTCGAAGGCCAAGCTGCCCAGCCGCTACGTGACCGAAGGTCCGGCGCGGGCGCCGCATCGTTCCTACCTCTATGCCATGGGCCTGTCGGCGGCCGAGATCGCGCAGCCACTTGTCGGCGTCGCGAGCTGCTGGAATGAGGCTGCGCCCTGCAACATTTCGCTGATGCGTCAGGCGCAGGTGGTCAAGAAGGGCGTGGCGGCCGCCAACGGCACGCCGCGGGAGTTCTGCACCATCACCGTCACCGACGGCATCGCCATGGGCCACCAGGGCATGAAGTCGTCGCTGGTGTCGCGCGAGGTGATCGCCGATTCGGTCGAGCTCACCATGCGCGGCCATTGCTACGATGCCCTTGTCGGACTCGCCGGCTGCGACAAGTCGCTGCCCGGCATGATGATGGCGATGGTGCGCCTCAACGTGCCGTCGATCTTCATCTATGGCGGCTCGATCCTGCCCGGCAGCTATCGCGGCCGGCAGATCACCGTGCAGGATGTGTTCGAGGCGGTCGGCAAGCATTCGGTGGGCACGATCAGCGATGCCGAACTGCTCGAGATCGAGCAGGTGGCCTGTCCTTCGGCCGGTTCCTGCGGCGCTCAGTTCACCGCCAACACCATGGCCACCGTCGCCGAGGCGATCGGCCTGGCGCTGCCCTATTCCTGCGGCGCGCCGGCGCCCTACGAGATGCGCGACCGCTTCAATTTCGCCTCAGGCGAAAAGGTCATGGAGCTGATCGCCAAGAACATCCGGCCGCGCGACATCGTTACGTTGAAGGCGCTGGAAAATGCCGCGACCGTGGTGTCGGCCACCGGCGGCTCGACCAATGCGGCTCTGCATCTGCCGGCGATCGCGCATGAGGCCGGCATCAAGTTCGACCTCTTCGACGTGGCCGCGATCTTCGAGAAGACGCCCTATATCGCCGACCTCAAGCCGGGCGGCAAATATGTCGCCAAGGACATGTTCGAGGCCGGCGGCATTCCGCTGCTGATGAAGACGCTGCTCGATCACGGCTATCTGCACGGCGACTGCATGACGGTCACTGGCCGCACTTTGGCCGAAAATATGGAGCACGTTGCCTGGAATGAGAGCCAGGATGTTGTGCGTCCCGCCAATCGGCCGATCACCAAGACAGGCGGCGTTGTGGGCTTGAAGGGCAACCTTGCCCCCGAAGGTGCGATCGTGAAGGTCGCGGGCATGTCGGAACTGAAATTCTCAGGGCCGGCGCGCTGTTTCGATTCGGAAGAGGAGTGCTTCGAAGCGGTCACGCAGCGCAACTACCGGGAGGGCGAGGTTCTCGTCATCCGCTACGAGGGGCCGCGCGGCGGTCCGGGCATGCGCGAGATGCTGTCGACGACGGCTGCGCTCTACGGCCAGGGCATGGGCGGCAAGGTGGCGCTGATCACCGACGGACGCTTCTCGGGCGCCACGCGCGGCTTCTGCATCGGCCATGTCGGGCCGGAGGCGGCGGTCGGCGGGCCGATCGGGCTGATCAAGGATGGCGACGTGATCTCGATCGACGCCGTGAACGGCACGATCGAAGTGGCCCTGTCGGACGCCGAGCTGGCGGCCCGGGCAAAGAAATGGAAGCCGCGCAAGACCGACTATCAGTCGGGCGCGATATGGAAATATGCACAGACCGTAGGGTCGGCCCGCGACGGCGCGGTGACTCATCCGGGTGGGGCAGAAGAAACGCACTGCTATGCGGACATCTGAGGTGTTGAGGTCGTCTGTCTTTTCGGCACTGGTCGCGCTTGCGACCTTGGGCGCCGTCGGGCAGGCCATGGCCTTCGACGACAAGGTGTTCGACGACAAGACCGGCGTGAAGCCGCAGTCGAGCCCGTGGGCGGTGTTTCAGTTCGGCTTCTCCGCCTACAAGAGCGGCCACAAGGACCAGGCGGTCGAGGCCTATAAATACGCCGCCGAAAACGGCCAGATCGGCGCCACCTGGAAGCTCGCGCGCATGTATGCCGAAGGCGACGGCGTGACGCGCGACGACTATGCCGCCTTCAAGTTCTTCTCGGAAATCGTCGACCAGGATGTCGAGCCCGGCTCGCCGGAGGAAAGCTACGTCTCGGACGCGCTGGTGGCGCTCGGTGACTATCTGCGCAAGGGCATTCCCGGCACGCCGGTCGAGGAGAACGAAGTCGCGGCGCAGGAATATTATATGCGCGCCGCCGCCAACTACCGCAATCCGAACGCCCAGTTCGAGATCGGACGGATGTTCCTCAAGGGCGAGGGCGGCGTGAAGGCGAGCGTCAAGCAGGCCGGCCGCTGGCTGCAGCTGGCAGCCGAGAAGGGCCATGCCGGCGCGCAGGCGACGCTTGGCAACCTCCTGTTCCAGAGTGGCAAGATCGTGCGCGGCCTGGCGATGATGACGGCGGCGCTTCAGCGGGCTCCGGCGGCCGATCAGCCCTGGATCCGCAGCATGCAGGAAGAGGCGTTCGCCGCGGCCGGCGAGGCCGATCGCCGGACCGCGATCTCGCTCGCCGACGATATCCTGACCAAGGGCAGCAACGGCGACCAGTAAGCGCAGGTTTGTCGATAGCGTGCATGGCAGCTTGGCGCATGCATTGTCTTATGGTGCGCTGGTCGACCCCCACTCCGTCTCGGCTTCGCCGAGCCACCTCTCCCCCGATCGACGGGGTAGAGGAAAGGCGCCAAGCCTTTTTGCCGTCCAGCAAGGCTCCCTTCCTTTCCCTCCGGAGGGAGAAAGGTGGCGCTGCGAAGCAGCGACGGATGGGGGAACCACTTGGCAATCAAGCCGCGGCCTAGCCAGTCACGCCAATCCCAGAAGACCTGTGCACAGCGTAACCTGGATACGGGAGATCAGCGGCGCTTCAGTTCTCGGTCGGCTCCGTCGGCGTCGGGCCGGGCGTCGGCGTCGAGATCGAGGTCGGGTGCGGTTTTGGCGCTTCTCCTGGACATTCGTCCTTGATCCTGGTCCAGGACGTGTTGTTGAGGACCATGTCGCAGCGGGCGAGATGGCTTTCGCCGGCAATGGTCAGGCAGGCCGTCTGACCGACATTGAAGGACTTGCCGTTGGCCAAACAGGCCGGTGCAGCCAGCGAGGGCGTCGGTGCGGCAAGCGCCAAGGCAAGGCCGACCGGCCTGAAAAGAAATCGGATCGCCATTCAACCCCCACAGCAACCCGCATCAAAGAGGGGATTTGTGGCGATATCAGGGTCTTGGCGGCGTCTCAGGCCGGCTGCAGGCTGAGCTCGATCGCGACCGGCACGTGATCGGAGGGCTTCTCCCAGGCGCGGACGTGCTTTTCCACCGAGGCCGACGAGAAGCGGTTGGCGGCTTCCGGCGACAGCAGCAGATGGTCGATGCGGATGCCGTTGTTCTTCTGCCAGGCGCCGGCCTGATAGTCCCAGAAGGTGTAGACGCCGGCCGAGTCGGTCACCGAGCGCACCGCTTCGGTGAAGCCGAGATTCTTCAGCCGGCGGAAGGCCTGCCTCGTCTGCGGCTGGAACAGCGCATCGCCCAGCCAGTTTTCCGGGAACCGGGCATCGGCGGGTTCGGGAATGACATTATAGTCGCCGGCCAGCACCAGCGCTTCCTCCAGCCGCAGCCGCTCTTCCGCCCAGCGCTCCAGCCGCGCCATCCAGGCAAGCTTGTAGGAAAACTTCCGTTCATCCTCGACCGGATTGCCGTTGGGCAGATAAAGCGAGGCGACGCGCAGGGCGCCCTGGTCGGTGGAGAAGACGCCTTCGATGAAGCGGGCGTGGTCATCGGCATCGTCGCCAGGCAGGCCGCGATTGACCTCGTCGAAGGGCAGCTTCGACAGAATGGCGACGCCGTTGAAACTCTTCTGACCGTTGGTTTCGACATTGTAGCCCAGCGCCTCGATCTCGGCGCGCGGGAACTGCTCGTCGACTGTCTTGATCTCCTGCAGGCAAACGATGTCCGGCGCGCTTTCGGTCAGCCAGTGGGTAAGGTTGCCGATGCGGGCGCGAACGCCGTTGATGTTCCAGGTGACGATCTTCATGCAGGCCTCGATGCTGTTCGGACGGAAGGCGTTCGACGAAGCGGATCGTATTGCCTGCTCGGACCTTTAGAAAGGCCGTCCGGCCGCATTCCTGCCAAAGCCAGGGGACAGGCACGCGCTACCCGGCTCGCACCGGTCATAGGCTTGCGAAGTCCGGTCGATCAGATGGAGAAGCTGGTGCCGCAGCCGCAGGAGGCGACCGCGTTCGGGTTCCTGATCTGGAAGGACTGGCCCATCAGGTCGTCGACGAAGTCGATCACCGAGCCGCCCATATAGACCAGCGAAAGGTCGTCGATCAGGATGGTCGCGCCATCCTTCTCGATGGCGACATCGTCATCATTGCGGTCGCCGACGAGGTCGAATTTGTAGGAAAAGCCGGAGCAGCCGCCGCCCTCGACGGAGACGCGCAGAGCCGTCTTGCCCGATTCGCCGGCGACGATCCTGGCGATCCGCTTTGCCGCGGCGTCGGTCATTTCGACCTTCATGGCAGTCTTGGCATCCGCGCCCATCGGCGTCACCTTGCTTTCGGTTTCACATGATAGGTATGAAGCGGACACGCCTGAGTCAACTGGTGGATCAATGGAAGAGCAGCGGGGCAAGGATGCCCTCGGCGACATCGGGTTCGGCTATCGGCCGCGCGCCGTCTATGCGAGCGACCCGGCGCGTTCGCGCGGCCGCCTGTTCCCGGAGGCCGAAAGCCCGACGCGCACGCCGTTCCAGCGCGACCGCGACCGCATCATCCATTCCACCGCTTTCCGCCGCCTGAAGCACAAGACGCAGGTCTTCGTCGCGCATGAGGGCGACCATTACCGGACCCGGCTGACGCATTCGATCGAGGTGGCGCAGATCGCGCGCGCCCTGGCGCGGGCGCTGCGCGGCGACGAGGATCTCGCCGAGGCCGTGGCGCTTGTGCATGATTTCGGCCACACGCCGTTTGGGCATACCGGCGAGGACGCGCTCAACGAGAAGATGGCTGCTTGGGGCGGCTTCGATCACAACGCGCAGTCGCTGCGCGTGGTCACAAGGCTCGAGCGGCGCTACGCCGAATTCGACGGGCTGAACCTCACCTGGGAAACGCTGGAAGGGCTGGTCAAGCACAATGGCCCGTTGACCGATGCGAGCGGGAAGGGGCTCAAAGGTGCGGTACCCCAGGCGATCCGCGACTATTCCGAACTGCACGATCTCGAGCTCGACCGTTTCGCCGGCATCGAGGCGCAGTGCGCCGCGATCGCCGACGATATCGCCTACAACACCCACGACATAGACGATGGCCTGCGCGCCGGTCTGCTGACGCTGGACATGCTGGGAGGCGTCGGGCTCCCGGGCTCGATCCTGAAGGGCGTGCGCGCCAAATACCCCCAGCTTGACGATGTCCGCACCGGCCACGAGTTGATGCGGCGGCAGATCACCTTGATGGTCGAGGATGTCATCGCATCGACCACCGCCAATATTGAGCGCCTCAAACCGGACAGCGCCGATGCGGTGCGTGCTGCGGGCGAGACCCTGGTGACGTTTTCGACGGGCATGGCCGCGGCCGAAAAGGAATTGAAGGCTTTCCTCTACAAGCATCTCTACCGCCATCCGGAGGTGATGCGGGTGCGGGCCGACGCCGAGCGCATCGTGCTCGAGCTGTTCGACGTCTATTTCGCCGATCCGCGCGCCATGCCCGATGGCTGGCGCGAGGGGCTCGACCGGGCCGAGGACCGCATCAAGGCGCGCAGCGTCGCCGACTTCCTGGCCGGCATGACCGACACCTATGCCTTGAAGGAACATCGGCGTCTGTTTGACCATACGCCCGATTTGAGCTAGGGCGAGCCACGATTTTGCCGGCCGGTAGGGCCGGTCGCCTCTTAAAGTCCAGAGCACTTCCAATGAATATCTTCGCCGATTTCAACGCGCGGATCGTAAAGGCCGTCGAAGCCCTTGACCTGAAGGACAAGGAGGGGGGCACGCTCGACCTGTCGCGTATCGCGGTCGAGCCGCCGCGCGACGCCAGCCATGGCGACCTCGCAACCAATGCGGCGATGGTGCTGGCGAAGCCCACCGGACAGAACCCGCGTGCGCTTGCCGAGAAACTCGCCGAAGCGCTGCGGGGCGACGCCGATATCGCCTCGGCCGAGATCGCCGGGCCGGGCTTCGTCAATCTCAGGCTCAAGGACGCGTTCTGGCACACGCATCTGGCGGCGCTGCTTGGCGAGGGGCGCAATTATGGCCGCTCGACCATCGGCGGCGGCCGCAAGGCCAATGTCGAATATGTCTCGGCCAACCCGACCGGCCCGATGCATGTCGGCCATTGCCGCGGCGCTGTGGTCGGCGACACGCTTGCCAATCTGATGGCCTTCGCCGGCTACGATGTGACCAAGGAATATGTGATCAACGACGCCGGCTCCCAGATCGACGTGCTCGGCCGCTCGGCGTTCCTGCGCTACCGCGAGGCGCTTGGCGAAGCCATCGGCGAGATCCCGCCAGGGCTTTATCCGGGCGATTACCTGATCCCCGTCGGCCAGGCGCTGGCCGAGGAATTCGGCCTCGGCCTGCTGGAGATGCCCGAGGACGAGGCGCTGGCGATCGTCAAGGACCGCACCGTCGACGCCATGATGGCGATGATCCGCGAGGATCTGGCGCTGCTCAACGTGCATCACGACGTGTTCTTCTCCGAGCGCACGCTGCATGCCGACAACGCCAAGAAGATCCGCGCGGCGATCGCCGACCTGACGCTCAAGGGGCATATCTACAAGGGCAAGCTGCCGCCGCCGAAGGGCGAGAAGCCGGACGACTGGGAAGACCGCGAGCAGACGCTGTTCCGGTCGACCGCGGTCGGCGACGACATGGACAGGGCGCTGGTCAAGTCGGACGGCTCGTTCACCTATTTCGCGGCCGACGTCGCCTATCTCAAGGACAAGGTCGAGCGCGGCTTCGTCGATCTCATCTATGTGCTCGGCGCCGACCATGGCGGCTATGTGAAGCGGCTCGAGGCGCTGGCGCGGGCGGTGGCCGGCGACACGGTCAAGCTCACCGTGTTGCTTTGCCAGCTCGTAAAACTGTTCCGCGACGGCGAGCCGGTCCGGATGTCGAAGCGGTCCGGCGATTTCGTCACCTTGCGCGACGTGGTGGAGGAGGTCGGCCGCGACCCGATCCGCTTCATGATGCTTTACCGCAAGAACGACGCGCCGCTCGATTTCGACTTCGCCAAGGTCACGGAGCAGTCGAAGGACAATCCGGTGTTCTATGTGCAGTACGCTTCGGCTCGCTGCCATTCCGTCTTCAGGCAGGCGAGCGAGCAGCTCGGCGAGGCGAATTTCGACCGCAACCGGCTCGCGGCTTCCGTGGCTGCGCTCACCGATGAAGGCGAAATCGCGTTGATCCGCAAGCTGGCTGAATATCCAAGATTGATCGAATCCGCGGCGCTTTCGCTGGAGCCGCACCGGCTCGCTTTCTACCTCTATGACCTGGCTTCGGGCTTCCATGCACAGTGGAATCGCGGCCATGACAATCCAGACTTACGTTTTGTTAAGGTTAACGACCGAGAATCAACCTATGCCAGACTAGGGCTGGTGCAGGCTGTTTCGGATGTCTTGACCTCCGGCCTGACGCTGATCGGGGCAGACGCGCCCACGGAAATGCGTTAGGTTTAACTAAAAAACCTGTCACCTTTTGCCCACATTGCGCTGGTAAGGGCCAACCCTGCGCGACGTCCATGGCGTCCGACTTTGTGCGAGTTCGGGAACAATAATGGCAGACAGAACCCCGCTGAAAGTAGCCGACCATAACGATATCGCCGACGATGATCCGTTCGCGGAACTGACCCGGATCATGGGTTTCGACCCGCGCCAGCCGGTAAGACAGCCGGCCCCCGCGGCCGAGAAGGCCACGCCGGCTCATCACGCCGCGGAGGCTGACGATTTCGACATCGACCTCGAGAAGGAGTTGATGGGCGAGTTCGATTCCGTCGAGGAAAGCGAGCCGGTCGCGCAGCAGGCTGCCATCCACCAGATCAGCCATGAGCCGGCCTTCGAGGCTGCAAGTGCTGGCGCGAATGATGACGAGCTCACCGCGTCCTTCGAGCAGGATTTCGTCTTTGACGACGCGGCCGATCACGCCGACTTCGCCGTGGCGCGCGCACCGGAGCCGCAGCTCGCTCCAGAACCGCACTTCGCGGCGGAGCCGGAAGTCGCGCCAGAGGCGCATTTCGCATCTGAGCGTTTCGAGCCGGAGCAGCAGGCCGCCCCAGAGCCGGAAGTCGCTTTCGACGATGATTTCGACAAGGCCGTCGCCAGTTCGCTTGATATCGCGCCGGTCGAAGATGACCTTTCGATCGATCATGAAATGGCGGCCTCGCTGGACCAGGATTTCCGGCTCGACCATCACGAGCCGGCCGACGCCCGTCAGGATGCCGTCGAAGCCATGCAGGCCGCGAGCGAAGAGGCTTTCGACGCCGATTTCGACAGCGCGGTCCACATGTCGCTTGAAGACGAGCTGTCGTTTGAAAGCCATGAGCCCGAGCAGCATGCGCGGGCCGTCGAGCCGGCCGAAGCTCATGCAGCCGCCCCGCTGATCTCCGAAGATGATTTCGCCGGCCATTTCGACCAGACGCCGGGCGATGACATCAATCTCGGCCAGGATCAGGCTTTTCAGGAGCCGGAGCTGTCGCTCGCCGACGAGCCGGCGCCGATGGTCGAGGCGGAGGCCGCCCACTTTGCCGCTGAGCCGGGATCCGCCGCGCCTGAACCTTCCGCCGCGCTGACCCTCGATGACGATTTCGAGCTGAGCTTCCGCGACGCGCTGAATGAAGAGCCGCAAGCTCCGGCCGTCGAGCCCGCCGCCGTATTGCAGCCGGCAGAGCCGGCTCCGGTCGTGGCTGCTCCAGTTCCACCAGTTGCCGCTGCTCCGGTCCCTCCGATCGCGGCAGTGGAACCGGCAAAGCCGGCCGCCAGCGAGCGCAGCCTGGAGGACGAGCTCAACGCGCTGCTCGGCGCCATGACCGCACGGCCGATGCCCACGGTCAAGGAGCCTGCTCCCGCGCCACGGCTGGTTGCGGAATCCGCGAGCCACGCCGGCGGGAACACGGCGGCCGACGATCTCGACTGGGATATCGACGAGCACCAGCCGGCGCAGGACGGGCAGGACGCTCAGGCGGTGGAGAGCGACCTGGACGACCTGCTCGCCAACGAGCTCGACCGCCAGGATTTTGCGGCCTCGGCCAGGGCCGAGCCCTCCAGCGCCGGACCTTCGGCGGCCGAACAGGACATTGATTTCGACGACGACGCCTTCGGCGCCGCTTTCGCCCGGAGTATCGAGGCCGAGCAGGCGGCCGCCAGGGCGAAGTCTCCGGCAAATTCGTCCGATTGGATGCATCCGACGCCGGTCGAGCAGACAAGGTCGTGGAGCCGTTCGACCCCGACCGCCGTTCCGCCGGTGCAAGCCTCGTTTGCGGCACAGTCGGCCCCAGCGGCGCCGGTGCAGGTGGCAGCGCCTTCAGCGCCGCTGCAGATGACCGCGCCTGCTTACCGCAACGAGCCGGCACCGGATTATTCCGCCCATGCCAAACCGGCGCAGGCTCCGACGGCTGCGCCGCAGCCCCGCCAGCACGACGAGGTGCCGGACGTCGAGACGGTCGATGTGCCGGAGCGCGTGGTCGCGCTCGCCGACGACCTCGACATTCCGGAGCTCAGCTTCGAGGAGGATCAGCCGGCGGCGGCCGCTTATGACGATCTGGACGCGGAATTCGCGAGCCTGCTCACCGACATGAACGCGACGGAGATCGCATCGGCGCCCGTGCCGAACCGTGGCTATGACGACGAAACCTACAGCGCCGGTTTCAACGGTTATGATCGTCGCGACTTGCGGGCCGAGGCTCCGGCGGCTCCAGCCGCTCAGGCTTCCTTTGCCGCCGCGAAGGATTACGACGCCGACGATCTGCCCGGCAGCCGGCCGGTCTCACAGGCGGACGAATTCGCGACCGACGATCTCGATTACGATCCTGAGCTCGACGAGGCGATGGCGATCCCAGGGCTTGCCGAGCGCGAGGCGGCGCAGCCGCGCCGTCGCGGCATGATGATCGCGGGGCTGGTCGGAGCCGTGGTGGTTCTCGGCGGCCTTGGCGCGCTGGCCTTCTCCTTCGGAGGCAAGGGCGGCAGCGAGGCTCCGGTCATCGTCAAGGCCGACAATTCGCCGATCAAGGTGAAGCCCGAAAATCCGGGTGGCGTGGTGGTGCCGAACCAGGACAACAAGGTTTATGACGCGGTCGCCAAGGGCGGCGGCGCGGCAAAGCCTGCCGAGCCGGTGCAGCAGAAGCTGGTGAACACCACCGAACAGCCCGTGGACCTGGCCTCGAAGGAACCGCCGCCGAGCCGCGTGGTCGATCTTTCGCCCACCGACGACGATGCCGCGGCCGGCACTGGTGCCGCCGGCAATACAAGCTCGGCGTTGCCCGGCGTCGAACAAGCCGCTGTGCCCGAAAGTGCCCAGCCTGCCGCGCCGGCAAGCGCGCAGCCGGCCGCGCCGGCACCGAAGTCGGAAGACCGCATCGCCCAGGTGCTGCAGCAGGATGCCGCCAACACCGCCAACAACAACGATGTCGTCGCCGTCGCGCCGCGCAAGGTGAAGACCATGATGGTCAAGCCTGACGGCTCGCTGGTGCCGCGCGAGGATCCGGCTCCGGCCGCGCCGAAGGTCGCGGCGGCCGAGCCGAGCGATCCGGCGCCACAGCATGTCGCGCCGGCCTCCGACGGCCAGCAGACGGGAACGGTGGCTTCAGATGCGGGCCAGGCCGATACGGGTCAGGCCGATGCGGCGACCGTGAAGCCGGCGAAGCCTGCAAAGAAGGCTGAAGCCAAGACGCAGTCGAGCAACACGCCGGCGACGGTGCCGGTAGCGCCGGCGCGCCCGTCCGACCAGCCGGTCGACATCGTCGGCGAGGTCAAGCCGGACCAGGTCGCTTCCATCGATCCGGCGGCGGCAGCCGGCGGCGGCTCGTGGTCGATGCAGATCGCCTCGCAGCCGACGGTGCAAAGCGCGCAGTCGACCTATCAGGATCTGCAGCGCCGCTACGGAAGCGTGCTCTCCGGCCGCACCGCCAACATCGTCAAGGCCGAGGTTGCGGGCAAGGGCACCTTCTACCGCGTCCGCGTTCCGGCCCAGTCGCGCAACGATGCGATCAACCTTTGCACGAGCTATAAGGCGGCCGGCGGCAACTGCTTCGTGTCGCGCTGATCCGTCCCAACACACCGAAAGCCGGCGCCGCCGCAAGGCCGCGCCGGCTTTTCGTTGTGGACGGTTGTGGGCTTTGGCCAGTCCAAGGGCAGGGGTGATTCCCTTTGCTCGCTCAAAGCCTTAAGCTTCGGTGTATGAGCGAATCAAAATCCATGATCCTCGGCTGCGCCGGGAAATCCCTCACCGAAGACGAAATCCGCTTCTATCGGGACGAACGTCCCTGGGGCTTCATCCTGTTTGCGCGCAACATCGGCGAGGCGGCACAGATCCGCGACCTGGTCGCCGCAATGCGCGACTGCGTCGGTCGCCCGGAGGCACCGGTCTTCATCGACCAGGAAGGCGGCCGGGTGCAGCGCCTGCGTCCGCCGCTGGCGCCGAACTATCCCGCCGGGGGCGCGCTCGGCGCGCTGTGGCGCGAGGACAAGGAAGCCGGCCGCCGCGCCGCCTGGCTGATGGCGCGGCTGCACGCCTTCGATCTTTCCCGCCTGGGCATCACCGCCGACTGCCTGCCGGTGCTCGACGTTCCGGTCGAAGGCGCCAGCGACGTCATCGGCGCGCGCGCCTATGGCAAGGAGCCCAATGCCGTGATCGAGCTTGGCCGGGCCTCGGCCGAGGGCTTGATGTCGGGCGGCGTGCTGCCGGTGATGAAGCATATTCCCGGCCATGGCCGCGCCTTTGCCGACACGCATTTCGCGCTGCCGACCGTCGATACGCCGCTCGAGGAGCTCAGGCGGCATGATTTTGCCCCGTTCAAGGCGTTGAACGCGCTGCCGATGGCGATGACGGCGCATGTCGTCTACAGCGCCATCGACCCCGACAATCCGGCGACGACGTCCGCCAAGGTCGTCGATCAGGTGATCCGCGGCGAGATCGGCTTCGACGGGCTGTTGATGAGCGACGACACCTCGATGAAGGCACTTTCTGGGGATTTCCCGACAAAGGCGGCCTCGATCCTTGCGGCCGGCTGCGATCTCGTCCTTCACTGCAACGGGGTTTTCGAGGAGATGTCGGGGATCGCCTCGCGCACGACAGGGCTGTCGGGCAAGTCCTTGCAACGCGCGGAGCGGGCGCTGACCTATATAAAGGATCGCGACGTCGCCGACGAAACGGCGATACGCGCGGAATTTGCCACCTATTTCGAAGCGGTGGCCTGAACCGGAAGGGACGAAAGGCAAGTGGCGGAGACATTGGAAGGCAAGGCCGCGAAGGCCGCACCGATGGACCGTCTGTGGGCCGAGAACGACGATTCACGCCTGACCGGCGACCCCTCGCTGGTGGTCGATGTGGCCGGTTTCGAAGGTCCGCTCGATCTTCTCTTGCACCTTGCCCGCAACCAGAAGGTCGATCTGGCGCGCATTTCGATCTTGGCGCTTGCCGAGCAGTATCTCGCCTTCATCGAAAAGGTGCGGGCGCTGAGGTTGGAGCTTGCCGCCGATTATCTGGTGATGGCAGCGTGGCTCGCCTTCCTGAAGTCGAAGCTGTTGATCCCGAAACAGCCGGGCGAGGAGGGCGAAAGCGGCGAGGAGCTGGCGGCGGTGCTGCAATTCCGGCTGAAGCGGCTGGAAGCCATGCGCGATGCCTCGGCGCGACTGGTCAACCGCAATCGCCTCGGCCGCGACGTCTTCGCGCGCGGCATGCCGGAGATGGTCATCATCGAGAAGCGCAACAGCTTTTCGGCTTCGCTCTACGATCTGCTCACCGCCTACGCGCAGCAGCGCCAGCGGCAGGCGATCAACAATGTGACGATCGCCCGGCGCGCCGTGTGGTCGCTGAAGGATGCGCGCGAGGTGCTGGCGCGGCTGGTCGGCTCGGTCGGCGACTGGACGGCGCTGGACAGCTTCCTGATCGAATATCTGGCGGCGCCGGAAGAGAAGCGCACGGCGATGGCCAGTTCGTTTGCGGCGACCCTCGAGATGGTGCGCGAGGGCAAGTTGGAAGTGCGGCAGGATCAGGTGTTCGCGCCGATCTATCTGCGCGGCCGCGCGCAAAGGGTGAAGGCAGTCGAGGTGGTATCATGAGCGAACGCGCCAACGCTTCGGTCATTCCGTTCAAGGTCGAGGACGAACCGGAAGACGAAATGGCCGAGCAGGGTTCCATCGAAAACCCCGCCGAGCGGCTGCAATTGTCGGAAGCCGTACGGATGGCCGAGGCGATCGTTTTCGCCAGCGCCGAGCCGGTCAGCGAAAAGCAGCTTGCCGCGCGCCTGCCTGAAGGCGTCAACATTGCCGCCGCGATGGCGGATCTGCAGCAGATTTATGCCAAACGCGGCGTCAATCTGGTGCGGGTCGGCGATGCCTGGGCCTTCCGCACCGCAGGCGACCTCGCTTTCCTGATGAGCCGTGACTCCGTCCAGCAGAGAAAGCTGTCGCGCGCGGCGCTCGAAGTGCTGGCGATCATCGCCTATCACCAGCCCGTCACGCGCGCCGAAATCGAAGACATCAGAGGCGTCGAAACGTCGAAGGGCACGCTCGACACGCTGCTCGAAACCGAATGGGTCAGGATGCGCGGCCGCCGCCGCACGCCCGGGCGGCCGGTGACCTATGGCACCACCGACGCCTTCCTCGACCATTTTGCGCTGGAGGAGATCCGCGATCTCCCCGGCATGGAAGAGCTGAAGGGCGCCGGCCTGCTCTCGACGCGCATGCCGGCCAATTTCTCGATGCCGGTGCCGCCGGCCGATCCCGATGCGCTCGCCGAGGACGAGGACGCGCTGACCGATATCGACCTCGAGGAACTCGGATTGCTGACGCCGCGCGTCACGGAAGAGTGACCTAAAGCGCGTCGCGATCTTTCAGATTCGCTCTGCGCTTTAGGTTTGCGATCTTACGCATGTCTTTATCCCGAAACCGGTTCCCACTTTCGGGAGACATGCTTTAGGGAACCGGCACGATTGGTCTATTAGCAAGGCCTGCGCGGATTCGTAGCAAGGCGCTCACGCCGAAAGTGCGTGACATCCGCTAGCCATTTTATCAACTTCATTGCGGTTGTGTTTGAATCCCCGAGCGAAAACGCATAGATCATCGCCGAGGGAAAACATTCGAGAGAGATCGTTATGGGTTCGTTTTCAATTTGGCACTGGATGATCGTGCTGGTGATCGTGCTGCTGGTGTTCGGCCGCGGCAAGATCCCCGAGCTGATGGGCGACATGGCCAAGGGCATCAAGAGCTTCAAGAAGGGCATGGCTGACGACGACGTTGACGACAAGCGTACCGTCGAGCACCGCGCCGACGAGACCGTTTCGCCGGGCAAGGAAAAGGTCAGCAAGAGCTGATCCGATTGTTGGTTTGAGCCTGCCTTTGTCCCAAGACCGCTTGGCTTTTTTGGGCGGCATGCTCTCGTCGGAATAGATTGTCATGTTCGAAGTCGGTTGGAGCGAACTGCTGGTGATCGCGGTCGTCATGATCGTGGTCGTCGGGCCCAAGGATCTGCCCAACATGCTGCGCACCTTCGGCCGTACCGCGGCGAAATTACGCGCTATGGCCGGCGACTTCCAGAAGCAGTTCAACGAGGCGCTGAAGGAAGCCGAGCTCGACGACGTCAAGAGCTCGATCGACAGTCTCCGCAGTCTCAATCCGATGAACGAGGTGCGCAAGCAGCTCAATCCGTTCGAGCAGGCTGCGGCCGATGTGCGGGCCGGCGTCGATACGATGATGAAGCCGAAGCCCGCCGCCGACCCTGCCGCGCCGGCAGCAGACACGCCGCAGCCCGCCGAGCCGCTCAAGAATGGCGCGACGGACATGCCCGGCGCCAGCTCGACCGAGCCCGCCCCGGCCGCTCCGACCTTCCCGGCCATGACGGATGCCTCGGTCACCGCCCCGGTTTCGGATGCGCCTGTGGCGGCCAAGCCGGTGAAAAAAGCTGCAACCGCGAAGGCCAAGACGACCAGCGCAGCGGCGAAAACGGTGGTGCCACCGAAGGCATCCGCGGCAAAGACATCGGCCAAGGCCGCGCCGGCCGCGGCTGAAGCCGCCGCGCCCGCGAGGAAAGCGGCGCCCAAGGCTGAGGTAAAGCCTGCCGCGGCCAGGAAGCCTGCCTCCAAGAAGACGGCTGACACCAAGAAGACGGCGGGAGCCGCCAAGTGAGCGTATCGGACAAGGAGCGGGAAGAAATCGAGAAATCGTCGGCGCCGCTGATCGAGCATCTCATCGAGTTGCGCCGCCGCCTGATCTGGTCGCTGGGCGGCTTCTTCGTCGCCTTCCTCGTCTGCTTCTTTTTCGCCAAGCGCCTGTTCAATCTGTTGGTCATCCCCTTCAAATGGGCGACGCAATGGGCAGGCCTCGACCCGCACAAGGTCGAGCTGATCTATACCGCGCCGCAGGAGTTCTTCTTCACCCAGGTGAAGCTTGCCATGTTCGGCGGCATGGTGATCGCCTTCCCGCTGATCGCCACGCAAATCTACAAGTTCATCGCGCCGGGCCTCTACAAGAACGAACGCAGCGCTTTCCTGCCGTTCCTGATTGCCTCACCCATCCTGTTCCTGATGGGCGCCTCGTTGGTCTATTTCTTCTTCACCCCGATGGTGATGTGGTTCTTCCTGGCCATGCAGCAGGTCGGCACCAACGACCAGGTGCAGATTTCGCTGCTGCCGAAGGTGTCGGAATATCTCAGTCTGATCATGACGCTGATCTTCTCCTTCGGCTTGGTGTTCCAGCTGCCGGTGGTGACCAGCCTTTTGACGCGCGTCGGGCTCCTGTCGTCGCAGGCGCTGGCCGAGAAGCGCAAATGGGCGATCGTGCTTTCCTTCGTGGTCGCCGCCGTGCTGACGCCGCCCGATCCGATGAGCCAGTGTGGCCTCGCTATCCCGACCATCATCCTTTACGAAGTCGCGATCTGGTCATCGCGCATGATCGAGCGCGCCCAGGCGCGCGATCGCCTGGCGCGCGAGCAGGCGGCGAACTCGGCCGCCAGCAACACGCCGGACGCCTCGTCCAGCTAAGCGGCGGCAAGGCAGGGAAATCGAGGCGGCGCGCCTATCCGCCGTCTTGCATCGATAGCCGATGCGGTTTACGCCCTCGGTCCTTACTTTTGAGGATCGACCATGCTTGACATCAAATGGATTCGCGACAACCCGAAGGCCCTTGTCGAGGCGCTGGTGAAGCGCTCGTGGTCGGCTGACGAGGCGCAGTCCACGGTCGACGATCTGATTGCCAAGGACGAGGCGCGGCGCTCGCATCTGAGCGAATTGCAGGTCAAGCAGGAGCGCCGCAATGCCGCCTCGAAGGAGATCGGCAACGCCATGCGTTCGGGCGATTCAGCACTTGCCGAGAAGCTCAAGGGCGAAGTCAGCGACATCAAGGCGTTCATCCAGAACGGCGAGGCGCGCGAGCGCGAGCTCGACAAGGCGCTAAACGACGCGCTGGCGGTTCTGCCCAACGTGCCGCTGGAGGATGTGCCGGTCGGCAAGGACGAGCACGACAATGTCGTCAAGCGCATCGTCGGCGAGGTGCCGACGCGTCCGAACTGGGTGAAGGAGCATTTCGAGATCGGCGAAGCGCTCGGCATGATGGATTTCGAGCGGGCGGCAAAATTGTCCGGCGCGCGCTTCACCGTGCTGAAGAGCCAGCTGGCGCGCATGGAGCGCGCGCTTGGCCAGTTCATGCTCGACCTGCACACGACGGAGCATGGCTATGAGGAGGTCATTCCGCCGCTGATGGTGCGCGACGAGGTGCTTTTCGGCACCAACCAGCTGCCGAAATTCGAGGAAGACCTGTTCTTCACGCCGCATGGCGACGGTCGGCTTGGCCTGATCCCCACAGCGGAAGTGCCGCTCACCAACCTCGTGCGCGAGGAGATCACCGCGCATGAAAAACTGCCGTTGCGCTACACGGCGCTGACGCCGTGCTTTCGCTCGGAAGCGGGTTCTGCCGGCCGCGACACCCGCGGCATGCTGCGTCAGCACCAGTTCTACAAGGTCGAGCTGGTCTCGATCACCGACCAGGAAAGCTCGATCGCCGAGCATGAGCGTATGACGCAATGCGCCGAGGAGGTGCTGAAGCGGCTCGGCCTGCCGTTCCGCACGGTCACTCTCTGCACCGGCGACATGGGTTTCGGCGCGCGCAAGACCTACGATATCGAGGTCTGGCTGCCGGGGCAGAACGCCTATCGCGAAATCTCGTCCTGCTCGGTCTGCGGCGATTTCCAGGCCAGGCGCATGGATGCCCGCTACAAGGACAAGGACGGCAAGGGCAACCGCTTCGTCCACACGCTCAATGGTTCGGGCACCGCTGTCGGCCGCGCTCTCATAGCTGTCATCGAAAACTACCAGAATGAGGATGGCAGCGTAACCATTCCTGAAGTGCTGCGGCCTTACATGGGTGGTCTCGCCAAGATCGAAGCGAAGTGACTTGATGCGCATTCTCCTGACCAACGATGACGGCATCCATGCCGAAGGGCTGGCGTCGCTTGAACGCATCGCCCGCACGCTGTCGGACGACGTCTGGGTGGTGGCGCCTGAGCAGGACCAGTCCGGCTATGCGCATTCGCTGTCGATTTCGGAGCCGCTCCGGCTGCGCAAGATCGGCGAGAAGCACTATGCCGTGCGCGGCACGCCGACCGACTGTGTCATCATGGGCACGAAAAAGATCCTGCCCGGGCCGCCGGACCTGATCCTGTCCGGCGTCAATTCCGGCGCCAACATCGCCGACGACGTCACCTATTCCGGCACCGTGGCGGGCGCCATGGAAGGCGCGCTGCTCGGCGTGCGCTCGATCGCGGTCAGCCAGGCCTATTCCTATGTCGGCGAGGACCGCGTGGTTCCTTATGAGACGACCGAGGCGCTGGCGCCGGCGTTGTTGAAGCGACTGGTGGAAACGCCGCTGCCGGACGGTGTGCTGCTCAACGTCAATTTCCCGAACTGCGCGCCGGACGAAGTCGAAGGCACCGTCGTCACCTCGCAGGGCAAGCTGGTGCACAGCCTTTGGGTTGACGAACGGCGCGACGGACGCGGCCTGCCTTACTACTGGCTGCGCTTCGGCCGCGAGCCGGTCGAAGGCAAGAAGGGCACGGAC
This sequence comes from Mesorhizobium sp., assembly GCF_004963255.1. Classification (GTDB taxonomy): domain Bacteria; phylum Pseudomonadota; class Alphaproteobacteria; order Rhizobiales; family Rhizobiaceae; genus Mesorhizobium. The sequence goes on along the minus strand of NZ_SUGA01000004.1, from coordinate 112,167 downwards.
CTTTACGCGCTACGCAACCGACTGGTGTCGGTGACGCCGCTTCAGCTCGACCTCACCGCCCATGAGCTCCGCGACCAACTGACCAAGGCGCTGTCATGAACATGGCATCGGCATGAACACGGTTTTGGGCATGAACGTGGTTTTGGCATGAACGTGGTTTTGGTATGAACACAGGCATCGACGACCGCGAAGGTTTCGCCGCTTTCCTGCTCAGGCTGCGGGGCAGGGGCACGGCGCCCAAGGCACTGGTCGCCGCCTTTGAGGCGACGCCGCGGCGCGGTTTCCTGGCGGCCCAGTTCCATTCGATCGCCTGGTCGGACGGCATGCTGCCGATCGAATGCGGCGAGGCGATCGAGGGCGCCGATCTGCAGGCCGCGGTAATCGCCGCGCTCCACATCGAGCCGGGCAACCGCGTGCTCGAGATCGGCACCGGCTCGGGCTACACGGCCGCTGTCATGTCGAGGCTTGCCGCACGCGTCATCACCATCGATCGCTACAAGACGCTGACCGAGCAGGCCAAGCAGCGCTTCGAGGCGCTCGCCATCAGCAACATCATCGTCCGCCAGGCCGACGGTTCCAACGGCCTGCCCAATGAAGGGCCGTTCGACCGCATCGTCGCCTGGGCGGCCTTCGACAGCCTGCCGCGCTTCCTGCTCGACCAATTGTCGAGCGGCGGCGTCGTCATCGCGCCGATCGGCCCGGAAGAGGGCGAGCAGGTGCTGGCCAAGCTCACCAAGGTCGGCAGCCGCTTCGAGCGCGAGGACATCGGCATGGTCAGGCTGCAGCCGATCCTGCGCAGCGTCGCCGCGGTGATCTAGGGATCGAGCCGGATGTTCAGGTGAGCCCGGCCTGCGAAAGGCGGTCTCCTGCGCTTCCGGTGCTCACGTACTGATAGTACGCTCCGCTCCGGTTCTCGGATACCACCATTCTCGACTCGGGCTGACCTGAATCTCGGCCCGTCCCATGCGGCCCGAAATGTTTTAAGAAAATTTTCGTCGGATTCTAAGGGGTTAACCCGGCAGTAACATTAACGCGCTTTAATCAGGGCCAGTTTGTACCGGGTCTGTGCGGGTTAGTGCGATGCAATTCAATCACTTGAAAGCAAACAGACGCAATCTGGCGCGCGGTTGCGCCGTGCTGATGATTGCCGGCGCGGCGGCCGGGTGCAGTTCCCAGTCGATGCGCTTCAACGGTGTCGATGATGTCTTTACGTCATCCACCAACAATCAGCGCGCCATCATCAACAAGCAGAATGTCGACCAGCCCTATCCGGGCGACACGGTCGCGCCTGCGCCGGTCGATGGCACGCACACCCAGTCGGTGAGCCGCTCCAGCCTCGAGCCGGTCACGACCCAGCAATTGCCGCCGCCCTCGGCGCCGGCTACGGCAAAGCCGATGCGTACCGCTTCGGCTCCCGCCCTCGCGCCGGCTCCGGCGCTTGCGCCGGCACCGCATCTCGACAGGACGGCCACTGGCACGGTCACGCCGGCAAAACCGTTCAAGACCGCCGAGCCTGACGCGGTCCGCAACGCAAGTGCTGCGCCGCATGCGACCGAAATTGTTGTCCGGGACGGCGAGACGCTTTCGGGCCTGGCGGCGCATTACCACGTGCCGGCCGACGCTATCGCCAAGGTCAACGGGATCGATCCGAAGAAGGGCATCCGGTCCGGCCAGAAGATCGTCATCCCCGCTTATGCCTATTCGAGCAAGGGGCAGCCGAAGGTCGCCGAAGGCAAGCCGACGAACACGCCGAAGCAGCCAGCGCCGGAAAAGGTCGCGGTGCTGCCGCAGCAGCCGAAGGTCAAGGACGGCAAGGCGGCCGCTCAGGTCGATGCGTCGGCTGCGGCCACGGGCTCCAAGAACCCGAAGCCCGCTCAACAGGTCGCCGAGGCAAAGCCCGCCGGCGCCGGAGGCACCTATACTGTCCAGCAGGGCGACTCCCTGTCGTCGATCGCCAGGAAGACGGGCGTCAGCGTCACGACGCTGAAGCAGGCCAACGGCATGCAGGACGGCTTGCTCAAGATCGGACAGACGCTCAAGGTTCCGGCTGGCGGCACCGTCGTGGCGGCTGCCAAGCCGGCGGCCACCACCAAGCCCGCGGTCGATCCGGTGACGACGGCGACGACGCCGCCGCCAGCGAAGACCACCGAGACGCTCGCCTCCTACACGCCGCCTAAGAAGGATGCCAAGGTCATCCAGCAGGCCGAGGACGACAATGCCGAGGCGCCCGACGCGACCGGCATCGGCAAGATGCGCTGGCCGGTGCGCGGCCGCGTAATCTCCAGCTTCGGCTCCGGCAAGGACGGCGTCGACATCGCGGTGCCGGAAGGAACGCCGATTAAGGCGGCCGAGAACGGCGTCGTCATCTATGCCGGCGACGGCCTCAAGGAGTTCGGCAATACCGTGCTGGTGCGGCACGAGAACGGCCTGGTCACCGTCTACGGCCATGCAAGCTCGATCGAGGTGCAGCGCGGCCAGAAGGTCAAGCGCGGCCAGGAGATCGCGCTGTCCGGCATGAGCGGCACCACCGACTCGCCCAAGCTGCACTTTGAAGTGCGCAAGAACTCGGCGCCGGTCGATCCGTCGGGCTATCTCGAATAGAACAAGAACAATTGCGGGCCGCCTGACCTCCAGTCCGGCCCGCCGTCTTCGCCCGTTCCGCAAGGAGCGGGCTTTTTCAGTTGCGAGGGATGCAGGGCTCAAAGGTGATCACGGAGCGTGTCGGCGATCATCTCCTCGAGGCTACTGGCCTTCACGCCTAGAAGCGTCTCCGCATCGGAGGAATCGACCAGCAGCGGGGTCTCGAAGAGATACCTCATCTCGATGAGCTCCTGCATGCCGAGCGCTTCCATCTCGGGGACGGAGTAGGAGTGCGTCTCGGCAATATCCCGGCCGAGCATCGCCGCGGTTTTGCGGATGAGCTCGTTGGGCGAGGCGTGTTGGGAGGGGACATGAAACGCCCGTCCCCATTCGCCCTTGTAGCGGGAGGCCGCGACGAGCGTCCTGGCGACGTCCCTGGTGAAGCTCCAGGCATGGATGGCGTCGAGGTCGCCAATGAAGGCGACGGGCTTGTCCTCGATGATGGAGGGCAGAGCGATCAGCGAGAAGTAGCTGATCGCGCCGTGCCCGAGATAGTCGCTGGAGCGTATCTCGATCGCCGGCACGCTGGCGCGGGCCGCCCGCTGCCACATGATCGTCCTGGTGGTTCCTTTCTTCGAATTCGGATCCAGCGGCATGTCGGAGCGTAGCGGGCTTTCGCCATTCGTGCCGTAACCATAGAGGTTTCCGAGCACGATGAGCTTGGCGCCGACTGCTTCCGCCGCGCGCACGGTGCCGTCGATTATGGGGAAAAAGTCGGTTGGCCAGCGATGGTATGTGGCCATGGCGCACATGAACACGGCATCGGCGCCTCGGCAGACACGCGACAGCGCCGGGGCGTCCGTGGCGTCGGCCTGTATCGACCGCACATTGCGCAACGCGTTCGAACCGACGCCTCGGCTGGTCAGGATGACATCATGGCCTTCTTCGCCAAGAAGGCGAGCCGTCTCGCGTCCAACCGGACCCGCGCCGACAACAACATACGAACTCATGGCAACCTCTCTTCCAGGTTTTGAAGGAGAGGCGGGAGTACAGGCTTGGGGCGTTGAAAATCGCGCGGGAATTGCCAAATCTTGAACAGGTTTTGCCATGAATCGAGAGAGCATGCGTCCGCACTTCGCTCCGGCCCCGTCCGACGTTATGATGGTTTGCCGGCATGTCGAGGCAGGCGTGCATCGGCTGCCGCGGGCGCCGCACCACCGCATCATGGTGCATGCGAGTGCTGCGACGCGCTCCTACTGCAATCAGGCCGGGCGATATTTCGTCAGGCGCGCCGGCGATATCGACCTGGTGCCGGCCGGCGAGGAGGGCGGCTTCGAGGCCGAAACGCCGTTCGAGACGATGGAGATCGTCTTGCCGCCGGCCTTGATGGAAAGGGTCGCCGCGGAACTTGGCGGCAAGGCGCGGACATCGCGGCTCGACACCCGCCATCTGCTTCGTGACCAGCGCATCGAGCATCTCGCTCGAGCACTGCAGAGCGATCTCGCCGCGGGCGCGTCGAGCGGCCCCTTGTTTGCCGAGAGCATCGGCGCCGCGCTTGCGGTAAGGCTGCTTGGCCTCGATGGCCCGGACATCATTCGCGTGAACCGGTTGTCGGATGCGCAGCTAAAGCGTGTCCTGGAGCACATCGAGGCCGCTCTCCATGAGCCGCTTTCGATCGATCGCCTGAGCCGGGTTGCCGGTGCGAGCAGCTCGCATTTGCGCACATGGTTCAAGGCGGCGATGGGCGTCACCTTGCATCGCTATGTGTTGCGCCGTCGCGTGGAAAGAGCATGTGTCCTGCTGCGACGCGGCGATCTCAGCACGAGCGAGGTCGCGGCGTTGACCGGCTTCGCGCACCAGTCACATCTGGCGCATTGGATGCGCCGGGAGATCGGCCTGACGCCGCGCGACCTGCGACGGGCGCAACCGCCCAAGTGACATTCAATCCTTCAGCGGCTTGCCGAGCCGGCCGGCGAGGTCCTGCGTGAACTGCCAGGCGACACGGCCGGAGCGGCTGCCGCGCGTCGTCGCCCATTCCAGCGCCTCGGCGCGCAATTGCTCAGGATCGATAGTGAGGTCGTGATAGCGGACATAGCCGTCGATCATGTCGAGATATTCGTCCTGTGAGCATTTGTGGAAGCCGAGCCACAAGCCGAAACGGTCGGATAGCGAGACTTTTTCCTCGACCGCTTCGGAAGGGTTGATGGCGGTCGAGCGCTCATTGTCGATCATGTCGCGCGGCAAGAGATGCCGGCGGTTGGACGTGGCGTAGAAGATGACATTGGTGGGCCGGCCTTCGACGCCGCCTTCCAGCGCCGCCTTCAGCGACTTGTACGAGGTGTCATCGTGGTCGAAGGAGAGGTCGTCGCAAAACAGGATGAAGCGGTAAGGCGCCGCCTTCAGGAGGCCCATTAGCTTGGGCAGCGTGTCGATGTCCTCTCGGTGGATCTCGATCAGCTTCAGCGGCCGGTCGAGTTTGTCGGAGGCGTTGACGGTGGCATGCACGGCCTTGACCAAAGACGACTTGCCCATGCCGCGCGCGCCCCACAAGAGCACGTTGTTGGCCGCGTAGCCGGACGCGAAGCGCTCGGTGTTGTCGAGCAGGATGTCGCGCACGCGATCGACGCCGCGGATCAGGCCGATGTCGACGCGGTTGACCTTGCGCACCGGTTCCAGGAAACCGGGATCAGCCTGCCAGACGAAGCAGTCCGCCATGCCGAGATCGGTCTGTGGCACCGGTGGCGGGGCGAGACGGGAAACCGCCTCGATCAGGCGGTCGAGCTTCTTGTTCAAGGCGTCCAGGCTGTCGGTCATTTTGGGTCTTTTTGTTGAGCTCTTTCAGCGTGTGGGAGCAGCTTCCATGACATCGCTGCAAGAACCAGGCCCAAGCTTTTGTTGGAGCATGATCTTTTCGGTGGCCTCGAAGCCGCTTCCGCTGCGACGCTCTAGCACGCCGCAAACGGCTGGAAAAGCAACGGATTGAGCTGGCAGCGCAGTTGCATTGGCAAGTTTACCGACTATATTCCGGCCAAATTTTCGCGGGCGGCCGCGGCGGAATTTCACCATCCAGGAGTTTCTTGATGTTCGTTACACCGGCATACGCCCAGGGCGTCGGCGCTTCGCCAGACATGTTCATCTCGATTTTGCCGTTTGTCCTGATTTTCGTGATCATGTATTTTCTGATCATCCGGCCGCAGCGCTCGCAGTTGAAGAAGCGCCAGGAAATGCTTTCGGCGGTGCGCCGCGGCGATACGGTGGTGACCGGCGGCGGCTTCGTCGGCAAGGTGACCAAGGTGATCGACGACAATGAGCTGGAGATCGACCTTGGCGGCGGAACCAAGGTGACGGCGCTGCGCTCGACGATCTCGGACGTGCGCGTCAAGGGCGAGCCGGTGGCGAACCAGAACGCCAAGAAGTAACCCCAACCCTCGATGGCGGAACGCTGCCGCTTGTACGCCTGAACGGATAAGAACGAATGCTCTATTTCTCGCGCCTGAAGATGATCCTGATCTGGCTCGCCGTGGCCGTCACAGTGATCCTTGCCGCGCCCAATCTCTTCCCGGCAAGCATGCTGGCGCAATTGCCGAGCTGGGTGCCGAAGCGGCAGATGACGCTCGGCCTCGACCTTCAGGGCGGTTCGCACATCCTGCTCCAGATGGACCAGAACGATCTGATCAAGGATCAACTGGAGACGACGCGCGACGAGATCAGGACGCTGCTGCGCGACGCCAAGATTCAATATACCGGCCTTGGCGGCACGGGCCGCACCGTGCAGGTGCGCATCAACGATCCGAGCCAGGTCGACGCCGCAAAGAATGCATTGAAGCCGATAACCAACCCGGTCACGGCCGGGCTCTTTAGCGGTGGTTCCGTCCAGTCGATGACGCTCGATGATTCCGAGCCCGGGTTGCTGAAGTTCACTGTCACGGATGCGGGTATCAAGTACCGCACATCGACGGCGTTATCACAAGCGATCGAGGTGGTGGAGCGGCGCGTCAACGCGCTCGGCACCACGGAACCGATCGTGCAGCGGCAGGGTGACGATCGCATTCTGGTTCAGGTGCCCGGACTGCAAAATCCGCAAAGGCTCAAGGATATCATCGGCCAGACCGCCAAGCTGACCTTCCAGATGGTCGATACGTCGGTGCCGGTCCAGGACGCGATGAAAAATCGACCGCCGCCCGGCGACTCCGTTCTTTACTCACAGGATGATCCTCCCGTTCCTTATCTGGTCGAAAACCGCGTCATCGTGTCGGGCGAAGACCTGTCGAATGCGACGCCAACCTATAACTCGCAGACCAACGAGCCGGTCGTTTCGTTCACCTTCAATTCCCGCGGGGCGACGCGGTTCGGCCAGGCGACCCAGCAGAATGTCGGCAAACCTTTTGCGATCGTGCTGGACAATCAAGTCATCTCCGCGCCGGTCATCCGTGAACCTATCCTTGGCGGCACGGGGCAGATTTCGGGCAACTTCACGGCAGAGAGCGCCAACGACCTCGCCGTCCTGCTGCGCGCCGGCGCCTTGCCGGCGAAATTGACCATCATCGAAGAGCGCACAGTCGGCCCGGGCCTCGGCCAGGACTCGATCCACGCCGGCAAGGTGGCGGGCGTGATCGGCTCGATCCTCGTCGTTGCCTTCATGTTCGTCGCCTATGGCTTCCTCGGCTTTATCGCCAACATCGCCTTGGCTGTGCACGTGGCGATGATCGTCGGCGCGCTATCGCTGCTCGGCGCCACGCTGACGTTGCCGGGTATCGCCGGTATCGTGCTCACCATCGGCATGGCGGTGGACTCCAACGTCCTGATCTATGAGCGCATCCGCGAGGAGCGACGAAACGGCCGCTCAGTCATTCAGGCGATCGACACCGGCTTCTCCAAGGCGCTGGCGACCATCGTCGATTCCAACGTCACATCGCTGATCGCGACCGTCGTGCTGTTTTTCCTCGGCACCGGCCCGGTCAAAGGCTTTGCCGTCACCTATGCGATCGGCATTCTGACCACGGTGTTCACCGCCTTCACCTTCACCCGCATGCTGGTTGCGATCTGGCTGCGCCGCGCGCGCCCCAAGGAATTGCCGCGCGCGCCGGTCACGTTCATTCCGCCGGGCACGAAAATCCCGTTCATGGGCATCCGCCGCTGGACCTTCGCTCTGTCCAGCCTGTTGTCGGTGCTTTCGGTCGTCGGCTTCCTGACCATCGACATCAATTACGGCATCGACTTCAAGGGCGGCTCGATTATCGAGGTGCAGGCGAAGCAGGGCGACGCCGACCTCGGCGACATCCGCAACCGGTTGTCCGAGCTCAACATCGGTGAGATCCAGGTGCAGCAGTTCGGCGCGCCGAACGATGTCTTGATCCGCGTTGGCACGCAGGATGCCGGCGAGAATGCCGAGCAGACCGTTATCGATAAGGTGCGGGGCGAACTGCAGGACCAGTATGATTTCCGTCGCGTTGAAGTGGTCGGCCCGACGGTATCGGGCGAGCTTGCCAAGCAGGGCACGATCGCCATGCTGATCGCGCTGGTCGGCATCCTGCTCTATGTTTGGTTCCGTTTCGAATGGCAGTTCGCGGTCGGAGCCATCGTGGCGACGGTCCACGACGTGGTCATGACGATCGGCTTCTTCGTCCTGACCGGGCTGGAGTTCAACCAGTCGTCGCTGGCGGCGATCCTGACCATCATCGGCTATTCGCTGAACGACACGATCGTGGTTTATGACCGCGTCCGCGAGGATCTACGAAAATACAAGAAGATGCCGCTGCCGCAGCTCTTGAACAACGCCATCAACGAGACGCTGTCCAGAACCACGTTGACGTCGGTTACGACATCGCTGGCGCTCTTGGCGCTGGTGCTGTTCGGCGGCGAAGTGATCCGCTCCTTCACGCTGGCGATGCTGTTCGGTGTGGTGTTCGGCACCTACTCGTCGATCTTCATCGCCGCGCCGCTGCTGATCCTGTTCCGGTTGCGGCCGCAGGCCGCGACCGAAGAGGAGAAGAAGCCGGTGAACGGCAAGGCCCTGACGACCTGATATTACCGGATCAGGAGGACGTTTCGTTGAACCGTCCTGCTGATCTAACCTTTTGTTGGAGCGTGATCTTTTCCGAAAACCGGTTCCCTTTTTTCGGGATCATGCTCTAGAGCCGGATTGTCACGCTCTCGTCCCATGGCCAAAGGCATCATCATCCGCGAGGCGCATTTCCCCGGCAAGGCGGCGATCGAAGCCTATGGCAACGGTGGCTTCCGCTTTGCCGACATGTCGCATCGCGGATCGCTGCTTGTGCTGCCGTCGGGCATCCATGGCTGGGAGCCGGCCGATCCGCTGGCGCTGAAGGCCTCGGACTTCGACAAGTTGCTCGCCGAAGCTGAACGCGTGGAGATACTGCTGGTCGGCATGGGCAAGGATTTGCGGCCGCTGCCGGCGGCGCTGCGCGCCGCGCTCAAGGAGGCCGGAATCTCCGCCGACCCGATGTCGACCGGCGCTGCGGTGCGGACCTACAATGTGCTGCTGGCCGAAGACCGCGCCGTGGCCGCCGCGCTGATCGCCGTCGACTGAATGGCCGGCACGCCCGACATCGTCAACAATGGCGACATCGTCATGGACGCGGTGCGCGCCGCCGACCATGACCGCTATTTGTCGGCGCTCTATGCGCCGGCCGACAAGCGCGACGCGCTGCTTGCGCTCTACGCCTTCAATGCCGAGATCGCCAGCGTGCGCGATCGCATCCATGAGCCGCTGCCAGGTGAGGTCAGGCTGCAATGGTGGCGAGACGTCATCGCGGCCGACGGGGATGCCGGCACAGGCCACCCGACCGCCGATGCGTTGCGCGCGACGATCGCCGCCCACCATCTGCCGAAGGCTGCTTTCGAGAACATGCTCGAGGCGCGGATCTTCGATCTCTATGACGATCCAATGCCGTCGCGGACCGATCTCGAGGGCTATTGCGGCGAAACGGCCGCGGCCCTGATCCAGCTTGCGGCCATGGTGCTCGATCCGGTGGCGGCGCCAAGCTTTGCCGAACTGGCCGGCCGGGCTGGTTGCGCCCAGGCCATCACCGGCCTGCTGCTTCTGCTACCGCTGCACCGCCGACGCGGCCAGTGCTTTGTGCCCGCAGACATCCTCGCGGCAGCCGGCACGACGCCGGAAGAGTTCATCAAGGGAGAGGGCGGGGCTGCCGCCGAGCGCGCGGTTGCGGCGATGATCGCGCTGGCGCGGGAGCATCTCAACGCGTTCGAGAAAGGTGCGGCGGCGCTTCCCGTTTCGTTGCGGCCGGCCTTCCTGCCGTTGGCGCTGACCCGCGCCTATCTCGACAAGATGGAGGCCGCTGGCAGGTCGCCACTCAACGCCACGGCGACGCTTTCCATCCTGCGCCGGCACTGGCTGCTCCTGCGTCACGCGATGCGGGGTTGGAGGCCCCTTTGACGTAAACGTCAATCGTGCTAGGGGTTCTGTCGCGTGGACCCGCGTCAAAGAAATGCGGGCCGCCGGAGGAGCCGCGTTTCCATGAGCCTGCCAGTCCTGGTCGTCCTAGTCGCGTTCGGCATCGCATTGTCCGTCGCGGCCGTGCATTTCACCGGCGGCACGACAACCGCGAAGCTTGCCGGCGCGGATCAGGCGCTCGCACGCTTTGCCGAGGATTTTCCCGATGAGAAGCCTGGAGCTGTGCGGCTGACCGCCGACAATCATGCCGCGTTTCTTGACCTAGGCCCGCAACGCTGCGGCATCGTCCAGAGCATCGGCGACTGTTTTCTCACGCGCATCGTCACGCCGCACGACATTCTGGCGCTTACGAGGGAAGGGAATGTGGTGTCGCTGCGGCTCAACGATTTCACATGGAAGGGCGGCAGGTTCGTCTTTGACGGCGAAGCCGATGCGCGAGCCGTGGCGGCGGCCCTGCAGACCAGCGATTGGATCCGGGAGGCGGCGTGATGGACGAGTATAATTTCCCGCAGGTCACCCAGCTTGCGATTCCTTTCTTCGTCGCGGCGATCCTGATCGAGCTCTGGCTGGTGCGCACCGGCCGCGCCAAGGGATCATTCGAGACGCGCGACACGCTGACCAGCCTGATGATGGGGACCGGCAATGTCGTCGCCGGCCTGCTGCTCGGCGTCCTGTCCTATTGGGCGCTGCTGTGGCTGTGGCAATTCCGCTTCTTCAATCTCGGCCTGTCGATCTGGGTGTTCGTCGCTGCCTTCCTGCTCGATGACTTGCGCTATTATGTTTATCACCGCATAGCGCACCGCGTGCGCTGGGTGTGGGCCGAGCATGTCAACCATCACTCCAGCCAGCACTACAATCTCTCGACAGCGCTGAGACAAAGCTGGACCGGACTGTTCACCTTCACCTTCATCCTGCAGGCGCCGCTGGTGCTCGCCGGCTTCCATCCGGCGGTGATCGCCTTCGTCTTCGGCTTCAACCTGGTCTGGCAGTTCTGGATCCACACCGAGACGATCGGCAAGATGTGGGGCTGGTTCGAGTTCGTCTTCAACACGCCCTCGCACCACCGCGTCCACCACGCCACCAATCCGCGCTATCTCGACGCCAATTATGCCGGCACGCTGATCATCTGGGACCGCATGTTCGGCACCTTCGTCGAGGAGTTGGAGGAAGACCGGCCGCGCTACGGCATCGTCAAGAACATCGGCACCTTCAACCCGCTGAAGGTGGCGTTCCACGAATGGATCGGCATGTTCAAGGACGCGCTGGCGCCGGGGTTGACGCTTGGCCAGAGGTTGAATTATCTCATCCAGCCGCCCGGCTGGAGTCATGACGGCTCGCGCGACACGTCGGAAACGCTGAAGGCGGCCTATGTCAGGCGAAATCCTTCCCAAGCAGGCAAGCCGGGATTGCCGCCAGCGCGTGCCGAGCCGGCGGAATAGTCATCGCGAGGCGAGGGCGCTGCCGCGATGCGCGCGATATCATATTCGGGGACAGCCAAGTCTCCGTGCCTCCGACTGGATCAGCAAGGCTTTCATCGCGTCCCGTTTGCGGGGTCTTCGCGGGTAATGCCGTCGATGAGCGCCTCCGGAGGTGCGTCGGGACGAAATTCCGAGCTGACCAGCCAAAAGCGAGGCGCGGCGTAACGCGCGGCGTTCTCCTCCGTCAGCATTCGTGCGGATCGCAGCGGCCGGCTTTCAAGCCAGACCCTTGTCGCGCCAGGGAGAGTGTCAAGCTGGATCTCGCAAAACACCTCCAATGCGGTGCCCGCGCGGGGAAGCTTCGGGCGCACATGAAAGGCGGCAACATGCCCGGCGTCGCTGTTGATCTCGAAGGCGAGACGCCGCCATTTCACCGACGCCGGCAATCGGATGTGCAAGCGCAGAATGCCGGCGCGATCGGAAGCGGGGAGAGGCAGATCGGCGCGCAGCACGCCGTGGCCTGCAGGCAAACCCCTGCGGAATTTCGTCTTCAGGCGCGGTCTCGGTTTCTGTTCGCCGCGTGGTTCGGACTGGGCCAGCTCAAGCGACTTGCGACGCGTCTTTGCAAGCCAACGAAGGGCGGCACCGGCGGGAGTCTCGCTTTGCCTGGGCCTTGCTTGAACGAAAGCCATCCACGCGGCCATCGGCCCGGGCAGGGCCGCCTCGAAGCGTCTCATCGCCTCTGCATCAATCGCATAGCCTGCCCGCGCTTTTAACCAGCCAAGCGCGATCAATGCCGGCACCGCAATGTCGCGGGCGAGAACTTCGTCGGAAAACAGCCTCCAATCGAAGCCGGGTTCAACGATGAGGCGGGACAGATCGACCAGCCAGTCGCTGTTGGCATGGGCATCGAGACCGCCATTGGCGATGGCGATCACCGCCAGGTCTTCCCGGACCGGCAACCCGCAGGCCACCGAATTGAAATCCACCGATCTGGCCCGCGCCCAGACCCGGCCGTCGTCGGCGGGGCTGCCCTGGCCCGGACGAAAGATGCAGCCGTGAAGATCGATGTCGCCGTAGCGGCCCTTGTGAAGATTGACGCTGCGCAGCCGTCCTGCCAGGGTCAGCATGCGCATGGCGCTGGAACCGCTCGACGGCTCCCAGCCCAGTTCAATGAACGCGCCCAAGGCATCGCCCAGCCGGTTCCTCGGGACCACGATATCGAGGTCGTGGAACGAGCGCCCACCCCGTCCAACGGGATCAGCGGCACGCGCGGCTCCCTTGATGAGCATCATCGGCACGTTCGCCACAGCCAGCGCCGCGAATGCCGGTTGGCACTCCCTCATCAGAAGCATGGTTCGCGTCCATAGCATCCGTTGAAGCCCGGCAAGCCTCGGCGCATCCGGCAGATCCCTCAAACCGGGTCCAAGCCTGTTCCAGGTGGCGAGAATCAACCGCTGCTCGCTGAACGTGCAATCGTCCAGGTCGTGCGTGCCGATCCAGGCGCGCAGTTCCCTTTCGGCCGCCACCGGATCGACGTGCACGGCGGCCAGCAGGAGGCGCTCGTGATCGCCAGCGGGCCAGGCGCGATCAAGAGATGGGTACCAGAGAGGCCAATTCATTGCCCCCCTCTCTCTCCTTCATCATCACCCCTCTTGGCCATGATCGCCCGGCGAGCGATTTCAAGAAAGTCGGATGCCATGCCGGCCGGTGCGCTGCCGGCGACGGCAACCCTTCTGGACAAAGTGCCTGGTCGAATACGACGTCGATGAACCGTCTCGTCCAGCATGGTCATTTTCATACCCGCGGCAATAGCCCTGCGGTACCAATCTATGAAGGAGCCAGTGCGCAGGCTTTCATCGAACAGGATGTCGAGCCGTTCGACAGCGGCTCGCCGCACCGCAAGCGAACTCGCGAGATAGCCCGGATAGCGGCCTTTCTTATAGTGGAGAGAGTCAAAGGCTTCGGCTGGGTATTCCGGGCTTTCGAAGGTTTCGCTGTGGCCCAGCACGGCGTCGAGCGAGGGATCCGAATCCAGCGCGGCCCGCTGCAGGGCCAGCTTGTCGGGCATCCAGAGGTCGTCGGCATCCAGGAATGCGAGAACCGCGCCGGTGGCGGCCTTTATGCCGACATTGAATGCGGACGGCGCTCCGCCATTGGCTTTCCTGATTATGCGCGGGTGGGATGAATGGTCCTGAGCGACCTCGACCGTGCGGTCGCTCGAACCGTCATCGACGACGATGACTTCCCTCGGCGAAAGGTCATTCTGTTCCGCGATGCTGTCGAGCGTCTCATGAAGCGTGGCGGACGCGTTCCACGCAGGAATGATGACGCTGAAAAACGGCGTTTCCACTCACTCCTCCATCAGATGCTTGAACGGAGGCAACGGTCTTGCGTTGCCGCTCTTGCGCCGACGAATGAGCGACTGCATCAGGGCGCGGTTGAAGTCGCGCTTCTCCTCTGCCGTATAGGTGCTTGTCATCGACTCTGCATGCCGACGGTAGCACAGGGTCACCGCATTGAGGATCGTCATCGGAATTTCTGCTTCGCGGATCCGGAGCATGAGGTCGACGTCTTCGGAATAAAGGAAGTTCTCGTCGAATATCCCCACCCGCTCGAAGACTGTCCGGCGATAAAGGGTTGCACCCAGATGAACATGGAAAAGTTCGTCTGTTATCGCCGCCGGATCGGGTGCGGGCGCATCCGTCATTTGTCGGTCGAAATAGCTGACGAAGCCGGAAACGACATCCATATGAGGTGTTCGGGCAAAGCGTGCGAGATGCAGCGACAACTTGTCGGCCGGCCAGAGGTCATCGCAATCCAGGAAGCCGATGAATTCGCCGCCAGCGATCCGCAGGGCGACGTTTCGCGCTGGCCCCGGGCCGCGCCGCGGTCCGTCGAGGACACGGATCGCCGGGAAACGCGAAGCCAGGGACTCGACGACCTCGCGCGAGCGATCGGTCGAGCCGTCGTCGATCACCAGGATTTCCTGCACCGGCCACGCTTGGTCGAATACGGTTTTCAGCGCGTCGGCGATATATTTCTCGCCATTTCGCACCGGCATGATGACGCTGATCTTTGGGATGTCGCTCATGCTCTCAGTTCCCGCAGGAACTCTTGCAGCACAGTTGTCGCTTCCACCGGATCATTGCCGATCAGGAACTCATGGCAGGGAAGCGAGCGCGACAGACTAGCGACCTGCTGGAATGTCTCGTCGTGAGCGGTCCGCAAGATTTTCGACGTGCTCGGCAAGAGGGCACGGATCATCTCGAACCGGGAAGCGGGACGGATTATCGAAGCATCTTCGCCGGTGAGTTTGCAGGAGACAAGCGCCTTCACCGCGATTTGCGGGACTAGCGCATCCTGTATCGTCGTGCTGATCGGGATGAGCGCCTTTTCTTCCGGGCGACGGTCCCGGTTCACCGCTTGCGCGGCAAGCCCGCTGAAGAGGGTCTCCGCCATTCCAATGAGTTTCATGGTGTCGAAAAGCGAGTGGCTCCGCCAGTCTGCCCCAGACTGCGACACTAGGATAAAGTCATCGCCCGTGGTCTGCATCCCGACGGAGATCGCGGCCGCCGTCAGCGTCGATTTGCCGGAACCCCCCGGACCGGCAAGCATCACGCCCACGCCATTTTCGCCGACAACGGCGGAATGAAGCATCGCATGGCCCATTGCCAACGCGCCCCAATGGATGTGGTGGCGCAGCGGAGACCCATATTCCCAGGCCGGCAGCCGGGCAGCGGCTCTGACCCAATACACGCCGGTGCCGGCGGACAGGTCGTGCAGATGCCAGATTCCGCGGCTCTCGTCGGATACGATCGCGACGCCGGCCGCGGTGTCCCATGCGGTCCGGGTGACAGCGTTGGCCTCGTCCGCTTCAAAGGGCCATTCGGCAGGCGGAGCCGCGAAGCCGTCATCCTCATGCGAGACGGCGTAGACAGTGATCGAGCGGTCTCCCGCTATGGCTGACCTTGTTTGCGCATGGCGTAGAACCGGCAGGATGACCGGATCGAGCGCGCTTCCGCATGTGCGCAGCCTCAGCGTCAACCCGCCAAGGCGAAAGCAATGCTCAGCGCCGGATTCGGACCACCGGAAACTCGCGTCGGCAATGACGCGGCGGACGAATGCTGCAGGCGCCGTACGGGAATCGACGGCGGCTCGGACCATTCGGATCAGCTGTCCCCCAATTCCCGCCGCAGTGGCCATCCACCGCTCGGATCCACGTCATGGATGGGGTCGAGGACGATCAACTCCTGCAAGTCCGTGTGGATCTCTAGCTCCGGCCTTACGAACGATGCACGGCCGGAAATGTCGGGTAGCTTCGGCGATGCGATCGGCGAGGCCGGCTGAAGTATGCCTTCCTCCACGAGGAGGTCGAGGAAACGTTGCACTGAGGCAACGTCGTCGTCGTCCAGGTTGGGATAACCCGTCCTCAACGCTGTCTCGATCATGGCGGGATCGACGGGTTCGCGCAACATCTCCCAGATGAGCTGCGCGCTTCCCTTCATGCCGTAATACTTGCCAGTCGCAAAGTTCACCGCAACGACTTCGCCGTCGAAGATCTCACTCGACAAATTTGTTTCGTCCAAGACGACGCCCGACATTATACCGCCCTTCGCCCCATAAGTCCCGGGTGATACACCATGAGACCGTATGGGGGAAGCGTTCCTTGGTCAAAGTATCGCAGGCAACTTCGTTCGCAGCGGTCCGCAGTCGCCGGTGAAGGGTTCGTCGCTGGTCTCGTAGCCCGGTCGCAAAAGCTGTGGCGGACGCGAGACGTCAGCCACAGATCAAGCTGCCGCTTCCGTTCGGGGAGCCTGTCCCAACCACTCGCGGCAATCGGCCAGCGCTCTCGCCGTGATCGCATGACGTTTGGCGACGGTCTTGTCCTTGCCGCGCAGGCGCTTGCCGTCGGTCTTCGGCGCTTCGACCGGCGGGAAAAGGCCGAAATTGACGTTCATTGGCTGGAAGGAGCGCTTGCCGGGCTCATCGTCCGACACGATATGCCCGCCGGTGATGTGGTTGAGCAGCGCGCCGAAGGCGGTGGTCGCCGGCGGCAGCGCGGGCGCGTGGCCGAGCCGCTCGGCGGCGGCGAAGCGGCCGGCGAGCAGGCCGATCGCGGCGCTTTCCACATAGCCTTCGCAGCCGGTGATCTGGCCGGCAAAGCGCAGGCCCGGCCGCGATTTCAGCTGCAGCGAGGGGTCGAGCAGCGTCGGCGAGTTGATGTAGGTGTTCCGGTGCAGGCCGCCGAGGCGGGCGAACTCGGCATTCTCGAGCCCGGGAATGGTGCGGAAGATGCTCACCTGCTCGGCATGCTTCAGCTTCGTCTGGAAACCGACCATGTTGTAGAGCGTGCCCAGCGCATTGTCCTGACGGAGCTGCACCACCGCATAGGCTTTTACCGAGGGATTGTGGGCGTTGGTCAGGCCCATCGGCTTCATCGGGCCGTAGCGCAGGGTCTCGACGCCGCGCTCGGCCATCACCTCGATCGGCAGGCAGCCGTCGAAATAGGGTGTGCCTTCCCACTCTTTGAACTCGGTTTTCTGGCCTTCCAGCAGCGCCTGGACGAAGGCGAAATACTGGTCCTTGTCCATCGGGCAGTTGATGTAGTCCTTGCCGTTGCCGCCGGGGCCGACCTTGTCGTAGCGCGACTGGAACCAGGCCGTGTCCATGTCGATCGTGTCGAAATGCACGATCGGCGCGATGGCGTCGAAGAAGGCAAGCGCGTCGGCTCCGGTTGCCTCGGCGATCGACTGCGCCAGCGACGGCGCCGTCAGAGGACCGGTGGCGATGATCGCCTGGTCCCAGTCCGCCGGCGGGAGCCCAGGCACTTCCTCGCGCTGGATGGTGATCCGCGGATGCGCTTCGATCTTCGCGGTGACCGCGTCGGAAAACCGGTCGCGGTCGACGGCCAGCGCGCCGCCGGCGGGAACCTGGTTGGCATCGCCGGAGCTCATGATCAGCGAGCCGGCCAGCCGCATTTCGGCATGCAGCAGGCCGACCGCGTTGTTTTCGGCATCGTCGGATCGGAAAGAGTTCGAGCAGACGAGCTCGGCCAGACCATCGGTCTTGTGCGCGTCGGTGCCGCGCACCGGGCGCATCTCGTGCAGTATGACGGGAACGCCGGCCTCGGCGATTTGCCATGCCGCCTCGGATCCGGCGAGGCCGCCGCCGATGACGTGTACGGGATTTTTGTTCATGAGCGCCGGAATAATCGCTTGGCGGCCCGATTGCAATTGCCGGGCGGCGACGGCGAGAAGCTGGCGCCAAAAACAACAACACCCGCCGGGGGAGGAGGTCCGGCGGGTGTCGTTTTGGGGGTCGATCCTCGGGAGGAGGTGAAGATCGACCTAATTCGTCATCGCCGGGGAGGAGGTCGGCTTTGACGAAATCTCTTTCGCCTTTTTAGAAGGGCGAAACCTTCGAAGACGAACGATCTTCGCTTCTGAACAACGCCCGCCGGGGGAGGAGGTCCGGCGGGCGCCGTTTCGGTGGCCAACCCTCGGGAGGAGGTGAAGGTTGACCTCATTCGTCAGGGTCGGGGAGGAGGTCGACCCTGGCGAAATTCCTTGCTTAGATCGCCTTGCGGGCGACCATCTTGATCTCGTCGCGAACGATGCCGAGATCATGGAGCTGACGGTTCGAAAGCCGACCCAGCTCGGAAACCGTCTCGCGATAAACGCGCCAGTTACGGTAGCTACGGATCAGGTTCATTGTCTTAACTCTCTTCAAAACTGGTTCGGACCATTTGCGGTCCGAAGCGGATTAGACCGCCTTGCGGGCGACGTAGTGGATGTCGCTGCGGCTGATGCCGAGGTCGGTCAGTTCACGGTTCGACAGGCGGTTCAGCTCGGAAACGGTTTCCCGGTAGCGGCGCCAGTTGCGGTAGTTGCGGATCAGGTTCATGGTAGTTCTCGTTTCGTCTTTAGTTCGGATCATTCCGTTTGTGTACGAACAGAAAATAAGTGGGATCATATCGGTTTAAAAGTGCCGTTGGCGCATGGCAGCAATGCAAATTGTGCAATGCAACATTAACCGCCGTTCATGCCTGCGCCACAAAGAAGGCCGAATCGAAAAATGCCGCTGCGTCAACGGTTTGGCTGTTTCGACTAAGGAAGTGGTCGGGCTTGGGGGAAATGCATGGCGGGCTATGCCACACGGGTGAGGGCGGATATCGCGCGCTGGCGGGAGATCGGGCTGATCGATCCCGCCACGGCGGAGGCGCTGACGCGCGATGTCGCCGCCAATGAACGCGCGTCGCTGAGCTTCGGCTCCATCCTGGCGATGATGGCGGCGCTTTTGTTCGGCGCGGCGATCCTGATCTTCGTCGCCGCCAATTGGGAGGCCTTCCCACGCCTCTTGCGCGTGGCGGCGCTTTTCTTCGTCATCCTCGGCGGCTATGTCGGCGGCGCGGTGTTGAAGACGCGTGACCATGCCGCTATCGGCGAGGCGCTGTGGATCGTTGCCGCGGCGGCGTTCGGCGGAGCGATCGCGCTGGTCGGCCAGATGTACCACCTTTCTGGCGACGAGGCCTCGGCGCTGGTGACGTGGTGCGCCGGCACGGCGCTGGCGGCGGTCGCGCTGCGTTCAAGCCCGCTGACGGTCGCGGCGGTCGGCATCGCCGACGCCTGGCTGGTCCTCAAGGGGTTCGGCTTCTACTGGCGCGCGGAAACCCCGCATCTCTTCATCGTCGTGGCGATCGTCTTGTTCGGCATTTCGTTCTGGGCGCGCAGCCAGGCCGCGCGCCATCTCGTCATTCTGTCGGTCATTCTCTATCTGGTCCTGCTGGCGACGGATCGCGAGACGCTGCCGGTTGCCATGTCGCTGGCCATGGTCTCGGTGCTGCTCTTTGCCGCTTCCGTCTTTGCGGGCGATCAGATCGACAGGATCCTGCAGCTCGGCGGCCGGCTGCCCTTGCACGCCTTGCTCGGCTTCCTCACCGCCATGGCGATCATCCAGTTCGAGCTGGCGGATGAAAGCACCTACAACAGCGGGTTTGCCGTCGCTTCGATCGTGGCGCTGGCCAGTATCGTGGCGGCAATCATGCTGGCGGGGCGCGAGAGCAGGGGCTTGCGCTGGCTGGCCTATACCGGCTTCGCCTTCGAGCTCGCCATCATCTACAGCGTCACCTTGAGGTCGATGCTGGATACGGCCGGCTTCTTCCTGGCGGCGGCGGTGCTGCTCGGCGTACTGGCGCTGGTCATCATCCGCATCGAAAAACGCATGAAAGCGCCTGCCGGAACAGGAGCAGCGGCATGACCGGCAAGAAACTGATCATCTCCGCGCTGGTGCTGGCGCTTGTCCAGATCGGCTTTCTCAGCTGGATCATCGCCGGCCGCGCGGCGATCCTCCGCAACGGCAAGGAAGTGCTGTTGAAAGTCCAGCCCGTCGATCCGCGCGATCTCCTGCGCGGTGACTACATCTCGCTCAACAACAACATTTCGCGGATCCCGGTGAAGCTGATCGCCAACATTCCACAGGGTCAGTTCTCCAGCGAGGATACATCGATCGTGGTGCGGCTGAAGAAAGGCGCCGACGGTTATTGGCAGCCGACCGCGGCATGGTTCGGCCAGGCGCCGGCGCCGGCAGGCGAGGGTGAAGCGGACATTGCCGGCCATGTCGTGGAGGGCTGGGGCCTTCGTGATACGGACGCGACGATCGCGCCGGACTACGGGATCGACCGCTTCTATCTGCCGGAGGGCGAAGGCATGGCGATCCAGAACGACATGCGCGTGCGGCCGTTCGGCATCAAGCTCGCGCTCGCATCCGACGGTACTGCACAGATCAAGGCGCTGATGGACGGCGACAAGACGCTGTTCGAGGAGCCGCTTTATTGAAGAGCTAGGCGTCTTTGCGTTGGCGCTGACGAGTTTGACGCGTTGGCTCGCCACACGAAGCTGGAAGAGCAAAGGATGGTGCGGATGAAGGGACTCGAACCCCCACGCCTTTCGGCACTGGAACCTAAATCCAGGGCGTCTACCAATTCCGCCACATCCGCTTGTCCCCGGCAATCCCATGTAGCCATCATTCTGTCAATGTCGAGGCTCAGATCATGCTTATCCGGCTAGACGCGAAGATAGTTGAAAATTGGCCTAGCCTGTGACAAAAGGCGTGTCGAATGTGACGGAACGTGAGTTTCCGCTTCTGCAAGATGTGAAAAGTTATATTAAAAACAGAGACTTATTCGCATCTGGCAAGGCGTAGTTCAGGAGAGTTTGAACCGCGTTAGCGGTCAAATCGCCAGGTTCCGTACCAAAAGCCATTTCCGGCAACATCATACCGGCAGGCTGTAAACGGCTAGGACCGTTTGGCAGTCTCATTGTTGAAAACAAAGGTTCTAGGATGCAGGTCACCGAAACGCTCAACTCCGGTCTCAAGCGCGAGATCAAGATCACCGTGCCGGCCGGTGACATGGAAGCCAAGCTGATGGCGCGGCTGACCGATGCCCGCGACAAGGTGCGCATCAACGGCTTCCGCCCGGGCAAGGTGCCGGTGCAGCATCTGCGCAAGATGTACGGCAAGTCGTTCATGGCTGAGGTCGTCAACGAAATCCTCAACGACTCGACCCGTTCGATCATCACCGGCCGCGGCGAAAAGGCCGCCATGCAGCCCGAAGTGATCATGACGGAGGACGAGAAGGAGGCCGAGAAGATCCTTGCCGGCGGCACGGATTTCGAATTCAGCCTCAACTACGAGGTCATCCCGGCGATCGAGATCAAGGCTTTCTCCGATATCAAGGTGACGCGTCAGGTCTATGACGTGCCGGAATCGGAAGTCGACGATCAGGTGAAGCGCGTTGCCGAATCGGCGCGCAGCTACGAGCCCAAGACCGGCAAGGCCGCCGAGGGCGACCGCGTGACCATCGATTATGTCGGCAAGATCGGCGGCGAGGCCTTCGCCGGCGGCGCCGGCACCGACCAGCCGCTGGTGCTCGGCTCCAAGGAGTTCATCCCGGGATTCGAGGACCAGCTGATCGGCACCAAGGCCGGCGACGAGAAGCAGATCACCGTCACCTTCCCCGAAAACTACCAGGCGGCGCATCTGGCCGGCAAGGAAGCCACCTTCGACGTCACCGTCAAGGAAGTGTCGGCGCCCGGCGAGCTCGAAGTCAATGACGAGACGGCCAAGAATCTCGGCCTGGAATCGCTAGAGCGCCTGCGCGAGATCGTGCGCGGCCAGCTCGAGAACCAGTTCGGCTCGATGACCCGCCAGAAGGTGAAGCGCCAGCTGCTCGACCAGCTCGACGCATCCTACTCCTTCGAGGCGCCGTCCAAGCTCGTCGAGGCCGAATTCAACAACATCTGGGCTCAGGTCAACCGCGACCTCGAGGCTGCCGGCCGCACCTTCGCCGACGAAGAGACCACGGAAGAAGAGGCGCGCGCCGAATATATGCGCCTTGCCGAGCGCCGCGTGCGCCTCGGTCTGGTGCTCGCCGAGATCGGCGAAAAGGCAGGCGTCACCGTGTCGGACGAGGAACTGCAGCGCGGCCTGTTCGAACAGGTGCGCCGCTTCCCGGCCAACCAGCAACAGGAAGCCTTCGAGTTCTATCGCAGCAATCCGGAAGCCATCAACGCGCTGCGCGCGCCGATGTTCGAGGAGAAGGTCGTCGACTATCTGCTCGGCCAGATCTCGGTGAACGACGTCAAGGTCGGCAAGGACGAGCTGATGGCCGACGACGAGGAAGCCGAAACCGCG
This sequence comes from Mesorhizobium sp., assembly GCF_004963255.1. Classification (GTDB taxonomy): domain Bacteria; phylum Pseudomonadota; class Alphaproteobacteria; order Rhizobiales; family Rhizobiaceae; genus Mesorhizobium. The sequence continues at coordinate 90,039 of NZ_SUGA01000004.1, read as the reverse complement.
ACAAAGGCGAAGCCGGCCAAGAAGGCCTCCTCGAAGAAGGCCGAAGCCAAGGCAGAGGCGGGTGAAGCCGCCGAGGCCGAGGAGCCGAAGAAGAAGGCCGCGCCGAAGAAGAAGGTTGCCAAGGAAGCCGAGTAACGGGTTTCAATACCGTGATCTAGAAAGGCCGCCTCCGGGCGGCCTTTTCATTACGGCCTGTGTCATTGTGGCGGCGCGGCAACACACGCAACTTGTCTTGATGGCCTGCCGCTGGCGATACCAACCGTTGAAGATTATCTGTTTCGATGGCGTTCGCGGGGTCAGAGGCGTTTGTGAGGCTGGGTTCATGGTAAGAGGCTTAGTCGTTGCCGCGACGCTCTTGTTGGCGACGACGGGCGGGAGCGTCCGCGCCGAGCCGGAGGTCCCGGCCCTCCTCTTGGCGGCGGCTGAAGGAGGTGCCCGGACCGAGCCGGATCTCGGCAATTGGCGCGTCGACACCGGCAGCGACGCCCAGATAACGGCCTCGCTGCATGCCATCAACAAGCTCATCACAGGGGGCGGAGCGCTGGGCTACAGCCCGGTGCTGACCTTGGCTTGCCGGCGCGATGGCGAACCACGCTGGAGCGAATGGCTACAGCTCAAAGATCCGGTCTCCGCCAGCCGCAAGATCACCATCTCCGTCATTGTCGACGGCGGCAAGACCGATGAAAGCTGGTCGGTCGGCCCGCGCGGCAGAACGCTGTTCAGGGACGGAGACGACGGCATCAAGCGCCTGGTTTCAGCGAGCCGGCTGACGCTGTCATGGCGCTTCGGTCTTCTGTCGGGGCGCGGCGAGGCCGATTTCGAACTTGCAGGTCTCTCCAAAGCGATCGGCCAGATCGCCGCAAGCTGCAAAACCGATCCACCTTGACCTCGCGGCCTGAAGCGCGTCGCGATCTTTCAGATTCGCTCCATGCGCTTTAGGTTTTGATTTTACGCCTGTCTTTTCCCCGAACCGGATCACCCTTTCAGGAGACATGCCCTAGAACAGGCTTTCCAGTTCGGTGGTCGTCATGGGGCGCCCAAACACCTTGCCGATGATATCGAGCATCGCATTGTGCGGGCCTAAGCCTCGGCAAAAGCTCGCCTTTTTCTATCCGTTTGCACGATTCTGTGGTATATAGGTGCCGCAATTCCACTGAAGAAACCCGGATCCTCCGCTCTAATGCGTGGCGCACGCAAGCGGGCCGGTGTGGCGCCGATCGTTCCGACGCAAAACGAGACCATCAGGGAGGAAATGCGATGCGTATAATCGCGCTTTTCATCGTCTTGTCCGCTACCACCATCCTCGCAACCCCATCGCAGGCGCAAGATGCTGCCGCGGGCGAGAAGGTCTTCACCAAATGCAAGGTCTGCCACGTTGCCGACCAGGACCAGAACAGGATCGGTCCGTCTCTCAACGGCGTCATCGGGCGTGTTGCCGGAACGCATCCCAACTTCACTTATTCCGCGGCCATGATCGCGGCTGGAAAATCCGGCGTCAAATGGGACGAGCCGACCCTGGCGACCTACCTTCACGCCCCCCAGGCGATGGTCAAGGGCACGAAGATGACATTTGCCGGCCTCAAGGATGATAAGGACATAGCCAACGTCATCGCCTACCTGAAGCAGTTCTCCAAATAGGCTGCCCTTCCGGGCACAATCGCTGGTCGTCCTGCAATTGCGCTGTTGAAATGTCGCGCTCGCATGCCGCTATGCCGGCAACGCGAAGAACCCCAACAGCAGCAGAACGACTATGCCAAGGCCGAGTATGACAAGCGTCCGCGTGTCCATGACGTTCACCTTCGACCGGGCGGGATGACCCGAAAATCGGGATCGATTTTCGAAAAAGATCATAGGCCCATCAAGCGGTACAGCGCGCTGTGCGCGCCCAAAAAGGGCGCGCGATACGGCAAGAGAACATCTCCTCGTTTTTATGCAATCAGGGGCCGGGTCCGAAAAACGCGATACGGGTCAGCAGCGTATAGTCGGCTTCGAAAACCATCATGGTCACGAAGACCAGCACCAATATCGGCGGCAGGATGATCGCATACATCATCGCTAGCCGCTCCCAGGCCATGTGCATGAAGACGGCGACGATCAATCCCGCCTTGAGCATCATGAAGATCAGGATCAGCGACCATCTGAGATAGCCGTGGATGCCGAAATAGTCGACCAGGTAGGAGCATGTGCTGAGGATGAACAGCCAGGCCCAGACCACCAGGTAGAGCTTGATCGGGTGCTCCTGGTGGGTGTCGGTGGTGGCGACGGCCGCCGCATCATGCGCATGGGTGGCGTGCAGTGCGTGTTGTCCGAGACCGTTTGCGGTTGCTTCAGCCATATCTGCCTCACCAAAGATAGAAGAAGGCGAAGATGAACACCCAGACCAGGTCGACGAAGTGCCAGTAGAGACCCATGATCTCGACATTCTCGTACCGGCCCCGGCGGCTGGTGAAGTAGCCGGGCCGTCCGATGTCGAAATCGCCACGCCAGACTTTTCGCGCCACGATGATCAGGAAGATCACGCCGATCGTGACATGGGTGCCGTGAAAGCCGGTGATCATGAAGAAGCACGAGCCGAATTGCGCGGCCCCCCAGGGATTGCCCCATGGCCGCACCCCTTCGGTGATCAGCTTGGTCCATTCGAAGGCCTGCATGCCGACGAATGTCGCGCCGAGTGCCGCGGTCAAAAGCATCAGGATCGCGGTTTTGCGGCGATCATGGCGGTAGCCGAAATTGACAGCCATCGCCATGGTGCCGCTGCTCGATATCAGCACGAAGGTCATGATGGCGATCAGGATCAGCGGAATCTCCGAACCGCCAATGCGAAGGGCGAAGACCTCGCTCGGGTTCGGCCACGGCACGCGCGTGGACATGCGCGCGGTCATGTAGGAGAGCAGGAAGCAGCCGAAGATGAAGGTGTCGCTGAGCAGGAAGATCCACATCATGGCCTTGCCCCAGGACACGTTCTTGAACGCCCGCTGATCCGAGGCCCAATCGGCGGCGATGCCGCGCCAGCCGGCGGGCCTGGTCTCCATCTGGCTGGTATGGGTCATGGTCGTGTCAGCCATTGCGGTCTCCTAGGTCATCAGCCGTTGGCAGATGTCGATGAAGGTCGCGGCCCAACCCGCCAACAGGGCGAAGATGCAGAGCCAGACGAAAAGCAGGAAGTGCCAGTACATGGCGCAGAGCTCGACGCTTAGGCGAAGCCGCTCCGGCCGCGCTCCATTCCAGGCGCCGATGCTCGTCCTCCCAAGGCCGACCAGACCGCCGAGTATGTGCAGGCCATGCATGCCGGTGATCAGATAGAAGAAGCTGTTGGCCGGGTTGGATGCGAGCAGATAGCCGTCCCCGGTCAGTTGCCACCATGCCATCAACTGACCGACGAGAAAGGCAAGCGTCGTGAACCCCGCCGTAGCAAGGCCCAGCCGGACGTTGTCGACCTGGCCCTTGCGCGCGGCGACCACGGCACATTGCAGCGCGACGCTGCTTAGCACCAGCACGCCGGTGTTGAGCCAGAGCAGGCGCGGCAGCGGCAGCGGCTGCCAGTCGGGCAGGCCCATGCGCATGAAATAGGCGCTGGTGAACAGCGAAAACAGGCAGCCGACCACGGCGAGGAAGACGCCGAGGCCGATCTTGGCGGTAGGCAGCGCCGACCGGTCGAAACCGACGAAATCCCCGGCCAGGCCTTGCTCCAGCCAGGGCTTGGCCGTCAGCCGCTGGTGCGAAAGCCACCATCCGGCAAAGCCGGCGATCACCAGCAGAAAGACCAGGATGACGCTCATGCCGGCTCCCTCGAGGGCGCGAAGTCGCCCGGCACGTTCTGCGGGATGCAGTCCTCCTTGGCTCCCGGCACGCTGTAGTCATAGGCCCAGCGATAGACGATCGGCAGCTCCTTGCCGAAATTGCCGTGCGCCGGCGGCGTCTGCGGCGTCTGCCATTCGAGCGTCGTCGCCCGCCATGGGTTGCCGCCGGCCTCGCGGCCATGGCGGATGCTCCAGATCAGGTTGAACAGGAACACCATCTGGGCGAAGCCGACGATGAAGGCCATGATCGAGATGAACGAGTTCAGATGACGAGCCGATTCCGTCATTATGGTCATGTCGGTGAGCTCGGCGTAACGCCGCGGAACGCCCATCAGGCCGAGATAATGCATGGGAAAGAAGATCAGGTAGGCGCCAACGAAGGTCACCCAGAAATGGAAGCGGCCGAGCGTCTCGTCCAGCATCCGTCCGGTGACCTTCGGGTACCAGTGATAGATCGCGCCGAAGATCACCAGGATCGGCGCGACTCCCATGACCATGTGGAAATGGGCAACGACAAACATGGTGTCCGACAGCGGCACGTCGACGACGACATTGCCGAGGAACAGCCCGGTCAGGCCGCCATTGACGAAGGTGACGATGAAGGCGAGCGCGAAAAGCATCGGTATGGTCAGATGGATGTCGCCGCGCCACAGCGTCAGCACCCAGTTATAGACCTTGATCGCCGTCGGCACGGCAATGATAAGGGTCGTGGTCGCGAAGAAGAAGCCGAAATAGGGGTTCATGCCGCTGACATACATGTGGTGCGCCCAGACGACGAAGCTCAGGGCGCCGATGGCGATGATCGCCCAAACCATCATGCGGTAGCCGAAGATGTTCTTGCGCGCATGCGTGCTGATCAGGTCGGACACGATGCCGAAGGCCGGCAGGGCCACGATATAGACCTCCGGATGGCCGAAGAACCAGAACAGGTGCTGGAACAGGATCGGGCTGCCGCCATTGTGCTGCAGTTGCTCGCCCATCTCGACAATCGCCGGCATGAAGAATGAGGTGCCGAGAACGCGGTCGAGCAGCATCATCACACAAGCGACGAACAGCGCCGGGAAGGCGAGCAGCGCCATGACGGTGGCGGTGAAGATGCCCCAGACGGTGAGCGGCAGGCGCATCAAGGTCATGCCGCGCGTGCGGCCCTGCAGCACCGTCACCACATAGTTGAGGCCGCCCATGGTGAAGCCGACGATGAACAGGATGAGCGAAGAGAGCATCAGGATGATGCCCCAGTCCTGCCCGCCCGGCGTGCCGGACATGATGGCCTGCGGCGGGTAGAGCGTCCAGCCTGCGCCGGTCGGCCCGCCCGGCGCAAAGAAGCTCGACACCAGAACGAGCACGGCGAGCAGATAGATCCAGTAGCTCAGCATGTTGACATAGGGAAAGACCATGTCGCGGGCGCCGACCATCAGCGGGATGAGGTAGTTGCCGAAGCCGCCGAGGAAGAGCGCGGTGAGCAGGTAGATCACCATGATCATGCCGTGCATGGTGATGAACTGGTAATAGGCCTCCGGTGTGATGAAGTCGAACGTGCCGGGAAAGCCGAGCTGCAGGCGCATCAGCCAGGACAGAACCAGCGCCACAAGGCCGATCGCGGTTGCCGTCGCCGAGTACTGGACCGCTATGACCTTCGCATCCTGCGAGAAGACATATTTCGTCCACCAGCTGTGCGGATGGTAGAGTTCGACCTCGCCAACTTCGGCGGGCGGAACGGCATCTGCGGGTGTGACGTCGACCATCGGAGCACCTCCGTGCCCTATTGTGCGGACCTCGAAAGTTTCGAGTTTGCCGCGACGCCCAGATTGGACGCCATTATCTTACCTGGCGGCTGCTTCGCCGAGCCCGATTGCTGGGGCGCCGACAATTGCGCGAAGGTCTGCTGCTGGCCGAGCCAGGCCAGATAATCCTGCTCGGTGTCGACCACGACCACGCCATGCATCAGCGGGTGCCCTTGGCCGCATAGTTCGGCGCACAAGACCTGGAAGGTACCCGTCCTGGTCGGAGTGAACCAGAAATAGGTCACCGAGCCGGGGATCATGTCCATCTTGGCGCGGAATTCCGGGATATAGAAATCATGCAGCACGTCGATCGAACGCAGCAGCACCTTGACCGGCTTGCCGACCGGCAGATGAAGATCGGCGGCTTGGACCAGGACATCGTCCTGGCCGTTCGGATCCTTGGGGGCGACGCCCAACGGATTGTCGGCGGTGACGTCGCGGGTGTCGGAAGTGCCGAGCTTGCCGTCCTTGCCCGGCAAACGGAAGCTCCACTGCCATTGCTGGGCGACCACCTCGATTGCGGTCGCATCGCCTGGCACCGTGACGAAGCGGCTCCAGACGAACAGGCCGGGAACCAGCAAAGCGGTGACGCCGAACGCGGTGACGATCATCAGCCACGATTCGAGGCGCTTGTTCTCGGGTTCGTATGCCGCGCGATTGCCTTCCCGATGCCGGAAGCGGAAGACGCAATAAGCCATGAACAGGACGACAGCGGCAAAGACGATGCCGGTGATCCAGAAGCTGATGATGATGGTGTTGTCGATATAGTCCCAGTTGGAGGCAATGGGCGTCCACCACCATGGACTCAACAGGTGGAACAACACCGAGCCCACGACGATCAAAACGAGTACAAGCACAACGGCCATGTCCCGTTCCTCCCGGCATTCCAAACGCGCGAAGCGTTCCGAAATGCCGAGCGCATCATGCTCGCTTTTCGGTTGGAACTCCAGAGCCGACTATCTGATTGGCAAAATCTGCTCTTTACGCCGACTTTCGAGACGCAAGGCGGCGGCCAGATGGCCGGATTACTATGCCAGCGCCTTCGCTACCGTTCTGGATCATGCTCCAGCTTGCTCTAGCGGCACCATTTCTCCACGGCAATCGCAATCGCCTTCGTGCAATCGACGAGGTCGCGCACCGAAACGCGCTCGTTGGGCTGATGCGCCTGCGCCGGGTCGCCGGGGCCGAAATTGACGGTCGGCGTGTTGCCGAGGCCTGTCGGCAGGCCGATGTCGCTATGCGCGCCGAAGCCGCTCAGCATCGGTGACAGATTGGCGTCCTTCACGGCTTCCTGAAAGACACTCACGAACGGATTGTCGGAGGGGATTTCGGCACAGTCGGCATCGAGGATCCATTCGACCCGGGCAGGGTGCTGGCGCAGATAAGGGTCCGCCTGGCAGACATTGGCGATATGCTCTTCGATCTCGCGCTTGACGTTGCCGCCCAGCCTGAATTCGTCATGCTCGCTCGGCAGGTACTGCGCGTCGATGATGATCTCGCCGCGACCAGCCATAGAGGAGGGGTGCTCGCCGGCATTGATCTGGGTGACGATGATCTGGTTGGGCAGGTCCATCAGCGGATGGTTCTTCCTGGGATCGAACATCCAGCGCCGGTTGAGGATATCAATGCCGTCGAGGATCTGCCGGCAGAGTTGCACGGCATCGACCGGGCCGCTCGAATACCAGGCGTTCGGCGTGAGCTCGGCATGGCCGCCGATGCCGTCGATGATGATCCTGCCCCACAATATGCCGTGACAGAGCGGCGCGATCCTGTTTGCCGTCGGCTCGGTCATGATGCCGGCATCGGCGCGAAAGCCGCGATCGACCATGGCGAGCGACCCCATGCCGCCGATCTCCTCGTCGACGACGGTGGTGAAGACGATGTCTCCGGAAAGACTGACGCCGAGCCCCTTCAGGATTTCGACCGCCATCAGCATGCAGGCGACGCCGCCCTTCATGTCGACGGTGCCGCGCCCATGCAGGAAACCGTCCTTCAGCACGGGCTGGAACGGATCGGTTGCCCAGTGTCCGGCCGCACCCGGCGGCACGACGTCGATATGACCGGTCAGCATGATCGAGCGGCCGCCGCCCGTGCCCTTCAGCACGCCGCCCAGATTGGGCCGGCCTTCAAATGTCCTGCCCTTGTTGGCGCCGGCGCGTCCCTTGTATTTTTCATAGAGCGCCGGGCCGTCCGGGTCCCACAGATCGGTGGTGAAGCCGAGCGCCTCCAGGCGCTTCTGCAGATAGAGTTGGCAGTCGCGCTCGCCCGGGCCGGCCTCTTTCGGATTGGATTTCACGATCGAGGGGAAGGCGACGAGATCGCTCAGCGTCTCGACGATGCGATCGGCCGCTGCCTCGACGCGCGCGGCGATGGTCTCTTCCATGGAAGGCATTAGGATCTCCAACGTTGGGAAAGCCGGTCGGCAAGAAGGACGAACACCAGAAGGGCGCCGACGATCCCCACTTGCCAGACCGTGTTGATGTTCAGTTGCAGCAGGCCGGTCTTGAGCGTGACCAGGAGCAGCACGGCCGCGAACACGCCCCCGACGCCGCCGCGCCCGCCAGTGATGGCGATGCCGCCAAGCATCGCGGCGGTCAGAGATTCCAGCTCGAGGTTCTGGCCGATATTGGGCCTGCCGCTGCCGAGCCAGGCGAGCGAAACCAGGCCGGCGGCGCCGGCGAGCGCGCCGCTCAGGGCGTAGAGGATGAAGCGCACGCGATCGACAGGAATGCCGACCAGCCTGGCTGAGCGTTCGTTGAAGCCCATCGCATAGATCCAGCGCCCCCAGGCCGTCGCCATCAGCGCAAGGCCGGCCAGCGCGAAGCAGGGGATGGCCAGGGTGAGGAAGGGCACGGGAATGCCGGCGACGACACCGCGCCCCCATAGAAGCAGCCATCCTGGCACGCCCGACTGGGCCGCGCCGCCCGTGACGGCAAGCGCTACGCCGGAATAGACGAAGAAGGTGCCGAGCGTCGCGATGAAGGGCAGCAGCGCCAGGCCGTTCACCAGCAATCCATTGAGGGCGCCGAGCGCTGCGCCGGCCAGGATGCAGACGGCCGGCAGCAGGACCGGCGGCAAGCCCAGTTTGAGCGACAGCATGGCGATGATGGCGGAGAGCGAAACCGCGCCGCCGACCGACAGGTCTATGCCTGTGCCGCCGGCCAGGATGACCATCCCCTGTCCGAGGCCAACCAGTGCCAGGATGGTCGAGAACTGAAGAATGGTGGTTACGGTGCCGAGATTGAAGACGGAAGGCTTGAGCGCCAGCAGGCCGACAATCACGATCAGCCACAGCGCGCACAGCAAAGCCAGGGTCAGGGCCGGGCCCTGCAGGTTCCGAAGCGTTCTCATGCGCGGGCTCGCTGGAACCGGGTAAGAGGCAGGCGATTGGAGACCGCTTCGAAGCCGAGCACACCGATGACCAGCACGCCGGTGACGACCGGCTGCCAAAGCGAGGGGACACCGATGAGAAGCAGGCCATTCTGGAGAATTCTGAGCAGGAGCACGCCAAGCACCGTGCCGAGCAGGCTGCAGCGCCCGCCCAATATGCTTGTGCCGCCGAGAATGACCGCGGCGATGGCATCCAGCGCCGAGGTGCTGCCGATCGACATTTCAACGTTGCGGTAGGTTGCGACATAGAAGGTGGCGGCAATGCCGGTCAGGACGCCGCTGATGACAAAGGTCAGGAATCTGACCTTGATCACCGGAATTCCCGAAAGCCGCGCCTTTTCTTCCGAATTGCCGATCGCCAGCAGATGCAAACCATAGGGCGTGCGCCGCAGTGCCAGCCAGACAGTCAGATAGGCAACGGCGATCACCAGGGCCGGCACGGGGATGCCGAGCACGGTGGTTGCCAGCAGATCGGTGAGGCTCGAGGGCAGGCCGGAAAGCCATTGCCCGCCAAGCAGCGCAAACACGGCGGTGCGGTAGACGCCGAGCAAGCCAAGCGTTCCGACGATTGCCGGGACGCGGCCGAGGACGACGACGGCGGCCGTCACGCAGCCCAGCAGCGCACCGACGAGCGGGCCCGCGACAAGCGCCACGAACGGGCTGCCATCGGCGCCAACTATACGGCCGATGGCGATGGCCGCGAGGCCCATGACGATGCCGATCGAGACATCGATGCCGCCCATGGCGAGCAGCAAGGTCATGCCGAGGCCGATCAGCAGCAGCTCGACGCTGTTGCGCAGCACGGTGACCGCGTTGCCCGGGGTCGCGTAGTGCGGCGATGCGACAGAGAAGATGGCGATCGCCAGCAAACAGGCGACAAGCAAAGACCACTCCCGCCCGTTCATGGAGAAGACACCGCTTCCAGACTGCCGCACCGCGCTCACGTCAGGGCTCAGAAGTTGAACTTGTCGACATTGTCCTTGGTGAAGACGGCCGGCGGCCCGAGCAGCAGGATGCCCTTGGCGGCATCATAGGTGGCGGGCTTGTCGAGGCCGGCAATCTTGTTCTCGGCCTCGAAGCTCTTGCCGTCGATAAGCTGCTTGCCGGCCCAGACCGTCAGGTAGCCCAGCTGTTCAGGGTCCCACAGCACGGTGAAGCCGAAGGCGCCGCTCTTCAGATAGGAGCGCGCGGTGTTCGGGCTGCAGTAACCGGTCCCGATAACCGAGCCGATCTTGCCCGCGGTCTCGATCGCCTGGGCAACGCCCGGGCAGGTCGAGGATGCGACGGCGATGATGGCCTTGATGTCGGGATTGGCGGCCATGAGGTCGCCCGAGATCTGCGCGGCGCGCTCGGCCGTGCCGCCGGCGAATTGCGGGGCGAGCAGCTTCAGCTTGGGATATTTGGCGGTGGCTTCCTTCTGCATGAAGCCGATCCAGGCGTTGAGGTTGGACGCGGTCGCCTCACCGGAGACGATGCCGATCGTGGCGTCCTCGCCGACGCGCTTGACCAGTTCGTCGATGATCGTGGTGCCGAGACCCTCGTCTGTCGCCTGCGCCACATAGACCGCGCGGCCGCTGTCGGGCGCGTCGCTGTCGCTGGTGAACAATTTGATGCCCTTGGCCTTGGCGCTCTCCACCACCGGGGCGATGCTCGAAGCATCGAGAACGGAGACCGAGACCGCTTCGACGCCCTGGTCGATCAGGTTCTGCACGATCTGCAACTGGTCGACCGGGTTGGTGTCGACCGGGCCGGAATAGACGAAATCGACGCCGAGATCCTTGGCGGCGCGATTGCCGCCCGCCTCCATGGCGTTGAAGTAGGGAATGCCGATAAGCTGCGGGACGAAGGCGACCTTATGCTTGTCCGCCGCATGCGCCGTCGTCGCGACGACGAAGGACAGCGCGGAGGCCGCGAGCACTTTCCTGAGTTGTGAAAGCATTGTTTTTGATCCTCTCTGGAATGACGTGCGTGTCAGTTTGTTTTTTCGAGCGCCCGCACGTCGGGATGGGCGCCTGTTATGAGCGAAACGACTTCCTCGTGATTGGTCTCGGCGGCCAGCCGTTCGGCCACCTTGCGGCCACGCCGGAAAACCACGATCCGGTCGGCAACCTCAAAGACTTCGGAAATGTTGTGGCTGATGAGCACGACGGCGCAGCCGCGGCCGGCAAGGCGCCGAGTCAGCGCCAGCACTTTGCGGGTCTCGGCGACGGCAAGGGCGGCCGTCGGTTCATCCATGATGACCAGCCGGGCGTTGAGATTGAGCGCCCGGCAGATAGCGACGGCCTGGCGCTGGCCGCCCGACAGGCTGCCGACCGGGGCCTCGGGATCGGAGATATGGGCGTCGAGCTCCTGCAGAAGTCCGTCGACGCGCTGGCGCATCTCGGCGCGTTTCAGAAACGGGATGCCAAAAATGGAGCGTTTCAATTCACGACCGAGAAAGACGTTTTCGGCGATCGAGAGGTTCTCCGAAAGCGCCAGTTCCTGAAAGATCGTCGCGATTCCGGACGCCGCCGCATCCTTGGGCGAGGCGAACGCCACCGCTTTGCCTTCGATCAGAAGTTCGCCGTCGCTCGGCGGATGGGCGCCCGCCAGGATCTTGATGAAAGTCGATTTGCCCGCGCCGTTGTCGCCGAGCAGCGCCAGCACTTCGCCGGGCCGGATTTCCAGGTCGACATCGGCAAGGGCGGTCAGCGCGCCGAAGCGCTTGGCGATGTTCCTGGCGACGAGAAAAGGGGCCGTCATGACGGTTTCTCCGGCATTCGTGGATAGGCTAGACGGCCTTGCTGACCCAGCGCAGCACGTTGGTCCAAAGCCGCGCGTAGCCGGGCCATTCGACGAAGCTGTTCGGCAGCCAGTGCGGGCCGATATCGGACGTCCAGACCAGGGTGCGCCCCTCGCCATGGCGCCCGGTGACCAGCAGCGGATGACCGCCCTGGTCCTGCGGCAGCCGGGCCAGGATCTCGACATCGTCGCGGTCGCGGGCAATGACCTCGTTGGCGCCGAGCAGGATCGGCCACTCGCCCTCGATACCGGCAAAGAGTGTATGATCCCTGGGGCCGATGATCTCGGGCCGAAAGCCCTCGGGAATTTCGAGCCGGTCGTCATAGGGAAGGCAGGTCACCGGCAGCGCGTCCTCGACGGCCGTGCGGTGCCAGCGGGCCTTGCCGTCGATGCCCTGAAAACTGAAATAGCCGCCGATCATGACCAGGCCGCCGCCGCCTCGCGTCCAGTCGCGCAGCAGCTTGAGCCGGTTGGGCACGGTCTTGCCGTGCAGCCACACATCGGGATGTAAAAGCAACGAGTTGGCGCCGATATCGGAGAGCACGATCGCCTTGTATTGCGACAGGCCCTCCATGGTGAAAGGCAGCTTTTCGACCGCCTCGTGGGCCGGCATGTATTCAAGATCGAACTCGCTGTCCTTCAAGGCGTTGACCAAAGGCGTGGCGCCGAGATGGAAGGTGACGCTGCCGAACTGGTCGAAGCCCTTGTAGTGGGTGGCGGAACTCATCCAGCTCTCGCCGACCAGAAGGACTTTCGTTTTCGGCATGACTCATGTTCTCCCGATATTGCCTGTTACTTGCCTGCCGGCCGCCCTGGGCCGGTAAGCCATTGATCTAGCTGGCCATAACGTCGCTCGCGGCAGCGGTGGCCTTCAGTGTCGCGAAGTCGGCGATGTAGCCTTGCGCGCCTTCGACCGTCGTCGTCAGGCTGGCGCCGACCGCGGCGTAGCGGGCCGCGGTTTCCAGCGACGCGCCATGCAGCCAGAGGCTGAGGAAGATGCCGGCAAAGCTGTCGCCCGCGCCGGTCGCATCCACGCGGTTGACTGGCAGGGCCGGCACCTCGATCTGCGGTCCGCCGGTCGCCGGAAACACCACCGCGCCGAACTCGCCGAGGGTGAGCACGACCGTTCCGCGCGGCTTGATGCGCGACAGCATGAGGCGAACCTCTTCGATCATGGTCGCCATGCGCGTGCGAAATCCGTAGATCTCCCTGATCATCACATCGTTGATGAAGGTCAGGTCGATCTGCCTGACCATCTGCGCGAAGATTTCAGGCGTGCGCGCGCTCCTGGGCAGGCCGGCGGAATGCAGGCTCACCTTCCAGCCCGCCTGGTGAAAACGCGCGATGGATGCCGTCATCGTCTCGTAATGGAAGCCTTCGATGTGAAGGCAGGCGGGTCGCTGTTCGGGTTGGATGTCGAGATTGGCGGTGAGATCGACTTCGCCAAGTTCGAACGGTTCGCTGATGATGGTGCGGCTGCCGTTGCGCTCGATAATGACGATCGCCTGCGAGAGCCGGTTGTTGGGCGTGCTGCGGATTGGCAAGGCGTGCACGCCCAGCTTGGAAAGCTCGCCCAGCGCCCAGTCGCTCTCCGCGTCCTCGCCGACCGCCGTCGCCAGTTCCACGTCAAGCGCGTAGGGCGCCCCGACGCCGGCCGCGGCAACCGCGAGATTGGCGGCGGGGCCGCCGAGCGCCTTGTCGATATGGCTGGCCGTGATCCGGTCGTCGCGATGCGGCAGCACCTCGACGCGGCAGAGGAAGTCGACGCTCACCCGTCCGGCGACCAGGAGCCTGGGCAGATGGTCGAGATTCTTCGGCCGCTGCGGGGCACGGCCGGGCAGGGAGCGCGCAAACGAGCTCGGCCGGTACATCAGGGCGGCGATCGCCTTCTCTATGCGCTCTCGCGTGCCTTCCTTGAGGCCGGCCGTGCCATTGATGAAGTTTGAGACCGTGCCGATGGAAACACCGGCGGCTCGTGCTACATCGGCAATGGTCGGGCGCTTGCGTTGCAAAGGCGTGATCCAATTGAAGCGTTTCAAACGCTAGCAGCGGATGTGAAAGGCCTCAACGGAATTATCTTCTAAAGACGCTGCTGCGATCTTCCTTGGATAGAAGATTGATCCACGCCGGCGCCGTCACGGGGATCATTCGTTGCGCAATTGAACGATTTTCAAATCCAGCCTTTTTGCGCGCTGTCCCCGCAGGCCGCGCCAGTCATTGGCAGGCGCATGGTCCGATCTGCGGTAGCCGGCCAAGCCCCTGGCAATCTCCGGCAGCCCATCAGATCAGCAGCAGTCCTTTCATCGAGGCGTTGCCCTTGCGGCCGATGATGATGTGGTCGTGCACGGCGATGCCGAGCGGTTTGGCCGTGTCGATAATCTGCTTGGTCATCTCGATGTCCGCGCGGGACGGTGTGGGGTCGCCGGACGGATGGTTGTGGACCAGGATGACGGCGCTGGCGGAGAGCTCGAGCGCGCGCTTCACCACCTCGCGCGGATAGACGGGCGTGTGGTCGACGGTGCCGGTCTGCTGCACCTCGTCGGCGATCAGCCCGTTCTTCTTGTCGAGGAACAGGATGCGGAACTGCTCACGGTTCTCGAACGCCATGGCGGAGCGGCAATAGTCGAGCAGTTGCGTCCAGTTGGACAGCACCTCGCGACCGCGCACCTCGCCACGCGCCATGCGCTGGGCCGTCGCGGCGATGACTTTGAGGTCGACAGCAACCGTCGGCCCGATGCCTTTGACCTCCTCGAGCAGCGAAGGCGGCGCGCCGAGCACTTCGGCGAGCGAGCCGAAGCGGGCGATCAGCGCCTTGGCGATCGGCTTGGTGTCGACGCGCGGGATCAGCCGGAAAAGCAGCAGCTCGAGCAGTTCATAGTCGGGGAGGGCGTCTGGCCCGCCGGCGACGAACCGTTCGCGCAGACGATCGCGATGGCCGTGATAGTGCGGCTTTTCGATCGGCGCGGCCTTGGTGGGCCGCCGGACCGGCAGCTCCGCGAAAAATCCCCGCTCGTCGTCGCTGGTTTCCCCCATGGTTGCCCGCCCTTGGCCGGAAAGGCCCGGCAGAAGGAAACTGTAAGCCGACGGGCCGGACGCAGTCGAGTTTTTTCGGCGCGAGCGCGAAAATCCCTGCATCGGCCCCGTCATGATGGTGGTGTAAGCGTGCTCCACCGGCGATGATTTGGAGTTGCCAGCATCCGAGGTGAGAGGAGGGTGCAACATGGCACCCTCCTTATGGCCAGTTAATGTCGGCAACCGGCTTTCGTCCCGCCTTGTCAGAAGCGGTAGGTGACGCCCGTGCCAATCAGCCAGGGGTTGAGCTTGGCCTTGCCAGTCAAGTTCGTGCCGCCGACCGTGACGTCGAATTTCGGCTCCAGAAAGAGCTTCTTGACGTCGAAATTGACGCCCCAATGCTGATCCAGCATGTAATCGAACCCGACCTGCAGAGCGCCGCCGAAGGTGTTCTTGACATGGAGGGCGTCAGCGCTGCCGGCATCCTGATTGTAGAAGATCGTGTAGTTCACGCCGGCGCCGACATAGGGCTTGAAGGCGCCGAAATCGGTAAAGTGGTATTGCAGCGTGAGCGTTGGCGGGAGCACCCAGACCTTGCCGACCTTGCCCAACCCGCTGATCGTCCCCTCGCCATAGATATTGGCGTAGGTGGTGCCGAGAATGAGTTCGGCGGCGACGTTGTCGGTGAAGTAGTAGGAAATGTCCAATTCCGGCGTCACGGTATCCGAATAGGAAAGGTCGGAGCCGGGGATTCCGTTGACGTTGCCCTTGTCGTCCGTGATCACGCCCAAGGCGCGCAGGCGAATCTGCCAGGGACCCGATGCTGCTACAGGCGGCACGTTCTGTGTCACGGATTGTATGTCCGCCGCCGTGGCCTGCTGCATTCCTGCCACGACAAGCGCTGCGGCAACTGCGATCCCCCGCCACTGCCCAACCCAGTTTCTCACCATAATATCTCTCCATGGAATTCGAATGTGGTGCGCTGCAGCAATGACAGCCGTGGAGAGATGCTCGGTTGACCTAGGTCAATGGTCGGATGACGTAATTGGAGCTGCGTTCAATCCGTCGTCGCCTGTAACAAAAATGCTACATGACGATCACGGCGGGTCGCTGTTCGGAACGAGTCGAAGGAAGGGCCCCAAACGGGGCTATGATGCGGCAGGTCGCCCCCGGCCGCTCTTGGTCGGGCGCCAGATGCCTTTCGCGCCCCCAAGGAGCCACGGCAGGCAATTCTCGCGGACGAACTTCAAGCGCTCGCCAGGCCGGGAAGGCCAGCGGCAAGAAAGCTAGGCTGGCAGGCCGGGCCGGTCGAGGTTCTTCGGCGACAGCGTGAAGATCTCGCAGCCGGTATCCGTGACGCCGATCGTGTGTTCGTATTGCGCCGACAGCGAACGGTCGCGCGTAACCGCCGTCCAGCCGTCCGACAGGACCTTCACATGCGGGCGGCCGAGATTAATCATCGGCTCGACTGTGAAGATCATACCTGGCCGCATCTCGACGCCTTCATTGACGGTGCCGTAATGCAGGATGTTCGGCGCGTCGTGGAAAAGCTGGCCGACGCCGTGGCCGCAGAAATCGCGCACCACCGAGCAGCGCTCGGCCTCGGCGTAGGTCTGGATCGCGGCGCCTATGGCGCCGGTGCGGGCGCCGGGCTTGATCGCGGCGATGCCGCGCATCAGGCATTCATAGGTCACTTCGAGCAGCCGCTCGGCGGCGCGCTTGATGGTGCCCACCGGATACATGCGCGAGGAATCGCCGTGCCAGCCGTCCAAGATATAGGTGACGTCGATGTTGACGATGTCGCCATCCTTCAGCGGCTTGTTGTCGGGAATGCCGTGGCAGACGACATGATTGATCGAGGTGCAGGACGATTTGGTGTAGCCGCGATAGTTGAGCGTCGCCGGCAATGCTCCGTGGTCCATGCCGAATTCGAAAACGAAGCGGTCGATCGCTTCCGTCGTCACGCCGGGCTTGACCATCGGCACCAGCTCGTCGAGGCAGCGCGCGGTGAGATCGCAGGCCTTGCGCATGCCGGCAAAACCTTCCTCGCCATAGAGGCGGATCTGGCCGGTGTTTCGAAGGGGGGCCGTGGCGGCGTCGAGATAGGTAACCATTTTTGTCCGTTTGCCGGCGTTGGCTCCAAAGGGAGCCGAGTGCCAAAATCTGCCCCAGATTTGGCACCGGAAGCCGCAAGGTTCAAGGACGAAGTGCGAGCGCGCCGTCCGTTGCGGCTTTCCTTCGGCCGTTTCATGGGTTAGGGCCGGTTCTGGTATCCGGAGATAGCCTTGACGGCACCTGAACGCGAGAGATCGAAACTGCTGCCGGTCAGGACCGCTTTTGCCGGCCTGATGGCGCTGCTGATGCTCGCGCTGCTGGGCTTCGCACAGGCCGGAATCTCTGCATCGGCCGTCTCGCTCCAGGGTGGCTCCGGCATCAGCGCCGCCCGCCAGGGCGACACGATGGCGCTGCTCAGGACCTCCGGCAAGACGCAGGCGCTCGAGGTTCGAGCCAGCCGGCCGCTTCCCGTGAAGCTTGTCAGCGGCAATCCCGGCGTGCTTGCGCCCGCAGCCGATTTGCTGGTTATCGGCCAGGCATTGCCAGCCGAAATGGGTGTCACGCCCGCGGCGGGAATCGCAACGCCGTCGCGTGCGAACCAGCCACGCGCGCCACCCGCCGCATAAGCCCCGGCCGCCGAGCGCGGCATCCAAATCAAAACATTCCTTCGCGTCGCGACCCAGCGACGGCCGCCGGCCGTCCGCCGGTTGCGTGCGCTTCAATACGGATTTTCTTCAATGCAACGCATCAAGACATTCAAGACACTCACCCGCGCGGCTGCCGCGGCCTGCTTCCTGGCGGTTCAGGCGATAATCTGCATCGGCACCGTCTATTGGGCCGTTGCCGCCACCCTTGGCATGGACGGAACAGCGGCGATGGTGCTCGGCGCCATCTTCGCGCTGCCGTCCACCTATGTGCTGATGGTGGTTACCCGCATGGCCTATGACGCGGAGACGGACCCGGCCAATCAGTAGCGGCAAAGGCAAGGGGCCGGGGGCAGGGCGGTGTGGGTAGCGTCGCCCTGTCGGCCTGCGCGGATCGGCCGGGCGCTGGCCCGACATGTCCGCGAACCGATTCTTCACCGCACTGAGGTCACATTCCTGAGTCAGAAGGCCGCAAAAGCAACTTTTCACATCGAGCGGCGTTGGTTCGGCTACGCCAGTTCGGGAGACAGGGAATGGACAGACTGCAATTCGAGGTGCCGGTGCGCATCACGCCCGCGCCCGGCCTGCCGGTCGAGGAAATCTACAGTGTCGAGCAGGCGCTCGATTTCCTGCAGGATTGGCCGAAGCGCAGGCAGGGCAAGATCTACGAAGCCGCCTTCAATGCCTGCTTCGGGGCGACGGTCGATGTGGCCAGCACCGAGGAAGCCTGCCGGGCGTTTGCAACCTTCTGCCGCGTCAGCGGATTGCTGGCGAGGGACGCGATGTTTCCCGGCAAGCGCAGGGCAGGGACACATCGCGAGGCGCGTGCTTAAAGCGTGACGCGCTTGAGCCTTGCTACTGGGTTCAGCCGCCGAACGACACGCCCCGATAGCGCATTCCCACCTGCACGCCGCGCACGATCACGCGCGACAGGATCTCCATATCCAGCGGCATTTGCGGACGCCACACGTCGAGCAGGAGAGCGACGCGCGGCTGATCCGAGTTGTTCATGACTTCGTGCTCGAACGTGTCGTCCCACAGCATGCATTCGCCGTCGGCGATGCGCCTTTCCTCATGATTGATCATCATGATCGTTGCCGGGCGGCCGTCCGGCTGCTTCGGGATGACCAGGCCGAGATGGAAGCGCATGATGCCGCGAAACGGTCCACGGTGCGGCGGGATGTGCTTGTGCGGGGCGAGGAACGAGACGGCCGCTGACTTGACCTCGGGGCATTCGGCGAGCAGCCGGCTCAGCACCGGCATGCGCGCGAGGTTTTCCGGGACCGTCATGTCGTAAGCCTTGAGCACGAACATGCGCCAGTCGAGCCCGTCATTGGCCGAGATATCGGCCTGTTCCGGCATGATGTCGTGGAAACGCGGCGCCTTGTTCAGTTTTGCTGCGAGCGCTTCATCGCGGATGTCCTGCCAGGCGGCGGCGAACTTCGCCGCATTGGGAAAATGCGTGCCGGCATCAAGAATGGCCGGCGCATCTATGCGTTTTTCATAGATACGGCGGACCAGATTGGTTCCCAGATCGTAAGCGCCTGACATCTCATGACCTCAACGACGCTGTTATATAGCGGGAGATTGGTTGCGGGCATCGCTCACGGGAATTTGTATGGTTGTCAACAGGCGGATAGACACCGTGCACCTGGTCTCACTGGGTCTTCGATGCCAGCCGCGGTCCGGTGCCGACATCGATGATTTCGGGCCTGCCTGTATCGATCGCGCCGTTCCAGCCACCGCCAAGCGCCTTGTTCAAGGCTATGTAATCGGTGGCGATCGAGACGCGGCTTTGCAGGACGGAATCGTCGGCGGAATAGGCTGAGCGTTCGGCATCGAGCACGTCGAGGAGGCTGGTCTCGCCAGCCTTGTAGAGCGTTCTTTCAAGCCGCGCGGCATCGCCGTAGGACTTCGCGGAGGAGGCGAGCTTGCCGTTCCTGATGCGCTCCTGCGACAGCGAAACGGTGGCGTTCTCCACATCTTCCAGTGCGGTCAGCACGGCGGCCTTGTAGGCGACGAAATATTGGTCGCGCTGGGCCTTGGCGACGTCGACGGCCGCCTGCAACTGGCCGCCATTGAACAGCGGCACGCTGAGCGCCGGCCCGAAGGACCAGCCGATGGTGGAGTTCTTGCCGAGATCGCCGAGCTTGAGGGACGTGGTGCTGATGTCGCCAGTCAGGCTGACGCTCGGATAGCGCGCCGCCTCGGCCTGCCCGACCTTTGCCGTGTACTGCGCATATTGCCTCTCGGCCATGCGTACGTCCGGACGGGTGAGCAGGATGTCAGCTGGAACTCCGGTCGGGATCGGCAGGCGCGGCGCCGGGATCGGCTTTACGAGCTTCAAGCGCTCGGTGAGGGCCGCAGGCGGCCGCCCGGTCAGTACGGAAAGCCGATGCACGGCCTCGGCATAGCCCGCTTCCAGGCTCGGAACGCCGGCTTCCGTGCCGCTGGCCTGCCCTTCGGCCTTGGCGACGTCCGCCGCGGTCGCCGAGCCGGCCAGCGCCATGGTGCGGGTGAGCTGGGCTGTCTGCCGCTGCGATGCGGCGGAGCGCCGGGCAAGCGCAATGCGGGCCTGATAACCGCGTGCCTGGACATAGTTCGAGGTCACGTCGCCAACCAGCGTAAGGAGGGTGGATCGCAGTTCCTCTTCGGAGGCGTCCAGTCCGTAGCTCGCCGCTTCGACGCCCCTGCGGTTGGCGCCGAAGAGGTCGAGTTCCCAGCTGGCATCGAAGCCTGCCTGATACTGGTCATAGGTTGTGCTGGTTGCCGTGCCCGAGCTGGTTGCTGCGGTCCTATTGCGGGTGGCCGAGGCCGAACCGTCCGCGGATGGGAGCAACGTGCCCACCGACTGGCGGTAGCTTGCCCGCGCCTCACGGATCTTGGCCTTGGCGGTAGCGACATCGAGATTGCCGGCGACCGCCTCCGCGACGAGCGCGTCCAACTCGGGATCGCACAGGCGCCGCCACCATTGCGACAGCTGCGCAGGCTTTGCCGGCCTTGCCGCCCTTTGCCCGCTCCAGCTTGCCGGCATTGCCAGCAGCGGCTTCTGGTAGTCCGGACCGACGACGCAACCCGAGAGCAGGGCTGCGGCAAACGCGGGCAAAAAGAACCCCTTCGCGGTCGCGAGACCGCGTTCAAAACCTGGCATGGAAAAAACCTCTATTCTTGAGTGGCTGTGGCTGGGGTCCTGCCTGAATTCTCGTTGGCTGCCTTGCCCTTGAAGATGCGGCGCACCGTGACGAAGAGAAGCGGCACCAGGAAGACGCCGATCACGGTCGCCGCGATCATGCCGCCCATGACACCGATGCCGACCGAGTTCTGCGCGCCCGAGCCCGCGCCGCTGGCGATCGCCAGAGGCGTGACGCCGAGGATGAAGGCCAGCGATGTCATCAGGATCGGCCGCAGGCGTTGCCGCGCCGCTTCTAGCGTTGCCTCGACCAGCCCCATGCCGGCAGACTGCCGCTCGATGGCGAACTCGACGATGAGGATGGCGTTCTTGGCCGCCAGACCGATCGTGGTGAGCAGGCCGACCTTGAAATAGACGTCATTGGTCTGGCCGAAGAGAGTGGCCGCCGCCAGGGCGCCGAAGATGCCGATCGGCACCGACAGCATCACCGCGAACGGGATCGACCAGCTTTCGTAAAGCGCGGCAAGGCACAGGAACACGACCAGCGCTGAAATCGCGTAGAGCGACATCGCCTGGTTGCCGGAAAGCCTCTCCTGGTGTGACAGGCCGGTCCATTCATGCGAATATCCGGCGGGTAGTTGCGCGACCAATTTGTCGATCTCGTCCATCGCCGCACCTGAGCTTTGGCCTGCGGCCGCGGCGCCCTGGATCTCGATCGCCGCCGAGCCGTTGTAGCGTTCGAGGCGGGGCGAACCGTAGGTCCAGTGGCTGGAGGCGAAGGCCGAGAACGGCACCATGGCGCCGCCGGAGTTGCGAACCTGCCATTTGGCGAGATCTTCCGGCTGCATGCGGAAATCCGCGCCCGACTGCAGATAGACCGGCTTCACTCGTCCCCGATCGATGAAGTCGTTGACGTAATCGCTGCCCCAGGCGGTCGACAGCGTGTTGTTGATGTCGGCGAGGCCGATGCCGAGCGCGCTGGCCTTTTCCTGGTCGATATCGATCGAGAATTGCGGCTGGTCCTCCTGGCCGTTGGGGCGCGTGTTGGCAAGTAGCTTGCTCTTTGCCGCCAGACCCAGAAGCTGGTTGCGCGTCTGGATCAGCGCGTCGTGGCCGGCGCCGTTGACGTCCTGCAGGTAGAAATCGAAGCCGTTGGTGTTGCCGAAACCCTGGATGGCGGGCGGCGCGAGCGCGAAAACCTGAGCGTCCCTGATCTTGGAGAAGGCGCCCATGGCCCGACCGGCCACCGCCGATGCGGCGAGAGCCGGCGTCTTGCGCTGATCGAAGTCCTTCAGTCGCACGAAGGCGATGCCGACATTCTGCCCGGCACCGCCGAAACCGAAACCGGAAGCGGTGAACACGCCTTCGACCGCGTCCTTCTCTTCGTTGAGATAGTGGTTGGTCACCTCGGCCAGCACGCGCTCGGTGCGGTCCTGCGTCGCGCCGACCGGCAGTGAAGCGCTGGTGATCAGGATGCCCTGGTCCTCGTCCGGCAGGAACGAGCTCGGCAGCCGGGCGAACATCCAGCCCATGGCGATGACGATGGCGAGGAACACGGCAAGGAAGCGCCAGGAACGGTTGATGATGCCGCGCGAGCCGTCGCGGTAGGCGATGGTGCCGCGATCGAACATGCGGTTGAACCAGCCGAACGGACCCCTTTGCGTCGCATGGTCTTTTGGCGGGCGCAGGATGGTGGCGCAGAGCGCCGGCGTCAGCACCAGTGCCACCAGCACCGAGAGCACCATCGCCGAGACGATGGTGACCGAGAACTGCCGGTAGATGATGCCGGTCGAGCCGCCGAAGAAGGCCATCGGCACGAACACGGCCGACAGCACCGTGGCGATGCCGATCAGCGCGCCGGTGATCTCGTTCATCGATTTGCGCGTCGCCTCTTTGGGCGGCAGGTCTTCCTCCTGCATGACGCGCTCGACATTCTCGACCACGACGATGGCGTCGTCGACGAGCAGGCCGATGGCCAGCACCATGGCGAACATTGTCAGCGTGTTGATCGAATAGCCGAAGAACGAGAGCACGCCGAAGGTGCCGAGCAGCACCACCGGCACCGCGATCGTCGGGATGATGGTGGCGCGCAGGTTCTGCAGGAAAAGCAGCATCACCAAAAACACGAGCACGATCGCTTCGGCCAGCGTCTTCACCACTTCCTCGATCGACAGGCGCACGAAGGGCGAGGTGTCGTACGGATAGACGACCTCGACGCCCTGCGGGAAGGTCGAGCTCAGGCGATTGATCGTCGTGCGCACCGCTTCCGCCGTGCTGATGGCGTTGGCGCCGGTCGCCAGGCTGACGGCGACGCCGGCGGCCGGCTTGCCGTTGTAGTGGGCCTGGGTGGTGTAGCTTTCGGCGCCGATCTCGACCTCGGCGACATCGTTCAGCCGCACCAACGAGCCGTCGGTATTGCTCTTCAGGATGATGTTGCGGAACTGCTCGGCGGTCTGCAGCCGGCTCTTCGCCGTGACGGTGGCGTTGAGCTGTTGGCCCTTGCGCGCCGGCAACCCGCCGAGCTGGCCGGCCGAGACCTGCGTGTTCTGCGCCTCGACGGCCGTGGCGACATCGCTCGGCATCAGCGAATATTGCGCTAGTTTGTCCGGGTCGAGCCAGATGCGCATGGCGTAGCCGGAGCCGAAAAGCTGCGTCGAGCCGACGCCTTCGACGCGCTTCAGCGTGTCGTTGATGGTTGAGTCGACATAGTCCGCGAGGTCGGTCGAGTTCATCTTGCCGTCGCTAGAGACGAAGCCGATGACCATCAGGAAGCCGGTCGAGGATTTGGAGACGGTGATGCCGTTGTTCTGGACGACCTGCGGCAGCTGCGACTGCACGAGCTGCAGCTTGTTCTGCGTCTGCACCTGGGCGGTGTCCGCGTTGGCGCCGCTGGTGAAGGTCAGCGTGATCGAGGCCTGTCCGGTCGAGGTCGACGTCGCCGTCATGTAATCGAGGTTGTCGATGCCGGTCATGCCCTGCTCGATGACCTTGGTCACCGAGTTCTCGACGGTCTGAGCGTCGGCGCCGGGATAGCTGGCGCTGATGTTGACGGTGGTTGGCGCGATCTGCGGGTATTGCGAGATCGGCAGCGACTGCAGCGCCAAGAGGCCGCCCAGCATGATCACGATGGCGATCACCCAGGCGAAGATCGGCCGGTTGATGAAGAATCCCGACATCGCTTCAGTTCCCGGTTGCGCCGGAGGCCGGCTGCTTGGCGGCACCGGCGGCATTGCCGCCGGCGGCGGTGGCCGAGGCGGAGTTCTGCTCGCGGTCCTTGATCTCGCCGGTCGTTTCGTCGATCGTCACCTCGACCGCTGTCGCGTCGCCGCCGGCGCGCGCCAGCTGCAGGCCCTCGACGATGACGCGGTCGCCGTCGCCGACGCCGGAATCCACCAGCCAATTGTTGCCGACGCTGTTGCGCACGCTGAGCACGCGCTGCTCGACCTTGCCCTGGGCATTGACGACCATGGCCGTCGCCTGGCCCTTGGGGTCGCGGGTGACGCCGCGCTGCGGCACCAGGAAGCTGTTTTGGGCGACGCCTTCCTCGACGATGGCGCGCACATACATGCCAGGCAAGAGCAGGCGGTCAGGATTGGGGAACTGGGCTCTGAGCGCAAAGGTGCCGGTCGACTGGTCGACATTGGCGCCAGCGAACTCCAGCTTGCCGTTCTGCGCGTAGATGGTGCCGTTGTCGAGCTTCAGCTTGACGCTGACATTGGTCCCGCTGAATTTCAGCCGGCCTTCGTTGATCGCCTGTCGCAGATTGAGCAGGTTGGTGCTCGACTGCGTGACGTCGACATTGATCGGGTCCAGCGAGCGAATGGTGGTCAGCACCGTTTCTTGGTTGGCAGTGACCAATGCTCCCGGCGTCAATGTCGATTTGTCGATGCGGCCGGCGATCGGCGCGGTGATCGAGGTGCGATTGAGGCTGATCTTCGCGGTTTCGACGCTGGCCTTGGCCGCCGCGACGTCGGCCTGCGCCTGCGCCAGCGTCGCGGCGGCATCATCGTAATCCTGCTTCGAGACGACGTTCTGCTTCAGCAGCCCGGCATAGCGGTCGAACTTGGCCTGGGCGGTGGGCACTGCGGCTTCGGCCTTCTGCTGCGTCGCGACGGCGCTGTCATAGGCGGCCTGATAGCTCGCCGGGTCGATGAGGTAGAGCGGCTGCCCCGCCACCACCTCGGCGCCTTCCTGGAACAGCCGCTGCCGGATGATGCCGTCGACCTGCGGGCGCACCTCGGCGATGAGCGAGGCGGCGGTACGGCCCGGCAGTTCGGCGGTGATCGCGACCGATTGCGGGTGCAGGGTGACGACGCCGACCTCGGGCCTGCCGGCACCCCCCATGCCCGCCGGCACCTGGCTCTTCTCCTGCGAGCAGGCTGCCAGCAACAGCGCGGTGCCAAACAGCGCGAGGACCGCCATGAGGCGCGTCGGCAAGGAATGCTGGCTGAATGAAATGCGCATGGCCCGGATCATCTTTCGCTGGAGTTGCTAAGGCCGCCCGATGGCTGACGCAGGCGCATTGCAGAGCCATTGGGCGACGGGCACCTATGGGGGAGGCGTGGGACAAGCATGGAAGGGCGAGGAAAGCCGTTATCGGTCGCGGCAACCACGATGGGTGTTCGCGCGTGGGCGACGGAGTACCGCGCCTGGGCGACGGAGTACCGCGCCTGGGCGACGGAGTACCGAGCCTGGGCGACGGAGCACTGCGCCTGGGCGTCCAGCAATGAGCCGAAGCGGGTCATGTCGCGCTCCTTTTGCGCGGCCAGGATCGTTCGACGAAGGGGGCCGAATGAGCGGCCGCGACGCCCGCCGGCATCAGTATGCCGATCCGTGCCAGTAAACCAAGTGCCCTTGCCGATCGTAGGTGCGCGCCTTCAGCGCGGTCGGCCGAGATAAATATCTCCATGGAAGTCCGATTTGTGCGATTTTCGAGGTTTGGCGGCGGGGTCGGCAGCGCGAGGCGGTATCCGGCGAAGCTCAGCCGTATCGCGCCCTTGAGCGTGCGCCGCGCAAGGGCTGGCTGCAGGCGCCCAAGCGTGAAGCGCGGAGCTGCAGACGCGATCAGGCGCAGCATCATCAAAGCTTCCCACATAGTGTTCTCCGTGCGCTTCGCGAAGCCGCTGCCCTGTGAGACGCTGCCTTGATTGGAAACCGGCCGGCCCTTGAACGGGTGGGTGAGGGGGCCGGCCGGCGCAGCCGGTCAGAGTTGCTCGCCACTCCGGGGTAGGGGTGGAGGGAGCTGTCCGTGATCAGGCAGACCTCCGGGGCCGGCTGCATCCGGCGGATTGCCCCATGGACCGGGGGGGTGGCCATGAGGCCGGTCCGCCGAAGCGAGGATTTCGAGCTGTTCGGGCGTCAGCTTGGTGCGCAGCACCCCGATGGCGTCCTTGAGTTTGGCGGCGGAAGCGGCGCGTTTGGTCACCTCGTCGGCCAGCTTTTCCTGGAAGGCGAAGGGGACGGGGGCGGCATCTGGCGGAGGCCCGCCAGGACCCTGAGCCCCTGTGCCTCCCAAACCGAAGTCCGGTCGCGGCGGCGGCGCCAGCACCGCCTGCAGCGCGCTGGTATAGTCGCGCCAGGCATCGAGCTGCTCGGAGCGGATGCCGATCCGGGTCTCGAGCGCAGCGAGCCGGGCAGCGAGAAATTCGGGCGGCGGACCCATGCGACGCGGGCCGAAGTCTTCCGGGCCTTGACGCATCGCCCAGCGCTGACCGGGCCACGGCTCCATCGGGCCGGGGCCAGCATCGTCTTGCCGGCCGATTGCCGGCGGCTCGTCCGCGGGTGCAGCGCCGGGCTCCGGGTGGCCGGCGAACACCGGGTGGACGGCCGCGACCGAGAACAGGCCGAGCGCCAGAAGTCTGCTTCGCATGACGTGATCCTTTCCTGCATGCTTCGGATGCCGGGAGGATAGGAAGCATCTTTTGCCGCTTTGCTTCGGCGCGTTGCCGAAGGTTTCCAGAAAAAGGAGATTTGTTTCGGAATGTTTCCGGCGGGGTCTTGGAAACGTTCCGTTGCAATTTTCCATGCCGCTTGGCGGCGTCGCTCCCTATAATCAGGAACGAAAAGGCAAGCGGGCGAAGAATGCAGGCACAACCCCACATCCTCGTCGTGGACGACGATCGCGAGATCAGGACGCTGCTCGGGCGCTATCTCGACGGGCAGGGCTTTCGCGTGTCGGTGGCGGCGGACCGGCGCGAATGCGAGCAGAAGCTCGGCTCCGGCCAGTTCGACCTGATCGTGCTCGACGTCATGCTGCCGGACGGCTCCGGCCTCGACATCTGCCGGAGCCTGCGCGATCGCAAGCCGCACATTCCGGTCATCCTGCTGACGGCGCTGAAGGAAGATGTCGACCGTATCATCGGCCTGGAGCTCGGCGCCGACGACTATCTCGGCAAGCCGTTCAACCCCCGCGAGCTTTCGGCCCGCATCCGCGCGGTACTCAGGCGCTCGGCGCCCGAACAAGCCGCCCCGCCCAAGGTTCGCGTCTATCATTTTGCCGGTTACAGGCTGGAGCCGGACACGCGAAAGGTGATGGATGCCGATGGCGCCCTGGTCGACCTGACCGGCGCGGAGTTCGATCTGCTGCAGGTCTTTCTCGACCGGCCGGGACGGCTTTTGTCGCGCGACCAGCTGCTCGATCTGACGCAGGGGCGCGAGCGCGAGCCGCTCGACCGGTCCGTCGACGTGCTGATGAGCCGGCTGCGCCGGAAATTCGCCGAAGCGGGCGAGGAGGCATTGTTCAAGACCGTGCGCAATGGCGGCTATCAGCTGACGGCGCGGGTCGAGACGGCGGAGTGCCGCGTCCCGACGACGGATGTCGAGCCATGACTTCGCTGCGCCGTCGGCTGATCATTCTTCTGGTCGTTTCGATCCTCGGCGTGGTCGGCCTCGCCACTTTCGTGGCGGTCAAGGTGCTCGGCGGACCGTCGGCGGAGCTGACGATGGGGCCGCTGGCGCACCAGATCCGGTATATGACGCAATTGGTTCCAGGCCACGTGCCGAGCAGCGGCGATGCGCCGGTGACGATCAGCGATCGTCCGGCGCCGGGTTTCGAGGACCGCAAGCACACGCGGGTGCTGAACGACATGCTGCGCCAGAACGGTCTCGATGTTTCGGCGGTCGTCAGCCGCAGGGCCGAGCAACCCGGGATGATCGCCTCGGTCGCTTTGCCTGACCATCGCTGGATGATCGTCGATGTTCCCGACGTGGGCCCGCCGCGCGATGTCTGGTACGGGTTCGCCGGCTGGATGGCCCTGATCGTGCTCGGCGCCACGCCGGTGTCGATCTATTTCACCGGCGTGCTGGTTCGGCCGCTGGAAATGCTGGAAACCGCCGTCAGCAAGATCGGCTCGGATGGCATGCTGGCGACTTTGCCGGAGAAAGGCTCGGCCGAGGTGAGGGCCACCGCCCATGCGCTCAACGAGCTGTCGGCAAGACTGAAGACGGCGATGGAAAGCCGCATGCGCCTGGTCGCGGCGGCCGGCCACGATCTCAGGACCCCGATGACCAGGATGCGGCTCCGTGCCGAATTCCTCGACGAGGACCGTGAGAAATGGCTGAGCGACCTCGACGAGCTCGACCGTATCGCCGACAGCGCCATCCGCCTCGTGCGCGAGGAGGTCAACCAGGACGCGGTCGAGCCGGTGGAACTGGACCGGATAGTCCGCGATATCGAGGTCGAAATGGTCTCGCTCGGCCATGCGGTGACGATCGACCATCTCGACCATGTATTCGTCAAGGCCGGCGCGCTCGGCTTGCGCCGCGCGCTGCGCAACCTGATCGTCAACGCCGCCACGCATGGCAAGAGCTGCACCATCGCGCTTGCTCGGCGAGGCGGCCAGGCGGTTCTTACCATCGCCGACCGCGGCGCCGGCATTCCGCCGGACCTGTTGAACAAGGCCTTCGAGCCGTTCTTCCGGGTCGATCCGGCGCGTACGCAGTTCATCCCGGGCGCGGGGCTGGGTCTCGCCATCGCCAAGGAAATCATCGAACGCTACGGCGGGACGATCACGCTGGAGAACCGGCCGGGGGGAGGGCTGCTGCAGACAGTGGTTTTTGCAACAGCCTGACCTCGGACGTCATTTGTCCTCGGGCAATTCCAGGGTTTGGGCGCGGGTTTCAACTGCAAGGCTTTGCTCGCTGCATCGTGACCGCGCTGCCGTTGCGGAGCGGCGTCGCCAGATGCGAATTTGGCGACCCGATGTTTTGTGAGGATGCCACCATGCCCATAGGCAAGATTGCGTTTTGCGCGGCAGCGATGATCGTTGCCGCCACAACTTTCGCCGATGCACGACCCGACACGCGCACAATGACTTGCGCGCAGACCCAGGCGCTGATCCAGAGCCGGCATGCGGCGGTGCTGACCACCGGGGCGAACACATATGAGCGCTATGTCCGCCAGTTCGGCAATGAGTGCGATGCTCCCTACGTGCCGATGGTCGACTATGTTCCGGCCAGTGACGGTCGTTGCATGGTCTATCGGTGCGAAGAGCCGGCGCCGATGGTTCCGGATTGATCTGAGGCTGATGCTTCTCTCTGTTGGAGCCTGCTTTTGGGAGCGTCAACGTCACTCGGCGAGGGCGGCGACCTTCTGTTCCCGCCGCAAAGCGCCCGATGCCGCTCACTTGACCTTCTTGATCTCGGGGCCTGTGGGCTGGTCGGTCGCCGGAGCCGGCGTGCAATCCTGCCCTTTGCACTCCAAAGCGGGGTCGTTCCTCGGCGGCAGGCAATTCATCCCCTCGCAGTGAACGGGCGGCAGCTGTTGCGCCGCGTCGCCGTTGGACTGAGCGGGCTGATCCTCGGCGCAGACGGGCTGTAGCCCGGCCAGGCCGGTCATTGCCGCGCATAAGAGAACTGTCCGAAGCAGGTTCATCCGCGCCTCCATGGCGAGGCAGAACTCTACACCGTCTGATCGCTGCCAACATGAGTCACCCAACAACGCCGTTAATGACGCGTTTCGGCCCGGTGAGCGCGAGGTGCCGGATTCAGCCGTTCAGGGAGGATAAGACTGGTACGCCCAAGGGGAATCGAACCCCTGTTACCGCCGTGAAAGGGCGGTGTCCTAACCGCTAGACGATGGGCGCGCTCAGACGAAGCGGCTTATAATTGCGTTGTTGCCAACCGGCAACCCACCTGCCGCCACATGCGACAACTTTTTTCAAAAGGCGGGAAAAGTCGGCTTTTCGCGGCAGGGCAGGGTTCCGGCCGCATTCGGTCACGCACCTTTGGAGATTGGCTGGGACAACGCCAGTCGCGGTCGCCATTCTATGGCGGAGCAAGGAGCGAAGCGACGCGGCGCAGACCATAGAATCCATTCCGTTACCTATGAGCGTTGCAACGGTACAGAATCTGCGCCGCTGCACTCCACGGTCGAGGTAACGGAATGGATCCTCGGGTCTGCGCGTCCGCTTCGCTCCCGCTCCGCCCGTGGATGACGAAGCTCGGAGGGTTTCGGCTAATCGCCGACGTTTGGTGCTGTGAGGGTTTATCGAAACGGAGGCCGCCGGCCTCCATAAGTATCAGCCGTCTTCCCCACCGCCGCTGCGGCGGCGGCAGCGCCAGTTCCAGTCGCGCTCGGGGCCGACGTCGATATGGACGGATTCGGTGTGGCAGTAGGTGCCGACGCCGCCGCGGCCGGGCATCGAGCGGACGTAGCTCGCCAGCTCCCACTTCGAGACGCCGGGCAACTGGATGTCGGCGGCGGCGCAGTACATGTGCAGCGAGTTCTTGGCGCCGTTGGCGCGGCGGTTGCGCGAGGGATCGCGGTAGCCGGAGGTGACGACCATCTTGCGGCCGAAATGGCCCTCGATCGTCTTCAACACCCGCACCAGCGACGGTTTGAGGCAGGCGACGTCGACGCTTTCGTTCTGCTTCAGAAGGCCGTTGGGCGCGAGCCTTGCCATGCCGGCAGCCGAGGCCACCTGGTAGGAACCGCCGCCGCCCTCATCCTCGTTGAGGTCGACGTCGCTCTCGTCGTCAATGCCGGACTTGCGCTTGATCTCGAACAGCGCGGTCTGGCGCACGCCGGGGAGGGCGTCGGCGCCAGTGATGTGATAGCTCGGATCGTCGAGCGAGGCGAGCTGCACCGGCTTCGCGGCGGGCGTCGCGGAGGCCAGCTCAACGATCGGCTTGGCGGGGGCGGGCTCGGCGGTTGCGGTCTTGGCCTGCGCTGGCGGTTGGTCGCCGGAGCGCGAATTGATCAGCGGCGCAGGTGCTGCCGAGGCCGGCGTGGTGCTGAACAGCGAGGCGAACAGGCTCTTCTTCGGCGCGGCGACTTGCGGCTGCGCCGGTTCGCCCGCGGTGACATAGACGCCGTTGCTCATGGCCTGGGTGGTCGCCTGCGCCTTGGATGCAATGGCGGCGGCATCGCCGGCGGCGATCTGCTGGGCCACGGCTTGCGTCTGTTCCGCCGTTTGCGCCGGCTGAACCAGCGGTTGCGGTGTGTTGCCGGCAATCGCGGCGGCGCCGGCGGGCACCACGACGGCGGGGAAGGCGGCTTCCGGCCGCGTCTCCGGCACATAGGCGACCTTCTCGGGCAAAGGCGTGTCGCCTTCGCTCATCACGGTCGCTGCCGCATCGGCAGTCGCAGATAGCGCCTGAGCCGACGAATCGGCAGTTGTTGCCGTCTTGGCGCCGGACGTCGCGCTCATTTCGGTGGCGGTTGAATTGTAGGCGGGCGAAACGACCGACATCGTCGGGTCGCCGGTCGATGTGCAGGAGGCCAGAAGCACGGAGAAAAGCGCTGCCGCTATGCTGCGACCTTCCCTTCGTGCGAGACGCCAACCTACTGATTTCAAAATAAATTCCCCCTCGGCATCCGGTCGGTCCGTCATCGCCGCGCTACTCCAGCATCGCGCCGCGATAACCCTCCTGTTCCCAACCGGAAACGGGACATGTGTCGAATCTGCAAGCCTCGGAATTAATCTGCTTCGAACGCTGATTTGAGGCCGTGAAACGATTGACGCCACCATTTCGCCCTGTTTTGGCGGCCCGTCAACTCACCAGACATTACAGTCCGTTACACACGCACCTTGACATAGGTGCCCGGCGCATCTCCCAAGGTTTTCATACGCTTGCCGGGTTTGCGGGCGGGCACGCGGATGTTGTCCTGGTTCTCGATCCAGTGCTGCCAGTGCGTCCACCAGGACCCCGGATGCTCATGCGCTGCTGCGAGCCAGGCGTTGAAATCGCCCACCGGTTTGCCGCCGGTCCAGTACTGATATTTCCTGGCGGCAGGCGGGTTGACGACGCCTGCGATGTGGCCGGAACCCGCCATCACGTACTCGACGTCGCCGCCGAAGAAGCGCGAGCCCAGGAACACCGAAAGCGCCGGCGCGATGTGATCTTCCTTCGTGGCAAGGTTGTAGACGGGGATGGTAATGTCGGCCAGCGACACCGTGCGGCCGGCAAGCTCCATCGTGCCGCGCGAAAGATTGTTCTCGAGATAGCAGTTGCGCAGATAGAAGGAGTGGTTGGCCGCCGCCATGCGCGTGGAATCGGAATTCCAGTAGAGCAGGTCGAAGGGCAGGGGCTCCTTGCCGCGCATGTAGTTGTTGATGACATAGGGCCAGATCAGGTCGCCCGACCGCAGCATGTTGAAGGCGGTGGCCATCTTGGTGCCTTCGAGATAGCCCTTCTCGCTCATCGAGCGCTCGACGGCGGCAACCTGGTCCTCGTCGACGAAGACCTTGAGGTCGCCGGCATAGGTGAAGTCGACCTGGGTGGTGAAGAAGGTGGCCGATTTGATGCGGTCATCGCCTTCCTGCGCCAGCAGCGCGAGGGCCGCGGCAAGCAGCGTGCCGCCGACGCAATAGCCGATGGCGTTGACTTCCTTCTCACCGGTCGCCTTCTCAACCATGTCGAGACCGTATTGCAGGCCTTCGCGGATATAGGCTTCCCAGCCCTTGGCGCCGTGGCGCTCGTCCGGGTTGATCCAGGAGATGACGAAGACCGTGTGGCCCTGCTCGATCGCCCAGCGGATAAAGGATTTCTGCGGGTTGAGGTCGAGGATGTAGAATTTGTTGATCCATGGCGGGCAGATCAGCAGCGGGCGCTTTAGCACCGTTTCGGTCACCGGATCGTACTGGATGATCTCGGCGACATCGCTGCGGCCGATGACCTTGCCGGGCGTGGTGGCGATGTTCTTGCCGATTTCGAAAGGCGTGTAGTCTGCCTGGCGCAGCTTCAGGTCGCCACGGCCGGCGGCGATGTCCTCTGCCAGCATCTTCATGCCGCGGACCAGGTTCTCGCCATTCGAGGCGACCGTCTCGCGGAACAGCTCCGGATTGGTCAGGATGAAGTTCGACGGCGCGATCGCGTTCGACACCTGCTTGACGTAGAAGCTCGCCTTGTGGCGGGTGTGGTCGTCCAGGCCCTCGGCGTGCTCGACCAGCTCGTTCGCCCAGCGCGAGGTGACGAGATAGGCCTGCTTGAGGAAGTCGAAGAAGGCGTTGCGGCCCCATTCGGGGTCCTGGAAGCGCTTGTCGCCGCGCTCGGGCTGAACCGCGTCCTGCGGCGCCTCGGCATTGGGATTGACCTTCTGTATGGCGTTGGCCCAGACCGTCATATAGCCGGCGAAGAGCCGCGTCTGCGCTTCGAGCGCGCGCTGCGGGTCGCCAAGCCAGTACTCCGAGAGCTTGGAGAAGGTCTTGACCATGTCGACGACCGGTTCGGCGACATGATCGCGCACCTCGCCCTTCTCGCGCGGTTCGGTCCAGGCGGACGCCGCCTTGCCGGCCTGTTCGATCATGCGCGCCATATTCAAGGCGAAGCGCTCGGGATCCTTCACCAGATATTGCTCGATGGCCGAAGGTCCGCCATTTTCCGCTTTGTCCGAATCGTCAGGTTTGGACATGGTCCGCGGGGTTCCTCCCGGAGCGTTTTCTTGACATATTACCATGGGACATCTGACCGGGTCCAATTCGCAGTAACCCGGCTGCCAGGAAAACAATATGACGATTGATGTTGGCGGGACTTTTTTTCTCAGGTTCGGTTCGATCTCCCGCAAGGCGGTCCTTGCCGCGCTGGTCGGCGTGCTGCTGCCCGCCGGCGGCTGCACGAGCACCAGCACCAGCAATGCAACGCCGACGGCCGTAACCGAAGGCCCGAAGGACACCGGCTCCTACCCGAACCTCAACATCCCGCCGCAGGTGGCCGCCAAGCAGTTCACCAAGGAAGAGACCGCGGCGAACCTGGCCAGGCTCAAGGCCGAGCAGCAGGCGCAGGCTGCCAAAGGCGGCAGCGTCAAGGCGCCGGCGAATTCCGCGGCGCTGAAGACGCTTGCCAAGACGCATGGCGACGACACGCTGAAACAGATCGAGGGCAAATGCGACCCGACCCTCGACCCTAACTGCAATTAGGTTTATATCGCGCGCCGAAAGCGCCCCCTTCGATCGTCTGGAACTCCAATGGAAGAATTTCACAAGGTCCGCCGGCTTCCGCCTTACGTGTTCGAGCAGGTCAACCGGCTGAAGGCCAGCGCCCGTTCGCGCGGCGCCGACATCATCGACCTTGGCATGGGCAATCCGGACCTGCCGACGCCGAAAGCCATCGTCGACAAATTGTGCGAGGTGGTGCGCGATCCGCGCACGCATCGCTATTCGTCCTCGCGCGGCATTCCGGGCCTGCGCCGCGCCCAAGCCAACTACTATGCCCGCCGCTTCGGCGTGAAGCTCAATCCCGACACCCAGGTGGTGGCGACGCTCGGCTCGAAGGAAGGGTTCGCCAACATGGCGCAGGCGATCACCGCGCCGGGTGACGTCATCCTGTGCCCCAACCCGACCTATCCGATCCACGCCTTCGGCTTCATCATGTCGGGCGGCGTCATCCGCTCGCTGCAGGTCGAGCCCGACGACGGCTTCATCCCGGCGGTCGAGCGCGGCATCCGCCATTCGATCCCGAAGCCGCTGGCGCTGATCCTCAACTATCCGTCGAATCCGACGGCGCTGGTCGCCTCGCTCGACTTCTACAAGGACGTCTTCGCCTTCGCGAAGAAGAACGACATCATCATCCTGTCGGACCTCGCCTATTCGGAGATCTATTTCGACGGCAATCCGCCGCCTTCGGTGCTGCAGGTTCCCGGCGCGATCGACGTGTGCGTCGAGTTCACTTCGATGTCGAAGACCTTCTCCATGCCGGGCTGGCGCATGGGCTTCGCCGTCGGCAACGAGCGGCTGATCTCGGCGCTGACGCGGGTGAAGTCCTATCTCGACTATGGCGCGTTCACGCCGATCCAGGTGGCCGCGGCGCATGCGCTGAACGGCGACGGCGCCGACATCGAGGAGGTGCGCGAGGTCTACCACAAGCGGCGCGACGTGATGGTCGATTCCTTCGGCCGCGCCGGCTGGACCATTCCCGCGCCCGCGGCCTCGATGTTCGCCTGGGCGCCGATCCCGGAACAGTTCCGCCATCTCGGCTCGCTCGAATTCTCCAAGCTGCTCATCGAGCATGCGGATGTCGCGGTGGCCCCGGGCATCGGCTTCGGCGAGCATGGCGACGATTATGTGCGCGTGGCGCTGGTCGAGAACGAGCACCGGATCCGCCAGGCCGCGCGCAACATCAAGCGCTTCCTGGCATCGACCGCCAAGCAGCCCAACAATGTGGTGCCGCTCGCCGCTCGGCGCTGAGTCTGCCTAATATTTCTGGATTTTGAGGGGCGTCGCCGGACATGGCTGAAGCGTTGCGTGTTGGAATTGCCGGCCTCGGCACGGTTGGCGCCTCGGTGGCGCGCGTGCTGCGCGACAAGGCGGCGGAGCTCACCCGCCAGTGCGGCCGCGACATCGTCGTGACGGCCGTTTCCGCCCGCGACCGGAAACGCGATCGCGGCATCGATCTCAGCGCCGCGACATGGTTCGACGATCCGGTCCAGATGGCCGAAAAGGCCGACATCGACGTTTTTGTCGAGCTGATCGGCGGCGACGAAGGGCCGGCGCGGCTGGCGGTGAAGGCGGCGCTCGAGGCCGGGCGCCACGTCGTCACCGCCAACAAGGCGCTGCTTGCCAAGCATGGCGTGGCGCTTGCCGAGATCGCCGAGAAGAAGGGTGTTCTGCTCAATTACGAGGCGGCAGTGGCCGGCGGCATCCCTGTCATCAAGACGATGCGCGAGGCGATGGCCGGCAACGCGGTGACGCGTGTCTTCGGCATCCTCAACGGCACCTGCAACTACATCCTGACCCGCATGGAGGCCGAGGGCATCTCGTTCGATGCCTGCCTGAAGGACGCGCAGCGTCTGGGCTATGCCGAGGCCGATCCGACCTTCGATATCGAAGGCCACGACACGGCCCACAAGCTGTCGATCCTGACCAGCCTTGCCTTCGGCACGAAGATCGCCGCCAACGACATCTATATGGAAGGCATCTCCAACATCACCCAGGCTGATATCCGCGCGGCGGCCGATCTCGGCTACCGTATCAAGCTGCTCGGCGTCGCGCAGCGCACCGATAGCGGCATCGAGCAGCGGGTGCACCCGACGATGGTGCCGACGGCTTCGGTCATCGCGCAGGTGCACGGCGTCACCAATGCCGTGGCGATCGAGACCGACATTCTGGGCGAGCTCCTGCTTTCCGGTCCAGGCGCCGGCGGCAACGCCACCGCCTCGGCGGTGATCGGCGACATTGCCGACATCGCCAAGAGCCGGCCCGGGTTCCAGCACGCTCCGGTGTTCGGCTGGCCGGCGAAGGAACTGAAGCCTTACAAGAAGGCGCGCATGCGCAGCCATGCCGGCGGCTACTTCATTCGCTTGACCGTGCATGACCGCACCGGTGTCTTCGCGGCCATCGCCAAGCGCATGGCCGACAACGACATCTCGCTGGAATCGATCGTCCAGCAGGCGGCCGGCACGGAAACGCAGGCGCAGAAAACGGTCATCCTCGTCACCCACGAGACGACGGAAGCGGCGGTGCGCAAAGCGGTCGAAGGCATCACCAAGGACGGTCATCTGACCGACAAGCCGCAAGTGATCCGCATCGAGCGGGCGGAATAAGCCAGGTCCGGTTCCGTCTTCAATCGATTGATTTTGCTGCCATTTCAAAAATTGACGTGGCAAGTCTTGCCGTTGTCATGGAGCTTTGCCAGAAGAAACCCGCCTCTGGCGGGAGGCGGAGCAATTCCAGTGCTCAACCGTTCTGGGATTGCTCGACGCAAACAGACAACGAGGAATGCCCATCCATGAACATCGCCCAGAACATCGCTGCCGGCCTTGACCGGATCCTCACCATGGAAGTGGTGCGCGTCACCGAGCGGGCCGCCGTCGCGGCCGCCAGGCTGCGCGGGCGCGGCGATGAGAAGGCAGCCGACCAGGTGGCGGTCGATGCGATGCGTCAGGAGCTCAATCGACTGGCCATCAAGGGCACCGTCGTCATCGGCGAGGGCGAGCGCGACGAGGCGCCGATGCTCTATATCGGCGAGGAGGTCGGCACCGGCAAAGGCCCGGCCGTCGACATCGCGCTCGATCCGCTGGAAGGCACCACGATCTGCGCCAAGAACCTGCCGAACGCGCTTGCGGTCATCGCCATCGCGGAAAAGGGCAGCCTGCTGTTTGCGCCCGACGTCTATATGGAAAAGATCGCGATCGGTCCCGGCTATCCGGAAGGCCTGATCGACATCGACGCCTCGCCGGCCGAGAACCTCGCCAATCTGGCCAAGGCCAAGGGCGTGGCCGTCTCCGACATCACCGCCTGCATCCTCGACCGGCCGCGTCACGCCAAGCTGATCGACGTAGTGCGCGCCACGGGCGCGGCGATCCGGCTGATCGGCGACGGCGATGTCGCCGGCGTCATCCACACCACCGATCCGGACGAGACCGGCATCGACATCTATCTCGGCACCGGCGGCGCGCCGGAAGGCGTGCTGGCGGCGGCGGCGCTTCGCTGCACCGGCGGGCAGATGCTGGGCCGGCTGATCCTCGACACGCCGGAGAAGGTGGCGCGGGCTGAGAAGATGGGCATTTCCGATCCGAAGCGGGTCTATCGCGCCCAGGACATGGCGCGCGGCGACGTGCTGTTCGCGGCGACCGGCGTCACCGACGGCAATCTGCTCGACGGGGTGAAGTTCGGCCGCACCTTCATCACCACGCATACCATCGTGCTGCGATCGTCCTCGCGCACCGTTCGCGAGATCAAGGCGCGACACCAGGATCCGGAGAAGTTCTGATTTCGCCCATTTGAGCGCCACCGCGGCGTTCCGGGGAAAAACCTTCCACACTTTTCCCCGGATTGCTCGCTTACGCCGAATTGCTCCCGCCGTCGCATATTGATATCTGCCCAAGATGATGTGCAGACGGCGCGTCGCATGACGGGCGAGAAACGGTTCTTCCTCGATGTCAGGCAGTCGGCGACCGGTGTTTCCTGGCAACACCGGCTGACCGAGCGGCAGGACATGGCCGCCTTGGCGATCGCGCAGGGCCACGGCGTGCCCGACATCGTCGCGCGGGTGCTTGCCGGGCGCGGCGTCAGCGCGGAGCAGGCCGAGCGCTTCCTCGACCCGACCATCCGCGAGCTTCTGCCGAACCCGGCATCGCTGACCGACATGGAGAAAGCGGCGGCGCGGCTTGCCGATGCGATCGTCGCGCGCGAGAAAGTGGCGATCTTCGGCGACTACGACGTCGACGGCGCCGCCTCGTCGGCGCTCCTGAAACGCTTCCTCACGCATTTTTCGGTGCCGTCCGAAATCTATATCCCGGACCGCATCTTCGAGGGCTACGGGCCCAATCCGGAAGCGATGCGGGAGCTGATCTCGCGCGGCGCGAAGCTGATCGTCACCGTCGATTGCGGCACCAACAGCGCGACCTCGATCGAGGCGGCCAGGGAAGCCGGCGCCGATGTCGTGGTGCTCGACCACCACCAGGTCGGCGGCCCGCTGCCGCCCGCTGTGGCTGTGGTCAATCCCAATCGCGAGGACGATTTGTCGGGGCAGGGGCATCTGTGCGCCGCCGGCGTCGTCTTCCTGTGCCTTGTCCAGACGGCAAAGCTGCTGCGCGAAAGGCTGCCGGATGCCGCGCCTGTCGATCTGCTTTCGCTGCTCGATCTTGTGGCGCTGGCGACGGTGTGCGACGTGGTGCCGCTCACCGGCGTCAACCGGGCCTTCGTCGTCAAGGGGCTGCAGGTCTTGCGCCAGCTGAAGAATGAGGGGCTGGCGGCGCTGGCGCGGGTCTCGCGCATCGGCGAGCCGATCAACACCTTCCATCTGTCCTTCCTGATCGGCCCGCGCATCAATGCCGGCGGCCGCATCGGCGACGCGGCGCTCGGCAGCCGGCTTTTGGCCACTGACGATCCCGTCGAAGCGGCAAGCATCGCCGAGACGCTCGACCGGCTGAACCAGGAACGGCAGCAGATGGAGCAGGAGATGCTGGCGCAGGCGCGCGCCGAGGCCGATGCCGAGCTTGCCGGCGGCAACGGGCCGGCGGTCATCGTCACCGCCAGCAACAGCTGGCATCCGGGCATCGTCGGGCTGATCGCTTCGCGGCTTAAGGATTATGCGCGCAGGCCGGCCTTTGCCATCGCCTTCAATTCGACCGGCATCGGCACGGGCTCCGGCCGTTCGGTGCCCGGCTTCGATCTTGGCCGGCTGGTGCGCGAGGCGGCGGCTGCCGGGCTGATCGTCAAGGGCGGCGGCCATGCGATGGCGGCCGGCATCACCGTCGAGCGCGCCAAGCTCGGCGAGTTGCGCGCCTTCTTCGAAGAGCGCGCCGCGGCCGATGTCTTCCGGTTGCAGAACGAGGAAAGCCTGGCGATCGACGGCGCCCTGGCCGCCGAGGGCGCCACGATCGCGCTGCTCGACGCGCTGGAGAAAGCCGGCCCGTTCGGCGCCGGGCACATCGCGCCGGTCTTCGTGCTGCCGCGCCATCGGCTGACCGACGCGCGCGCGATCGGAACCAATCACATCCGGGTCGACCTGCAGTCGCAAAGCGGCGGCAACATCCAGGCGATCGCCTTTCGCGCCGTCGACACCGCGCTGGGCGAATTCCTGTTCAAGAACAGGGGCAGGACCGTGCATATCGCCGGTTCGCTGTCGGGCAATTACTGGAACGGCAACCGCACGGTGCAGTTTCGCATCAGCGATGCAGCTCTCGCGTAGCAACGATACCGGAAATTCACACCAGGACGGACTGCAGCCGGGTCAGTTCGCTGATCTGGGACATCGTCGCCTGGTAGCCGAGGCTGATCGCCTCGTCGGCGCGGTGGAATTCCGTCAGGCCGATATGGCTGAGCTTCGGCTGCAGCGACATGTCGGGCGGATCGCCGGCGAGCCTGGCGCGCGAAATCCGGTCCTGGATGATGTTGAAGGCTTCGACCATGACGCCGGTGATGCCAAGGCGGCTCTGGTGCGACTGGGGATTGATCTGGCCGGGGCGCGGGGCGTCTTTCTCGACGACCAGCTCGCCGGCGCTGTGCTTGATGACGGCGGCGCGCCCGAAAAGGTCGTAGTGCAGGTTGACCGCCACGACGAGCGGCTGCTCGTAGGCGCGGCAGACCGAGACCGGCACCGGATTGACCAGCGCGCCGTCGACCAGCATGCGGCCGTTGCAGGCGACCGGCTCGAACACTCCCGGCAGCGCGTAGGAAGCGCGCATGGCGGTGACGAGCGAGCCGCTCGACAGCCAGATCTCGTGGCCGGTGCGGATTTCGGACGCGACGGCGACAAAGGGTTTCGACAGGTCGTCGAAGCGGGCACCGTCGAGATGCTCACGCAGGCGCTGGTCGAGCTTCATGCCGCCGAACAGGCCGCTGCCGCGCAGATTGAGGTCGAGCAGGCCGAAGATGCGCCGCTTGGTCAGACTTCTGGCGAACTCCTCCAGCTCGTCGAGCTTGCCGGCAAGATAACAGCCGCCCACCAGGGCGCCGATCGAGGTGCCGGCGATCATCGACACTTCGATGCCGGCCTCATCGAGCGCGCGCAGCACGCCGATATGAGCCCAGCCGCGAGCGCAGCCGCCGCCGAGCGCCAGCGAGATGCCGGTCTTCCTGCCGGGCTGAGGATCGGGCAAGCCGCCGGACGATGCGGGGCCGTTGGCCTCCCGAACGTCAGGTCTGCTGCGCAATGACGCCCATTCGAGCATCATGATCTCCCTTGTCCCATATCCCTTCTACCGCAAAGATATTTGAGAATAGTGAATTTGAGTGGTTTGTGAATATTGAATGGTTCACACCGGCTTCCGATACGTTTCCTCCGCATCGAACAGCGGCCTGCTGCCGTCGCCGGCAAGCGTCGCTTTGCCGTCATTCAGCCCCACCGTCCGATAAAAACAAGAACGCCGTCCGGTGTGGCAGGTTGCGTCGTGGCCCAACACTTTCACGCGCAACCATATCGCGTCCTGGTCACAATCCGTGCGCATCTCGACGACCTGCTGGAAGTTGCCCGAGGTCTCGCCCTTCTTCCACAGCGCGTTGCGCGAGCGCGACCAGTAGTGAGCAATGCCGGTTTCCAGAGTAAGCGCCAGCGCCTCGGCATTCATATGCGCGACCATCAACAGCATGCCGTCACCGGCATCGGTGACGACGACGGTGACGAGGCCGGCGGCGTCGAAGCGCGGAGAAAAGACGGAGCCTTCCTCCAGCGCTTTCTTGCTTGAGGGAGCTTTCGGGAATTCGACTGCCGACATCGCCGGTCCTTACGTGTTTTGGCCGGCGACGGCCGGCAAATCAGCCGCCTGCGCGCACCATGGTTACGAAGCGGACCTGCTCCTCGGGCGTATCCTTGAAGACGCCGGTGAAGGTCGAGGTCAGCGTGGTCGAGCCCTGCTTGCGGATGCCGCGCATGGCCATGCACATATGCTCGGCCTCGAGCATGACGGCGACGCCGCGCGGGTTGAGCACGTCCTGGATGACGCCGGCGATCTGCGCGGTCATCGCTTCCTGCGTCTGCAGGCGATGCGCGAAGATGTCGACCACGCGCGCGATCTTCGACAGGCCGACGACCTTGCCGTCCGGCAGATAGCCGACATGCGCCTTGCCGATGATCGGCACCATATGGTGCTCGCAATGCGAATGGAACTTTATGTCCTTGACGATGACGAGGTCGTCATAGCCGGCAACCTCCTCGAAAGTGCGGCCAAGCTCGTCGGCCGGGCACATGTCGTAGCCGTTGAACATCTCGCGGAAGGCTTTGGTGACACGCTTCGGCGTATCGATCAGGCCTTCGCGGTCCGGATTGTCGCCGGTCCAGCGCAGCAATGTGCGCACGGCGGCTTCGACCTCGGCTTCGCTCGGCCGGTCGGTGACGGGCTTGTCCAAATATTGTGAAGGGGGCATGATTTTCTTGATGACGGCATCCATAAAGGCGTCTCCCGTAGTCCCACTCAAAGGTGGGACGAGTTGAACGGACCATGACCTTTTGGGTGAAAATCGCCCATTTCCATCCCGCAAGCGGCGTGAACAGCGGGGCAACGAAGGCAGCTTCCAGCCGCCTTGTCGATGCCCGACTGCCACCATTATATATGGTTGGAGCGGAGCGAAAGGAAGACGCGAGAGCGGCAAACCCTGTTCGCTGGGCGGCGACGGATTGGAAAAATATGATCGACGACGTCTACAATGCGAAAATTCTCGGCTTCGCCGGAAACATCGGGCGTATCGGCCGGCTCGATCATCCCGACGCGACCGCCAGGGCGCATTCCAAATTGTGCGGCTCGACCGTGACCGTGGACCTCAAGATGGACGGCGACGTTGTGACCGATTTCGCCCATGACGTGAAGGCCTGCGCGCTCGGACAGGCTTCGTCGTCGATCATGGCCCGGCATGTGGTTGGCGCCAACGCCGGCGAATTGCGCGCCGTGCGCGAAGCCATGCTGAGGATGCTGAAGGAAAACGGCGCGCCGCCGGAAGGCCGCTTCGCCGACCTCAAATATCTGGAACCGGTGCGCGACTACAAGGCGCGCCATGCCTCAACCATGCTGAC
Source organism: Mesorhizobium sp. (assembly GCF_004963255.1). GTDB lineage: Bacteria > Pseudomonadota > Alphaproteobacteria > Rhizobiales > Rhizobiaceae > Mesorhizobium. The sequence goes on along the minus strand of NZ_SUGA01000004.1, from coordinate 47,555 downwards.
CTTCGACGCGGTGGTCGACGCGATCAGCCAGATCGAGAAGAAGCGCGCCGGACAAGCGGCTTGAAGACAGGGCTTAGGCCGTTCTCCTGGTCACAGCGAATTCACTTCGGATCCAGTCGGCGAACGCCCTGGCCGGCTCCGGCAGGTTCTTCAAACTCCTGGCCACCAGCCAGTAGGCGCCGGAAGCGACATCGATATCGAACGGCTTGATCAAAGTCCCCGAAGCGAGCTCTTCGCCGACCTGCAGGAGATCGCCGAGCGCCACGCCATGGCCGAGCAGCGCGGCCTGTTTGGAAAGCGAGACGTCGGTCAGCATCGGGCCGCGCGCGGGCACCGCCTCGGCGGGCACGCCGGCCGCCTGGAACCAGCGCGCCCAGCCCTGGCGGTTTTCCTCATGCAGCAGTGTGTAATGGCGAAGGTCGATCGGCTTTTCCAGGGGAGGGCCGGAGGCAAGCAGCGCCGGCGACAGGACTGGTGAATCGACGGTCGAAGCCAGGCGCTCGGCCTCGCTGCGCGGCCATGACGTGGCGTGCGCGCTGAAACGCAAGGCAAGCTCGGGCTGGTCGCTGCGGAACTCGATCGGCCGTGGATCGACTTCAAGGGAAACGTCGATATCGGGCCGCAACTGGCGAAAGCGATTGAGCCGTGGCACCAGCCACACCGCGGCGAGCGACGGTTCGACGCTGACGCGCACCACGGCTTGCGCCGGCGAGGCCGCGAGCTCCGAAAGCACGCGGTCGATATCGTCGAAGCTTCTCACCAATCGGTCGAGCAGCCGATGTCCCGCATCCGTCAGTTCGACGCGGCGATGGAGGCGCAGGAACAGCGGTCTTCCCAGAAAGCTCTCGAGCTCGCGTATCTGCCGGCTGATTGCGGCCTGCGAGACATAAAGCTCCTCTGCCGCCCGGCTGAAGCTCAAATGCCGGCCGGCCGTCTCGAAGCTTCTCAATGCCGTCAGCGGCAGTCGGCCCCGTTTCATTCGCATAACCTCAAGTTATCCGAGACGGAAATTATACTCGTTTGAGGAGGAAGGCCAGCGGCAGTCTAATCCGTGTCAAAGGAGACCTGCCATGAACGAGTTCCTGGCCATTTTCAGCGACGTGCTACGGATAGCGACCTTCCAATGGCATGGTGGAGTCGTGCGCGACGGCCGCCATGACCGTCGCGATCTTCCCCCTCACCATCGCCCATGGACCGGCAGCCATCCCATCCGGCGCTCCAGGCCTTGAGGGCATTGCGTTTCAGCGTCGAAGCCCACATCTATCGCGCAGTGAAACAGGCTGAGCGATGGGCGACCATCACGGACATACGCACGGCTCTCGACCAGTTCAGCGCGGGCGCAACTGGCCGGGGCCATGGCGCAAGACGCCAGGGCGCGTGCTCGGCACGTCGTTCGTGCGCCTCTACCAGCTGACGCTCTCAGGCTTCGTCGGCAACAGCTGCCGGCATCTTCCGACCTGCTCCGAATACGCGCATGAGGCGATCGCCCGCCACGGCCTGTGGGCCGGCGGCTGGATGGGGCTGTTCCGGGTGTTGCGCTGCGGGCCATTCGGAACGCATGGCATCGACCGCGTGCCGGAGGTGCTTGCGGCGCGCTATGTCTGGTTCATGCCCTGGCGTTACTGGCGGATCGGCAAAAAGCGCGGCGACCCCGAAATCTGATTGCTTCGCCGTTATGCGAACCGGATCTTAACGGTCCGGTAGGGTTAACGCGAAGCTGCACAAACATTGCCAATTTGAGACAAAATCGAGACAAGTCGCCTCGCTAAGCCGCTCCCGCAATCTCATCCCGGAGTGACTTCGCCATGCGCCAGATGGACCGCTATCCCTTCATTTTTGCCATCGTCCTTTTCCTTCTGGCCTGGATGCTCGGCTTGCCGGTGCGGGCGCAATCGGCGCCGCTCGATGACATCCGCTGCACGCTGATCCAGGATGCGCAAAGCGGCGAAACACTTTACCAGGACGGCGTCTGCGACCAGCGCGTCAGCCCGGCCTCGACGTTCAAGGTGCCCCTGGCGCTGATCGGCTATGACGCAGGCATCTTAAGCGACGCGCACACGCCGAGCTGGGACTACAAGCCGGAATTCAAGGCGGCGAAGCGCGACCAGAAGACCGTCGATCCGACGATCTGGGAACGCGATTCCATCGTCTGGTACTCGCGCGAGATCACGCGGCGGCTCGGCGCCGAAAAATTCGCCGGCTACGTGTCCAAACTCGGCTATGGCAACAAGGACGTCTCGGGCGATGCCGGCAAGGATAACGGACTGACGCAATCCTGGATCAATTCCTCGCTCGAGATATCGCCGGTCGAGCAGACGGCGTTCCTGCGCCAGCTGCTCGCCGACAAGATGCCGGTGTCGGCGAAGGCGCATGAAATGACCAGGGCGATCCTGCCGACCTTCGCGGCAGGAGACTGGACGGTGCAGGGCAAGACCGGCAGCACCAGGCTTGGCCAGGACGGCAGGCGCTCGCTTGGGTGGTTCGTCGGCTGGGCCGAGAAGGGCGGGCGCCGCATCGTCTTTGCAAGGCTGGTCGTCGATGCCAAGCGTACCGACCAGCCGAAAGGTCTCGCGACGCGCGCGGCGTTCCTCAAGGATTTGCCGCAACTGGTGAGGTAGCCTCTCAGATGCTGCGGCGGGCACGCAGGATGTGCCCGCTGGAATTGCTTTTGGTGCTCGGGGACCTGGCAAAACGGGCGGCAATGTCGCCGTTGTCGAGATCCTCGATGTCATCAAAGCCGAGATCGGCGAGCGACTTTGCCAATTCATCGGGAACAAAGAAGCTGATCCAGGGCTCGCCGATCGCCGCGACGCGAGCCGCGTAGAAGGCAAGCGTCGCCCGGCCCGTCGCGTCGCGATCCTCGGCCGGCTCGCTGTAGTCGAAGACGACCTCCGAGCCGGGGAGGCCGGCGATGTAGCCAAGCGTGGCAAAAATCGCTTCGCGCGTCAGGTAGGGTACGACTCCCAGCCAGATGAAAAAGCTCGGCTCGGTCGTTTTCAGACCAGCAGCCGGCAATTCGCCTGCCAGACTCTGGCGTTCGAAATTGACCGGCACGAAGGCGGCGCCGGCGGGCTCGGCAAGACCGGCATCGGCAATGCGTTGGCGCTTCCAGGCCTGTGTCGCCGGGTGATCGACCTCGAAGACCGCAAGGTCGGGATAGGGATTGCGCAGCGCAAAAGTGTCGAGGCCGGCGCCCAGCACCACGAGTTGGGCGACGCCGCGTCGCACCGCCGCCGCCAGCCAGTCCTCGGCGAGGCGGGCGCGTGAGGCAACGAACAGGCGCATGCGGCGGCCATGCTCGTCTTCCCGCGAGAGTTCCCCGGCGTTAGGCGCAGCCTCGCCCAGAATCGCCAGCGCGTAAGGATCGCGAAACAGCGTCGCTTGGGGTGAGAATTGATGAAGGGCCCGCAAGCGCGCGACGCGCAGGGCGGTTCGGCTGGGGGATGCGTCTTCCATGCCTATATACAAGCCGCGCCGGCCGGCGTTCGCAAGCCCGCGCGCCGGCATGCGACCTCGCTCGCGACATTTCCTGATGGCCGCTCTTTACCTCGCGCGGCACTGCCTCTAAAACCGCGCCGCTTGCCGGACGCCTCCGGCTAACCCTCTGCATGCCGCAACGCATCCCGCGGCCTGCATTTCACCACCCGCGCTCGTTTGCGGGACTGGATAGGAGAACCCTGATGCCGAATTCCGTTTCCCTGACATTTCCCGATGGTTCGATCCGCGAGTATGACGCGGCGCTGACCGGCGCCGGCCTTGCCGAATCGATCTCCAAGTCGCTGGCCAAGAAGGCTGTCGCCTACAGCCTCGACGGCACCGTGCGCGATCTTTCCGATCCGCTCGGCACGTCCGGCAAGGTCGAGATCATCACCCGCGAGGATCCGCGCGCGCTGGAGCTCATCCGCCACGATGCGGCGCATGTGCTGGCCGAGGCGGTGCAGGAATTGTGGCCGGGAACGCAGGTGACCATCGGGCCGGTGATCGAGAACGGGTTCTATTACGACTTCGCGCGCAACGAGCCGTTCACGCCGGACGATTTCCCGGCGATCGAGAAGAAGATGCGCGAGATCATCCAGCGCAACAAGCCGTTCACCAAGGAGGTGTGGTCGCGCGAAAAGGCGAAGAAGGTCTTCGCCGAGAAGGGCGAGCGCTACAAGCTCGAGCTGATCGACGCCATCCCTGAGGACCAGGATCTCAAGATTTACGCGCAGGGCGACTGGTTCGACCTCTGCCGCGGTCCGCACATGGCTTCGACCGGGCAGATCGGCAACGCCTTCAAGCTGATGAAGGTGGCGGGCGCCTATTGGCGCGGCGATTCCAACAACCCGATGCTGACGCGCATCTACGGCACCGCGTGGGCCGACCAGGCGCAGCTCGACGCCTATCAGACGCTGCTGGAAGAGGCCGAGAAGCGCGATCACCGCAAGCTCGGCCGCGAGATGGACCTGTTCCATTTCCAGGAAGAGGGGCCCGGCGTCGTCTTCTGGCACGCCAAGGGCTGGAAGATGGTGCAGAACCTGATCAACTACATGCGCCGCCGCCTCGACGAGCACGGCTATCAGGAAGTCAACGCGCCGCAGGTGCTGGACAAGAGCCTGTGGGAAACGTCGGGACATTGGGGCTGGTATCGCGACGCGATGTTCAAGGTGACCGTCGCCGGCGACGACACCGATGACGACCGCGTCTTCGCGCTGAAGCCGATGAACTGTCCCGGCCATGTGCAGATCTTCAAGCATGGGTTGAAGTCCTACCGCGAACTGCCGGTGAAACTTGCTGAGTTCGGCAATGTGCATCGCTACGAGCCGTCCGGCGCGCTGCATGGGCTGATGCGGGTGCGCGGCTTCACGCAGGACGACGCGCATATCTTCTGCACGGAGGAGCAGCTGGCCGCCGAATGCCTGCGCATCAACGACCTGATCCTGTCGACCTATGCCGATTTCGGCTTTGACGAGGTCAGCGTGAAGCTGTCGACGAGACCGGACAAGCGTGTCGGCACCGACGAGGCCTGGGACCATGCCGAGGCGATCATGAGCAACGTGCTGGAGACGATTCGCACGCGCTCAGGCAACCGCATCAAGACCTCGATCAATCCGGGCGAGGGCGCCTTCTACGGGCCGAAATTCGAGTATGTGCTGAAGGACGCCATCGGTCGCGAATGGCAGTGCGGCACGACGCAGGTCGACTTCAACCTGCCGGAACGCTTCGGCGCCTTCTATATCGGCTCGGATTCGGAGAAGAAGCAGCCGGTGATGGTGCATCGCGCCGTCTGCGGCTCGATGGAGCGGTTCCTCGGCATCCTGATCGAGAACTATTCCGGCCATTTCCCGCTGTGGTTCGCGCCGCTGCAGGTGGTGGTGGCGACGATCACCTCGGATGCGGACGAGTACGCCTTGAAAGTCGTCGACCGTTTGAAGGCCGCGGGGCTGCTCGCCGAAGCCGACCTTCGCAACGAGAAGATCAACTACAAGGTGCGCGAGCATTCGCTCGCCAAGGTGCCGGTCATCCTCGTCTGCGGCAAGCGCGAGGCCGAAGAAGAAACCGTCAATGTCCGCCGGCTGGGCTCCCGCGACCAGGAATCGCTGAAGCTCGAGGACGCGGTGAAGGCACTCGCCGACGAGGCGGTCTCGCCGGATCGGAAGCGTCGCGCGGCGGCCTGACATACCAACACTTTCCAAAATGGCGGTGGCCGGTCCACCGCCATTTTCATATGCCTGTCACGCCAGCCCTGTAACGAGCCGCCATGCTCAAATTGAAACTGCGGGAAAGACGTTTTCCCGAGCTCTCCTATGCCAACCCGCATCAGCCGGTGCTGACGCGCTGGTTCATCCATTCGGTCGAGGGTTTGTCCGGCCGCGACCGTTTTGCCGTGCTTTATGACTTCTGGCGCAGGCAGGTGGTGCCGACCGGCGACCGCGTGTTCAGCCGCATGCTGGAACTGATCGACGTCAAAGTCCGCAACGCCGTGCAATGGCCGCCGGCGGCGCTGCCGGACACACCGCTGGTCATCGTCGCCAACCATCCCTTCGGCATCGGCGACGGCATCGCCGTGCTGTCGCTGGTCGAGCAGCTCGGCCGGCCTTTCCGGGTCATGATCCACAAGGATCTGCTCAGGATCCGCGAGATGGAGCCCTATTCGCTGCCGATCGATTTTTCCGAGACCAAGGAAGCGCTGAAGAACAACATGGCGGTGCGCCATGAAGCCGTGCGTCTGCTGAAGGAAGGCGTCACCATCGTCGTCTTTCCGGCCGGCGGTGTCGCCACGGCGCCGAAGGGTTTCGGCCGCGCCATCGACCTGCCCTGGAAGATGTTCCCCGCCAAGCTCGTCCAGGACGCCAAGGCCTCGGTCATCCCGATGCATTTTTCCGGCCAGAACGGGCGTCTGTTCCATCTCGTCAGCGGCCCGATGAACATGGCCGAGCGCGACAACCGCGTGGCGAAGTTCATCGGCAAGGCGTCGCTGACTCTGCGCACCTCCTTGCTCATCCGCGAGTTCGCCCGTTTGTCGGGCAAGGCCATCGAGGTGCGTATCGGCGATGTGCTGAGATGGAGCGACCTCGAGCCGCTGCGCGACCGCAAGGCGCTGCTCGATCGCCTCTACCGCTCTGTCTTCGACCTGGCGACGCCCTCCGCGCAACGGACCCGCGTGCCGTTCCTGCCGAGGCGGATGCGCAAGGCGGCCTGACAGCTCAGATGTATCAGTCCGCGCCTTCTTCGGGATCGATGGCCGATGACTCGTTGGCAACCACCTCGATTTCCTGGTTCTGGCCGGCGACCACCGTGAAATCCTTCTGATAGATGCGGTCGCGGTTCTTGGCGATGATGGTGTACTGGCCCTCGGCCAGCACCATCGAGGCGAAGGCGCCAACCGCTTCCTTGATCGGGTCGCCGCTCTCGTTGAGCAGCGACCAGGACGTGTCGGCAATGGCCTCGCCGCCGGGCTCGCGCACCAGCTTCATCGTCATCTCGGCCGCCCGGTGCTCGACGGTTGCCTCGGTCAGCTTGCCGGCCTCGACGCGGATATCGGAGCGGATCACGGCGTTGACCGCGCCATAGGTGGAGACGACGTGGTAGGTGCCGGCGTTCAGCCGCACCACGGTGTTCGGCGCCACGTCGGGGGCGATCAGCGCCCGGTCGCCATTGGCGGCGGGATGGTCTTCATAGATCGAGAAGCGCAGTTTCTTCGACTGGATTGGGGCGCCGCCCGATGTCACCGCGTCGAGCTTGAGGCCGCCGGCGTCGAGCACCAGGCTCTCGTGCCTGGCCTCCTTGCCGACGGTGATGCGCTTGGTGGCGCCGGCGCGCCCATAAGAGGCGTGGACGAGATAGCTGCCGGGGTCGAGCTGGAACACGGCCGTGCCACCATGCGCTGAGGCCACCATCGGAAGCTTGCCATCGCTGGACGGCTGCGGCTTGAAGACCCGCCAGACGATGCCGCGGGTGATGTCGGCGCCCTTGTCGGTCAGTTGCGCCGACAGGGTGATGGCGCCGCCATTGCCGAGCGCCAGCGGTGCTCCTGTCTTCGGCGTCGCGTAGCTCGAAATGCCTGGGAGCTTGAGGTCGCCGACATCGTTGGCGTTCTGGGCCAGCGCGAAGGAAACCGGCACCGCGAACAACGCAGCGACGAGTGCGATCACGAAAAGGCGCAGGGTCCCCTCAAACATGCCTTGCGTTGAAGCCCAAGGCGGTGGCAATTTCAAGGCCTGGAAGCGCGGCGCCCTGCGCATCGGCTTCTTATCCGTCGCAAAACGCCACCGCCCGAGCCGCCCGACCTCCCGATGGCGTGCTTCAGCTCAAAATTGAATGCTATTGAATGCTAGGAGACTTGGCCCCATGGCGTCGCCGATCATCGACTTCCTGCTCACCCGCAATTCCGCGCCGATCCCTGACCTCAAGGAGCCGGCGCCGAGCGATGCCGAGATCGCGACGATGATCGCGGCTGCCTCGCGCGTTCCCGACCATGGCCGGCTCGAGCCCTGGCGCTTCATCCTCTACCGCAGCGAGGCGCGCGTCGAGATCGGCAAGAAGCTGGCCGCACTTGCCGAGCAGCGCGAGGGGCCGTTGCCGGAGGGCCGGCGCAACCAGGAACTGGCGCGCTTCTCGCGCGCGCCGCTGGTGATCGGCGTCGTGTCGGTGCCGAGGGAGAACCCGAAGATCCCGCAATGGGAGATGTTCCTGTCCGGCGGCATGGCAGCCATGAACCTGATGATCGCGGCGAACGCGCTGGGCTACGGCACCAACATGATCAGCAACTGGTACTCCGATGTGCCGGAGGGCAGGGCGATCCTCGGGCTCTCGCCGCAGGAGCGCGTTATCGGCTTCGTCCATATCGGCTCCTATCTGGGGCCGGCGCCGGAGCGGCCGCGGCCCGATCCAGCCAAGCTCTATGCCGATTACGCCGGTCCCTGGGCGGGGTGAGGGCCTAAGGGGCCGCGAAGGAGCGTGGGCCAGTTTACGTTCCTTCGATGGGCCCGCCGAGCGCAGGATTGGAACGGCGCGCTGTCATCACGGCGCGCACATAGCCGGGCTCACCGATCCGGATGCTGCCGTCCGGCAGTCCCAGGATGCGGTCGAGCGCGATCTCGTAGAGCCTGACACGCCTTTCCAGGGCCTCGATCGCGATGTCCATGTCGGCATCGCTGCCGCCGGCGAACGCCTTGGCGATCACGTCGTGGGTGGCAAGGCCGAACTGCATCACGATGTCGGCAACGCCTTCGGGATCGAAAGTCCGGAATGTTCCGTCTTCGACGCCCTGGCGGATGATCTCCACCAGGATCGGCGAGAAGGACTTGCTCGCCGCCAGGTTGATGCGGTGGAACAGGACCAGGTTTTCCGGCCGGAACATTGTCTCGAACAGCGCCCATGCTTCCGCCGCGGTCTCGACCTTGGCCTGGCGCGACTGCGCGAGGAGCGCATTCAGGCGCCCGAGCGGATCGAGGTCCGCATCATCGACAACCTTCTGGACACCGGCCAGCGCCTGCCTGGCGAAACGCTCGGCCAATGCCTCCAGCAGCGCCTCCTTGGAAGCGAAGTAGTGATAGAAGGCGCCCTTCGAGACGCCGGCGGCCGCGATGACGTCGTTGAGGCTCGCTTTGTCGTAGCCATGCGTCAGGAACAGGGCCTGGGCATGGTCCAGCAGTTCTTCGCGTCTGATTTCCGGGTGCTTGATGATGCGAGGCATAGCGAAACCTTGTGCATGCGGCGGCCGTTCTCGTCCAGAGTGCCGGGTGTGCCTTGAGTCATAGACCGTTGGTCGGTATAATAGACCATCGGTCGGATTCGGCCAAATCGCGACGAGCGGCATGTCATGGAAGGTTGGTCATGATCTCGAGATTGGTTCTCCAGACATTCGTGTGGTTCGGTGTGATGGGCGCGCTGATGTTCGTGTCCGCAGGAACGCTGCACTGGTGGGGCGCCTGGGTGTACATAGTCGTGATGGTCGGACTGAGCCTCACCATGGGCGTGGCGCTCGCCCGGCGCGATCCAGGCCTGATGAACGAACGCCTCCGCCCGCCGATCCAGAAGACCCAGACAGCGGCCGACAAGATAGTGCTGAGCATATTGCTCATCGGCATTTTCGCATGGCTGGCCCTGATGGGGCTCGACTTCCGTTTCGGCTGGTCGGCAGCTCCTGTCTGGGTGCAGGCGATCGGGATGCTGGTCCTGCTCGTCGGCATCTGGATCTGCTATCTCACGATGCTGGAAAACAGTTTCGCGGCGCCTGTCGTGAAAATCCAGGACGAGCGCGGACAGAAGGTGATCACCACGGGTCCCTACGCCTATGTTCGCCATCCTATGTACAGCGGCGCCATCCTTTTCTTTGCCGGCACGGCGTTGCTGCTCGGCTCCTGGTGGGGACTGGTGTCAGTGCTTTTCTTCATCGTCCTGCTCGCCATCCGCACCTTCATCGAGGAAAAGACTTTGCGGACCGGCCTGCGGGGATACGACGAGTACGCCGCGCGCGTCCGCTACAAGCTGATCCCGATGTTCTGGTAATCTCAGGTGCCCGACGCCTTGGCGCGGGCCAGCAAACGCTCCGCCAGACGCAAATGCGGCCGGTCGTACATCTTGCCGCCGATGCCGACGACGCCTGGATTTGCCGCCGCCGCGAAGGCATCGACGATAGCCCGTGACCGCGCGACCGCTTCGGCGGACGGCGTGAAGGCGGCGTTGATGACCGGCACTTGCGCCGGATGGATCGCCATCTTGCCGGTGAAGCCGTCGCGCTCGGCCTCGCGGCATTCCTTCTCGAAGCTGGCCATGTCGCGGAAATCGGGAAAGACGGTGTCGATAGCAGCAACTTCGGCCGCTCCCGCCGCCAGAATGGTCATAGCGCGCGCCAAGCGGAACACGTCGGTATAGCGGCCGTTCTCGTCGCGGGCCGCCCGAGCGCCGATCGCGGCAGACAAGTCCTCCGCGCCCCAGGTCAGGCCGGCGAGCCGCGCGCTTGCCCCGCCATAGCTAGCCGCAGCAAGCACGCCGGACGCGGTTTCGGTGATGATCGGCAGGATCTTTATGCCACCGTCCGGCAGCCCGTTTTCGGCCTCATGCACCCGCAGCTTCGCCGCCAATTGCTGGACATCCTGCCCGCTGTTCGACTTGGGCAGCATGATGCCGTCGGGCTTTGCCGGGACAAGGGCCGCGAGGTCGTCGTCGGTGAGGCCGGTGGACAGGTCGTTGACCCGGACATAGACGGCGGGACCCGTCCGGCGCCTTTGGTTCGAGATGAAGCCGGCCGCGACCGCGCGCGCCGCCCCCTTGTTCGCGCCGGCGACGGAATCCTCGAGATCGACGATGACCACGTCGGCGCCGGCCTCGAATCCCTTTTCCAGCTTGCGCTCGGAATCGCCGGGCACGAACAGCAACGAGCGCATCAGGCCGCCTTCTTCAGCATCATCGCCTGCCTGGTGCATCTGGCGACGAGAACGTCGTTCTGATTATAGGCGCGATGCTCGAACTCGACGATGCCGCGATCGGGCTTCGATTTGGACTCGCGCACAGAGACGACGGTGGTCTCGACCCGGATGGTGTCGCCGTGGAAGACGGGGTGCGGGAACACCGTTTCCTTCATGCCGAGGTTGGCGACCGTTGTGCCGACGGTGATGTCGTTCACCGAAATGCCGATCATCAGGCCGAGCGTGAACAGCGAATTCACCAGCGGCTTGCCCCATTCGGTTTTGGCGGCGAAGTCGAAATCGATGTGCAAAGGCTGCGGGTTCAGCGTCATCACCGAAAACAGCATGTTGTCGCTCTCGGTCACGGTCTTGCGCAGCGTGTGGTGGAAGACGTGGCCGACGACAAACTCTTCCAGATAAAGCCCGGCCATGGTCGATCTCCTCCAATTCCACCGCTTGATAGGCGGTGGCTACGCCTCCATCAAGCCGGTTAAGAAATATGGTGAACCGTTCGTAAACCATTTCCAGCCTACAGTTCACAACGGGGCCGGGACATTCCGGCAAGGGCGTAGCTGGTCGGCATGGTTGTTTCGCACTTTCTAAAATGGATTGATACGGCAAGGGTTTCCGAGCGCGCCGCCGCCGCGAGCGCGCTGGCGCGCGCCTACATCAATTCCGATCTGCCGTTCGAGGATCGCTGCGCCGCCGAGGCGGCGCTCACGCTGCTTCTGGACGACGCTTCTTCCAAAGTGCGCCTGGCGCTCGCCGAGGCGCTGTCGATGAGCCATCACGCGCCGCCGCAGGTGATCAGCGCCCTGGCCGCTGACCAGCCGGAAGTGGCGGCGCTGGTGCTGGCGCGTTCGCCGCTGCTTACCGATGCCGATCTGGTCGAGCGCGTGGCCTGCGGCCAGAAGGCGACGCAGACGCTGATCGCCAACCGTCCGGTGGTCTCGATGTCGCTGGCGGCGGCAATCGCCGAGATCGGCGAGCCGGAGGCCTGCGCGGCTCTGGTCGGGAACAGAGGCGCGGAGATCGCTTCGCTCAGCTTCCGCCGCATGGCCGAGCGGCATGGCCACGTGCCGCTGGTGCGCGAGTCGCTGATCGCCGATCGCCGCCTGCCGGCCGACTGCCGGCATATGCTGCTGGTCAAGATCGGCGAGACCCTGAAAGGATCGCCGCTGGTGCTGGCGATGATGGGCGCGGCGCGCGCCGATCGGGTCATGCGCGATGCCTGCGTGAAGGCCTCGGTGACGCTGATCGAGGGAACGCGCATGGAGGAGCATGCCGCGCTGATCGAGCATCTGCGGCTGCGCGGCGACCTCACCGCCAGCTTCATCATCCGCACCATCGCGCATGGCAAGGTCGACTTCTTCGGTTCGACGCTGGTAGCGCTTGCCCGACAGTCCGAGCAGCGGGTGACGGCGCTTCTGGCCGGCGGGCACGACGTGGCGCTGCAGGCGCTGTTCCGCGGCGCCGGGCTTGCGCCGGCGACGCACGGCATCATCCTGCGCGCGCTGAAAGTCTGGCGCGAAGTCGCCAACGGCCGGCGTGTCGCCGGCGTGCAGGAAGTGAGCTGGCTGATGCTGAAGGAACTCGGCGGCCAGTCGGCCGAAGGCGATCTTGCCGGGCTGGTGAAGTCGATCCATCTCGACGCGCTGCGCGAAAACGCGCGAGGGCACGCGCTGGCGATTGCAGCTGCCTGAGGTCTCAAGCGCGGCCCTTGGCAAAGAAATCCGGATAATCTTCCATCGCCGCGGCAATGATGCGCAGCGAGGCGGCGATCCGCAGCATTTCGAGCCGACCGCTGCGTTCGCCGATGCTGGCCGCATATTGCCTTGCCACCGCGATGGTCGCGGTCTGCGGCTCGCCCGGCCGCCGGAACAACAATTCGCGCGCCAGGCCGCGCAGAAAATTGCCGATGGATTCGACTGTCTCGCGCGGCACGGCGGAGTCCAGTTGCGCATGGCGCAGCCGCAGCACCTCCAGCCCGACGGTGACGGCGGCGATGCTGCCGCCAAGAATGGGGTCGCCTCTGCGGCCCGTTCGCTGCACCTGCGGCATCAGCTGGTTGATCCGGTCATAGGCGAGGCTTTCGAAGGCCGAACGCCGGGGTATCCGCTCATGCAGGCAAAGCCGCGCCAGATCCTCGCGCATCGCCTGCGAGATACGCTCCACGGTGACCCAGGGGTCAGCGGGCAGCACGACGATGAAGACGCCGATGGCAATCAGGATGCCGACCAGGATCGAGGCCGAGCCCGCGAAGAACGGCCCGGGATCATAGATCATCTGCTGATGCGGGCTGAGGAAGGCGAGAAAGTTGATGGCGAAAGCGGTGGCGACGCCGACATGGCGTGGATTGGCCATGCCGAGCGCCGCGGGCACCAGGATCGGCACGACGAAGAGCGTGAACCAGCCGAAGCCGGGTAGCGCCGGCAGCGCGACCTGCCCGACCAGAAAGGCAAAGGGCAGCGCGATCAGGGTGCCGGTGAAGAAGCCCCAGGCCGACTGCACGGGATCGGGACGCGTCGCGAAAAGGCTGGAGACCACCGCGACGAGGATGACGGTGCCGGCCGCTTCCGACCATTTGGTCGTCAGCCAGAAGACGGCGACGAGCAGCGTCGCGAGCGCGGCGCGCACGGCGTTGCGCCACGCGGCCTGATAGTCGCGGTGGACGACCAGGGCCGGCTGGCTTCGCTCATTCGATTTCCGGGAGACGGGCGAGCGAAGCGCATTGAGTCCGTCCAACACCTGTTTCAGCGCTTCGGCAAAATCACCGGCAATGGTGAGGCGAGTGATGGTGCCCACCTTGTCCTCGGCGGCATCGTTTGCACCGGCATCGTCGGGCAGGGACGGCACCTCTCTGGCCTTGCTCGCGATCGCGTCGAGCCGCGCCACCCAGGGGCCCGTGTCGTCGAGCGCGCCGGGTGTCGCCGCCAGCTCGCCGACAAAGGCTTTCAAGTCGCGTCGCATGGGGATGAGCGCCGCATTCTTCGGCGCGCGGTGGCTATGCAGCGTGCGCGCCGCCGACAGCGCCCACAGAAGCTGACCGATCGTGCGCCGCACCGGGTGGGCGCGGGGGGCGAAGCTCGGCGCTTCCAGGCGCGCATAGGTCCGCATTTCAGCGAGCGTCTGGGCGTCGGTGATCAGCTTGCGCTGGAGCGCGGCAAGGCTTGCCGGATCGCCGTCGGAAAAGGCGCCGCCGGCATATTCAGCGAGGTCGAGGATGCTGCGCTTCAGCCTGGAAATGATGGCGTCGGCCGCGAGCTTGGGCAGGATCAGCCGGCTGGTAACGCCGGCGCAGACGATGCCAAGCACGATCTCGGCGCAGCGCGCGATGGCGAGGTCGACAACGACGATCGGTTGGCCGAGCGCCGGCAGGCTGATGATCATCGCCGTGTAGCCGGCAAGCGCCGCGCCATAGGCCTCCGGGTTGCGCAGCAGCGAGGATACGAGCGTGCAGATGCCGACCCAGAGCGCCAGGACTGTGATCAGCAGCCAGGGATTGGTACCGGACAGGGATGTTATGCCGATCGCGGCCAGGCCGCCGGCCAGCGTGCCGAGCAGCCGATAGAAGCCCTTCGCCAGCACCATTCCGGCCACCGGCTGGGCAACGATAAACACCGTCATCATTGCCCATTGCGGATGGTCGAGCTTCAGCGCGTAGGCGGCAAGCAGCGCGATCAGCCCGGCCGAAACCGTGCGCAAGGCAAAGATCCAGTCCGAACGGGTCGGCTGCGTCAGACCGCTTAACGATGTCTCGACAAGCTCTTTCAGACGCGTCCAGGTCACATTCGTCTCCGTACAGGAGCCTTTATGGACCCTTCCGCGATCAGATATCCAGCACGTCCGTCTCGGCGAATTCGGCGCGCTCCTGGATGAAGCGGAAACGCGCTTCGGGCTTGGTGCCCATCAGCGCGTCGACGGCATCCTTGGTGGCCTGCTCGGCGTCGATCACGTCGACCCGCAGAAGCGTGCGCTTCTTCGGATCCATCGTGGTCTCCTTGAGCTGCGAGGCCATCATCTCGCCCAGGCCCTTGAAGCGGCCGATCTCGACCTTGCCGCGTCCGGTGAATTCGGTGCGCAGCAATTCGTCCTTATGCGCGTCGTCGCGGGCGTAGCCGACCTTGCCGCCCTGCCGGATCGAATAGAGCGGCGGCACGGCCATGTAGAGATGGCCGCCGCGGATCAGGTTGGGCATCTCCTGATAGAAGAAGGTGATCAACAGGGAAGCAATATGCGCGCCGTCGACGTCGGCGTCGGTCATGATGATCACGCGGTCGTAGCGCAGGTCCTCGTCGCGGTACTTCGAGCGCGTGCCGCAGCCGAGCGCCTGGATGAGGTCGGAAATCTGCTGGTTGGCGGCAAGCTTGTCGTTGCCGGCGCTGGCGACGTTGAGGATCTTGCCGCGCAGCGGCAGCACCGCCTGGCTGGCGCGGTCGCGCGCCTGCTTGGCCGAGCCGCCGGCCGAGTCGCCCTCGACGATGAAGATCTCGGCGCCGGCGGCCGCGTTTTGGGTGCAATCGGCGAGCTTGCCCGGAAGGCGCAGCTTGCGCACCGCGCTCTTGCGCGAGACTTCCTTTTCCTGGCGGCGGCGCACACGCTCGTCGGCGCGCGCGATGACCCATTCGAGAAGCTTCGAGGCTTCCTGCGGATTGTCGGCAAGCCAATGGTCGAACGGGTCGCGGATGGCGTTTTCGACGATGCGCATCGCCTCGATGGTCGCCAGCCTGTCCTTGGTCTGGCCGACGAATTCCGGCTCGCGGATGAATACCGACAGCATGCCGGCGGCCGAGATCATCACGTCCTCGGTGGTGATGATCGAGGCGCGCTTGTTGCCGATCAGGTCGGCATAGGCGCGCAGTCCGCGCGCCAACACATTGCGGAAACCGGCCTCATGCGTGCCGCCTTCGGGCGTTGGAATCGTATTGCAGTAAGAGTTGAGGAACCCGTCTCCGCCGAACCAGGTCACCGCCCATTCGAGCGAACCGTGGCCACCCTGCTTGTCGCTCTTGCCGGCAAAAACCTCGCGCGTGACCTGGAACTCGTCGCCCAGCGTCGCCTTGAGATAGTCCTTCAGGCCGCCGGGGAAATGAAACTCGGCCTTGGCCGGCGTCTGGTCCTTCTCCTTGATCAGCGACGGATCGCAGGTCCAGCGGATCTCGACGCCACCGAACAGATAGGCCTTCGAGCGCGCCATGCGATAAAGCCGCGCCGGCTCGAAGGCGGCGCCCTTGCCGAAGATCTGCTCGTCGGGGTGGAAGCGGGTCCTCGTGCCGCGGCGGTTATGAACCTCGCCCAGATGCTCGAGCCCGCTGACCGGGACGCCGCGCGAAAAACGCTGGCGGTAGAGCTGGCGGCCGCGCGCGACCTCGACCTCAAGGTGGTCGGACAGCGCGTTGACGACCGAAACACCGACGCCGTGCAGGCCGCCGGAGGTCTCGTAGACCTTGGAGTCGAACTTGCCGCCCGAATGCAGCGTCGTCATGATGACTTCGAGCGCCGGCTTCTTGAATTTCGGATGCGGATCGACCGGGATACCGCGGCCATTGTCGGTGACAGTCAGGAAGCCGTCGGCGGAAAGCTCGACGTCGATGAAGGTGGCGTGGCCGGCCACGGCTTCGTCCATCGAATTGTCGATGACCTCGGCGAACAGGTGGTGCATCGCCTTGTCGTCGGTGCCGCCGATATACATGCCAGGACGGCGCCGCACCGGCTCGAGCCCCTCCAGCACCTCGATATCGGCGGCGCTATAGCTCTCGCTGCCGTCGCGGGCGGCGGTCGAGCGCTTCGCGGCCTGCACCAGCGGATCGGCGTGGCGCGAGGGCGCCCGCACCGGCTGTGCCTGCTTTTCCATCTTGCCGAAGAGGTCGTTGCTGTCGTCCATGCTGGGCCTAGCGTCCGGTAATGCGAATCACGGCTCGATACTGCCACGCTTTTGGCGGGCGAACGAGTTCCTGTTCCGTTCAGGGATCAAACTGTCTCTTATTCCAAAACCATTCGATAACCAAGCCGGCCGAAATAGGGCGGCCCGCGCGGCCCGCTGTTCCTTATTCTTTAACATTAACGCCTAGCGTGAGGTCCAAACCAACAAAAGACCACGGGCGTCAGGGGTTTCGTTGTGCGGGGCAGGGCCATAACCATGATCGGTATCGCAGCCGTCTTCGGCGCGATCTCGATCTTTGCGGCGGACTTCTGGGTCAAGAGCCAGGCAAAGGCTCAGCCCGAGGTCAAGATCGTCTCCGTCGAAGCTCCGCAGCAGCCCAAGGTCGAGTTCAAGACCATCGTGGTGGCTCAAGCGCCGCTGCGTTACGGGATGGAACTCGGACGGCCGCAACTGGCCGAGATCCCGTGGCCGCAGGATTCGCTGCCGCAAGGCGCTTTCCCGACGATCGACAAGCTGCTTGCCGACGGCAGCCGCGTGGTGCTGTCCCCGATCGAGGTCAACGAACCGGTGCTGCTCACGAAGCTGTCGGGACCGAATGGTCGCGCCACGCTGTCCAACATGCTGTCGCCGGGCATGCGGGCCGTCACCATCCGCACCGACGAAATCGCCGGTGTCGGCGGCTTCGTCACCCCGGGAGACCGGGTCGACGTCGTCCTGACGCGCGATGCGGGAGACATCCAGGAAGTATCCAAGAACGCGCAAGGGGCGGCCGGCTCGACGGTGACCTCCGAGATTGTGGTCTCCGACGCCAAGGTGCTTTCGGTCGGCCAGGGCGCCGACGAGCGCAAGACCGAGCCGCAGGTCGCCAATTCAGTGACCATCGAGGTGACCAACGAAGGGGCGCAGAAAGTGGCGCTCGCCCGCACCGTCGGCACTTTGTCGCTGTCATTGCGGTCCGCGGCCGACGCCAGCGCCGGCAAAGGCGGGCTTACGACGATCTCCTCCTTCGGCGGCTCGGTTGCCGCAAACGCCGAGGCAAGTGCGGCCTCGCTCGTCAATGCGGTTACGAAGGATCAGGACGAGCCGAAATTCAGGACGGTGATCGTGACGCGCGGCGAGAAAGTCGAAGAATACGAGGTTCCTTCACGGGAACCGCCGCAGGAACTGCAGCAATAGCCGGTGGGGACCGGCGGGGACAGGGCAAGATGTTCGGGTTTGATGCATTTCGGACGACCGGGGGATGGCGTCTTCTCGGCGCGATCGCGCTCGCGGCGGCTATGCTTGGCGCCGCCGCGCCGGCAAGGGCGGGCAATGACGTCGTCTATGTCTCGGCGAACAAGAACGCCTCGATCAAGGTCGCCAAGGGCAAGCCGAAGACGATCATGACGAGCGCCGCCTTCTACCAGATCGTCATCGGCGATCCGGAGATCGCCAACGTCAACCCGCTGACCGACAAGTCCTTCTATGTGCTGGGCAACAATCTCGGCACCACCGGTATCGCTCTGTTCGACCAGAACAAGCAGCTTGTCGGCACCATCGACATCGAGGTGACGCTGGATACTGACCAGTTGGCCAGCACCATCCGCGCCAGCGTGCCCGACGCCAAGATCAAGGTCGGCTCGGCAAACGGCCGCGTCGTGCTGTCGGGCGAGGCCGAGGATGCCGTCGCCGCCGACAAGGCCAGCAAAATCGCCTCGCGCTTTTCCGGCAATGAGGAAGTCATCAACTCGGTCAACATCTCGTCCTCGCAGCAGGTGCAGCTCAATGTCCGGTTCGTCGAGATCAACCGCCAGGCCGGGCAGGATCTCGGCGCCAAATACGGCGCCAACTTCGCCTATGGCATCGGCAACCGCCACGTCGTGCTGAACCCGGACGGGGGGGACGTGCCGGCTGCCGGAACAGGCGAGATCATCGGCAGCCTGCTGTCCAACGGCCTGTCGATCGACATCGCCATCAAGGCGCTGGAGGAACGCGGCCTTGCGCGGCGGCTCGCGGAGCCGAACCTGATTGCCCGCTCCGGCCAGACGGCGAGCTTCCTTGCCGGCGGCGAGTTCCCGATCCCGGTTTCCGAAGACAACGGCAAGATCAGCGTCACCTACAAGAAGTATGGCGTCGGCCTGGATTTCACGCCGACGGTGCTGAAGGACGGGCTCGTCAGCCTCGACATCGCGCCGGAAGTGTCGTCGATCGACCCGTCCGCTTCCATCCAAGTCAGCAGCGGCATTTCCATTCCAGCCTTCATCGTGCGCCGCGCCAGGACGTCGGTCGACCTCAAGAACGGCCAGAGCTTCATGATCGCAGGGCTTCTGCAGTCGCAGAACGACATCACGACATCGCGGGTGCCGGGGATCGGCAAGCTGCCGGTGCTCGGTCCGCTGTTCTCCTCGAAATCCTATCAGCGGCGCGAGACCGATCTGGTCATCATCGTCACGCCGTACCTGGTCAAGCCGGTCGATCCCTCGAAGAAGATGGTCGAGCCGACCGACGGCACCCGGCCGGCAAGCGCCGCCGACTATTTCCTCAACAACACCGAGGAGGTCGACGCCTCGGCGCCGAAGCGTCCGCTCGCGCTGGCCGATGGCAGCGCCGCCCGCTCCGTATCCGGCACGTCCGGCCATTTCCTCGACCTGCCGAAGGACTAAGGCCATGCGCATCGCCCTTTGGACTGTTCTCTTGCTGACTGGCCTCGCCGGCGGCTGCACCAGCGACGACTATGTGCGCACCGAAGGGGTGACGCCGGGAGTCGGCAACGCGCAGGCATCCAACACCGCCATGCAGATGGTCGATCCGTGGAAGTACGGCGTCCAGAACACAAGGCTTCTCGTGCCGGCTCAACGTCCGGGTTCCGAGACTGTCGCCGTCGGCGCGAAAGCCGGCGCGGCGTCCGCGCCGACAACATCATCAACGACATCGAATTGATCGGCCGACGACGATGGCATCTGCTACCAAGACCAAGAAGATCCTGCTCGTTTCCACCGACAGGGCGTTTGTGCAGGACACGCGGACGGCTTTTGCGACCTCCGAGGTCATCGAGCTCCAAACAGTGGAAAAGAGCATCAACGAGCTGCGCGGCGAGGCCCTCGAGACCGATTTCGGCACCGTCATCGTCGACATGGACGCGGCCAAGCTCGAGGAGATCGAGTCGCTGCAGCGCGTCATGCGCCGGCTGGAAGGCAGCGTTCCCGTGGTCGTCGTCACCCAGGAATTCAACGCGGCGGCGGTGCGCATCCTCGTGCAGCTCAAGGTCGCCGACTTCCTGGTCAAGCCGATCACCACGGCAGACCTGGTGCGCTCGGTCATCCGGGCGTTGCAAGGGCCGGGGCGGGAAGAGAACACCGAATCGCACATCTATACCTTCATGCCGGCCGCCGGCGGCGTCGGCACCACCACGCTCGCCCTGCAGACGGCTTTCCAGCTGCATCATTCGGTGACGCGCGGCGCTTCGACATGCGTGGTCGATCTGAATTTCCAGCAGGGCGCCTGCGCCGAATATCTCGACCTCGAACCGCGCTTCGACATCACGGAAATCGAGAACCAGCCGGAGCGCCTCGACCGGCAACTGCTCGATGTGATGCTGTCCAAGCATGCGAGCGGCCTGTGCGTGCTTGCGGCGCCGACGCGTCCTTCGGACATGCGCTCGTTCAAGACCGATGTGGTGGTTCGCATGCTCGACCTCGTGGCGGCTTACTTCGACAATGTCGTCATCGACATGCCGCGCACCTGGTTCCCCTGGACCGAGACGGTGCTCTTGGGATCCAACAAGCTCTACATCGTCGCCGAGATGACGGTGCCTTGCCTGCGCCACACGCAGCGCCTCATCCAGGCAGTCTATGAGACCGCGGGCAAGGAAGTGAAGCCCAACGTCATCGTCAACCGCTTCGAACAGAAGATGTTCGACAGCGGCATCAAGCAGGCCGATGTCCAGGAGATACTCGGCGAGCATTTCGTCGGCGGCATCTCCAACAACTACCGGCTGGTGCGCGAGGCAGTCGACCGCGGCGTGCCGCTGCACGCCATCGACCCCAACGCCAATGTCGTCAACGACCTGAAGAAGATCATCCTGCCGGAGGAGGCCGTCCAGACCACGGTCAAGTCGAAATCGCTGTTCGGCCTCGGCAAAGGCCTGCTGAAGAGGAAGGCCGGATGAACACTCGCTTTTCCAACCTGCAGAACCGCGACACTCGTCCGCAGCGGGCGCCGGAGCCGGCGCCTGTGGTGCACAATGCGGTGATCATCCCGACGACCCGCAAGCCGGTGCCGCCGAAGCCGGAAGCGGCGCCCGCAAAAAGCGCCAACAAGGTGCTCGATGCGCGCGTGCGCATCCATCGCATGCTGCTGGAAGAGATCAACCTCGTGGCGCTCGAGCGGCTGCCCAAGGACGAGATGCGCCGGCAGGTGCATGAATTCGTCTCGGAAAAGACGCGCGAGGAGCGGATGGCGATCAACATCGCCGAGCTCGATGCGCTGGTCGACGACATCGTCGACGAGATGGTCGGCCTCGGCCCGCTGGAGCCGTTGCTCAAGGACCCTGAGATCAACGATATCCTGATCAATGGCCACCAGAACTGCTTCGTAGAAAAGCGCGGCAAGCTGCAGCAGGTCCACATCCCATTCAAGGATGAGGCGCATCTGCTTCGAATCATTAATAAAATCGTCGCGGCTGTCGGCCGCCGCGTCAATGAATCTCAGCCGATGGTCGACGCCCGCATGCTCGACGGCTCGCGCTTCAACGCGGCGATCCGTCCGGTCGGCGTCGACGGGCCGCTGGTGTCGATCCGCAAATTCTCCAAGAACAAGCTCGGCCTGCACAAGCTGGTCGAGTTCGGCGCTATCACCCAGAACATGGCCGAGGTGCTGGCGGCGGCGGTGCACGCCCGCAAGACCACGATCATCTCCGGCGGCACAGGCACGGGCAAGACGACGATGCTCAATGCGCTGTCGGCCTTCATCCCGGAAGACGAGCGCCTGATCACCATCGAGGACGCGGCCGAGCTGCAATTGCAGCAGCCGCATGTCGCGCGCATGGAGACGCGCCCGGCCAACATCGAGGGCCATGGCGAACTGAAGCAGCGCGACCTGGTCAAGAACGCGCTGCGCATGCGTCCCGACCGCGTCATCCTCGGCGAGTGCCGCGGCGAGGAGGCCTTCGACATGCTGCAGGCGATGAACACCGGCCATGAAGGCTCGATGGCCACGATCCATGCCAACACGCCGCGCGACGCCATCTCGCGCTTGGAACAGATGCTCGGCATGACCGGCATGCCGATGACGGTGCAGTCGATCCGCAGCCAGATTGCCAGCGCGCTCGACATCATCGTGCAGCTGACGCGCCTTTCCGATGGCAAGCGCAAGGTGACCAGCGTGGCCGAGGTGACCGGCATGGAAGGCGATGTCATCCAGATGCAGGAGATATTCCGCTTCGTGCGCACCGGTATGGAGGCGGACGGCAAGATCCTCGGCCACTTCGAGGCGACCGGCATCCGCCCGCGCTTCCTCGAGGACCTGCGCAACATGGGCATCGAATTCCCGGGCAAGTATTTCGAACCCGGCCGGCCGCAGGACTAGGCCGGTGTTCGAGGGATTCAGCCCGATCTACGTCGTGTACGCGGCGGCGGCGCTCACCGGCATCATGATCGCCGAGGGCCTTTACCTGCTCTATGCCGGGCGCAGCGACAAGCGCTCGGCGATCAACCGCCGCATGAAGCTCGCCGAGAACAAGATCAGCCAGGAGCAGGTGCTGATCCAACTGCGCAAGGAGCGCGGAATCGACGGCGGCAGCTCCGTCTTTTCCCTCGACCGTTTCCGCGCCCTGCGCACCCAGTCCGGCATGACCACGCCGTTGCCGAAGTTCCTGATGATCACATCGGGGATCGCTTTCGCACTGGCGCTTCTCACGATCTGGAAGGGCTTGCCGCTTCTGTTCGGCCTGATCCTGTTTCTCGTACTGCTGCCGGTGCTGCCAGTGATGGCAATGCGCTTCATGCGCAAGCGCCGGCACAAGCGGTTCGGGATACAGTTGCCCGAGGCGCTGGAACTGATCACGCGCGGCTTGAAGGCCGGCCATCCGGTGCCGGTGGCGATCGCCATGGTGGCGCGCGAAATGGCCGACCCGATCGGCACCGAGTTCGGCGTCGTCGCCGACGAGGTGACCTACGGCTCGGACCTGGTGTCGGCGCTGAACAATCTGTTCGACCGGGTAGGCCATGAGGACCTGCCGCTGTTCGTCACGGCGGTGTCGATCCAGAGCAGTTCGGGCGGCAATCTGCGCGAGATCCTCGACGGCCTGTCCGCGACGATCCGCGAGCGCGGCAAGCTGCGCCGCAAGGTGCGCGCCATTTCGACCGAAGGGCGGATGTCTGCCTACATCCTGACCGCGGTGCCGGCGCTTCTGTTCACCGCCATCATGGTGCTGATGCCGCAATTCTACCAGGATGTCTGGGACGAGCCGAAGACCTGGTACATGCTGAGCGGAACCATCTTCTGGCTGCTGCTCGGCAACGCCATCATGTTCAAGATGTCGAATTTCAGGTTCTGAAATGGAAGACGTCATCCGCTTCCTCGCTTCGCTCGCGCCGACGTCGCTGATGCCGGTTGCCGTGCTGCTGCTGGTGCTGGGCGGCGGCGCCGTCGCCTGGCCGCTTGTGCTCGCCAAGGGCGATCGCGGCGAGGTCAAGCGCCGGCTGAAGGTTGAGGTGGTGCAGCCGGCCGAGCCGGCGGAAGCCGCGCCCAAGAAGAGCACCAGCGCCGTGCGCGAGAAAGCGGTGAAACGGGCGCAGGAGTTCTATGCCAAGAGCGACCCGGAAAATGTCGCGCGGCTGCGCATGAAGCTCATCCAGGCCGGCTATATGGAGCCGCGCGCCGTCGGCATGTTCTTCCTGATCCGCTTCGCCACCCTGATCGGCGCGGCGTTGGGCGCGTTCCTGATCAACCATTGGGCGGCAAGCGCCGAGTCGACCATGACCAGCCGCTGGACCTTCATCATCCTGTCGGGCGCCGGCGGCTACTTCCTGCCGGGCCTGGTGCTGACGCAGAAGGTTCGGGAGAAGATGCGCGAATACCGCAACGGCTTTCCCGATTTCATGGATCTGATGATCGTCTGCTCCGATGCCGGCATGAGCATGGAGGCCGGCATCGAGCGGGTCTCAAGGGAGCTTTCCAGGACCTATCCGTCGCTCAGCCAGAACCTGATACTGGTGTCGCTGGAGCTGCGGGCCGGGCGCAGCCTGGACGATGCGCTGAAGGCGCTCGCCGACCGTCTAAGCCTCGACGAGGTGCGCTCCTTCGCGACGCTGCTGCAGCAATCCAAGGAGCTCGGCACCAGCCTGTCGGGCTCGTTGCGCGTCTTCTCCGACGAAATGCGGCACAAGCGCATGTCGCTGGCAGAGGAGAAGGCGCATGCCTTGCCGGCCAAGATGTCGGTGCCGGTGACGGTCTGCATCCTGCCGGTGGTGCTGATGATCGCCATTATTCCGATCATTGTGAAGCTGACGGCGCATCACTGATATTTGGGTGAGGCCGCCTGCGAATAGCGACTTTCTGCGCTTCCGGTGCTCACGTACTTCAAGTACGCTCCGCTCCGGTTCTCGAAAGCTACTATTCTCGACACGGCCTGACCCGAATCTCAGCATACCTCAACCATCGCTGGTCTGATGGTTAACGCATCCTTGGCGGGCAACCAAAATTTAGCTGCATTTCGGCACCGAAGCTTAATCGCTCTCCTGTATCGTCTTTTCGTGAAGAACGACCCGGCAAATCGGGCGATGGGGCAGGGGCATGCGTCAGAGACTTCCCAAGGCAGCGGCGGTATTGGCGGCCGTCTTGATGATCACCGGCTGCACGACGAACAACAACGTCGACACGACCAAGACCACGGCGATCCAGCCGGTGGCCAAGGATGTCAGCGCCGATGATCTCGTCGAAGGCAAGGCGCAGTTCCGTGAGGCGAATTTCGGCTTGGCCGAACAGCATTTCCGCAAGGCGGTCGAGCTCAAATCCGACAATGCCGAAGCCTGGATGGGGCTTGCCGCTTCCTATGACGAGCTCGGCCGTTTCGACTTCGCCGACCGCGCCTATGCGCAATTGTTGAAGGTCGCCGGCCGCAAGCCGCAGATCGTCAACAATATGGGTTATTCGCAGCTTCTGCGCGGCAACAAGAAGAAGGCGCGCGCGCTGCTCCTCGAGGCCAAGGCCGGCATGGCCGACCAGACGGTGGTCAACGCCAATCTGGCGCTGCTCGACAAGGGCTGATTGGCGCAAGCGACGCGGCGCTTCATGCGCGCGTCAGTCGAGAACAAGGCGCCAGCCCGATGCCGGGCCGGCGCTTGAACATCGCCTGAATTAACGCCGGCCGCTACTCCGCGGCGCCGAGATATTCCGACAGCGGCGGGCAGGAGCAGACCAGGTTGCGGTCGCCGGCGACATTGTCGATGCGCGACACCGGCGGCCAGTATTTCGTCGCCAGGTCGGCGTCGCCCGCAGGGTAGGCCGCTTCGAGCCGCGAGTAGGGATGCTTCCACTCAGCGGCAAGCGCTTCCGCTGCGGTGTGCGGGGCGTTGACCAGCGGGTTGTCGGTGAGCGGCCATTCGCCCTTCGCCACTTTCGCCGCCTCGCCGGCGATGGCGACCATCGCCTCGCAGAAGCGGTCGAGCTCGCGCTTGGGCTCGGACTCGGTCGGCTCGACCATCAGCGTGCCGGCGACCGGAAACGACATGGTCGGCGCGTGGAAGCCATAGTCGATCAGGCGCTTGGCGATATCGTCGACGCTGATGCCGGCGCTTTCCTTCAGCACACGGGTGTCGAGGATGCACTCATGGGCGATGCGATCATGCCGGCCCTTGTAGAGGAGCGGGAAGTGCGGCGCGAGCCGGGTGGCGATGTAATTGGCGGAGACGATGGCCGTTTCCGTCGCCTGCTTCAGGCCTGAAGCGCCCATCATGCGGATATACATCCAGGTGATCGGCAGGATGGAGGCGCTGCCGAACGGCGCCGCCGCCACGGCATGGGTCGTGCCTTCCGTCAGGTGGCCGGGCAGATAGGGCTTCAGATGGGCCTTGACGCCGATCGGACCGACACCCGGCCCGCCGCCGCCATGCGGGATGCAGAAGGTCTTGTGCAGGTTCATGTGGCAGACGTCCGCGCCGATATCGCCTGGACGGGCGAGGCCGACCAGCGCGTTGAGGTTGGCGCCGTCGAAATAGACCTGGCCGCCATGCTCATGGACGATGGCGCAGAGGTCGCGCGCGCCTTCCTCGTAGACGCCATGCGTCGAGGGGTAGGTGAACATCAACGCCGCGAGATCCTTCGAATGCTCGGCCGCCTTGGCCTTGAGGTCCTCGACATCGATGTTGCCGTCCTCGGTGCAGCGCACGACGACGACACTCATGCCGGCCATCGCGGCGCTCGCCGGATTGGTGCCATGCGCGGAGGATGGGATCAGGCAGACTGTGCGATGGCCTTCGCCGCGCGCGCGGTGATAGCCGCGAATGGCGAGCAGGCCGGCATATTCGCCCTGGCTGCCGGCATTGGGCTGCAAGGTCACGGCGTCGAAGCCGGTGATCTCCGACAGCCAGGCTTCGAGATCGGCGATCATGGCGCGGTAGCCGCTTGAATGGCCGGCAGGCGCGAAGGGATGCAGATTGGCGACGCTCGGCCAGCTCACCGGCATCATTTCCGCGGCGGCATTGAGCTTCATGGTGCAGGAGCCGAGCGGGATCATGGCGCGGTCGAGCGCGAGGTCCTTGTCGGCCAGCCGGCGCAGGAAGCGCATCATCTCGGTCTCGGAGCGGTTCTCGTGGAAGACCGGCTGCGTCAGGAACTCCTTGCCGCGCGGTTTGCCGGGCATCGAGCCGCCTTCTGCGCCTGGCTTGGCGCCGAATAGGCCGGCGATCGCCTCGAGATCGGTTTCCGTCGAGGTCTCGTCGAAGGCGATGCTGATCTTGTCCGCATCGATGAGGCGCAGCAGCCGGCCTGTCTTCTGCGCGGCGGCGGCGATCGCGCCGGCCTTGCCCTTCACCTCGGCCGTCACTGTGTCGAAGCGGCTCGCGCCGAGCACCGATACGCCGGCGGCTTCGAGGCCTGAGGCGAGGCGGCCGGCAAGGCCGTGGATGCGACCGGCAATTGCCTGCAGGCCGGCAGGGCCGTGCCAGATCGCATAGGCCGTGGCCATGTTGGCCAGCAGCGCCTGCGCGGTGCAGATGTTGGAGGTGGCCTTGTCGCGGCGGATGTGCTGCTCACGTGTCTGCAGCGCCAACCGGTAGCCGGGGCGGCCCTTGGTGTCGGTCGACTGGCCGACGAGGCGGCCGGGCATCAGACGGGTCAGCTTGTCGGAAACCGCGCAATAAGCGGCGTGCGGACCGCCGAAACCCATCGGCACGCCGAAGCGCTGCATCGGGCCGACGGCGATGTCGGCGCCGAGCTTCGCCGGCGCATCCGTCAGGGTGAGCGCCAGCGGATCGGCGATGAAGACGACCAGCGCGCCGGCGGCGCGGGCCTTCTCGATCGCCGTCTTGTGGTCGCCATAGACACCGAACGTGTCAGGCCAGGAAACGAGCAGGGCGGCGGTGTTGTCGTCGATCGTCTCGCCATCGACCTCGATGCCGAGCGGCTCGGCTCTGGTGCGCACGACATCCAGCGTCTGCGGGTGCGGGGTGCCGGCAAGAGCCACCTTGGTGCGCTTGTCGCGATGATGGCGCAGCGCGATGCCGACTGCTTCGGCGACGGCGGTGGCCTCATCGAGCAGCGAGGCCGACGCCACGGGCAGGCCGGTGAGCTCGGCGACCAAAGTCTGGAAGTTGAACAGCATTTCGAGCCGGCCCTGGCTGATCTCGGCCTGATAGGGCGTGTAGGCCGTATACCAGGCTGGATTCTCGAACAGGTTGCGCTGGATGACCGGCGGCACGAAGACGCCGTGATAGCCGGCGCCGATGAAGCTCTTCAGCACCGTGTTCTTCGCCATGATCGCCGACAATTCGGCCAGCGCCTCGGCTTCGCTCGCCGGGGCAGGCAGGTCGAGAGGCCGATCGAGGCGGATCGACTTCGGCACGGCCTGGCTGATCAGCGTTTCGACAGATGGAACGCCGATGGCGGCGAGCATCGCCCTGACGTCGTTGACGGAGGGACCGATATGGCGGGCCGAGAAAGGAGCAGGTGCTGCGGTCATTTCCAATATCCTGTTGTCAGCCGATATGGGCTTTGTAGGCGGCCTCATCCATGAGGCTGTCGAGTTGACCTTCGTTGGAGAGCTTCATCTTCCAGAGCCAGCCGTCGCCAGTCGCCGCCGAATTGACCAGCGAGGGATCGGCCGACAGTGAGCCGTTTGCCTCGGTGATCTCGCCGTCGACCGGGGCATAGACGTCCGACGCCGCCTTCACGGATTCGACAACCACCGCGGTGTCGCCCTTGGCGAGCTTGCGGCCGATTTCCGGCAGCTCGACGAAAACCAGATCGCCGAGCTGCTCCTGCGCATAGTCGGTGATGCCGACAGTGGCGACGCCGCCTTCGACGCGGAGCCATTCATGGTCTTCAGTGAAATAGATCTTTGCCATCTGGAATCATCCTTTGCGGTAGCGGTGTGGGGTGAAGGGCAGGGACGTGACGTCGACCGGGATCTTCGTCCCGCGGATATCGGCGAAGAGTTTCGTGCCGGCCTTGGCCAGCGCCGCGTCGACATAACCCATGGCGACCGGGTGGCCGGTCGAAGGGCCGAAGCCGCCGGAGGTGACATGGCCGGCCGGATTGCCGCCGGCATCGACGAGCGCCCCGCCGGCGCGCACCGGCTGGCGGCCATCGGGCTTCAGGCCGACGCGCTTCTGCGACGGCCCGCGCTCCAGGATCGAGCGCAGCGCGTCCGCGCCGATGAAAGCGCCGGAGGCGCGCACATCCTTGGAGATCGCCCACATCAGGCCGGCGCTTGCCGGGTCGATCCCCGGCGTCAGGTCCTGGCCATGCAGGCAGAGCCCGGCCTCGAGGCGCAGGCTGTCGCGGGCGGCAAGGCCGATCCATTGCACGCGCTCGTCTTCCAGGAGTTTGGCGACCAAATCCCGCGCGTCCTTCTCCGGCAGGCCGATCTCGAAACCGTCCTCGCCGGTATAGCCGGACCGGCTCATGAACCAGTTCTGGCGCGGCTCGATGCCATGCATGAAGAGCAGCGAGCCGGTCTCGATGCCGGCCCGTGCCAAAGCCGCCCAGGCATCCGGACCCTGAATCGCCAGGAAGACGCGGTCGAGCGGCGAGACCCTGGCGTCGAAATTGGCGGAGAGCGCGTGCAGATGCTTCTCGTCCTCGATGGCGTTGCCGGCATTGGCCACGACCATGAACCGGTCGTCGCCAAGGCGCGTCACGATGAGGTCGTCGATGATGCCGGCAGCCTCGTTGAGGAAAAAAGTGTATTTGGACTGCGAGATGTCCAGCGCGCCGGCATCAAGCGGGCAGGCCCGGTTCAACAGCGCCGCGGCGCCCGGACCGCCGACCTCGAACAGCTTCATATGCGAGATGTCGAACAGCCCGGCATGCTCGCGCGTGTGCAGGTGCTCCTTCATCACGCCGGGCGGATAGGTGAGCGGCATCGACCAGCCGGCGAAAGCGCCGAAGCGCGCGCCCGCGGCCTGATGCAAATCCTCGAGGGGTAGGTGCCTGGTGTCTTGGCCTGTCATGTCTTCTCCAGAGTCGCACGCAATCGACCGCCATTGGCGGCCTAGTCCGTGCCCCTCTGTCTGAAGCCTGAGAGACTCGCGCCCCGTAACTCTGTCGGCAGCGCTTACACCTTCGGCGCGGGGCCAGGCCCCGACTTTCCAGAGTTGTCTTTCCCGTCCACGGTTCTTTTGCCTGAGAGATTTCGGGCGATTTCCCCTTCGGCGACAGCTTGCGCTGCTCTCTCCCGCAAACAGGTGGGACTCACAACCGAGCCCCCGACGCGCCATCCATAGCTCGTTGGCGACACCTTGTCACCTCCCAGCGACATGTTGCCGACAAGTCTTCGCTAACCACGCCATTTGCCGGTTTCTCAAGATACTTCTGATATGCCCACCAAACGACGCATCGAGTTCGCCGGCAAAGGCGATGGGCAGGGACGGCAGATGGGCGAATTGATCATGAGCGCTCCGGTGGCGGGGCTGACGTCGAAGAACAAGATCACGGCCGAGGACGTGGCAATGCTGCGGCGCGAGGTATTCGCCGACGGTGTGGTGACGCGGGGCGAGGCGGAGGCGCTGTTCGCGCTCGACCAGACGGCGCGCGACAAATGCGGCGAATGGGGACCGTTCTTCGTCGAGGCAGTGACCGACTACATCGTCCACCAGGAAAAGCCGGAAGGCTATATCTCGGAGGAGAATGCCGACTGGCTGGTCCGCACCGTCTCGCGTGACGGCATGGTCGACAGCCGCACGGAGCTTGAGCTGCTGGTGCATGTGCTGGAGGAAGCGAAATCCTCGCCCGGCCAGCTTTCGGCCTATGCGCTGGACCAGGTCGCGCATGCGGTGATCGACGGCAAGGGGCCGTTGATGATCGGCGGCGAGCTGGTTCCGGGCTTGATCGCCAAGGCCGAGGTCGATCTCCTGCGCCGCATCCTCCATGCCTTTGGCGGCGACGGCAACATCGCCATTACCAAGGCCGAGGCAGAGGTGCTGTTCAGGATCAATGACCGAACGGCGGCCGCCGACAATGATCCGTCCTGGAACGAGCTCTTCGTCAAGGCGATCGCCAACTATGTCATGTGCTCGGCCGGCTACGAGCCGCCGACGCGCGAAACGGCGCTGCGCCACGAAAACTTCCTCGACGAGGCTGGCCCGGCGCTCGGTGGGTTCTTCAGCCGGATGGTGTCGGGCGGATTCGCCGCGGTCCTCGAAGCCTATCATTCTCCCGGCGATATCGAGGCCGAATGGGAAGCCAGGAACCGGGCCGCCGAGGCGCTTGCCCGCCGCGCCCAGACCATCGATGCCGACGAAGCCAAATGGCTGGCCGAGCGCATCGGCGGCGGCCAGCGGCCGCTGCGCGACAACGAGCGCGCGCTGCTGACGCTGATCAGGCACGCTTCGCCTGAAATTCATCCGGCGCTGAAGCCTTTGCTGGATAAAGTCGCTTAGGCGCTCTTAAATCGTCTTGCAAAGAATGATGTTGGAATGGCCTTCGGGCCATCCGATGAGTTCGGCGATGCGCTCGAAACCGGCCTTTTCGTACAAGCCCGGCGCCTGGAAATCGTGGGTCGAGACCCATATCCGCAGCGAGCCGCGCGCGGCGGCCTCGGCGACGAAGGCATCAAGCAACTTCCTGCCGTGGCCATGGCCGCGATGGGTTTCGTCGACCCACATCAGCGTGAGCTCGGCAATGCCGGCCCAGGAATAGCCGGCGGCGATCCCGACGACGCGCCCTTGTTCATCCCGCAAGGCAAAGATGATGGCACGGTCGTCGTCGCGACCGGTCAGCCGTCGATTGTCGTCATGCAGACGCTCCTCGACGGCATCAAGCTCGGCGGACGACAGATCGTGCTCGGCCCTCAGGCGAGGGGCCATCAAATCCCGCCGTACCAGTCGTAGCCGTTATCTTCCCAGTAGCCGCCGCGGCCGCCGCCGATAGTGGCGAAACTGTCGACCAGTTCGATCTTGTAAAGGTATTTCGGCATCTTGTAGCCGAGCTGGCGCTCGACGCGTACCCTGAGCGGCGCGCCGTTCTCGACCGGCAAGGGCTTGCCGTTGAGACCGTAGGCCAAAATGGTCTGCGGATGGCGGGCGTCGATCAGGTCGATGGTGCCGTAATATTTGATGTTGCCGGACAGGCTCTGCTCGATCGTGTCGAGGCAGTGGAACATGACGTAGCGCGCCTGCGGCTTGACCATCGCCTGGTCAAGCACCAGCGACAGCGGCGTGCCGGTCCATTTGGCGATGCAGCTCCAGCCTTCGACACAGTCGTGGCGTGTGATCTGGGTGCGGCTCGGCATGTTCTGGAGCTGCTCGCGGGTCAGCGACAGCGGCTTCTCGACAAGGCCGGTCACCTCCAGGCGCCAGTCGGCGAAATTGTTGGCGAGCAGGCCCTTATAGGTGTCGTCGTCCGGCGCCGTGACACCGTTCGGCCGCTGCGGCTGGCGGATGTCGGCCTCGGTGAATTCCGGCGCCAGCGCGTCGCGCCCAGCAAGAAGACGCTGTGCCCGGTATGTCAGGCCGTTGGCGTTCTCGAGGAAGCTGCGCAAGCCGCCGCCGATGCCGAGCCCGCTGTCGAAAGCATCGCAGCCGGAAAGCGCGATACCGGAAAGGCCGAGGCTGCCGGCTGTCAGGAATTTACGGCGGCTGATCTGGAATTTTGCCATGTCAGGCGCTCCTCTCGGTCGACTGGTCGTGCTTCGCCGGCGGGTCGGTGCGGTACCAGCCGGTGATGATCGAGCGCAGCTCGTTGATCGGGCCGGCGGCCAGGATCATCAGGATGTGGATGACGAAGAAGAGGACGAGCAGCACCATGACGGTGAAATGGATGGTGCGCGCCGTCTGTCGGCCGCCAAGGATTTCGTTGAGCCACGGCAGCACCGAATCCATGCTCGGCGACATGGCGAGCCCGGTCACGATCATCAACGGCAGAGCCACGAACAGCACGCCGCCATAGGCCATCTTCTGGAGCGTGTTGTACTCACGGGTGTGATGGAATTTCAGCTTCGCGTGATCTACGATGTCTTTCGGCAGCTTGCGCAGATCGGACACGCGAGGGGCGAGGTCGCGGCGGATATGGCCGTTGATCAGGCCCGCGATCAGCCAGACGAGCAGCGTGGCGGTCAGGATCCAGGCGAAGAAGAAATGCACGACGCGGGCGGTGCCGAGATCGTAGTAAGAGGGGATCGTCGCCCAGGCCGGAAAGGCGCGGGGCGTTTCCTGTCCGGGCGGGCCTGACCAACCGAGCACGCCGGTGGTGTCGAAGCGGTGGCCGAGGATCGCGGTGAAACCGCGCGGACCGTTGGCGGTGTTTTCGGCGCCGATCTCGAGAATGGTGTTGTTGAACTCGAAACCGGACTGCTTGCCGAGATAAAGCTGCGGCCGCGCGTTGAAGATCTGCAAGCCGGAAAGCAGCATGAAGAACAGCGAGAAAGCCCACAGCCAATGGGTCAAGCGCGTCCAGCGCGATTGCCGGTAGATGAGGGTCGTGTCCTTGGCGTCCGCCTTGGGGGCGGATTGGTTGTTGGCAACAGCGTCCATCTTGCCTCCGACCGCCTCAGGCAGGCGGCTTCTCAGGTCATTGTCTTCCCCTCAATACGTCGCCGCACAAGGCAATGTTTCATGCGATCACGGATTTATTACGGAGAGCCTAGGGTGACCGCGAGATTGACCGCCGCGGCAACGATCACCGTGTTGAAGAAAAAGCTCAGGATCGAGTGCACGAGCACGACAAGGCGCATTCGTGAGGTGGTTATGGCCGTGTCGGCGGTCTGCGCCGTCATGCCGATGACCGTCGCGAAATAGAGGAAGTCCCAGCCTTCCGGTCTTTTGCCGCCGGGAAAATCGAGGCCGCCGACAGGTATTTTCTTCTGGGTTTTCACGTCGATCTCGTCGCCATCCTTCCAATAAACATGGGCGTAATGCAGCGAAGCCATGGCGTGAATGGTGAACCAGCCGAGCGGGATCGAGAGCATGGCGAAGGCGAGCTGCCAGGGGTGCGCCGCGTCTTTCTGGTTGATCAAAAGAAACAGCGAGACGATGGCCGCAACGACGACAAAGAGCGTGACGGCGAAGATCAGCAGCACGGGCATGTCGGTCGCGCGCGCGTTCCTGCTGAGGTAGCGGCCGGTAAGGCCGGGCATCAGGGTCAGCACCAGGGCGATATAGCTCACGAAGAAGACATTGGCGCCGATGGAATAGGGGAGCGGCGCGTGCAGCAGCAAGGCAAGCAGCAGCGCGACAATGCCGATGGCAAAGGCCAGGGCGAACTGCATATGCCGATGCATTGGGGTCTTGAGATCGTCACCCATGGCCCGAGGCCCTTGAAGACGTTGGATCAATCCGGTGTGACGGATTTGAGCGCGCGCCGCAAGATGCGGTCGAGCTCACCAAGAAACTGCGACCTGTCCTTCGGCGTGAAGGAGGCGTTGAAGCCGCGGCTTTCGCCGGTCTCGCGCAGATGCTGCTTCAGATCGCGCATCGCCACCGCCATGCCAATGGTTTCCGGGGTGAACGGGCGTCCGGTCGGCCCCAGCACGTACGCGCCGAGCGCCACCGTGCGCGCGGCAAGCGGGATGTCAGCCGTCACCACGATGTCGTTCTCCCTGGCGTTCTCGACGATCCAGTCATCGGCGGCGTCGGCGCCCTTGGAGACGACGACGTTGCGGATCATCGGATCGCGCGACGGCCGCAGGCCGCCATTGGAGACGTAGGTGACGACGACACCGTGGCGCTCCGCCACCTTCTCGACCTCGGCTTTCACCGGGCAGGCGTCGGCATCGACGTAGATAACAGGTGCAGGCATCGTTGCTCCAAACAAATATGGGGCCGGCGTGTCGGCCAGCCCCATGGCAGAAATCGCAGAATTTGTCAGGCCGGAAGCGCGCCGGACTTCTTCGCCGTCCAGGTGGCCATATAGTCCATCAAGCCGGGATTGAGGCAGTCATAGGGCTCCAGCCCAATCGACCTCAGCTGGGCGCGGATGCCGGCCATTCGGCTGGGATCGACACCGGATTCGATGATCGAGGAGACGAAGGCGGCGAAGCCCGGCGGCGACCAGCCATCCTCCTCGAAGCGCTCCGGATGGATGAAGGACAGGCCCTTGAAGGGATGGTCGCGCTCGACCGGGCCATGCATGTGGACGCCGCAGCCGGTGCAGGCGTGGCGCTGGATCAGCGCCGAGGGGTCGACCACCTTCAGCTTGTCGCCATTCTCGGTGACGGTGACGTCGCCTGTGCCGGCAACGGCAACCACGGAGAAGATCGCGCCTTCCGGTTTCCAGCATTTGGTGCAGCCGCAGGCGTGGTCGTGGGCGATCTGGCCCTTGACCTTCACCTTCACAGGCTTGCTGGTGCACAGGCAGACCAGCGTGCCGCCGGAGAAGGATGCGCTTTCCTTCGGCAAGCCATTGTCAATCTTCGGATGCAGTTTCTCGGCCATTCCATTCCTCCCATGTTTTTCGGTCATGCCGACCCAGTGTCGATGACCACCTCACTTTCCATGAAGTGCCCCTCCAGCAGTCGGTGCACTTCGCTCAAGCTCCTCCTCAAGAACCTGCCATGCACGAGATAGGTGATTTCGTCTTTCGCGCGATCGATCTCCTTCAGGTCGCTTTCGACGTGCTTGTTGTCCCGAAAATTCCGCCACAGATCCTCGCCGAAGTTCCGTATCCGATGGATCGTCGATTTCTCGTGGTCGATAAAGCGAATTCGGACCTCCTTCACCTAGTAGACCACGACGCTGCGGATCGACTTGCCCTCATGCATGAGGTCGAAACCCTTGTTGATGTCCTCCAGCTTCAGCGTATGGGTGATCATCGGATCGATCTTAATCTTCTTTTCCATGTACCAGTCGACGATCCTGGGCACGTCGGTGCGGCCGCGCGCGCCGCCGAAGGCGGTGCCCATCCAGGTGCGGCCGGTGACCAGCTGGAAGGGCCGCGTCGAAATCTCCTGGCCGGCGCCGGCAACGCCGATGATGACCGACTTGCCCCAGCCGCGATGCGAGGCCTCCAGCGCCTGGCGCATCACCTTGGTGTTGCCGGTGCAGTCAAAGGTGTAGTCGGCGCCGCCGATCTGGTCGGCGCCCCGCTTGGTCATGTTGACCAGGTAAGGCACGATGTCACCGTCGATCTCCTTCGGATTGACGAAATGCGTCATGCCGAATTTCTCGCCCCAGGCCTTCTTATCGTTGTTGACATCGACGCCGATGATCATGTCGGCACCGGCAAGGCGAAGCCCCTGGATGACGTTGAGGCCAATGCCGCCGAGGCCGAAGACGACGGCCGTCGCGCCCTGTTCGACCTTGGCGGTGTTGATCACCGCGCCAATGCCGGTGGTGACGCCGCAGCCGATATAGCAGATCTTGTCGAAGGGGGCGTCGGGATTGACCTTGGCGACAGCGATCTCCGGCAGCACGGTGAAGTTGGAGAAGGTCGAGCAGCCCATGTAATGGAACAGTTTTTCGCCGCCGAGCGAGAAGCGCGAGGTGCCGTCGGGCATCAACCCCTGGCCCTGCGTGGCGCGGATGGCGGTGCATAGATTGGTCTTGCGCGACAGGCAGGACGGGCACTGGCGGCATTCGGGCGTATAGAGCGGGATGACATGGTCGCCCTTCCTGACCGAGGTGACGCCCTTGCCGACATCGACGACGATGCCGGCGCCCTCATGGCCGAGGATGGCCGGAAAGATGCCTTCCGGATCGGCGCCCGACAGCGTGAACTCGTCGGTGTGGCAGATGCCGGTCGCCTTGACCTCGACCAGCACCTCGCCTTCGCGCGGCCCTTCCAGGTCCACCTCCATGATCTCCAGCGGCTTTCCGGCGGCAACGGCTACGGCGGCACGCGTTTTCATGAGGCATTCCTCCCAAGCGATCTGTAAGTTTTAGCTAACGGCAGGCTGCCCATGGCGAATGCCAGCCTGCCATCCCTTTTGTGTTGGGGTAACTTTAGCGAGTTCCGCGCTGGCGGCCAACGTCTCTTGCGACGTTTTTCGGCGCGGTTTCTGCAATATGCGCCAGCCTTGGGAGCCTGCCCGTGGGTACTTGAGGCGCGCCGGAATTATCCATAGAACTGATCCGCTTCGCCGGAGGAACGACATCCGAATGTTCAAGAAGATCCTCATCGCCAATCGCGGCGAGATCGCCTGTCGCGTCATCAAGACGGCGCGCAAGATGGGCATTGCCACGGTCGCGGTCTATTCGGATGCCGATCGCGATGCCGTGCATGTCGAAATGGCCGACGAAGCGGTGCATATCGGGCCTTCGCCGGCGGCTCAGAGCTATCTGCTGCCGGAGAAGATCATCGCCGCCTGCAAGGAGACCGGTGCCGAGGCCGTGCATCCGGGCTATGGCTTCCTGTCGGAGCGCGCCTCATTTTGCGAGGCGCTGGAGAAGCAAGGCATCGTCTTCATCGGTCCGAAGCCCAAGGCCATCAAGGCGATGGGCGACAAGATCGAATCGAAGAAGTTCGCCAGCGAAGCCAAGGTCTCGACCGTGCCGGGTTGGCTAGGCGTCATCGAAGACGCCGACCATGCCGA
Source organism: Mesorhizobium sp. (assembly GCF_004963255.1). GTDB lineage: Bacteria > Pseudomonadota > Alphaproteobacteria > Rhizobiales > Rhizobiaceae > Mesorhizobium. The sequence goes on along the minus strand of NZ_SUGA01000004.1, from coordinate 10,615 downwards.
GCGGATCGCCGGCGAGATCGGCTATCCGGTCATGATCAAGGCTTCGGCCGGCGGCGGCGGCAAGGGCATGCGCATCGCCTGGAGCCAGGCGGAGGTGCGCGACGGCTTCGACCGGGCGCGCTCGGAGGCGAAAAGCTCCTTCGGCGACGACCGCGTCTTCATCGAGAAGTTCGTCGTCGATCCGCGCCATATCGAGATCCAGGTGCTGGCCGACGCGCATGGCACGGCGCTCTATCTCGGCGAGCGCGAGTGCTCGATCCAGCGCCGCAACCAGAAGGTGGTTGAGGAGGCGCCGTCGCCATTCCTCGACGCCAAGACCAGGAAGGCGATGGGCGGGCAGGCGGTGGCGCTGGCGAAAGCCGTCGACTATCAGAGCGCCGGCACCGTCGAGTTTATCGTCGACAAGGACAAGAACTTCTATTTCCTTGAAATGAATACGCGATTGCAGGTCGAGCACCCGGTGACCGAACTGGTCACCGGCATCGACCTGGTCGAACAGATGATCCGCGTCGCCGCCGGCGAGAAGCTCGCCATCAAGCAGAGCGATGTGAAGCTCAACGGCTGGGCGGTGGAAAGCCGCCTCTATGCAGAGGATCCTTTCCGCAACTTCCTGCCGTCGATCGGCCGGCTGACCCGCTACAGGCCGCCGCAGGAGGGCACGTTCGGCGACATCGTGATCCGCAACGACACCGGCGTCACCGAAGGATCCGAAATCTCGATGTTCTATGACCCTATGGTGGCGAAGCTCTGCACCTGGGCGCCGACAAGGCTGGAGGCGATCGACGCCATGTCGGAGGCGCTGGACAGCTTCGTCGTCGACGGCATCGAGCACAACATCCCGTTCCTTTCGGCGCTGATGCAGCACCCGCGCTGGCGCGAGGGGCGGCTGTCGACCGGCTTCATCGCCGAGGAATATCCGGACGGTTTTTCGCCGGTCGCGCCGGATGGCGAGGGAAGGGCCGTTTTCGCCGCCGTCGCTACCGCGATCGAACTTTTGCGCCGCGACCGGCTCGACCGCCTGAGCGGCCGGCTGGCGCCGCATTCCGGCTATCTCAGGCGCGACTGGGTGGTGAAGATCGGCGCGGACTATCTCCCGGTCGCGATTGTCGACGGCATGGTCTCGATCCCGATGGAGGTCGATCTGTCGATCGACGGCGGCAAGCCGCTGACAATTGCCTCAGACTGGCGGCCGGGCGACGGGCTCTGGCAGGGCAGGGTCGGCGGCGACAAGGTCGTCGCACAGATCCGTCCGATGCTGAACGGTTTGCGCATCGCCTGGAAAGGCATGTCGGTGACGGCGCGCGCGATGCTGCCACGCACGGCAGAGCTTGAAAGGCTGATGCCGGAGAAACTGCCGCCGGACACCTCGAAGATGCTGCTCTGCCCGATGCCCGGTCTCGTCGTCTCGATCGCGGTGGCGGAGGGCCAAGAGGTCAAGGCCGGCGAGACGCTGGCCGTGGTCGAGGCCATGAAGATGGAAAACGTGCTGCGCGCCGAGCGCGACCTGACGATAGCCAAGCTCAACGCCAAGCCAGGCGACAGCCTGGCGGTCGATGCGGTGATCATGGAGTTCGCCTGAGAAGAGGCGGTAGCCGGCCGTAAGCCTGTGCCTTGTCGGTCATTTGTGCTGGACTGGCATGGCCGCGTCCGGGACAATACATCTGCATGGATTTTGAGTCTCTGGGACAGCGCGAAAAAACATGGCGGATGAACGACTTCCACGCGACCCGTTGCAGCGCGAAGCAGCCGTGAAGGCCGCGCGCCCGGAAGCGCCGGCGAGGACCTTCATCCATTTGCGCGTGCACTCGGCCTATTCGCTGCTCGAAGGCGCGCTGCAACTCGGCGCAATCGTCGGCCATGCGGTCAAGGACGAGGCGCCGGCTATAGCGGTCACCGACACCAACAATCTGTTCGGCGCGCTGGAATTCGCCCAGAAGGCGGTCAAGGACGGCGTCCAGCCGATCATCGGCTGCCAGGTCGATCTCGCCTTTTCCGGAGAGGCGAGCGACGGTCAGCGCGACCGCCGCCGGCATGGGCCGGAAATGTCGCCGGTCGTGCTGATCGCCGCCAGCGAGGCTGGCTATGCCAATCTCGTGCGGCTGATCAGCAAGGTCTATCTGGAGACGCCGCCCGGCGAGCCGGTGCACCTGACCAGCGCCATGCTGGAAGGCAAAAGCGACGGCTTGATCTGCCTGACCGGCGGCCCGCGCGGTCCGATCGGCAGCGCGCTGAAAGCGGACCGGCGCGACCTCGCCGAACAGCGGCTGCTGTTCCTGAAGCACCTGTTCGGCGACAGGCTTTATGTCGAGGTGGAGCGGGTCGCCGGCTATGACCGCATGGTCGAGAAGTCGACGGTCGACCTGGCCTATACCCACGACCTGCCGCTGGTCGCCACCAACGAGGCATTCTTCTCCAAGCGCGAGGACTACGAGGCGCACGACGCGCTGATTGCGATTGCCGAGGGATCGGTGGTCGCAGCGGACAATCGCCGGCGGCTTTCGCCGGACAATTTCCTGCGCAGCCAGGCCGAGATGGCGCGGCTCTTCTCCGATCTGCCGGAAGCGATCGACAACACCGTCGAGATCGCCATGCGCTGCTCCTACTATCCGAAGAACCGCAGCCCGATCCTGCCGCGCTTCACCGGCGCCGACGCAACCGACAAGGACGCCGCCGAGAAGGCGGAAGCCGCGGAGCTGGCGCGCCAGGCGCGCGAAGGGCTGGAGGCGCGGCTTGCCGCGCATGGGCCAACACCGGGCTACACAGTCGAGCAATATCGCGAACGGCTGGAATTCGAGCTCGGCATCATCGAGAAGATGAAGTTTCCGGGCTATTTCCTGATCGTCGCCGACTTCATCAAATGGGCCAAGTCGCAAGGCATTCCCGTCGGCCCGGGGCGCGGTTCGGGCGCCGGTTCGCTGGTCGCCTATTCGACCACCATCACCGATATCGATCCGCTGCGCTTCTCGCTGCTGTTCGAGCGCTTCCTCAACCCGGACCGCGTCTCGATGCCGGACTTCGACATCGATTTCTGCCAGGACCGGCGCGAAGAAGTCATCCGCTACGTCCAGCAGAAATACGGCCGCGACCAGGTCGGCCAGATCATCACCTTCGGAACGCTGCAGGCGCGCGCCGTGCTGCGCGACGTCGGCCGCGTGCTGCAGATGCCCTACGGCCAGGTCGACAAGCTCTCCAAGATGGTGCCGCAGAACCCGGCCAATCCCGTCAAGCTGGCGGATGCCATCGCCAATGAGCCGCGCTTCGCCGAGGAGGCGGAAAAGGAGCCGATCGTGCAGACGCTGCTCGATACGGCGCAGAAGCTCGAAGGCCTCTACCGCCATGCCTCGACGCATGCCGCCGGCATCGTCATCGGCGACCGGCCGCTGTCCGAACTGGTGCCGATGTACCGCGATCCGCGCTCGGACATGCCGGTCACCCAGTTCAACATGAAATATGTCGAGCAGGCCGGGCTGGTGAAGTTCGACTTCCTCGGCCTGAAGACGCTGACCGTGCTGGAAACCGCGGTGAAGCTCATCCGCCGACGCGGCGTCGATATCGATCTCGCCACGATCCCGCTCGACGACAAGGAAACCTACGCCATGCTGTCGCGCGGCGAGGTTGTCGGCGTGTTCCAGGTTGAAAGTGCCGGCATGCGCAAGGCGCTGATCGGCATGCGGCCGGACTGCATCGAGGACATCATCGCGCTGGTGGCGCTCTACCGCCCCGGTCCGATGGAGAATATCCCGACCTACAACGCCAGAAAGCATGGCGAGGAGGAGATGGCCTCGATCCATCCCAAGATCGACCATCTGGTGAAGGAGACGCAAGGCGTCATCGTCTACCAGGAACAGGTGATGCAGATCGCGCAGGAGCTGTCCGGCTATTCGCTCGGCGAAGCCGACCTCCTGCGCCGCGCCATGGGCAAGAAGATCCGCGCCGAAATGGACAAGCAGCGCGAGCGCTTCGTCTCCGGCGCGGTCGAGCGCGGCGTCTCTAAGCCGCAGGCCGACTTCATCTTCGACCTGCTGGCGAAGTTCGCCGACTACGGCTTCAACAAGTCGCACGCGGCTGCCTACGCGGTGGTTTCCTATCAGACCGCCTATCTCAAGGCGCATTACCCGGTCGAGTTCCTGGCGGCGTCGATGACGCTCGACATGAGCAACACAGACAAGCTGGCCGACTTCCGCCAGGACGCCATGCGGCTCGGCATCGAGGTGGTGGCGCCGTCGGTGATGACCAGCTTCCGCCCGTTCGAAGTGGGTGAAAACAAGATCTTCTATTCTCTGGCGGCGCTCAAAGGCGTGGGCGACGCGGCGGTCGAGCACATCGTCGCAGTGCGTGGGGAGAAGCCGTTCAAGAACCTTGCCGACTTCTGCGAGCGGGTCGATCCGAAGATCGTCGGCAAGCGCGTTTTCGAAAGCCTGATCATGGCCGGTGCGCTCGATTGCTTCGGGCATGACCGTGCCCAGATGATGGCCGGCGTCGAGCGGATGATGGGGCTGGCCTCGCTGGCGCAGCAGAACGCCATCTCCGGCCAGGCCGACATTTTCGGCGCATCGCTTGGCAGCCAGTCGCAGGCGCTCAACCTGCCGGCGACCGATCCGTGGCTGGCCGCGGATCGGCTGCATCGCGAGTTCCAGGTGGTGGGCTTCTATCTCTCCGCGCATCCGCTGGATGAGTACAAGGCAGCACTTCAGAAGATGCGGGTGCAAAACTGGGCGGAATTCTCGGCCGCGGTCAAACGCGGCGCGGCCGCAGGCCGGCTTGCCGGCACCGTCACCACCAAGCAGGAGCGCAAGACTCGCACCGGCAACAAGATGGGCGTGGTGCAGTTTTCCGACACGACCGGCCAATATGAGGCGGTGCTGTTCTCCGAAGGGCTGGGGCAGTATCGCGACATGCTGGAGCCGGGCCGCTCGGTGGTGATCACCGTTTCGGCCGAAGACCGGCCGGAAGGCATCAACCTGCGCATCCAGACCGTGCAGTCGCTGGAGGATGAGGCGAGCCGCATCCAGAAGGCGCTGCGCATCTTCGTGCGCGACGCGGCACCACTCGGCGCGCTGGCCAACCAGCTCTCGGTCAAGGGCGAGGGGCAGGTGAGCTTCGTGCTGATCAAGGAAGCAGGACAGGGCGAGGTCGAGATCGAGTTGCCCAACCGCTACCGCATCTCGCCGCAAGTGGCGTCGGCGATGCGGGCGGTGCCGGGTGTGGTCGAGGTGGAGCTGGTTTAGCTCAGGGCGTTGCCGCCTCGGCCTCCGCCACCTGTGGCGTCTTCTTCTGCAAATTGAGCAGGTTGCCGGCCAGAATCAGCGCCGCGCCCCCGGCGGTGAAGATGTCGATCTGCTCGTGATAGAGCAGCCAGCCGACAAACGCCGACAGCGGCACACGCAGGAAATCCATCGGCGAGATGAGGGTGGCGTCCGCATAAGCCAGTGCGCGCGCCATGCAGAAGTGTGACGACATGCCTGTGAAAGCGATCACCACGATCCATGGCCAAAGCGCAAGCGGCGGGTTGCGCCACTCGTAGAGCGCGGGCAGCAGGCCGAGCACCGACTGGATGATCAGCATCCAGAAGATAATGCGCACGACGCTGTCTGTCCTCGTCAGCGATTTCACCATGACCACCGAAGCGCCGAAGCAGAGCGCGGCGCCCAGCACGATGAGTTGCCCCGGATTGACCGAGCTGACGCCTGGACGCACGATGATGATCACCCCGATCAGGCCGAGCACAATAGCCGTCAGCCTGGGCCTGGAGAGCCGTTCGCCGAGAAAACCGACCGCGAAAACCGCGGTCCAGATCGGTGTGGTGAATTCAATGGAAATCAGCACGGCGAGCGGTATCAGCGTCAGCGCATAGAGCCACGCCGCCTGGCCGGTATAGTGGATGACATTGCGGGCGATATGCGTGAACGGGCGTTTCGTGAGCATGGCCCGGAAGCCGCCGCTTGTCATCACCAGCGGCAGCAGGATGAAGAAACCGATCACCGAGCGCAGCTCCAGCACCTGGAAGACGTTGAGATCGCTGGTCGTGGCGCGGCCGGCGACGGTCATCGCCAGGAAGGAGGCGATTGACAGCGCCATCCAGAATGCGGCTTTGGGGATCGAGGGAGCGGGTGCCATTTGGGGCTCTATCTCGCAAGCCCGGACCTGGCCTGCAACCGTTAGTGGCGTTATTCCACTGGGCCAGGGATTCGTATCAAAAAACAGTCATCGCCGCGGCGGAACCTGACGCCTGGGCATCCGTTAAGGCCACGCCTTCCGTCGGCAGGCGCCGGCTGAACCGTTTCGTACTTTTCCTGGAATTGTACGAGTGATCGCGAGAGGGGAACACCTTGATGAAATCGATCGCTGCCTTGCTGGCCGCCGCCTGTCTTTTCTGCGCGACCGGGGCGCATGCCGACGAGGCGGCCTTCCTGCGTTCGCTGCAGGGCGAGTTTTCCGGCAAGGGAACGGTCAGGATCAGGACGAACACGCCGGTGATGAACATCAACTGCACCTTCACTTCGGACGCGACGGCGGACTCGCTGTCGCTTGATGGCACCTGCCGCGCGCTGCTGATCATGTCGCGCGAAATCCGCGCCGACCTGAAGGTCAGCGGAGCGAGCTACACCGGCACCTATATCGGCTCGCGCAGCGGACCCGCCGGGCTCAACGGAAGCCGCAAGGGCGATGCGATCGACCTCGACATCCATTGGGCGAAGATCGTCAATGGCGACCGCGACGCGGAGCTGACGGTCGAGAAGACCGGGCCGGACAATATGCGCATGACAGTGACCGACATGGATCCCGCCACCGGCAAGATGGTGGTGACCAGCAGGATCGATCTGAAGCGCAACTGACCTTTGCTTAGACGCAATTCCGGACGGAAAACCGCTCACACTTTTCCTGGAATTGCTCGAAACCTCAATCCTCCAGCGGCTCGGGCGGATTGGCGGCGCGGCCCTTGCCGAATGTATAGCCGGTCTCGACCGCTTTCCTGCCGAATTTGTCGCGCAACGTGTCCATCGCGCCTTCGGCCAGCGCGCGCTTGCGCGACTGGATGTCGACCAGGTCGGGCGGGTCGGCCTTGTCGTCATTGGAGAGATCGCTGACGCCGATGCCGAGCAGGCGGAACTTCGTGCCGTCGGCTTCGCGGCGCAACAGGTCGAGGCCGGTCTGGAAGATGCGATCGGCAAGGCGCGTCGGATCGCCGAGCTGGCGGTTGCGGGTGCGAAGCTTGAAATCCTGCGTCTTCAGCTTCAGCACCACGGTGCGCCCCGCAATGCCGGATTTCTTCAACCGCGCCGAGACCTTTTCCGACAGGCCGCGCAGCACCGGCACCAGTTCCGACAGGGCGCCGATGTCATTATCGAAAGTGGTTTCGGCCGACACGCTCTTTGCGTCGCCGCCGGGGTCGACCGGGCGGTCGTCCTCGCCGCGCGAGAGCCGGTAGAGCCGGTCGCCCATGACGCCATAACGGCGCATCAGGTCGCCGCGCTCCATGCGCTGCAATTGCGCGATCATGCGGATGCCGTCGCGCTCCAGCGTCGCGGCCAAAGCCTTGCCCACGCCCCAGATCATCGTCACCGGCTGGGCGGCGAGGAAGCTCGGCGCCTCCGCTTCGCCGATCACCGAAAAGCCGCGCGGCTTGCGGAAATCCGAGGCGATCTTGGCCAGGAACTTGCAGTAGGAAAGGCCCGCCGAGACGGTGATGCCGAGTTCCTTTTCCACCGTCTGCGCGAAGCGGGCCAGCACCAGCGCCGGCGGCATGCCGTGCAGACGCTCGGTGCCGGCGAGGTCGAGAAACGCCTCGTCGATCGACAGCGGCTCGACCTGCGGCGTCAACGCCAGCGTCAACGCGCGGACCTGGCGGCCGACACCGACATATTTCTCCATGTTGGGCGGAATCACCACCGCTTCCGGGCAGAGTTCCAGCGCCTTGAACATCGGCATGGCCGAGCGAACGCCCTGAATGCGGGCGATGTAGCAGGCGGTGGACACGACGCCGCGCCGGCCGCCGCCGACGATGACCGGCTTGTCCTTCAGCGCCGGATTATCGCGCTTTTCGATCGCCGCGTAGAAGGCGTCGCAATCGATATGCGCGATCTTGAGCCGGTAGAGCTCCGTGTGCCGGACAAGGCGCGGGCTGCCGCAGCGATCGCAGCGACGCGTCTCCGAGCGCTGGAGCGCCAGGCAGTCACGGCAAAAACCGTGTTCGGGATTGTTGACAGGAGCCGCCATCGCTGCGAACATAAAGAGAACAAACGCAATGGTACGACAGCGCAGGGCTGGCAACAAGCTTGGCCTGGGGAGAACGCATGAGCACGACCATAGCACCGCTGACCCCCGAGCGCTGGGCCGATTTCGAGGACCTCTTCGGCAAGCAGGGCGCTTGTTACGGCTGCTGGTGCACGCATTTCCGGCTGGCGCCGGCGGAGCGCCGCGCCAGCGACAAGGAGCGCAACAAGGACCTTATCAAGGCGCGCATAGAGGCAGGTCCGCCGCCGGGACTCCTGGCGTTTGAGGACGGCAAGGCCGTCGGCTGGATGCAGGTCGGCCCGCGCGCCGACGTGCCCGAGTGGAACAATCAGGGCAGAGGCTCGGCGCCGGTCGACCCGGCCGATGCCGGCGACCCGGATGTCTGGGCGATCTCCTGCTTCTTCATCCGCCTCAAAGCGAGGGGCCGCGGGGTCTCGCATAGGCCCGTCGAGGGCGGCATCGCCTTTGCGCGCGAGAATGGCGCGAGGCTGCTGGAAGCCTGCCCGATCGACCTGTCGCGCGATTCGCGCTCGATCGGGCTTTTCGTCGGCTCGTCGCGGGTGTTCGAGAAGGCCGGCTTCGAAAGGCTCGTGGAGCGCAAGCCCGGCCGGCCGCTGATGCGGCTGGTGCTTTAGCCGGATGCGCTTTTGGCCTACAGTCGGCGTCTTGCGGCTGTGACGCTTCTTGCCTACCAGAAGCCATTGTTTCGTCTTCCGACAGCACGGAGAACCGACGTGAAGCGTATTTTGCCACTCGCCTTTGCCCTCGCGCTCAGCGCGCCAGCTTTTGCCCAGACCGTCGACAATCAAGGCGCCAAGCAGCTTTCCGACGATCTGGCGCGCTATTTCGGCAAGCAGGCTTTCGACAAGGGGGTGCTCAAGGTTTCGGTCGAGGGCGACGCCTACAAGATCGCGCTCGACATCAAAGCACTCGTCAATGCGGTGCCGGAGCAGAAGCTCCTGAAATTTGACATGGCGCCATACGCGCTGATGGTGAAGCCGCGCAGCGACGGATCATGGGACGTCTCGTCGAATTTCTCGCAAGGCGCGTCTTTCGAGTTCGATGGGCCGGAAGGCCGTCAGAGCATGGAGTTCACGATCAAGGACGGCAAGCTGACCAGCGTCTACGATCCGGCGCTTGCCGCCTTCACCAACGCCACCAGCTCCTTGGCCGGGATGACCATGACGTCCCGGGAAGCCAAGCAGCAGGCCGATGTCTCGACCGGCGCCGGCACCGCCACCGTTACCGCGACCAAGTCCGCCAATGGTGGCGTCGACTTCACGGCCACCCAGAAAGTTTCGGACTTCGTCGAGAAGATCAAGATCGACGATCCCAACAGCGGAATGAATTTCCCGCTCACCTTGAAGACGCCGGAACTTTCGGTGGATACAAACGGCAAAGGCGTGCGGACGAAGCCGCTGCTCGACCTGCTTGCCTTCGCCGTGGCCAATGAGGACGAAGCCAAGCTCAAGGCGAACCAGGCTGAGCTCAAATCGCTTATGCTCGCCGCGCTGCCCGTCTGGGAAAGGATCGACGGCAATTACGGCTTCAAGGATTTCGAGGTGGAGAGCCCTGTCGGCAAGTTCGGCGCGAAGCAATTCAGCACCGCATTCGGCATGGACGGCGTCTCCCAGAACGGCAAGGTCGATTACACGATCAAGGCCTCGGGGCTGACGATCCCGCATCAGACCCTGCCAGAATGGACCACCCCCTTGCTGCCAACCGACATCGACCTGAACTTCGGCGGCGCCAATATCGATCTCGATACGATGGCGAAAAAGGCGATCGAAGCCTTTGATCTCAACAAGGAACCACCGCTCTCGGATGAATTCGGCAAGGCTCTGGTCGCCGATTTCAAGGCCAAGAATCCCAAGGTCGTCATCGGGCACAGCACGGTGAAGAACGGCGACATCGAGGTCGCGCTGGAAGGCGAGATGACATTTCCAGGCGAGAAACCGGATGCGAGCGTGACCATCGACGTCGCCGGCTATGACAAGATCGTCGATGCCCTGAAGGAAGGCGCCAAGAGCGATGAGCAGATGGCGCAGGCCTTTCCCTTTGCCCTGGCCGTCAAGGGCTTCGGCAAGACGTTGCCGGACGGTCGCCTGGAGTGGGTGATCAACACCAAGGCCGATGGGTCCGTCGCGGTCAATGGCGCGATGCTGAAGGGCCCGGACGAGGTCCAGGACGACAGCGCGGGACAGGACGGCAATTCGAGCGGCGATGACGGCGCGAACGGAACGGACGATTCCACCGGGGGTGACGATTCGGACGGCGGCGACAATGGCGGGGCGGGCGCAAAGCTGCAGCCCTGAAGCATTCGCGCTAGAGCAATTCCAGGAAAAGTGTGAGCGGTTTTCCGTCCGGAATTGCGTAAAAA
>NZ_SUGA01000049.1 GCF_004963255.1 Mesorhizobium sp. | reverse complement strand
CTCCCCTTCATTCCGGACCTACCGAATCACCAACTCAGTTCCGTGCAAAGCCCTCTCGTGGGAGATGCCCGGCAGGGCAGAGGGGGGCGCTGTCCCGCCAGCGTCTCGGTCTTTGGCTGCCGCTGTCCTTATACAATCCGCAGCAAGTCCAGCATCGATAAGCCGCGATCCTTCGCGCCCCCCTCTGTGCTGCCGGACATCTCCCCCACAAGGGGGGAGATCAGCTAATCGCTGCCGTTAGTACCTGTAATAGTACCCGTGGTGATGCCTGTGGTGGCGCCAGTAGTGGTGCCTATGGTGGTGCCGGTGGTGATAGACGTAGTAGTGCCTGTAGTACCGGTGCGGATAGCGGACCACGTAGCCGGGGTAATAGTCGTCGTAGTAGCGCGGGCCGTAATAGCGGCCGCCATAATCGTAGAACGGGCCGCCATACATCGGACCGCCGTAGAACGGATAGCCGCCAAACGGCCCGAAACCGAGACCGAGGAAGCCGTGCGCATCCGCCGGCGCTACCGTGGCCGCCGCCGACGCGACTGCGATCACCGAAGCAAGTAGAAGTTTTTTCATGGCAACCTCCTCCTGAAGGCTGATTATCGGGTAACGCGGTGCGGGATGCCTATGTTCCCGATCGCTAATATTTCCCGGTGTATCGAGGAGGAGAAAGCCGCCGCCAGCGGCATGGAGCGTTGCCACAAGGCGGCGATCAGAGGCTCTACCTGGTGTTGCCCAGGCTCAACGCCATTGCTGTCGCTTCCGGCCCATCTCCCCACGAGGGAGTTGGGCCGGTGCTGCCGGTCATCGCTCGCAGATGCGGATTTTTTCAATGACGCGGTGGTGATGGCGCCAGTGCTTCACGATCCTGGTCCGGCAATTGTCGTCATACCGGTTGTGATACCGAACCACGTAACGCTCACGGTATGGGGTGTAGTAGTCATCATCATAGACGTGCCGGTAGTAGCGGTGATGGCGATAATATGGGCTGTAATCGTCGTTGTAATAGCCATCGTCATAGCCCGGACCGATGCCGATACCGAGCTGCACGCCGCCGGCGCTGGCCGGCGCGATCGCGAACGCCGAGGCGATGGCGATCATCGAAGCAAGCAGAAGCTTTTTCATCGCTGCCTCCTTGAGTTTCGAGGCCCCTTCGGCAAGACAACGATTTCGGGCGGTCCATGTTCCCGATTGCCGCGCCCGCACAGCGCATTGGTGGACGCAAGGCGGCGAACCCGACACATCGCTTCGTCCCCGCAACCTCATGAGGCCGGATATTTATTAGAGCAATTGCAACCGACCGGGCTTCGGCGCGTTGCACGCCGGCGAAGTATCTGGGATCATTGCCGGACGGACGGCATGGAGGCTCGATGGTGGCGGCCAATCGCGGGAACGGGGCGTCGGAGCCGAGGCTGGAAGGCCTGCTCGCCGCGTCCAGAGGCCATCCGCGCACGGCGCTGCCGACTGTGGCGAGCGTGGTCGTCACGGTGGCCGCGCTCTATTTCGGGCGCGAGGTGTTCCTGCCGATCGCCGTCGCGCTGCTTTTGACCTTCGCGATAGCGCCTGTCGTGTCCTCACTGAAGCGCGCGGGGGTTCCGCGCATCGCGGCGGTCATCGCCAGCGTCGCTGGCGCCTTCGCCGCGCTTTCGCTGTTCTCCTTCGTCGTCGCCACCCAGGTCAGTGACCTCGCGCAGAACATCCCCCTCTACCAGATCAACATCCTGACCAAGGTCCGCGCGCTGAAGGAAAACGGCCTCGGCGGCGGCATCATCTCGCGCCTCGGCGGCGTCATCGAGCGCGTCGGCCAGGAGATCGACCGCCAGGAGCCGCAACTGCCCTCGGCCGCCCAGGCGCCGAAGCGCGAGCCGATCCCGGTCGAGGTCGTCTCGCATGAAAAGCCGCTCGAAGTGCTGCAGAACCTGATCGGGCCGCTGATCAGCCCGCTCGGCTCCGCCGGCCTCGTCATCATCGTCGTCATCTTCATGCTGATGGAGCGCGAGGACCTGCGCGACCGCTTCATCCGGCTGGTCGGCTATGGCGACCTCCATCGCACCACGCAGGCGCTGCAGGATGCCGGCAAGCGCGTCGGCCAGTATCTGCTGATGCAGTTGGTGGTGAACATCATCTACGCCGTGCCCATCACCATCGGGCTCTGGGTGCTCGGCATCCCCAACGCGCTGCTTTGGGGCCTGCTGGCGCTGGCGCTGCGCTTCGTGCCCTATATCGGCCCGATCATCGGCGCGCTGCTGCCGTTGTTCCTGGCATTGGCCGTGGCGCCCGGCTGGTCGCTGCTGTTGTGGACCGCGGCACTGTTCGTCGTCGTGGAGCTCGTCACCGGCAATGTCATCGAGCCGTGGCTCTACGGCTCGCACACCGGGCTGTCGCCTTTGGCCATCATCGTGGCGGCGATCTTCTGGACTTGGCTGTGGGGGCCGATCGGCCTGGTGCTGTCGACGCCGCTCACCGTCTGCCTGGTGGTGCTCGGCCGGCACGTGCCGCAGTTCGAGTTCCTCGACGTCCTGTTCGGCAACGAGCCGGTGCTGGAGCCGCATGCCAGGCTCTACCAGCGGCTCCTGGCCGGCGACCCGGACGAGGCGACCGACCATGCCGAGGAGATGCTGGAGGACAAGTATCTGTTCGAATTCTACGGCAAGGTGGCCATCCCCGCGCTGCTGCTCGGCGAGCAGGACCGCGAGCGCGGCGTCATGGATGACGCGCAGCGCCGACAGCTCGCCGACAGCGCCATGACGCTGGTCGCCAATCTCGACGACAGCGCCCAGCAGGAGGCCGAGGAGGAAGAGAGCGGGCAGGCGGCCGCTGCCGATGAGAAAGCAGCCGACAGCAAGGCTGGCGAGAAAAACAAGGCTGGCGAGAAAAACTCTGGCGAAGCCAAGCCTGTCGAGGTGGAGGAAGAGGAGGTCGATCTGCCCGACGGCTCGGGCATCGCAGTGCTCTGCGCCGGCGGGCGCGGCGAGCTCGACGACGCCGCCGCCGCGATGCTGGCGCAGGTGCTGGAAGTGCAGGGCGCTTCGGTGTCGAAGGCAAGCTTTACCGAACTCGAGCCATTGGCGATCCGCCGTCTCGACCTCGAAGCCATCGATGCCGTCGTGATCGGCTTCCTCAACCGCCAATCCACCCGGCACGCGCGCTTCATGGTTCGCCGGCTGAAGCGCATCAAGGCGAAGCTTCGGGTGGGCATCGTTTTCTGGTCGGAAGTCGGCAATGGCGACGTCGAGGCCGCGGCGGAACTGGCTGCCACTCTCAACGCCGACTTCGTGGCCTTCGGCATGGTCGACGCGGTCACCGGAGCGCTTTCCAAAAAGGCGGCCGTCACGCTGAAGCCCGCCCACCGCCGCCGCCAGCCGGCGCGCAGGAAGCAGTTGCAGGCCGCGGAATGAAGACGGAGCGCCCGCCAATGGGCATAACGGTGTCGGCATAACGGTGGGGAAAAGAAAAACTCGCCGGACCTACCCTGATGCCCAAAGCCCACAGGCCCGGCGAGATTTAAACCTGATCCCCCGATCAGGACCGGCGGGAGGACACCGGCAATCTCTTCATAGCAAGACGGATGCCAGTCCCGAAACGGAACAGTGATGGTTAACGCCGTAAGCCCTGCGGAACGTCTGTTATGTGTTGCTAATGTGCTACAGCTTATAGCCAGCGCGAGCTTTAAGGTCCACATGCGGACCTGAAGACTTGAAAGGGGGATACCTTGAAGAAGACCTATGAAAAGCCTGTTCTGGTCAGGCGTGAGAAGCTGAGCGTCGTCACTGCAACCCCGCCATCTTCCATTCTGACCTGATCCGGCCGGAAACCGAAAAGCCCGCCATCCGGCGGGCTTTTTATTCCGGATGCAGCGCGGCGGATGTGAACCCGCTGGATTTCAGCCGCGCGTTGAAGCCGCAGGCATCCGTCGCCACATCGCCTCCCGCTGTCGTATCGCCGCGTGCAACGCATGCCATCATCGGCTATGCCGTCGCCAGCCAATTCCGGCGAACCAGGAGCACGCGATGACCAGACCCACCATCCTCAAATTCGGCCCCGTCGAGCATGCCGATGGCGGCGACCTGCCGGGCTGGATCGCGGTCGAAGGCTCGCCGACCATGCAGACGGCCGTCCAGCACACCACCGAGGACGGCAAGGTGATGTCCGGCACATGGCGCGCCTCGCCCGGCACCTACCATGCCACCTACACCGATTATGAATTCGTCCACATGATCGCCGGCCGCATCATCATCACGCCCGACCGCGGCGAGCCGGTCGAAGTCGGCCCCGGCGACGCCTTCGTCGTCGAGGCGGATTTCAAGGGCACCTGGAAGATCCTCGAGCCGGTGACCAAGCATTTTGTGGTTGTGCTGGGGTAGGGGGGCGGCGCCGGAACTGCTGATCTCCCCCTTGCGCCTATCCTATGCCCACATCTTCCGTGGCTTGCGTGACTGATCACGCCTCGGCTTGATTGCCACGTGGTTCCCCCAATCCGTCGCTGCTTCGCAGCGCCACCTTTCCCCCCTCCGGAGGGAAAGGAAGGGCGCCTTTCCTCTACCCCGTCGATCGGGTGAGAGGTGGCTCGGCGAAGCCGAGACGGAGTGGGGGTCGACCAGCGCCACGTTGGACAATGCATGCGCCAGGCTGCCATGAACGCGTGGGCGTCGTCGCCCTACCACCTTCGACACCACCCTTTTTCTCCACTTCCGGCTCCAGCGATCCGCGAAGGGCGTGGCCATATGGTGCTGGTCGCGGAAGGCGAGCCATGGGCGGCTGCGACGCCGGTGCCGGTCAGGAGGAGGACCGGCACCGGCGCCCGCGCCGCATTGGCCATCAGCCAGCCGTTGCGACGGATCGGGTTCTCGATAAGGCGGCAGGCGAGGGTGGGCAGCGCCAGCGTCAGCGCGAGGCAATAAAGCCGCTCGATGGGCGTCAGCTCCGGCGCCAGCGGCATAGACGATGACCGGCCAATGCCAGAGATGGATCGAACAGGAGAGCCTGCCTATCCACTGCAAGGGCGACAGCGCCAGGGCGGCATTCACCCAATTCCGCCTGGAATCGGGTGAATAGCCGTCCCTGGCGCCGGCCGCTCCCGCCTTGAGCAGAAGGACCGTGCCGGCGACAGGCAGAAGCGCCAGAAAGCCGGGGAAGGGAGCGTCCTCGCTGAAGGCGAGATAAGCGGCCCCGATCATCGCCAGGCCGGCCAGGCTCAACGCCCGCCCCAGCAGCGGACGCTCCTGCAAAAGCCGCGCCGGCGCCATCGATGCGAGGCCGCCGGCGGCAAATTCCCATGCGCGCAGCGGCGAGAAGTAGAAGGCCCAGGGCTGCGAAACGCTCGTCAGCCAGGCGCAGAGGATGAAAGAGACGAGGCCCGAGATGACGAAGACGACCCTGGCAAAGCCGCCCGGCAGCGCCAAGCCGAAATGGCAGGCCACGACGCCCGCCACGGCCACCGCCCGCAACCCGTCAATATCGGGTCGGAAATCCTGCGCCGATGCTGACACGAATACGAACCTCGTGAATGCTCGTTCGTATCCCGCCTGAGGCAAAGCCTCGGCCCTATGCGCCGATATCGCAACGCAACAAATCTAACGCAGTGCAACATAAGGGGAGATTGGCCCCGGCAATCACGCCTTCTTCAGGAACTCCGTCTTCAGCACCAGGCCCTTGACCTGCTTGGTGTTGCATTCGATCTCGCCGGGATTGCCGTTGAGGCGGATGTTCTTCACCAGCGTGCCGCGCTTGATCGTCTCGGACGTGCCCTTGACCTTGAGGTCCTTGATCAGCGTCACGGAGTCGCCATCCTTCAGCGGCGTGCCGTTGCTGTCTTTCACGATAGGGTCGGTCATGGCGGTCTTTCATCAATCGGATGGCCTGCGCCCGCCTATCGCGCCGGCCATCGCCTGGTCAAGCCGCGCGCTTGGCGCGCGCCGACCGCATCGCAATCCGCGCGAGGGCAGAGGCCGCCCCGCCGGCGGCGCTAAGCTCCCAGCCCTCAGGCTGGCCGGGTAGCTGTTGGCTGGGGTTCGCCCACTGCTTTTCCTCGCCGATCCCGGGTGGCCGCCATCGGTTTAGGGCGGTTGCCGACCCGCACCGCCGGGCGCGTTCCCTGCAATTGCCCTAGAAGGGCAGGTCCAGCGCCTCCGGATAGGCCTGGCCCGGATCCGCGGTCTTCGGCGTCTGGCCGGCCAAGGGCTGGATGCCGCCGGTTGCCGTCTCATCGAGCGGCGGCCGATGCTTGCCGGTTGTCGTGGCGGCCTTTTTTTCGGTCACCACGATTTTCGTCTTGGCCCCGGCGCCTTGCGTCAGCGCGACCGAGACGAGAAGCGCCGTCAGCGCGGATAGGACGATCTTCATGGCAGGTTTCCTTTCCTGTTCTGCGGCCTCCTCATGGCTTGAAGCCGGATGCGTCGAGCAGCGCGACCTGCTTGCCGTCGATATAGAAGCGTATCGCATGCGCGTCGTTGTCGATGTCTATGCGCGTGGGCGACGCTCCTTGCGTGGCGGGCGTTGCCTTGACGTATTTCGACTGGAATTCCCCCTGCGGCGCGTTGATGAACAGCAGCGCCAGCGCTATGCATCCCGAAACAAACAAGACGAAGGTGAGTGTCGAAGAGGTGGTCGAGGTCATCTGAACATTCCTCCAGGATGAGGTGGCAATACGGTTTGCTCGTCGCCGGCTTTGGGCCGGGATTCGCCGTCGCTCGAAATCGAGCGTGTCACAGCTCTGCGAAGGAAGGGGATGACGTGCTCAAGCCCACATTCAGCGCGTTTTTCATGACGGTCTGCCCCTTGCCCGATGCGAGCTTAGCGCCGGCTCCCCGGCGGCAAAGGGCGGGCGTGTGGAACGGCGTGGAATTCTGCGGAATTTCCACGGCATCGACCTGTGGAAGATCAGAGCACCGGACGTCGGGCGCAGGACGAAAGTCCGGCGCGCAGCGTCGCGACCATGCGTATCATCACGAGTCGACGCCGTGCCCCGGGGGCGGCCACGGCCAGGCATGATTCTCGGAAGGGCATGGGGTCCGAGGGGGGCTTCGATGGCACAACATATCGCCCAGAAGCTGCGGCTGACATCGGCGCTGCTCGGCACCGTCACCCGCAAGGATCTCGCGGCGGCGTTCCGTTCCGTCAATGCGAGAACGGCATTCGATCTCGGCCGCGCCGACAAGTGGCTGCAGGGCCGGGCTCATCCGCGCGAGCAAAGCGTCTACGACGATTGGGCGAAAGTGCTGCGCCTCGAGCAGCCCGGCGCCTGGATCGCCGAGAGCGATCTGCCGAGCTTCGCGTCCGCCATCGCGGCCCGCCACGGCATCGGCGTGGCGGAGCTCGAACGCCGCGCCCACGCGCACTCCGCTGCCTCGCCCGGGCATGACGACAGAGGCATCGGACTGGCGCTCGCCGGGACCTATGCGTGGTACACTAGAGCCTGGTCGCCTTATTATCGCGGCCAGCTCATCAGGGGCCGCCTGGTGATCGAGGCGGGGCCGGGTGCGCATGCCTTCACCGCCATATATCGCGAGACATCGCCGACCGGGCAGTTGCAGTTCTCCGGGCCGGTCACGCCGGCAAAGCGCAGCCTCTATCTGCATCTGAAGGAGGTGGGCGGCGAGGCGCAGTCCTTCCTTTGCCTGTTCCCACATACGCAGCCGGTGAGCGTCCTCGGCGGCTATATGGTCGGCACCGCCATCTTCGCCCCGGAACCGCAGCCCTCGCTCACCAGGATCCTGTTGGTGCGCCTGCGCGATGCGCCGGCCGCCGAACAATGGGGCCCCCTGCCGCCCGGCATCTCGATCGCCGCCGACCTGGCAAGCCTCGGCGTCGTCATGGAGCACCCGGAAGCGGTCGACCGCCAACTCGGCCAATTCCTCAGCGCCGACGGTGATGGCGGCGTCAACCAGATCCCCCCGTCCGAGTTCCGCGCCATCCTCGACGTGTTCGACCGCCATTGGCTGCAGCATGCCGGCTAATTGTCCTGTGTCATTCCCGGCGCGCAAGCGCGATCGGTTACGTTGCAAGCAGCGGCAGAACTGGAATCCGGGACCGGCCAGGAGCGGGCGGTACACTGCGCAGGTGCCCGCCCGTCCGGCGCCGCCGCCAAGCTGCTGAAACCCCGTCCGTCCCCAACAGCAACGGTCATGGCGTGACCAGTGCTTGCGGATTGCCATTGGCGCGGTGCCCTGTCAACGCCGCCGGCGAGGGCTCCAGAAGCGCCTTTTTAGCCGCCTTTTTGCGCCCTAAGCACGCTTGGCAGTCATGCTGGGGTCAAGGCGAAGAGCCATGAAATGGCGGAATTCCGGGCATTTCCGATGTCCAGCATGCCGCGCCGCACATATATGCGTATCCGCTTGAATAAGCTGATTTTTCGCCAGGCCGACTGTCCCTTCGACCCCGACTTTTTTTGGGTGCATTTGGCAGCGCGGCATCGGGCGACCGGCAGCGGCCGATTTTCCTTGAAGCGGCATCGAAGGCTCTGTGAGCCATTTCATCATGTTCTCATGAAATGCATGGTAGAATGTCGTGCAAGCGAATGGGGGAAGTTGCGATGGCCGATCGGTTGTTCGAGATCCTTGCCAGACGGCGCGGGTGGCTGGACCGGGTCGCATTGGGGCTGCTTGTCTTCCTGGCGACCCTGGTCGCCGCGCTGATGGGCGGCGCCAGCGCCTGAAGCGGCTCAGTCCTGCAAAAGAGGAGGTGCGCCGTAGCCGCGCAGGCCGGTTCCGTTGCAGGCCTGGCAGGAAACCCGTTGTCCGGGGCAACTGTCGCGCAATGTGCCCGAGGGACAGCATGACCCTTTCGACGCCACCTGCTTTTCACACTCGAACACCTTGCCGGCGCCCAGGCACCGGGGGCAGGCGAACTTCCTGAATTCGCTCAAGCGAGCCTCCGGCTGTTTCAAAAGCGCCCGGCAACGCGCTGACCATGCGACGGGTTCCATGCATGGTCCGATTTTTCTTGCGTGTATTATACGTTAGTAAAGGCTAACGTTAAAGAAGTTCCCGGCAGCGCATGGTTGGTACCTCGCCGCGTCAATCCCGCTCAGGGGCCGGGACTACGCACCCCGCCACACACCTCCTTTACCAGCTCCCGCAGCCAGCGATGCGCCGGATCGGCGTCTAGCCTCGGATGCCACAACAGCGAGATCGTCAGCGGGGCAAGCCTGACCGGCAGCGTGAAGGTGAACAGGCCCTCGCGCAGCGTGCCCGTATAGCGCTCCGGCACCGTGGCGATGAGGTCCGAGCCGCGCGCCAGCGCCAGCGCCTCGGCGAAGCCGCCGACGACGGTCGCGATCGTCCGCATCAGTCCGGCGAGCTCCAGCGCGTCGTCCACCGGGCCGCGATCGAGCCCGCGCCGCGAGATCAATATGTGGCGGCCGGCCGCGAAGCGGGCGGCGGTCATGCGGCCTTCGCTTAAAGGATGGCCGGCCCGCGCGACGCCGACGAAGCGGTCGCGGAACAGCGTCTGGCTGCGCACCTCCGGCCCGGTCGTGGTGCCGATCACGCCGGTCTCCAGGTCGACCGCTCCCTCGCGCATCGGGCCGCTGTCCTTGTCGGGCTTGGGCACGAAGCGCAATTGCACGCCCGGCGCTTCCTCAGCCGCGCGGGCCAGCAGCGCCGGGCCGAAATTCTCGACGAAGCCGTCGCTGTTGCGCAGCGTGAAGCTGCGGTTGAGCCGTGCGAGGTCGAGCCGCTCGGCAGGCCGCAGCATCGCTTGCGCCTCCTTGACCAGCCGGCCGACCTCCGCGCCTAGCGCGATGGCGCGCGGCGTCGGCACGAGGCCTCGCCCGGCGCGCACCAGAAGCGGATCGCCGGTCGCCTCGCGCAGCCTCGCCAGCGCCCGGCTCATCGCCGAAGGACTGAGCTTCAGCCGCCGCGCTGCCCTGGCGACGCTGCCTTCGGCAAGCAGCACATCCAGCGTGACGAGCAGGTTGAGATCGGGTCGCGACATAAGCGCAACCGTAGCATGGTTGTCGCTCAATGACATGGCGTTTCGTGCACTGATCAAGTGCAAATGCTGCGCGTTCCGCTATATCGGCTGGACGCCTATCTTCCCGGCGCATTTCACCCGACGGAGAAGACATCATGGCCGATATTGCCGAGACCCGCGCCGCGCCCGCAACCCAATCGACGGCGGGCGCGCTGGCCAGCCTGTCTCTGGCCATGCTGGTCTCCTCGCTCGCCACCAGCATCGCCAATGTCGCGCTGCCGACGCTGAGCGTGGTCTTCGCCGCGTCCTTTCCGGCGGTGCAATGGGTGGTGCTTGCCTATCTGCTCGCCATCACCGCGCTGATCGTCAGCGTCGGGCGCCTCGGCGATCTCGTCGGCCGCCGGCTGCTGCTGATCGCTGGCCTGGCGCTATTCAGCGCCGCCTCGTTTGCCGCAGCACTTGCGCCGTCGCTGGCGCTGCTGATCGCCGCGCGCGCCGTGCAGGGGCTGGGCGCGGCCGTAATGATGGCGCTGACGATAGCCGTCGTCGGCGAGACGGTGCCGAGGGAACGCACCGGCAGCGCCATGGGCCTGCTCGGCACCATGTCGGCGATCGGCACGGCGCTCGGCCCCTCGCTCGGCGGCGTGCTGATCGCCGCTCTCGGCTGGCGCTCGATCTTCCTGGTCAACGCCGCGCTGGGGGGCGCCGCGCTGCTCGCCGCCTGGCGCTTCCTTCCAGCGGCAAGCATCCCGCGCCAGGCGGCGGGCGCGAAGGCCCGCTTCGATGTACCCGGCACGCTGCTGCTCGCCGCCACGCTCGGCGCCTATGCGCTGGCCATGACCATAGGGCGCGGCCATTTCGGCGGCCTCAACGCGGCGCTGCTCGGCGCGGCCGCGGCCGGCGCGGCGCTGTTCGTCCTCGCCGAAGCCAAGGTGGCGTCGCCCCTGGTCAAGCTCGCGCTCCTGCGCGACAGGGTACTGGCGCCGAGCCTCGCCATGAATGCGCTGGTCTCGACGGTGATGATGGCCACGCTGGTCGTCGGTCCGTTCTTCCTGTCGCGGGCGCTGGGCCTGAGCGAAGCGGCGACCGGGGCCGTGCTGTCGATCGGCCCCGTGGTCTCGGCGGTCTGCGGCGTCATTGCCGGGCGTATCGTGGACCGGCTCGGGGCCACCGCGATGGTTATCGCCGGCCTTGCCCTGATGGTCACCGGCTGCGCCGCGCTCACAGCGCTCCCGAGCCTCTTCGGCGTTGCCGGCTACGCGGCGGCGATCGCCGTGCTGACGCCGGGCTACCAACTGTTCCAGGCCGCCAACAACACCGCCGTCATGGCCGATGTCGACAGAAGCGAGCGCGGCGTGGTGTCGGGCATGCTCAGCCTCTCGCGCAATCTCGGCCTCGTCACCGGCACGGCGGTGATGGGGGCGGTGTTCGCCTTCGCCGTGGGGACGAGAGATATCGCGGCGGCGGCCCCGGCGGCCGTCGCGCATGGGATGGCAATGACCTTTGCAGTGGCTGCGGGGTTGGTCGTGGTCGCGGTGGCGATTGCGTTTGCCAGCGGTCGGAGGGAGCGCTGCAGAGCCTGATCTCCGGAGCCCATCCTGCGCTGTGACACAAGGATGCGGACGCGAGGCGATATGCCCCGCGGGAAGGAAAGGGAGACTCCGTTAACAAATGCAAATGTCAGAACTGAGAAGTGTGCGCAGTCTCACTCAGGCCAACGCATGGATGGTCTATAACGTCTCCCCGGGCAGGGCGGGGTAGCGCTTTCGCCGGACTGTCGAGTGGGCGTGGCGGGAGGCCGAAGCGATGAATGAAACATGGTGGCGGCGGCAGGAAGCTCAGCCTCTGATTCCTGAGCGTGAACTTCGCTTTATGATGAAACTCGGGCGTCTGGAGCGCGACGAGGCGATGAGATTGCTGGGGCGATACCGTGGGGACCGCGAGGCGGTATATGCCGAGTTGAGAAGGCGCGATATAATCAGGGCGCGCAACGCGCGGCCCCACTGATCATTTCATGCGGCCTCTCGGGAACTCACAGCCCGAGTGTCCAGCCGGGCGTCATCTGTGACCTCCCGACCGACCTGGATGGATCGGCCATGATGGTCGGCTGATGGGTGGCCTCGACGAAAGCGTCTGCGGCCGTCTCGACGGCATCAGCCGAATGGTCGACCTTCTCGAAGCGCTTCACCACGCGCTCATGCAGCATCGACA
This sequence comes from Mesorhizobium sp., assembly GCF_004963255.1. Lineage (GTDB taxonomy): Bacteria > Pseudomonadota > Alphaproteobacteria > Rhizobiales > Rhizobiaceae > Mesorhizobium. The sequence goes on along the minus strand of NZ_SUGA01000049.1, from coordinate 23,147 downwards.
GCCTTGCGGCCCGGTGGAGATCGGCGCGCGCTTCGCCGTGCATATCGAGAGGGGCGAACATGAGCATCCCCAAGAACGGCCATGGCCAGCATTTGTTCCGCCGCGATACCGCCGCGTCGGGAGGGCTTTTGGGTTGGAGACGCTTCCGCGATCGCGTAATTTCGCCGCCGCCTGAGAGGCCTATCTTTGCCTGGCGGCGGTGCCCATTCCGCCTTCGGCCGGTGCCTCAGCTACCCCAACGAACCCCCACCCACTGTGGCGCCGGCCTCATCTCTTGCGCCGTTCAACGCCTCTGACGCCGCGAGGCGCCCGGCCTCGATCTCCAGCTCCATCAGCTTGGACTTGATCTCATGCGGTTCGGCATGTTCGAGCCCGACCACGTCGTTGCGCGTCTGCTTCAGCGCAATGACGATCTCGTCGAGCTTGGCGTGGATGGCGGCGGTGTCCCGGTAGCCCTGGATGAGGACCACCCCGGTGATGATGATGGCCGCCACCGACAGGGCATAGGTCACCACATTTGTAAGCCCGAACGGCACCAGCAGCGTGCAGGCGACCATGGCGGCAAGCATCGCGTAGAAGCCGGGCGGCCGCGACAGGAAATCGGCGATGCGGAAGAGCAGGCGGTTCATCGGCCGCCTATCCGAGCAGCATGCCCGCTACCAGCACGGTGAGCAGCACCGATGCCGGCACCGCCAGCAGCCAGCGCGCCTCCAGAACACTGTTGCGATCGTCCATGTTCGTTGCTCCTGTTGGCGGGCGCCATGCCGCGAATTCCACGCGGGCAAACGAGACTGGAAGGCTTTCGTTCCCCCGATCCGGCGACGGTCGCAAAGGGATGTCGGACTGAGGTCGGACGGGCGCGAGAAGAGGGCCGGGCGCGGCAACCAAAGTCAAGGTTTCGCATTGGCACGCGCGCCGATTTCCGCGCGCCGTCGATAGGGAGCAGACATGAATCTTGATAGACCGACAGACGATGTGGACGACCAACCCTACGAGCCGGCGTTCTTCGCCAGCAAATACGGCCTGCCGCCGCGGCTCGCCAAGACGATGATCGAGGCCAACGGCCCCGGTCGCCGCGCCTGCGACGCCGCCGCCGCGACCTACCTGCGCTATATGGCGCTGCGGCGCCGGCGCGAAAGCTGAGCCTTGCCGCCGGCTGTGCGTTTGCGCCTGCCGCGGTCCCGCGCCGCGACGCAACCCGGGCGGGAACCAAAGCGGCGGGCGTCGGTTTATCCGGCGAAGGGATGAATTCAGGAATTAGGAATAGAGCAATGAAAACAGTGCTTCTTGCTGCCCTGGCGCTCTGTGTCGCCGCACCCGCCGTCGCTTCCGCGGCCGAGGCCGATGTCGTCATCAGGACGCATCACAGGCATTATTATCACCACCGCCCGGCGGTCGTCATCAACGACGAGGGCCACCGTCTTCACCACCGCCGCCACGGCACGGTCGCCTTTTATGACAATGGCGAGCGCGGCTGGCGTCACCGCCATCACCGCCGCGACGACACGGTGGTCGTCACGGGTTCGATCGGCCACCGGCACCACCACCGTCCGGTCGTCGTCGAGAGCGGATCCGACTACTGAGTTTCCATCTATCGTTGAAAAATCTGGTCCGGCTCATGCCCCATGGCGGGCGAGCCGGACCGAGTTCTCATGGCCTGGCGACTGACTACGCCGCGCTTTTCAGCACGCCGGCCTGAACCAGCGCCGCCGCTGGGTTGAGGCTGTCCACCAGCCCGGTCGGGATCAGGATGGTGGCGCCGCGTTCCTTGGTCGTCTCGTAGATGATGTTCATGGCGCGCAGCTGAAGTGCGGCCGGATGGTCGGCATAGGTGGTGGCCGCCTCCACGAACTTCGCCGCGACTTCCGCTTCCGCGGAACCCAGGATCACGCGCGCTTCGAAATAGCTCCTTGTCGCGGCCTTTTGGGGTCGCGCGATGCCGCAACGGGCCTCGCGAGGAGCGTCGGCGGCCCTGGATGGACCGCCTGGCCGGCATGTCTGGGATCGATCACGCTTGTCGCGAGGACAATCGACGCCGGCAGGGAGTCATATGGTGCGAAGCCGAGGGATTCGCCATGGCGCGCGACCGGGAACCGCCTTGCGTGGCGGCCTTAACCCGGAAACAACTTTTCAGGTGCTTTTAATGACCCGATCGGAGGTCGGTATCGGCGTCATGTGGCAACACCTTACGGCAAATCTGGCTGCGGTGGCGCTGTTCGTTTCCGGCTGGAACTACGTGCAGCCCTGGCTTGAGGGACGCTCGCAAAAATTCAGGCTGCTTGTCTTCGGCTGCATCATGGGCTGGGGCGCGATGGCCTCCATGCTGTTGACCGTCGAGATTCGGCCGGGCGTCCTGCTGGATCTCAGGACGTCGCTGGTTGCGACGGCCGGCCTGTTCGCCGGCCTGCCCGGCGCATTGGTGGCCGCCGCCTTTCCGCTGGGATATCGCATCGCCATCGGCGGCCAAGGCCTCACTGCCGGACTGGTCGGCATTGCGGTGGCGTTCGCCGCCGGCGTTCTTGCCAACCGCATCATCGGGCGTCGCCAGACGCGCGCCTGGCAAGTGCTGGCGTTTGCGGTCTGCGTTGGCCTGTCCGGACTGGCGCCGATCTCGATCCTGCCGCAGACGGCCGCCCCCGTTATCGACGCGCGCCTTGTGCTGCCGCTCATCGCGCTCAATATGGCGGCAACCGCCGTGGCCGGCCTCGTCGTGCTGCACACGCAGCTTGTCACCAAGGAGCGCGATCTGCTGCGCGCCGCGGTCGCCCAGGCGCCGGACTTCTACTACGTCAAAAACACGCGCGGCCAGTTCGTCGCCGTGAACCAGTCCGTCGCCGCCTTCCATGGCTACGAGCATCCAGTCCAGATGACGGGCAAGACCGACTTCGACATAGCGGACCCTGCGCGCGCCCAGACCCTCTTTGAGCTCGAGCAGCGAATGCTGGAAACGGGCGAGGGGATGGCCGATTTCGAGGAGCAGGTCCCCAATGCGAAGGGCAATCTCCGTTGGTTCTCCACCTCGAAGACGCCCGTGCGCGATGTCGAGGGCAACATCATCGGGCTCGTCGGCGTCACGCGCGACGTCACGGCGCACAAGCAGCTCGAACAGGCATTGCTTGAAGCCAAGAACCAGCTTTCTTACGCGTTGTCGGAAATGTCGGACGGATTGGCCATGTTCAATGCCGAAGGAATGCTGATCTTCTGCAATGAGCGATACCGGGATTTCTTTCCGCTCACCGGCGACCTGCGCGTTCCCGGCACAAGACTGCGCGACATCCTCGAAGCCGTGACGGTGACCGGAGAGCAGGTGGGAATTCCCAAGGGTCACGAACGGGAGTGGATAGACAATGTGGTCGGCGCGCTGCGCACGCCGGGCGAGCAGCAGATCAAGCTTTTCGACGGCCGCTGGCTGATGTTGCGGACAAGGCCAACAGAGGCAGGCCTGGCGCTTGTGGTCGTCTCCGACATTACCGAGATCAAGAGCACCGAGGGAGAACTGACCACGCTCAGCAACCAGCTGGCGCAGCTTGCCAACACCGATCCGCTGCTTGGCGTCGGCAACCGTCGCGCCTTCGATCAGAAGCTGGCCGGCGTCGTTGCGGATGCGAGCCAATCCGACCGGGAATTCGCGCTGCTCTTGATCGATGTCGACTCCTTCAAGGCCTATAACGACCGTTACGGTCACCTCGCCGGAGACGAGTGCCTGCGTCAGATCGCCGATTGCCTGCGCCAGCGCACGCGCTCGGCCGATTTCGTGGCGCGTTATGGCGGCGAGGAGTTTGCGGTCATCCTGTCGGAGGCTTCGGCCGCCGGCGCGATCCGCGTTGCCGACGATCTGCGCGCCGCGGTGCGCGAGCGGGCGCTGAAACATGACCGCAGCGAGCGCAAGATCGTCACCATCAGCGTCGGCATCGCCATCAGCGGCCCCGCCGCTCGCCACAATCCGACGAGCCTGCTTCTCCAGGCGGACAAGGCGCTCTACGCCGCCAAGGCAAGCGGGCGCGACGCCACGCGGCTGGCCGAGCCGGACGTCGGCTTCCAGCCCATTCCGCTTCCGCGCAAGGCGTGATCAAGCGCGGCGGAACAGGCGTCAATCGGCCTCGCCGCCCGAACCCTTGCCGCACTCGGCCAGCACCTTGCCAATCGCAGCGCCCGAGCCCTTCAGCGGAAACGTCGCCGCGCCATACTTGTCGGCGCTCACCGTCACGTTGCCCTTGCCGCGCAGCAGCGAAAGCAGCGGGTCGGCGGGGCCGGAGAGCTCGGTGGTGAAGTAGTTGTACATCGCCTCCAGCTCGAGCTTCTTCGTCAGGCTCTTGTCGCCGGCCTTGAAGGTGAAGGAGCCGCTGATGCCGGGCTCCAGCTGTCCGCCCGCGGCACCGAGATCGTAGCTCAGCACCGGCTTGCCGAAACAGGCGAGCATCAGATGCGCGTCGCCCTTCGGCCCGCCGCAGACCGAGGCCATCATCACGCTGCCGCCCTCGTCCTCTTCCATCCTGGCCGACCACGAGCAGGACGCGGCCTGGGCGGGGAGGGTGGTGAAAAGTGCCAGGATGAGTGTTGCCAGCCCGCGTTTCATGATCGCTCCCCCCTCGTGATGCGGTGGATCATACAGGGATTGGCGAGAACGGGCGAGACGAGTTGAGGTCACCGGGCCTTGGCCGGCTGGAACAATTCCACCAGATTGCCGGAAGGATCGACAAGCAGGATTTGCGAGCCGCCCGGCCCGGTCACGATGTCATTGCGGAAGCTGACGCCCGCCGCCCGCAGCCGGGCGACCTCCGCCGCGATATCCTCGACGATCAGGTGGATGCGGTTCCAGCCCCCTGGGCCCGGCCGCTCGCCATCGGGCATCGGCCTGCCCGCCGAACTGGTCGGACCGCTGAGGAGCAGCCGAAGCGCTCCCTTCGAGACATCCGCGAAGGCCGGCGCCTGGTTCGAAAGCTGAGTGAAGCCCAGATGTTTCGTGTACCAGGTGAGGGCCTCTTCGACATCGTTGACCATGTAGCGGACATTTACAGTCGTGGACATGAGCCTTGCCTCTTGCGTGAGCGGGTGAACAGTTTAGCCGGCATGTCGCCAGGCTGCCAATTTTTTGCTCATAGTTCCCTGAATGCCTTGATCACCCGCTCAGGTTTTCCGCCGACATCTCGAAGTTGCCTGCTCACCGCCGCCAGGGCGGCTCGGGCGAAAATCGCTTGCCAATCCAGTCGGCGAAGGCGCGGGTCTTGGCGGCCTGGCCCTTGGCTGAGGGCGTGACGACATAGACCGCGCCCTCGTCGGCCAGCGTCCAGTCCTCCAGGATCGGCACCAGTCTGCCGTCGGCAATCTCGCGCCCGACCAGCCAGTCCGTGCTCATCATCAGGCCGACGCCTTGCACGGCGGCCTCGACCAGCACCTCGGCGTCGTCGCTGGTGAGCGGCCCGGAAACCTCGACGCGCACGCGCCGGCCCTCGCGGTCGGTCATCTCCCAGACCGGAAAGGTCTGGAAGCCGGTGAAGCCGAGGCAGGAATGCTGAAGGAGCGCCTGCGGCGTTTCCGGCCTGCCCCTTCGGGCGAGGTAGGACGGGGCGGCGCAGAGAAGCCGGCGCCGCGTCGCCACCTTGCGCGCCACCAGGCGTGAATCCTCGAGGCTGCCCAGCCGGACGGCAACGTCGAAATTCTCGGCGACGAGATCGGCGAAACGGTTGGAGAATTCGGCTTCGATGCGCAATTCCGGGAACTCGGCGAGGAACTGGGGCAGGAACGGGGCTATCCACATGCGCCCGAACGTGCCGGGCAGCGCCAGCCTGAGCAGCCCGCGCGGCCGGCCGCCGGCATGGGCGGAGGCGGCGGCCTCGGCCTCGTCGACAGAAGCCAGGATGGCGCGCACGCGCACCAGGAATTCCGCGCCCGCCTCGGTCAGCGACACGCTGCGCGTCGTGCGGTGCAGCAGCCGCACCCCCAGCCGCTCTTCCAGCGATTGCAGCCGGCGCGACAGGATGGTGGCGTCGCGCCCGACCGACGCCGCCGCCCGCGTGAAGGAGCGCGCCTCGGCAACGGCCGCGAAGGCGGCCATTTCGGCAAGGGCGGCGGGTTCGACTGATTGCTGCATGGCTTGCAATACTCAAATGCAAAAGCCGACAATTATCGAGGCATAGCGCAGCAGATAGGTTCACTCAACCCCGATCAATCGACCCCACGGAGTGAAGCCATGAAAACCATCGAACTCACCCAGCCCAGGCTCGACGCCTTCCGCGCCGCCAGCGTCGCCACGCCCGAACCGCAGCGCGGCGAAGTGCTGATCCGCCAGCGGGCGGCGAGCCTGAATTTCGTCGACGTCGCCGTGGCGAGCGGCAACTATCCTGGACCGGTCTTTCCGCTCATACCCGTCGCCGACGGCGCCGGCGAGATCGTTGCGCTCGGCGAGGGCGTGACCACGTTGGCCGTTGGCGACCGCGTCGTCGCCCATGCCAAGCCGCGATGGATCGGCGGCCGGCCGCGGCCCTACGAGATGAGGCAGATGCGCGGCATCTCGCTGCCCGGATCGCTCGCCGAATATGTTGCGCTCCCCGCCAATTCGGTCGTGCCGGTGCCGGCGCATCTCTCCTTCGAGGCGGCCTCCACGCTGCCCATCGCCGGCACCACCGCTTGGAACGCGCTCCGCGTCGCCGATGTCGGACCGGGCTCCGTCGTCGTGCTGCTCGGCACCGGCGGCGTCTCGATCTTCACGCTGCAGCTTGCCAAGGCGGCCGGCGCCACCGTGATCATCACCTCGTCTTCCGATGAGAAGCTGGAGCGCGCCAAGGCGCTCGGCGCCGATCACCTGATCAACTACCGCTCGACGCCGGACTGGGACGGCACGGTGCTGGGGCTGACCGACGGCCTCGGCGCCGACCTCGTCGTCGAGACCGGTGGCGCCGCCACCTTCGCCCGCGCGGTCAACGCCACCGCGCCCGGCGGCACGCTGTTCACCATCGGCTTCGTCACCGGCGCCGAGGCGACGGTCAACCTGCTGCCGATCATCATCAAGGCGCTGAAGGTGGTGGGCAACAACACCGGATCGGTGTCCGACCTCAAGGACGCCGCCCGCGCCATCGGCGCCGCCCGGATCGAGCCGGTCGTCGACAAGGTGTTCTCGCAAAATGAGGCGACCGAGGCCTATACCCACATGGCGGCCGGCGGCCTGCATTTCGGCAAATTGGTGTTCGGGCTGGATTGGTAGGAAGGGCATCGTCGGGAATTGGCGGAAGCCGTGGCGACAGCCGATCTCCCTCCTTGTGGGGGAGATGTCCGGCAGGACAGAGGGGGGCACTGTCCCGCCGACGCTTTCAAGGCTTGGGTTCCTCGCCCCCGCCAAGGCGGGGAAGAGGTGTCCGCGAAGCGGACGGAGAGGGGGGCCTCGTAGGGCGCTCCCCCTCTCCGTCTCGGCTTCGCCGAGCCACCTCTCCCCCATTTCATGGGGGCGAGGAACCTTGATCTCGGGACCTCAGATCAACTTCTCCAGCGTGATCGGCAGATCCCGCACCCGCTTCCCCGTCGCGTGGAACACCGCGTTCGCGATCGCCGGCGCGATGCCCACGATCGCCAGTTCTCCCACGCCCTTGCCGCCGAGCGCGGAGGAGTGCGGGTCGGGGATGCCGACCGAGATGGTCTGGATGTCGGGAATGTCGGCATTGGTCGGCAGCATGTAGTCGGCGAAATTGCCGTTGACGATGCGGCCGTGGCGGCGGTCGACGATGCCTTCTTCGAGCAGCGCCTGGCCAATGCCCATGATGATGCCGCCCTTCCACTGGCTTTCCGCCAGCTTCGGATTGTAGAGCCGGCCCGAATCCAGCGCCGACACCACGCGCGACACGCGCACCGTGCCGAAGTCCTCATCTACCCGCACCTCGACGAAATGCGCGCACCAGGAATGGCGCGAATAGTCGCCCTCGGTGTGCGGGATCGATTTGGCGATGGTCGTGTAGTTCGCGTAGCGCTCCTCCGCTGTCGTGCTGGCCGGCAGCGTATCGCCCTTGGCCTCGATCTGCTCGCGGCCGACAGCAGCCATGAACTCGGCGACCGACAGCTCCGGCCCTTCGCCGCGCGGCGAGGCGATACGGCCGTCCCGAACTTGCAGCGTGTTCGCCTGCAGCTTCTGGAACGGCGAGCGCGGATCGGACAGCGCCAGGCCGATGAGCTCGTCCAGCGCCTGGCCGGCCGCCTTGTAGACGGCGCCGGTCATGACGCCGGCCAGACGCGAGCCGCCGGTGACGCCCGCGCGGGCGAAATGGGAATCCCCGAGCTTCACCGACACGCGTTCCACCGCCACGCCGAGCGTCTCGGCCGCCGTCTGCGCCAGGATCGTGTAGGTGCCCTGGCCCATGTCGATGGAGGAGCTTTCGACCACGACCGAACCGTCGGCAAGGATCTTCACCACCGCCTCGCCATGCGCGCGCCGCACCGGATAGGTGCCGGCGGCCATGCCCCAGCCGATGAGCTGATGGCCGTCGCGCATCGAGCGCGGCGCCGCCGAGCGCTTCGCCCAGCCGAAGGCTTCGGCGCCGGCGGCAAAGGCTTCGCGCAACTGGCGCGTCGACCACGCCTTCTTCGCGTGCGGATCCTGTTCGGCATAGTTGATCAGCCGCATCTCCAGCGGATCCAGCCCAAGCTCATGGGCGAGCTCGTCGATGGCGCATTCGATGCCGAAGGCGCTCGGGTTCTCGCCCGGCGCGCGTTTTGCGCCAGGCACCACCGTGTTGACCCGCACCACATTCTGCCTCGAGGAGAAATTCGGCGTGGCATACATGATCGAGGTGACCGAGCCGAGCGGCTCGACCCACATGCCGTCGACCGCGGTTTCGTTGACGCCGCGATGCACGATCGACTGGATCCTGCCGTTCTTGTCGGCGCCGATCGCCACCGTTTGCCGCGTCGCGGCGCGGCCGCCATAGGAGGTGAAATTCTGCGGGCGGTTGAGCACCAGCTTCACCGGCCGCCCCAGCATCTTGGCGGCGGCCGCCGCCACCGCGCTGTGCGCCAGCGCCAGCGCCTTCGACCCGAAACCGCCGCCGATATAGGGCGAAACCAGCCGCACGTTCTCGAACGGCACGCCGAACCACTCGGCGTAAGTGCGCGCCATCCCGTCGAGCCATTGGCTCGGCTCCCAGATGGTCAGCTCGTCGCCTTCCCAGCGTGCGATCAGCCCATGCGGCTCCATCGCCGCCTGGAATTCGCGCGGCGTGTTGTAGGCCGCGCAGATGCGCACTGGGGCTGCGGCGAAGGCGGCCTGCGCGTCGCCCCATTCCTTGGTCATGGCGTCGATCGGGATGCCGTCGCCGGCCTTGCCGTCGCTGAGATCGACGATGGCCGGCGTCTCGTCATACCAGACCTTGACCAGCGCCGCGGCTGCGACCGCCTGCTCGAAGGTCTCGGCCACCACCGCCGCGATATGCTGGCCGGAATAGGTGACCTCGCGGGCGAGGGGGTTGTAGGTCGGCTGCGACGGCGGGTTGCCCAGCCAGTCGGAAGCGCCCTTCAGTTCCATGATCGTGTCGGGCGTCAGCACGGCGAGCACGCCGGGCGCGGTCTCGGCCGCGCGGCTGTCGATGGCCGAGACCTTGCCGGCGGCGATGGTCGCGCCGACCAGCACGGCATGCGTCAGCCCTTCGAGCTGCTGCTCGAAGGCATATTTCGCCGCGCCGGTGATCTTGGCCGGGCCGTCGACGCGCGACAGGCGCCCGCCGACCGCTTCGAGGCGGGCGCTGTCGGACGCGGCGTGCTTCATGTCATGAACGGTCATGCCGTCTCTCCTAATTCGAGGATGGCGCGCGCGATGACGCGCGGCGCCAATGCGATCTTGTAGTGGTTGGCGCCATGGTCGACGGCGCCCTCCATGGCGAGTTCGCTCGCCTTGCGGACGAGTTCTTCGGAAAGCGCCTTGCCCTTAAGCGCGTCCTCGACGGCGCGCACGCGCCACGGCTTCGTGGCGACGCCGCCGAGCGCCACGCGTATGTCACGCACGGTACGGCCGTCGCTTTCGAGCTCCAGCCCGACGGCGGCGCTGGCCGCGGCGAATTCATAGGACTGACGGTCGCGCACCTTGATGTAGGTCGAGCGCCTGGCGGCGGCCGAGCCGGGGATTTCGATGGCCGTGATCACCTCGCCGGGGCGGATGTCGTGCTCCTGCTCGGCGGTGGCGCCCGGCGCAAGGAAGAAATCCTCGACCTTGAGCTTGCGCTCGCCGAGATCGACCTCGGCGTCGAAGGCGACGAGCGCCACCGCGAGATCCCCTGGATAGGTGGCGATGCAGGCTTCGCTCACGCCAAGCACGGCATGGCCGCGCGTCACGCCGCCGATCGCCGAGCAGCCGCTGCCCGGCGCGCGCTTGTTGCAGGCCGGGAAGTTCTGCGGGTCGCGGAAATAGGGGCAGCGCGTGCGCTGCATCAGATTGCCGCCGACGGTCGCCATGTTGCGCAGTTGCGCCGACGCCGCCTGCCACAGCGCTTCCGACACCGCCGGGAAGAGGTTCTTCACTTGCGGGTCGTCGGCGACATGGCTCATCCTGGCCAGCGCGCCGATGACGGCGCGGTCGGCGGTCACGTCGATGGCGTTGAGCCCCTTGATATGGCTGATGTCGATCACGGTCGAAGGTTCGGCGACGCCGCATTTGGCGAGATCGATCAGCGTCGTGCCGCCGGCAAGCAGCATCGCGCCGGGCAGGGCGGCCGCATTACGGGCGGCCTCGATATTGTCGGCGCGGAAGTAGGAAAAATCTCTCATGAGCGCAGCTCCCGTGCGGCCTGGCGGACGGCGGCGACGATGTTCGGATAGGCGCCGCAGCGGCAAAGATTGCCGGCCATGTATTCGCGGATTTCCTCGTCGGAACCGGCATGGCCCTCGCGAATGCAGGCCACCGCCGACATGATCTGTCCGGGCGTGCAATAGCCGCACTGGAAGGCGTCCTGTTCGAGGAAGGCGGCCTGCACGGCGTTGAGCGTGCCGTCCTGGTCGGCCAGGCCTTCGATGGTCGTGATCTCGCGGCCTTCGACCTGGGCGGCGAGCGTCAGGCAGGCGAGCACGCGCTCGCCGTCGACATGGACGGTGCAGGCGCCGCACTGGCCCTGGTCGCAGCCTTTCTTGGTGCCGGTGAGGTGGAGGCGGTCGCGCAGCGCGTCGAGGAGCGTCACGCGCGGCTCGATCTCCAGCGCATGGTCGCGGCCGTTGATGGCGAGATGGATGGAAAGCGTGGTGGGACTGATGGTGACTTGGTCATTCATGGGGCGTCGGGCTCCGATTGCTGGACGCTTGAGCGGATGGAAATGGGGCTTGAGGGGTGAGGGGCAAGGGTGAGTTTAGGGGAGGCGACCTTCGCGTTCGTCATCCTCGAGCTTGACCCGAGGATCCATGCCGTGACCTTTGCCGAAGGGCGCGGCGGGCCAGAATTCTGCACCGTAGCCGCGCTCGCAGGGTATGGCATGGATCCTAGGGTCTGCGCCGCGTCGCTTCGCTCCTTGCTTCGCCCTAGGATGACGAACTCGCGAGCGGGTTTGCCAACCACAGGCGTCGAAGAATGCCCCTCACTCCAGCGATCAGGCGAAGCTTTCCGTCCATGATCTGGTGACATAACGCTTCCCCTGGTTATATGATAAAAGCACTCCACTAAAGCGGAGGTGCCTCCGTTTATTTAGCTGGGGTCTGGCCAGTCATGGTTCAACCCCCCATATTGCGTTGGTGGAGAAAAAAGTGCCCGAGCCCGAAATGACCGCTGAAGCGACGCGCGATGCGCCGGCGCCAAAGCCGCTGCGCGCCGATGCGCAGCGCAACCGCGACAGGCTGGTCGAAGTGGCGGCGCAGATGTTTGCCAGCGACGGCGTCGACGCCTCGCTGGAGGAGATCGCCAAGCGGGCAGGGGTCGGCATCGGCACGCTCTACCGCCATTTCCCGACGCGCGAGCATCTGGTCGAGGTGGTCTACCGCCGCGAGGTGGAAGGCCTCTGCCACGCCGCCGAGGACCTTGCCCGCGAGCATCCGGCCGATGTCGCGCTGGAGCTCTGGATGCAGCGCTTCGTCGACTACATCGCCACCAAGCGCGGCCTGGCCACCAGCCTGCGGCTGCTGCTCACCACCAATTCGACGCTGTTCTCCGACACGTCCGGCCGCGTCTCCAGCGCTATGCGAAGCCTGGTCCAGGCCGCAGCCGCCTCAGGGAAGATCCGCGCCGACGTCGACTCTTCCGATGTCATGCATGCGCTCGGCGGCATCTACTCCGCCCCGAACACGCCGGACTGGCGCGAGCGCTCAGGACGGCTGGTGAAGCTCTTGATGGATGGCTTGCGTTTCGGGGCGAAGGGGTGAAGCGCTGAAGCTGCCATCCATATTGGAGGCGAGCCGGCGCGGGAACTGCTGATCTCCCCCACGAGGGCGGAGATTGGCAGCTTCGGCGTCGCGCCATCTTCTCTATGCGACTGGCATTCCTCAACCCGCGGCCTAAATAGTCGGCACCACCTGTCCCGTACACCGCCCTCCTCTCCCAAAAGGAATCTCCCATGCCCGAACAGCTCAAACTCAATGACGGCTCGACCATCCCGCAGATCGGGCTCGGCGTGTGGCAGGTCGATCCCGACATCACCGCAAAGGTCGTGCGCTGGGGGATCGAGGCCGGCTATCGTCTCATCGACACCGCCGAGGGCTACCGCAACGAGGAAGGCGTCGGCGAGGCGATCCGCGCGGCGGGCGTGCCGAGGAACGAGCTCTTCATCACCTCCAAGCTGCGCAACGGCGCGCATCAGCGCGACGCGGCATTGCGCGCCTTCGACGACACGATGCAAAAACTCGGCATCGACCAGATCGACCTTTTCCTGATCCATTGGCCGGTGCCTGCCCAAAACAAATATGTCGAGGCCTGGAAGACGCTGGTCGAGCTAAAGCAGGCCGGTCGCATCAATTCGGTCGGCGTCTCCAACTTCAACCAGGACCATCTGGAGCGCATCATCGGCGAGACCGGCGTGACGCCCGTCGTCAACCAGATCGAGCTGCATCCGCGCTTCCAGCAGCGCGACAAGCGCGATTTCCACAAGAAACACAACATCCATATCGAGAGCTGGAGCCCGCTGGGCAGCGGCCGGCTGCTGTCCGACCCGACGCTGGAGAAGCTGGCGAAGAAGCACGGCAAGTCGGTGGCGCAGGTGATCATCCGCTGGCATTTGCAGGAAGGGCTGATCGTCATCCCGAAGTCGATCCACCAGGAGCGCATCGCCGGCAATTTCGATGTCTTCGATTTCGAGCTCGACGCCGACGACATGCAGACCATCCGTGGTCTGGATTCCGCCGACGGCCGCACCGGACCTGATCCGGCGACGGCGGCGTTTTTGTTCTGAAACGAAGGTCAGGGGCCTGGCGCTGCGCCGGTGACGGCAAAAAACTGGACCGCGCCCGGCAGGCCGCTTGCTTTCATCTCGCCTTGTTCCTGGAAGGCCAGGCCGGAGCCGACGACCAGGTCGCGCATCGTTCGCGATGCGATGATCTGGCCCGGCCGGGCATGATCCAGGAGCCGCGACGTGACCTCGATGGCGATGCCGGAAAAATCCCCGCCGCGCGTCTCGCACTCGCCGATGTGAATCGCCGCGCGCACCTCTAGGCCGCATGGCTTCAGTCGATTGGCGATGGCCATCGCGCATTCAATCGAGCGCGTCGGCCGCTGGAACGCCGCGAGCAGCCTGCCGCGCGAGCGCCTGATTTCCGTGCCGCCGCCTAGCAGCAATTCGTCGCGAACGATGTCTGCCCGCTCCGAGGCTTTCGCGTCGTCGGCCGCGCCGCCGATGGCGAGCGCCAGCACCGATATCAGCACCCTTTCCACCCGCGCCGCCGGCAGCGCACCGGTCACGAAATCCTTGATCTCGTCGATCAGGCCGTCGCAGCCTTCGCCCCAGATCACGTGGTCCCGACCGGCAAGCTCGACATATCTGGCGCCTTCGATATGCGCCGCCAAATAGCGTCCTTCCTCCGGCTTCACCCACCGATCGCCGGTTCTCTGCAGCACCAGCGTCGGGACATGGATCGCCGGCAGAACGTCGCGCACGTCGATCTCGGTGCCCCAGCGCCATAGCGCGATCGCGTCCGCCGGCGAGGCCGAGTTCCTGAGATAGGCGGCGAACCACTCGCGCTCGACCATGTTGTCGATCAGGCTGGGCGCGGCGTTGCGCATGTCGGCCGGCTCGCCCCATTGCCGCTCGACGGTGTCGATATCCTGTTGCACCTCATCGGCCGTTCGGGCCCAGGGGTAGTCCTTCGACCATGTGCCCCTGGCATAAGCTCCAGTGAGCACCATGGCCGCGGTGCGCTCCGGATAGGTGGCGGCAAACAGGATGCACATCGGTCCGCCTTCGGAGCTGCCGAACAGCACCGGGCGATTGGAACCGACCGCGTCCAGCACGGCGCGGACGTCTTCCATGCGTTGCTCCAGCGTCGGCAGGCCGACATTGCGGTCGGAGAGGCCGGTGCCGCGCTTGTCGATGCGGATCAGTCGCGAGAAGGAGCCGAGCCGCTTCAGCACATGCGCGAAGCGCGGCGATCCCCAGGCAAGGTCGAGATTGGAGACCCAGCCCGGCACATAGACCAGGTCGACCGGCCCATCGCCCGTCACCTGATAGGCGATGTTGACGCCAGACGATTTGACATAGCGGGTGGGCGGTCGCGCGGCGTCGGGTTCGGCGCTCGAAGCCGGGGGCCGGGCAGGAGGCGCGGTGCGGCGGGCGCGCAGCTCCTCATGCAGGTGCCGGGTTTCGGCTTCCGGCATCAGCCGCAGCTCGCGCTGCAGCGCGTCGCGGCACAGCTCATACTGCTTCAGCGCGAGATTGATACGCCCTTGCGCCGCGTAGCTTCGCATCAGGGCACGATGGGCGTCCTCGCGCAGCGGCTCCATCGCCACCAGGCGCAAGGCGGCCCTTATGCAGAAAGCCGGATCACCGGCAGCCATGTGGTGATTGATGAGCCTGTCCAGCGCTGACACGACGATCGCCCGCAGGCGCTCGCGCTCGACCCGCAGCCATTCCTCGAACGGCTCTTCCCGCAGGCCGAGCCCGTCCAGCAGGTCGCCGCGATAAACCGCGACGGCCCGTTCGAGATCCTCGGGTGCGGAACTCGCCGCGAGCGCCTCGAAGCGCGCCACGTCGAAATCGAAATCGTCGAGGTGAAGGGCGATGTTCGCGCCATCAGTCAGGAAGCGGCCGCCGCCGGTGACGCTCATGGCCTTGCGGACGGCAGAGACCGCCTGCCTCAGGCTCATCCGCGCCTGGGCCTCGCCATTGAGGCTCCAGAGCAGCGCCGCCAGCTTCTCGCGCGACTGCGCCTGGCCGGCCTGCAGCGCAAGATAGGCCACCATGCCGCGCGCTTTGCGGCTGAAGGCGGGAGCCTTCACCCCGACGCCAGCAAAGTCGAAACCGCCCAGCAGGTGAAGATGCGGCGCCGTCATCGGAAGCCACCCCGACTGTGATCGGGCCAATTCTTTCGCTTAGCGGTCGCTAATTCAATCGCGATCTCATGCGGCCGGCGCTTTTCACGATTCGATCACGCCGGTGCCTGCGCCTTTCTCACGGATCTTCGGCAGATTGTCCGCACTGGACATTGATCCGAGGAGGATGCCGTGCAACCAGGCGAATGGCCACTATGGCATGACGACGACCGGCGCGACGGGCATTTCTCAAATGCGTCACTGCGGCATGAGATTGCGCTGGCCCGCTACCTTGAGCGGCAGCGCGAGCATCGGCAGGCGTGTGCTCCCATCGCAGACTTCCAAGCGTTCACGCGTCGCCTCCTTGCCTCGGCGGCGCGTCTCGGATCGGCCTCCTCTCGGCGTGCCGAACAAGGCTCTGCCTTCCCGCTCAAGCCTTGAGGCCGCCTTCAATAAGGCCGGCAGACACTGGTGATTGGCGAAAGCCGGAACTGGCAGGGACGGAGGGGCGCCGTCCCGCCGGCCTTGCCAAGGGCCTTCTGCCGAACTCAAATCCCCTCGCCATCCACCAGCGGCACGTCCTCGCCCTCCCAGGGGTTGGGCATCGAGCCTCGCCCGGCGCTTGGCAGCGGCATCCAGCATCTGAGCTCCGGCTCGGCATATTCGACCACCCGGCCGGGCGAGGAGTCCGAGGCCCGCCAGCCTTCCTCGCCGAATTGGTCGGCGCGCGACCAATAGGCCATGTCGACCTCGGCCGGTCCCTGCTCGGAGGAGCGCACCGTCACCAGGATGCGGCTGCCGTCCCGCGGCGCGCTCGCCATGTTGCGCCAGTGGTCGGTGTCGTCCATGGGAGGTTCCTCCTGCTTCGTTCGGAGCTGCTGAAAATAGCCTGCTTGGGCGATAGTCGCCGCCCGCCGGGGAGGGGTCAACCCGAACTTGGCGCGAGACATAAATATCATTCGGAGCTAATATATCCATCGACCGCAATCGAGCAGACGACGATGGACGAAGGATTGCTGTCTCAGGCCACGCGTCTCGGGCCGGTCCATCTCAAGGTGACCGACATTCCGGCCGCCTTGACCGTCTGGCGCGACACGCTCGGACTGGCGCTGGCCGGCGAGGACGCCGTCCTGGCGCAGCTCGGCGCCGGCGGCCGGACGCTGATCGTGCTCCATGCGGGCGCGGAAGTCGCCCTGCCGCAGAAGTCGCGCGATCTCTTCCACGTCGCCATCCACGTCACCACCCGCCGCGACCTCGCGCATGCGGCCGCGCGCCTCAAGGCGTCGGGGCTGCGATACAGCGCCCAGGACCACCTCGTTTCGGAATCGCTCTACGTCTCCGATCCGTCCGGCAACGGCATCGAGATCTGCTTCGACACGCCTGAACGCCTGCTGCGCCGCGAGGTCTCGCCCGACGGCCGCGTGTCGCTGATCGCCGTCGACGGCAGCGCGCATTCCGGGCTGGAGCCGCTGGACATGTCGGGCCTTTTGCGCGACCTCGGCAATTCCGGCCATGTCGAGCCGAGGATGGCGCAGGACGCCTTCATCGGCCACATCCATTTGCGCGCCCGCGCGCCCGAGGCGCTAATGGAATTCTATCTCGGCGTGCTCGGCTTCCGGCCGCATATCCAGTCCCGGACCTTCGGTATGTTCGACTGCGGCACCGAGCTCCGCGCGCATATGATCGCCTTCAACATCTGGGCGCGCGGCGAGCTGCGCGAGCCGCCGCCCGATGCCGCCGGCCTCGACCATTTCACCATCGAGCTTGGCTCGGCGCAGGAACTCGCCGCCGTGCAGCGCAGGCTCGAAGCGGCCAATGCGCCGGCGAGAAGGGAAGGCGGCGCGATTTCGACCGCCGATCCGGAGGGCAATCGATTGCGGCTGTTCCGGGCGAGGGAGTAGGGCAGCAGGGCAGTAGGGGAATAGGGGAATAGGGGAATAGGGGAATAGAAGTCGCAGCGTTCACGTGATCTGATCTTCTTACCGCCTTTCTGCCTTACTGCCTTACTCCCCTACTCCCCTACTCCCTTCCTTCGTTCCCCTCACACATGCACATCACCAACCGACAGCTCACCGTCATCGGCGCGGATGAGGAAGGCGGCGGCGAGCAGCGCGAGATAGCAGACGGCCACCCCGCTTACCACGACGACGCCGGGGATGGGTCCCAGCGTCGCCACCCGGAATGTGTCGACCAGAGAGGCGCCGAAGCCGATCGGAGAGCCTTCGCGTGACAGGCTCGGCGTGGTGATCTTGAGGATCCAGGCAAGCAGAAGGATCGTGTACATGAAGATGTAGTTGCGGCGCAGCCGGCGTATCAGCGCCGCGCGCTGCGTGATCAGGAAACGCGGCGAGCGCAGGCCTTCGCCGAGGATGGCCAGCCAGTTGGAAGCGTAATCCGGCTGCGGCGAAAAGATCTGCGCGAAATAGTAGCGCTCGAACTGCCGCACACGGGCGCGGTAGACGTCGAAGAAACGGTAGCGCCGCGCCTCGATCCACAAAAGCAGCGTGATCAGGAGCATCGCGAACAAAAGCACGCCGTGATGCGCGCTGGGCGTCGACAGCGACACCGACAGCATCGCCGCCACCACGGTGATCGCCCAGTTGCTGGTACGGTCGAGCCGGTCGCGCCAGCCGGCCATGCGCGCGATCTCGGCGCGGTGGAAATGCGACAGCGTCGTGGTGAATTCGGGAGAGCTGAGCTTCAGCGCCAGCGTGTCGGAAGCGCGGGGCGGCGCTGCCTTTTCGGTGGATCTTGCCGGCGCGTTCGCCTCGATGGATTTCGCGGCTCGGGCCGCGTCGGTGGACCTTGCGGCCTTCGTCTGGGACATCGTGCCATGCGCCTCTCCATGGCCGGCCGTATCCCGACTTAAGAACAGGCCGGCCACACCCCGTATAGCACAACGTGTGGCCGGCCCAAAATGTTCCCGCCTTTTCAGGCGGATAAGTCAGGATGCAAGCGGCGGAACGCCGCCATTCGCGCGCCGCGGAAAGGGCAGCACGTCGGCCACCGGCCTGGCATGCTGGGCTGCCGCCACCGCATCGATCACAAGGTCGAGTGCCTGAAGCGCCGCGCGGCTCGTTTCATCATCGCCACGCAGGTAATGGCACGCCCGGTCGAGGTGCAGGTGGGCGGCGGCAAAGTCGCTTTTCATTAGCTTCTCCTTATTGCCCCGCCTTGGCGCGACCATCGCCGAGTCGCTTTACCGGCAAGCAAAGATCGGCGCTGGCATTTGATTAGAATTGTAGGGAGCGTTTCCTCGCCCCCGCAATGCGGGGGAGAGGTGCCCGCGAGGCGGACGGAGAGGGAGCTTCGGAGAGCGGAAGCCCTCCTCTTCGAAGTGCTTTTGCCGGTCGAACCGGCGCTCCCCCTCTCCGTCTCGGCTTCGCCGAGCCACCTCTCCCCATTTCTTGGGGCGAGGAGACGCTGCCGTCAGCCATGCAACCGATCCCCGCGCCAGACCGTTAAGCACAGGCGAGGAAATGAGGGGGCATCTTGTCCAACATGCTCAATGGGCGCCGGTCGCTGTCGGTCTGGATCGCGCTTGCAGTGGCGGCGCTTGCCTTGATGCCTGCCGCGACCTTCGCCGCCGAGAAGACCGGCATGTCCTCGGAAGGCATTTTCGTCGCCGAGCTGATCCTGCTCCTGGTTGTCGGCCGCGGCATCGGCGAGGTGCTGGAAGCGCTGGGACAGCCGGCGGTGATGGGGCAATTGATCGGCGGCATCCTGCTCGGGCCTTCGTTGCTCGGCTGGGTCTGGCCGGCGGCCGAGCGGCTGATCTTCGCCGGCGATCCATCCCAGAAGTCGATGATCAACGCCATCGCCCAGCTCGGCGTTCTGATGCTGCTTCTGCTCACCGGCATGGAGACGGATCTGAGGCTCGTGCGCCGGGTCGGCCGCGCCTGCTTTTCCATCTCGGCGGCCGGCGTTGCCGTGCCCTTCGCGCTCGGTTTCATCGCCGCCCAGTTCATGCCCGAGACACTGCTTGCCGCCGGCGGCGAGCGCATTGTCGCCGGGTTGTTCCTCGGCACGGCGCTCTCCATCTCCTCCGTCAAGATCGTCGCTATGGTGGTGCGCGACATGAACTTCATGCGCCGCGACCTTGGCCAGATCATCGTCTCCTCGGCCATCATCGAGGACACGATCGGCTGGGTGGTCGTCGCCATCACCATCGGCATCGCCACGAAGGGGCGGATCGAGATCGCCAGCCTGGCCTTCACCATCCTCGGCGTCGCCGCCTTCATGGTGTTTTCCTTCACGCTGGGCCGCCGCATCGTCTTCGACGCCATCCGCTGGACCAACGACACGTTCCGCTCCGAATATGCGGTGGTCACCGTCATCCTCGCCATCATGGGGGTGATGGCGCTGATCACCGACCTGATCGGCGTCCACACCGTTCTTGGCGCTTTCGTCGCCGGCATATTGGTGGGTGAATCGCCGATCCTGTCGCGCCACATCGAAGGGCAGCTGCGAGGCATCATCACGGCGCTTTTCATGCCGGTGTTCTTCGGCGTCGCCGGCCTGTCGGCCGATCTCACCGTGCTGGTCGATCCGCAACTGGCGCTGCTCACCGTGGCTCTGGTGGTGATCGCCTCGATCGGCAAGTTCGGCGGCGCCTTCATCGGCGCGGAAGTGGCCGGCATGAGCCGCGCCGAAGGCATCGCGGTCGGCTGCGGCATGAATGCGCGCGGTTCCACCGAGGTCATTGTCGCCTCCATCGGCCTGTCGATGGGCGTGCTCTCGCACAACCTCTTCACCATGATCCTCACCATGGCCGTCATCACCACGCTGGCGATGCCGCCGACCTTGCGCTGGGCGCTGCGGCGCCTGCCCATCGGCGAGAAGGAGAAGAAGCGCCTGGAGCGCGAGGAGATCGATCAGCGCGGCTTCGTCGCCAATCTGGAGCGGCTTCTGGTCGTGGTCGACGAGGGCGTCGTCGGCCGCTTCGCCGCCTATCTCGCCGGCGTCATCGGCGCCGGCAAGCCGACGACGGTGCTGCATTCGAGCGGCGAGACCGATGCCGAGCCGACCGAGGGCCTGCATCTGGAGGAGATCGAGAAGGGCGCCGAGGACAGCCGCGAGGCCGCGAAGGAGGGCGACGAGGAGCCGGTGCGCGAAACACCGGTCACCCGCCGCCAGCACGAAGTGCTTTCGGCCGAGGCGGTCGCCAAGGAGGCGCGCAAGGGCTACGGCATGCTGCTTGTCGGCCTCGGCCGCGCCGTCACCGCCAAGGGCGGCTTCTCGCACCGCCTGAACGAAGTCGCCGGCGCCTTCGACGGACCGCTCTGCCTGGTGCTGAAGCCGGCGAGCGCCGGTCGCCAGATGCCGAAACTCGGCCCCGGATCGGGCAGGATACTGGTGCCGGTCAACGGCACGGCGGTTGCCCGGCGCGGCGCCGAGCTGGCGCTGGCGATCGCCGCCGTCACCGGCGCGCCGGTCAAGATGCTCTATGTCGCGCGCGGCGGCCGCGACGAGCCGCGCGACACCGTCTCGCATCGCCGCCGCGAGGCGGTGCTGAAGGATATCGTTGCGCTCGCCGACCGCTATGGCGTCGAGATCGAGACGGCGATCCGCTCCAGGGCCGCGGCCGCCGACGCCATCGCCCGCCAGGCCGGCCGCAACGTGTCGCTGATCGTCATGGGTGTGGCGCGGCGGCAGGGTGAGGAACTCATCTTCGGCGAGACGACGACGGCAGTCCTGCGGCGCGGCCCGTGCCCGGTGGTGCTGATCTCCGACGAGCGGGTGCAACGCGACGAGAGCGAGCGCGAGGCCGTGCGCACGGGCGCGGGCGCTGCGTGAAGCCGTTGGCCGACTGAGACATTTCGGGCGCGCCCGGCTCACCGATCACATGCTTCTTCATCGCAAGGTGCGTCATGGTGAAGGCGTCGTCCAGTTTATCGCGCCGCCCGACTTCAATATGAGTTGCAGCTAATATAAAATGAATGCCTTCAATCGCTTTGCCGAAGAGAAGGAGGACAAGCATGGCCGCCTATCTGATTGCCGACGTCGATATCACCGACATGGCCATGTTCGACGAGTACCGGCGCGAGGTGCCGGCAACCGAGGCTCGCTATGGCGGGCATTATCTCGCGCGCGGCGGCACGACGCGAGTGCTCGAGGGCGACTGGGAGCCGCACCGTCTGGTGATAATCGAGTTTCCCGACATGGCTGCGCTGACCGCGTGGTACGATTCGCCGGAATACGCGCGCCTGAAGGAAATCCGCGTCCGCTGCGCCCACACGCGCATCATTGCCCTCGAAGGAGTATTGCCGGCGTAAGCGCTGTAAGGCGCAATCTCCCCTTTTGTGAGGGGAGATTGGCAGTTACAGCGCCTCGTTCACGCCATCTGCAGCTTCTGCCGGCTTGGCTGCGGCGGAAAGGCAATGGCGATGCCGGCCGCGCCCAGGCCGATCAGCGCCGAGGCGATGAACAGCCAGTGGTAGCTGGCGGTGGCGTCGTAGATCATGCCGCCGGCAAGCGGCCCGAGCGACATGCCGAGGCTGGAGAGCAGCGTCGCCGCGCCAAGCACCGTGCCGATGATGCGCAGGCCGAAATACTCGCGCGCCAGCACCGCGTAGAGCGGCATCACGCCGCCATAGGTGGCGCCGAAGATGACGGCCAGGAGGTAGAACTGCTCGATCCGGCCAACGGCGAGGTAGGCGGCGATCACCAGACCCTGGATGGCGAGCCCGGCGACCAGCACCGGCTTGACGCCCAGCCGGTCGCCGAGCACGCCGTAGAGCACGCGTCCGCCAAGGCCGGCCAGGCCCTCGACGCTGTAGATCGACACCGCCGCCATCGGCGCGATGCCGCAGGACATGGCATAGCTCACCATGTGGAAGATCGGGCCCGAATGCGCCGCGCAGCAGGCGAAGAAGGTCAGGCCCAGCACGATGAATTGCGGCGAGCGCAGCGCCTGGCCGACGCTCATGCCGGGATCGTCGGCGGCCGGCGCCGGCGCGCCGTCCCTTGCCGCGGCCGCCACAGGCGGCTGGCGCACCAGCAGGACGGCTGGCAACAGCAGCACCCAGGCCATGACGCCGATATCGAACATGGCGGTGCGCCAGTCATAGGCGCTGATCAGCCAGCGGGCGAAGGGCGAGATGGTCATCGGCGCCACGCCCATGCCGGCCGAAACCAGCGACACGGCAAGGCTGCGGTTGGTGTCGAACCAGGCGGTGGTGAGCGCGATCATCGGCGCGAAGAAGGCGCTGGCCGCCAGCCCGACGATGATGCCGTAGCTGAGCTGGAACACGAGGAGCGAATTGGCGCGGCTTGCCACCACCAGCGACAGGCCGAGCAGCACGGCGCCCGCAAGCACCACCGGCCGTGCGCCGACCCGGTCATAGATCGATCCCCAGGCGAAGCCGCCGAGGCCCATGACGAGGAAGTTCAAGGTCATGGCGCTGGAAATGCCGGTGCGCGACCAGTTGGTGTCGAGCGACATCGGCTCCAGGAAGATCGCCAGCGAAAACATGGCGCCGAGCGCCACGCAGGTCATCAGCGCGCCGGCCGCGACGATGACCCAACGATAGGAATGGTTCATGGTTCTTCTCCATGCCGTAAGGCATCCTGTTTGATGCGGCACGATTTTTCCAGTCCACCGGGCCGCTTGCGTCCGAAGGACGCCGGAGCGGGAGCCGATCCTACAAATCCGGTTGCATTTTTTATCTGGTTTAGCGCCCTATCTCCCCCCTTGTGAGGGCTTTGCACGGAACTGAGTTGGTGATTCGGTAGGTCC
>NZ_SUGA01000048.1 GCF_004963255.1 Mesorhizobium sp. | reverse complement strand
TATCCGCCTCAATCAACAGGCCAGATCAATGGCTTGCGGATAGTTCACGGCCGACCAAATCGAAAATGCAAACTTAGGCTGTTGCGCGGTATCTCCTTCCACATCATCTCTTGCGCATACCTGCATTCCAAGGTGTTTGATCCTATGCTTCGCGAGGAGCAGGTAGGTCGCGACAGCTAGGCAATGTTCCAGCTGCCCTAGCGGAGGAGTCACGATTTTCCGGCAAGCTCCGTCGGCAGACGTTCCTTTCTGGCCTTGGCAAAGGCTCGGTCGCCTTCCAGAAACGCCGCCAGCATGAAAGGGATGAGTTCTGCCACGGTTTCAGACTGACCATAGGTCTGACGGTAAAGTGCAGCATACTCCTTGAGTGTTTGGCTCAGCTCCGCGCTGACGGTAATGGTGATCTTCGAAGCTGTTCGGTCCGGAAGTTTTCCAAGTTTCAGGTCAGCCATGATAACTCCTGCTCAACTGGCGTATGGCCGCAGCACGATGTCCTTGTGCACGATGACGCGCAGTGGCCAACCTGGGCGGACGACGATGGTGGGCTGGATATTGAGGTTTTTTTCGGTGATGCGCTGGCCGGCTCGACTGGCGTTCTGCTGGGCTGATTCCCGGATCGCCTTGACCAGATCGCTCTCGTTTTCGCCGAGGCTGAATTCTGTGCCGACACCGAGCAATGTGGCAAGCGCCACTCCCTTGATCATCTGCCAAGTGTGGAAATCGACTTCGTCTTCCAGCCCTGCGTAGCCGGCGGTGTCGCTCGCGGGCAGATTGTCGATTTCGGCCGACGAGCCGTCGGGCAGCAGAATGCGCTGCCAGACCAGCAGCGCTCGCTTTTGCCCGAACGCGACGACGCTGTCGTAGACGCCGATAAGACGTGAGCCCTGCGGAATCAGCAATATGTTGCCCGTGACCGTGTCGTGCACATTTTCGGTGACTTGCGCGACGACAAGGCCCGGCAAATCGGAATTGATGCCGGTGATCAGGCTGGCGGCAATCACGCTGCCAGCCATCAGTTGATATGGCGAGATCGGCGTCTGCAGCGCATGCGGATTGTAGATCCCGCCAGTGCTCCGCTGGCTGAGAAAATCAAGCTTTCGCTGCTGATTGTTCTGGTCGCCTTCCGCCGCCGCCACCGAGGCTGACGCGCGTCCTGCTTCGGATTGGGGAAGCGCCTCAAATGGATGCTGAGCAGTTTGCACGCTCTCTCCGACATCTGTCTTTTGAGCTCGATTTTCGACGCGGAAAAGCACCCGCGATTCACGCGCTTCGATCGCCTGCTGCGCTAGACGCTGCTCCTCGGCCGAGATGTCTTGGCCCGGCACGATGCCGAGCTGGCGCTGCCGCTCGAGGATGGGGCGGCCGAGGTCGCCCGGCAAAGGTAGCCCAAGGACGGGAGGCTTCGGCTTCATGCCGGAATAGTCATGGGGAAGCGTATCGAGCCCCTCGGCGGTTGGTTTGCGCTCAGTGTTGTAGAGATCTTCCGCCTGATCCCTGATGCGAAGGGCCGGCCCCTGGAGGGCGATCATGGTAACGCCGAAGACAGCGCCGGATCCGAGCGCTGCGATCGCGATGATCACACCGCGCCTGAACCGCACCACGCGGCGGGGAGAGGCCCGAAGCTGCAGTTCCTCGGGATCCAGTTTCGGCGGGATGCCAGAGCGGGAATTTTCGATCATGAGTCCTCACCTCGCCGGCTGCCGCGAAAGAGCGAGATCCGCCGTTGCGGTTGCCTGCCGTCAATCCTGCTGATGCGGATCACCTGCTGCCGCTTGGTGCCGAGGCGAAGTTCGGCCGCGGCGAAGAGCCGATCGACGATGTAATAGTTGCCGCGCACGCGATAGTTGACGAGCTCGCTGCTCCCATCTGCGCCGACGATGAAGAGTGGTGGCGCCTCGCCCTGATCTATGCGACGAGGGAACTCAATATAGACCTTGCTGCCGTCGTCGAAGGCTCGCGTCGGTCTCCAGGGCGGTGTGTCGCCACTGATTGAGTAGCGAAAGCGAAGGTTTTCGAGCGCGATATTCGACGCGACCGGTGTAACTGCCTCGGCTTGAGCATTGCGCTGGCGAAGCGCGATGATCTGGTCTTGGCTGTAGGTCCAGGAGATTGCCGCCATTGCGGTCTTCTCGGTGCTTTGAAGCTGCAAATGATAGGTCCGCCGGTCCGTCGTAATGACGACATTGGTGGCAAGACCCGGCGCGAAGGGTTTTACCAGAACATGGGTGCGCTGATTGTCACCGGTGCCGCTTGCGGTATCGCCAATGACCCAGCGCACGGTGTCGCCAGCCGACACGGCGGTTAGTTTCTCGCCCGGCTGCAGAGCGATGTCGGTCACGCGCTCCGGCGCGGCATAGAGTTGATAAAGCGCGCCATCGGTGAAGGGGTAGACTTGCACGGCATTAACATACCCGTACTTGGTGGGTTGCTGGGTCGCGGCTTTGTTGGCATCAGCGACGCGTTCTTCAGGGGGGCGCTTGTCCTCGGCCTTGCCGGGCTCGGGCTGCATTTGGCCAGGCAGCGGCAGTGGTTTTGGCACCTCGACAATTCTAATCGGCCTCTCCGGCGCCTTTTCGATCGCGGCCGGTTTGAAGTCGGCAGCGTCATAGGAAATCTCAGGCGGCGGCACCTTCTTCGATGCACAAGCGGAAACGACCGCTGCCGACACCGATAGGATCAGCACGGCACGAATCGGTGACATTTTACCTTTCATTGGTGGACTCCGTCGGAGAAAGGGGGGTTGGGACGGCGCTGTCGAGCTCGCGTGACCAGTCAATGGCATTGATGAAGACGCCGAGCGGATTCTTGCGCAGCTGATCCGTATTGCTTGGCGAGCGAATCACGATCGTGAGGATCGCAGTCCAGCGCATCGTGCTGGCAAGGCTTCCGCGCTCAAACACCTGCTCGGTCCATTTGACCTGGAATGAACTTTCGGAGGCTCTGACCACGCTGGTGACCTGTACCGAAACACTGCGCGTTCCGATCTGACCGAAGGGGTCGTTCGCCTTGGCGTATTCGTTGAGGAAGAGCGCTGCGCGATCGCTAGCAAAGTCGTACGCTGCCAACCAGTTCTGCCGTACCAAAACCGGATCGGTGGAAACGGAACGGACATTCTGGATGAAGCGGCCGAGATGCCAGGCGATCTGAGCATCCGAGGGCTCATAATTCCGGATCGCCGGCGCGACGGCGCGCGTCTCGCCGAAGCCATCGACCTCGACGACATAAGGCACGACACGGCTTTGCATCGACTGCCATACGAGTCCGCCGGAAAGCCCGGTCGCCAAGGCCAGGCAGCCAAGGGCCATGATCCGCCAGTTCCTGGCCTGCAGTCGAGATGAGCCGATGCGCTCGTCCCACAGCTGGGCGGCTTTTTGATACGGCGTGACCGGTTCGGGTGTTTTGCCGTAACGGTGCACGGGTCGCTTGAAGAGCATCTAGTCATCCTTGTCGTTGAGAGAGGGGGTGGCGCTGCCTCCCGGCCGGTCTCCGTCTCGGACAGCTTGCATGGCAGCGTGGCGATTTGCACGGGCGGTCTGTTCAGAACGTAGGCGCCTTGCCCACGTCGGCGCCGAAACAGTGGCCGAACCGGCAGAGCGTTCGGTCATTGGCGCTGTCGGCGTGCCGCCGGTCGCGGTCCACGCGGCATCGCGCCCGGCATCGGCGTTGCGCCCAACACTTGCAGTGGCGGATCGCGCTATGCGTATAGCGGCGCCGCCAGCTGCACTGGTTACACCATGCATTCCAGCAGCCACACCGGAGAGGCCAGCGTCGGGCGAGGTTGCGCGCCCGATCTGCCATGACGTGGAAGCAGCCGATCCCATTGTTGTGCCGGCTCGGATGGCGGCGACACCGCCGCTGGTTGCCATACGCGCGCCAGCAAATGCTGTGCCTCCAGCAACGAGTGATACACCCGCTGCCGCCGCGGTCGTGCCGAGGGCGGCGCCCGCCCCAAGCTGCGGTGCGCCTGAGACAAGACCCGACGCGATCCCCGGCCCAAAAATGCCAAGGCCAAGCAATGCCAGTGCGCCCAGTACCTGGGACATGGCACCGGCAAGATCCGGCTCCTTGCCTTGCAATGCGGAAGCGAACTCCCCGAAGAGCGTGGAGCCGATACCGACAATGACGGCGAGCACCATCACCTTGATGCCTGACGAGATAACATGGCCGAGCACGCGTTCGGCCAGGAACGCTGAACGGTTCCAAAGTGCGAATGGAACCAAAACAAAACCTGCCAGCGTGGTGAGCTTGAACTCAAGGATGGTGATGAAAAGCTGGATGGAAAGGATGAAGAAGGCGATGATGACCAGGAACCAGGCCATCAGCAGCACGAAGATGGTCAGTGCGTTGCCGAAGATTTCCGGGAAGCCCAGGAGCTGACTGGCTTGGTCAAGCATTGGCCAAGCACCTTCGAAACCGGTCGCGGCAATGCGGCCCGGGCGCAAGAGATTGTCTGCCGACAGATTGCCGGCCGACGCCTTAATCCCGAGACCGGCAAAAGAACGATAAACGATATCGGCGAGGTTCTTGAAATTGTTCAGAATGAAGGCGAAGACGCCAACATAGAGCACCTTGCGGACAAGCCGGCCGAGAACGCTGGTTTCGTCGCCGAGCGCCCACGCCAGGCCGGCAAGTGTGATGTCAATGCCGATCAGAATGGTAGTGAGGAAGGCGAGGTCGCCCGATAGCAGACCGAACCCGCTGTCGATGTAGCGGATGAAGGTCTCCATGAAGCGATCGATGACGCCAAGGTCGTTCATGCCGCTGCCTTTCTCGTCGTGATGAACTCGTGATTAATTGCCGGGATAAGCCGAGCCGGTACCCAAGAATCGCTTCGTCATCTCGCGGGCGGCTTCGTCTGACTGGGCCTTGCGGGCGGCATCCTCGGCCTCAGCTCGAAACTGCGTTGCGAGCAGCGTCTGGATCTGCATCTGCTGTTTTGTCGAAAGCGCCATCAGCTGGTTGGTGGCCTGGCTTGCCTGAAGCGCACCGGCCGCCCCTTGGCTGCGGTTGACGAGATCGGCGAGCAGATCGCCGTCGGCGCGGACGTTCTCGACGATTTGCGACTGGACACCCATGGTCTGGCGGAACGCCTGCATGGCGGTTTGCCAACGCTCCCGCGCAGCACTCGCCACATCGCTGACTTTGATCGTGGCGTCGTAGCTTTCCGGATATTGGCTGCGCCACTGGTCTTGAAGCTTGCCCAGATCAAAGCTGAGGCCACTCGCCTGGTCCATCAAGCCGTCGATGCGATGGAGCGAACCGGTGAGTTGGCCAACGGAAGAGAAATCCAGACGCTGAAGATTGCGCGCCATGTTCTGCAGCATGGTCGCCTGATTCTGCAGCGACTGGATCTGGTTGTTGATCTGCTCCAATGCGCGCGCGGCCGTCAGCACGTTCTGCGCATAATTGGACGGATCGAACACGATAAGGGCGTAGGCGGGCTGCACATAGTCGGCCATAGGCTTGGCGATCAGGGAAACGGTGATCAGGCCGGAGAGAAGGCGTCGCCGCATCATGAGAATTGCTCCTTGTCTGGTTGAGGGAATTGCTTGAGAAGTTCGCCGGCCCAATCGAGGCCGCGCGCGATCAGGAACTGCGAGGCAAAGCTGCCTTGCCCGTCTTCGGACATGATCCTGTCGATCAGAGTCTGCGTGGCCGGATCGGAAGCACCGCAAAGCGCAAGAGCGATGGGGCCAAGCTCGAGCTCGAACAGACGGTTGCCGCGGCGCGATTGCAGATAATACTGACGCTTCGGCGTGGCGCGGGCGATCAATTCGATCTGCCGCTCGCTTAAACCGAAGCGCTCGTAGGCTGTGCGCGCCTGGGGTTCCACGGCACGATCATTGGGAAGGAAAATGCGCTGCGGGCAGCTTTCGATGATTGCCGGCGCTATGCCAGAGCCCGCGATATCAGCCAGCGACTGCGTAGCGAAGACAACCGACACGTTCTTCTTTCGCAGCACCTTCAGCCATTCGCGGATGCGGGCGGCGAACAGCGGATTGTCGAGATAGACCCACGCCTCGTCGAGCATGATCAGCGTGGGCCGTCCGTCGAACCGTTCCTCAAGTCGCTGGAACAGATAGGTAAGCACCGGCAGCAAAGCGCTTTGGCTGTGCATTAACTCCTCGGTCTCGAAACACTGCACATCCGACAAGGCCAGCCCATCATGATCGGCATCGAGCAGGCGGCCGAAGGGACCGTCGAGCGTGTAGGGCATCAATGCGGTCTTCAGCGCATTGGATTGAAGCAGGACCGAAAGACCGGTCAGTGTGCGTTCCTGCGCCGGCGCGGTGGCAAGGCTGGCCAGCGCTGACCAAATAGCCTCCTTCACCTCCGGCGTGACGGTGACGTTCTCGTGGGCAACAAGGCTGGCGATCCATTCGGCCGCCCAGCTTCGGCTAGCCTGGTCGTTGATGCTGCGCAGTGGCTGAAAGGCAAGGGAACCGTCCGCTCCTAGCGCGTGGTGTTCTCCACCCATGGCAAGTGTTGCAGCACGGGCCGAATTGCCTTTGTCGAAGACATAAACCTGGGCGCCGGCGTAGCGCCTGAACTGCAGAGCAATCAGAGCAAGCAGAACCGACTTGCCGGCGCCGGTCGGACCAACAACCAGCATGTGGCCGACATCTTCGACGTGGGTGGAAAGCCGAAACGGTGTCGACCCACTGGTCTCGGCAACGAAAAGCGGTGGCGCTTCGGTTTGGGTGACTTTCGCGAGATGCTCGTTTGTCGCAGGACCGGCCCAAACCGACGACAGCGGCATGAGATGGGCAAGGTTCAATGTATGAACGAGCGGTTGGCGAACGTTAGCGTAGACATGGCCAGGCAATGAGCCGAGCCAAGCCTCGACCGCATTGACGCCTTCTCGGATCGTGGTGAAGCCGAGCCCATTGATGATGCGCTCGACCGCGCGAAGCTTCTCTGCAGCGGCTTGGCGATCCTCGCCCCACACCGTCACGGTGGTGGTGAGATAGCCGAAACTCACATGATCACCGCCCAATGCCTGAAGGGCTTCGTCGGCATCGAGCGCCTTGTTGTCGGCATCGCTATCGACAAGCGGGACCGGCTCGTTGGTAATGACCTCGCGTAGGATTGCCACGATCGATTTGCGCTTGGCAAACCACTGCCGGCGCAATCGCGTCAGCGTCTTCGTGGCTTCCGTTTTCTCGAGCGGAATGAAGCGCGTCATCCAGCGATAGGCGAAATCCTGATGATTGAGGGTATCGAGGATTCCGGGCCGGGTGAGGTTCGGAAAGCCGAGGATGGTCAGTGTGCGAAGATGCTGCTCACCCAGCATCGGCTCCAGGCCACCGGTAAGCGGCGCATCGACCAGGATTGCATCCAGATATATCGGCGTTTCCGGGGCCATGATAGGATGGCGACGAGGCGAAATCGTGCCGTGGAGGTAGGTCAACGTCTGAGCATCATCGAGGACGCGTACTTCGGACATGAAACCCGAGAAGAGATCGAGCACGCGGTTGGTCTCGTCACGGAACCTCGCCAGATCCTGGCGCCAGTCTCTTTCTCCTCGGGAATAATGAGAGTCGACGAGCGTGCTTTCTGCGCGCGCCTGGGCGTCCGGCGGTGGCATAAACACCAAGGTCAGATGATAGCGGCTCTCGTAGTGCGCTACCTTCCCCTCGAAAGCAGCGCGGCGTTCTTCGTCGACCAGCCACGACGCGGCGTCAGGAAAATGCGAGTTCGGATAGCCCAGCGCTTCTGTGCGCTCGGCCTCAAAGAACAATGCCCAGCCAGAGCCAAGGCGTCTGAGAGCATTGTTCGCCCGGGCGCAAATGCCGACGAGTTCAGCCTCCGTCGCACTTTCGAGATCCGGGCCGCGGAACCGCAACGTCCGCTGAAAGCTGCCGTCCTTGTTGAGCACGATGCCGGGCGCCACCAAGGCAGCCCAGGGTAGATGGTCGGCAAGCCGGTCGGCTTTGCTTCGATATTCCGAAAGGTTCAGCATGCAAGCCACCCCTTCAGACGTAGGTGGCGCACAAGCACGCTGGCGAAGTCCGGATCGCGTCTTGCGGCAAACACCGCTAACGAGTGGCCTGCGATCCAAAGCACCAGACCAGCAATCCATTGCTGCAAGCCGAAGCCAATGGCCGCGGCCACTGTACCGTTGAGGATCGCCACCGCGCGCGGAGCCCCGCCGAGCAGGATCGGCTCGGTCAGCGCCCGGTGGACCGGTACTGCGAAGCCCTCGATATGCTGCTCCCCGGCGGCCATCAGACGAGCGCCCCACCACCGAAGGAGAAGAAGGAGAGGAAGAAGCTCGATGCCGCGAAGGCGATCGACAGACCGAAGACGATCTGAATCAGGCGCCGAAAACCACCGGCGGTGTCGCCGAAGGCAAGCGTCAGGCCGGTGGTGATAATGATGATCACCGCAACGATCTTGGCGACCGGTCCCTGCACGGACTCCAGGATCTGCTGCAGCGGCTGCTCCCACGGCATGCCGGAGCCGGCGGCATAAACCGGGGCCGTGATAAGAAACGCGAGCGCTGTGGACGAAAGAAAGCGAAGCTTCTTGCGCATGAGGAAGGCCTTTCAAAGCTGCTGGAGTTGCGAAAGCGTGAGCGGGGCAACGGCGTAATCGCCGCTGCCGTCGAGACCGGTGACCTCGGCGATTGCGTCGATGTGGCGCGACGAGCCGCGTCCCGCTATGAAGACGATCAGATCTATCGCCTCAGCGATGAGCCGGCGGGGAACGGTGACCACCGCTTCCTGGGCGAGTTGCTCAATGCGATAGAGAGCCGAGCGCGCGGAATTGGCGTGTACGGTAGCGATGCCGCCTGGGTGCCCGGTGTTCCATGCCTTCAGCATGTCGAGCGCTTCCGCGCCCCTCACCTCGCCCACGATGATGCGGTCCGGCCTGAGCCTCAGCGTCGAGCGCACGAGATCGGCAAGGGTGACCGAGCCCCGCCTTGTTCTCAGGGCAACGCAGTCCCTGGCCGCGCACTGCAGTTCGCGTGTGTCCTCGATCAGGATCACCCGATCGTCGCATTCGGCGACTTCAGCCAGCAGAGCGTTGGCGAGTGTTGTCTTCCCCGAGGAAGTGCCGCCGGCGATCAGCATGTTGCGCCGCTCGCGGACGGCCTTTTTCAGCGCATCGGCCTGCAGCGGCAGCATGATGCGTTCGGCAACATAGTCGGCCAGGGTGTAGACTTTCGCGGCGGGCTTGCGGATGGCAAAACATGGCGCCAACACCACAGGTGGCAGCAGGCCTTCGAAGCGTTCGCCAGACGGCAATTCGGCACTGACGATCGGGTTGTCGGCGTGCGCCTCGGCGCGCACGTGCGAAGCAACCAGGCGGATGATACGTTCTGCCTCGGACGGGTGCATGTGAACGTCGGTATCGACCCGACCTTCGCCTAACCGGTCGAGTCGCAGCGCGCCGTCGGGATTGACCATCACCTCGATGACGGACGGATCGGCCAGGGCTTCGGTGATTGCCGGACCCATGGCGGTGCGCAGCATGACACGCCGCCGGTGGTCGGCCTCGGGATGAGAGCTCATCCTTCCCCTCCCCCACCATTGTCTTTGCTAAGCGACTTTTTGCCGGAAGCGATCTGGCGGCCGACCTTCTCAACGAATTTCTCGAAACGCTCTTGGGCAATAGCCTGCGTTGCCCGATCCGGGACCGGCGTGTGGGCGTGAAGGGTGATCGAAAAGCGGATGAAGAGCGCCAGGCTCTCCAGGATCACCTCGGAATCGCGCCTGACGTGGGCAAGATCGCGGGAGAGCCGGTCAAGCCTTACGCCGTAGCGCCGATCGAACTCGCTCTCGCCACGCCGCTCGATGAACGCCTCGATCGCCTTCCCCACGATCGCTGATTTGGTCGTTGACGGATCGCGACTGAGGTTGTCCAGTTTCTCGCTGAGCTCCGGCTCAAGCAGAAACTGATGGCGAATGCGGTGCGGCTTCATGCGGATCGTTCCGACGGCCCGGCGTTGCGCCGGCGACGGGAGAAGCATCGGCCAGACGCTCAAAATTGCTTATGGCCGTTATCTACGCTGAGGTGCGCTCTGCAACTCAGCGGACTTCAGAAGCCGGGAATGACATCGTCGCCCCTGCCCTCGTTGATACCGTAGACGCGGGCCGCAGTGGAAATCCGATCCATGACACGCTTGTCCGCGAGCGCTTCGCTGTCATCGTCTGCGGGCTTGTACAGATCGGCCTGATCGGGCTCTTGAGAGACAACAACGTCTTCTTCGGGCAGGCTTGGATGGCGTTGCTGCTGAACGCCTCCCTCGTCTTCAACTGGCGCGTCGGCGCTTTCCTCGTCCGCAGCAAGTCGGCTATCGACGCTGCACACTTGTCCAGTCCAGCCGTCCGGGCGTGATGCAGGGCAGTCCGCATAGGGTCCGTCGTGCAGCACCGGCGCAGGCAGCACCCGATCTGTGAAATTCTGATCCTGATAATAGCGCAGCTTCTTGGCGCGGATCGGCGGCAACCCAGAAACCAGGACCAATTCGTCTGACGGCGGCAATTGCATCACCTCGCCTGGCGTCAGGAGCGGGCGCGCGGTTTCCTGGCGGCTCACCATGACATGTGAAAGCCAGGGCGCAAGCCGATGGCCCGCATAGTTGCGCATCGACCTAAGTTCGGTTGCGGTGCCGAGGGCATCCGAGATGCGCTTGGCCGTGCGTTCGTCATTGGAGGAAAAGGCAATTCGCACGTGGCAATTGTCGAGAATAGCATTGTTCTCGCCATAGGCCTTTGAAACCTGGTTCAAAGATTGTGCGATCAGATAGGAGCGAATGCCATAACCTGCCATGAAGGCGAGCGCCGTTTCGAAGAAGTCGAGGCGACCGAGCGCCGGAAACTCGTCCAGCATCATGAGCAGCTGATGCTTACGGCTCTTCTTCGGGTCCCCCTCCAGACGCTCCGTCAACCGCCTGCCGATCTGGTTCAAGATCAGTCGCACAAAAGGCTTGGTGCGCGAGATATCCGAAGGCGGCACGACCAGATAGAGCGACAGCGGTCGCTCTCCATCCACTAGGTCAGCGATGCGCCAGTCGCAGGACGAAGTGGCCGCCGCGACCGTTGGATCACGATAAAGCCCGAGAAAGGACATGGCGGTCGAGAGGACGCCTGAGCGCTCGTTTTCCGACTTGTTCAGGAGTTCGCGAGCCGCCGAGGCCACTACGGGATGGACCTGAGGGTTATGCCCCGTCCCGAGATGGTTTGTCGTCATCATCCGCCGTAGCGTTGCGGCAAACGAGCGTTGCGGGTCCGACAGGAAGGTGGCGACGCGGGCCAGCGTCTTGTCCTCTTCAGCGTAGAGCACGTGCAAAATGGCGCCAACTAGGAGTGAATGGCTGGTCTTCTCCCAGTGGTTCCGTCGCTCCAGCGCGCCCTCGGGATCGACGAGGATGTCGGCGATGTTTTGAACGTCCCGGATCTCATCTGGGCCTTTGCGCACCTCCAGCAGCGGGTTGTAGCGTGCCGATCTCGGGTCGGTCGGATTGAACAGAAGGCAGTACGAGAATTTCGACCGCCAGCCGGAGGTCAACTGCCAATTTTCGCCTTTTATATCATGAATGATGGCAGACCCGGTCCAGGAAAGTAGCGTTGGAACAACCAGCCCCACGCCCTTGCCCGAACGCGTCGGCGCAAATGCCATGACGTGCTCCGGGCCGTCATGGCGCAGATAGCGATCGTTCAGCCTACCGAGGAAAACGCCCGCCGGCCGTAACAACCCTGCCGTCTCGACCTCATGAGTCGTGGCCCACCGTGAAGACCCATAGGTCGTAACCGACCCGCGCTGTCGCGCGCGCAAAAGCGAGCCAGCGATTGCGGCGGCACAACCCAGGAATCCGCTGGCGCCTGCAAGCGTACCGGCTTTGTCGAAGACCTCCGGCGCATAAGCATCGAAGTGGAACCACCATTCAAACAGCTTCCACGGCTTGTAGATTGGCCAGCCGGCGAAGAGAAACCATGGTGCGCCGAGAGGCGTCTGGTAGGTCAGCATTTGAGCGCACCATTGGGTTGCCGTCCATACGCCGATAATGACAATTGCGCACACAACGGCGATCTGCCCGATCAGTAGCTTCGTAGGTGTCATCGGCTTGGCCCGCTGAACAACGCGACCTAGCATCGCGCGGCGCAGCCGGGACAGGAATGTTCCTCACATACGATTTGGGAGCAATGAACGACTTCCTACGTATGCAGGTCGGTCAGCACGCGTGTTGCGCCTTCACGCGACACCATCCGCCACTCCATCCTTTCCATTCACCCTGAGGCCCGGCGCCGCCGACAGTTGCGTGACCGCTCCTCCGCAAAGTTATCTTCTGCGTTCAGGGAGCCACGGCGCCTGGGCTGGCTGATGAACACCGTCCGCTCGCGCATGTGGGGTCGAATTGATTTGTGCCCAAGTGGAGGCAGGCTCGTCTTCCAACAGTTGCCGCAGTTCCCCTGGCTCGAACGCCATCATCGGTGGGGAAGCGGGTTCATCCTCCAACAGCTGCCGCAGTTCCCCTGGCTCGAACGCCATCATTGGTGGGGAGGCAGGTTCGTCCTCCAACAGTTGCCGCAGTTCCCCTGGCTCGAACGCCATCATTGGTGGGGAGGCAGGCTCGTCTTCCAACAGTTGCCGCAGTTCCCCTGGCTCGAATGCCATCATCGGTGGGGAGGCGGGTTCATCCTCCAGCAGCTGCCGCGGCTCTTCCTCGTGCGGCAAGCGCCTCCTTAGCCGGTCTTGCAGCGCCTGCCGATCGGCAACGAGGTTGTCGAGGGGCAGCGGCTCGTGGTCTGGCCGCTGCCCTTTCACCAATCGTTCAACCAGCGCCCACGTGCCCTCCAGGACAAATACGCCGCAATCATAATGGTTCGTCTGTCTGGCCATGGGGGCTGGCGCCAAGGTGGCATTCAGCAGTCCTGCGAGCTGTTTTGCAGGCACGTCGTTATATCCCTCTCGCTGGAGGGAGTCGTAGTGATAGGCGAACCGCCTTTCCGGGTCGCGGCGATCAACGAGCAGCAGCGACCAATGGGTGCCGGGGCTAGTAGCCGTGCCATTATTCACTGGCAAGAACAGGAAGTCGGCTGTGGCGTTGTTTTGATTATAGATGGACTGCAATATGCCTCGAGCGTCTTGCGGCGACGTGTGTCGCAGTAGATGGGATACGGAAGGATCCACCAGCCGAGTCCGGGCAGCGAGCGCCGGATTGATCCCCTGCAGTTGCCCCTCCAGCAAATTGTAATCTCTCTGGATATGGGCGTCGCTCAGCCATTCGGCGGCGCCGAGCACCCGCCCCGTTGCAACGTTGGACGGGGCTGTCGGATCGAGCGCCCCGATCTGAGCCCCAGAGGAACTGGTAGTCAGTGTGGTCACATCAACCAGTGGAAGGCCGCGGTAGGTGCCTGGCAGCCTAGCGGTTGCTGGCGAGGCGGGTTGGGGAGCTCTTGCCGGTGCCGCTGGCCCAGCTTCAGCAGCGGCCCCAACGCGCCTGGTGACTGCGTCTGCCGGATGAGCAGAAAGGACAGTTTCGCGCCCGAGCACAATGCGCGGCAGGATATCCCGGAGGTGAGCCAATGCAGAACTGATACTTAGCCTATTACCATAGGAGACAGCCTTGAAGCTCTCAACATCTTTATCCAGCGATTTGTCGTGAATCCGAGCCGCAATCCCAAGCTTGTTATTTTGACGCAGGTACTGACTAAAATGTCTAAGAAAATTTGTATAGCCGCCCACGGTATCTGGATTCCGTCCGGTCGCAGGCGCTGCCAGGTACTCCTTGGTCGAAGCGGCTCTGTAATTTCTAATGAGCTCGGCATCGTCAGGATAGGGGATCACGACAGGGCGAGCCATAATCGGGGCTCCGCCTGTCGACTTCTTGAGGTAACGCAGTGCGCCAGCCACGGTGGAGGAACCACCCGTACTCTCGTACTCCTTGAGATCCTGATCCAGCGACGAATGGTAAAGCCGAGCAGCAAACCCTGGCTTGTTGTTTTGAAGGAGCCACCGACTAAAGCCGAAAAGAGAATTTACATTGTAAGTGACCGTGTTCGCTTTGGCCTTACCCGCGTGGAATGCTGCCCTCAGCCCTTCGATAGCGGTCGCATCGTTGGAATAGACAGGACGCTTGTCGGCACCGTCGGGGACTACAATTGGACGATCCGGCTGCACTGTCGAGGGCATCGACCCACCACCTCCGGGATGCGGTGCTGGGGTGGATTCGTGCTCATCCCTCTGCCTGACGAGCTGCGCCTCACATTCCGGTGTAGCCACCTCATGAGGATCCTGCATCGGTTCGATCCCCTCCATCTCCTGCTGCAACCAAGCCAAAGCTTGGCGAGCGGCCTGCGCGGCTTCATCAACCGCGGAGGATGTCTCCACACCTCTGGCGGACGCCGGCAGAGCCTGCTCCGCCCGCCGTCGAAAGAGCTCTGGCGAGGCGGATTTCTCCGCCCACAATCTGGGCTGCGTAGCGAGTCCCCGTCCAGATTTATGTGGCACCGCCTCGCTTGGCAGCGGGCTGCTCCTGTCCCGTGCAGCTACCAGCTCCTCCGGGGCGCCCTGGTCGCCGTGGCGCCAGTTCAAGTGAGGGACGGCCTCTCCAAAGTCGGGCGCTTGGTGTTGGTGCGCGGTTGGGGCGAGAGACAATGGTAGATCGGTGCCCTCCTTATAACCTACCGGCAGGAGCTCCTCTGGCCAATCGAATCCCTGCTGTGGTGCGGTATGCTGAGCAGCGTCGCCACGGGGACGAGCCTCCATGCTGACCGCGTTTTCCAGATGATTCCCGAGTATAACGCGCGGCGGGTTCTTGCGGAGATAAACCAGCGCAGATTCGATCGGAGCTCCACCATTAGAGGAGGCGGCCTTGTAGCTCTCAACATCTTTATCCAGCGATTTATCGTAAATGCGACCCGCAATTCCGAGCTTGTCATTTTGACGTAGGTAATGACTGAAATGGTTAAGAGCAGTTGCGTAGCCGCTCGCGGATCTGAAATGTCTGGTGAGCGCGGCGTCGTCAGGATGGGGGTTCAGGACAGCGCGACCCACAATCGGGCCGGCTCCGCCCATCGACTTCATCAATTGACGCAGTGCGCCAGCCACGGTGGAGGAACCACCCCTACTCTCGTACTCCTCGAGATCCTGGCTCAGCGACGGATGGTAAAGCCGAGCAGCAAGCCCTGGCTTGTTGTTTTGAAAGAGCCAACGACTAAAGCCGAAAAGAGAATTTGTGCTGCGAGTGACCGTGTCCGGCCTGGCTTTACCCGCAAGGAGTGCTGACTTCAGCCCTTCGATGGCGGTGGCATCGTTGGAATAAACAGGACGCTTGTCGGCACCGTCGGGGACCACAATTGGACGATCCGGCTGCACTGTCGAGGGCATCGACCCGTCGAGATGCGGTGCTGGGGTGTATTCGTGCTCGTCCCCCTGCATCACAAGTTGCGCCTCCCGTTCCGATGTACCCACCTGATCGGTGGGGAGTTGCATCATCACGCGAGCGCCTGAGTTGCCAACCTCACCTGGTTGCCGCTCAGTGACAGCATGCTGCAGATTGCTTTGGATCCTCTGCCTCTTCGTTGGTCTCAACTCACCTTTACCATGCGAGCCATTGACGAGGACCTCCTCGCCTAGCGCACCCATCAACTCGTCCGCCGCCTGCAGTTCGCCCAAGTGCTGCTCAAAACCGGCTTGGCCGGCCTGTCCGCTTGCTCGTGCGGTACGGCGTGCTGCACCTGCAGCCAAGCTGCCACGATGAATGTCTAGTTTGTACGGGTGCACGCTATCCTCACTTCCACAGATCACATGAGCAACCTACTCAGGCAAGCTTTCGAGAGGCTGACGAGGTCCGCCGCCGCGGAAGGCGAAGGCTGGTTTTCTGCTCAGCGGTTGACGGCCTCGCGTGTTGCGGCCGCGCCGGGTATCACGCCAATCAATCTGAATAGTCGATGCGTCAAACGAACCAGGATGGGATTTTCGTAGCGGGGCTGCTCTACTCACTCTTGTCCTGAGGGCAGAATTCAACCATATCGCCGAGCAACTGGATGCCGATTGGATACCCGATCCGGAAAGCTTCAGCTCATATGTGACGCGAGGATGAGAATCGTGGCAGCTCCAGACCGACGGGCTGCCACCCACAGCGGCGATGACCGACGAGGGTCTTCTATTGCCAAGGCAATCGTCCGTTCGGGGACCTATGTGTTCCAATGCTCGTCGAGCGGATCGGTGGGCCGCACCGCCGTAGCGTTACGGCGAGCGGAAGCGGCGTTGGGTGCGGCTTTTCCCCTGAACGCTTCACACCAGGCTGATAGGGGATCTTGCAATCGCACACACGCGGTCTGCAGGCGTGCCTATCAAGCAGTTTGCTCAGACCAACGTCGCGGCGAGCCGATCCTCAATACGCAGCGCAAGTCCTAGACTCCACGATCGTCCTTCGGTGCAGATTTGCTCGCGCCTCGCCCTGATTACAGCTGATAAGGCGAGCTAACAATTGCAAGAGCCACAAGCTATTCCAGCTCGATCGGTTTGGTGTTCCAGTCGGGCGGGGTCTGACCGAGAATGTTGCGAACGAAGAAGTCTAGGAGTTTGCGCTCGGTGTAGGTGCCTAGAGTATGGTGATTGGCACCAGGAACGTAGACCATGTCAAAATCTTTTCCTGCCTTGATGAGTCGATCGGCAAGCTGGAACGAGCAAAACGGATCGACATTATCATCCATTTCGCCGACCGCGATCATCAGCTTGCCCTGCAGCCTGTGAGCATTGTCAACGGCGGAGGATTGCGAATATTCAATGCCGACCGGCCACCCCATCCAAAGTTCGTTCCACCAGGTCTTGTCTATCCTGTTGTCGAAGCAGCCGTTTTTGGCGACGGCGACCTTGTAGAAATCGGGGTGAAAGAGCAGCGCGCTGACTGCACTCTGGCCGCCGGCGGATGCGCCAAAAATGCCGACGTTGGATATGTCGTACCATGGATATTGCGCGGCCGCCGCCTTGTGCCACAGAATGCGATCGGGAAATCCTGCGTCCTTCAGATTCTTCCAAGCAACATCATGGAAGGCGCGGGAGCGGTTGTTGGTGCCCATGCCGTCGATCTGAGCAACGACGAAGCCCAGCTGCGTGAGCGGCTCTGTCCACCGCGAGAAGGATTTTGGGACGAAGGAGCCGTGGGGTCCAGCATAGATATTCTCCACAACCGGGTATTTCTTCGTCGGGTCGAAGTTGGCTGGCAGGTGGAGCACGCCCCAGATGTCAGTTTTGCCGTCGCGCCCCTTGGAATGGAAACTGAGCGGCGGCTGCCAGCCTGCGGCGACGAGCTCAGAAATGTCGGCCGTCTCGATCTGCTGGAGCTTGGCATTGTCGCTGGCGCGGTAGAGTGCCATGCGCGGGGGCAGATCGATGCGTGACCAGAGATCGACATAATAGCGCCTGTCAGGCGAGAACTCGATATGGTGGTTGGCCGGTTCGGGCGTCAGTGCAGTCAGTCCCTTGCCGTCAAAGCCGATGCGGTAAGCATGGACCCAATAGGGGTCCTCCTGCGAGTTCATCCCGCTCGCCTCGAACCAGATCTGACGCTTGACCGGATCGACATGGTTGACCCTCCGGACGACCCACTCACCTCGCGTGATCTGGTTTTCGAGCGCGCCTGTCCGGCCGTTGAAAAGATACAAATGCTCATACCCGTCGCGCTCTGATGCCCAGATGATCTCCTTCCCGTCATCGACATCGTAACGGAAGATTTTTCCGGCATCCTCCTGGCCATGCCCCAGCGGCAAATAATCAACGAATGTCTCGCTGGTCTCATCGATCAGGGAGCGCCCGCGGCCCGAGGCGGCGTCTACCTCGACCAGGCGATAAAGCTGATGCCCGCGCTGGTTATATTCGAAAGTGAAGCCGCGGCTGTCCGCCCACCACCGGAGAGGGGAAAGTTCGAAGACGTTCGAGAAGAGGGCACCGTCAATCACGATCTGGCGCCGGCCGGCAATGTCGAACAGGACTGGCTGGGGCAGCGGAAGGACATCGCCCGGCCTGGGATAGAATTTTGTTGAATATTCCCGCTCCAACTGGTCCGTCGAAGAATTGAGGTAGCGGACCTCTCGCCTATAGCCGGGGCGAACAAGGTAAGCGGCGAGGTGGCGCGAGTCCGGCGACCAGCTCAGCGTCGAAAAGACGTAGCAATTGCCTTCGGCTCCGTCCCGGCTCAGAGGAACATCCTGCAATCCGTCCTCGCTGCGCAGGAAAACGTTGCAGTTCTTGATATAGGCGATCCATTTGCCGTCGGGCGACGCGTTGCTCTTGTCGGGGTTGTTCTCCGCTGGCGGCGTGTAGCGGTGGCTGAGCTCCCTACGGTCCCCTTTCCTTGCATCGAATGTGGTGCTGGTACAGTCATAGCTTGCAAGGTCGCAGCTCCACCGGGTGTCTTCAATCTGGAAGTCGAGCCTGCGACCATCCTCACTCAGTTCGAAACGGTCGAACGGAAGATTGCCGGCTTGATAGCTCTCATGGCTCACCTTGTTTAGCGCTGCCGCCAGACGCGCCTGATCGAAAGCGGGCCGCTTGAAACCCGTGGCAGCATCGACCTGCATGAACTGCTGCTCGCCGTGGCTAGTCCGGCGGTAGACGAAGGCTTCACCCCCGGTCAGCCAGAAAGGCATTTTGGGGACATTGACAGTGAGCCCGCCATATCGATCGTTGATCGTAAGTGCGCGCTTGAAATCGGCCGGCGCTAGCGTCGGGTGTAAACTTTTCGAACCCTTGGCCAGCGTCTGAGTTGCCGATCGCCATGCGGCGCGCGTCAAAGCGCCGATCCTGGACATACCTGTTCACTTCTTTCGGTTTTCGGAATGCTAATTTTGAAGTTGGGTTCTCGTCGCCGGTCTGCAGCAGCGCCGAAGCGTCGCCTTGGAGGAGAGCCAGCACGCGGGTGCAGCCAGGCACGCGCAACAGGGGCGCTCCTTGGACATCCAGGCACTGGTTCGGGTGCCGATTGAAGAGTTGGCGTCCGCCGCCGAAACAACCAGGAAAGAGCGTCCATGCAGCCCTGACGCGACTATTTCCCCGCGAGTATGGCCGCTTGCTTTTCTGCATCATCTGAAAGGTCCTGCTCTAGTCGGGCCGGATGTCACCCCGGCAGAAATCATTGTGCTATTTCGACAATCTCCGAGCGATTGCCGCCGGCCCATGACGAGGTTTACCGATAGGGCGCAATATGCGTGCCAAAGGAAAAGCGGTTTAAATACACGGCAATCCGCCTATGTCGCATCCCCAACATCGTCGCACACCGGACAATGCCGGACGAAATTGTCCCGGGGCGTCAAATTGGTTTGATGGTGACCCAAGGAGTTCTGGCTTTATCTGAGGCGTTCGGCCTTTTTCGAAAGCCGGACTCTTCGCGCGTTTCCGACGGCCCGAAGCGCCTGATCAAAGCTGACGGCATTCCCGGGTCTTGGCCTTGCCACAGCAGCACCTGCTGCATCAATTCCGACGGACGCTGTAGAACACCTGCAACACACGGCCCGCAGCAATTTCTCCGGCGCAACGCTGGGGCGACCGCCTTTGGCACTGCAGGCGTACATGCCGGAAAGGATGCCGTCTAGCCGCACCAGCGCTCCATTGATCATCAGCCGGTGCGGGCACCAGGATGACCGGCTGGAACGAAATCTTCCAACCGCTTCATCGTGAACAGCTGCTCCATGAACACATCGCTCCCGTCAATCGAGCCGTCTCGCCAGGGGGATCAATAGTCTGTCTTTGGCGTAGGTATTTCAGCAGCCTGCTGTTAGCGTGCGGACGACGCCGACATCAACCGGCGGACAAATGCGACGAGGGCAACAAGCGCGCCTGACGCAACGCCGCCAGATCAGCCGAGCCCGTGCAGAAGCAGGCGACGGCCAACTGGCGGATGACGATCTCGAAATGCGCGACAACGGCCCCGGTGGACACTGTCGCCGCGCCCAGCACGCTGGCCGCCTGCCCGGCGATGTCCGCGCCCAGGCGGATGGCCTTGGCCACGTCGACGCCATCGCGGATCCCGCCCGACGCGATCAGCTTCACCGTTGGCAGCGCCCGACGCACCGCCTGCACGCTGGTCAGGGTGGAATCCCCCAATCGGCGAATGACATCGCCACTGCACGGTCGGCGGCATTGCGGGCGCGCTCGCCCTCCACTGCGGCCCAACTGGTGCCGCCGGCGCCGGCGACATCGATTACCGCCACGCCCGCCTCGACGAGCGCACAGGCACCGAGGCGGACAGGCCCGCCCCCACTTCCTTGGCCACCATCGGCACGCCCACGATGCGCGCGGCGCCAGCGATCAGCGCCAGGACGCCGCGCCAGTTCGCGGTCGCCCTCCGGCTGTACCGCTTCCTGCAGCGGATTGAGATGGACGATGAGCCCATCGGCCTCCAGCGCGTCCACCGCGCGACGCGCCAGGTCCAGGCCGTCGGCCTCCCGCAGTTGCGCGGCGCCGATATTGGCCAGCAAGGGAATGTCTGGCGCCAGGCGGCGCAGCGCGCGCGTTAGCCCCTGGGAGTTGCGGGATTGCAGGCTCACACGCTGCGAACCGCACATGGCGATCCCCAAGGCTTGCGCTGCCTCGCTCAAATGCCGGTTGATGGCCTCGGCCCGTGGCATGCCGCCGGCCATAGAGCTGATCAGCAGCGGCGCGCGCATAGCCTTGCCCAGCAGCGAGGCGCGCAGGTCGATCTGCGTCAGGTCCAACTCGGGCAGTGCGCAGTGTTCGAGATGGATGTACTCCCAGCCAGCGGCCACCGTGGCCGGCGCCGTTCGCCGATCCAGCACGATGTCCAGATGTTCGTCCTTCCCCGGCTCAGGGCGGTGTCGCTCATGCTCGCTCCATCCGTAGCAGCGGGCGACGGCGTTGCGTCGGATCGAACCGACGGCAGCGCGCCCAAGCCGCCGCCTCCGGCGCGTCCAGGCCGACGCACGCTGGCCTCCCCCTGCAGCGTCGCTGCGATAGCGGCTGGTCGAAGTCTGGTAGTACTGCGCGCGGATCGCCGCCATCGCCTCGATCAACGGTCCCCACGGCGCGGGAAAGCATTCTTCCGCCATCACCCGGTGCAGCATGCGCGTATGGCCGGCCAACTCGTCGTTGAGGAACTCAACCACAGGCATAGCCGGATAGCGCTGCAGAAGCAGGATCGCCGCGTTATCGCCGGCCGACCTGTCCTTGTCGCGTCCATGCAGATCGTTCTGCAGGCGCCCTATCACTGAGATGAGCCGCAGGACCTGGCGAAACGCTGGACGCGCGCGCAAGGTCGCCATGTCCAGCCCCCACAGCAGCGACAGGCAACAGAACACGGTCCCGTAAGCGATCGAATCGATGCCGTTGTGCAGGTACTCGGCGTAAGACCAGCGTCGCGCCCCTGCCGCCTGCGCGTGTCCGGCGCGCAGCGCCGCGCAGTAGCACCGGGTATAGTCGAGAAGCCGAGCATAGTCGTGACGATCGTAAGCGAGCGCAGCCAGCGAAGCGCGCAGCTGAGCGCAGCCCTCGAATCCGGAGAGCACGCACGGTACGCCGTGCCCCAGCGCCTGCTCCAGGGCGGCGAGCTGCTCCGGCGCGATCAGGCCAACGTCGTTGCAATCGTCTAGCCAGAACAGCAGCGCCAGTTCGCGATAGAACGCCACGATCAGCGTTTCGTCCTGCGGATCGCGGCCGGTGCGGGCGCTGGTGTCGCGCAGGCTCGGGTGAA
This sequence comes from Mesorhizobium sp., assembly GCF_004963255.1. Taxonomy (GTDB): domain Bacteria; phylum Pseudomonadota; class Alphaproteobacteria; order Rhizobiales; family Rhizobiaceae; genus Mesorhizobium. The sequence continues at coordinate 14,757 of NZ_SUGA01000048.1, read as the reverse complement.
TGCGTTGCAGGATATACTGGCCGCCCCTTACCGCTTCCTCAGCATGCTCATCCGCGAAACCGGTCAGGGCACGCCCCCACTCAAGCACCTGCTGCAGCGCGCGTTCGGTCTGGATCATGGCGCCGCCCCTGCTCCCTCGGCTACGACGCGCCGCCCACAACGAAGCGCCAGCCACAACCCGGCGAGACCGCATCTCCGCGCCATAACGGCGATCGCGAAGTTATCGATCCGATTGCCAGTTGCTGATGCAAGCTCTTGTGAACGGCCGTTAGGACCGGCCCGCAGCCTCGCCGGCAGTATCGAGCAATCCGCTTGCGCCGGCTCGCCATAGCAGGCGAGGACGGCAAGGTCGCCGGCGGCAAACGCACGCGAGCACATTGCAAGCGACATCCGCGAACGCGGCGCCGACTGGTCAGCCTCCGCCTCGGTGCCCGCATATGTCCGCGAGTCGAGCAGCGCCTTCGCCACGAAATGAGCAGAACGCCTTACGAGCATCGACCGCCGGCTGCTGCGCATGCGCGATGATGAGGCATGGTCTCGCAGCGGACCCGTTCCGACAGATGCTGCACCAGGGACGAGGCGACCTTATCCAACAAGGCACCACTTGCGCTGTTTGTGGAGACGAGCGTCGGCTGCATCCATGCGGCTGCTTGAGTGGTGAAGACTCTGAACGACGGTTCCTACGGCGCTGCCGGCGCAATCGGCTGCTTGGGGGACGCGTGACGCAGTCAAAGCTCCCCTTGCCAAGCACGGAGCAGGCGAGTGAGAGAGCAGATGAATAGGCGTGTCGCCAATATTTTTGCATTGCTCTAATCGATTATAGTTGTGAGGAGCAATTTGAGACCATTTACTTGCGGCTCAAGTCACCCATAAAAGAAGGCAAGCACCGATTCGGTAGCTTATCCCCTGTCTTTCGCGTACTCGCGGCCGTGGCGCCGGGTGAACGATTGAAGACCGCCGGTCTCACTCGCAGGTGGGCGCCAGGGCGTGGGGCGGTTGGCAAGCCACAGGAGTAGGACAATGTCGAAGGATTCGGGTAAGGGCGATAATCACGGCGGCGGACCGGGCAAGATCGAGATCACGGTGGTGGTGAACGGCCAGCCCACGCAGGTCGAAGCCAATCCCAACCAGCCGCTTCACGTCATTCGTACCAAAGCCCTTGAGAACACGCAGAATGTCGCCCAACCAGCCGAGAATTGGGAATTCAAGGATGAGGCCGGCAACTTGCTCGATGTCGACAAGAAGCTTGGCGACTTCGGTTTCCCGAATACTGTGACCCTGTTCCTCAGCCTGAAGGCGGGCGTCGCAGGTGCCTAAACACCAAAGTGTGGATCCGGAGGTCTCCCGAGCGAAGTTTGATCGGGAGATCGGCCGGTTCCGGCCATATGCTGATGTCTATCGGGCTCAGGGCTGCTTCTTGATCGAGGCGACCTTTCCGCGCGCTTTCTTCATTTTCGCCAGCCCCAAGTTAAAGCCACGGGTGGTCAGCGCAGCGAGCGAGGTCGACTTCACCGACTACGACTTAAGACCACCGTCCGTGGTCTTCGTCGATCCGTTTACGCGTCATCCGATTGCCCGGAAAGATCTATACCTGAAAATGCTTAGACGTCCGCCGCTGCCCGGAACGCCGCCGGAGATGATAGGAGCTCTCATCCAGCAGAACGCCGTGCCGCTGACGGACTTCATCCAGGCCAACAGTCCCGAGGACGAACCATTCCTGTGCATGGCGGGCGTCCGGGAATACCACGACAATCCAGCCCATTCAGGTGATCCATGGCTGCTTCATCGGGGTTCTGGCGAAGGCTGTTTGGCCTTCATCCTGGACAAGATCATCAAGTACGGAATCGTTCCTATAGAGCAGTTGCAGATTCAACTCCAACCGACAATCGTAGGAATGGTGGTATCCCCTCAGGCGATACAAGAATGACTGGTTTGAGAGATGTAACGATCGTGACTCTCCCGCGCGGCTGCATCTCGACCACGCATGGGCATCTGCGCTCAGTTGGTCGCGAGGGCAATGAGGGGATGGCGCTCTGGGTCGGCGTTCAGCAAGAGCGGCACTTTGCCGTAACAGAGACGGTTATCCCGGCGCAGCGTCACATTCGGACAAACGATGGCGTTTGCGTGATCGTTGCGGCCGAAGAACTGCACCGGCTCAATGTCTGGCTCTACAAAAGCGGCCTGAAACTCTTGGCCCAGATTCACAGCCATCCGGGCCGCGCCTACCATTCGACGACGGACGACGCTTATGCGGTTGCTACCACGGTTGGGTGTCTGTCGCTGGTAGTGCCGAATTTCGCCCGCGAGCCTTTCGATTTTGCTCGGGTCGCCGCCTATCGGCTTGACGAAAAGGCCAAATGGAATGCGCTCCCTCCCGCGGCACTGTCGCGAATGATCATGATATCGAGTTGAACAATGGCATTCGCTAACTTCATCGATCGCGCCGCCACGGCGGCATCTCAGGTCCTGGCCGATTTTCATCTGGGAGACTTCAAAGCAGCTCTTGAAAAGCAGGTCGTGGCAGTCGCCTTCGACCATCAGGCCGCTTCCTGCGCCGAAGGCCAGGCGACACTAGATCTTGCGGTGAGATTGCTCGCTAGGCTCTACCCGGTTCTGGCGATACTCCCGCTGGACAGCGCGGCGAGCTCTCAAGCCCAAGCGCTGGAGCGCTTGGCAAAGTCGATCAATCCAAAAGTCGGCATCCGGCGTTCCGGCAAGTCTGCCACCGTCTGCGTCGTTGCAGGGGTAACGCGCCCATCACTCCGGTGCCCGATCTTTTTCGTGGGATCGGACGGTTGGGCGGCAAAGCTGTCGCGTACGGACCCGGTGGGCTCTGGCCCAAGTCTGCTGCCTTATGGAGCTGGCGCCGCCAGTTGCTTCGGCGCCGCCAACGTCTTTCGAACTATCTTCGCTGCCCAGTTGACCGGCGCCGAGTTGGACGAAACCATCGACCTCTCGCTATGCAGCTACGACAAGACCAAAGCCGGAGAGCCTGGCCCGATCGACTTCCCAGTCGACCTTGGCGAAACCCACCTCGTTGGGCTCGGTGCGATAGGCCATGGCTCGCTTTGGGCGCTAGCGAGACAACCCGATCTCAAAGGTCGTCTGCATGTAATCGATCACGAAGCGATCGAACTCTCAAACCTGCAGCGCTACGCATTGGCTGGCCAGGCGGAGATTGGTATGTCCAAAGCGGTTCTTGCAGCCACCGCCCTTAGATCGACTGCCCTTGAGGTCGAGGCGCACCCTCTGACGTGGGCAGAATATGTTGCGCGCCGGGGCAATTGGGTCTTCGACCAAGTGGGTGTGGCGCTTGACACCGCCGCCGACCGTCTGGCTGTCCAAGGTGCACTGCCGCGATGGATCGCAAACGCTTGGACGCAGGAGCACGATCTCGGTATCTCCCGGCATGGTTTCGATGACGGCCAGGCTTGCCTTTGTTGCATGTACCTGCCATCCGGAAAATCCAAGGACGAGCACCAGCTGATTGCCGAGGAACTCGGAATACCGGAAGCACACGAGCAGGTGAAAACGCTCCTGCAGACCAATGCCGGAGTTCCCAACGACTTTGTAGTTCGCGTGGCTACAGCGATGGCTGTGCCGTTTGAACCGCTAGCCCCGTTTGTCGGCCAGCCCCTGCGCTCCTTTTATCAGCAGGCTATCTGCGGCGGTCTGGTGTTCCAGCTTAGCGAAGGAAGTCGCCGCGTTCGAACTGTGGTTCCGATGGCCTTTCAGTCGGTGCTTGCCGGGATTATGCTTGCCGCGGATTTGGTCAAACATAGTGCGGGGTTTCCCATGAGCCCGACGACGAGCACTCGGGTGAATCTTCTGCGCCCCCTTGGCTCTCACTTGCACGATCCGAAGGCCAAGGACTCCAGCGGCCGCTGCATCTGTAGCGACGACGATTTCATTGCCGCTTACAGGCGCAAATACGGCGAGCGCGTTGATCAGGTAAGCGATGTCTCGGCCGCCTAAACAGACGCGCACCTCTCCGTAGACGCAGGGGGCGCGGCTTGTGGGCGTGACCATGGGCGCCATTATCACACGCTTGGCCCGCTCCTTTGCCGGCCTATCGTCCTCCGCGCATGATCCCTGTTGCCGACGTGATGATCCAGCACCAGCCGCCATGGCACCAGAGGCTGGTCAAACCTCCGTTGTTGGCCGATTTGGACAGTGCTGCATCAGGTCTCGACCGACGTCTCGACAGTCAGGGCTGCTTCGACGGGTGTGAAGATGTCAACATCGACCCCAGGCGCCCGCATCGTCACAATCAGGGCGTACCGAGCCAGAGCGTCGACGCGTTCCAGGTAAGGCTTCTCCTTCCACCAGCCCCCGACCGGGAACACGCCGATCGCATCACGCTCGGCGAGATCGGCGGCGCTGCCCGACCAGAAATCGGCGTGCAACGAGCCGCGATCGCGGAAGGTGCCGAGCAGCCACTCTTCTCCGCCTCCAGCAGGCGCCCCTTCCTCCTCGTCCCGAGCGGCCTGATTGATGCGGGCTCGGAATTCGTCGACTGTCTCGGTCGCTGACTTTACTCTGAACCGAAGACCATGGGACGCGTAACGATGCCGGCGGGTCCATCCGCGTTCACCGGGGTTGGGTTCGATGAAATAGGACAGCGTGACGCGGAGCTCGACCTGGGCAGCGCCGAGCGCCGCGAGCTGCTCCTTCGGCCAAGGCAGGCGATGCAGCTTCATGTCACGCGTTTTGGCAGCCGCGCCGCCCTCGCGCTGGAAAGGCTGAAGCTCATCTTCAACGATAAGCGTGAGGTCGTTCACCGTTGACAGAAGCGCGCGCCCAAGATCTGGCACGCCGTAACCATAGCGCCGCACGAGCGCCTGGATCTCGCCCTTCGCTCCGTTGCACGCATCGATGCGTGCGCGCATCGCCGGAGTCCATTCGGCCGAGTGGACGATCAGGGCGCGAACCGTTTCAGGCCACAGCTCGGGGCGCGCTGATAGAATTAGTCCCGCCATCCGTGCGGCATGGGCCGTTGCCGCGCTCGTATCTCCGAGGGTGGTGAAGTGGCGCAGTTCGGGTCGATAGAAAGTGGTCAATATCTGCAGATCGTCGATCGGCTCGCCAGGCAACACACCGTCATGGGCGAGATTGCCGCCTTCGAAGACGACCTCGGGCTTCACCGGCCACTGCCTGTCCCAAACGACCGAAGTGCGACTGCGCGGCGAGAGCTCGCCGACCGGCGCGATCGGAGCGTAGCCCGCAAAGTCGGTGTCAATGATATCGACCTTTTCTGTGAAAGCGCCGACCGTCAGCGCATTCCAGGCCTGAGAAGGATCATCGACTGCTTCCAGATCGTTGCGCGTCAAATGCTCGGCCGGCATGAGGTCATCGCCGATGTTGCCGGCAGAGAGAACGATCAAGCGTCGCTGCTCCTCTTCGAAACAGAGTTGGTCGATAGCGGCAGACCACGATGTGGGCCTTCCACGCGCCGGACTGGCGCTTGTCACAGCCATTGCGATCGCGCGGCGGCGCTCCGGCGCCTGCACCTCGGCGCGGGCGATCGCTTCCGCGGTGATCGAGCCATAGAGTTCTGGATCGTTTGCCTCGTCTTCTGGCGGAAGGATACGGACACTCTCCAGCCGAAAGGGCAATGGAACTGGATCGCCTCCGACCAGGAGCGGGACCAGATCACCGTACAGGCCGACACCTGCCATTCGCGTCCCGTGGCCGCTCCACGCAGGTGTGTCGTCGCTGCCCCATGCCGGTTTGACGGTGTGCCAGTCTTCAACGGCAAGTGCGGGTTCGATCAACGGGTGGGTGCGACGTACGCCGCTGTCGAGAATGCAGACCGCAATATCGGATTGAGGCGGTCTGACGCGCCCGAGAAGCTCGTCGCTCCAGTCCCTTTGCTCCGCGCCGCCAAGGCCCATGAAGAAGGACGGCGTATCCTTCGCGCGCCGCAGCTCGGCGACGACATCGCTGTGCGCAATCATGCGGTCGAGCATTGCCGTGCTGGCGAGTGCCAGCATGACCACCCGCTCCGGAAACCTGACCGCATGCGTGCGCAAAGTGATGTTCAGGGCTTCGGCAATGTGCTCGAAGTTCTCGCGGCGACCGTCGCGCAGCCAGACTTCCCACCACACCTGCTCGTCAGCGGCCTGGGGGAAGAGGTCGTCGTGGTCGGTAAACAACGATCGTGCAGTCGCCAGCCTGACTGTCTCCATGCGGGAGACGAGCGGCTCGTTGCGCGGTCTGCCGCGGTCAGTGTCAACGTCTCGATACGCCTCGACTTTCCGCAAATAATAGGCTTGCGCGCTTTGCGGCAGGAACACCGACGCTGTGATGGGAGCACCGGGTTGAGTTGGCTCATGGACGGCGACCAGCTCCATGTGCTGGCGACGATCGGCCAACTGGTCGAGGGCCGCCCGTCCGGACATGGGCAGATCGATCTCGAGGTAAAAGCCAGGCGTGCCGACCGACAGCTGGGGGTCACGCGCCGCAATCTGCTGGCGTGCACTTTCGACCGCTTGTTCGATGGATTGCGTCAAGGCCGCAGCATGCGACGCCCGATCACGCGCCGGCAGCGGCGGTGCATGTATAAGTTGGTTGGGCCGCCGATAGGCTTCCCGAATGCCGTTGTTGCGAAGGTGGATATGGGCGCGGTCGCGCGGAAAATCGTCTGCCATTATGATCTGTGCTGTCGCTACTCAGACAGCGAAGCCTGCCGGCGTTCCTTCAGAGCGTCGATGAGCGCTTCCGAGGTGATCCGCTTCCCCCCCCGCAATATGATGGTTTTTGCAGCGTCGTCGGCCGCGCGGGTGATCTCGGCCTGCGACAGTCTCTCTGCCTGAGAGATCGCCTCGTTCCAGGCAAGCCCTCTGGTGTCGAAGCGGTCGAGTCGAGCCCGAAGCAGCGCCTCGATAATCGGCCGATCGGGCACGGCGTATTCGATGACATCGTCGAAACGGCGGAACAAAGCTCTGTCGAGCAGCTCGGGATGATTTGTTGCCGCAATAATCAGGCTGTGGCTGTCGTCTTGCTCGAGAAACTGCAGAAACGAATTCAGCACGCGCCGAATCTCGCCAACATCCTGGCGTTCGCCTCGACGCGCGCCGATGGCATCGAATTCGTCAAAGAAGTAGACGCCCCGCGTCGCCTGCATTGCATCAAAAACAAGCCGCAGCTTTCCGGCAGTCTCTCCCATGAACTTGGTGATCAAACCATCGAGGACGATCATGAAAAGGGGCAGATGAAGCTCCCCGGCCAATGCCGATGCGGTCATCGTCTTGCCTGATCCTGGCGGGCCGACCAGAAGCAGTTTGCGACGGGGAACAAGCCCGTGCTCGCGCAAGCTTGCTTGTTGGCGCTGCTCTCCCAGCACGCGGTGCAGGCGCGAGCGCAGACTGTCCGGCAAAATCATGTCCGTCAGTCGCAGGTCCGGATAGCGCACATGCAGGAGGCCTGCGAGTTCGCCCTTTGGCTGAAAAAGGGGAACCGGCCGACTGCTCTTGGCAATCCGGGCGTCCCTGCTCTTGGCTGCGTCGACCAGATCCTTGAGCTCCTGAGCAAGCTTGCCATGGCCTTGACGTGCCTCATGCGCAGCAAGCTGCATCGCGATAGAGAGGAAACGATCCTCGTCGCCGGCAATGTGGCTTTTAAGCAGCGTCACGATATGGCGGGCCGTGGTCATGGCTCTCTTCTGGGGTATCCGTTTACTTGGCGAAGCGCATGCAACCTAAACGCTTTCAACGGCGATTTGTAACGCGCAATGGTGTTTTTTCTCTTGTCGATGTTCGCCCGTGGCAACTTCAGCGGTGAACTGTTGCGCCGCGGTCATAGGCCAGCCGGAATAACGCCGGCCAGCAGACAACAGTCCGCATCTTCGAGCGCTCGAAGTCTGGCCACTCACGCAGCGTGTCGGGTCCGAACGCTCCAAAGCCGCCCCGCCTGGCAGGTCCATGCGACCGATTGCGGGCGTGCGGCCATAAGGTCTACGCGGGCTCGCATGGCTGCCCGCGCCGCTGGCTAAAAAGCTGTACACCATCTCACGAAACACCAGGTCCGCTCCTTTGCCGGCCGACGGTCCATGAAATCCCCTCCCCACTCACGACACCGGAGACCTCCTTGCCCACATGGCGCTCAAGCACCGGCCGCCATGGCACCAGCGTGAACTCGCGCGACTTTTCAACGACGGCATATTTTCCGCTGGCAAGCTCGACGGAGCGGCGGAGCGTACCCTCTACTCGTCCTCCGGATCGCGCTTCGGCATAGGGCAGGCCAAGTTCCTCCGACAGTTGGCCAGCAACACGGTTCAGTTCTCGCTGGCGCAGGATCGAAAGCATGTTGGCTCGATAGACGATCCCATCCTGTTCTTTATGCGCGAGGCCTTGCGCGATCAGCCACTGCCGCCGGCGAGCTTGCGCCTCTCTCACGTCGCGGCCGAAGCCGGATCCGTGCAAAGGCTCGGGTCTATCGGCAACCAGCTCCCGGTCGAGCCAGGTGGCGCCGTTGAAGCTGACCTGTCGCTCCAGCGCCATTGAGGAGAGCTTGTCGGCAACGACAGGCTCGGCCCTGGCCCGCTGGCCCTCATAATTCGCGACGCGATCGAGATGGTCCGGCGCGATGAGCCAGGTGCCGTTCGGCTCTCGCTCAACGCCGCCGGTCGCGCGGCGGATCGCCTCCAGCCGCCGCACATGCGTTCGCGCAAAGCTCTCGGTGGCGGATGGGTCATGCTTCAGGTGCATATCGACGTCGTAACGGCCGCCATGCGCGGCGGCGATTTCGGCGATGGTACGATCGACCTGCCTCGGCTCGGTGTTCCTTGGCGCGACACGCACGATGCAGCCATTAGGCATCGTTTCCATCGCCTCGCCTCTACCGATGTTGATCCAATGGCTCTTACCGTCGACGGCGTCGACGATCATGTAATGGCGGTCATTGATCTCGTCGGCCAGTCCACGCGCGACAACGCGACCGACGAGAGACTGGACGGGCTCGCCGGATCGATCGTGGATCACCCAGTCGGCGGCCCTGCGGGCAAGCCCCTTGCCGGTCAGTTCGCGGTGCATGGTCTTGATGATGTCGCCGCGTTCGCCGGTGCGGCGCAGCGTGGCTTCGAGCTCATCGTCGAGGCGCCAGGAGCCAGCGCCGACCTCCGCGGCCAGACCCATCCGCTCGAGCTTGCGCAGCCGTCCCTGGTGCAGCGTCTGGCGAATGGCGTCGGGACCGCCCGGCGAGACCAGGCCGTCATCATCACGCATGCTGAGCAGCCGACGGTCGATGCTGGTGAAGCGTTCCTGCTCCATTTCCCGGCGCAGGCGAAGCTCAATCTCGCGGTCGGTTCGCGGACCGAGATCGAGGCTGACCAGCTCGGCCGCCCGCTCGCGGATGCCAGATGAGATATATTCGCGCGCGATGACCAGGTTCTCGCCACGGTCGTCCCTGCCACGGACGATGATGTGGCTGTGCGGGTGGCCGGTGTTGAAATGATCGACCGCGACCCAGTCGAGCTTCGTGCCGAGGTCTTCCTGCATCTGCGCCATGAGCCGCCGCGTCAGCGCCTTGAGGTCGTCGTACTCGATGCCGTCTTCGGCAGCGACGATGAAGCGGAACTGATGGCGGTCGCCGTCCGCGCGATCGATGAACGCCTTGCCGTCGACGCGGCCGCTGTCGGCGCCGTAGAGCTCGCCAGGTTCACCTTCGCGGGTGACCCCGTCGCGCTGAAGATAGCGTAGATGGGCACGCGCCCCGTCCGCGCCCTTGCCGGCGAGCTTGACGACCCGCGCCTTGACGATCACCCGGCGCTGGCGGAAGGCGGCATACCGGTCGCGCGATTTCAGCAGTGCGGCGGCCGCCCCGCCGCGCCCTGTCCGGCTTCCTGTGAAGCGACCACCGCGTTGCGGCCGGCCGCCAGCCCGGTTGATCGCCGCACGAACCTGGCCGGCATAGCGTTTGCCGGCCTTCGAGCCGCGCGACCCGATTTTGCCGAGCTTCGGCCTGAACTCGTCATCCTTAATGCGAGCCTCCCAGACATATCAAGCAAAATCAGACACTTACACGTCAAACCCTCTTGGCACCGGCGGCAGCCTCCCGGAAAAACGATGTGCAGACAAAGATTTAACCGCCTCCTGGAGGCGGTACCTTTATCTTGCCTTCCGCGCCCAGCCCCGCCAGACGCGCCCCCGTCCGCCATGGCTAACGCACCGGCTCCTTCGGCTGCGCGCCGTCCTTGCCGAGCGGCACGAAGAGATCGCCGTTTCGCACGCCTGAGTGAACACCGTCATGAATGAAGAACAGCGACCGTCCGAGAGGAGCGATTTGCGCCTTTGGAGCGACAGATTGGCTTTCGAACGCCTCGATGTCGGCCGCCGAAACTCCGGCCGCCTTGAGTTGGTCGAGGTACTCGACGGTCTCTTCTGGCAGCGGTTTGCCACGCTTCAAATGCTCGTCGTAGCGCTCGGGACCGGCATTGTAGGCGCCAAACAGGCCAGGAAATCCGAAGCGGTCATACATGGCACTGAGATAGGCCGTGCCGGCCAGGATATTGTCGCGCGGATCGTGGGGGTTAGGCCCAAGGCCGTGTTCGACCCGCATCTCTTCATAGGTGCCGGGCATCACCTGCATGAGGCCCATGGCGCCAGCGGGGGAGGTGATGGGGCGGCCGCCGCGCATTGTCTTGCCGCCGCTTTCGGCAGCCATGACGGCATAGATCCAGGCTTGGGGAATATGGAAGCGCCGGCTTGCTTCCGATACCAACGTCTGCCACTTTCGCAGCTGCGGACTTTGGGAGATGGCGACCGGCTCAGCGCCGGTCGAGGCGGAACAGGCGCATGGCGCAATGGCGATCATGCCCAACAAGAGGAGGGTCACTCGGTCCATAGTGGTACGAGCCTCCCGATGACATTTTGAGTGGGAACAGGCCCGAAATAGCGGCTGTCGAAGGAGCGGTTTTTGTCGCTGCCGAGCAGGAAAACCTCGTTATCCCCGAGCGCTCGGCAGCCGTTCCACCATGGCAAAGGTCGGCCTTCGGCGTCGATTTTGAGCCGGCGCGCGACGATGTCGCCGCCGATGATGATGGCGTCATTGAAGGCGCAGACATTATCGTCCGGCAGCGCTGCAAGACGTTTTGCCAGCGGCACATTGCGAGGCAGATAGCTGCGCTCGGCGGCGAGATACGCCGCGTATTCAGGCGGGCGCACGAGCACGAGATCGCCACGCGCCAGCGCTCCCGCAGCGATGCGGTAAAGGCCGATCGGCGCGCTGGCCGAGGCGTTCCAGACCAGCCAAGGGGCGGGCTTTCCCAGCGCCGTGAAGCCCAAAAGACCGAGACCGGCCGCGGCCAAGGCGACCGTCTTACGGGCTCGAACACGCCTCAGGCGGCTGCCGATCAGATGGATGGAAGGGCGCCGCCTCATGAACGGCCTCCCGTGCCGCCCTGGCCGGAACCGGCCTTGCCATCGCCGGCGATGGAGTGCTGCGGGTGTCCTTTCGACCAATGGTCGAGTTCGTCGATGTGATAGCGGACATAGCGGCCGTGCTTGCGGAATTTCGGGCCGCCGCCCTTGAGCCGCATCTTTTCGAGCGTGCGCTGGGAGAGCCCGATATAGAAGGCGGCTTGGGCTGTGCTGAGAAACGGGCTGCCCTTTTTCGCGCGGGCCGCGCGTTCGTTTTCGTCGTCCATGATGATCCTCGTTTCGCTTCGGACAAGCGAGGGCGAGGATGGGCGAGGGAGATCGTCTCGGGGACGGGCGAAGAGTCGGGGGAGAGTTTTCGCCGCCCTTTAGGGCGGACGGGGTTTGGGTGGAACTCCTGGGAATGAGCCCCGCGCCGGGGCTGCGGCGCGAGGCTCTTATCTCGGCCGGTCAGTCGGCCGGGTTCCAGATGATGGCGTAGGTGTCGTGATCGTCCTGGCCGGCGGCTCGGCCGAGATTGGCGTAGAGCTTGCGCGGTCCGAACTCCGGCGCTGCAATCGACAGGCTCACATAATCCTTGCCGGAAGTCTCGCCGGTGCGGATCCAGCCAGCGCCGACTTCGACCCCTTGCGTAAGCACCCGGAAGTCGGGATGGTTATCGGCGCTCTTGGCCTGGTTGGGGACGATATCGATGTCGGCGCGGACGCTGAGCGTCTTGAACTGGCCCTTGTAGGCGCCGTTTTCCTGCTTGTTGACGTAACCGATCGCGGTCATTTCGAAGTCTCCTTTTGTGGTTTCGCCGGGGACCATCCCCTGCGATGGCGCACCGTAATGGGCGCGTCAGGACCGCCTGAATCCGACAGGGCCGCAGCGACAGTGAAGGACCCGAGCGGGCAGCTTTTTTGTGAGCGAAGCGGCGCGAGGAAGCCGCCGCAGGCGGCGGGGAAAAAAGCTGATGGCGCGAGGGTTTCGGGCGGCCGGACCCGCCCATAGGTCGACAAGCCAGCCGCAGGGATGGTCCTTGGAGAGAGCATGGAGACCGCTCGCCAAGTGCGGTCTGTCAGCCAAGCAGGACGCCGGGATGAAACGGCCTGCAAAGATGCTGCGCCCTTATGCCGGATCGAGATCGTGCCAGCGGGTCGGGCGCCAGAGCAGACATCCGGCATGGTGCGATCTATGAAAGCAGGGCTCGCCAGCGGGAATTTGATACGCGAGGGGGCCAAAGTAAGGCTGGATGAGAAGCCGGTGCTACCTGCAGGTCCAGTGTCATGTGGCGGCGCTCGGGAAACCGCTACGCAATGTAACGCGCTCTTATGAGGCGAACAGACCGGCCCCAAAACCGATCGACCGGTGGTCGGCGCGAAACGCGTCATGCCTGTCCGAAAGCTGACAGTGGCAGAAGACGCATGTCGGGTTCCGCACAATTGACCATGCTGGATTTGTGAGGTTTTCAGGGAGAGCCATGCGTTCACTTCCCAGTGAGCTTTGGCACGGCATTTGCTCTTGATGTGGCAACACGGATCGAAGGTTGACTGCATGCACAAGCGCGAGATGAGCAATGCTCTCCTTTCCTGGAGGCTTGGCAGCAGATTCGATTTGACGTTGCGAGGAGCTTCAGCCGCTCGCGGCGGAAGTGATCTCAAATCTGAAGGCACCGTTGGGGCCGCAGCCATCAAACACATCTTTCTCTTTTTCGCAGCTCGTCTTCAACGCGATGCGGACTTCTTCGCGTCGACGGCGGCCGAAGGTGGAGAAGGGGCTCGACTTGCAAAAAGGAGTTGTCAATGACGTCTTACGTTCGCACCAACAGCCCGGCGCAGGTGCGCTCACTGTCCACCTTTGGCAAGCATCTGCAAAGGAGCGTGCTGACGGCGACGCTGCTTGCCGCGGCTTCGACGGGAAGTGAAGCGCAGCCCTATGTTCGTGCTGACGGCAGCACGACTGACGACTTGGAAGCGGCGCGAGCAAGTTGGCGTCATGACGCCGAATTCAATGGAAATGTGGGGCTCGCAGCCATCAACGCGGATGCCGCGTATGCGTTGGGTTCCACCGGGGAGGGGGCCAGAGCTCCTCGCCTGCCCTCGTCCGTCTTGACGAGTGCCCGCTTACAGCCTACCTCACTATCGCGTTAGCACTCGTCCATCGCGAGTGCTAACAAAAACCCCTCAACAGCGCACCAGGGAAAAATCCGAAAATGGCAAAGTCGAAGTTCCGCCCGCTGCATGACCGCGTGGTCGTTCGCCGGGTCGAATCCGAATCCAAGACCGCTGGCGGGATCATCATCCCCGACACGGCAAAGGAAAAGCCGCAGGAAGGCGAGATCATCGCTGTCGGCTTCGGCGCTCGTGACGAAGCTGGCAAGCTGGTCCCGCTGGACGTCAAGGCCGGCGACCGCATCCTGTTCAGCAAGTGGTCGGGCACGGAAGTCAAGCTCAATGGCGAAGACCTTCTGATCATGAAGGAATCCGACATCATGGGCATCATCGGCTCATATCAGGCCCTTTCGTCAACTGAATTCCCGGGCTCGATTGAAGCCCCTGCCAGGAGCTAAAAATGGCTGCCAAAGACGTAAAATTCTCCCGCGATGCCCGCGAGCGCATGCTGCGCGGTGTCAACATCCTCGCTGACGCGGTGAAGGTCACGCTCGGCCCCAAGGGCCGCAACGTGGTCATCGACAAGTCGTTCGGCGCCCCGCGCATCACCAAGGACGGCGTCACCGTCGCCAAGGAAATCGAGCTTGAGGACAAGTTCGAAAACATGGGCGCGCAGATGGTCCGCGAAGTTGCTTCGAAGACCAACGACATCGCTGGCGACGGCACCACGACCGCGACCGTTCTGGCGCAGTCGATCGTCCAGGAAGGCCACAAGGCCGTTGCCGCCGGCATGAACCCGATGGACCTGAAGCGCGGCATCGACCTCGCGGTAACCGACGTCGTTGCGACCCTGATCAAGAACGCCAAGAAGATCAAGACCTCCGAAGAGGTTGCCCAGGTCGGCACCATCGCCGGCAACGGCGATGCTTCGGTCGGCAAGATGATCGCCGAAGCGATGCAGAAGGTCGGCAACGAAGGCGTCATCACGGTTGAGGAAGCCAAGACCGCCGAGACCGAACTCGAAGTCGTCGAAGGCATGCAGTTCGACCGCGGCTACCTCTCGCCCTACTTCGTCACCAACGCCGACAAGATGGTTGCCGAACTCGAGGACGTCTACATCCTCCTGCACGAGAAGAAGCTGTCCAACCTCCAGGCCATGCTGCCGGTTCTCGAAGCCGTCGTGCAGACCTCGAAGCCGCTGCTCATCATCTCGGAAGACGTCGAAGGCGAGGCTCTGGCCACGCTGGTCGTCAACAAGCTGCGTGGCGGCCTGAAGATCGCCGCCGTCA
>NZ_SUGA01000047.1 GCF_004963255.1 Mesorhizobium sp. | reverse complement strand
CAACCTCACAGATCGCGACCACTCCCGAAAGGTGGTCAGGAAACACCGCTTACAACCGACCTTTGCCGCCTTGGCCTTCGCCTGTTGGGCAGAATAAGCGCCGTCGCTGTATTTCGGCCAGTCGAGCGCTTGTCCATGCTCGACCATCCAAGCGGCCACGCTGGTACCGTCAGCTCGCGTGCAGTCTCCCACGAAGCGGCCGTAGCGGTCCCAAGTCACGAATGCGCAGTGGGTCGGCTTGGAAGCCGCCAGGAAGCCGTCCAGTGCATTTGCCGACTGTCGGCCGCACGGGTACTCGAACCCTTTGGCATCGTCGCAATACTGACGGCTTTCCGGCGCGTCGATCCCGTTGAAGCGAATGCGTTGTCCGTGAATTTCGATGGTGTCGCCGTCAATGACTGATGCAACGCCGACGAGCGATACGGGCCTCGGCTTGATGATGTTCTGCAAATTGATTTCCGGCATCGAGCCGCTGTTGTGCATGACGAATTGCGTGACCAAGGCGGAAGCCGCCGCCACGGTCACCAGCACGAGACGAAACGGGACGCTTGCCCATCGCCTCGCGCGTGAGCGTTTCGCGCCCGGGCGCCGCCGCCACTGGTCAGAGCGATTATCGTACCGGGATTTATCGATCCAAATCACATTGCGCCGCCCGGACGGCTCTCGGCCGATCTGCCTCCGCAGTGCGACCCATCCGCAGCCACGCTATTGTCGGTCGGACAATTGCCAGCATAGCCGCCGCCCGGCGAGGGCGTTTTATACCTCTGGATCACAGCAACGCTTCGAGCCCCATCCCCTTCTATGTGCGTATTGTTGCTATTCGGATTGAAAGGATCGACCGTTTGCAGAAGCTGGTTGGTGTGATTGGCGTCGCCTGACGCCAACGTCGTCGTGTCATAGTTGTTGAGGTAGTCAGCGGCACAGCCGCTGAGGGCCAACGTCAAGCCAAAGCAAATCCAGACGCGCCTCATGGCTGTAGCCTATACCGGCCCCGGGTTGACACCTGCAGCCCTCAATTGAGCTCCCAATTTCGACCGGGTGGTGCAGGCTGCTTTGTCGCCCGCAACGCACTTCTTGTTTGCGTCGGACCAGTCCAGCAGGGCCGTGTTGATCCAACTGCCAGGCGCCCGCGCGATGCCGTAGGGCGTTGGCGATTTGCCAGCGGCTTCCGCAGCAACGGCGGCCGCTCCCTGACCACGCGGCGCTCGTTTCCATCCGTTTAGGATGAGGCAGTTCTTCATGTATTGATCTTCGCGAGCCAAGTTGCCCAGGGCGTTTCCTATGCCTGCTCCGGCAACAAAGCCTGGCGACCCGATAGCAAGATAGCCTTGGTCTACAGAGCCCTTTTGCATCTCGCATTGAGCATGGGCGACGTCGAAACTCGGCCCATATCCAATCTGTACGTAATCGGCCTGATTGCTTGTCTGACAGCCGCATAGCGCGGCAGTGGCACAAAGTGCCATCAACGCCTTTAATCTCATACCCCCAGCCCTCCCACGGCTTAGGGTTAAGCATCTATTAAGATCGTTATTTACGCAAGTGGCGAGGTTATTTTGGGTAAACGGATGGAGGTTGAAAGCCGCGCGGGCATCGGCAAAGCAGATATATGCGGATATTACTGCGTCCCCCTCAATGTCTGAGGACGAAGCGCGACGCACGCCATCATCGGCCTATGTCATTTTTGAATGACGGCTGTGACAGGCCGAGCGAAAAGGTGCGGCTTTGTGTCCATTCTAAAGGGGGTAAGCCTATGAAGAAGACCTACGAAAAGCCCGTGCTTCGCAAGAGAGAGCGCCTCGGCACGGTCACGGCTCAGGTTGTCGTAATCTCGGGACCGGTTCAGCCGGCGTAATCGGCGCGATTTCAGACCCAGCCCGCCGGCTCCGGCCAGCGGGCTTTTTTGTTGCTGGCGTTAACGTGGGTAATTGGCGGCAAGGTATCGATCTGGGCAATGTCACCAGGCCCCGCGCTTCACGGTCCCCCCAAAGACTTCCGTCGGGGTACTAGGCCCGGCCTGCACGATCCTGTGTCACTCGATATTGCAGGCCGGTGCCCAGTTCAGCCCAGGCCCCTTGCCGGCGGCCTTGTCATTTCAGGACTTAATGCTCGGCGCCGGCGGCTTGGGCGTGTTATCGAACGACAACCGTTCAACCGTGGCAACAATCGCCACCGACAGTGCCTCCGCCTCATCGAGCAGCGTAGGGCCATAATGCCCGTTCACCTGCTCCTCGCTCATCAGCACGCCGGGCGGGCAAACCTGCTCGATCGTCGCGCGGATCATGCGCAATGCGGCGCGGCAGGCAGCGTCGTTTTCCATAACCAAATAAACATTCAATTTCGCTAAAATGTTCCGGAACAAGGTAGCGACCCGCGCCTTGAGATCGCGTGTGTTGGGGTTGTGCGTTGCGTCTGACTTTCATCAAGCCGATGGAGCCCGAATTGGTCGATCAGCCGCCAAAGGGCGATGGCTGGTCGCATGAGGTGAAATTCGACGGGTACCGAACCCAGCTTATCAAGGACGAGGCTGGCATCCGGCTCTATACGAAGAACGGCATCGATTGGACGAGCAAGTATCGGCCGACCGCAGCAGAAGCGGCAAAGCTGGAGGCCGAGAGCTTCATCATCGAGGGCGAGATGATCGTCGCGAATGATGCCGGCCTTTCCGACTTCCACGCGCTGCGCTCGGCCATAGCGCGTCGGCCGCAGGACCTCTACCTGGTCGCTTTCGATCTCTTGCACCTCAATGGTCACGACCTGCGCGACATGGCGCTTAAGGACCGGCGTGAGGTCTTGCAAGCGTTGATCCCGGCCGGTGGCCGCATCCAGTTCAGTGAGGCACTCCCAGGCACGGGCGATGCCGTCTACCAACTCGCTTGCGAGGCGAACCTCGAAGGCATCGTGTCGAAGAGGCTGGATAGCGCCTATCGCAGTGGCCCGACGATGAACTGGCGCAAGATAAAGTGCTACGTCGAGAAGGAGATGGATATCATCGGCGTGCAGCGAGAGGCCGGAAAGCCTGCCATGGTGCTGATGGCTGACAAAGGACACTACATGGGCGGAGCATTTGTCACCTTCAAAGCCGATAAGCGCCAGGCGCTCTGGGACCGCGTTCAGGGCAAGACCGGCGCACCACCGCCGAAAGGGCTCTCCAAAGAGAAGGCCGAGTGGCTCAGGCCGGGTCTTGTGGGTCGGGTCAAGTTCCTCAAGGGCGAGGAAAAGCTGCGCCACGCGTCGCTGAAGGACTTCTGGTCGAAGGGGAAGGACTAACTTAGAGGTGAGGAGGTTTTCCCGCCTCGGCGGTCGCAACCTGGACCCGCTGTTTATCGTCAGCGTTCCTGAGCACGCAGATTATGACCAGCGTTTCGCTTATAGGTATCGTGTGGACCGAGAGAAGGTCATTGATGCATTGCGCCCATCGTACGATCTCTGGGGCATCAACCTTCGTATCCCAGGGCACATTCACATCTCTCGACAGAAGCGAAGTGACACTACCGCGATGGACATGCCGGTGAGTTCTCCCGTACAGCTCGAGCAGCTTGTCCTTTGGGAGCGGTGATGGATCGATTGCCTCCATTTCGAACGTGGCTACGCCAGAAGGATCAGGCGGCCCTTTCTTTTGCCGACAAGCTATTGGGTAGAAGTGCTCCCGCAAGCGCGACAGCCGGTCGAGGATTTCTTGAGCAGAAGTGTTCTTCCCAAGCTTGTGAGGTTGCAGGAAGGTGATGTCGCCATGAGCGACGAGGCAACTCAACGCCACGAGCTCACACAGCATCCGTAGTTGCAGCCAACAAAACTCTCGGACCAGTGGGGTTGCGAGACGTGTATGACCCGCAAGGGCGAGGTTGATTGCATCGATCCGCACCTTAAGCTCATGCATGAGATTGGCGTACAATTGGGTCTGTTTATTGGTCACAGCCATCTAGGCGCTCGGAGCCGAACGAGTTGAATTTGAGGGTGCTAACTGCGCCCCAGACACTGCTCTACCACATTCCGGCAATCTCGCTGGGGTCTCGCTCACAGCGGATTTATCGGTCCCACGAGCCCAGAGTGATCATTGGGCTGCTTGTTGATCGCGGCTGAATTCACCTCTCGGCCGACGCGGTTGAACTGGAGCTGACCGTCTATGTCATGCGAGAGCACCTCTTTGAGATCGCCTGCCGGCGTCTCGGCATTCAGCCAGGCGTCATAGTAAGCCGGATCGAGTATCAGCGGCTGCCGATCGTGAAGCTGCCGCATTGGTTCGCCGGCAGGCTCAGTGATGATGGTGCAGCTCGTGACGTCCAATGCCTTGTTGTAGGCCCACAGGCCCGCGAAGGAGAAAGGCGCGTGACCGGGCATGAAGATGTGCCACGGGTCCTTGCCGCGATCGGCCGGGCTAATTGTCCATTCGTAGAAGCCATCGGCCGGGATCAGGCAGCGCTTCGATTTGAAGGCGTCGCGAAAAGCAGGGGTCGTATCAACTGTCTCGATCCGCGCGTTGAACATCGGTGCCTTGGGCATCTCCTTCGCCCAAAACGGCACCAACCACCAACGGCCGGTTCGGACCTTGTGATTGCCGTCGTCGGCCGCCGTGATGAACGGCACCTCGTCAGTCGGCGCGATGTTGTAGCGTGGCGCGTCGTTGCGACCCACATCGGCCGGCGCAGTCAGCCTATAAAGCCGATGGATTTCGGACCACGGAAGGTATCTGGTGTAGCGCCCGCACATTTGCTGCCTGCTTATTCCATGTCGGGCACGTCGCCGCTCACAAACAGCGTGCTTGGGGGGCCGTAGTCTCCGAGGGCCGGATCAGCATCCCGGCTCCAGGCTATGACGCCAGCGTGCTTGCCAGCTAACGCTTTTGCCGTCCGGATCGCCCGCTCTTCGCTTTGCTGATCAGCCGGCCCATACATTGGAAACAGCTCTCCATCTTCGCCGCGGTCGAAGGCGACCACGACGATGAGCTTCGGCTTTCTCTGTTCCGGCAGGACGTGGATGGACATTCAACGGCCTTTCTTAGTGGCGCGGTGCTGATCCAGCCTCAAGCGCATCGATCGCGTCGAGCACCGCCTGGCGCTTTGGCTCAATCGGCTCATCCGGCGTGAACTGAGAACAGGCCAGCGGCGTATATGCTACTGTGACTGCCATCACCAGTTCTCGCGCTAAAGACCCATCAGCCATGTCGTCGGTTGCGGCATAGGCCAGCAGGCCAATCCTCTCGTCGTGAAACTCGTTCTTGCCGTCCTCAGCCTGGATGATGGCGCGTAGACGCGCCAGCGCAGTGACACGATCCACGAGCTGCGTTTCGGGATCGTGCAGCAGTTGCAAGCCATGAACTTCGTGCCGCTTCTCGTCCGGCCACCCCTCGCAACACGCCTTGATGGCGGCATTGCTGGCCGCCCACCAAACCTCGGCCGCAGCATACTCGCGTTCTGATGGCTCTTGGTCTGGCGGGAAGCCCATGTCGTCCCAGCCTTCGACGGCGAAAGAGCCCTCAGCCGCTTCCTCGGGTGTCAACCCGGAGCGCTTAATCACTTCCCGAGCTGCGTCGATACCCCGCTGTTTTTCTTCAGAGGTCGCGCCCCTGGCATTCATTAAAATGTTCATTTTGGCCTCCCTGTGGCTGCCATGCCAACAGTGAACGAAATAGGAACAAAAATGTCAAGCGGCCCTTGACCGAGTAGGACTAAGTTCCTCATTTCAGCTTATGCCCGAGCAAACCGAAAAGTGGCCGAGAGGGGCCGCCTGGACACTGACGCACGCTCACGATGCAGGGCAGGTGGCGGGCATACGCTGCGGCAAATGCAACCTCAAACGCTTCTACAAGCCGCTCGAACTGCGCGAAGTGATCGGCAACGTGACGATCGATGAGGTGCGGGAGAAGGTTCGGTGCCAGCAATGCGGCAGCCGTGAGTGGATGGACGCCGAGCTATTCCATCCGACCGGCGAGCAAGCGCATACGATCCGGTATCGGCGACTGGTCCAGATCCGATGGGAGAAGCGCGTGATCTGGCGGGACGAATAGCCTCCGAGGGCGAGCAGCCCGGATTGGCTGCATCACCTCAATCGAGCGAGCCTAGGCGGTTGAGACAGCCGATTGGCTATCCACGAGGGGCTCGACTAACAATGTGTATGCGACTTTCAGAAACTCGAAGTCGATGGGCACTCCGGTAAAATGGACGCGCTTGCCTTCGGTGTAAGTGTCGACAACATCACCTTCGAAAGTAGCGAAGACATGCCCGATGTTGTTGGCCCCGTAACAGACTACAAGTTCCGGCTCTACTCCCAGATGCGTTTCCATCCACTCATTAATCGAAGGGCGATCTGAAAACTCCCGGTCCCGGAATTCCTCCGCTACTACCCAGTCGCCACCCAATCTGTTGACGGCCCCCGCCCAATCCTGGGGGGCGTAGTCCGCTCGAAGTTCCGGGCCAATCGCGCGGCCATTCTCGGCTGCGATTTCAGCCAGCAATTCGCCGATCTCTTGTAGAGGCCTGCCCGTCAACGCGGCTAGGGCGGTGGGCGTACAGGACGCGTTCTCGGTCCAGTCCTCCACCTCGTGCAAACTAAATGTCGCCATACTTTGCCTTCCCTGACAAATTCGAGCCTGCTTGCAAGACTGCCTGGGCTTGGTTCACCTAACAAGGCCCGTTGTCAGCAACCCACTTGCCTTCGCGCAGCTTAAATGCCGGGCCGATCTCGTCCGAGGAAACGAACGTCGCGTCATGTCCAGGCGAGGAAGTCCAATCTGCGATGACCTGCTCATGAGACCGATTGTCGACCCCGCGTCGAGGTTTGCGGCGTCGCATATGACGAACTGCTTCATGGCGTGAGCAGAATTCTAGATCGGGCAGACCCGGCTCAACAACAACCCATGGCATAAACACTCTCCTTGAGTTCGAAAACCCAAGGAGGCGCGGTTTTGAATTTTATGCATGGCTGTGACGTCACGCGCATCCCATCTTCGAAAATCATATGGCGATCTTCTAGGGTTGCCGGCATCACCAGCGCTGGCGAAATGCCAGCCTCGGCCACAGAGATGTTGATGCGAGGTCCCTGCGTCAAGGGAGGCTACCCCGCGCACGCGAATAATCTTAAGACTGAGAGCGCTCGGATCGATTTCAAGCCGGCGAGGCGATAGGACGGCGATCTCTAGCGTCCACCGCCCAAGGCGTCCTACGAGCTGGTATTGTCATCTGTCCGGCGGTAGGCATCCTTCACCCTCCAAGGACGATTGCCGCTGTGGATTGGGAGGATGCCTCGGTGAAGCGACGCCGCCGGTCGCCGCTTGGAACCCCACAGCGGTATTGCTCGGCTCCCATGCTGTTTCGATGTCATTGTCGGCTCGTACGCCTCAAAGCGCAGCCCCAACTCGGGTGTCCTTGACCTTCCGGAGTGCGAAGGAAAGCGGTCGGCATTTAGTCCAGGCCTATGTTCAGCTGAACATGCGGAGGTGTTCACCACGCCCATAGCCAGGCTGTCCATCGCTCCAACGCAGAGACGTGATGACCGCCGCGCGATAGCGTTCGCCATTGCGCCAATCCTGTACTTCCTTCCACGCGCGGGGTTCAACGTCCTGGACAAATGGCCCAGGCCGCTGGGCATTGATCAGCTTGCGGTTGAAAGCTTCAACTTTGGCCTGGGCTTCGGTGACGCGTTGAAGGACTGAGATTATCCGCCGGGCGGCCTGCGGATATACAGCGAGGAGTTGGCGGGCCGCCTCGTCGGCTTCGGCCTCGACGGCCTGCCTTTCGCGCCCCCACGCTTCTTCATGCTCCCGCAACTCGGCCTCGGCGAGGCGACGCTCCAATTCATCGCGAGCCGCCATCATCCTATCGCGGTCGCGCTTAGCCGATGCGATATGCTCCTCGGCTTTGACAACTTCCGCATCGCTGCCCTCAAGCAACGCAGCGCGCCGCGCGGCTTCCGCATCTGCGACTGCCGCGTCTGCGGCATCAACGTCCAATTCGGACAGCGCCGCGCGCAAAGCCGCAGCCTTCCCGGCGCTGTCGGCGGCGATCAATTTCCGAATGCGGTCCAGCATTTTCCTACCTCGTATTGGTGAGAGTGAGCGAGCCAGGCGCAACATGCCGGCCCAAAATTTCGTGGGCTCCTTCGCCGCCAACGGTCCCAGCAGACATCAAGGCAACTGCCAGCTTCTCGACCGCTTCCTCAACCTCAGGGTTGCGGAGGAAGTCGACCACTTGGCGCTCGATCCGCCGCAGAATGCGAAAAGCATGGGTGGGGTTGCCCGAGCCGGCGATAACGTGGGCGGTTCGGACCGCCTGGCAGTCATCGCAATGACCTCCCCAGCAGGCGAGAACGCGGCGGCTAACGATCTCGAAATCCAAAGTCCCGGTCCTCATGCGCCATCCGCCGCGCATTGCGTCGCTCAATGGACCTGCCACAGAAAAGGCAATGCTGTGACCCCGGTCGCCGGGAGCCTTGACCAGCCGGCAAATGCCCACTGGATCGATATGAACAGATTTCACCGAGAGCCCAAGAGAATGAGCGATCACCGCATGAGCGGCCTCATGCCGCGCGGTGGAGAAATCGCGCACGATCGTCTGCGGCGAGGACAGGTCCACGACAGGCCCATTCCACGTCGACTGGCCGTCGACTGTTTCGGAGAGCGCAGGGGACGCACCCGGCGCACCGCAGCACAAGCGATAGTGAACGTCCAACGGTGCCGATCCTCTCGGAGCGTGTGTGGTCACACGCTGGTTCGCGGTTTTGTGGAAGGATCATTCACCGAAGCGCATCAGCTTGGCAGCCACAGGCTGCCAAAAATCGAGTGGTAGCGCAAGGTGGCGGCTCACAAAATAGATCGAGCAAGCTCAGAATTCTGGATCGCGTCCTGACTGGACCACCTTGATCGCCTGTGCCGCAGTCTTTTCAATGCGCGCGATCGAAGCGGAAATATCGGCCCTGATCGCCGACCGAATATGCAATGGAAGCCGCCCTGGCAGATCGGCCAACTCGCGCTTCACTATTTCAAGCAGTGTGGCGACAGTCATCCGTTGATCTTCTATCGGCACGAGGTCTTTCATTTTTTCCGTGATCCGCGCCTCGATCTCGTCGGCGCGAGCGTTGGCGACGCGCTGCGCCGACGCTGAGCCGGCGACGCGGCGATCATCGTCGGTCAGCCAGCGGAGATAACCCTGCACGGCCCCCACGAGAGGATACGCGTCCCTTCCAGCTTTTGGGATCACGCCCTGCTGCACAAGCTGCTGGACGCGCCTGGGCGTCAGATCAAGCAGCCGGGAGAGCTGCGAAACGTTGATTGTGGTCTGACCGGACGAGGAAGCTTGAGCGTTCATTTCACGTGTCCTTGAGCGAAGCGCAACGGAAAAACGGTGAGCCGAAACATCCTCGCGTTCCGGGGGCCGCGCGCCCGCAGAGGGAGGGGGAGGGGTAAAAATCCTTTGGCCGGCGGGGGCTCATGTGGTGGCTCGCGGGCGAGTTCGTCGCGGTGCGGCAGCGAGCGCATTAGCAGCTCGGTCCAGCATCGTTGCAAGGTGCGCGCGACGAACGCTGTCGGGATAGGCGAACATGGCGGTGGGCCGGCCATGGGGCCGCCCGCCCAGCGAAATGGCCGATGCACCAAGGTGCGTCGCGCTGGAGTATATACTCTCTACCGCGACGGACGTTTGTGCATTTCGTGGAGGCGTTTCGCTTATGCCTCTCTTCTGCAAGAACGCTTCAAGTCGCCCTCTTTTTCGAGCGCTTTCAAAGCTGTCCCGGCTGATGCCGTGCTTGCGGCAGAATTCCGCCGTGCTTCTCGCTTCAAATTGAGCTCTCGGCTGCGCGCCCTCGGCGCGCCGCGCTGCTGACACCCGTTCGCGATCAGCCTTTCGCTTTTTCGCCCTGGCGTCCGCTTGCCGCTGTTCCTTTCGTTCGCGCCTCTGCTGTGCTGTTTCACCTCGCGCCCCAAGCGTCCACAGTTGGTTTTCAACCCGCTGTTTGGGTGTAAGGGACAACAGTGCGCCAACGTCCTCGACACTCATCAGATAGCCGGCATCGCGCCACTTTTCGGTGATCGCCGTGAGGGCCGTAGAGCTGACTTTGAGACCCCGCCGCTCGCACCACTTTCGCAGGCGTTCGAAGGGATCGAAGTTCCGGATTTTGCGGAGCCGGCCGATCTCGAAGATTGCGTTTGCCGCGATTTCCACAGCGGCGAGGACATTGCGCTCGCGGATCAACGCACGCTTGAGTGCGCGCTGGATTTCCATCAGCCGCCGCTCTGCTCTCGATACACGCGGCTTGGGAGCAGAGCTCGCGTCGTTATTTTCGAACAGCGCCGCCGTGTTTGCCGGCCCGGTCATGCGCGCTGCCTGTTGGACGGGCCGTTGTTCACAGGGATCGCCGGCTCGCTGAGAAGCTCTCGGATTTGGGCAATCCGGGCCATCAGATAGGAGTGGACTTCCGCGCAATCGGCCTCAGCGGCGTCGCGATCGACGCCAGCCAGCATGTGGCCGCGCCAAGTAGGATCAACGACATTCGCGACGCTTGCCGCCCGCACGCCGGCTACGATGCGGAGGGCCTCACGATCGAGCCAGGCGCGCATGCGGCGGGTGGTGGGGATGGGGACGACGCTCATGCCTACGCCGCCTCGCTCTTGAGCTTGGCGACGAACGCCTCGATGTCGTCGCGGGGGATCAGCCGCGCGCCGAGGACGCGCGTGCTCCGCAGGGTGCCGTCGCCCATGAGCTGATAGAGGCTCGTCAGTCCAATTCCGAGGATTTTGGCGGCCTGCTTGGGGCGGAGGAACTCCGCCCGGAAATGCGATTTAGCTTCGTGGCTGTCGTTCATGATGTCGCGCCTACATGCGAGTGATCGAGGGGAGCCGACGACATGGGTCGGCCCGGTTCAAATTGTCTGGATCATTCAGCCGGGCGATATTGCGAGGGCGTAGGGCGGCGGGTGATGTCAGTATCACCGGGCGAGCCGAGGCCGAGGCGTAGGGGCGGCAAGCGGCAAGTTAGGCTTGCTCTGAAAGCTTTTCAAGGCTTCCGAATGCGAGGCCACCATTTTGATCTCATGGTACTATCCTTGGTATCGGCAAGGGCGGCGTCAAAAATAGCGAAGTTAAATCAATGGCATGGGCCGACAGTTCGTTTCCTGCCGGGATCGCCAATTAATTCAAGGTCTTGTCAGATCCTGCCGAATCTCGATCTAAACCCCCACCAGCAGCTCCATCACGAACTCCACGAATGCCCGCACCTTGGCGGTGCGGTATTGTCGCGAGGGGTAGATCGCGTGGAGCGGGAAGAGTTCGTCGGACCAATCCGGAAACAGGTCGACCAGTTGCCCGTCGCGCACCTGCTCGCGCGTGGCGAATTCCAGCACCTGCGCGATGCCGGCGCCGGCAAGGCACGCGTTGAGCATGGTCGGCGCGTCGGAGGTCATCAGCCTGGTCTGGACGCTGACCGGCAACGCCTCGTTGCCGCGGCGAAATTCCCACTCATAGGCGCGGCCATGCGCGGCGTCCCAGAAATCGATGGCGTCGTGGTCGGGCAGGTCGGCAGGGTGCCGCGGACGCCCCTGGCGCTCGATATAGGCGGGCGCCGCGACGGTGAGTATGCGCGTCTCGAACAGTTTGCGCGCGGTGAATGATCCGGCCGGCGGATCGCCGAAACGCAGGGCAAGGTCGAATCCGTCCGCCACCAGGTCGCCCACCGCGTCTCGCATGATGAGCTCGAGGCGAAGCTCCGGGTAGAGCGCCAGGAACCGGCCCGCGTGCCCGGCCAGCACCAGCTGCGAGAAGAACGGGTCGACATTGACGCGCAGCCTGCCGCGAACCACCGAGGTGGCGCCGGTGGCCTCGACCGCCGCCTCCTCGATGCCGTCGAGGTGAGGACCGACCCGCTCGTGGAAGCGCCGCCCTTCGTCCGTCAGGTGCATGGTGCGGGTCGTGCGGTCGAGCAGCCGCACCCCGATGCGGGCTTCCAGACGCTGGATGGCGCGTCCAACGCCCGAGGCGGTCATGCCGAGCGAGTCCGCTGCCCGCGCCATCGAACCGGCCTCGACCACCGCCATCAGCACCGTCACGCCGGACAGCAATCTTCCATCATAAGGCATCCGCCATTCCCAACCTGGAGTCCTGATTATGATGACATATCGGCGCTGGGATCAGCAAGCAAAGGGTGTGAAAAGACCGACCGGAGACCGCCGGCCCGTCGTGGCCGCCGGCCGTGATCCCGTTCAACCACCACAAACGAAGGAAAGATCATGTTCGCAGTTACCGCCATTACCGGCCGCGTCGGCGGGGTTCTTGCCGAAACGCTGCTGGCATTAGCCCACAAGGTTCGGGCCGTTGTCCGCGACGAAGCCAAGGGCGCGCCGTGGCTGGCCAAAGGCTGCGAGGTCGCTGTCGCCGATCTTGGCGATCCCGGGCCTCTGGCCGCCGCACTTTCGGGCGTCGAGGGCGCGTTCATCCTTTTGCCGCCGGTCTATGATTCCGAATCCGATTTCCCGGACGTGCTGCCGAAGATCGCCGTCGTCCGCGAGGCACTGCACAGGGCGCTGCCGCCCAAGGTGGTCGTGCTGTCGACGATCGGCGCGGACGCCGCCGAGCCCAATCTGCTCAACGTCTTGCGCCTGCTGGAACAGGCGCTCGCAGATCTGCCAGTGGCCGTGACGTTCCTGCGCGCCGCATGGTTCATGGAAAATGCCCAGTGGGACCTCGCCTCGGCGCGCGATCAGGGCGTGATCGACAGCTATCTCCAGCCGCTCGATCGGCCGGTCGCGATGATCTCGGCCGCCGATGTCGGCAGGACGGCCGCGGAACTCTTGCTCGAGGATTGGAGCGGCCACCGGGTGATCGAACTGGAAGCGCAACACAGGGTGTCGCCGAACCAGCTCGCCGCCGCCTTTGCCAAGGCGCTCGGCCGGGAGGTCGAGGCACGCACCGTCCCACGCGAGCGCTGGGAGACGATCTTCCGCGACCAGGGCATGCGCCATCCCCAAATGCGCATGCGCATGCTCGACGGCTTCAACGAAGGCTGGATCGACTTTCGCGATCCGGATGCGCTAAGACGTCAAGGAAGGACTGGGATCGACGAGGCGATTGCTGGACTTGCCGGCCCGCCTGACCGTATCTAGAACAACCAGATCCGAGCGTCGCTGCGCGCTCTGAAGGACTGGAAGGAGGGCGGTCGGCCTTCAGAAATCGCTCACGGCCTGCCCGGCCGGGCCGCCCAGATAAGTGTCCCACACATAATCCCGGAGCATTTCCCGGTGCTCCGCCGTTCGATGGTGATAGCCCGGTCTTTCGGGGTAGGACACGCCGGCGAGGTGAAAGAAGGCGCCGTCGATGAACTCGTGGTGCCCGACCGCGCCGGCCATCCTCATTGGCCGCTGTTCCACGGCTGCCACGGCGACATCCGCCTCGGCAAGTTTCGAATAGAGGATCGCCCAGTTGGCTGCGCCGGTGTCGAGGCCGAGATTTATGCGGGGTTCGAAGTTCAGTTTATAGGCGGCCACGGCGGAGAACCGGTAGAAGCAGTAGCCTGCCCACAAATTCCAGTGCCGATCGTCCGGCTTGGCCTTATAGACGTGATTTTCGGTACCGTATGCCCTGCGGCCATACACGGCTTTGCCGGCCAGCTTGGACGGGATATCGAACGGCACGACCGGGAAGCAGTCGTGATCGATGAAGCCGAAGAACTCCGGCTTCAGATGGCGCACGATGTTGTGGAACGCCCAGGTGATCGCCGTTCCATGCGATCTCGACAGGTGTTTTTCGACCCGCATCGGCAAGGCAAGGTAGGGCACGCCCCGCATCTTGCAGATCTGTGCGATGGCCGCTCTCGCCTGGGCCTTCGTAGAATTGTCGACGACGACCAGCGTCATCCCTGGCGAATGCATCTCCCACGCCTTCGTCAAAGCATCGATCACCCAGGGCACGTTGAAGGCGACCGTTATGCACACGCGCGACACGCCAGCATCGTGCAACTGTTTTGCAAGCTGGCGCCCAGACGCACGCCCTCGATATTCGAAGCCCTTATAGGCGAACTCGTTTCTGAGCGCCTTTAGCTGGATGACCAATCGATTTTTGCTTAGTCCGTCGGCAATTAGTTTGAGTGCCATGCTGGTTCTCGTAGGCGGCCGGCAATCGGCGGGCCTTCGCATGCCCCTTTTGCTCGAAGCCGCCGAGAAATCAAGCAACTCGAATTTTGCTGACCTAGCGACGTTAGGTCAACCTCGGGGCTTTAGCTTTTGTGAAGATCGGCCAGCGGGATGTGCGTCAGGCGTCCAGCCCAGACTCAAATCGACCCTCTGGGTTCGCCAGAAGGTTCCGTTTCGGCAATGGGCGAACAGCCGCGACAATTCCCCGCGAACTTTCGTGGCTGCGCTTTTGGGGCGATGCGGCGCCGTTTGGATGATCGTCGGCATCGCATTTCGTTCCGAAAGAAAACGGTGCTGTGCGCAAAGGGCCGGTGTCACTTGATAGGTCGTGTTGCGGGCGCACATCAGCGAATTCGGGCTGAACAATGCGAGATCGACCGGTTCCTTCAGGCGCTTTGTCCGCTGAAGCAGCTTTTCAGCCGCGGCCTTGGAAATGACATAGCCGGCCGTACCGAGATGTTCGCCGACCAGCCGGCCGATCGAATGGCCGTTCCCAATGGACGCAAGGCGCGCCAATCTGACCTGACCGAAGAACGTCTCGAGCTTGACGATGTCGGCATCGCGCGGGACCCAACTGTCATCGGACAGGAACGGTCCGGCTTCGCTCCTGAAAACCACGTCATCCTCAAAGATTGCGGTATATTGCTCGGCGCCATCTGCGATCATCTGCCAGCACTTACGATGGCTGAGAAAGCATGCAATCTCTGGCTTGGTGAGGCGGCGAGCGGCAGGAAAATTCGAGGACTCGCTGGACGCATCGACCGCCGCAACGCGCTCAAAAGCGATGCCGATCTTCGCGAATTCGGAGGTTGCCTGGTTCAACCTGTCAGTTGATCGATCAAGGTTGATTACCAAGCATTTCATGTCTCACCCGTTCTCTCAAATCGCCTTACGAATTCCTCAGCAGGTAAATCGAACGCAGCCCTTTCCTCCATGATCTTCTCGATCGGCCAGTCCCACCACCGGATATTGGCAACGCTGCCACTAGCTGACTGCGACTTGCATTCCAAGAGGTCTCATTGCCGGACTACCTTCCCGCCTGACAGTCTCGCGAACCGGCCAAGGTGCGTAGAGCCAGTTCCCTGGGCTTGTAGGTTATATCTAACAGCGGCTATGTCGCTGCACGGCTGCCGCTGAGGTTTGCAGATGTCGACGATTTCCAGATGGTTCAAGGACGCACGCTCCAAGTTGCCGGAACATGTGACGGTTGGCCGCCACAGCTATGGCGTGACGTGGCGAAAGGTCCTGTTTCCCTCAAAGGAGGCCCCGCTGCGGGTCGGGGCCTTCTGCTCGATTGCCGGTCGGGTGCTTTTCATTTGCTCCGGCCAGCATCCGACCGCGAGCGCTACCACGTTTCCGATCTACAGCCGGCTGCTGAAGCAGCCGGAGCCGATCGCGGAAGACAGCAAGCCGGCTGGCATCACCGTGGGCAATGACGTCTGGATCGGCAACGGCGCCATGATTTTGCCGGGCGTCGAGATCGGCGACGGCGCTGTCGTCGGGGCAGGGGCGGTGGTCACGAAGAACGTGCCGCCCTACGCGATTGTCGGCGGCTCGCCGGCAAGGCTGATCAGATATCGCTTTTCGCAGGACGTCATTTCAAAGCTGCTCGCCATCCAATGGTGGCGTTGGGACGATGACAAGGTCAAACACGAGGCGGGTCTGCTTACCGGCCCGATCGAGACTTTTATCGAGAGGCATTCTGTGGCAGGCACCGCAACGACATGACGGGCGGCGGTTAGCGGAACGATGAAGTCGTGTTTCTTCCTGGCGACAGATGCTGGCTACTTCCCATATGCCTGCCTGACAGCTCGTCGGATACTGGAGGTCTCCACCCCGATCGACGGCTTTCTGCTCTATACCGGCGCGAGCCAGGCGGATATTGAAGTCGCCCGGCATCTGCTGGAAGGCAAGGTCGAGCTGGTCGATGTCGCCGACTTCATGACGAATTTCGGCTTCCGCTTCGGAACCTACAGCATTGCCGCTTACATTCGGCTTTTCGCCGATCGGCTTCCGGTTTTCGAGCCGTATGACCGTATCGCATACACGGACTGCGACGTTCTCTTCAACCGGGACATCAATGACCTTGCCAGGCAGCGGCTGCGCGCCCCGCTGCTCGCCGCTCACGACGACTACATGTATTTCCGGCCCTCTTACCGGCAGAAGCTCAAGCTGGCGCCAGGCGCGCCATATTTCAATTCCGGCGTCGTCGTCTTCGATATGAACGCTGTCCGGAAGAATGCGCTGCTGGAGCGCACGCGAAAGACCGCTATTGACGGAAGCATGAACGACCAGAATGCCCTGAATGTCGTCTTCGAGGGCAAATGGCAGACGATGCATCCAAACTGGAACCTGCAGTCGCTCGGAGAATTGCGCTTCTCGCAAGCCTGGGCCAGGCATTTCGCCGGCGGCAAGCCGTGGGGCAATCAGGTTGGGGTCGAGTTGGAAGCGCTCCGCATCTGGCGGGATCTGGCAAGGGACACGCCCTGGGGCAGGCCTTTCGAGCAGCGCATACCCTTCGAACGCGGCGTGATGAAGCGCTTCCTCCGGCGCTTCGACGCGGTTGCCGGCCTGTTCGGCAAGGACGTGCAGCGCCGCAGGGCCAGATATGACGGCAGCAGGATGCACGCGATCTATGCCAGGCAGGCGGATGAAGGCGCGATGGCCGTGCAGTTTCCGGAAGTGCTTGGCGGTTTCGCTTGAAAAGGCCGTCGTCTGCCTGCTGGCTCGATCGGCGACGCGCTGTGGATAGTAACCTGGCGTTTACCATGCTCCGGCGCTGGCGTTGCGGCCCGGCGCCCGACTCGCCGAAATGGAAAGGCCTGAACCCGTCAGGCAGCCCCGAAGCCCAGCGGCCGGCGTTTTCATGTACCCCACGGGATGCGTGCTGTAACGCGTTCCGCAGTATGCGCCGGCCGTAATTTCGCCCCCTATGAAAATGGAAGCCCGCCGCGGCAATGGGAAACCGCGACGGGCTTGGTGACGCCCCAACGGGACGCCATGGGAAATCGAGGCTACGCCAGCAGGCCTGCGACCTTGGCCGCCTTGCGCAGCGTCTTGCGGGCTTCCACCGGGCTGCGCAGGCCGTCAAGCGCGTCGCGGCAGACGCGGCTCGCCGACCGCCAGGCGCCGTCGCGCGCCTGTCCAGGCCAACGTTGGTCGAGGCATTCCATCGCCTCGAAGCAGCTCGATACCTTGCGCTGGCCGTTTGGCTGGAAATCGATCACGATCGGTTCGGAAAACCAGACATCGTTCATCACTTTCTCCGTCTTATGATCGTCTTTTGGGCAAGCAAGCAGCGCCGGACGGCGCCGATGCAGGCCGAGGGCGATTGCCGACCCGCGCGTTAACCAACCACCCCGCATTAGGTTCCGAAGAATTTCGAGGCGACGATGGGCAGCGTCGGGACGACACTCCTCAGCGATTCCGATCGCTGAAAATCACGTGACCAAAGTCACTGCAGCACCTTCGCGGGCTGCGCTAATGAATCCGCCAGGCTGATGAAACGCGGGAAGACCTCTCATGATTATCGCCGTTGCTTGCACTCGCCATGACCGCCGCGACGTTGATGGCGACCGCTTTCGGGCTCTACGACGAGGTCCGGCAAAACCGTGCGCATGCTGAAGCGGATCGGTTGCGCGCGTTTCGAACCGCGTGTCGGTTTCCCGTCAACGCGCGCAATCGATAGGGCCGGCGCCGCCAGGCATGCTCACGCCGCATTCCCTGGCCATGTGCATTTTTCGGGCTGGAATCCTGCTCTCTCCGGCAGTGTTCGCGGTGCTGGTGCTTTTGTGGCTTTTCTATCGATAGGCAGCCGCGTGCGCCAAGGCGCCGCCATGCCCTATTCGACCAGCACATGCGCTTCGCGCGCGGCGACGATGAAGGCCTCCCTGGCGGCGTCGGCCGAGACGTCGCCGCGGATCGCGCGGCGGCAGGCCCGCAGCGCCTCGCCATGCAGCGCACTGCCGGCATCGCGCCATTGGCCGGTCAGCAGCTCGGCGGCTTGTTCGGCGTTGGAGATGTGGCGGATCGACCCGGAAAGGCCGACGGCGACTTCAACCGGCCTGGAGAACCATCCCTGGATCATTGAAACCTCCCGAACCTGTCGGAACACGATATTCTGCCGTTGCGTTCCGTGCCGGAACGTCAACTCACCGTGAGCCGCCTCGCGTGGGCGGATCACGTTGCTCATCTTCCAAGCGGCCTGCGCGAAAGCTCGATCAACTCCGCCTCGTCGGTGATGCCGGCCATGTAATTGGCCAGGATGCGCGAGGCGCGTGCTTCCTTCTGCTCGGTGGTCTCGCCCTCGATGCTGCCATTCTCATAGACACGGCCAAGCATGGCCGTCTCGTCGGGAGTGAATGTGTTGCGGGCATTGGACGCGATGGACATGGCTTCCTCCTTGAGCCGGGCTCCTTTTTCGCCCGGCCAATAATAGCATGTTTCAAGGTTGGACGTGAGTCGCTGCAGTGTCCTTGCCATGCGCTTCGGCTGACGCAGCTCTTGTCCTGAGGCTGGCCGCTGTTTTGCCGGCCTCGTTATATTCTTGCCGAACGAGCGCTGCGCTGATACGTATTAGCAGCGCGGAATTTTTCCGAGTCTGCATTGACTTGAGCCCGAAAAAGCGCCGCGCGTTCTGTCCGAGACCAGAAACCTCGACGTGGTGGCAACCGGGTTACGAAGGGGTTCTGGTCGAAAAGAAGCAAGGCAGGTCCCGCGTCCAAACCGGGGCAGGCTCATCAACGCTCTGGAATTCTGAAGCCATTGCCCCCATGGCCTTCGGAAGAGCATGAAGCATGGGGAAATCGATGGTTACCAAGAAACTTACCGCCAACGCAGAAAGCGCGGCAGCCTTTCTTGCGGTGATGGGCAACGAAAAGCGTTTGCTCATCATGAACTACCTCGCCGAGGGCGAACTCTCTGTCGGCGTGCTCGCCGACAAGGTCGAACTCAGCCAATCAGCGCTGTCGCAACACCTGGCCAAACTGCGCAGGTTTGGCCTTGTAGAAACCCGCCGTGATCGTCAAATGGTCTATTATTCCTGCAAGTCTTCGGCAGCGCGCGAACTTCTGGCGTTGCTCGATGGCCTGCTGGCCACAGACAAGCCGCTTGCCGGACCGGCAAGGCAGGCCTTCGTCGAGAGGATGCGGCGGCCGCAGGCCGCCTGAACGGACTGCTACGCACGGGCGAGGCCGGGGGGCCTTCGTCCGGTGCGGCGCCTTGATGGCGCGCAAACTGCAATGACGCGGGCCGCGTCGCGACGCCGCCCGGTTTTGCTGCACCTCCAAGCCGCTCCGCCGGCCGGACAAACGCTTCATCACGTTTCTTTGACAAGCGCTGTCTCGATGTCGGATGCTCTCGGCAAGCCGCTGATAGAACAGGCTTTCTTGACCGGTTGGGCGCGCGGGCCGACCGAAGATTACGGATTTGTAAGTCGCCCGGCTGAGCCCTGTTGGCTAAATTCCGGGTCGATCCACACCCCCGGATCATGACGGTGCCGAGCTTCCACTTCGGCTCCGTAAAGAGGCTCGCCGATCCCGGCGGGCCTCTTTCGTTTCTGGATCGGCCAATTCCGGGAAGGTGTGACCGCTCTACGGCGACGCCTTCTGTCTGGTGATCACGCTCCTCACCGCCAGCACCAGCACCGTGATGACGATCAGGATCACCGAAAGCGCCGCGATCGCCGGATCGATGTTGTCGCGCAGGCCCATCCACATCAGGCGCGGCAGCGTGATCGCATTCACCGATGTGATGAACAGCGTCACGCCGATTTCTTCCCAGGAAAGCACGAACGAGAGCAGCGCCGCGGTGACGATGCCGAACTTGATGTTGGGCATGATGACGCGCGTCGCGCGTTCCCACACGCTGGCGCCAAGGCCGCGCGCGGCAAGGTCGATGCGCCGGTCGAGCTGGCTGAGCGACACCAGGATGAGCACCGTGGCGAAAGGCACCGTCATCACCGAATGCGCCATCGCGACACCGAGCCATGTATCGTAGCCGAAGAACGAGGTGAGGCCGGAGACCGAGGTGAGCAGGAAATAGAGCGTCACCGCCGAGACCACCGGCGGCACCACCATCGGCAACAGCACGAAGCCGACAAGGGCCGCGGTGAAGCGCGGCTGGAACATCCAGACGCCGAGGCTGAAGGTGAGGGCAAGCACCGTGGATAGCGCGCTGCTCACCACGCCGATCCGGATCGACAGCAGGATGGACTCCAGCCAGCGCGGATCCTCGATCAGCTCGCGGTAGTGGCGCAGCGACAGTTCACCCGTCGGCATGGTCAGCATGCGGCTCGGCGTCAGCGACACCGGGATGACGGCAAGCAGCGGCATCAAAAGGAACAATGCCACCAGCACGGCGAGGATGAGCGAGACGGGACCGGGACGGTAGGTCGGCATCGCTACACCAATTGCTTCGGTTTGACGTAGCGGAACAGAAGCGCCATCAGCGCGCCGACGAACACCACCAGCACGACGCTGATCGCCGCGCCCAGCCCCCAGTCCGGGCTCTGGAAGATGCGCAGGTAGATCAGCTCCGCGATCATCACGGAGCGGCCGCCGCCGAGGATTGCCGGCGTGACGAAGAAGCCCAGCGAGAAGACGAAGGTGATCATCGCCGAGCCGATGATGCCGGAGCGTGTCATCGGCACGAACACCGTCCAGAAGGTGCGCATGCGGCTGGAGCCAAGCCCGCGCGCCGCGAGCAGCACGCGCTCGTCCAGGCTGCGCATGGCGGACGCCAGCGGGAACACCGCGAAGGGGATCAAAAAATGCGACATGCCGACGATCACGCCGAATTCGTTGCGCACCAGGGTCAGCGGCTCGGAGATGAAGCCGATCGACTGCAGCCAGGTGTTGATCAGGCCGCGATTGGAGAGCAGCGCCACCCAGCCGAACGCGCGGGTGAGTACGGAAATCCAAAATGGCACCAGGATGCAGAACTCGGCCAGCACGCGCTGCACCGGACTGCCGCGCACCCAGACAACGGTGATCGCGTAAGCCGCGGTGACCGACACGACCGTAACGATCGCCGCGATGCGCAGCGTGCGGATGAACACCGACTGCACCAGGTCGTCGGTGAGCAAAGCGTGGTACTGGCCGAGCCCGGGCGTGGGAAGCGTAAAACTCCACTTCACCACGCCGAGGAACGGCCAGGCATAGGCAAGGACCAGGAACAGGAGCAGCGGCGCCATCAGCAGCGCCGCGCCCATCCTGTCGGAGAGGGTGCCTCTCATCAGTGAGAAAGTCTCCGCCCTGATCAGGCGGAGATGATCTTGGTGTATTCGTCGAGCGCCGCGCCGTAATTCTTGGCGTACCACTCCATGTCGAGCGCGATCTGCTTCTTCATGTTCTCCGGATCGACCGGGTTGATGCGCTTCTTGTCGGCCGGAATCAAAGCATCCGCTGCCGGATTGGCTGGACCCTGGCCGAGCTTGTCGAACATCACCAGCTCCTTCTGCGGATCCTGCGTGCTGGCGATGAACTTCATCGCCGCGTCCTTGCCGCCGGGGTTGTTCTTGAGCACCGCCAGCGCTCCGGGCGAGATCAGGCCCTGGTCCCAGATGAACTTGATCTGGCCGCCCGAGTCCTGCTCGATCAGCGAGGCGCGTGTCGACCACACGATCGCCATCGAAGCTTCGCCGTTGAGCAGCACGCTCTGGCTCTCGGCGCCGCCGCCCCAATAGGAGACGACGTTTTCCTTGAAGGCGGCGATCTTGTCATGCGCGCGCTTCAGATCGAGCGGATAGAGCGAGGCAGGCGCGACGCCGTCTGCGAGAAGTGCTGCTTCCCAGCTCGATACGCCCCATTTGTAGAGCGAGCGCTTGCCTGGGAATTTCTTGACGTCGAAGAAGTCGGCCATGCCGGTCGGCGCGTTGGAGCCGAACTTCTGCGAGTCGTAGGCGATCACATAGGAGAAGAAGTAGGTGGACGCCGCATACTCCCAGCCGAAGCCTGGCCGCATCTTGCTCTTGTCGACGATCTTGTAGTCGATCGGCTCGAGCATGCCTTGGCCACCCAGCGTGATGGCCGAGAACGGGTCGACGTCGACCAGGTCCCAGGTCGGCGCGCCGCTCTTGAACTGCGCGGCGATCGCACCTTCGGTCGGTCCCGAGCCGTCCATCTTGACCGGGATGCCGGTGTCCTTGGTGAAGGCCTGGCCATAGGCGGCGTCGTAAGCCGTGATGGCGTCGCCGCCCCAGTTGACCAGCACCAGCCCTTTGGTCTCGGCATAGGCGCCGGTCGAGCGCAGCAGCATCGGCGTGCCGGCGAGCACGAGGCCGGCAAGTTGCGCGAACTGCCGGCGCGAGATCTCGCCGCGCTTCGTCCGCTCGGTGAGGGATTCGATCGTCTGTTTCTTGGTATCGCTCATGTCAGTTCCCCTTGTTGTCGTTGATTTGAACCGGAAGCCGATGCGGCGATGTCTGGCCGCAGCAGCGCTCTCTACTGTCCTCCGTCCGGAAGGAGGAAACCCTTCTCCGCCGGCCAGGTCAGCCAGACGGAATTGCCTTTGCTCAGAGCCGCGGCCGCGACCTCGTTCGGCACCGAGACGGTGACCTTGGCGCCCTGGCGCGTGGTGAGATCGAGCTTGGTCGCCGCACCCAGATAGGTCGAGGCCACGGCCGTCGCGGCGATGCCGTTCTGGTTGGCCGACGCTTCCGGCGCGATCGACATGTCCTCGGGGCGGATGGCGAGGATGGCGTCGCCTTTGATCGCCTCCGCCTTGCAGCGCATGTTGACCGCGCGGTCTTCGCATAGCCCGGTGGCGCCATTGTCGGCGGGGCGCACGCCCTTCACCGGCAGCATGTTGATCTCGCCCAGGAACTCGGCGACGAAGCGGTTGGCCGGCCGGTCGTAGACCTCGTCGGGCCTGCCCACCTGCAAGAGCTTGCCGTGATTGAAGATGGCGACGCGCGACGACAGCGCCAGCGCCTCGCTCTGGTCGTGGGTGACGAAGACGAAGGTCGTGCCGGTCTCCTGATGCAGCCGCTTCATCTCGGCCTGCATCTGGCCGCGCAGGCTCTTGTCCAGCGCCGAGAACGGCTCGTCGAGCAGCAGCACGCCCGGCTCGAACACCAGCGCGCGGGCCAGCGCCACACGCTGCTGCTGCCCGCCGGAAAGCTGCGCCGGCAATTTCTTCTCGTGGCCCTTCAGCCCGACGCGCTCGACCATCTCGCCGACACGGCTCTTGATTTCCGAGGCGGATTTCTTCCGCACCTTGAGCGGGAAGGCGATGTTCTGCTCCACGCTCATATGCGGAAACAGCGCATAGCCCTGGAACACCATGCCGGCGGCGCGCTGCTCGGCCGGGCGGTTGGTGATGTCGACGCCGTCGCTGAAAAGCTTGCCCTCGCTCGGCTGCACGAAGCCGGCCAGGATCATCAGGAAGGTGGTCTTGCCGGAGCCGGAAGGGCCAAGCAGCGTCAGGAACTCGCCACGGCCGATATCGAGCGACAGATTGTCGAGCGCCCGGAACGAGCCGAAGCTCTTGCCGATCCCGTTCGCTTTGATTTCTGCGGCCCGGCCGGGTTGCTGCATCCTGGCTCTTTCCTCAGTTCCCGATGAAATCGTAGGCATGGCTGCGGCTCACCGCAACCGAATAGTTTTCGCCTGATCGGCAAATTTGATTCACGGATGGAAGAGACGAGCGGCGCAGGAGCTGCCAATCTCAATCCGCCTAAAGCCTGCTCTCCGACAGCTTTGCCCTCAGCCAGTCGCCAAAGGCATTGAGCACCGGGTGCCCCGCCTTGGCGTGCTCGAAGACCAGGAAATAGGAGCGCGGCGAGGGAACGGTCGCCTCGAACGGCTTGACCAGCCGGCCTTCGCTAAGCGCCTGGCGGCCGGTCAACTCGTCGCCCAGCGCAATGCCCTGGCCGGCGATCGCCGCCGAGAAGACGAGGTTCATGTCGGAAAAGAAGATGCCGCCTTCGGTATCGGGATTTTCCACCTTGGACAGCGCCAGCCAGCGCGCCCAGTCCTCGGTGTCGCTGAGATGGAGCAGGCTGGCGCGCAGCACGTCGGCGGGTTTGGAAAAACCGCCGACCTTGTTGAGCAATCTCGGGCTGCAGAGCGGCGTGAACGAGACTTCGCACAGCAGTTCCACCGCCCGGTTCGGCCAGTTGCCCACGCCGAAGGCGATGAAGGCATCGGCATCAGGATTGCTGACATCGTCGAGCCGCCGCGGCGTCAGCACCGACAGCGTCACGTCCGGATACATCTGCTGGAACTCACCGATATGCGTGCACAGGAACATCGAGGCGAAGCCCGGGGGGCAGGAGATGGCGAAGGAGCCGCCGACCCCGGCTCCGCTGTTCTGCGTCCTCGCGTCGCCCAGCACGGTCAGCGCCTTCCTGACGTCGGCCGCGTAGCGCTGGCCGCGCGGCGTCAGCGCCACGCCCTTGCCGATGCGCTGCAGGAGATCGAAGCCGAGGTCGCGCTCGAGCAGCCGAAGCTGATGCGAGACGGCGCTGCGGGTGAGGTGAAGCTCGTCGGCGGCGCGCCATACGCTGCCGTGACGGGCAAAACTGTCGAGGGCGCGCAGCGCCTGCGTGGAGGGTATTCGCAAAGGGCCTCAGGTGAACCGAATTTGCACGAGCCGGGAAAACATATCACTTTTTGACGAGCCGCTTCACTGCTTTTCTTGGACCATGGACAAACCGGTGACGAGTTCCGCGCAAGAAACCGCGCTCGCCTGCATCGACGGCATCCAGCCGCTGCTGTCGGCCTGGACGCGCACCATCTTCGATTTCGGCGAAACCGCCTGGCGCGAATACCAGTCGGCGGCGTGGTATGTCGATCGGCTGAAGCGCGAGGGCTTTTCGGTCGAGGAAGGGTCAGGCGGCATGCCGACAGCCTTCTGCGCCCACTGGACGAATGGCGACGGCCCGGTGATCGGCATGTATGGCGAGTATGACGCCGTGCCCGGAAACTGCCAGGATGCCGCGACGGTGAAACGGCCGCGGTCCGGTCTGGGCTTTGAGGCAGGTGGCCACACCGATCCGCATTCAGGCCTCGGCATCGGCAGCCTCGGCGGGTTGCTCGCCACCAAGGCGGCGATGCTGGAGCATGGCATCAAGGGCACGCTGCGCTTCACTGGGGAGCCGGCCGAGAAGGTGAGGGGCTCGAAACCGATCCATGCGGCAAAAGGCTATTATGACGGCCTTGCCGGCATGATCTCCTTCCATCCCTTCTACATGCTGCCGCTCTGCAACACCGCGCGCTGGGACACGCATTGCGGCGCCGCCTATTCGATGATCTATCGCTTCGTCTGCGACGAACCCGAGAACTGGGTTCGCGCAAGCGATGCAGCGCCCATCCCGCAGGCGCATTCGGCGGTCAGGGCACCTGGCGCCAATGACGCGCTGATAATGATGTACATGGCCTCCAAGGCGCTGCGCGATTCCATGCTGACCCATCAGGGCGGCTGGTCGATCAGCGAGGCGATCCTCACCGCTGGGCAGGCGACCGCCGACAATTTGCCGGCGGGTCTTGCCGACATCCAGTACATGATCCGCGTGCCGACCATTGCCATGGCCGAGCAGGTGACAGCAGTTCTCGACCGCAACGCCGAAGCCGCTGCCAGGATGAGCGGCTGCCGCCATGAGCGCCACTGGGTCTCGAAGTCGCGGCCGGGGCTCGCCAACCACGCCATGGCCGACATCACCTATCAGGCGCTGTCGACCGTCGGCGCGCCGCGCTGGGACGAGGCGGCGAGGGCCATCGCCCGCGAGGTTCAGGTCAATGCCGGCGGCGAGGCAACCGAGAACCCGTTCATCGACGAGCTGGAGCGGCTGATCGCGCCGCGGGAGGCCGAGGCGATCCTGCGCCGCGACCTGCCGCCCTCGCAGGTGAACTCCACCTCTGACGACTACACCGATATGAGCTGGCACGCGCCGACGTCGCGATTCTATGTTGCCCGCCCGGCGCTGCGCGCGGCCAAGGCCCATTCCTATCCCTCCTGGGCGATGAACGCGCTGGGCGGCATCCCGGCCACCATCGACCCGATGGTCACCTGCGCCGCCAAGACGGTCGCGCTGACGGCACTGCGCATGCTGGAGGACAAGGCCGCGCGCGAGGCCGCCATGGACGAGTTCGTCAACCGAACCGGCGGCGGCATCGGCGGCTCGAACTGGATCGCGCCGCTCTGCGACTATGAACCGCCGATCAACTTCCGCTGGCCGGAATATGTCACCACCGCGCGCGGGCGCGACTGGTGGATCCCGGCCGCTTCCACCGCATGACCATCAACAGAACATTCCAGAGGAGAACACCATGACCGTCCATGA
Source organism: Mesorhizobium sp. (assembly GCF_004963255.1). Taxonomy (GTDB): domain Bacteria; phylum Pseudomonadota; class Alphaproteobacteria; order Rhizobiales; family Rhizobiaceae; genus Mesorhizobium. The sequence continues at coordinate 16,866 of NZ_SUGA01000047.1, read as the reverse complement.
CCGCATCGTCGCCGAGCCGTTCTCGCTGCAGCGCCGCAACCCCAATGGCGGCACCAAGCCGCTGACCGCCTGGGGCTTTGCCAACGAAACCGATGTGCTGACCGACGTGCTGCTCGGTTCGCCGAACTTCCTGCGCCACCTGTCGACCAGCTCGCTGTCCAGAAAACATCTGCGCGAGGCGCCCTGCAACGTCCAGATCGCGCAGGCGCAGCACAAGGACCTCGTCGCCGCCTACGAGCATTTCGGCGTCAACATCCATTGGCATGAGCCGACACCGGAACTGCCGATGCAGGTCTATTCGCGCGACTCCAGCGTCATGACGCCTTATGGCGCCTTCATTACTGCCATGGCCAACTGGTGGCGGCGCGGCGAGAACTACGCCGCCATCCGTACCTATGAGAAGCTCGGCATCCCGATCTACGACATGGTGACGGCCGGCACCTTCGAGGGCGGCGACTTCAACGTCATCGAGGATGGCGTGGTGCTGATCGGCTGCGGCGGCGCCCGCACCCAGGAAGAAGGTGCCCGCCAGGTGAAGGAATGGTTCGACAAGGAAGGCTGGGAGACACGTCTCGCCTTCATCGACGAATACTATGTCCATATCGACCTGATGGTGGTGCCGATCGCCGAAAAGCTCACCGCAGTCTGCCTCGCCTGCACCGAGCCCGGCATCGTCGACTGGCTGAAGGGCAAGGGTCACGAGATCATCGACGTGCCCTTCCAGGACACGATGGCGCTCGGCTGCAACTTCATGTCGCTCGGCAAGGACAGGGTGATCGCGCCGACCTCCAGCAAGACGCTGATCGGCCAGCTGAAGGCGCGCGGCTTCGAGGTCGCGGCTGTCGACATGAGCGAGATCTCCAAGACCGGCGGCGGCATCCATTGCATGGCGCAGGCGCTGAAGCGCGTGCCGGCGTAACGGGCTTTCAGGGGCCGAAACCACCGAAGGGGAAGGTCTTTCCCCTGGCTGTCGGGCCAGGGGATTTCTCTTTTGTTGGCCCGGCCTGTCAGGAGACTTCGCCGTATCCGTTCCGATCGACCCGGCCCTGCGCTAGGCTTCCGCCAGCCAAAACAGGATTGCCGCAAAGATGATCGTCCAGGCTTGCATCAACGGCGCCCGTCCCGCCGACTTCCATCCCGCATTGCCGCTCGATCCTGTGGCGATGGCGCGCGACGCTGCGGCCTCGATTGCTGCGGGTGCCGCCGAACTGCATGTCCATGCGCGTGGCGCCGACGGCCGGGAGAGCCTTGCGCCGGAGGCGATGGACAGGACGGTCGCGGCGCTCCGCCGCGGCTGTCCGGGCACGCTAATCGGCGTCTCCACCGGCGCCTGGATCGAGAAGGACGATCTGCGCACGCTAGCGGCCATCGCCGGGTGGAATGAACTGCCCGACTACGCGTCGGTCAATCTCAGCGAGGCGGCGGCGCCCGAGGTGATGGAGGCCCTGCGCGGCCGCGGCATCGGCATCGAGGCCGGGCTGGCCTCGATCGGCGACGCGCTCAGGCTTGCCAGTCTCGACCATGGCGGGCGGGTGCTGCGCGTGCTGATCGAGATTTCCGAACAGACGCTGGACGAGGCCTTCGCCGTCGCCAAGGGCATCGAAAAGGTGCTGTGGCGCGAGGGTATCCACCGCTCGATCCTGCTGCATGGCGAGAACGCGACGGTATGGCCCTTTGTTCAGCGAGCGGCGCTGCGGAAATTCTCGACCCGAGTTGGATTGGAGGATGGCAAGGAGTTGCCGGATGGCAGCGTGGCCGAAAGCAATGCGGCGCTGGTCGCGGCGGCGGTTAAGATTTATCGCGGAGCGTGACCCTTGGTTCCTCGCCCCCGCCAAAGGCGGGGGAGAGGTGTCCGCGAAGCGGACGGAGAGGGGGCCTTCGTAGGGCGCTCCCCCTCTCCGTCTCGGCTTCGCCGAGCCACCTCTCCCCCGCCTTTGGCGGGGGCGAGGAAAGCGCTACTGCGTATCCGCCTTGGCCCTCAACTCCGCTCGCTTCTCATCAGACACCACGGCAAGGTCCAGCACTTTCTGCAGGCCTGCCGCATGGCGGAAGGTCGGCTCGGTCTGCGCGCCGCTCTTCACCGCTTCGACGAAGCGCTGGTAGTTGGTCGGCACAGAGCCTGCATCGAGCTCTTCCCATTTGGCGTTCTCGACATCGCCGCCGACGCAAGCCTTCAGCATCGAGCCGTCGAGATTGTGCGCCACCTCGACCGCGCCCTTGTCGCCATGGATGCGCAGGCGCAGTTCGTTGATATGGCCGGTGGCCCAGCGGCTGGCATGCACCACGCCGAAGGCGCCGTTGGAAAAATCGAGCGTCATGGCGAAGCTGTCATTGGCGTCGAGCTGGTATTCGCCGACGCGGTTGCCCGGCGCCTTGTCGAAGGCGCGCAGCCGGCAGAAGACATGGTCGATGTCGAGCGCGGCGCCATAGCTGGCGAAATCGAGGATATGGATGCCGACGTCGCCCAGCACGCCGTTCGAGCCATGGCCGCGCGACAGCCGCCACAGCCATTTCGGATCCGTGCGCCAGTCGCCCCAGAATTTCGACACCAGCCAGCTTTGCAGATAGGACGCCTCGACATGGCGTACCGTGCCGATCTCGCCCGCCTGCACCATCCGGCGCGCCTTCTGCAGCGCGGCAACGTTGCGATAAGTGAGGTTGACCATGTTGACGATGCCGGCGGCCTCCGCCGCGTCGGCCATCTCGTTCGCCTTGCCGAAATTCTCGGCCAGCGGCTTCTCGCAGAGCACCGGCTTGCCGGCGGCGACCAGCGCCATGGTGGTCGGATGGTGGATGCGGTCGGGCGTGACATTGGCGACCGCGTCGAAATCGCCCCAGTCGAGCGCCGCCTCCAGCGAGGTGAAGCGCTTCGGGATCTTGTAGGCGTCAGCATATTCGCCGACACGGGCCGCATCGACGTCGACCGCGCCGACGATGTCGACGCCGTCGATGGCGCCGAAGCGGCGGGCATGTTCCTGCGCCATCCAGCCGGTTCCGAGTATCAAAAGCCGCATTTTCTGCTCCTTTGAGCGATTTGGTTCGATTCAATATTGGGGGGGGAATGTGACCCAGGCGCTGTTTCCACGCAATCCTAGGCGAAGCGGAGAGGCGCCTTTTTTAGCGGAAGCCGCCTTCGCCATGCACGTGCAGTTTAGGCCCGCGCTCCTCGATCGGCTCCAGCGCCTTCTCGACCGGTACGTTCGGAGCATTCAGGATGGCGGGCTTCGACCCTTGCGGGTTGTGTGCCCACTTCACCGCGTTGCGCAGCACCTTGTGCACGGTGGCGTCGTGGTAGGTCGGATAGGTCTCGTGCCCGGGCCGGAAGTAGAAGACATTGCCGGCGCCGCGCCGGTAGGTGAGACCCGAGCGGAACACCTCGCCGCCCTGGAACCAGGAGATGAAGACGGTCTCCAGCGGCTCCGGCACGGCGAACTGCTCGCCATACATCTCCTCGTTCTCGAGCTCGAAGAACTCGCCCAAGCCTTCGGCGATCGGATGGCTGGGACTCGTCACCCAGAGCCGCTCGCGCTCGCCGGCCTCGCGCCATTTCAGCGTACAGGGGGTGCCCATCAGTCGCTTGAAGATCTTGGAGAAATGGCCGGAATGGAGAACGATCAACCCCATGCCTTCAAAGACGCGCCGGGCGACGCGTTCGACGACCTCGTCGGCGACGGCGCCATGGTCCTTGTGGCCCCACCAGACCAGCACATCGGTCTCGGCGAGGCGGGATTCCGGCAGGCCGTGCTCCGGCTGCTCCAGCATCGCCGTCGAGGCGGAGATCGCCTTGTCGGCGTTCAGCGCCTTGGCGATGGTCGCGTGCATGCCTTCCGGATAGATGGAGGCGACCACCTCGTTGGTCCGCTCATGGATGTTCTCGCCCCAGACGACAGCGCGAATTGTCATGGATTGCCTCGTGAGTGATTGGGAGCCGCCCCGCGCCATAGATAGCGTCTTCGCCCGGCATTGGAAGCGGGTTTCGATCTCCGCTTCGCAGTGCATCGAAGCCGGCGTGGAAGTCTCCCTTGTCGGCCAATGATATAGGTTCTTATGCTTCGACGCTAATTCAGCCGCCGGGCAGCCGATTGGCAAGCGCCACGCCTCGGCTACAATGTCGGCCATGGGCGAAGTGCTTGTAGGGACAGCGATCTTTGCTTGCCTGGCCGGGGCCTCGCTGGTCAGCCTGATGGTGCACGAGCGCTTCCCTGCTCATCACCTTGGGGATGACACCAGCGCGGTGGTGCGGCTTGCCACGAACCTTTTCGTGGTGATGTCCTCGCTTATGCTCGGCCTGATGATCAACTCGGCAAAGAACACATTCGAGTCCATCAACGGCAACGTGCACACCTTCGCCACCGATCTCATCCTGCTCGACCGAACGCTCCGGCACTATGGGCCGGAGGCGGACAGCGCCCGGCAGTCGCTCACGGCTTATGTCCAGCGTGTCGTCGAGACCTCCACGGCCGACAGCGACACGACCGTCGTCCCGAACAGGCTGTCGGAACTGCTGCTCAATCAGGTCGGCGACCTCATGGCGGAATGGACGCCCACAGATACCAGGCAGACCGCCACGCAGCAGGCCGCGACGCAGCAGTTGCAGAAGCTGGTCGAGCAACGCTGGATACTTGCCGAGCAGTCCGAGGGCGCCATTCCCGCGCCGGTGATCGTCCTGCTCGTCGCCTGGCTGACGCTGATCTTCGCCAGCTTCGGTTTCAGGGCGCCGCGCAATGGAACCGTCGTCTTCACATGCCTCATTTCCGCGGCGCTGGTGGCTGCGGCGATCTATCTGATCATCGACATGGACTCGCCCTTTTCAGGCCCGATCCAGATCTCGCCGGCGCCCCTGCAAAGGGCGCTGGCGGAACTGACCACGCATTGAGTTTACGGGCTGGATTGGCCCAGCAATTCAATCAGCAGCGTTGCCGCCACCTCGGCGCCGTCGGCGCGGATCTTGCCAGCCACTTCCGCCGCGCGAGCGCGGATTTCGGGCGCCAGCGCCACGTCCAATGCCGCCGACAAGGAGTGCGCCGTCGGCACCGGACCGCCATGCGCAGCTCCGATGCTCAGCTCGGCCACGCGCTTGGCCCAGTAAGGCTGGTCGCCGATCTGTGGCACGATCGCCTGCGCCGCTCCGGCCCGCGCGGCGGCAACGGTGGTGCCGGCGCCGCCGTGATGGATGACCGCGGCGACGCGGCCGAACAGCGCCTGCTGGTTGACCTCGCCAACTTCGAAGCAGTCGTCGCCATCGTCGACGAGGCCGAGCCCGGCCCAGCCCTTTGCGAGCACCGCGCGCAGGCCCTTGGCGCGGATCGCTTCGATGGCGGCGCGGCCGGTTTCGCTCGCGACCGATATCGAGCCGAAGCCGACATAGACCGGCGGCGGGCCTGCATCGAGGAACGCATCGAGCCGATCGGGGAGGGGCCGTTCGTCCGGCAGGATAAAGGCGCCGGTCTGCACGGCGTCGATCAGGTCCGAGGGCAGCCATGGCCCCAGCACCGGGTCGCAGGCGAGCAGGACGGGATTGCCGTAGACATAGTCCCGGACATTCTGCACCGGCGGCAAGCCGAGCGATGCGCGCTGGCCGTTGACCGCCTCGCCGAAGAGCGCGTTCTTGGTCCGGATGTCTGTCTCCCACAGCAGGCGGTTGTCGGTCACGCCGGCCGGCAGCGGATGTCCAGGATATTCGTGCGGCCGGTTGTGCTGCGACGGCAGCCAGATGGGGCAGAACGTGCCGAGCATGTAACGCATGCCGCGTTGTTCCGCGACCAGCCGCGCGGCGGCGCAGGATGGGAAAAGGCCGAACGCCACCACCGCGTCGCAGCCTTCGGCGGCCGCGCTCAGCGCCTCATATTGCCTGGCGGCGATCTCGGCCGCCTGGCCGGAGATGAGCCTGGCCCGGTCCTCGGGCGACGCCGATCGCGACCGGTTGACCATTTCCTTCGCCCATTCGCGCACCGGCGCGAAGGCCGGCGCAAAAGCCACGCCGGCGCGAGCGGCCAGCGTCGCAAACTCCGCGTCGCCCGGCGCGCTCACCCGGGCCTCGACGCCATGCGCCTGCAAGGCCGCGCCCAGCGCCGCCAATGGTTCGACGTCCCCGCGCGAGCCGTAAGTCGATAACAAGATCCGCATTCAGTGCTCCGTTTTTCTTTTTTCGGAGCAGCGTTGATACGCTATGCCCGGGGTCTTGCCGCAAGCCCGGGCTGCGCCATATCTACGTCCTGGGAAGGGTCGTTATCGCTCCCAGGTCAGATTGTCGCCACGGCTGCGAGCCGCGACGGCACCAGTGGCCAAAGCGCGTTTTGGCGCGAGGCCCTTCGGACCAGCAAGTGGGGACTAACAAATGCCGGCGACACGTTCGCCGGCAGGAGCAGGCTTAACCCTGGCGGCCTTCCTGGGCGACCCGGGTGGGGGAGCTTGTCAGGCGTGGGACGACGACAAGGCGCTTGATCTTGCCGCTTTTGTAGGCGGCAAGGAAGCGGTGATAGTCCTTGAAGACGACGCAGCCATTGGATTCCGCACGGCCGCCGCGCAGCATGTAAGTGTGGGCAAGCAAGCCGTTGCGGCCATATTTGTTGCTGCCGCTGGTCGGCGTGAGCCTGATGGCCTCGACGCCATGGAAGCGCGATTCACGCATCGACAGATTGTAGGTGTCCGGCGGCGTCGGGCCGACATTCTTGCGGTTGACGAAGCGCGGCTGGTCGACCATCGAGCCGTAGCCCGAATGCGCCTCCAGCTTCGAACCGTCAGGCATGTAGACGGTTCTCGCCGAAATATCGTAGACGGCGACGCCATTGCCCGTCGAAGGCCCGTTGAACAGGTTACGGAAAGCGCCGCCCAGGTTGCCGCGCTCCGGCGTATCCGGCTTGGCATAGGCGAGCATCTCCGACGCCTGCGCCTTGCGCTTGCCGGGCTTGGTGTCGGCCACTATCGGCTTCGAATTCGCCACGCCGGGCAGGGCCTGGTCGCCGCTCCTCGGTGAAACCGCCGTCGGCGCGCTTTGCGCAGTGTCGGATTCGGCCGGCTGCGGCTTGGCCTTGGCCGCCTGCGGCTTCACGGCCTCCGGCTTCTGCGGCTTGGCTGCATTCTGTTCAGGCGCCTCGGTGGCGCGCTCGAGCGTGGTGCGCGGCCGAAGACCGGGCACGGCAATGCTATCGGGCAGATCGTCCTGCGGCGGCAGCGAGGCGACCTGGTATTCGCCGTCCTGCCCATTGTCTTGTTTGTCGGCGACATCGGGCGCGTGGCTGTTCTGCAGCGCGACGGCGGTCGGAACATCCGCAGTGTCCTCGGGCGCGACGTTGGCGAGCGCCAGCGCCAGTTCGGAAGCGCCGGCGGTCTCGGCCGGTTGCGGACCGAAGCGGGCCTCGATCGGAGCCTCCGGCTGCGCGCCGCCGAAGCGGCTTGCCGAAGGCAGGCTGGCCAGCAGGAACGGCGCGCTCTCGGCACGGGCAAAGGCTTCGGCGAGTTTCTGCGGCGAAAGCGCCGCGCGCTTCACCACGCCATCGAAGCGGTCGGCGGCTCCGGCGGCCGAAGCCACCACCACGGCCTTTTCATGCGCCACGCTGTCGGGCGACGGCAGCTTAAGCCGCGCCATCTTGCCGTCGTGGCCATTATTCTTCAGTTTTTCAATGGCTTGGCCGTCATGCCTGAAGCTTGTCGCAAGGCTGAAGCAGCCGGCATCGCAGCCGCCGGTGAGCGAGGCAGCCTTGTAGCCGCCATTGACGCCAAGATGCGGCGCCCAGGCATTGGCGATCTGCCGGCGCTGGTCGCCAAACGCGATGGTGCGCGGCGATAGCATTCCTTGCGGCAATCCGTTGGAAGCGGCGGTCAGTGAGGTGCTCACAGAATAGAGCCCCGCCAAGGTGGCGGCGGACCATAAAGCGAGGGCGGCGCCGACAGCAGGCACCAGAACCCAACGATGACCAGACTTTTTCGAAGTTACCTCCCCATGAGGAGCGTCACCCCGGTTTTTCAAACGCAAAAACGCCATACGACCACTCTCAATCGGCATGCCGGTTTTCGCACCTGGCACCCGTCACGATCACAGTTCGCTGGTGCCCCCTGCACCTTCACGCGTCTGTTGCCGATTGATTCAAAAGATGGACAAAGATGGTTAACCAATCCCTCCACCAATCGCCGATTTGGCGACGGTCCACACGAAAAAAGAGCCCTCCATGGTCTACGCCACGGTAAAAATGCTCTCCCTCACCCGCTTTGCTGCCCGTTTTTCCGGCCTCTGTCAAGAAACCGTGAACAACGGAACCGCGACATCTTCAGCCGCCTAGAGGCCGATTGGGGTCAAAATGCGACTATTCGGCAAACCTTGAAACAGGCAGGCCGGAAATGTTATGGACCAGCCGATCGGGCCGCGGTCCAGGACCGCTTTTTGCGCCATCCGGACAAACACCCCCAAAAAAAGTCACCGCGATGGGGCAGCTTCCGCCCGCGATATCCCTCTTGACCTTCCAGTTACTGGAACCCGTAGCGTTCGCAAAGGATCGTCCCGGCGGCGTCCTCCCAATCGCGATCCAGGAGAAAAAGATGCTGTCGGTCGATGCTTCCGAAACGCCGGCCGAGGCGATGCCGCCGCTGCCCGAACGGCTGCGGCCGATCGCGCCGCTTGGGGCTCCCACCGTCAGCCGCCGCCTCGTCCTCCCCGAGGCCATGACGATGAATGCCGCGAGCGGACGGGTGCGGCTTCTCACGCGCCAGGAAAGGCCGGGCGCGCGCATGTACCAGTGCCACATCCTCGAGCATGAGCAGCTCGGCATGACGGGCATCGTCGACGTGCAGGCATGAGGTCTCGCGTCATTCTGGGGGCGGCGTTGCTGGCGCTCGCCGGCCCGTTGATCCTTGCTCCGTCGCTGGCTGCGGGGCCGGGAGATCCCATCGTGGCGGCGCGTCAGGCCTCGATGAAGCAGATGGCGGCCGCCGCCAGGGTGATCGCCGAAATGTTCGACGGCAGGCGCGCCTATGAGCCGGCGGCCTTCAAGGCGGCGGCGGACGCGCTGAGCGCCCGCGCCGGCGGCCTGACCGGCGAATTCCCGCAGGGCACGCTTGGCGCGCCATCGCACGCCAAACCGGAGATCGACCAGGCCCGTCCGGAGTTCGAGGCCCTCGCGCGCCATATCGGCCGGCTCGCCGACGCGCTCTCGACAAAGGCCAGGAACGCGCCGCCCGGGATCACCGCCGACATGCGGATGACCGGGCCGCCGATGGATGGCGGCAGCCTGCTCGGCAAGCGCCTGGGCGCGGCTGAAGCCGATCCGGCCACCATGCCGGCGGAACATCTCCTGCACCTGATCCTGCAGGATTGCACGAGCTGCCATTCGAAGTTCCGGCGCAAAGTCGAGTGAGGCCGTCAGGGGAGGCGCGGCCACCAGAGGCCAAGGGTTGCGGCCGCCACCGCCAGGTACCGGCCGCCCTTGGCGACGGTGACGATGGCGGCAAAGCTCCATAGGGGCTCGCGCAGCACGCCGGCCATCACCGTCAGCGGATCGCCGATAAACGGAGCCCAGCTCAGCATCAGGCTCCATCGTCCGTAACGGTGATAGCGCGCCGCCGCGCGGTCGAGCGCGGCAGGCTTTGCCGGAAACCATTTGCGGTCGCGGAAGCGATCAATGCCGCGCCCCAGCAGCCAGTTGACCACCGAACCAAGCACGTTGCCGATCGTCGCGACCAGAACCAGCGCGGCCGGCGAATGGGTCCCGGCCAGGAGAAGGCCGACCAGAAGTGCTTCCGATTGCAGCGGCAGGATGGTCGCGGCGGCGAATGCGGTCAGGAAAAGTCCGCCGAAGGCGGCAAGGTCACCAGCCTTTGCCGCCCTTCAATTCGCCTTTGGCCATTTCGGATCCCGATCATCCACGGCGTAGGTATGGAGACCATCGCCCACTCCGATTTTGACCGGCGCGTATCACAAAGTGACGCGCTCGCCCCCCTATATGCTAGGCTTATGTCGTCAAAACAGGGTCATCGTTATGGATGCCAGTGAATTGCAGGCCATAGGCGACACGCTGATGCGCCTCGTCACCCCCAGCATGACGCCGAAGGATCTGGTCAAGGCGGTGCGCAAGGAGCATCCCGACGCCAGGAAGAAGGACATCGCCCGCGCCGCCTTCCACGCCATCATCGCCAATGCCGACCATGACCCCGGCAAATCGCGCAACCTCCAGGCTTTCGCGCTTGCCGAGCGCACCCAGCAATCGAAATAAATTGCCGCGAATTGTAGCGTTGGGCTTGCCGGAAACTTAATAAGCGACTTCTAATTTAATGGCTCCGCCGGCAACCAGCCCCAACCGGTAGCGAGCTTATGACCAAGAATCTCGGCAATGCCAAACCCAGCGCTCCAGCCAAGGAGATAAGTGTCTCGCTGTTCAGCAGGGCGGCGCCGGCGCTGTTTCCGCTGGTGGTCGCGGCGCTCGGCTATCTCGTCGGCCGGCATTATTTCGGCTTTTGACGCGCGCGGCCGGCTTCAGGTGGTTTCCAGTCTGATTGTGATTGGTCCACTTCGGCCCCTGCGCTTGCAGCTTTGGTCCTAGGGCCTAGGTCGTTCTTGCCCTCGCATGGGCACGAGCGCATCCTTTCCTGTAGCCGGCGGCCTCGCAAACTCCGGTCAGGCCCGGCCGCCGAACCCAGTATCACCCCCCAAGGCAGCCGGGCCGCCCATTCCTCCGCAAGTTTATGTAGTCTTTGCTCGGATGAGGCGACGTAGGCGCGCCATACTCGTTTTTATCCGTCGAATTTAACAAATCTATTGAATATCGGCGAGTGCCTTGCACTAAAGGTCGGCCAGCTCCGCTTTTCGGCAACTCTAGCCGCCCTAGATCGTATTCGATCTAGGCCAAATACTTGGGCCGAAGGGCAGGGGGCCGTAGATATGATAACAAGCGAGCCAGACAGCGTCCGTGTAAAAGCCGTCAATGGCCAATGGATCGTGCGCGTCGTCGACGGTGGCAGGCTGACGCAGCAAATGTTCGATATTCACGAACAGGCCGAGAGCTTCGCCGAGGAGGAGCGGCTGCGATTGGGGCTTCCCGGGGAGCCACCGGCCGAGGAGCCGTGGGGGCCGCCGCAAAGCGGACAGGCTGGCTAAGATCGTCGACGCTCATGGCCAACTGTGAAAATGCGAGACAAATCGGCGGACGGCATGCGGGTGTTGCATTTGCCTCGACGCATTGGCCACGCAAGGCCGCCCGCTGACCCAAGCGTTTGGACACAGGTCGCCGGCGGAGCGCGGTGTTCCGCCTTGCTATCCCAGATGTTGCCCCCTGAGCGTCTCTTTCATCCGCTCCAGCGCCGGCTCGCCGCTGGCCGCGATGTCATTGGCGATCCGGGCGAGTTTGTCGTCGGCCTTGCGGTGTTTGCTGCCCCAGGCGCCTAGCGTCGCCAGCACCGGCAACAGGTCGATGCCGGCCTCAGTCAGCCGGTAGATCGCCTTCAGGCCATGGCTGGGGTCGTCGCTGCGGGTGAGGATGCCTTCGTCCTGCAGCGTCTGCAGCCGCTCGGCCAGCGTGCGCGACGAGATGCCTTCGTCGGACTGCAGGAATTCGCGAAAATGCCGTTTCCCGGCGAAAGCCAGGTCGCGGATGATGAGCAGCGTCCAGCGGTCGCCGAGCAATTCGAGCGAGAGGCTGATCGGGCAGCCGGACCGTCCCTTGGTCGCCATCAATATGCTTCCATTTGTAAATCAATTTACTATTGACACCATTTCCGCTTTGCGTCAAACGATTCCAAAAGTAAATCATTGGCGAGGAGAATGAGCATGAGGAAGCTGATCCTTCAGATGCAAATGTCGGTGGACGGCTTTGTCGGTTCCGATGAGGATCGTCGCTGGCAGCTTTGGGAATGGGGCGACGACAGCGACTGGGACGAGGAATTGAAGCAGGATTTCAATGCCGTCTTCACGACCGTCGGCACCATCCTGTTGAGCCGCAAGATGGCGGAGGAGGGCTACCTTACCCATTGGGGCAATGCGGCCAAGAAATATCCGAAGGATTGCTTCTATGCTTTCGCGCAGCGCATCGTCGAGGCCGAGAAGGTCGTCGCGAGCGACAAGCTTGCAGCGTCGCGGTGGGAGCGCACGCGGGTCGTAAGCGGCGACCTGCCGCGCGAGGTGGATGCGCTGAAGCAGGGCGAAGGCGGCGACATCGCCGTGTTCGGCGGCGCCGGCTTCGCCTCGGCGCTGATCGCCGCCGGCCTGGTCGACGAGTTCCAGCTTTTCATCAATCCGGCGGCGCTGGGGAAAGGCCGTCGCATCTTCGATCAAGGCGGGTTCGCCAGGCTGACGCTCCTCGGCTCGAAGTCCTATGCCTGCGGCATGGTGGTGAGCCGCTACGCGCTCACGCAATGAGAAGCGGCAACCGAGCCCGCGCCGCCTTGAATCAATCTTGCGGCGCGCCTTTCTGACTGGCCCCCAGCCTCAGTGCCCCGCCTGGTCGGCGTCGGTCAGCGTGCCGAGGAAGGCCACGATGTCGTCGATCTCGGCATCGGTCAGCGCCGGCTTGTCGCCGGGCCTTCTGCCGTTGAACGGCGGGTCGGTGTTGAGGTTCGGCCAGTAAGCTCTTGGCAGATCGTCGAATTTGTCGACCGTGCCGTCGGCATTCTTCGGGTACCAGCGCGCCGGATCGGTGTCGCGGCTGGAATAGAAGGCGACCGCGTCGCGCAGCGTGTGGAAATAACCATTGTGGAAGAAGCTTTTGCGCAAGGCCACGTTGCGCAGTGTCGGCGTCTTGAACAGGCCGCAATATTCGGCGCGGCCCTTGAAGTCGGTGCGAAGCGGGCCGCACAGGCCAAAGTCGAAATAGCCTGGATCGGCATTGGCGGGGATCGCCGGGTTGCGCGGCACGGCAATGGCGATCAGGCCGTAGTCCGTGAATTGCGGCGGCTCGCCGTCATTGGCGGGCTCGCTGAGATGGCAGCTCGCGCAATTGCCCTTCGCCTCGTCCTCGAACAGCATGCGTCCGCGCAATTCCTGCGCCGAAAGCTGCGCCTTGCCGGCGAGGAAGCCGTCGTAGCGGCTTGAATAGGGATAGAAATCGGCGCTGCTCTGCTCGAAGGTGCCGAGCGCTTCCACCGCGGCGTCGAAAGCGTCCTGCGGATGGTCGAAGACATCGGCGCCGAAGGCGGCCTTGAAGGCGTCGGCATAGGGCGCCTTGCGCAGGCTGGCGACCACCTCAGCCTCGTCCTTGTTGCCCATCTCGAAGGGCGAGAGCAGCGGGATCCTCGCCTGGTCCTTGCCGTGGTCGGCGCGGCCATCCCAGGTCAGGCCGCCGGTCGGGCCGTTGTCGATGCTCTCGTCGCCTTCGTCCTCGGAGTCGTAGAAATGCTCGGTGAAGGCTGGCGCTGCCTGCAAATAGCGCAGCGACGGCACGGCGCGAACGCCGGGCTGGTCGAGCTTGGCTCCGCCCATCTCGACCGGCGAGGCCGAGGCCGGTCCGAAGGCGTGGTTGGGGTCGTGGCAGGACGAGCAGGCCTGCTTGCCGGAAGCCGACAGCGAAGGGTCGAAGAACATCCGCCGCCCGAGCGCCGTCAGCGCTTCGGCGCGGGCGAAGGCTTCCTGGCGCGACATCGGGCCGGGATGGACGCTGGACGGCTCAGCCGTGCTGGCAGGCGCGGTGAAGCCGACGATCGAAGCCGCCACAAGGGCGATCGCGTGATTCCTCAATCCCATCGTCTTCGGCGACATCCTTGATTTCTTTCGCCAAGTTTCCTTCGCGAGGTAAGGATCGAGTGCAACGGATTGATGACCGGCTTTCCCGCTCACGAAACCGTGTCCGGCGGGGACGGAACTGTCACAAAGGTGACAAGGCGTCGAAGTAGCTGGGCATTGATGCAGTTGCGTTCCTGCATTGCCGTCCTCCAGCCATTCCCCAGCCACGAGGCATCCTTCAATGACCCGGTCCCTTCTCTCCCTTTGCCTCGCCACCACGGCGCTGGCATCGCTCTCTGCCGCTGCCCATGCGGCTCCTCCCGGCTACGACAAGATCGACACCGTAGTCGTCATCTACGCCGAGAACCGCAGCTTCGATAACCTCTATGGCGGCTTCCCCGGCGCCAACGGCCTGGCGAATGTGTCGCCCGGCCAGGCGCGCCAGTTCGACCGTGACGGCACGCCGCTTTCCGAATTGCCGCCGGCCTGGGGCGGGCTGACCGGCAAGGGCGTGACGCCGGCGGTGACGGAAGCGCAGAGCGCGCATCTTGCCAATGCGACATTCGCCATCGACGATCCCAAGGGCTTCAACGAGGGCACCAACGTCGTCACGCATGATCTCTGGCACCGCTTCTACCAGGAGCAGATGCAGATCGACGGCGGCAAGAACGACAAATTCGTCGCCTGGGCCGATTCCGGCTCGCTGGTGATGGGCCACTACGACGGCTCCAACCTGCCGATGTGGGCGATCGCCAAGAAATACGTGCTGGCGGACAATTTCTTCCAGGGCGCCTTCGGCGGCTCCTTCCTCAACCACTTCATGCTGGCTTGCGCCTGCGTGCCTTATTATCCGAATGCCGACACCAGCCCGGTGAAGGGCCAGATCGCGGTGGTCGAGCCGGATGGCGTGACGCTGAAGCCGGCCGACAATTCGCCCGCCTCGGCGCTTGGCGGCGTGCCGAAATTCGCCAATGACGGCGCCATCACGCCCGATTTCTATGCCGTCAACACCATGCAGCCGCCATACCAGCCGAGCGCCAACAAGCCGGCCGAGGGCGGCGACAAGGCGCTCGCCGATCCGGCTGCGCCGACCACGCTGCCGCCGCAGCACGAGATCACCATCGGCGATCTCCTGTCGCTCAAGGGCGTTTCCTGGGCCTGGTATTCAGGAGCCTGGCAGGCCGCGCTCGACGGCAAGAACGCGACGCCGGTGCCGAACTTCCAGTTCCACCACCAGCCCTTCAACTATTTCGCGGCCTATGCGCCGGGCACAGCCGCGCGCGCCGAGCACATCAAGGATGGCGGCCTCGGCGGCGAAGAGTTCATCAAGGCGATCGACGACGGCAAGCTGCCGCAGGTCTCCTTCTACAAGCCGCAGGGCAACCTCAACGAACATGCCGGCTATGCCGACGTGACCTCGGGCGACCAGCATCTGGCCGACATCGTTTCGCATCTGGAGAAGAGCCCGCAATGGGCCCATATGCTGGTGGTCGTCACCTATGACGAGAATGGCGGCTTCTGGGATCACGTCGCGCCGCCCAAGGCCGATCGCTGGGGTCCCGGCAACCGCGTCCCGGCCTTCATCATCTCGCCCTATGCGAAGATGGGCATGGTCGACCACACGCAGTACGACACCACCTCGATCCTGCGCTTCATCACCAACCGCTACGACCTGCCGGTGCTGCAAGGCATCGTCGCCCGCGACAAGGCGCTGCGCAACAACGACCAGCCGCCGATGGGCGATCTGACGGCGGCGCTGGATCTGACGAAGTAGCGTTTTCCTCGCCCCGCCAAAGGCGGGGAGCCGCGAAGCGGACGGAGAGGGGCCTTCGTAGGGCGCCAAGTTTAACTGCCTGGCACCGCTTTACCCCTCATCCGCCCTTCGGGCACCTTCTCCCCGTGAACGGGGAGAAGGCGAGGACGCGACGCTCGCGACAAGCCCTTTCTCCCCGTCACCATAAGGGGAGAAATGTCCGGCAGGACAATGAGGGGCAGCGCTGACATTGCAGGTTGTCCTCGTCAAACCCCGTCCGCTATCAATAGCCGCCAAACTGGAGACGACACGATGGCGGACCTCAAGATCAGAACCCGCAGCGCCGGCGCGCTTGCCGTCCTGCCGCTGGGCGGCCTGCCGACGATAACCACCCCGACCGGCGGCACCGTCGATGTCGTCACGCAAGTCAGCGCGCCCGGCTTCAGCCCGCTTGACCTGCTCTATGCTTCTTTAGCCGCCTGCATGGTGCTTAGCGCCCGCATCGCCGCGACCCGCCTCGGCGTCGCCGACAGGCTCGGCGAGGTGAGGGCGAATGTGAGTGGCGACAAGGCGAAGGATGAGCCTTCGCGCATCGAGACATTCACGGTCAAACTGGAGATCACCGGCGACCTCGACGCGGCGACCAAAGAGCGCATCCTGGCCGACGCCGAAGACATCTGCACCGTCTCCAACACGCTGCGCGGCGCGCCGGCGCTTCACGCCACGCTCGGGTGAGGCCGATGGCGCATCTCTCCGCAATTGACTATGCCACCGCCTCCGACGACATCCGCGGCGAGCACGACCGCGAGCTCAAGCTGCGCGGCCGGATGACCAACATGAAGCGCATCCTGCTGCATTCGCCCGCCGCGCACCGCATTTACGCCGAATGGTTCACGCTGCGCGATCTTCTCAAGCCCGCGCTCGGCGACCGCGCCATCTGGCTGTTCTCGAAAGCGATCGCCGAGACGATGCGTGCCGAAATCCCGGTGACCTTCTTTCGCCGGGCGCTGATCGAGAACGGGCTCGATCCCGAAGCGGTCGCGCCGACCGTGGATGAGGCGCTGCTGATGTCTTTTGGCAAGGCGGTCGCCGCCGACGCGAACGCCGTTCCGGACGAAACCTGGGCAGCGCTCAAAGCGCGCTATCACGAGACGCTGCTGGTCAACCTCACCGCCTTCGCCGGCATCATGGTGGCGACCTGCGTGTTCACCAATGCGGTGAAGGTCGATCTCGATCCTGAGCTGGAGAGGTATCGCAGACCTTCTCCTTCTCCCCTTGCGGGAGAAGGTGGATCGGCGCGCTAGCGCCGAGACGGATGAGGGGTGTTCCAGCTTGGCGATAAGGTTGAAATCGCCGCCGCCTCATTCCTTCCAGCACCCCTCATCCGACCTCGCTTCGCGAGGCCACCTTCTCCCGCAAGGAGGGCTTTGCACGGAACTGAGTTGGTGATTCGGTAGGTCCGGAATGAAGG
>NZ_SUGA01000046.1:21727-43272 GCF_004963255.1 Mesorhizobium sp. | reverse complement strand
ACCCTCCCCGTCCCCAACGACCGGGTTTTAGGAGCCGGCCCCTGTCCCCGGGGCCGGCTCCGCTGTTTCAGGCCGTGCCTGTCGAGGGCAAACGATCGGGGTTCAGCCGAGGGCCGCAGGCCGGACTGGCCTTTCCCAGCGAGGCGGAAGGGAGCAATATAGCTCGTTCATTGCGGATGAAGGCGATGCTGGAAGTCCCTGAGGATCGCGGCGCCCGACACCGGCTTTTCAAGGCTATAGACGAAGCGTTCAAGGCGGGCGATTTCGCTGCGCTCGGTATCGCCCTCGGTGGCTCCGCGCGCTGGTTCGACGAGGGGATGCCGTTCGAGCTCGGTCTCGGTCATCCGCTGGAATATGCCATCTACTGGAGCCCGGCCGCGTTCATTACTGCGCTTCTCGATGCGGGGTCGAACCCGAATTACGAGGATCCCGCCGGCTTTCCGTCAATCATCGCGGCGTTGTCGACGGAACGGCCGGACCGGCTGGACGTCGTCCGCATCCTGCTAAACCATGGCGCCGATCCGAACATGCGCGGCGTCAACGACTGGACGCCCCTGCACTACGCGGTGTCGCGGCGTGACGCCGACGCGATCCACCTGCTGCTGCTCTCCGGCGCGGACCCATCGCTAAGAACCCGCATCGACGACTATGAGACACCATTGGAAGGCGCGGAAGAGGCTGGCTTCGAGGCCGGCGCCTTGCTGCTGCGTGAAGCGATGCGCAGCCGCGGCGGATGACGCGCGGAGCGCGGCCGTCGTTATACCACCGTCAGCCTGGCCTTGAAGCGTTTGGCATTGACCACATAGTGAGCGGCCGAGACGCGCAGGCGCTCGACCGCCGCTTCATCCAGCGTCCTGATCATCTTGGCCGGCGAGCCGACGATCAGCGAATTGTCGGGAAAAACCTTGTTTTCCGTCACCAGCGCTCCGGCGCCCACCAGCGAGTTGTTGCCGATCCTGGCGCCGTTCAGAATGATGGCGCCCATGCCGATCAGGCTGTTGTCGCCGATCGTGCAGCCGTGCAGCAGCGCGCGATGGCCGATCGTGCAGCCTTGGCCGATGGTCAGCGGAAAGCCCGGATCGGTGTGCATGATCGTATGTTCCTGCACATTGGTGTCGGCGCCGATCGTAATTGGCTCGCCATCGCCGCGGATGGCGACGCCGAACCAGAAGCCGACGTTGCGGCCGATCCGGATATTGCCGATCAGCGTGGCGTCGGGCGCAATCCAGTTCGTGTCGGCGTCCTCGAACTCAGGCGCTTTCCCATCGATTCCATAGACCGGCATTGTGCGTCTCCGAATCGTCTCAACCAGCGAATTCGAAAGACCCTAAGTTCTCGGTCGCCCAGGATGCAATGGCGATGAGCACGACGCCGAGCGCCAGAGCCCAGACGATGGCCGTGCAGCCGCAGGACAACAGCGCCATCGTGCCGATGCGGCCCTCGCGCCGGGCGGCCAAAGCTTCGTTGGTAAGCATGAACGGTCCGGCGCAGGCCGTTGCCGCGAGCGAGCGCAGGATATGGACGGGCGAAACATAGGGTTCGGCAAAGGCCAGGCGTCGTCCGGAGAAAAGCTCCATGGCCGATCCGGACAGCCCGCAGGCCGTGAGGCCAACCGCAAAAGCGTAAAGAACAAGCACAACGGCACCCATATTTACCAACCGTTTACCATGAAAACGCACAGTCGTGCCAACGCGCTGCAAGAGCCATGCCGCGCAGGCTGTGCCGCCGAAGGACAGGTGGGCGGATCGGGAAAGAGCGATGAGAGACGCAACGGCTGCCGAAAGCCCCGACTTCGAGGTCGTCGATTCGACCCTGATGAAGCGGGTCTTCTATATTTTCGCGGCTCTGGCGCTGCTTTCGGTGGCGATCAGCGTCGGCGGCAAATGGCTCGGACGGTCGATCGCCATGGCGGGCTATTCGGATGACACCACGGTGCGCCAGATCGTCATGGGCAACAATCTGATCAGCGTGCCGGCAAACTTCATCCGCTTCGACCAGGCCAGGCGCGACGGCATCGCCTCGCGGCTCGATCTCTATCTGCGCTATCCCGAGATGGACGGCTACAGCGCGGCCGCGCGTGACGACTTCAACCACACGACGACCAAGAAGATCATCTTCCTGTCGTTCGAGCCGCGTATGATGTCGCGCGACATGAGCGGCCGTTTCGCGCCGATCTACAGCGCCCTGATCGAAAAGCCCGGCACCCCCGGCCCGGGCGGCACGACGGTTTACGCTTTCAGCGAAAAATCAGGCTATCTCAACGAGGTGCTGGTCGTCGCCGAGCGCCCCGGCAAGGATCCGTTCGTCGCCCGCTGTCTCAGCGGGCCGAGCGCGGAGGAATCGCTGGCGCCTTGCGAGCGCGACATCCAGGTCGGCGACGATCTCAGCCTCACCTACCGCTTTCCGCGCGAGTTGCTGGCGAACTGGCCGGCGGCGGACGCGGCGATCGCCGCCAAGGTGGCGAGCATCCTGAAAACGGGACACTGAGGGCTGGCTCAACGCTTCTCCGCCTCGGGCGCCAACACACTGTCTGGCATCGCGCTGACAAGGCGCGCTAATGGTCAACCATGATGCCAGCCTATCTCGACTTCGACTCATCGAATCGCCGCCTGCGTCTCGACCCGCACGAACCGGCCTTCGTGCAGAGCCCTTACGAGGCCTATGCCTTCCTTCATGGCACTGCCAACGCTTTCTTCTGGGAAGACTACGGTTTCTGGTGCTTCGGCGGCTTCGACGACGTCAACCGCTTGCTGCGCGACCGCCGTTTCGGCCGCCAGAACCCGGCGGGGATTCCCGACAGCCGCGGCGTTGGCGAAGACCGCTCGCACCTCGTGGCCTTTGATGCGATCGAGGCCAACTCCATGCTGGAACTCGAGCCGCCGGTGCACACTAGGCTGCGGACGCTGGTCAACCGCGCCTTCGTCTCACGCCAGGTCGAGCGGCTCAGGCCACGGATCGAGGCCTTGGCCAACGAGTTCGTCGACCGCTTCCAGCCAAACGGCGTCGACCTTTTGCCGGCCTACGCCTCGCCCCTGCCGATCACCATCATCGCCGAGATGCTCGGCGTTCCAGTCGAGATGGGGCCGCAACTGCTCGACTGGTCGCATCAGATGGTGGCCATGTACATGCATGGCCGCACACGCGAGGTCGAGGACACAGCCAACCGCGCCGCACGCGATTTTGCCGCGTTCCTGCGGGGCTATATCGCCGAGCGCCGCAAGAAGCCGGGCGACGATCTGCTGTCGCTGCTGATCGAGGCCCGGGACAACGGCCAGAGGCTGTCGGAGGACGAGTTGGTTTCCTCGGCGATCCTGCTTCTCAATGCCGGCCATGAGGCGACCGTGCACCAGACTGGCAATGCGGTGCGCTCGATCCTGGCCCAGGGCGGCGATCCACGCCGGTTCTTTGAAACGCCGGAGAAAAACGTCGCGGCAGTCGAGGAGTGCCTGCGCTTCGACGCGCCGCTGCACATGTTCCTGCGCTATGCCTATGAGGAGATCGAAGTGTCACCAGGAATCGCGGTCAAGCCCGGCGAGATGGTCGCGCTTCTGCTCGGCATGGCCAATCACGATCCGCTGGCTTTTGCCGAGCCCGACACTTTCAATCCGGCCCGCGCGGACCAGAAGAATGTCTCCTTCGGCGCCGGCATCCATTTCTGCATCGGCGCGCCGCTCGCCAGGCTTGAGCTGCAGGTGTCGCTGAAGACGCTGTTCGACCGGCTGCCGGAACTACGCCTGGCGGAGACGCCGCGCTTCCGCGACACTTATCATTTCCACGGGCTGGAACGGGTTCCCGTGACTTTTTGATAGGCGAACCGATCCTGCTTCGAGCAGCTCAAATTGTCGTTCGGGAACCTAGACATGAAATTCGCCTACCTGCAGGAACCACCCTTCTGCTTCACCGACGCATCGGGCTTGGTCGTCGGCTGCGACGTGGCGCTCGCCAAGCGGATATGCCAGATGCTCGGGCTGGGCGCGTTTTCTCCCGTCGAAGCCGAGTTCGCTGAACTGCTTCCCGGCCTGGTGGACAACCGATGGGACATGACGACGGGCCTGTTCATCTCGGACGAGCGCACAAGGCTCGTTGACTTTACGCGCCCGATCTGGTCGCTGCCTGACGGATTGATGGTGGCAAAGAACAATCCGTTGAGGCTGGAGGGCTACCGCTCGCTTGCCCTGCACCCTTCAGCGGTACTTGCCGTGATATCGGACCAGGTTCAGCATCAAACCGCGTTGCAGAACGGCGTTCCGCCCAATCGGGTCAGGATATTTGCGACGCAGGCTCAGGCGGCGGAAGCCGTGGCGAAGGGTATGGCTCAGGCCTATGCCAGCGTCGCCATGGCGCATCGCGGCTACATTGCCCAGCGCGCCGACGAGCGGCTCGATGTCGTCGAGGTTCCCGCATCGGAGAAGCAGCCTGCCGCCGGTGCGTTCGCATTGGCCAAGGGCAATGCCGCGCTGCGCGAGCGGATCGATCGGTGTCTGAGCGATCTTCTTGGAAGTCCGTGGCACCGGAAGATGATGATCGAATGTGGTTTTTCCGACGAGGATGTCGACCGACTGTTGTGAGCCGGCCGAAACCGTCAAAGCTTGATCACATATTCCTTGCGCGTCGTCTCGAGCACTTCCCAGCTGCCCTTGAAGCCCGGCCTCAGCACGAAGCTGTCGCCGGCCCGCACGGTGCGCGCCTCGCCGCCGTCTTCGGCGATCACCGAGACGCCGAACAGGATGTGACAGAATTCCCATTCGTCGTAGGAGATGCGCCATTTCCCCGGCGTCGCTTCCCAGATCCCGGCATAGAGACCGCCGTCACGCTCCTCGACATTCCAGGTGCGGAATTTCGGATCGCCCGAGATCACCCGGTCCGGGGCCGGCGCACCGGCCTCCGGCTCGACGCTGTCGACACTGACCGCAAGAAAGGCAGACATATCAGACCTTGCTCAACGCCTGCTCAAGATCGGCGACGATGTCGTTGACGTCCTCGATGCCGATCGACAGCCGCACCGTATCCGGCCCGGCGCCGGCCTTGACCTTCTGCTCGTCGGAGAGCTGGCGGTGCGTGGTCGAGGCCGGATGGATGACCAGCGACTTGGTGTCGCCGACATTGGCGAGATGCGAGAAGAGCTCCAACGACTCGACGAATTTCACGCCGGCCTCGTAGCCGCCCTTGAGGCCGAAGGTGAAGACGGCGCCCGCGCCCTGCGGCGAATATTTCTTCTGCAGCGCGTTGTTCTTGTCGCTGGGCAGTCCGGGATAATTCACCCAGGCGACCTTGGGATGGTTGGAGAGCCACCCGGCGACGCTCGCGGCGTTGTCGCAGTGGCGCTGCATCCTGAGCGGCAGCGTCTCCAGGCCGGTCAGGATCAGGAAGGCGTTGAAGGGCGAGATCGCCGGGCCAAGGTCGCGCAGGCCGAGAACGCGCGCGGCGATGGCGAAGGCGAAGTTGCCGAAGGTCTCATGCAGGACGAGCCCGCCATATTCGGGCCGCGGCTCCGACAGCATCGGGTATTTGCCGGATTTCGACCAGTCGAACGTGCCGCCGTCGACGATGACGCCGCCGATCGAATTGCCGTGTCCGCCGATGAATTTTGTCAGCGAGTGGACGACGATGTCGGCGCCATGTTCGATCGGCCGCACCAGATAGGGCGAAGCCAGCGTGTTGTCGACGATCAACGGCAGGCCATTCTTGCGGGCAATGTCGCCGATCTTCTCGATGTCGACGAAAGCGCCGCCAGGATTGGCGAGGCTTTCGATGAAGATCGCCTTGGTTCTGTCGTCGATCTGGTTCTCGAAGGTCGAGAGGTCGTTGACATCGGCCCAACGCACCTCCCAGCCATAATTCTTGAAGGCGTGGCCGAACTGGTTGATCGAACCGCCATAGAGCTTGTTGGCGGCGATGAAATTGTCGCCCGGCTGCATCAGATTGTGGAAGACGATGACCTGCGCGGCATGGCCGGAGGCGACGGCAAGCGCGGCGGTGCCGCCTTCCAGCGCGGCGACGCGCTCCTCGAGCACCGCCTGCGTCGGGTTCATGATGCGGGTGTAGATGTTGCCGAAGGCCTTCAACCCGAACAGCGAAGCGGCGTGGTCGGCATCGTCGAAGACAAAGGAGGTGGTCTGATAGATCGGCGTGGCCCTGGCGCCGGTCGCCGGATCGGGCTTGGCGCCGGCATGAACGGCCAAGGTGTTGAAACCGGGCGTACGGGTCATCTAAATCTTCCTCTCCTGATCTGCGAAAAAACGCCGGGCATTCTTGGCGAAGCCCGGGTTGGAATGCAAAGAAGAAAATACCTTTCAGGGCGCGATCTGCGACCAACGCCCGAGAAAATCCGTTTCTTCCCGGAATAATTTTGCGCGAACCGCTAGGCGCCTACTTCTGCCGCACGCCGAAGCTCTGGAACCCCTGACGCATCAACGGCTTCTTCGACGACAGAACGCCGGAGTTGACACCAGTCCAGCCGATCTCACCCGACAGCTTGCCATATTCGATCTTCGGGCAGCGATTCATCACCACCTTGATGCCGGCTGCCTCGGCGCGGGCAGCGGCCTCGTCATGGTGCACGCCAAGCTGCATCCAGACGACTTTGGGCAGCGGGTCGAGCTTCAGCACCTGGTCGATGATGCCGGGCACCGCCGCGGAGCCGCGAAAGATGTCGACCATGTCGACCGGATGCGGCAGGTCGGCCAGGCTGGCATAGACGGTCTGCCCGAGGATCTGCTTGCCGGCTTGGCCAGGGTTGATCGGGATCACCGAAAAACCCTTGGCCAAAAGATATTTCAGCACGAAGTAGCTTGGCCGCACGTCGTTGGGCGAGGCGCCGACCATGGCGATCGTCTTTACCGAATTCAGGATGCCGGCGATGTAGGCGTTGTCGTAAGTGTCGTGGTTCATGGTTCGTCCTCATACAGCGCTTCGGCGAGAAAGGCAGCCGGGTCGCTGCAGAAGTCGCGCATCATGCGAAAATGGTCGGTGTCCTGAAAATCGATCTGGTCGAGACCGAAGCGGCTGATGCGGAAGAGCCGCGCGTTCGGACAGGCCATCAGCAGCGGCGAGTGCGTCGCCATGATCACCTGCGCCGTGCCGGATTGCTCCATGCGTTGAAGCAATTTGAGCAGCTCGATCTGGCGCGTCGGCGACAGCGCGCTTTCGGGCTCGTCGAGGATGTAGATGCCTTGCCGGCGGCAGCGCTCCTCGAAGAAGCGGATGAAGCCTTCGCCATGCGACCAGGACAGGAAGTCGGGTGGCGCTCCGCCGGATTCCAGAGCCGCCCGGTCAAGGTAACGTGCAACCGAGTAGAAGGATTCAGCTCGAAAGAACCAGCCGGCTGTGACCTTCGGCAGCCAATGGCCGCGCAGTGTGTCTGCAAGCGCCGCGCCGCTTTTGTCGATGGCGATGGAATGATCGACAGGCCTGTAACCCTTGCCGCCGCCAGCTTCGTCATAACCGGCCAATGCTCCGATCGCTTCCAGCAGCGTCGATTTGCCGGTGCCGTTCTCGCCGACGATGATGGTGATGGCCGAGGCGAATTCGAACTCGAATTCGCGGTCGCGGAAAATCGGCAGGTTCCAGGGATATTGCTCCCAGTCGGCAACACGCGACGGCTCAAGGAGGATGCGCTTGAGGTAGGGCGCTTTCAGCCGCGTCAGTTGCTTGCGGGCAGCCACGTCGAACCCTTAGCGATGGAATGGCGCGGATCCATTCAAGCCGCTACTCGTCGGACCATTGCGGCTTGCGCTTGCCGATGAAGGCGCCGATGCCTTCCTCCGCGTCGCGCGCCAGCATGTTTTCCACCATCACGCGGCCGGTATAGGCATAGGCGTCGCCCAGCCCCATCTCGGCCTGGGCGTAGAACGCTTCCTTGCCGGTCTTGACCACCAAAGATGATTTTGACGCAATGGTTTGCGCGTATTTGTTGACAACCTGATTCAGATATTCGCGCGGCACGATGCGGTTGATCAGACCGAACTCCTTGGCGGTCGCGGCGTCAATCGTCTCGCCGGTGAGCAGCATTTCCATCGCCTGCTTGCGCGAGACATTGCGCGACAGTGCCACCATGGGCGTCGAGCAGAACAGGCCGATGTTGACGCCCGGCGTGCAGAAGCTCGCTTCGTGCGAGGCGATGGCAAGGTCGCAGCTCGCGACCAGTTGCAGACCGGCGGCGGTGGCGAGACCGTCGACCTCGGCGATGACCGGCTTCGGGTGGCGCACGATGGTCTGCATCAACGTCGCGCAGGCGGCGAAGGTCTTTTCGAAGAAAGCCTTGCCGCGATCCGCTTCGGCGCGGTGCGCCGTCATCTCCTTGAGGTCGTGACCGGCGCAGAACACTTTGCCCGACGCCGCCAGGATGATCACGCGCACGGATTTGTCTTCTCTCACCCGATCGAACTCGGCTTGCAGCGCCGCCATCGTCGCCAGCGACAGCGCATTGGCCGGCGGGCTGGCCAGCGTGAGACGCACGATGCCCTTGTCCTGGCTGACAAGAACGGGGCCGTCGGCGACGGCGGGCTTGATGGCAACAACTTCAGCCATGTCCAATCTCTCGGGTCAGCGCTTGCGGCGCATGGAGCAACAGAACTAGCACGCTGCCGGTTGAAGAACAGCCGCGAGACGTGTTTTCTCCGTCGCATCGTTTGGTCCAGGCACATCGCCCGGAGCCCACCATTCATATAGGACGCCGCCATGCCTGCCCAAAGCGATCTGAAGCCAGTGCTCAATGCGGCGGAAGTCAACGCGCTGATGGCAAGCGTCTATCCGCAACTCAACGACAACTTCATCTCCTACGAGGCGATCGACGTGTTTCCCGGCGGCTGCACGGTTCGGCTCAATGCCGACGAGCGGCATCTGCGTCCCGGCGGAACGGTATCCGGTCCATCGCTGTTCACGCTTGCCGACATCGGCGGCTATGTCTGCGTGCTCAGCCACGCCGGACCGGATGCGCTTTCAGTGACGGTCAACCTCGACATCAACTTCATGCGCAAGGCCGAGGCCGGCCCGATCGACGGCCATTGCCGGATCCTGAAGCTCGGCAAAAGCCTGATGGTGTTCGACATCGACATCGTGGCGGGCCCGGATGGGCACACTGTGGCGCACGCCACGGGGACCTACTCGATCCCGAGGAAGCGAATAAGCGACAAGTCCACCTGACGTGTTGCCGGAACTCCCAGTCGATACGTTCGTTCTGCGGCATGCCCGATGTTACAACCTACCTTGCCTTTGTCGGCGCCGTGCTCGCCTATCAGCTTTCCGGTGTCGGTCCCGACATGATGCTGGTGATCAGCCGCGGCGTCGGGCAAGGCTCGCGCCATGCCTTGGCCACCGCAGCGGGCTGCGTATCGGCCGGCGTCGTCCAAATTCCATTGCTGGCAATGGGGCTTGCCTCGCTGGTCACATCCTCCCCAACTCTTTACAGCTTCCTTCAGATCATCGGCGCCACCTATCTGATCGCCATCGGGATCAAATTCCTCTTGGCGCGCCGACTGGGCGAGGGTGGCGGCGCGTCTACCTTTGCCAACACCAGCAGCATCCCGGCTGCTTTCCGGCAAGGCATGATCTGCAATCTCACCAATCCGACCACGCTCGCTTTCATGCTGGCGGTGCTGCCGCAATTTGTTCACCCCTGGAGCGGTTCGCCGGCGCTGCAGTTCATCATTCTCGGCGCGACCATGAAAATGACCGGACTGGTCATTCTTGGCGCTGTCGCGTTGACCTCCGGCGCGGTAGGCGGCTGGCTGGCGCGCCGAAGCTTCTTTCTTGTCTGGCAAGAAAGGCTGGCAGGAGCTTTAATGATCGCCATCGGCGTCCGACTTCTTCTTACAGCTGTGGGCGGTCGGCGCTGAGCCAGATGATTGTCGATTAGCGACCCGTTGTGTGGTAAAATAATACCTCTGCCTTTAGTCGTTGAAATCAAACGGTTTTTCATAACGATCGGCCGCAACTGACACTTGACGTATATGCCCCCCTCGCCTATAAGCCCTCGCGAAGCAGCGGCCCGCAACGGCCGCCGTTTTGTTATTGGCGGCTGGCTCGGCTTTCCGTCAATCCAAGCAACAAGAAACGCCTTCTCCTGTCCCAGGCAGGAAGGGTCAAACTGAGAGCAAAACCATGGCTACCTTTTCGCAGAAGCCTGCGGATGTGGTGAAGAAGTGGGTGCTGATCGACGCCGAAGGTCTCGTCGTCGGTCGTCTGGCCACCGTCATCGCCAACCATCTGCGCGGCAAGCACAAGCCCACCTTCACTCCGCATGTCGATGATGGCGACAACGTCATCGTCATCAATGCCGACAAGGTGGTGTTCACCGGCAAGAAGTACACCGACAAGGTCTATTACTGGCACACCGGCCATCCTGGCGGCATCAAGGAGCGCACCGCGCGCCAGCTGCTCGAGGGCCGTTTCCCCGAGCGCGTCGTCGAGAAGGCCGTCGAGCGCATGATCCCGCGCGGCCCGCTTGGCCGCCGCCAGATGAAGAATCTCCGCGTCTATGCCGGCGCCGAGCATCCGCACACCGCCCAGCAGCCCGTCACGCTCGATGTGGCCAAGCTGAACTCCAAGAACAAGAGGGCTTCGTAATGGCTGAGCTTTCCTCGCTCGCAGAACTCGGCACCGTCGCCGCGCAGCCGGCCGCGCCCGTGCATGTCCAGAAGCTCGACAAGTCGGGCCGCGCCTATGCCACCGGCAAGCGCAAGAACGCCATCGCGCGCGTCTGGGTGAGGCCGGGCTCCGGCAAGATCACCGTCAACGACAAGGAATTCGCGACCTATTTCGCGCGTCCGGTGCTGCAGATGATCCTCAACCAGCCGATCGTAGCGGCCAACCGCGCCGGCCAGTACGACATCGTCGCCACCGTCATCGGCGGCGGCCTCTCCGGTCAGGCCGGTGCGGTCCGTCACGGCATCTCCAAGGCGCTGACCTACTATGAGCCGGGCCTGCGCTCGGTGCTCAAGAAGGGCGGCTTCCTGACCCGCGACAGCCGCGTGGTCGAGCGCAAGAAGTACGGCAAGGCCAAGGCCCGTCGCAGCTTCCAGTTCTCGAAGCGCTAAGCGCTGGGAGATCCAAGCTTTCGAAAAGGCCGCCTCCGGGCGGCCTTTTTGTTTCCGTCACCAGCGCCCGGCCGGCGTCTTGATGTAGTCGATGAAGGCACGCAGCGGCGCCGGCACCAAGCGGCGCCCGGGATAGTAGAGAAACGGTCCCGAAAAGTTTTGCCACCACGGCTCCAGCACGGGCTCCAGCACGCCACTCTCGAAATGCGGGCGCACCCAGTCCTCGAAGAGCCAGAGAATGCCGACGCCGGCGATCGCCGCGTCAATGGCGAGATCGACGCCTCCGCCGATGCTGACGAGCAATGGTCCCGTGGTATCGACCCGCACCACCTCACCGTCCCGCTCGAACTCCCAGGGCGTCATGACCCCGCTCGGGAAGCGGCCGCGTATGCAGGCATGGCCAAGCAGGTCGCGCGGGTGCTGCGGTCGGCCGTACCGGTCAAGATAGGCCGGCGCGGCGGAGGTGGTGAAGCGCTGCGTGCGCGGTCCGATCGGCACGGCGATCATGTCCTGCTCCAGCCGCTCATCATAGCGGATGCCGGCATCGCAGCCAGCCACCAGCAGATCGATGAAGTTCTCCTCGGCGATCACCTCCAGGCGAATGGCAGGATAGGCCGCCAGAAATCCCGGAACGATCCTTGGCAACACCAGCCGCGAGGCGCTTATCGGCACGTTGAGCCGCAAGGTTCCGGCAGGCCGGTCGCGAAAGCCGTTCACCACATCGAGCGCAGCTTCCACCTCGCCCAATGCGGGGCCGAGCCGCGCCAGCAGGCCGGCGCCGGCCTCGGTCAAAGCGACGCTGCGTGTGGTGCGATTGAAGAGCCGCACGCCAAGCTGTGTTTCCAGACGGCGGATGGCTTCACTGAGCGCGGAGGCGCTGCCCGCCGTGGCGCGGGCGCCTTCGCGGAAGCCGCCGGCGCGCGCCACAGCCATGAATGCCTGGAGATCGTTGAGATCAGCCATTGTTCTGCAGTCCGTACAAGTTGTTTCGATTATACCCGGTTATCGGGACAACGGCCATGCCCTATCTCCCTCGTCGACAGCGAAGGAGAACCACGATGTCCAGCGTAAACAAATCCGGCACCTATAAACTCGGCGACCGTTCGGTCCGCCGCCTCGGCTACGGCGCCATGCAGCTCGCAGGCAAGGGCGTGTTCGGTCCGCCGAAAGATCATGAGGCGGCCATTGCCGTGCTGCGCGAAGCGGTGGCGCAAGGCGTGAACCATATCGACACCAGCGATTACTACGGTCCCTACGTCACCAACAGGCTGATCCGCGAGGCGCTGTCGCCCTACCCCGACGACCTCACCATCGTCACCAAGATCGGCGCCCGCCGTGGCGAAGACGCCTCTTGGCTGCCGGCCTTTACAGCCGACGAGCTCGAACAGGCCGTGCACGACAATCTCCGCAATCTCGGTCTTGAGGTGATGGACGTCGTCAATCTGCGCATCATGTTCGGGGTGCATGGTCCGGCCGAGGGTTCCATCGAGGCGCAGGTCACCAAGCTGGCCGAGTTGCAGCGCAAAGGCCTGGTGCGCCATATCGGCTTGAGCAACGTCACCCGCGCGCAGATCGCGGAAGGCCGCAAGATCTGCGACATCGTCTGCGTGCAGAACCAGTACAATCTGGCGCACCGCGACGATGACGCGCTGATCGATGAGCTGGCGCGCGACGGCATCGCCTATGTGCCGTTCTTCCCGCTCGGTGGGTTCAGCCCGTTGCAATCGTCGACGCTGTCCGACGTGGCCGACCGGCTCGGCGCGACGCCGATGCAGGTGGCGCTGGCGTGGCTGCTGCAGCGTTCGCCGAATATCCTTTTGATACCGGGCACCTCCTCGGTCGCGCATCTGCGGGAGAACCTGGCAGCCGCGGAGTTGGAGCTGTCGGCTGGTGTGCTAGCCGAGTTGGACGGGGTGGCGAAGGCGGCGTAGGTCGCGATTAGCTAATCTCCCCCCTCGTGGGGGAGATGGCCGGCAGGCCAGAGGGGGACGCGAAGGAACGCCGGCGCCACCAGGACAAGGTTCCTCGCCCCCATGAGATGGGGGAGAGGTGGCTCGGCGAAGCCGAGACGGAGAGGGGGAGCGCCCTTCGAAGGCCCCTCTCCGTCCGCTTCGCGGACACCTCTCCCCGCCTCTGGCGGGGCGAGGAACCCAAAGCTTCACCAGGTCGGCGGGACAGCGCCCCCCTCTGCCCTGCCGGGCATCTCCCCCACGAGGGGGGAGATTGGCAGCTTCCGCGCCGCGCTTTAGTTGATGCTCGCCGTATGCGCCGGCTCGGCCTGCCTGATGTCCGTCGTATAAGGCACCCGATACCCGTTCGCCGCCAGCCACTCGATGGCCGCCTTCGGCTCGTCGGTCTGGATGATCGTCGCGCCGCGGTCGACCCAGAAACCCCAGGCTTCGCGCGGCAGGCCGGCGGCGACGGCGAGTTCGTCGCCACGGCCGCCGGCCAGGAAACCGCCCGGCTTGTGCACGATGGCGTAGGTGTCGGCCCAAAGGTGCCAATCACCGCGGGCGGCTTCCGCGCGCATATGGTTGCTGAACAGCGGCCCGCCAGAGGCGGTCAGCGTCTCGGCGCCGTTGCGCCAGTTGATCAATTCGATGGCGCGCGGCGCGAACACCTTGTCGACCTCATCGGCGAAGGCGGCGCCATGCACGGCGTCGTCGGCGAGGATCGGCATGAACTGGAAGCCGCCGCCTGCCCTGGCGAGCGCGGCACTGGCGGCATCGATGCGCTGCCGGTTCCAGAGGTTCTCCTTGACGATCACCTGATCGGCCATGCCGAGGTCGCGCGCCTCCGCGACCATGCCCGGCAGGTCGGTCACCTCCAGCTTGTTGTCGAGGTTGATCAGGATCCTGTCCCTGGTCGTCAGCAGCATCTCGCGCAGCGTCGACACCGTCTCGTCGGTGACGGTGCCGGTGCCCTCGATGACCAGCCGGCATTTCTTCAGTTCGGCCAGCGTGTACGTTACGACCTCGCCCTTGCAGGTGGTCGTGCGGTCGAGCCAGCTGTCATGCATGATGACGAACTCGCCATCCTTCGCGCGCCGGACGTCCACCTCGACGATCTCGGCGCCGATCGCGATCGAGCCTTCGACGGCGGCCAGCGAATTCTCGGCGTAAAGCGTCTTGCCAGCCTGCATGCTGCCGGCGCGGTGCGCGGCGATCATCACATGATTGCGCCACTGATTGGCGTGTTCGAAACGGTCGAGGATTTGGCCGGCGCGCGTCTCGCCGGCCAAACTTTGGTTAGGGATCACGCCAAACGCGGCGGAGAGAAAAAGGCTCAGCCAGAGTGTTCGCATCGGGGAATCGCTCCGTTCCGGGTCGGGACCCGGTTAGGCGATGCCCATGACACGGTGGTGAACGAAGCCGGCTAGCTGTTTCGTATCGCAGTCCGTCAAATCCGCTTGGAAAGGCGTCGGAACCAGGCGAGCGCCGGCATTTCGACGAAGCGCCAGGTGAACCAGGATGCGACGATGACGGTGATCAACATTGCGATCAAAGCCGCGAAACCGATCCAGGGCGAGCCGGTGCCGAAGCCGGTGGCATGGTCGCCGCGCAGCATCAGATCGCCGACGATGCCGAGCCCGAGCTTGCGTTCGATCAGGCCGCCGGCATTGATCATGCGGGCCTGGACGAAGATGTGGACCATGTAGATCGAATAGGAGAGCGAGCCGAGCAGCAGCATCGGCCGGCTGCGCAAAGCCACGCTGACCCACCCGCCCTCATGCGCAAAGAGATAAAGCGCCAGCGCGAAGACGACCGGTGCGGCAATACCAATGTCGTTGGTGCCGGCAATGGAGACGAACAGCGCGATCCCCGCGATCATCGCAAGCTCGGCCAAGCTCCAGGCGAGGCGCCCTGCCCCGCCGCTGAGCCCCTGTCGCGCCTCTGCAATGGAATCGTGCTGAAACCAGGCGAGTAACGCGCCGAGCGAGAAGCCGGAAAGGCAACGGATGAAGCCGAAATCGAAGGACACGTCCATATGACGCGTCGAGACCGCCACCAGGAAAAGCGGCGCCGTCACCGCGGCGGCGACCAACCATATCCAGGCGCGCTGTCCAGCAGTGAAGACGACGGCGGCAAAGAGCAGATAGGTGAAGAACTCGGCCGAAATGCTCCAGCTCGGCGCGTTCCAGCTCAGATGATCCTCGACGCCCATGCCCTGCAGGAGGAAGAGGTTGGCGCGGAGGCTTTTCAGGTCGAAACCGGCGGTGAAGGGCGCGGGACCCGTTCCGCGCAGCGCCGGCAGGACGAGCCGCAGCGCCTCGAAGCCGGCGAAAGCGGCAAGCGTCAGGAGATGCAGCGGATAGATGCGGCCGAAGCGCACCAGCGCGAAGCGGGCGAGGTCGTCCTGCTCGTTCAGCCGGCTGCCATAGGCGCTGGCGATGACGAAGCCGGAGAGCACGAAGAAGAAATCGACGAACAGATAGGAGCCACCGACAAAGGCGCTTTGCGAAATCATCGAGGTGGTCGGGAAATGGAACAGCGCCACCAGCAGCGCGCAGATGCCGCGCCAGGAATCCAGCACCAGAAAGCGCTCGCCGGCCGCCGTGCCGACACGGGTCGCCGCGGGTGCGGGCACAAGGTTGAGCAGAGCCGTCTCAGCCATAATGATACAGATCCTGTGTTGCCGTGGCACTCGCCGAGCGCAGCGCCGTTTCGCCAAGCTGTGACTGGCATGTTGCGTGCCGGTTCTGTAGTGGTGGCTGCCCCGATGCAAACCGAGGACCCGTAATGGCGAACAAAGAGATCGACCACGCCTTCACCGCCCGCTCCAAGACGGGTGCGTCGTTCGAGCCGACCTATGCCGGCGCGCTGTCGTTCATGCGGCGCAAATACACGAAGGACGTTAAGGGCGCGGACGCCGTGGTATGGGGCATTCCCTTCGACGCCGCCGTCACCAACCGGCCGGGCGCCCGCTTCGGGCCGCAGGCGATCCGTCGCGCCTCGGCGATCCTCGACAACGACCCGCAATATCCGTTCTCGCGCGATCTGTTCGAGCAACTTTCGGTGGTCGACTATGGCGATTGCCTACTGGACAGCGGCAATCACCAGAAGACGCCCGGCACGATCGAGCGCGAGGCGGCCAAGATCCTGAAATCAGGCGCGTTCCTTTTGACGCTCGGCGGCGACCATTTCGTCACCTGGCCGCTGCTCAAGGCGCATGCCGCGATCCACGGGCCGCTGGCGATGGTGCAGTTCGACGCGCATCAGGACACCTGGCCGGATGACGGCAAGCGCATCGACCACGGCTCCTTCGTCGCCCGCGCGGTGAATGAAGGCATCATCGACCCCGACCGCTCGATCCAGATCGGCATCCGCACCCATGCGCCCGATACGTTCGGCATCAAGATCCTCTACGGCCATGAGGTCGAGGAGATGCGCGCCTCCGACATCGCCTATGCGATCGTCGAGCGCACCGGCGGCAAGAAGACCTATCTCACCTTCGACATCGACTGCCTCGATCCGGCCTTCGCGCCAGGCACCGGCACGCCGGTGGCAGGTGGCCCGTCATCGGCCAAGATGCTGTCGACGCTGCGTCAGCTCGGCCAGGTCGATGTCGTCGGCGCCGACATCGTCGAGGTTGCGCCGGCCTATGATCATGCCGATATAACGGCGATCGCCGGATCGATCATCGCCATGCACTATCTCGGCCTGTTGGCGGAACGAAAGGCACGGGCGGAAGAGTTGAACAACGGCAATCATGCCGCGCTAAATCATGCTCACGGCATATGATATTGGAATCGCAGGGAATTTTGCAAGCGATGAAACCGAAAATCTTCATTGACGGCGAACACGGCACGACCGGTCTGCAGATCAGGGCGCTGCTTGCAGATCGCGGCGACCTGGAGATCATCTCCATCCCGACCGAGCGCCGCAAGGAGACCGCTGCCCGCGCCGAATTCCTCAACACGGCCGATGTCGCGATCCTTTGTCTGCCGGATGCGGCGGCGAAGGAGAGCGTGTCGCTGATCACGAACGACACGACCAAGGTGATCGACGCCTCGACGGCGCATCGCGTCGCCGAGGGCTGGGAATATGGCTTTGCCGAAATGGACAAGGACCAGGCGAAGAAGATCGCCAGCGCGAAGCGCATCGCCAATCCGGGCTGCTGGCCGCAGGGGCCGATCGCGACGCTGCGGCCACTGGTCTCGGCGGGGCTGTTGCCGGCCGACTTTCCGGTCACCGTCAACGGCATCTCCGGCTATTCCGGCGGCGGCCGGCCGATGATCGAAGACTATGTCGGCAAAGGCGAGGACGCGCCCGAGTTCCTGCCCTACGGGCTGACGCTGCAGCACAAGCATGTGCCGGAGCTGCGCACCTATGCGAAGCTGTCGCACGACCCGATCATGCAGCCGGCGGTGGGCAATTTCGCGCAGGGCATGATCACCGTGGTGCCGCTGCAACTCGGCGGTCTGGACCGCGTGCCGACCGGCGCCGAACTCCACGCGGCGATCGCCGACCATTATGCGTCGATCGACGGCGGCGTGGTCGAGGTCGCGCCCTACACTCATATGGAGCGGATCCCGGAGATCGATCCCGAGATCTATAACGGGACCAACCGGATGAAGGTCTATGTGTTCGCCAATGACGAGCGGGCGCAGGCGCTGCTGATGGCCGTCTACGACAATCTCGGCAAGGGCGCGTCGGGCGCCGCGGTGCAGAATCTCGACCTGATGCTCGGCATCAAGCACTGAGCGGCAATGCAGGCGTTTCCCGAGCGCTGGAAGGTCAGCGCTCCCGAGCTCATTGCCGAGACGTTTTCCAGCCGGATCTGGAAGGTCGCGCGGGACGACGGCTCGGCGGCAATCGTCAAGGATCTGAAACCCTTCGACGATGTCGCGGACGAGCTGCGCGGCGAGCATTACCTCGCCTGGCGGCGCGGCGAAGGGGCGGTGCGGCTGCTCGGCCGCGACGGCCATCGCATGCTGCTCGAATATGCCGGCGACAGGCTGCTCTCGCAGCATCTCGCCGAGCATGGCGACGATGCGGCCACCGCGATCGCGGCCGATGTGATGGCAAGGTTGCTGTCGCCGTCCAAGCACACGCCTCCGCCCGACCTGCTAGCCGTTGCGGGAGCGGTATGTCAGCTTGTTCCGGGTGGCCAAGGCCGACCGGGCCGTCGGACGAGCAAGCCTCTATGTCCACGCCGCAGACCTCGCCGAGCGGTTGCTTGCCGATCCGCATGAGATCAAGCCGCTGCATGGCGACCTGCATCACGACAACATCCTTTTCGGCCCGCGCGGCTGGCTTGCGATCGACCCCAAGGGGGTCATCGGCGACCCCGGCTTCGATGCTGCCAACATGTTCTACAATCCACTCGACCGCGACGATCTCTGCCTCGATCCGCGCCGGATCGCGCATATGGCCGACATATTCGGAAAGACGCTCGGGCAGTCGCCGCGCGCCATCCTCGACCATGCGATCGCCTATGGCTGCCTGTCGGCCGCGTGGCATCGCGAGGACAAGAACGCGGTCGACGAGAACCGCGAGCTGGCCGTTGCCGAAGCCGTTCGACAGGTTCGGGCGCGATACTGATCGCCGGCCGTCAGCTTCTGACGCTTATCTCGGTCGGCAGCGGATAGGCGCCCTTGGTGCCGCGCCAATGCGCGGTGGCGAAGCCGAGCAGGACCAGCGCGATCGCCTGATGCGTCAGCGCCATATGCAGCGGCACCTGCATCAGCAGCGTGCCGATGCCGATCGAGGCCTGGACGACCACCAGCGCGAACAGAAGCGTGGCCCGGCGGGCATGGGTGGTACCGGGCTGGCGCCGCCACGTGGCGATCATATGCCAGAGCGCCACGACAAAGACCGTATAGGCGCCCAGCCGATGGACGAACTGCACCGTCTTCGGATTCTCGAAGAAGTTCACCCAGACGGGCTTCAGGAGAAGCAGATCGGATGGGATCGCGTTTCCGTCCATCAGCGGCCATGTGTTGTAGGAAAGACCGGCGTGAAGGCCGGCGACCAGCCCGCCGAGATAGATCTGGATCAGCGTCAGGAACACGATGAAGCCGGCGAGCCGCTGCGTCGCGCGGTCGGCGGCGGGCTCGGAATGCGGCGCGAGACCTCGCGCAACTGCCATGGTGGCGGTGAAGATCAGCGCGGCAAGCGTCAGGTGCGTCGCCAGCCGGTACTGGCTGACCGAGACGCGGTCGACAAGGCCCGAAGCTACCATCCACCAGCCGATGGCGCCTTGTACGCCGCCGAGCGCCAGGATGCCGACGAGCTTCAGCCCGAGCCCGCGTTCGATGCGGCGCGTTGCCCAGAAGAACAGCAGCGGCAGGGCGAAGACCACGCCGACGCTGCGCGCCAGGATGCGGTGCGCCCACTCCCACCAGAAGATCGACTTGAAGTCCTCAAGGCTCATGCCCTTGTTGATCTCGGTATATTGCGGGATCTGCTGGTAGCGCTGGAACTCTTCCTGCCATTCGGCGTCGTTGAGCGGCGGGATGGCGCCATGGATCGGCTGCCACTCGGTAATCGACAGTCCCGAGCCGGTGAGACGCGTGGAACCTCCGACCAGCACCAGCGCAAACAGAACGAGCACCACGACGTAGAGCCAACCGCGCACCAAAGCGCGGTTACGGAGGTCGCGGTCGCGTGCTGCATAGGGGGCCGTGGCGGTGATGGCAGCCATGGGCGTATTCCAACCATTGAAAACGGCGGATTGGTGGACCATGACCGCCCGGCTGACAAGACTGGACAGCGCGGCACGCCGTCGCGCCGGGCCGCGGTGGTTGCGCGCGCACGCCATTCAGCCTAAGCGAGACGGGCCAACGAGACCGCGACATGCCCATTCGCCTGAAAAAGCTGATCGGAACCATCCTGCTAGTGGCGCTGGTCATCATCTATGCGCTGATCGCCTCCGCGGTCGCGGTCACCAGGCTCGCCGAATACGGGCCTACGGCGCATCTCCTGTTCTTCCTGCTCAGCGGGTTTCTCTGGGTTCTGCCGGCCATGGCCATCATCAAATGGCTGATCATCGAGCCGCGGCCCAAGGGCTGATCCTCGCTGACGCCAGCGGCGCCGGCTGGTCTAGATGGTCACCACCATCTTGCCGGCATTAGCGAGCGGCGTCGTGATGCCGGACAGCATCGTTTGGATATGCGCAACGCTCTGGTAGCGGCCGTTGACGGAGATGCGCGGCAGCGCGTGCAGGAAGCCGGCATGCTCGGCCCTTAGCACGCCGTGCCGCGTGGTCACCGCCGAAACGTAGCCCGCGTCGCGGGCAAAACCCACTTCGCGGCAGCCGACAGCGCTGGCATAGCCGTAAGGGTAAGCGAAATGGCGCGGCTCCTCGCCGAGCCTTTCCGCAAGGATGCGGCGCACGTCGCCGATCTCATGGCGCGCATCGGCTTCGGACAGGCGCTTCAAGTTTCGATGATTGACCGTGTGCGCACCGATGGTCACCAGCGGGTGGGCGGCCATGGCGCGGAGCTCATCCCAATTCATCAAGGTGCATGGGCGGCCTGTGCCGAATTCATAGCCGTTCGATCGGGCAAGCTCGCGCAATGCCGCACCCTGCTCCTCCTCGGGCACTTCCACGGTTAGCCAGGCGTTCAGCCGCGCGACGGCCTGGATCTTCCTGCCCCGTGTCGAGCAATCGATCACCCTCTGCTTGCTCGCCATCGTCAGCGTCAAGCGCGGGCTGGTGTCGACGATATCCTCGATCACGTCCCACCAGAGATCGACGGCGCCGTCGATCAGGCCGGGGGCGACGTAGATTGTGATTGGCGCGCCGTGCTTTTCCAGCACTGGAAGCGCCTCGGTCATGTTGTCGCGATAGGCGTCGTCGGCGGTGATGGTGGCGAACTGGCCGCCTTTCCCACCCATCTTGATACGCTCGATCGCTTCATCAAGGGAAACAAAGGCATAGCCTCGCCCCTTCATGTCGACGATCAGCCTGTCAAGGAAGGCGGGAGCGATGTTCAGATGCCGGTTGACGCTGTTCGGCTTCTCCGGCATCGCGGTGACGCGGTGCAGCATCAGGATGGCGCCGATGCCGCCGACAAACGGCCGCGCCAGGGGCGCCAGACCGGAGTAGCGGGCAAGGTTCAACGCCAGTTTCCGGATTGCCTCGCCCCCGTCGATCATTCCTTCACCTTTTGCGCCTAGGCTCAACCAAGCACGACATTCGCCTATGCGAACCCCCAAGTCGGAACCAATACGTCTTAAGGATTGAGGGATGGTTGACGCCGCCGCGTCATTTGACGGCAACCGGGTCGCTGCCAATGAGGTCTCCAGGCGACCGATGAAAGCCGATCAGCGCCGGTGGACCACTGCCGCAAGCGACGGCGCCGGCCTTGCCGATTACGCTCAATTCTGCGCCTCGGCTCTGTTCGCGCCGGCGCAAAGCGCATCCTGGGTGAACAACTGGGCAGCCGCGACAGGCGCCGACATGGTTGTCGCGACGCTGACTTGTGATGCCCGCCCGGCGCTATCGCTGGCGCTGGAAGTCGTGCGACGCGGCCCGTTCAAAATTGCCCGTTTCGCCGGCGGC
>NZ_SUGA01000046.1:0-21718 GCF_004963255.1 Mesorhizobium sp. | reverse complement strand
CCACGTTTCCTATCCACCATCGACGGCCCGGCGATCCGCTCGATGTTCAAGGCGATCGCCAGGGCGCGCCCGGACATCGACCTGATCTCGCTGGAAAGGCTGCTGCCCAACCTCGATGGCGTCGCCAACCCGCTCGCAGCGCTGCCCAGCTTCCCCAGTCCCAACCTTGCTCTCGCCGTCGACCTCGACGGCGGGTTCGACGCGTTGCTGTCGCGCGCGAGCGGCAAGCGCAAGCGCAAGAAGCACCGCTCGCAGACGCGCAAGTTCGAAGCCGTCGGCGCCTTCCGGCGGATCGAAGCCCGCACCCGCGATGAGGTCGACAGGCTGCTCGACGCCTTTCTCGGGATGAAGGAAGCGCGTTTCGCCAAGATGGGCATCGCCAATGTCTTCGGCGACAAGCAAGTGCGCGACTTCTTCCGGGCGCTGTTTACTGATGCGCTGGCTGAGGAAAAGCCGTCCTTCCTGCTGCACGGCCTCGACGTGGCGGGAAAGCTGCGCGCGGTGACCGGCTCCAGCCGGTCCGGCAAGCGGCTGATCTGCGAGTTCGGCGCCATCGCCGAGGACGATCTCGCCTTCACCAGCCCCGGCGACTTCCTGTTCTTCGACAACATCCAGGAAGCCTGCGAACTCGGCTACCAGGTGTATGACTTCTCCGTCGGCGACGAGCCTTACAAGCGGCTTTGGTGCGATATCGAGGTCCAGCATTTCGAGGTGCTCGCGCCGCTGACGCTAAAGGGCCGGGCGCTGGCGACGGGGCTGCGGCAAGGCGCGCGGGCGAAGGCCTTCATCAAAAACAATCCGGCGATCTGGAGGCTGACCAAGATGCTGCGCCGCAGGGCGGCCGGACAAGCAGCTCCGGCCCCCGCCGAGGACGACAGCTAGGCCTGGCAGACGTCGCTGACTACGCCGCCTGGACGATCTCGACCAATTCAACGTCGAATACCAGGTCCTTTCCGGCCAACGGATGATTGCCGTCGAGCTTGACGCTGGCATCGTCGACGCCGATGACCGTCACTTGCATGGGACGACCCTCACGGGTGCGAGCCTGCAACCGGGTGCCAACATCGATGTTAATGTTTGCCGGCACGGCGGCGCGGTCTACGGTTACGACCGCCTCGGGGCGATGGGGACCATAAGCGGCGTCAGCGGGAACTGTGACGGTGCTCTTCGTGCCGACCTCCATGCCCTCGACATGGGTTTCCAGACCAGGAATTACCTGCCCTTCACCGAGCGTAAACTGCAACGGTTCATTGCCGGAAGAATCGAATTGGGTGCCGTCCACCAGACGCCCGGTGTAGTTGATGCGTACGGTGTCGCCGTTCTTGGCCTGTGTCATAGCAGCCATCCTTTGGGAGTTTTGGGGGGCCGGCCTAGGGATCACGGCCCCGCTCTCGATCATCCACGCACAAAATGCGCGGCGCGAAACATCCAAACTAGGTGCCTTGCCGCCGATGTAAAGTGGAGGAGCCGCCGAGAAATGAGGCGGCAACGCGGGACAGTCTTGTCGGCCTCCGGCCTTATGCAGCCGACCGGCGCCCGGGCAATGGATCTCCCGGCTCATGGCCGACCGGCGTGACCAGCGTGACGTCGGGATAGCCGTTCTCGATCAGCTTCACCGCGGCCTGGGTCACCTGGTCGTCGGCTTCCAGCATCGACAGGAAGACTTCGGTGCCGTCGCCGACCAGGCGACTGATGCCCTGCGCGTCGGCAGGGCCGCATTCGACCACAACGAGGTCGTAGGCCGTGGTCAGTGACTGCATGATGATGGGCAGCCGGTCGGCGGCGCGCATGGCGCGGACCGGATCGGCGGTGCCGACCGGAATGACATGCGCATCCGAATAGAGATCGGGATGGATGACGTCGCTGAACTGCGCCTCGGAGGCTAGAAGATTGGTGATGCCGGGGAAGAGGCTCGAGTCCAGCATCGGTCGCGATGCCGCGCCCGACGCGGTCAGATCGAGCAGCAACACCCGCAGGCCAGCATCCGACACTTCGCGCGCCACCAGCACGGCGGACGCGGCCGCCTCATCGCCTTCGGGCGACACGAAGATCGCTCGCGCCGCACCCGAAGCGATCAGCTTCTCCGCCGCCTTGTCGACATCGATCTCGCCGAGCCGGGATTGGCGCGGCTCGAGCGCCGATTTGCCGGGTTGAGAAGGCCCGACAACGGAGTCAGCGGGTCTGGCAGCGGGGGCATGAACCTCCACCGGCTCGCTCGGCCTTGGGAGTTCCGCTTCCGCGATTGAATGTCCTGCAGCGGCTTGCTCGTAAGGCGCAAAAGCACGACGCTCGTCATCGATCGCCGGTTCCGTGCGCGCGACAGGCATCGCCACCTGCTCTATGCTCTCAAACCGGGCACCGGGGGCAGGACGCATGGCGCGGCCGGAGAACAGCTCGGCAAGCAGTGTGCCGATCGCCATCAGCAGCAGAGAAGCGGCGGCGGCGGCCCCGGTGATCGGCCCGATCTTCGGGAAATAGGGCTGGGACGGCACCTGGGCCTGCGCGATCAGGCTCGCCGCGACGGGCGAGTATTTCCGGTCCTTGCGCGAGGCCGCCGCATTGTAACTTGCCATATAGGATTCAAGCTGTTGGCGCTGAACGTTCGCGTCGCGCTGCAAGGCATCCAGCTGCACCTGCTGTTCGCCGGCGCGCGCCGAGGCGGCCTTCAGCGTGTTCACGTCCGCGAGCAGCTGATCCTCGCGGGCCTTGGCCGTCTGAGCCTGGGCCGACAGGCCGCGAATGATCTTTTGCGCCTCATTGCGAATCTGGCCGTCGAGGTCGGCAAGCTGCGACTTCAGCGCCCGGATGCGCGGATGATTGTCCAGCAGGGTCGTGGAAAGATCGGCAATGTTGGCCCGGAGTTCGACCTGCCGCTCGCGCAGGCGCTGGATCAGCTCAGAGGACAGCACTTCCGGCACGCTGTCCAGCGAACCGCCATTCTGCAGCGCCCGGCGCACGCTCTCGGCACTCGCCTCGGCGGCGGCGCGGCTGGCGCGCACGCGCGACAGCTCGCTCGACAGCTCGGCAAGCTGCTGAGTCGGCAGCACCGCATTGTTGCCGCCCATAAGAAGGTCTGACTGGGCGCGGAACGCCGCGACCTTGGCCTCGGCGTCCTTCACCCTATTCTGCAGGTCGGCGATTTCCGGCGCCAGGAAGTCGGTGGCGGCGGCGTTCGATTCGAGCTTGGCGTCACTCTTTGAGGCGATATAGGCAATGGCAATCCCATTCGCGATATCGGCGGCAAGCTGGGGATCCTTCGAGGCGAACTCGATGGCGATCGCGCGTGTCTTTTCGACCGCATAGACATTGAGCTTGTCGTGCATGGCGTTCAGCACGCGCTCTTCCGGCGGAATATCGAAGGGATCGCTTTTCAAGCCGACGAGAACGAGGATGCGCCCGAGCGCCGACATCTTCAGCGTTTCGTCGAACTCCGGCAGCTTGTCCAGGTTGAGCTTGGTCGCGACCTGCCTGAGGATATCGGGCGAGGAAATGATCTGGACCTGAGTCGCCACGCCCTGTTCGTCGAGAATCGGCTTGTCGTCATCGTTGGTGCCCGGCGGCCGGGTGTATTCCGATTCGCGCGAGCCGATCTCCAGCTTGGCAGTCGCCTTGTAATAAGGCGTCGCGAGCCAGGCCAAAGCGAAGGCGAGCCCGGTGACCACAAGCGTGACGAGAACGATGCGCAGCCAGTTCCTCGCCAGGCTGGCGAACAGCTGTTTCAGGTCGACATCGACATCTGCGGCCGCGGACTGAACGGACATGCATCCTGCTCCGAACTTTGAGTCGAGGATGGACCGTAAACAACTATGGTAACTCACCCGTTAAGATCGGAATGCACACTTATTAGACAACCCTCAAAGAACATCCGGCGAAAGCAATAGAACAATTGGGCTTTTTACCGATCCGCACGCTGCCCGACCGCGCTCCTTTACCACCCATTAACCCTAACAGGATGATAACGGTCGCACTTCCCTGGGGTTGTGCCGCGGCTTGCGGCAAGAGCGATGAAGGTTCCTGGCCGGTCATGAAAAGCACTGCTTCCCTCTTTCGCGCTTTGCTTGCCCTGTCGCTGCTGACCGGCTGCTCGAGCTATCGCCCGACGCCCGCCGCCTTCCATGAAGTGCTCGACCAGCCCTACCGGCTCGGCGCCGGCGACCGCGTCCGTGTCACGGTGTTCGAGCAGGACGGGCTGACCAACACCTACAGCGTAGACCAGTCCGGCTACCTCTCCTTCCCGCTGGTCGGCGCGGTGCCGGCGCGCGGCCACACCGCGCAGCAGCTGGAGAAGGAGATCGCCGACAAATTGCGCCAGGGCTATTTGCGCGATCCCGACGTCTCGGTCGAAATCGACCGATACCGGCCGATCTTCGTCATGGGCGAGGTTGGCGCTGCCGGCCAGTATTCCTATGTGCCGGGGCTCACCGTGCAAAAGGCGGTCGCCATCGCCGGCGGCTTCACCCCGCGCGCCAATCAGGAAAGTGTCGACATCACCCGCGACATCAACGGCAAGGTGATGACCGGACGGGTGCTGACATCCGATCCGCTCCTGCCCGGCGACACCGTCTACGTTCGCGAACGTCTGTTCTGAAAAAGCCGTCGTGACGGTGAACCTCAGGATCGTCCACTGCTTCCGCTCACCTGTCGGGGGAATCTTCCGGCATGTGCGCGACCTGACCGAGGCGCAGGTCGCCGCCGGCCATGCGGTGGGAATCGTCTGCGATTCGACGACCGGCGGCGACTACGAGGAGCGGCTGTTCGAAGCAATGAAGGACAGTCTGGCGCTCGGCATCCATCGCACGCCGATGCAGCGCCATGTCGGGCCGGGCGACCTCGCCTCGGCCTGGCGCACCTACAGAATCATCCAGGAATTGCGGCCGGATGTGCTGCATGGGCATGGCGCCAAGGGTGGCGCCTATGCCCGGCTGTTCGGCTCACTGTTGCGGGTTTCAAGGTCTCGCGTGGCCCGCCTTTATTCGCCGCATGGCGGCTCCCTCCACTATGACGAAACGACGGCGACGGGAAAGCTGTTCTTCGGCCTGGAGCGCTTCATGGCGCGCTTCACCGACTGCCTGCTGTTCGTTTCCGACTACGAGCGGAAAACCTATCGGCGCAAGGTCGGCGAGCCGCCCATACCCAACCGGCTCGTCTATAACGGCTTGCGCGCGGCCGAATTCGAACCGGTGGCGACGGCGGCGAATGCCGCCGATTTCCTGTACATCGGCATGATGCGCGACCTGAAAGGCCCGGATATCTTCATCGATGCGCTGGCTTTGGCCGGCGGCGAGCTTGAACGCCCCTTAAGCGCCGTGATGGTTGGCGACGGTGACGACCTGCCGCGCTACCACGCGCAGGTCGAGCGGCTCGGCCTGAAGAGCCACGTCCGCTTCCTGCCGCCGATGCCGGCCAGGGAAGCCTTCGCCCTGGCCGGGCTGATCGTGGTTCCATCCCGCGCGGAGGCGATGCCTTATATCGTGCTTGAGGCCTTGGCCGCCGGCATGCCGATGATTGCGACCGCGGTCGGCGGCATTCCGGAAATCTTCGGCGAAGGCTCCCCTGCCCTGATCCGGCCGGATCCCGTCGAGCTTGCCGGCAAAATGAAGACCGCGTTCGGCGAGCGCGACGCGTACCGGGAGATGATGCCGCAGACCGGCGAGCTCAAGGCCCGATTCGGCGCCGACGTGATGGCCGCCGAAATCGAGAAAGCCTATTTCGCGGCGCTGAACAAATAGGTCCGCAACCGCACAACAGCTTCAAAACCACCGGTTGTTTCAAGCCTTTCTTAGCTCTCTTTTGCTAAGCAGTCGCGCGAAGCTCGCGGACAGTTCCCATGAATGAGATCGACCCCGCACGCCGCTTTTCGATGGATGCGGTGCGCAACTACGACGCTCCCGCCGGGAGCGAGAAGCCCGGCGGCATCAACGACGTGGCGCGCCAGGTCGCCTCGCAATACCGGCGTGATACCATGTCGCCAATCATGGTCAGCGGCGTGCTGCGCATGGTCGAGTTCGCACTGCTGTTCCTGTCGGGGCTCGGCGTCTATTTCTACTATGTCGGCTTCTTCACCTATCTGGCCTGGCAATATCCGCTGGCGATCGCGGCGACGTCGTTCCTGGCCGTGGTGCTGCTCGACGTCACCGACTGCTACCAGATCGCGGCGCTGATGCGGCCGCTGGCCAATTTCAGCCGCGTGCTGCTTGTCTGGGCCGGCAGTTTCGCGCTGATGGCGCTCACCGCCTTTGCCATCAAGGCGTCGGAAGACTATTCGCGCCTGCTGTTCGGCACCTGGTTCGTGGCCGGCTTCGTGCTGATCTTCGGCCTGAGGCTTGTGATGTCCAGGCTCATCCGGCGCTGGGCGCGCGACGGCCGCATGGAGCGCCGCGCCC
Organism: Mesorhizobium sp.; assembly: GCF_004963255.1. Taxonomy (GTDB): domain Bacteria; phylum Pseudomonadota; class Alphaproteobacteria; order Rhizobiales; family Rhizobiaceae; genus Mesorhizobium. Next base: position 15,335 of record NZ_SUGA01000046.1, on the reverse strand, counting down.
TCATCGTCGGCGGCGGCAAGGCGGCCGAGCAGTTGATCCGCTCGGTCGAGAAGCAGCCCTACAACGACATCCGCATCTGCGGCATCTTCGACGACCGCAACGACAAGCGCTCGCCACCGATCGTCGCCGGCTATCCGAAGCTCGGCACGATTTCGGAGCTTATCGAATTCGCCCGCATCGCGCGCATCGACATGCTGATCGTCTCGCTGCCGCTGACCGCCGAATCGCGTGTCCTGCAGCTGCTCAAGAAACTCTGGGTGCTGCCGGTCGACATCCGGCTCTCAGCGCATTCCAACGCGCTGCAGTTCAGGCCGCGCGCCTATTCCTATATCGGCTCCGTGCCGATGCTGGACATCTTCGACAAGCCGATCAACGACTGGGACTCGGTTGCCAAGCGCGCCTTCGACATCGTCTTCTCGCTTGTCGGCATCATCGTCTTTTCACCGGTGATGCTCGCCACCGCGATCGCCATCAAGCTCGACAGCAAAGGCCCGGTGCTGTTCAAGCAGAAGCGGCATGGCTTCAACAACGAGATCATCGAGGTCTACAAGTTCCGCTCGATGTTCACCGACCGGTCCGATCCGACCGCCAAGCAGACGGTGACCAAGAACGATCCGCGCGTCACCCGCGTCGGCCGTTTCATCCGCAAGACCTCGATCGACGAGCTGCCGCAGTTCTTCAACTCGCTCTTCGGGTCGCTGTCGCTGGTCGGGCCGCGCCCGCATGCGATTGCCGCCCAGTCGCACAACCTGCTCTACAACGAAGTGGTCGACGGCTATTTCGCCCGCCACAAGGTCAAGCCCGGCGTCACCGGCTGGGCGCAGATCAATGGCTGGCGCGGCGAGATGGACACCAATGAAAAGATCCGCATGCGCACCGAATACGACCTCTATTACATCGAGAACTGGTCGATGCTGTTCGACCTGCGCATCCTGTTCCTGACGCCGGTCCGCCTGCTCAACACGGAAAATGCCTATTGAGCGCCGTCGCCCATGAGTTGCAGCCGCGGGCATTGCCGCCGCAGGCGGTCAACAAGTTGCCGCCGCAGGCGGTCAACGCCAAGCTGATCTCGCTGATCGCGTCGGCCGCTATCGGCATCGGCATCCTGCTCTCGGGCTTCGTAATCAGCGAGCCCGCGCCTTACGAGATCTACATGGCCGGGCTGATCGCCGTCTGGGCGCTGTTCGGCCTTCGAATCTCCCGCGCGATCGTGCCCTTGCTGGTGCTGCTGGTGGCGATGAACGTTGGCGGCATGATCGCCATGACGCAGATGGCGGATCTCGCCAACACGCCGCTCTATCTCGCCGTCTCGCTGTTTCTCGCCTTCAGCGCGGTGTTCTTCGCCTCGGTGACCTCGGTGCAGCCCAGCCTCTACCGGCTGATCTTCATCGCCTATGCCGTGTCGGCGGTGGCGACGTCGCTGCTCGGCATCGCCGGCTATTTCCATGCCTTTCCCGGCGCGGAAATGTTCACCAAATACGACCGCGCCGCCGGCGCTTTCCAGGACCCGAACGTGTTCGGGCCGTTCCTGGTGCTGCCCGGCACCTACCTGCTCTACCTGCTGCTCACCGGGCCGGTGTCGCGCATGCCGCTTCTGGCGGTGCCGCTGCTCATCATCACCGCCGGCATCTTCTTCTCGTTCTCGCGCGGCGCCTGGGGCATGTTCGCGGTGTCGGCGGTGCTGCTTACCGGGTGCCTTTTCCTGCAGAGCGCGAGCGGCAAGTTCCGGCTGCGGGTCGTGGTGATGACGATCGCGGCCGTGGCGCTGCTGGTCATCGCCTTCCTGATCATCCTGCAACTGCCCGGCGTGTCGGACATGTTCACGCAGCGCGCGCAGCTCGAGCAGAGCTACGATTCGGCTCGGCTCGGCCGATTCGCCCGCTACACGATCGGCTTTCAGCTTGCCATGGAGCATCCGCTGGGCATCGGCCCGCTGGTGTTCGGCACGATCTATGGCGAGGATACGCACGACATCTGGCTGAAGGCGCTGATGGACTACGGCTGGCTGGGCTTCGTCTCGTTCCTGACGCTGACCTTATGGACGATCGGCGCCGGCTTCCGCATCCTTTTGCGCGACCGGCCATGGCAGCCCTATCTGCTTTGCGCCTATGTCGCCTATCTCGGCAATATCGGCCTCGGCACCTTCATCGACATCGACCACTGGCGCCATCTCTACCTGCTGCTCGGCCTGGTCTGGGGCGCCATCGCGCTGGAGTACCGGCACCAGCGGGAATAGCGGTTGGCGCCAAGGCAGGTGTTCCGATTCAAGGAATGACAACGAATAAGCAAGCCGCGAAAATATTTTGATCGCCAGCTAGCTAATCCGATTGTTAGAGGATTCTGTTCGAACCACAGATCTCCTGACTGCCCGTCAAATGCGTCTCCATCAGGATTTATGTCGCCGGAACTCTCCATCATCTGGAGAAAACAAGTAATCTTCGTGTTTAAGTTTCATCCGCCCCTGATCCAACCGAATGTCTACAATATGCAGGAGGTGAGTAGGATTTTCATCATTCGCGCAAGCCGTCCCTGCGCACACAATATGTATGCCATCCCAATTTTGTAGTGATCTAGTGTGGGTGTGGCCGCACAATAGCAGTCTAACATTTAATTCCTTCGCAGCGGCCAAGAGTTTCGGATAGTCTTGAAACTCAAGACTATCGCCGACGTCATATGGAGCAAAATGGATGGCCCATATAATGCAAACACCAGGTTCGACGTGCCTCAACCTTGTGGTCTCAGCCTTCAAGTCGGACAAAACATCATTGTAAACGTTTCCACGTCCAAAAATCCCTTTTAGTAGCTCAGCACCGGCAAGTTGAGCGGTCTTAACGTCTCTGCGTTTCTTCAATGAAAAATCCGCGAATACCAGGCCACATGACCCACCCTTTTTTCGCAAAATTTTCGAGTAAACGCGCGAGGCCCCTGGAAAGATTTTGAATATGTTGTCAAACTCAACTGACCCAGGACCACCGCCAAGTGTGCTAGTATAGCGGTCATGATTTCCTGGTATTACGAAGCAATCTTTTTCATTTCCAGCCAGAGAATATTTCGTCCCTGTAAAATCAAAAAAGCTCTCGCTATATCTCTTCGAGATAAAATCCGAAGCAAATTGTATATCAGCGCGACGACCAGTAGTGGCAAGATCCCCCGTCACTATTACAGCGTCGTAATTATCTTTTTGTTCGTAGCAAAATTTTGCTACCCCAAACGCAGCAAGAGTATCATGAGACGTTGGCTTTATCAGCGACTGTTTAGGGGAGCGCGGCACCAGCTTGTCAATATCGACATCGGAAATACCTTCAAAATTAAGCGCTGCCCGATGTATCAAATTTGTTACATCGGCATTCCTGCCAAAATGAAAATCTGACAGATGTAAAAGCCTAAACCTCACCATCTTGATTTTTTTTCTCAGATTTTAGCGCAGTAAAACCAGGGACCTTACGTACCTTTTTTCGTTGCAAGTAAAATACTAAATCTGAATCCTCGCTTATAGCAAGATGACCCCAAGACCCCGAAATTTTTCGCCCTGCCCGCACCCAAGCACTGATTTCCTCGAACAACAGCTTGAAAAATTCGGTACCAAGATCAGCTTTAAGCATAAATTCTTCAGATAATTTACTCTGAAACGTCGGCGAGAAAGAATGCCCAATTGTCAGTCGATAAACCTTTTTACTATAACTGTAGATTATTGCCTGCTTGACTAGCACTCCACGCAGACGCTTGTGGAATTCTTGCTCAAGTCGCCTTTTATCGTCCGCAATTGAGAAAAGATCGTACGAGTCCGTCTCGCCCATTACTTTGGCTTCTTCAAGATAGCTGTTGAGACTTTTAATCCAGATATCCAGCAGTTGCCGACTTGGTACAAATTCAGCCCTGAGTGGCAATTCAGGCTCGGCAGACTTGCTAAAGACAGATGAAGGCGGCGCGGTGGAGGCAGGTGGAGGGGCTATCCTATCATTGTCGCTTAGCAGAGACCGCACGGCGCCGAGCGAAGACACGGTCGCCGCGACCCTTCGAAAAACCGTTGCAGCGTCAAAAACGAGGCTACGCTCATTCAATGGTAACCCAGGTACTAGCAAATCACGACTGAGCGGTGGCTCGGTCGTGATCTTAGATAGATACCGCGCGATCTCAACTGAAGCGGTATTGTGCGCACCGAGTACGCTAACGGACAGAATCTTTCTGGCGCTGGCAGCAAATACCGCGTCAGCTTCAAAAACTAAATGCTCGTAAGCCGAGCGCCCTTTGATCATATCGAAGTAGTCGACCACTGGTATTGCGACGTCTTGGTCTCCCATACCCTGGATATCGCTGCGTTCGGTCTGCAAATCGATTCCCCCTTGGCGAGGGGCACCGGCGCCGAATCGGCGTCTTTTCCTGCGAGGGCGGCCGACCGGGTACATGGCCTCTTGGGCAGCGAAAACCGCGTCCAGCTTATCGTCACGCTCGAGATACATTTCTTATTTCTTCGCCGGTGGATCTGTGGCAAGCCTAGCGTTCAAAATGCCTAGCTTGGCATTCATTCGATCCACACATTTGGTTAGCGCGGCCACTTGTTCCAAGGGCAAGGTGAATGAGAAGTTGCGCAGGGAGGGGTCGTTTGAGCTTGTTTTGATACGCATCGATACGACGGGGATGAAATTAACGATGTCGGTAGCGCTATCATCAAAATCTGGCCGCAAGTCGACTAGCGTCTCGAAATTTGAGGCGATAGGCAGAAATCCGCGCTCCAGTCGGTGAAGTTTGCGGAACTTTTCGTGTATCTCGCTGTACGCTAGCAGACCCAACAATCGATCAACGAGCGTAGAAAACTCTTGATCCGTGAGGTCGTCTTCTCGATGGTCCGCCGCTACTGCCTTAATGGCGGCGTCGCGCTCTTCACCCCTTCGCTCGGCAAGTCGGTCGTAAATGAATTTCACGATGCTTAAGATCGTATCCGCGTCACTTCTAATAAGATTTGCCGTCACGCAGAATTGATCGCTGACCTCATCTGAGGGCCAAAATGATCTTTCACTACCTAGGAAGGACTGCAGGGCCTGCGCTTCTTCCGGCGTCAACCGTGCGATCGTTGTGAATGCCTCGGCGATCGAGGTTATGGGCAGGATCGATTTCGCTTCTGCCACCAAAGTTCAGCCCCCACGTTGCACCGGCAGAGTGAAATCCCCGCGCACATTAGTCAAGCCCAGCCTCACAGCGCTGGAGTGCTGCCTACCAAACCTACCCCTCCAGGTACCCAATTTTCCAGTTTGGGGGATTTCGCAGAATCGAAGAACTCTAAGTCCTTGTTTTAATGGTCGGAGTGGCCGGATTCGAACCGACGACCCCTTGACCCCCAGTCAAGTGCGCTACCGGGCTGCGCTACACTCCGGACCGGGTCGCGATGTATCGTGATAACCGGGTGCGGGTCAACCGAATTCGGAGCGTATTTTAGGATCAACCCCCGTGCGCGGCCAGCATGCGCCTCGCGCTTTCCTCGTCGGTGATGAGCACCGTCGGCGCGATCAGGTTCATGGCGCCGAGCAGCGCCTCGGTCTTCTCCGCGCCGCCGGAGGTCAGGATTCGGATCGGGGCCTTGCGCAGCCGGTCGACATCGACCGACATCACATGGCTGTTGACGGGATGGTCGACGAGGTCGCCCTTGCGGTCGTAGAAATGGAACAGAAGGTCACCGACGGCGCCACGCGCAAGCAGGGCCTCCCGGTCCGCTTCCTTGAGGAAGCCGCCGCGCGAGAAGGTGGTGGCCGAAGCGATGCCGCCGACGCTGAGCAGGACCGCATCGAGCGCGTCGGCCATCGCAAAAATCTCCTGCAGGCCGCAACGCTCGACCAGCGCGATCTTGGTCTCGACGCTGTCGACGACGGCCGGCGTCGGCATCAGATAGCCGTCGCCCTGGAAAATCTGGGCGAAGCGCCAGGCAAACTCGGCCGGGTTGACCCGGCGTGCGACGCCAACCCCGCCAAGCAGCGAGATCACGCTGAAGTCGCTCAGCGACTTGGCGCTGATGAACGGCAAGGTGTGGAACAGCGTGACGCCCCAGCCGACGCCGACCCGCATGCCGGACTTCATGGCATCGGACAGGAACATGCCGGTCTTGGCGGCGATCGCCGGAATCGGATCGGCCTTGGGATCGGACAGCGGCGCAACCAGCGCCTGCTGCAGGCCGAAGGTCTTTTCCAGCGCGCGCTCCAGGCGCACGATCTCCAGCAGCTCGCTCTCGATGGTGATCTTCACCTCGTTGCGAGCCCTCGCGTCGGCCAGCATGCGCACGATGGTGACCCGGCCGACGCCGAGCACGTCGGCGATCTCGTTCTGTGTCATCTGCTCGACGAAATACATCCAGGCGGCGCGGATCCTGAGCCGGTCGGTCCGGCTTTCATTGACGACCTGCTCGGATGCCTCAGCCGCCCCCCTGCCGTTTTCGGGTTCGCCCTGCCGCCGCCTGCCCAATTTCCCCTCCAAGCCCGGCCTCGCCGATTCTGCATGCTGGTTAAATATCGTCTATTGATCTACCAATCGAGACGAACAATCTAGAGAGGGCGACTGGCGCCCCCCAAGCCGTGAGCGGCTTCAGCATTTCGAGGCAATTGGCGATGCTGCGACAAATTTCCGAAGATGTCCGCGCCAACCTGAAGGACCGGCTTCGGGAACTGCGCGACGCCATTCGCCAGAGCCGCCACGACAGCGCCGGCGAGACGTCTCACGATATAGCCGGCAATTTGCCTCCCTTTCCGGGTCGCAGCCTGCTCGGCCACGCCGCGAGCGCTGTCGACGACGCGCTGACGATCGCCGAATCCTTCGTTCCGCATTCCCGGCCGCTCAAGGTCGACGGAACGACCGTGAAAAGCCTGCGCTCCTATTTCCCGGACGGCGATGAAGACCGGCAGATCGGCGGCGAACGTCAATTCAGGCGCGACATGTATTATCTGACCCGCGCGGTTCTGGCCGGTTACGGCGTCGACAAGGCCCGCGTACACGAGGCGAGTTTTTCCGCCGTGCACGCCGCGATGCGCAAGCGCCATGCCGATCTTCTGGCTGGGGCGACGGCGGATGCGGCCTCCACCGACCAAGTCGCTGCGGCCTGCGCGGCTCTCCTCGTCGAATGCCTCAACCACCGTCCGGTTCAGCCTGGCGAGGCGGCCACGGCCGACCGGTCGCTCGACATAAGATGTCTGGCGCCTGTCGTGCTTGCCTGCGGACTGGCGACCAAGGCGGACGGCGGCACGCCGGAGCCCGACATTCTCGAGATCGCGGTGCTGGCGGCCGAAGTGCGGGAGGATCGCATCCGGCAGGCTTGCGCCCAGGCCAATGCCGTCCAGGAACTGACACCGGTTCTCGCCACTCTGCTCGCGCATCTGACGTAACCGCCGCGAGGGATCCGCTATCGTTCGGGCGCCATCGCCGCGATGGTCTTCTTGGCGCGCTGGATCGAGGCCGGGCTCATGCTGAGCTCGGTCAGGCCCATCCCGATGAAGGCCGGGATCAAGTCCGGACGGCCGGCGGCCTCGCCGCACATGCCCACCATGATACCGGCGGCGACACCCGCCTTGGCCGTCAGCTCGATCGCCGACATCACCGCCGGATTGGTGACATCGTTAAGCTTGGCGACCGTCGGGTTGAGGCGGTCGGCGGCCATGATGTACTGGGTGAGGTCGTTGGTGCCGATCGAGAAGAACGCCACTTCCTTCGCCAGCGCCGACGCGATCAGTACGGCGGCCGGCGTCTCGATCATCACGCCGAGGTCGAAGCTTGCATGCGGCACGCCTTCGGCCTTCAACTCGGTCGCGCATTCATCGACCAGCGCGCGGGTCCGCGTCACCTCGGTGATTTCCGAGACCATCGGCAGCATCACCTTGATGTTGCCGTGAACCGCAGCCCTGAGCAGTGCCCGCAGCTGACGCTTGAAGATGTCGGGACGATCCAGGCACATGCGGATGCCGCGCCAGCCGAGGAAGGGGTTCTCCTCGTCGGGGAATTCGATGCCGGCGATCGGCTTGTCGCCGCCGATGTCGAGCGTGCGCACGATGACCGAATGCGGCGCAAACGCCTTGGCCAGGGCGCTGTAGGTCTCGGCCTGCATGTCTTCCGAAGGCAGGTGCATGTGGCGCATGAAGAGCAGCTCGGTGCGGAACAGGCCGACGCCCATGGCGCCAGCTTCCTGCGCCGCCTCGATCTCTTCCAGCGAGCCGATATTCGCCGCGACCTCGATCACCGTGCCATCCGCGCGGGTCGGCGTCACGCTCTTGAACACTTTCAGCCCGGCGCGCTCCTGCGCCGCGGCTTCAACGCGCTTGTTGAAATCGGAGCGCGTCGCCTCATCCGGATCGACGATCACATGCCCGGCATTGCCGTCGATGGCGACCTCCTTGGCCGCACGCAACTCGTTGATCTTGTCTCCCAGACCCAGCACGGCCGGAATGCCATGCGAGCGGGCGATGATCGCGATGTGCGAGGTGGCGCCGCCATGGCCGCAGACCACGCCGCCGATGCGCTTCAGCGGCGCGCGCGCCAGATCCCAGGCGCCGATATCGTCGGCAATCAGGATCGCGCCTTGAGGGGTGGTCTCCAGGCTGACCTCGTCCTGGCCGAGCAACACCAGGCAGATCTGCCGGCCGACGGCATGGACGTCGTCGGCCCGGGCATTGAGATAGGGGTCGTCGACCGCGCTGAAATCGGCGGCGATGGTGGCCGCAGCCGCGATGACCGCTGAGACCGCGTCGTCGCCGCCCTTGATCAGCCTTTCGACCTCGCCGGTCAGGCTGTCGTCGGCGGCGATGTCACGCAGCGCCGCGACGATGCCGCGGTCGCCGGCGGAGAGATTGTTCTCGGCAAGCGTGCGGTCCATGCGCGCCTGGACGCTGGCGACGGCGCCGCGGAAGCGCTCGAGCTCGCTGTCGATCTCATCGGCCTGGAGCCGTCTGCCCGGCCCCTCGATCTCCGGGGGAAAATGGGCGAAGGCCGGCCCGATCGCCACGCCCTCACTGGCGGCTACGCCTTGGAGCTTGGAGATTCCATGCATCGGCGCGGCAGGCAGCGGCGCCGCCTCTGGAGCGGGTGCCGCAGCTGCGGTTTCGGAGCCGCCCTCGCCCGCTTCGCTCTCGTCGTCGAGACCGGCGCGCGGATTCTCAAGATAACCGATCAGCGCTTCGATCGCCTCGATCGCGTCGGCGCCATTGGCGCGCACTGTGACTTCCTGGTTTTCCTTTACCGCCAGCAGCATCAGCTTGACGGAGCTCTTGGCGCTGACCGCCTTGCCGTCCTTGACCAGCTCGACATCGGATTCGAAACCCTTGGCGAGTTTTACGAACCGCGTGGCGGGACGGGCGTGCAAACCTTCGTGCACTCTGACGATGGTCGAGCGTTCCATGGCAATTCTCTAGGTTTGGGCGCTTATCGACAGAAGCGCGGATATTATCAGGCGGCGATGGTGATGACAGCGCCCGGTGTAAGGGCGGCCACGAGCGCTCCGGTATCGACCTCGGACGCACAAACCTCACCCGGCCTTTCGGCCTCGGATGCTCCGTTGAAGGAGATCACGACATGACCCATCTCGCGGACCTTGCTCCAGGCCGTGGAGCCGACCGCCGTTATCGTCGCCGAGACCGGCCCGAGTGTGATGGAGGCGCCTGTTGCCGGCGCATCATCGCTCGGGCCTTCCTCCGTCTTGTGCAGCACGGAGACCTCGGCCAGTTCGGGAGGCGAGCCATCCGCGAACAGGATGAGCACGCCGCCCTCGGCGAGGTCCGCCACTTCGGGCCCGATTGCCGTGACCCGTGTCTTGAGAAGAACCGACATATGACGAACCTCGTTTTACTACTGTTATTTAGAACACGATCAGGGACACGACCCAGGCTATCAGCACGGAGACAGGGCCCATGATCTGGCGGCTGATGAGCACCGCCGGCACGCCGATTTCGATCGTCTTCGGCTTGGCCTCACCGAGCGCCAGACCGACGGGAACGAAGTCGCAGCCCACCTGGGTGTTGTAGGCAAACAGCGCCGGCAGCGCCATTGCGGGCGAGATGGTGCCGTTGGCGATCTGCGGGCCGATGATGGCGACGCCGATGACCTGGGCGATGACCGCGCCCGGTCCCAGGATGGGCGACAGGAACGGCAGGCCGCAGATGGCCGAGATGATCAGCAGGCCGACGATGTTGTTGGCCAGCGGACCCATCGGCTGCGCCAGCACGTCACCGATGCCGGTATAGAGGATGAGGCCGATCAGCATGGTCACGAAGGCCATGAAGGGCAGCACGTTGCGGACGACCTGATCGATGGTGCGGCGGCCGGAGTTGAAGAAGATGCCGACCACGCGGCCCATGACGCGGCCGATCGAGCTGATCAGGCCGATAAGCCCGCCTTCGCTCGGCAGCGGCTCGGCCGCTCTGGCAGTGGTGTTGTTGCTTGAACTCATCGATGCTGCTCCCCCCGCAGTGGTGACCGCTTCGGATCCGTCCGCCATTGCGACATTGGCCGGCTTCACGCCCGAAACGTAGATGTCTTCCGTGATGAACTGGGCGAGCGGACCCGCCTGGCCGACCGGCGTCAGATTGACGGTCGGGATACGCTTGCGCGGGTAGACGCCGCAGCGCGCGGTGCCGCCGCAGTCGACGACGACGACCGCCATCTCGCTTTCGATCGGCGGCGACTTGAAGCCGTCGACAGCCTGGGCGCCGGTCATGTCGGCAATGAGCTGCGCCACCGGATGGATGCCGCCGCCCGTTACCGACACGACCTTGTTGCGCTGCTCGGTCGGCTCGATGACCAGGGGGCCGCCCCAACCGGTGGAGCCCCTCGAGATCTTTACTGCCTTGTATGTCTTGGCCATGGTGTCCTCCCGCCCTTAGAGCTCGACGCCCTGGCGGCGTGCCATGATGGCCGTGATGCGCTCGGTCAGCATGCCCTTCAGCAGGATGACGACGAGGCCGACGATGGCGTACCAGATGGCCACCTTGACGTGATAGCCGTTGGCGATGACGCCGCGCTTCTCGAGGTCGAGCAGCGCCACCAGCATGCCGCCCCAGACGAAATATTCGCCCGGGTTGATATGCGGGAAGAGGCCGAGCGGCGGATGCACATAGGACACTGCCGCGTCATAGAAGGCAGGCTTGTGCTTTTCTTCCAGGAAAGAACCGAAGGTGTAGGCCATCGGGTTGGTAAGGAAGAACACCGAGAGCACGGGGAGCACGGTATAGCGGGTCAGCGCGATGCGGCCGGCGCCACGCGCCAGGCCGTGGACGCGCTCCTCGCCGACCAGCTCGGTGACGGCGTAGAAGGCCGTCATCAGCACGACCAGGGTCGGGATGATGCCAGTGACGAAGCCGGCGAACACTTCGCCGCCCTTCTGGAAGATGCCGATGAAGTATTTGCCGATCGCGGTGAGCCAGCCGAGCTGCTCTTCCTGCTGCACATTCTTCAGCTGTTCCTTCAGCTGATCGGCGGTGACCGGCGCGTTGTCGGTCGTTGCCTGCGCCAGGACCACGAGATGATCGGTGGCATGCTCGACGCCGAGCTTGCCGTGCCAGGCAGCATCCGAGACCATGGTGCCTGCGAGATGCAGGTTGTGCACCGCGAGGTCTGCATGCTGCGCCAATAGTGTAATTACAGACATTTCTCCTCCTTATGACCCCTGCCGGTCATTCCCAGCCGGCTGCCGGCGTCGTTTAAGCCCTTGCTATGTTCAAGCCGGCCAGGCCCGGCTTCTTCCCCGGCTCCGACCGCGCGCGGTCGATCTGCTCGATCGCCCGTTTCACGGCCTCGGCCACACCGGGTTCCCCCTCCCCCATGATCGCAGGGTTGGACCGGAGTCGATCGAGGGGGATGCCCTCGAATTCTTCATGTCGCTTGAACTTGGTCAGCACCGAACGGCCGCTCATGACCATCATGCGGCGCACGATGAGATCCGGCGTCACGACGATGAGCGCGATGGTGCCCTTGGCCAGGCGTCCGCGGAAATTGCCCGCGCCGACGAAACCGTCCTTGTACTGGCTGGTGACGCCTTTGAAGACATCCGAATAATGCCGCATCTGCAGCCAGACGCCCAACGATTGCAGCGCCCAGACAACAAACAGCAGAAGCAGTGCCCACTGCCAGATTGCCATTTCGGTCTCCTCCCGAGTCTCTTCCTCCGGGACATATTGAACGGAGGCGAGACGACCCGAAAGTGAGAACATTTGTTTCCTCGAATGTCAACATGTATTATATTAGCGGCCATAACGCTCCACAGGCGACCGGCCGATTTCGGCATCGGCGGCGCTGTGCTAGCCTGTCGTCAAACGGGATGTGAGACATGGACCTGCCCTTTAGGCACGAACTGGCGCTTATGCCGGACCTTCGCCACCGGCTGCGGCAGCTGCGCTGGTTCCGCGCCACCTTCCGCAGCAGTGCGAAGGTGGTGTCGGAAACGTTCGGCGTGCGCTTCGAGATCGACGAGGCCAAGCTGACGCGCGCCTTCCTCGACTGGATCGAAGTCATGGAAGCGCAGAAGCGATTCGCGGCGGTCGACCGCGCGGACTTCATCGTCTTCGCCGCCGGGCTGGTGCTGCGTGAGCTGATCCGGCAGGCGCCGGCGCGGGAGGTCTCAGGTCTGAAGGAAATGATCGAGACGGAAGCCAATGCCGGCACGGCGGAAATCGTGCGCTTCTGGCCGGAAGGTTTCCTCTATACCAACTACTGCGTGTCGGCGATCCTGGCCGTGCACGAGCAGGAATTCGGCACCGCGCCCAGCATCGACAAATGCGCCGACGATTTGCGCACCTGGTGGTCCTACCGCGAGAACGCAACGGAAATGCCCGCCTATGCCGTGGCGTTCCTCGACCGCTTCCTCGGCGCCGAGCCCAACTGGATCACGCCCGACCGCGCCCAGTCGCGCCAGGCCATGCAGCGCGCGCTTGGATCCTCGCCGGTCAGCGAGGCGTTGCGCCAGCTTTGAGCCGCCGGAGACGTAATTGCCCGCTATTGAACATCTGACTTTTTATCGATAGCGATGTGCGCATTGGCACAGAGGCCGGGAGAGGCGCGTGGCGCAAACCAGACTGATGATCTTCGACTGCGACGGCGTTCTCGTCGACAGCGAACCGCTGGCCGCCAAGGCTTACGAGCGCGTCTATGAGAAGCACGGCATGCCGGGCGTGCATGGCGGCATCATCGCGCAATGCATCGGCATGAAGCAGGCCGACATCATCGTGAAGATCAAGGAACTGACCGGCCACCAGTTCCCCCCGGCGGCCGACGGGGACATCTGGGCCGAGACCAAGCTGCTCTTCTCCGAGGAGTTGAAGCCGACGCCGGGGATCGCGCCATTCCTCAGCGCGCTTGCCGGAAACCGTTGCGTCGCCTCGTCGTCCTCGGTCGAGCGCATCAACCACAGCCTGTCGGTGACGGGATTGTCGCGCTTCTTCGGCGAGGCGATCTTTTCCTCCTCGATGGTGAAGAACGGCAAGCCGGCGCCGGACATCTTCCTCCATGCCGCCGAGAAGATGGGGGCGAAGCCGACCGACTGTATCGTGGTCGAGGATTCGCCCTTCGGCGTTCAGGGCGCGGTGGCTGCCGGCATGATCGCGATCGGCTATACCGGCGGCGGTCACACCTATCCCGAGCACGGCGGGCGGCTGAAAGCCGCCGGCGCCGATTTTGTCTGCGCCGACTGGCATGAGGTTGCCCGGCAGTTGGCCGAGCTCGGCGTGCCGGCTTAAGCTAGCGGAGACTGGGGAAGCGACGTCGGGTCCAGTCCGCCGGCGGGACCAATCCCCCTACACGGAAGTTAAAGGACAGGACCCGCGTGGCGTCGGCGTCGACCTCGCAGCGGAAGCTCAGATCGTACCATTGGCTTGTCGTGCTGAAGGCGGCCTGCGGAGGGTTGAGAACATTGCCCTGCTTCAGGGGGATGGTCGGCAGCCATTTCGGCGCGTAGTCGGCACTTTGCAGTTCCTGGTTCAGGACGTTGGCGCAAAGATTGGCGATGCGCTGATCGCGCGGCACGTTCTCCATCGAGCTCGTAGCCTGCATATTGCCGGTCGCACCCGGCGAGTAAAGTTTCCTGACGCCCGGCAGGCCGGAATAGATCGGCGCTCCCGCAACCGCGCTGTCGGCGGAGTTCGACCTTGCCGGGTTCCCGCTTGGCGCTCTCAAGGCCCTTGCGGATTTGAACTTCATCGCCTTGGAAGCCTTAGGCTTTGCCTTTTCGGCCGAGGATGGAGGCGCGAGCTTGTCGCCTGACTCGGCCGTCAATGGCTTTAACGGCACGGCCGCTTGCTGCTCGGTGGTTTGCGGCGGCGTCTCTTGTTTGTCGGGCTGCTGCTTGTCGGCATCCTCAGTGGCTTTCTTCTCCTCGCTTTGCGCGGGTTTTTCGTCCGACGCTGCGGTTGCCGGCTTCTCTTGAGCCTTGTTGGAATCCGGCTGCTGCTGCTCGGGCGTTGCAGGCGAAGCGGGCTGGCCGGGCGCCGGCTTCTGCGCGACCGGCGGCTTCGCGGGCTCATTCTGGGTCGGCGATGGCGCGTTGGCCGGAGCGCTGCCCCCGTTCAGAGATTTCTCCGGGCCGGTATCCTTCTCGCCGTACTGGAAAACGCGCTTCAGAACCGGCATGTCCTGCGGTTTCGGCGGCGGCGGAGGCGGTGGCTTCGGAGCCGGCTGCTCAGGCGGCTTTTCGACCTTCTGTTCAGGTTTCGGCTCCGGCCGCTTCGGAGCGGGCTTCGGCTTTGGCTGTTCCGGCGGCGGCACGATCGCGACATTGACCGGCTGTTCCTGCTGGTCCGGCTGTTGCTCGGGTCTCGGCAGGCCAAAGAACAGGAACGCTGCAATCAGGACATGCAGGAACAGCGATGCGGCCAAGGCCCATCGCCAATTCCGAAACCATTCCCGCATCTTGCCGTTCATTGCGCCCGATGTGGAACGAAATAGCGGCGGCTTCAAGCACCGGGCCGGGATTCCTGCGAGCTGCCGGCCTGACAAGTCGGTGATCGCAGGGCCCCGTGGCGTAAGATCAAGCCGGATCAAAGGCCTGCGGAAATTGGCTCACACCAGCATGCCCATCGGGTTTTCGATCATGCGTTTGAAAGCGCCGAGGAGTTCCGCGCCGAGCGCGCCGTCGACCGCGCGATGGTCGGTGGACAGGGTCACCGACATCACGGTGGCTATCTTGATCTCGCCCTTCTTGACCACCGCCCGCTCCTCGCCGGCGCCGACCGCCAGGATCGTCGCATGCGGCGGATTGATGACGGCGGCAAAGTCCTTGATGCCGAACATGCCGAGGTTCGACACCGCCGTCGTGCCGCCCTGATACTCTTCGGGCTTCAGCTTGCGGCTGCGGGCGCGGCTCGCGAGATCCTTCATCTCGT
>NZ_SUGA01000045.1 GCF_004963255.1 Mesorhizobium sp. | reverse complement strand
GCTGCCGCTCCGGGTCAAGCGTAAGGTCAAGTCCAGACACAAGCCGATCTCCGATTCCAATGCAGAACCGGCAACCTCACAGATCGACATCACTCCCGAAAGATGGTCCCGAAACACCGCTTACCTGTAGGTATCACGCCGCCGCAGTTCGCTACATGCTTGAAGGGACATAGCTAGCCTCTGATACTGACGCCGATGTGCCCTTGCCGAGTCGAGGTCGCAGCGCCGACCCATTATCGGCGACGCTTTCAGGTTGTCTCTGTCATAACGCGAGTCGCCCACTGCCCGAATCGTGCCCCTGGAAGGCGACGATCACCTCTTACCTGGCGCCACCTGCGTCGGTGCAGGAAGTTGAAGGGCCGCAGATTGTTTCTCTCCGCCAGACGTCGGAAATGGTGTGATCGACCAACTGATCGAGTCGACGGCACGCTGAAGTATCGCCTCGCTCCGAGCCGGGCTTGTTGAGACGGCCTTGATATGTCCAATACAGTCTCGGTAGTCGCCTTTCCTCACGATTGAGGTCTTCGGTTTGACATACAATTTGACCTCGGCGACACCTGGTATAGCAGCGGCCCGACTGTCGCCAGTGATCCAATCGAGGATGCCATCGCGATCAGGAAGTAAGGACCGCCAGGCTACAGTGTGTGAATGCCTTCTGCGCAAATTCCATTCCTCGCCGATGACAAGCTTGATGTGCTCAGTGACGAGATCGACACCGTAAGCCAGCTGAACCGTTGGAGCACCGGCACCAAGGCGCGGATTGACCTCAATGACGACTGGTCCACGCTTCGTCCATCGGAATTCAATGTTCGTTGGCCCCCAGCCAAGGCCGAGAGCTCGCAAACAGCTCAGCGAAATTTTGGCGATACGCTTATGCTCATCATGAGTCAGCAGAGCCGGGAAGATGCCCCGATGGAAGACGAAATGCGGTGGAGGGCAGTCCGAGGCCTCAATCCCAATGAGCTCATTTCCCATTATAGGAACGTAATAATGGGGGCCTTGTGCGAATTCTTCGATCAGTATTCTCGGCGAAGACCGCCATGTGTGCTTCCCGCCCAATAAATAGGTCGTATGTTCTGCTAACTCATCGGCATTGCGGCACAATCGGACGCCGACGCTTCCGCTGCCAACGGCTGGCTTAAGAACCACCGGCAGGCCGATTTCCGCGGCAGCGCGTTCTACGTCCCTCGCATCCGCTGCCAAGCGATAAGCAGGTATTGGAACGCCGGCATCCGCGAGGAACTGACGTTGAGCGAATTTGTCACAGCACCGTTCAATTGATGCGGGGTTCGGTCCCGGTAGATCGAAATGACGGCAGAGCTTGCCAACTGTCGCATAGATCGACTCGTCGAGGAGCGCAAAGCCCGTAATTCCAGCAATGTCATAGGTCGCACCTATGCGGGAACATTCGCGGATAAGCGCATCGAGATTGTCTGTATCGACCCGAATTGCCTCAAGCATTTCGGCGGCAAGGTATTCGTACTGAGCTGGATCAGTCGATAGGGTAATCGGATGAAGACCAAGACGCTGGGCCGCTTGGACGTATCGCGGACCGTTACCCCTATGGCCTTCAACCAGGATGAGCGCTCTTCGTGTCATTGGGGTTAACCTCCGTTGCATGGGTGCGGCGGTCTGACCGGGAATAGGCATCAGCTTTTTATCCGTGCCTACCCCTCAGACTTTGCGGCGAAGTACCATAGTCAGCTATCTGCGGTCGCAAAGGTTCTGCAAATTTAGTTGAAGGATCTGTTGGCACGTGTCGGTTTCCAGCGTGTCGCACGAAGCCCAAGGACCAATTTCGGAGGCTTGCGATGTTCAAGGCGCCATTTCGACCTGTAAGAGTGTGGATTTGAGTGCGCCGGGAGACCGGCAGGAAGTAAACAGTGCAAGTCTGCACGATGAAGGAGTAGCGCCCCATATCGGCCCTGAGGCGTGCGTCATCGTCCGGGAGAGAGGCAGCGAAGCGTCGGCCTAGTCGTCAGCCTCCTGTCGTTATCTCAGCCACCAATCTGTATTGTCGGCACCACCTCAATCTGTATCGTCCTGTGCATGTCTAAACGCTGACGAGCCCGAATCGGCGAGCCCTGCTGACGACGCGCAAGCTGCTGCCACGAAAGGCGATCGCCATTGAATAACGACATTCACGAACTGTTGCGCAATTTTGGGCTGAGGGACGGAAACGTTGTCAAATTCGAGGAGCGTATCCGCTAGCTGGCCGACAGCATGGCTGATCGATCTCCAGGAGGTCATCAAGTCGCTGCTGACGCGAGGCGTAAACTGTGCGAGGTATTCGCCTCCGTTGCACAAGACGGTTCTGGACATGCTCGCAATGATGAGGTGCCGGCTTCTGATGACGATCCCTGGTGTCCGGTCCCGTCGTATCGCTGGCGTTCGCGAGCACCATCGACATTTCGCAAGGGTTCTTCTTCAGCCAGGGCGTAGCCGCTTCATCTCCGATGATATCATGCCCGAATACTTCGTCTCGGTTGAGGTTCACAGGTGTCCCGTCCTCGCGCTGGTCGTTGATGATCGCTTCCTTTACGTCTGAACTGCAAGCCTTGATCGCTTCCGCTCTGGCTTCAGCTGCAGTTCAATAGACGGGCAGCCCCGATCGGAACGGTCGATCGAGATCACCCGATCCCGGCGGTGCGAAAAACGCCCACCGCAGCGCCAATGGAAACCTTCAACAACCATCCTAGCAGCGCAGCCTTTCTGCTGCGGCAGGCTGTCTTTTGATCAAAACCGGATCAGGAACCGATTACAATTGTCGGTGGCTTCAGTGGATATGATTCAGCGAGCGCTGGTGGTCACAATAAATGCCTGCCTGACCTAGCAGATTCGACTGCCGGCGCTGTTGTCGCCTCAGTCAGTTACACCCAAAAGGGAGGAATGGTAGATGAAGAGACGCACCTTTTTGAAACTCGCCACCGCGACCACCATGAGCACGCTGGCTGCGCCTTATGTCCATGCACAAGAAAAAAAGTTCGCGGGTATCACCCTCCGCTTCGGGGGATGGGGTGGACTATACGACGAAACCATTCAGAAGTATGTCGCGGCGCCGCTTGAGGAGAGGACGGGGCTGAAGGTCCAGATTACCGCCGGCACACAATCCGCCGACTTAGTCAAGCTCGTCGCGAATAAGGAGAACCCTCCGTTCGACGTGTACCAGGCGGACAGCGCATACATGGTGGAGGCGCTAAAAGCCGACTTGATCCAGGAAGTAACGGAAGCCGAGGTCCCGAACATCAAACGCATCCTTCCCGGATTTCGCGAGTACGGCGAGTATGGGGTTCCCTACAGCGTATTCACATATATTCCAATATATAACTCGGAGCTCGTCGAGCAGCCACTAACTACTTACACCGACCTGACCAGGCCCGACCTTGAGGGCCGTGTGGCACTTCCCGCTGCAACTTTCGATACGTGGAGCCTGTACCTGCTCGCGTTGGCAGAGGAGAACGGTGGTTCGATCTCCAACATGGAGCCGGCGTATTCGTTACTGGAGCAGGCTAAGTCCAATATTCTCGCACTGGCGCAAAGTACAGTTGCGATGATCCAGATGTTCGAAACCAAAGAAGCTTCAGCCGGTGTAATATCAGATGCTCGAGGGCATGAGTTGCGCACGAAGGGTCATCCTATCGTAAGCGTGTATCCGCCGCAGGGTATCTATGGGGCAACCTCGTACATGAACGTTGTCAAGAATGCTAAGCATCCAGAGGCAGCATTCGCATTCCTTGACCAGATGCTTTCCGATGAGGGTATGCTTGGCCTGCCTCGGGCACTGAGGCTCGGCGTAACTACGGACGTAAAGCTACCTGATGAAATCGCAAAGGATCTAACCTTCAACACACCTGAACGGATCGCGCTGAAAAAGAAGGTCGATTGGCAGAAGTGGATGGCCGACCGCAGCGCCCGCATCGAGCGCATCAACAAAATTCTTCGTGGCTGAGCAGGTTGTTTTGGCAGCAAGGGTTGTGCGCAACTGGGCGCAACCCTTGCTGTCGCACTCGCTCAAACCGTCAGAAGGAAACATGATGAGACCACCTTTCCGGCAAAAGCCGATACTCACTGCAGCACTTTTGCTGGCTCCCATGATCTTGCTTCTTGTAGGGTTTTTGATGGTGCCTGCGATAGGGGTTCTTCGGTACAGCTTTTTGGATGGTGACTATCTCCTCGATGGGCATGGGTTCACGCTCAGGCATTACCTGCGCTTCTTCTCCGATACCTATTATTCATCGGTGTTATGGGACACATTTGTGGACGGCCTTGTCGTCAGTCTGATTTGCCTGTTGATTGGATTTCCAGTGGGCTATTCGCTTGCCCGTCTTCCTCCGCTGGCTCGGCGGTGGCGCACGATTATCGTGATCATGCCGCTGACGCTGAGCCTCGTTGTTATCGTGTTCGGTTGGTTGATCGTGCTCGGCCGCAATGGGCTGCTCAATTCAGTTCTTGTGAACCTAGGCATCATTTCTTCGCCGAAGACTTTCCTATTCGCTCGCCCTGCTGTGATCCTTGTGTTGGTTCAGCAATTCCTTCCTTTCATGATTCTTTCAGTCATGAGTGTCGTTACCCAGATCGATCCAGTGCTGGAACATGCAGCATCCAATCTGCGTGCCAACCGCCTTGTCACCTTCCGAAGGGTCATTATTCCCCTGGCGACCCCGGGTATCCTTGTTGGCTTCAACCTCGTTTTCGTGCTGTCGATTTCGGCGTTTATCACGCCCCGTCTCATTGGCGGAAACCGCGTCCCCATGCTGGGGAGCCTCATCTATGAGCGCATCATGTCGGAATTCAATTGGCCTTCTGGCGCGGCTATGGCGTTCATTCTTTTTGTGGCCGGTCTCGGCTTTACCGCGGCGTTTAATGCTTTAGCCGCGTCGCGTTTTGTCAGGGGTGGACGCCATGCGTTATGATTTCACCGACTACGTTCTGATAGTGGCAGGTGCGGTGACTCGCGTGGCGGTCTATGCCTTGCTAGCCCTGCCGGCCGCACTTGTGGTTGTTTTGTCATTTACGAGCGGGGAAACAATGGATTTCCCTCCTGCCGGATTTTCCATGCAATGGTATCAGAAGGCGTTCGAAAGCGAACCTTTCATGAGCGCGCTTTGGACCAGTACCTACGTCGCCGTGATCGTTGCTATCGCGGCACTCGTGATCGGCTTCGCCGCTGCATTCGCCATCAACCGATTCGACTTCCCGGGAAAGGGACTGCTCCAGGCGCTTGCCTTTTCGCCGTTAATCGTTCCCGCCGTCGTACTTGGCATCGGCCTGTTGTATCTATTTGCGTGGATGAATCTTATCCAGACAATGTTCCCACTATTTGCCGGCCATCTGGTACTTGCGATTCCATATGTTGTAAGGACGGTTCTCGCCAGCCTTACCCTACACAACCGCGTGCTTGAAGAAGCAGCAATGAACCTCCGGGCTTCGCCATTGCGAGTTGTGAGGCGTATTACGTTACCGCTTATCTTGCCAGGCCTACTGTCTGCCGCAATATTTGCCTTTGTGACTTCTTTTGGCAATGTAACGGTTTCCGTATTCCTTACATATGGCGGAAACGTGACATTGCCAGTTCAGCTGTTCACTTACTTGGATCACAGTTACAACCCACTCGTCGCAGCTGTGTCTAGTATAATGATCTTTGTAACGCTCGCTGTCATTCTGACAATCGAGCGGCTGATCGGGGCAGAAACACTATCCTAGCGAGAAAGAGGTGCCAGCTTGTCGAAAGATTTTGAAACGTCGGTCCGAGATCCGGGTGACTACGTCGTTGAACTGCGGTCGGTTTCCAAGCTCTATGGTGACGCGGTTGCCGTCGCGGATGTTTCGCTGGGCGTAGGACGAGGCGAACTGGTCTGCCTTCTCGGACCTTCCGGCTGCGGCAAAACAACGACGCTTCGCATGGTTGCCGGTTTTGTGGAGCCAACGTCCGGAACCGTTGAAATTAATGGCCAGGATATGACCCACCAGCCCCCCTATAGGCGCGATACGGGGATGGTTTTCCAAAGCTATGCGCTGTTTCCTCATATGACGGTGGCGGAGAATATCGCGTTCGGCCTTGAGAATCTAAATTGGACCAGGGCCGATCGGGATCGGCGCGTCAGCGAAATGCTAAATTTGGTCGAACTGCCACACCTCGCGGGACGGCTACCCAGCCAGCTTTCAGGTGGACAGCAACAACGCATCGCGCTCGCGCGCGCTTTGGCCATGCGCCCGGCCGTGCTGCTTCTCGACGAGCCGTTCTCGAACCTCGATGCGCAGCTCCGAGTTCGGATGCGTGAAGAGCTCCGCGCAGTAATTCGCAGCGTCGAGGTCACCACCCTGTTCGTAACCCATGATCAGGAGGAGGCGCTGACCATGTCGGATCGTATTGTCGTCATGAATGGTGGCAGGATCGAGCAGGTCGGAACACCCGGCGACATATATGAAAGGCCCGAAAGCCCGTTCGTCGCGAAGTTCATCGGCTGGTGCTCAATGCTGGAAGGAGCAGTCGACCCGGAGGGCACCTTTGTCTCCAAACTAGGCCTTCGCCTGCCAGGCAAATGGAAGGCAGGTCCGGGCAGCGCAGTAATCCGCCCCGAACACATTCGCCTTTCGCCGGACGGTACCGCCGGCCACGCTAGGGAAGGGCGGGTCGTGGAAACCCACTACTACGGTGGTGCAACCCGGATAATTCTCGACATCAACGGAGAACAGCTCATGATGGAAGAGCGCTTCCCGTTTGGAGGCCATCCAAAGCTTGGCGAGAAACTGAATGTCACGCTGAAAATGGATGAAATTCGTGTCATAGGCTCCCCTTGATCGTGCAGCGCGGACCGGAAGGTCCGAGTGGGGAAGCAGCCTTCGAATCTCTCGAACGTTAGTCATCCTCGGGATCATCGATCGGGATGGCAAACCCCGCTTTGACTCTGTCCACTACGACCATCGTCTTGATGCTCTTGATGTCGCGGTTCTCGTAAAAAAACCGACGTGTATACTGCTCGTATTCTTCCATGCTGCGGGCTGTTATGTAGAGCAGGAAATCCGCGTCACCGGTAATGTAAAAGCCGGTGGCGATTTCTAAAGATGATTTGATGTCTCTTTTGAAACGGTCAATGATATCTGCACGCTCCCGTTCAAGCGTGACCAGCAAAAGCATCTGTATCGGTCTTCCAACCGCCTTCGCTGACACGATAGATACATCGGCCTCTATGATGCCCTCGGCTCGTAGCCGCTTCAATCGTCGCTGACACGCGGTCGCGGACAATCCGACCTGTTCGCCAATAGCGTCAGAGGTCAGTCGGTTGTTCTTTTGAACGAGCTCGAGGATGCGAGCGTCGATGCGATCGTATTTTTTTGGGAACCCACGATATGCCAATGGTCAAAATCCTCGCAGAAGACCCCGGCAGCGCAGAAAACCATCAGCGCAGAGGCGATTTAGGACGGATTTATGTATTCATGTCCGGCTCACCGATACAAGTCCAATCGATTAAATCTTAGGTCTGATGTTCGAAATGATTGCGTGCGGTACCTTCAGCTCGCGGCTCGTGGGTTCTGTGGGCGCAAGCGGACGGTCAAACTATCTGAGCCAGACTAGCGATAGCGGCGAGCCCACGAAGTTGGCGAGCCGCTTGTCATATCGCGTGCCGACGCGACGGAAGCCGTCGATCACATCGTGAGCGAAGGCGATGTCGTGGCGTTGTCCGTGGCTCGCGATGAGGCAGACCGGGCTTCCGAGCGCTTCGTTTGCCACATAGATATTGGTGGTCAGTCCGCCGCGAAACCGGGCAAGGCCCCTGGGCATCCGCCCCCTTTTGATCAGCGCGGCCGCGTGTTGATGGGCCCGCACTATGGTCGAGTCGATCATTAGCCATTCCAGGTCGGATTCCCGCGCCAACACCCAGGCAAGTCGTCGAGAACCTCCATTTCACAGCGTTAGTAGCGCCGCTTCACCGAGCGGTAATCGCCAAGGCGTTCGGGCAGGTCGCGCCACTGGCCACCCGAGCCGGCCATCACAGCAGCGCGTCCAGAAATCGCCCGTTATCTGCGCGGACCCCGCTCGGCTTCGTGCCGCCAGGCACAAATCATGTAAATCCGTTCCCATTAATGGGCCCAAAGCGCATTGCTCTCCACGGCTGATCTCCAAAGATCAGCGTTGAATCTGATGTGCGCCTGGAATCCCAACCGTTAAATCGTCACCACGGCCCTGGTGGACCATGCAACAAATTCCTCAAACTTTGTGGCCAAAGACGCAGAATTTCAGCTTCATCTGGTCATCCTTCGGCGACACTCTGCTGCGTCTGTCCTTAATCTCCTGGCTTCAAATAACGATCAAACGGAGAACGGGATGGATTCGCTTGTCGGCAGAAGTGTGACCGCATCCGCAGACATCAGCGATTCGGAAATGTCCTAGCCCGTATCTCTGCGGGCTCGGTGCTACCAACAATCATTCTTTATGTGTTCCACCCGACCGCGACGAAACCGGCGCAGTCTTCACTCGAGTTTCAACATGCAAAGCAAACTTCCGTCCCATGTCGAATATGTGGTTATCGGCGGTGGGATTATTGGCCTCTCGATAGCCTACCACCTTACACGGCTGGGACACCGCGATGTTTTGCTCCTCGAGCGTGATCAACTGACGTGCGGAACCACTTGGCATGCCGCCGGGCTTGTCACCCAGCTCCGTGCAAATGAGAACATGGCGAAGTTGGCCCAATACTCGGCCGAGTTATTTCGCGACCTCGAACAGCTGACCGGACAACCGAGCGGGTTTAGGCAGACCGGCTCCATCACCGTCGCGACGACGGATGCTCGCATGGAGGAGCTGAACCGTGGCTCCTCGATGGGTCGATCATTCGGACTCGACGTTGAAATCATCGACGCGGCCGAAGCAAAGCGACGTGTGCCGCTGCTTGACGTCAGTGGCGTGCTGGGTGCCGCCTGGATCGCTTCTGACGGTATGACCAATCCGATCGATACCGCACGAGCGTTTGCCGTCGGTGCACGACAAGGCGGCGCGAAGATTCTGGAACGGACACCAGTAAACCGCATAGTGACGGACAAGGGTCGCCTCGTCGGCGTTGAGACGGCCGAGGGCCTTATCCGCGCTGAGAAGGTAGTTATTTGTGCGGGCTTGTGGAGTCGCAACGTCGCCGCCGATCTCAACTGGACGGTGCCGCTGCATGCGGCCGAGCATTTTTACGTTATGACGGAGGCCATTCCAGGTCTGCCTGCGGACCTGCCGACGATCCGTGATATGGACGCCGCGGTCTACGCCAAACCGGACGCCGGCAAGCTGCTGGTCGGCTTCTTCGAGTCCCACGCCAAGCCATGGGGCCGGGACGGTATTCCGCTTGATTTTAGCTTCGACTCGCTGCCCGATGACTTTGATCAAATCGAGCCCTATCTGACACGCGCGATTGAGCGCATGCCCGTACTGGCCGATGTGGGATTGCAGCTGAATTTCAACGGTCCTGAGAGCTTTACGCCCGACAACCGCTTCCTGCTCGGCCCGGCGCCCGACATTGCGGGCCTTTACGTTGCGGCAGGCTTCAATTCATGCGGCATCGAATCCTCGGGCGGCGCCGGCAAGGTGATGGCCGAGTGGATGTCGACGGGCATTCCCGCAAGCGATTACTGGGAAATGGACGTGCGCCGCGCCATGCCGTTCCAGCGCAATCGCCGCTATCTCTACGACCGCACGACCGAGGCCGTGGGCAACCTCTGGAATCTGCACTGGCCGCACAAGTCTCCGAAAACAGCCCGCAATGTACGGGTTTCCCCGCTACACGACCGGCTTGCTCGGGCGGGAGCGAATTTCGGCGAGGTTGCAGGATGGGAGCGTGTGCAATGGTTCGGTGAGCCTGGTGTGCAGCCGGCGACACACGCCACCTTCGGGAAGGATGACTGGTTCCGGCAGAGTGGCGCGGAACACGCCGCCACGCGGTCGGGCGTTGCTCTTTTCGATCAGACCTCTTTCGCGCATCTGCTGGTTCAGGGCCGTGATGCACTTGCCCTCCTGCAGCGGCTGTCGACCAACGATGTCGACGTGCCTATTGGACGTATCGTCTACACTCCGTGGCTGAACGAGCGCGGGGGCATGGAATCGGACGTCACCGTCTGCAGGACCGACGAAGAGGAGTTCTTAGTCGTCACTGCGGCTGTACAGCGTATTCGCGATGTCGCCTGGCTCAGGAACCATGCCAAGAGAGCCGGGCAAGTAACCATCGCAGATGTGTCATCGGGCTACGTCACATTGTCGGTCATGGGCCCGCGTTCGCGTGAACTGCTATCACGCGTCAGCCCCGCCGATTTCTCGGATGCCGCATTCCCGTTTGCCACGGCTCGCGAAATCGAGATCGGCTACGGCCTGGCTTTGGCCTTTCGAATGACTTTCGTTGGCGAGCTCGGGTGGGAGCTTCATATCCCGACCGAGCAAGCGCTCGGTATCTATGATGCTATCGTGGCCGCGGGATATGATCTCAAGCTTCATCACGCAGGATATGTCGCGTTGAACACACTGCGCCTAGAGGCTGGATACCGTGACTGGGGCTCTGACGTCAGTGACGAGGACACGCCACTGGAATCGGGCCTCGGCTTTACGGTTGCTTGGGACAAGAAGTCAGAATTCATCGGCCGTACTGCCCTTGAAGCCGAGCGTGGGAAGACCCCGCGGCGACGCCTCGTTCAGTTGGCCGTTCCTGGTGACGCTCCGCTCATGTTCGGGTCGGAACCGGTCTGGCGCGACGGGGTTCTTGTCGGCTATCTGCGCTCTGCCGGCTTTGGCCACACAGTAGGCTGCGGCATAGGCATGGGCTATCTGCACGCTGACTTAGGCGTGAGCGCCCAGTGGCTCAAGGACGGGAGGTTCGAAGTCGAGATAGCCGGGCAAAGGCACGCCGCTATTGCTTCCCTTCGCCCGTTCTACGACGCGGCTCGCACGCGTGTGAAAGGCGAGTGGCTGGAGCTGGAAAGTTTAGTTTCCGCCGAACTGTGTGCTGCGCGCTAGCGCGGCGCATGTTTCGTCCCATTCGACCTACCAGGAGTTCCCAGTCGATGGCTGTTACGGCCGAGCAATCGATGATTCTCACGCTCTCGTGCCCCGACCGACCCGGCATCGTCTCTGCGGTATCAGGTCTCCTTTACCAATCAGGGTGCAACATTCTCGACGCTCAACAGTTCGATGACGTTGAGACAGGGCGCTTTTTCATGCGCGTTCTATTTGGTCGACTCGGTCACGCGAAATCCGAGGCGGAGATTGCGTCTCTGGTAAATGAAGTCGCCGAGCGTCTGACAATGACCTTCACCCTCCGGCCGGCGTCGTCGGTAAAGCGGGTGATGCTGCTGGTGTCAAAGTTTGACCATTGCCTGGCGGACCTGCTCTACCGATGGCGCACAGGCGAATTGCCGATGGAAGTCACGGCTGTGGTTTCCAATCACGGCTACGAACACGGGGCATCGGCCGACTTGGCAGAACTGCCGTTTCACCACCTGCCGATCAGCAAGCAGAACAAGATGGAGCAGGAGGCCCGAATCTGGGACCTCGTCCAGGAGACGAATACGGACCTTGTCATTCTGGCTCGATACATGCAGATTCTGTCAGATGGTCTGTCTGCGAAGCTTGCCGGACGGTGCATCAACATCCACCACTCATTCCTGCCAGGATTCAAGGGCGCGAAACCCTATCACCAGGCGCACGAGCGCGGAGTCAAGTTGATCGGCGCGACGGCGCACTACGTCACCTCGGACCTCGATGAAGGACCGATCATCGAGCAAGATGTCGAACGCATTTCGCACAAGGATACCCCCGACGATCTCGTCCGTAAGGGAAGGGATATCGAGCGACGAGTCTTAGCCCGCGCGGTGCTGTACCATCTCGAGGACCGGGTGATTCTCAACGGCAAGAAGACCGTCGTCTTTACCGGTTGAGCCAGCAATTCAGCATTCCCCGATGTCCTGAGGCTCAGGGCTCGGATCTCCAATCCTCAGACATGCAAAACTAGGGCCAGCCGCGCCAGGCGGCAAATCACTTCGCTTGCGTGGAGTTGGCGCGTCGAAGCCGCGCCGTGCCGATTTCACGCTCTGCCTGGGGCAAAAGGTGGATCTGATGAGAAGGTCTCGGCGTATTCAAAACCGAGGGCGTGGGAGGCCAGCGGCGAGGCAGGCGGAGATCAGCGTATTGGCCATCAATAGCGCGATGGTCATCGAGCGGCACCCGCATAATCGACATCGCCGACTAAGCGGTGCTTGCCTTCACCTTTCTCCGGCGCCGCGATACGGTTGATGCCAACATCGATGACAGTGGCGCCCGGCTTTACCCAGTCGCCCTTGACCATCTCAGGCCGACCGACCGCGGCGACGAGGATATCGGCGTTGCGGCACACTTCGGGCAGGCTTTTGGTGTGACTGTGGGCGATCGTCACGGTACAGTTGGCGGCAAGCAGAAGGTTCGCCATCGGTTTGCCGACGATGTTGGATCGGCCTATGATGACAGCGTTGAGACCCGCCAAATCCTTGCCGCGCGCCCGCTCGATTAGAATCATCGAGCCTGCGGGCGTGCAGGGCACGAAGGCCGTCTCCGACGCGCCCGTACCAAGCTTGCCTACATTGACGAAGGAGAAGCCGTCGACGTCCTTTTCAGGCGCTATGGCCTGGATGATTTTGCCGGAATCGAGATGGCCAGGCAACGGCAGTTGTACAAGGGTCCCGTGGATCGCCGGATCGGCGTTCAGGTCTGCGATCAACTTGAGGAGATCATCTTCAACCGTGTCGCCGGGCAGCGTGTGCTGAATGGAGTGGAAACCGCACTCCTTCGCCTTCTTGCTCTTGGCCGTGACATAGACTTGGCTTGCTGGGTCCTCGCCTACGATTACCACCGCCAGACCGGGCTTCATACCGCTCAGCTTGGCTGCAAGGTCCTTCACCGTCGCCATCACGTCTTCCGCAACGGCCTTGCCGTCGATCACATTGCGCAAAATAGCTTTCCTACTGTTGAAACCGGATGGGTCGCTGAAGCCTGTCTGAGAATCGGCGTTTGCAGGACGTCACCGAAGGCCTTGTTCAGCCCCCGCCGACAGCGACTCTGTTAGGACATTCAGACTAGGACTGCGGCGCGAGCACGGTTTCGACAAGAGTGACCCAGTACCCGATACCGTAGGGGAGAGCCTCATCGTCAAAGTCGTAGGCTGGATTATGCAATGCGGCAGTCGGCCCGTTGCCGAGGTACATGATAGCTCCGGGTCGCGCCTTGAGCATAAAGGCAAAATCCTCAGAAGAGCTACGGGGACTCATCTTTGGGTTTACTGACGCGGTGCCCACTAGGTTCTGCGCCGCCTTTATCGCGAGGTCCGTCTCCGCAGGGTGGTTCACCGTGACCGGAGTGTCCCGCCGATAATCGAGCTCGGCGTCACCACCGAACACGCGAGCGATGCTTTGTGCGGATTCGCGCATTTTCACTTCGGCGAAGGCGCTCAGCGCGGGTGAAAATGTCCTTACCGTGCCGGCCAAATCTACCTGCTCGGGTATGACATTATAGGCTGTCCCTGCATTGATCTTGGTGACGGAGATCACTAGCGCCTCGAGCGGGTTCGTCAGGCGCGATACCAAGGTTTGCAGGCCCAGTATCACCTGCGCGGAGATGACGATGGGGTCAATGCCCTCGTGCGGCCGTGCCGCATGGCCGCTTTTTCCCTTTATGACGAGGTCGAAGTCATCCAACGAAGACAGAGCTGGGCCGTGGCAGGTAGCGAACTTGCCGACTTCGACACCCGGTGTGTTGTGTAGGCCGAATACCTGGGAAATGCTGAACCGGTCAAGGAATCCCTCCTGAACCATCTTCTGGGCGCCTGACGGCAGTATCTCTTCTGCGGGCTGGAAAATTAGCGCAACGGAACCCCGGAAGTTTCGGTTTTGGGCCAGGTGCTTGGCCGCGCCGAGCAGCATTGCTGAATGACCATCATGACCGCACCCGTGCATTCGCCCAGGGGTCTCTGAGGACCAGTCCTTTCCAGAGGCCTCGAGTATGGGGAGCGCGTCCATATCGGCTCTCAGCCCGATAGTGGGCCCTTCTCCGCCTTCTCCTTGGATGACAGCGACAATGCCGGTTTCGGCTATGCCCGTTTCGATGTGGTTTATACCGAAGGATGCTAGCTTTTCGGCCACGAATTGCGCCGTCTTCTCCACACGGAAGCCAAGTTCGGGGTTCCGATGTAGATGCCGGCGCCACTCCGTTGCTTCCGCGTGAAGCTCTCGGAAACGTTCAACCCCTTGCAAGCTATCCCCCGCGTGACAGTTGATCGCTAATAGCAATATTTACGCCACTGTAATTCGGCCACACCGCCTCCTCCAATTCAGTTTGCATATCTCGACGATCTGGAATCGAGATCGACAGGATGGTCAATAGAGAGAGGGGGAGACGTTGCCGACGGGACATACAAAGCGGGCTCAGGCGCAGTCATATGCGGTCGATCGGGAATCTCAATTCCAAATGTTCACACAAACGAATTCTTCCGACGGAACCGTCGCGCATAAATGACGACTGATCCGCGTGACGATTGCCCTACTCCAACAGCGCACTGGTCGCCAGTTTGCCCGGCACCAGTGGTTCGAGCAGATTACGGGCCGTATCGGACGGAGTTTCGCCTAAAATGCGCGCCAGGTGCCGTCTTTATGAAGCGATCATGCGGCGGCCCTTCGATATGTAACGTCTGTGGGAGTGAACGATCGGGTTGGCTAAAGCAAAGACGCCCGGAGCGGGATCATCAATCGCACAATCAGGAAACTTGTTGGAAAAGTCCTGGCTAGAACAGGATCCGGCAATCGAAGCGACAACGTTAGGTGATCTACACATGAAGACTCTTGTGCCCGTGAAGCGGGTTGTCGACTACAACGTGAAAATCCGGGTCAAGTCGGACGGTTCGGGCGTCGAACTGGCCAATGTGAAGATGTCGATGAACCCGTTCGACGAAATCGCCGTCGAAGAGGCGATCCGGCTCAAGGAAGCCGGCAAGGTCGATGAGATCGTCGTCGTGTCGATCGGACCCCAGCAGGCGCAGGAGACGCTGCGGACCGCGCTCGCCATGGGCGCCGACCGCGCCATCCTCGTCAAGACCGACGGTGAGACCGAACCGCTCGGCGTCGCCAAGGTGCTGAAGGGCGTAGTCGAAGCCGAACAGCCAAGCCTCGTCATTCTCGGCAAGCAGGCGATCGACGACGACGCCAACCAGACCGGCCAGATGCTTTCGGCGCTGCTCGGCTGGAGCCAGGGCACCTTCGCTTCAAAGATCGAGATTGTCGGCGACAAGGCCACGGTGACGCGCGAAGTCGATGGCGGCCTGCAAACCGTTGAACTGAAGATGCCGGCGATCGTGACCACCGATCTGCGCCTCAACCAGCCGCGCTACGCTTCGCTGCCAAACATCATGAAGGCCAAGAAGAAGCCGCTCGACGAGAAGACTCCCGCCGATTTCGGCGCCGATGTCGCGCCGCGGCTCACCGTCCTCAAGACTGAGGAACCGGGCGGCCGCAAGGCAGGCGTCAAGGTCAAGACCGTTGCCGAGCTGGTGGACAAGCTCAAGAACGAAGCCGGCGTGCTTTGAGCGTGTCGCCGTGCGCACGACAGGTTTAACACCGGCATCCAGCGCGTGATGACGCCGACGCCGAGATAAGGAAAAGCAAATGGCTATTCTTCTGATTGCCGAACACGACAATGCATCGCTGTCCGACCAGACCGCCAAGGCGTTGACGGCAGCACTCAATATCGGTTCCGACGTCGACGTTCTGGTGGCCGGCAAGGGCGCCAAGGCGGCCGCGGACGCCGCCGCGAAGCTAAAGGGCGCCACAAAGGTGCTGCTGGCCGAGGCCGACGAACTCGAGCAGCGCCTTGCCGAGCCGCTGGCCGCACTCGTCGTCTCGCTGGCCGACGGCTACGACACGATCGTCGCGCCGGCGACATCGTCGGGCAAGAACGTCGCGCCGCGC
The DNA here is from genome assembly GCF_004963255.1 of Mesorhizobium sp. Taxonomy (GTDB): domain Bacteria; phylum Pseudomonadota; class Alphaproteobacteria; order Rhizobiales; family Rhizobiaceae; genus Mesorhizobium. The sequence goes on along the minus strand of NZ_SUGA01000045.1, from coordinate 29,124 downwards.
ATTGCCGCCTTGCTCGATGTCGCCCAGATATCGGAAATCATCGAGGTGCTCGCCCCCGGCACGTTCAAGCGTCCGATCTATGCCGGCAACGCTATCCAGACAGTGCAGTCGGGCGCGGCCAAGAAGGTGATCACTGTCCGCACCGCTTCCTTCCAGGCGGCTGGCGAAGGTGGCTCGGCTCCGGTCGAAACGGTCGCCGCTGCGGCCAATCCCAGCCTCTCGACCTTCGTCGAAAACAAGCTCTCGGGGACAGACCGTCCCGAACTGACCTCGGCCAAAATCATCATTTCGGGCGGCCGCGCGCTGGGCTCTTCGGAAAAGTTCCAGGAAGTCATCCTGCCCGTCGCCGACAAGCTCGGCGCGGCCGTTGGCGCCTCACGCGCTGCGGTCGACGCCGGCTACGCCCCCAACGACTGGCAGGTCGGCCAGACCGGCAAGGTCGTCGCGCCCGACCTCTACATCGCCTGCGGCATCTCCGGCGCCATCCAGCATCTCGCCGGTATGAAGGATTCCAAGGTCATCGTCGCCATCAACAAGGACGAGGAGGCGCCGATCTTCCAAGTCGCCGATTACGGCATCGTCGGCGATCTCTTCGTTATCCTGCCGGAACTCGAAAAGGCGCTCTGAGCACCCGACTCCCGCTCAATCGGAGGCCTTCACGCGTCGTTAGGGGCTGCGCGGGAACGAATTGCCCGCAGAGATAAATCTTGCCGGGTTCGGGGGATGGCATGTCCGGCACGACCCAATCCTGAAATGCCTGCGGGTTGGCAACGGGGGGGTGCCGATGGCCGCGAATGCCTCGCCAACAATGGCATGAATGCTAATTTGATCGAGGGGCGAGATGGATTCATGTGCTTGATCTGAATCCAGCCACCAACGAACGGCATTCTGCTGCGATCGTTTCGGCGGCTCGACAAAGGCGCGACACCGTCATCTGTGCCCGGGGGCGCGTCCAGCTTGCCCCCCATCTCGTTGCTAGATCGCAAGGATAGCAAAACTGAATTTGACCTGAAACAGCGCGGCAGGCTCCAATATCAAGAACAAGGGGAACCGCCATGACACGAAACGTCAACTTGCTCGATAAGCTTCGCTCCAGTCTCACCCCCGTCGAGAACCATCTGGTCGATAGCTACGTCGATGGCCGCGTGAGCCGCCGCGATTTATTGCGGCACGGCAGTTTGCTTGGCCTCTCGCTCCCGTTCCTTGGACGGGTTGCGTTGGCGGCAGGCTTCAGCGCAGCACCTTCTGTAGCGCGGGCGAACGTTCAGCCGGGCGCCACCATTCGGGTTGCATGCGCCGCGCCGACCGGTGCGATCGACCCTGTCCTGGCGGGGGACTACGGCCCGATACTGATGTTTCAGCAGGTCGGCGAGTTCCTTTGTGTGGACGGGCCGGACCTTATGCTAAAGCCTGGCCTCGCGACAAGCTGGAAGCCCAATCAGGACGGCACTGTCTGGACCTTCACGTTGCGCAAAGGGGTCAAGTTCCATGCTGGCGGCGAGATGATAGCCGATGATGTCGTTGCCACCATGGACCGGCTGGCCGATCCGAAGAATTCTTCGAACGCGCTCTCGGTATTCAAGGGAATCCTGCAGAAGGGTGCCACCCGGAAAGTGGACGACTACACCGTCGAGTTCCATCTTGACGGTGCGAACGGCAATTTCCCCTATTTGGTGTCCTCCGACAACTACAATGCCATCATCCTACCGGCGAACTACGCCGGGGATTTCGAGACAACCTGGGACGGCACAGGTCCCTTCAAAATTGACAAATTCACGAGGAACGTTGGTGCAAGTTTCGTCCGCAATGAAGATTATTGGGGCCCAAAGGCCCTGCCGGCGAAGACAGAATTCACCTTCTACCAGGACATCCAGCCGCAAATCCTCGCGCTTCAGGCTGGGCAGGCTGATATCATCAACAAACTGCCCGCGTTTGCGGGCGTGGCACTGCTAAACGACCCGAACTTTGAGATAATCAGCATCCCATCAACCGCGAATCAGGGAGTCCATATGCATTGTCACATGGGCCCGTTCAAAGACGCGCGAATCCGCCAAGCGGTGGCGCTGAGTCTCGATCGCGAGAAACTGGTGAATGGCCTGATGAAGGGCAAGGCGGCCATCGGCAACGACAGCCCGTTCGCGTGGATCTATCCCTCAACCGATCCGTCAATACCGCAGCGCAAACAGGACATCCAAAAAGCAAAAGAGCTGATGAAGGGGGCGGGGGTTGAGAAAGGCTTTCAGGCGACGCTTACTGCCCCGCATACTCAAGAGATTCCGGCCTTTGCACAGCTTATCCAGAGCTGGGTGAAGGAAATTGGCATCGATCTTAAACTCAACATCATGGACCGAGGCTCCTATTTTGGCGATGCGGTCCCCGGAAAGTCGCCTTGGCTTGACGCGGAAATGGGGATTGCCGACTGGGGTCACCGGGGTGTGCCGAATGTCCTTCTCAAATCACTTCTGACGAGCAGCGGTGCTTGGAATGCGGCCAAGTTCCAGAACGAGGAATATGACAGGCTGGTCCAAAGTTATATCGCCTCATCCGACCTAGAGGCGCAGCGGGAAAATGCAGGCAAGATCCAGCGGCTACTGCTTCAGGAAACGCCCATGCTCTTCAGCTACTTCTTCGACCACCTGACCGCGACCAAGAAGGGCGTCGTCGGCGCTCAGCCAACGGCCATGGGGCAACTCTTCCTTCATGGCGCGGGAATTGTGTGACGTCGGTTGGGCGGACCGGTACGCGCCGGTCCGCCGCCGCCACGCTTTCGCGCTTTTAGGTAGACCTGATGAACCGCTTCCTCGCCCGGCGCCTCGCCTATTCGTTCGTGACACTGTTCGTGCTGAGCCTGCTCGTTTTTTTTCTCGGGCAGATTTTGCCCGGCAACGTCGCTCGCGCCATCCTTGGCCCTTTTGCCGATCAGCAGGCGGTAGATGCGCTGAATCACCAGCTTGGCGTCGATCGACCGCTCTTCGTGCAATACGGCACTTGGATCTGGCACTTTGTCCAAGGCGACATGGGCCAGTCCTACATATACCGTACTCCCATCGCTGACTTTGTAGTTCCCGCCCTCAGCCATTCGCTGAAGTTGGCGGCGGTGGCCTTCCTCGTCGTCGTGCCACTCGGGATCTTTGGTGGGGTAGTGGCCGCGCTGAATGTCAACCGGCCAACCGACCGCATTATCAGTCTCGCCGGTCTATCGGCGGCCGCTATGCCAGAGTTTGTCACCGGCATTTTGGGGATCCTAGTCTTAGGGGTCTGGCTAGGCTGGCTGCCGATCTCCGCCGCTTGGCCTGACGGCGCGGGTGCTTTGACCCAGCTCTACCACTTGATCTTGCCCGCGATACCGCTCGTGCTCGTCCTGTTCGGCTACATTGCCCGCATGGCCCGCGCGGGCATGATCGAGGCGCTCGACTCCGACTATACTCGTACCGCGGTCCTTAAGGGCCTGCGTTGGCGGCAGGTCATTTGGCGGCATGTCCTCAGGAACGCGCTGCTGCCCACGATCACCGTTGTAGCCACGCAGACGGGCTACCTGATTGGCGGCCTTTTGGTAGTAGAGACGTTGTTCCGCTACCAGGGCATCGGGTCGCTGATTTTCAACGCGGCCAGAGCCAAGGATTTCCCGATGCTGCAGGCCTGCGTGCTAATCATCGGGATCGCGTATGCGGTGGCGACATTGCTCGCCGATGTCTTCTATTCCCTCCTCAACCCGCGAATCCGGATGGAGGAGAGCCAATGACAAACGTTGCTAACGCCGAGCCTAGTAGCCGGCGCCAGGACGTCGTCGCGGCGCTGTTCCAATCAGGATCCTTCCTGACCGGCATGACCCTCGTGCTTTTCTGGGTGGTCTGCGCCCTATTCGGCGGACACCTCGTGCCTTACGACCCGCTCACCGAGGATATCCTCAACGCGCTCGGGCCTCCCTCGGCAAGACATTGGTTCGGGACCGATCAACTCGGCCGCGACATCCTTTCCCGCGTCATCGTCGGCTCGCGAGATCTTCTCATCGTCGCGCCTCTAGCGACGATCCTGGCGACCGCCGTGGGGACAGTGCTCGGTCTTTTCATCGGCTATTTCCGAGGCGTCATCGATGACGTCGTCTCGCGTCTGATCGAGGCTAAGATGGCGCTCCCGTCGGTCATTGTCGCGCTGCTCGCGATCGTCGCGCTCGGCACCTCCGAGACGACGGTAATCATCGTCATTGGCCTGTCCTTTGGCCCAGTCATCGCCCGCACCGTCCGCTCTGCGGTATTGTCGGAGCGGGAGCTCGACTACGTCGCCGCCGCCAAGCTCCGCCGCGAGAATGCGATTCATATTATGTTCGTCGAAATCCTGCCCAACATACTCCCCCCCATCCTCGTCGAATCCTCGGTGCGCCTAGGTTATGCGATCTTCGCAGTCGCCACCCTGAGCTTCATCGGCTTCGGCCTACAGCCGCCCTCGCCGGATTGGGGGCTGTCGATCGCGACCAACTACTCGATGATCAGCGGCGGCTATTGGTGGACGGTGCTGTTCGACGCCCTAGCCATCGCTAGCCTCGTGGTCGGAGTTAATCTGACGGCCGATGGCTTGCACGGGGCCCTCAATGACTGAACCGGCGCTGTGCCTAGATCGACTTTCAGTTGCCTACCGCACCGGCGGGCGGGACCGCGCAGTGCTGCGTGAGGTAAGCTTCACGATAGCGCGTGGTGAGGCGTACGGGCTGGTAGGCGAGTCGGGCTGCGGCAAGTCCACCGTGGCGCTGACTGCAGTCCGCTACCTGCCGCGGAACGGCAGTATCACTGGCGGATCGGTTATGCTCGACGGAACGGATGTGATGCGGCTTGGGCCCGAAGCGCTGAGGCAACTCCGGGCAAATCGGGTTTCGATGGTCTACCAAGACCCAGGCAAAGCGTTAAACCCTTCGCTAACGGTTGGGCGGCAGCTGGCCGAGGTATTCGAGGTCGTAGGCGTCCGTCCGGCCGAGCGCGAAGTTCGTGCGCTCGAGATGCTGAAGAAGGTTCGGATAGCCGATCCCGGCTCTGTGATGCGGCGCTATCCGCATCAGCTGTCAGGTGGGATGCAGCAGCGGGTGGCGATCGCCATGGCGCTGGCGAACGAACCGACGATGCTGATCCTCGACGAGCCCACAACTGGCCTCGACGCCACCGTGGAGGCCGAGGTCCTTGACCTTATCACAGATCTGCGGCGCGAGCTCGGCACGTCAATCTTGTTCATCAGCCACAATCTCGCGGTAGTGGCAAAGATGTGCGACCGCGTTGGCGTTCTTTATGCGGGAATGCTGGTGGAAGAAGGTCTGACGCGAGAGACATTAGGTTCACCGCGCCATCCCTACACAGTAGCGCTTCTGCGGTGCCTGCCACAGGGCGGGCAGCGAAAGGATCACGCAAGGCTCGACACCATTCCTGGTTTCCTGCCCTCGCCTGGCGCGCCGATGCCGGGCTGCCCCTTCGCCGAGCGCTGTGCGCTCGCCGATGGCCGTTGCCGGACGGAAATTCCGGAGCTGGGGGACGCCCACGGTCGGCTCGTGCGTTGCCATTACCCCGATCGGGCGGCTGACCTTCCGCGTAGCTCGCCGGCCGATGTGGCGCCAGCGAGACCTGCATCCGAGGCCGCGCCGGTACTCCGAGTTAGCAATCTCTCGAAAACCTACAGTCAGGGCGGCCATCCGATTCGTGCGGTCGCCGACGTGTCACTAAGCCTGCTGCCGGGGGAAACACTCGGTCTGGTCGGCGAGTCCGGGTCTGGGAAGACCACGTTAGCTCGAATGCTCCTAGGCCTCGTCCAGCCAGATCCTGGTGGGACCATTGAGCTTGACGGCAAGCCCCTTGCCGCCGGCCTCGGGCAGCGCTGTGACGAAGAGGTGAAGGCAGTACAGATTGTCTTCCAGAACCCGGATTCGGCGCTAAACCGCTCTCATGCGGTCGCCCGCATCATTGGCCGTGCGTTGCGAAGGCTCGGCGGTTTTCGAGGCGCCGACTTATCTCGTCGTCTCGACGCGCTCGTGGAGGCAGTTCGACTGACGCCTCAACATCTAGCGCTTCGCCCATCTCAGCTTTCCGGCGGACTCAAGCAGCGTGTCGCCATAGCGCGCAGTTTTGCCGGGGACCCTCGTGTCGTGGTCTGCGACGAACCCACCTCCGCGCTCGACGTCTCGGTCCAAGCGGCGATTTTGAATCTCCTGGCCGAGCTTCAGGCAAAACGGGACGTCAGCTATGTCTTCATCTCTCATGATCTTGGGGTCGTACGTTATCTTTCCGACCGAATTGCCGTTCTCTACCTGGGGCGGATCATGGAGATGGGACCATCAGAGCGGGTATTCGAGGGACCCAACCATCCCTATACCGAAGCGCTTCTTTCCGCAGTCCCTAATCTGGACGAGTCCCAGGATAGCCGCATTCGGCTCTCTGGGGAAATTCCCTCCGCGGCCAATCCGCCTTCCGGTTGCGTCTTCCAAAACCGATGCCCACGCAAGCTTGGCGCAATCTGCGAGACTTTGGAGCCACCGCTGACCGAAATGGAGCCTGGCCATATCTTCCGTTGCCATATTCCAGCAGAAGATCTCGAGCGCCTTCAGCGGCGGCGCAAAGCATGCGCCCAAATTGTTGGGTCTTCTCCGGAGAAAGCCAGACGCTACGAACTCGCTAGGTGAGGCATCATCAACATGAGATTGAGCGAGTATGTCTGTTGCGATGCCACCGGTCTGGCCGCTCTAGTGACAAGTGGTCAGGTAACACCCTCTGAGTTGGTGCGGCTGGCCGGTGAGGCGCACGACGAGGTCAATCCTCGCATCAACGCCGTCATCGAGCTCTACGAAGATGCCGAAACCGTGGCTGGCGCGAGCGGAGGGCTTTTCCACGGCGTGCCTTTCCTTCGCAAGGATATCGGGGGCACCGAAGCTGGCCGCCTCCAGGAAAAAGGAAGCCGTCTGTTCAAGGGCTGTCGCTCTGACACCGACAGTTACTTCTTTCAAAGCGCTCGGAAGAGCGGGCTCCGGACGATAGGAAGAACGACCACACCGGAGCTTGGGATGTCCGTATTGAGTGAGAGCATTCTTAATGGCATCACTCGCAATCCGTGGAAGTTGGAACGATCTACAGGCGGCTCGTCTGCCGGAGCAGCCGCGGCGGTGGCCGCGGGAATCACGCCTATTGCGCACGGCAGCGATGGCGGCGGGTCAATTCGCATCCCTGCCGCCTGGTCAGGACTTGTCGGGCTGAATCCGTCCCGCGGACGTGTTTCCGGCGGTCCAAACAACCAGGATGCGTCGTTTGGCCTGACGCGCGAGTTTGTCCTATGTCGGACAGTTCGCGACATGGCCGCCGCGCTCGACGTCTTTTCCAAGCCCTATCCTGGCGACCCATTTATCATCGTTCAGCCGGACCGTCCCTATATCGATGAACTTTCACGGCCGACCGGAACGCTGAGAGTGGGGGTGGCGAGAACCAAATGGGGCGCAGTCGATCTCGAGCCGGACGTTCAGGACGCTGTCGAGGCGACGGCCTCCCTTCTTGAGGAAATGGGTCACATCATCACCGACATCGAGCCGCCATATGAGTCCATCGAATACACGCGAGTAATGCTCTCCAGGGCATGTTTCACCGCGACTTCACTTGAAGACGGGGCGCGGGCCGTGAGACGCGCTATAGACGCGGATACTTTGGAGCCCATCAATCTCAAGCTTTATGAGTATGGCCGAAATTTCAAGGGACGTGCGGGCGACGTAGAAAAGGTCTTGCAGAGAATGCGGCGCCGGGTGGGTGAGGCGATACATCCGTTCGACATCCTGGTGACCCCCACAATGCCAATGACAGCCCTACCGCACGGCGGCATCAACAGCACGACCAACCCGACGCTGTCCGCGGAAGAATTCAAGGAAGCGGACGCCGCGAATCTCCAGTACACTGGGGTATTCAATGTCACCGGACAACCTTCGGTCTCCTTGCCATTGGCACAAAGCGCCGACGGGCTGCCGATCGGGATTCAGATCGTCGGTCGCTTTGGCGACGAGGCCACGCTGGTCCGTGTCGCACGCGATCTGGAGGAAGCTAGACCTTGGGCCCACCGGCGCCCGAAGATCTGGGCAGGCGACAAATGACCAGCACACCGGACAAGATGGATGATGGCAACGGTCTCGTTCCCTTCCCAAAACCGCTTTTCGAGGTCGATCTCGAAAAGGATGTCCGTGTAGCCATGCGTGACGGCGTCGGTCTCTACGCGGATATCTACCGTCCGCGTGAGACCGGGGATCAACTGCCGACCATCCTGATCCGCACGCAGTATGACAAAGCCCCCTATCGTGCCTCGGCTTCGGAGACGAAAAGCGGTCTCGCCTACATGTTCGCCGGCCAAGGCTTCGCGGTCGTGGTGCAGGATATCCGCGGCCGCTTCCGTTCAGAGGGCACGTTCCATCCGGCTGAAAGCGATGCAGACGACGGCTACGATACCGTGTCGTGGGTCGCTTCGCAGCCCTGGTCCAACGGCAAGGTCGGTGGGTACGGCTGCTCTGCGCTCGGCATTAACCAGGTGATGATGTCGCAGCGGCGGCCGGCGGCGCTGAAGGCGCTCTTGCCGCAGGGACCCGGCGGCGCCTTGCGTTGGCGGAAATTCAGCGTTCTGGTTTCGGGCGTGCCGGAGATCGGCTGGGCCTTCCAGTGGTTCGTCCAGGATGCCAACCAGCGCTCGCAGCCCGTTCCAAACGTTGATCTATACGAGGCGCTGGAAGCCCTGCCACTCGCCGACGCCGCGGATCGTGTTGGAAGCCATCCCACCGATTGGCGCGACTGGATCACACATGAGACCGGTGACCTCTGGTGGGACAAATTCCCGTTCTTTGATGAGACCTCGCGCCCGGACGTGCCGGCACTGTTTGTCAATTCGTGGTACGACACGGATGTCGGCGAGACGGCAAAACTGTTCAACATGTTCAGGAAGCAGTCTACGTCGGAGAAGTCGCGGCGCAATCAATTCATAATCATCTCTCCAACCGCTCATTGCAAAAGCGAACAGGCCTGCACACCGCATTTCGTGGGCGAGCGCGACGTTGGCGACATTCGGCGGGATTATTGGTCGATCTATCTGAGCTGGTTTAACCACTGGCTGTGTAACGACGATGACAGCGGCGACTTCAAGATGCCGCACGTGCAATATTACCTGATGGGGGCGAACCGCTGGAAGTCGGCAGATAGCTGGCCGCTGCCGGGGACCCGTTTCGTGCCCTACTACCTCGCCAGCGAAGGTAATGCGAATACAAGCAATGGTGACGGCAAACTGTGCACCACGATGGCTTCGGGGCCTGCTGACAACTATCGCTATGACCCCCTTGATCCCGTGCCCAGCCCCGAGAACTTCGCAGTCCCCCCGGGGCAGGGCCGCCGTGCCGAGCTCCGGTCCCCCGGAAACGCAGTCGACCAGCACCAAGTGGACCTGCGGCAAGACCGTTTGGTGTTCACGTCCGAGCCGCTCCGCGAAGGTCTAGAGGTTACCGGGCCGCTGAAGGCTGTGCTTTACGTGTCCTCCTCGGCGACCGATACGGACTTCGTCGTGCAGCTAAGCGATGTCTACCCTGATGGCCGCGTCTATAATCTCAGGACCGGCATCGCCCGAGCGCGCTACCGCGAAGGCTACAAGGAGCCGAAGCTGATGACGCCGGGCGAAATCTATCTGATTGAGGTGGATATGCAGGCGACGGGCAATTGGTTCGGGCCCGGCCACCGCATCCGCGTGCAAGTATCGAGCAGCAGCTTCCCGCACTTCGCACGCAACCTGAACACAGGCAGCAATAACGCCACCGAAACAACCACCGTCGTGGCGAAGAACACTATCCATCACGAACGCCACCATCCCTCTCACATCCTTCTGCCTGTGGTTGAATAAGGGTGCTCTCCCAGGCTGCTGTCACAACCTCCTCCTTCGTCAGCGCCGTGATCCTTGCTGGGGTCGGAAAAGCATCGAGGAAGGCGAAGAACCAGTCGCTACGACTGTTTCCCCGGAAGCGATCGATCTCGGGAAAATACAGCGGCAGGTAATGCGTCAGGATACGGTGCTGGATCTCGGTCTTGGCCCCGGCGATCGCTTCATGCGTCTTCGACAGTTCCTGCACGTCGTTGATGCCGGCGCGCAGCGGATCATGCTAGACCTGTGTCGCCTGGATCCTGAGCATGTGCAGGATCACCTGCGCATCCTTGGGATCGTTCTTGTCCCAGCTGTTGTGCAGGCTTCGCGTGTTCGGGCGAGCGCCAACGACGACAACAGGCGCATCTCAAAGCCCGCCTCAGCCAAGCGCCATGCAATGGGCCGATGATAGTTCCCTGTCGCCTCAAAGGCGCAGACCATAGGTCGGCCGTACGCCTCAGCACTTCGATCAGATGGTCGTGTTCGGCACGGGTGTTAAGGACCAAAAGGGCGACGCCGGCGCTTGTAGCCAAGTGTTTCGATAACGACTTCATTGCGGACGTAGCAAATGTCAATCGCTACCAGCACCGCGGCGGCGGGTGTAGAATCTAGAGTGGTCATGGTCGGTCTCTCCGGAATGGGTTGGCTGCCGCCGCTCCTCGATTCCGTAGGTGCTACGGCCCCGAGCTGACGGCGCGGGCGATCCTGCAGTGGCAGGAGGACAACCGTATTGAATGGCACTACATCGCGCCCGGCAAGCCGACCAAAACGGCTTCGTCGAGGGATGGCCGCGGAAGTTGCATCATCGAAGAATGAGTATCGACTACAACGAGCACCGGCCGCACACGATCGTGCGCGGCCTCACCCCCGAACGACTTTGCAACTCGGTCCAGAACGGACCACGAGGAGAACAGAGACCAGTAGTGAACGAGGGCTGATTGGGGCAACGTCAGGACTTATGGCCACCTTCGCTGAAGTGGGACGACCGAGCTTTGCGATACCCGCGGGGCACAATTTTGATTGTTCTCGCATGAACGAGGTCAAACCGGTGATTGTCTGGGTCAGCCGCGTGCGCACAGCCTGCGGCTGGGCGTCGATGGCCGCGCGGATGAGGTCGCGCTCGATCCCGACGAAGACCGGCCGGAGCTTGAGGCGGGCGAGCGCCTCCTGGTCGGCCGGCGCGAAATCAGCGTCAGTGACCGGACCCGCACGCGTGACGATCCCGCCGATCAGCCCATCCATGCCGTGCGCGGACCAGTTCGATCAAGCGCCCGATTTGCCCCGACCGCAGCACGCGAATGGGCGTGTGGCGGAGCAGGAATTATCCTCATCGATCGCTGTGCCTTAGCTGTCATCTCGCCGCCAGATGACGACGATATAAAAACTCCATTTGACGCAAGCCGCTAGGACCGTTGAATGTCTGCCTAAACCAAAGCACGTTAAGCGACATCTCCGAACATCGGTCCGATGCGTACTGTTGCGTAACCGAACCACAACATGGCAAATCATTGAGGTGAGATATGGCGACGATGTCCTCAGCTATTCCTCTGACGGGTGTCCCGTTCCCGAGATCCGAGTACGAGCGCAGGCAGCTCAACGTGCTGGAGGCAGTGGCGAGCGCGGGGCTAGACGCGCTTGTAGTTACTGCCCATGGCCATCTGCGGTATCTCAGCGGATACGACGGCAGTGGTGGATACTTCGCACCGTTTCCTTTGATCATGGTGCCCGGTCGGTCGCCAACTTTTGTTGTCCGGCAGTATGACGAACAAGCGGTTTGTTCGTATAGTTGCATCGATGAGATAGTTACTTATACCCACCAGCAAGATTTTGGGAAAGTGTGTGCCGACGTCCTTCGTCGGTATGGGTTGCAAAGCAAGAGGACCGGTTTTGAGCTTGGCTGCTGGAACCTCGCGCTGGCAGATGTCAATGCGGTTCAGGCTCACCTTCCCGACTTAAAAGTTATCGATGCGACTCGTCTAGTTTCTTCGGTTGCAGCGGTGAAGGGCGAGCTAGAACTCGAGTGCATGCGCGACGCGATGCGCATGACTGACCTGGCAGTGCGAACCTTCCAAGGTTCGCTACGGGAAGGTGTTACCGAACAGGAGGTGGCGGCGACCATGGCGGCTGCCGTCAGGGCAGAGGCCAGCAACTCTGGCGGGGAAGTTGGGCTTTCTGGCGGTACCATTTTGTTCGGGGAACGGACGAAGCTGCCGCATGCACCCCCATCCCAGCATCCAATTAGTAATAACGAGCCGGCTTTTCTGGAAATCGGCGCGTCAAAATACGGATACGCCGTAGGGATGGTCCGGTGCGCTGTGCTTGGCCGACATCCTGAGGCTGAGTCTCTACACTGCTTGGCCGAGGAGGTTATTGACGCTCTTGTTGCCGCAGTTAAGCCGGGCACCTCCGCGGCGGCAGTCGACGCTGCCGGCCGTGAGGTGCTGAAGCGATCTGGGAGAAAGGGAGTTTTCCGCCAACGCACCGGATACCAGACTGGCATCAATTGGACTGAACGCGGTGACCTGAGCTTGGAGCCGGGCGCGGAGGATATCCTGAAGTCCGGCATGACCTTGCACATGCCAAATATATTGTGCAGCGAAAACGGCTACTTATTCGGGGTTGGCGCTCACGTCCTGGTGACAGAGCGTGGTGCGGAACTACTGAGCCAAACACCACCCACGCTCTATCGCGCATGATCAGGTGCGAGAATACCAGGAACAAGGGTTCGTGCACATCCCAGCTCTTTTGTCGCCGGCCGAGGTGGCCGAACAAAGCCGCCGTCCTCGAGGCAGTTGAGATGATGGCTGGCCGCAAGATCCCCCAGGCGGTATCGACCGGCTCGACGGCGACGACCGCTACTACGACAAGGTCTTTACGCAGCGGATCAACGTCTCGCAGCTTAATCAGACGATAAACCGCTACATTCGCGGCCCCGAGATCGGCAACATGGCCAGCGCCCTTGCCCGCCAGGCCGCGATGCGCATTTATCTCGACCCGGCGTTGATCAAAGAGCAACCCGACTGCGTGGTACTTGGACAATCCCTACTGGTCATTCCAGTCGCGCGACGCGATCTCGATCTGGATCGCCGCTCGAGGATGCGACACCGCTAAATGGCTGCCTGTCGTTCATGCCGGGCAGCCACAAGCTAGCCGGCTACGACAACATCGATATCGGGAAAACCTTGGGGGCTCTTCAAAATCTACCCCACGATGGCAGAGACGGACCCTGTCGCAGTGCCAATGCTCGCGGGCGATTGCAGCTTTCACAACGGCCTTACGGCGCATGGCGCCGGGGCCAACTGAGCCGCCGCCGCCGGATCGCGATGACGGCGGCCTTCATGCCCGATGGCTCCATCTTTAACGGGCGCCAGAACATTCTGCCCACGGCTTACTTCGAAAGCCTGAACGTCGGCGACAGGCTCTGCGACGACACGATCAACCCGATCGTCGGGAGAGCCTAGCTGGTCGGTCGCACCCTGAGCACCTTGAGCGCTATTTCGCCCAAGCCGATCAGGGCTTATTCCGGCGACCTGAGTTTTCCTGAGCATCGCGCAACCGTAGAGGGGACCTCGGCGGAAACCGTTATCCCGGGCGATCCCGCTCTTGCGTCAGCTGCATAATATCTGCGGGAGATGATCAGTTGAACGAGCCGCGCTCGCAAAAAGCGCTGATAGGGGCTTCTCACCCCACACCGGGCGGCGGCGGCGATGATCTACGTGTTGGTGGCGTCGTCTTGCCTGCTCCTCCGGTCCCACTCAGCTCCGGAGCTACTTCGCGCCCCTAAGCTCACTGTGGTGACGGATCAACGATCGAAGCAACAAGATCTGCTCAGAGGGGACGATCCGGCCGATCGGGTGAGGGCGGTTATTAGCGGCATCGGAGCTGCAAGTTGCTGCAACACGAATTGGCGCGGGGCCTCTACCGACGTTGCCGGCAGCGAAAAAGGTCGGCCCCAATCGTGTAACTCTGTGCCGCCTCAGACCGCAAAACCCTGCCAGTTTCTCTTTCTATATTGAGGCGAAGCGCATCGTCGGCCGCGGCTCGGCCGCGTTACGCCTCACAGATCTCCTTGCATCCTCAGCAAGGTTTTTTCTCGGACCTCCGCAGTTGATAGGTGAATGGGAGCTGTCGCATCGGCGACCTCCACCGCCCTCATTGCCAACACGAGAACGAATGAATACATGAGCTCAACTCAGATGTAGGGGTCCATCTCGCTCCTAGATGACGCTAATATGTAAACTGAATTTGACGAAAACTCTCGTGCCACCGATCATCACTTACAATGCGCTTTTGGCCGTAGAGCACACAAATTCGTGACGTACACGTGGTCAGCGTTAACCACCAAAAAGGGGAACTAAGATGAGCTTCTGGATAAATCGCAGACGTTTCATGCAAACGACCTCGTCAGCTGTCGCAGCCGGCGCACTGTCCTCCGTTCTCCCGGCTTCTGCGCAATCGTCGGGTCAATTAACGGTGACGGTGGGGGGCGGCGATGTGGGTAAAGCCACGATTGAGGCCTTTGTCAAACCATTCGAAGCTGAGACAGGTATCAAGGTGAATGCGATCACCGAGGATGCAAGCATGTCCGCGATTGAGTTGATGGTGAAATCGGGCAACGTTACGCTTGACGTCGGCGCTGTAGCGCAAACTACTGCCATTACCGCCGATGGAAAAGGCCTCCTCGAGAAGATCGATTATTCGATTCACAAGAAGGAAGAGCTGGACGGCATGTTTGAATTCGCCAAGCAGCCGTTCGGCGTCGCCTGGCCCATGTATTCGTACAACATGGTTTACAATACTGAATCATTCCCTGCTAGCAACCCGAGGCCCACAACCTGGGCTGATTTCTGGGATGTCGAAAAGTTTCCCGGCATCCGAACGCTTGTGTCAGGGGCGTACGGGTCGGAGGGACCTTGGGAGGAAGCTCTGCTGGCTGATGGCGTACCCGCCGAGCAACTTTACCCGATGGACATCGATCGCATCTTCACCAGTCTGGACAAGATCAAGCCGCATATCCGTAAGTGGTGGGGCGCCGGCTCCGAGATCCAGCAAATGTTGCATGATAAGGCAGTCGACGTGGCGCAGTCATATGATGGGCGGGCGCTTCTTCTGATCGACCAGGGTGCACCAATCGAGATCAACCGGAATCAGGCAAAGCTACAATGGGACTATTACATAATTCCCAAGGGGGGGGCCAACGTGCAAAATGCCCAGAAGTTCATTGAATTCATTACTCGCGCTGACCGCCAAGCAGCATTCTGCCAGATATTCCCACAAGGTCCAACCAACCGCAACGCCTTTAAGCTGATTCCGGAAAAGATTGCTCGAAAACTTACTAGCAATCCTGACTACATGAAGAGCAGCGTTACTATAAATGGGCAGTGGTATAATGATATTGGGCCGGATGGCCTGACGAACACCGAGCGGCTCGTTCAGCGCTGGAACGAATGGGTTCTTCAATAGACCCTGGATTCCACTAGAGTCATTGTGGCCGGGTGAATGGTCACCTCAGTCGACTTGCCGACTGCGAGATGAATGGATCCAACCAACTCTCCCCCTTTTTTTGGCCAACTTGGGGATTGCGCATAATGGTGCCGAAAAACTAGCTGGTTAGGGGGCTGCCGCTGTATTCCACATCGAGTTGGGCGGCAGCAGCTACGGTTAATTAGCAGGGGTCCGTCAGCGGTCGGATCGTGCTGGAGGAGCAACAGTGAACATGCATGGAACCCCGCCCGTCCTACTTTCAGAGGTTGACGCGTTGGAGAAAATCCCCGTTCTGCCGCAGATTGAGTTCCGCGGCGTCACCAAGATGTATGGGGCGGTCGCTGCGGTCAGAGATTTGTCACTAACAGTTCGTCGTGGGGAGTTCCTTACCATTCTCGGTCCGAGCGGTTCAGGCAAAACCACAGCGCTGATGCTGCTCGCCGGCTTTGAGGCCCCAACTGCGGGTGATATCTTAATCGCTGGGCGCTCCCTCGCCGCTGTGCCGTCCTATCGGCGCGACCAAGGCATCGTTTTTCAGAGCTACGCACTCTTTCCGCATCTCACGGTGACGCGGAACCTGGAGTTCCCGCTCGAAATGCGCGGCATAAACGCTGCTGAAAGGACAACACGGGTCCGCCGCATGCTGGAGCGCGTGCACCTCGCCGAGTTTGGCGGCCGTATGCCGTCGCAATTGAGCGGCGGCCAGCAGCAGCGGGTGGCACTTGCTCGGGCGCTGATCGCTGATCCGCCCTTCCTCTTGCTCGACGAGCCGCTCGGGGCGCTCGACCGCAACCTTCGCGAGCAGATGCAGGTTGAGATGAAGAGCCTGCACAAAGAGTTCGGCATCACCACCATGTGCGTCACGCACGACCAAGAGGAGGCGCTCACCCTGTCGGATCGCATTGTGGTCATGCGCGCCGGGCGGATCGAGCAGACCGACACGCCCGAGGCACTCTATGACAGGCCGGCGACGTGCTTCGTGGCGAATTTCTTGGGCGAGGCAAACATCCTTGAAAATCCCGGGTTCAAAGTCGAATCCGATGCCACGCCGCCGTCCGGTACTGTGGCCATGATCCGGCCGGAGCGCATCTACGTCGCTGCTGGGTCAGCTCCGAAGCGCGCCGATGCGGACCAGCGCCAGTACGTCGCCGGCACCGTCGAAGACATGATTTATGCTGGCCCGTTGCGGAAATATTATGTGCGTGTCGGAAGGAGTGTGCTGATTGTTCGCGAGCACGTCGCTGCAGGACAGCAGATTTTCCGGTCTGGCGACGAGGTGCGCCTCGACTGGCTGCGGTGCGACGTTCGCTTTGTTACTGCCTGAGACACCGACAGGGTAGATTCCATGAAGACTTTTCAAAAATTTGGCCAAATGCCGATTGTGCTCACCGTCCCGGCCCTCGCCATCCTGCTTGTAGTATTCGGCATTCCGATACTCCTTCTGTTCCTGACCAGCATCAATGCGCCTGACTTTTCGGCAAAAAACTATTATATGTTTTTCGGTCAGCCCGCGAACGTCCGCGTACTCTTCCAGACTATCGAAGTTAGCGTCGTGGCCACCCTCATCTGCCTCATCGTCGGCTATCCCACGGCCTATCTGATCGTGACCGCCTCGAAGAGCGTGCGCACCACCCTCATTGTGCTCGTCCTCGTCCCTTATCTCACCAGTGGGCTGGCCCGTACATATGCATGGATTGTTATTCTCGGCGATCGCGGCGTGATCAACAATTTGTTGCTTCAACTTGGGCTGATCCACAGCCCACTGCAGCTCATTTACAACACCACGGCTGTCTATCTCGGCATGGTGCACATCATGCTGCCGGTGATGATCCTGCCTCTGGTTAGCGCCATGATGGGCATCGACAGGTCGCTGATGGCGGCGGCGCGCAGTATGGGAGCGCGGCCGCTCACAGCTTTTTGGCGGGTGTTCTTCCCGCTCAGCTTGCCAGGCGTGCGCAGTGGCTCACTGCTGGTCTTCGTGTTCTGTCTGGGGTTCTACGTAACGCCAGCTGCCCTCGGCGGGTTGGGTGATGCCATGCTGTCTAACTTCATCGCGGGGCAAGTTTCAAGCTCCTTCAACATCTCACGAATCGCCACCTCAGCCTTCATCCTCCTTGCCGTCGCTGTCGCCGTGCTTTCCATGCTCGGACTCAATCTCATGGGTGCTCAAGCGCGCGCGGCGGCACCAGCGCGTAGGTCTTGGGTAGTGCGGCTGCCCATATTGGGCCGGCTGAAACGCTATTTTGGTGAGTTTCCCAATCCCTATCGGGCGAAGCTTTGGACGACCCAGCTCTACCAGGTAGGAGATGACAGCCGCTTGTCGAATGTTTTCGGTACGGTGTTTGTATTGCTCGTCATGGTCTACCTTCATTTCCCTGGCCTCATCGTCATTGTCATGTCCTTTAGTGCCGGGACTTTTCTGGAATTCCCGCCCACGGGTCTTTCGCTGCAATGGTACCGATCGTTCTTCGCCGATCCATCCTGGAATGGCGCCGCTTGGACCAGCGTCCAGATTGGTGTAGCGGTGACTATCCTGTCGACTATCGTCGGGACACTCGCGGCCTATGGCCTCAACCGCACCCAGCCGCGGGTAAGAGGTTTCCTAACAATGGCGATCCTGACTCCGGTCACCATTCCCGTCATCGTCGTAGGGATCGCGACCTATCTCGGGCTGGTCAATCTCGGACTAATCGGTTCGAAAACAGGGATCGTCTTGGCTCACAGCATTGGCGCCATTGGCATTGTCGTCGTGATTGTATCAGCAACGCTGGCGAATTTCGACCGAAGGCTTGAGAAAGCAGCCAAAAGCATGCGTGCGGGACCCCTGCGAACCTTCATGAGGGTGACACTGCCGCTAATTCGGCCCGGCATAGTAGGAGGCGCCGTGTTCGCGTTCCTCCAGTCGTTCGATGAATTCGTCGTGACATCGCTGGTAAGCGGATATTCCATCCGTACCCTCCCACTCAAAATGTACGAGAACCTACGCAACCAGATCGATCCCACGATCGCCGCGGTGTCGTCCCTACTAATGCTTGTGCCCGTGCTTTGGCTCATTGTTCTCTACCTCACGTGGTGGCGGTCCCGGCAGAGAGATCACCACCCGCTCCCGGAACTTGCGGCTTGAGCTGCGGGCGTTCATGTTGCGTCGCATGCGCAGCGTCATGCTGCGCCGATTTGCACGTGCCCCTGCGCAGTAGGCGCGATCGGATCAACGGCCGGGGGAATGCACCATCCGCCACCCTGGGGCAATGCATCTCGCCGTCGGGCAGCCCTTAACAGTTGCAGCCACATCGGGCGCAACGTCTCGACGGCCGATATCGTGCGCAACCGTCTAGGCGCATCCGCGGCAAAGATCGCCGCCAGGGATTCGGTACCATCCTCTCCAATCTCGCGGGCATGGTGCTCACGCGCCGTTTCTTTGCGGGGCAAGCGTGTGGCTAATGTTGGCCGTTGGTAGCGCTCCACCCAATGAGGCGCTGCCACAGCCAACATCTCGAACGGATGGCGCGATTTGGTGTTGTTGAGAGCAGCGTCAAGCAATTCGCTTCAGCCAGACCGGTAATCAGACGCGCCCGAAGCCTCGCACAAGATCCGTGTGGTCGAAGCCGGCATCGGTGAGCGAGAGAACCAGCAAGATGCTTCCAGTCAATCCTGCTTTGCACGGAATCCACCGTTTGTCGATCCGACGGACCCTCGGCGAATTGCAGCGGGGTGATGAGCACCAGGCGCCATGGCGTCGCGGCTGACCGAGATCGGGATAGAGCGACGCGAACTGTCGGTCGTGGAAGATTGGGCCCAAATCGTCGCGCAGGATCATCAGCACGCAGCTTCGCGAAATGCAGCTTCGGCGACCCGCATCGCATCTCAGGAATTCCGACTGAAGGCTCAGCCCGGAACGACAGTGGGAATACCCAAGGGAGCAAGGCCCTCTGCATTCGTCGAGCCCAAAGTGCTGACTTGGCCAACAGTATCATATTTGGTGCAGGTTGCGCGATTCACGGACGGTTCGGAACCACGATCGATGCGATGATTTGGCCGTGCTCCATCCTTCCGCTCGTGATTTCGTCCGTGCTTTCAATAGTCCAGGTTCTCCCATGGGTAAGAGGTAGTGTTTGTAGCCCGGCCGAATACGATGGAATCGTGCTGTCCATGTTGCGGCTGGCGAACCCCCCGCGTCCGCAGCCACTACATGCGCCGGTTGACCGATCTGCCTTGGCAGGAGCGGATTATCGAAGTTTAGCTTTAGGCAGAGCCGCCGCACAGGGAAGGGAGCTCTTCCGCGCATGAGCCGCGCCCTCGCTCCTTGCGAAGTTTGCAAGCCGGATGCGGTTCCGCCAACGCATACCCCCGAGATTAGCGCCGCCGGTGCAAGCACGAGCAGTACGGCCAAGCGCTTCCTCGCCGTTCGCCGTGAACCGCGACTGCTCGGCTGGTCATCGACTATGCGTCGGTGCCCGTCGATCAACAGGCTGGGGCTTCAGGGCACGCTTTCCTGGCGCGGTCGCCTTCACGGTCAGTATGCCTGTCTCGACCTTCTCGCGCACATCCTTGGGGATAACCGGCGGCGCCGACGCCCCCTGAGATCTGGCCGGCCGTTCCGAAGAAGCGGTATCGAAGGCGCAGTAATAGATCGCAGGCGTGAGGTGCCTGTCGCAGCGCCCTTGTGGCCATCGAGCAGCGGTAGTTCCACCAAGCCAGGCAGCGGCCATCTAAGAGCGCGATGGCACCGCTCGGAACATTATATTGGCGAATTGAAGACAGCTCGGTGCATACCCGTGGAACGGAGAAACGCAACTTGGCGCCTGGTCGCCTGAATACTCGCAATAGGATGAACAATGAGCGAAGCACCACATATTACGTTTGATCTCGACAGGCCTGGCGTAAGCACGGGCCACCTTGTTGTCCCCAAAGGCGCGGACTGCGAAGCTCTTTCGCTCCCAGTGTTCAGCTGCAATAAAGGGGAGGGGCCGAGCCTACTTATCACTGGCGGAAATCATGGCAATGAACTGGAGGGGCCGATTGTTGCTCGGCGGCTTGTTGAATGGCTTCCCGAAGCGCAGAGGTGCGGAAGGATTGTCATCGTGCCTGAGATCAATCCACTTGCCGTGCAAGCTTGGACCCGCAACACGCCAATTGATGGAAAGAATCTCAACCGATTGTTTCCGGGCCGGTCAGATGGCTCGGTAAGCGAACGCATCGCAGATGCGATTTCGCGTCTGTTGTTGCCTATGGTGGATACCATATTTGATCTGCACAGTTTCGGACCGACATGGGACTTTCCACCGTCGGTCATCACACATCCCTTCGCTGATGTCGATCTGATGACGAAGACGCTCCGCCTTTCAGCGGCATTCAAACTACCTGTGACATTGCTTTGGGAGCACAACGAGACGGCTGGAATGTTCGATACTTGGGCACATAGTCAAGGCAAAGTATTCATTTGCACTGAATTTGGCGGCGGCCTAGTCGGCGCCGAAGCTCTCGCGATCTACGAAGCTGGGGTGCGCAATGGCCTCATTGCGCTGGGGTTGATCGAGGGCAAAGCCGAGTATCCCGTGTTCCGTCAGCAGAAATCGGGCCAATCACTCGAAACGCATCCTTCCGACCAGTTGAAATCTCCTGCACCGGGCATCTTCGAACCGCGCTGCTCAGTGTTGGATGAAGTGAAGCAGGGAGATCTCATCGGCATCCTGCATCGGATGGACTCGCTGCCCGCTGATTCCATCGATATTCGCGCGCCAACGACGTCGATCGTCTGCGGCATCCGATCAGGAGCGTATGTCCAAGGCAACGAAGAAGTGGCGTTTCTCGCGCGACCCGTACCGCTCTGAGGGTCGGTGATCTCTTGCAGAATGCAATAACCTAATATTGCCAACCGCATAAGCCGCGGCCGCCGAAGGTAGAGCTGTGGGGCCGCAACCAGAAGCACGGATAAGGAATAACAATGCATGACGAGCCTTAGTTACGCTGAACGCCTACGGATGCTGGAGCCCCCCTCAGGACGGGTACGGTGCGTTCTTGATACCGACACCTACAACGAAATCGATGATCAGTTCGCTATCGTGCAGATGTTGCTGTCATCTGACCGTCTGGACCTGCAGGCAATTTATGCGGCACCGTTTTTTCTCAGGGACCGCTCGGAAAGCCCCGGCCATGGTATGGAATTGAGCCATGAGGAGATCTTTCGGGTGCTGGAACGTATGCAACTTCGGCCTGAGGGGTTGGTATTCAAAGGCGTTACGGACTACGTTGGTCCGCAGAAGACGATTCGTGAAGCACCAGCCGTCGATGACTTGATCAAGCGGGCGCGAGCAAGTTCGCCGGAAGATCCGCTTTACGTTGTGGCAATCGCAGCGATCAGCAACGTCGCGTCTGCCCTTATCAAGGCACCGGACATCAGCGATAAAATCGTCGTTGTGTGGCTGGCTGGTAATGCTTTGGAATGGCCAGACACCAACGAATTCAATCTGTGCCAAGATGTAGGCGGATCTCAGGTCCTCCTTGATAGCGGTGTTCCGCTCGTGCTCTTTCCTTGCCTGGGCGTTGTTTCCCATCTTTTGAGTACCGTCCCGGAGATGGAGCGGCATGTAGAACCGTATGGCGATATTGGCCGCTTTCTCGCACAGAGGTTTAAGGAGTTATCCGGCGATCACGTCGGTTGGTCGAAGCAACTTTGGGACATGGCGCCTGTTGCTTGGCTGCTCAATCCCGATTGGTGCGAGAGTGTCATTGCCCCGACCCCGATTGTAACGGCACAGCTCACTTGGAGTGTAGATCGCGCACGGCATCCCATGCGTTATGTCTACCGGATCCATCGCGATCCAATTCTCAAAGATTTCTTCTCAAAGCTGAAAGAGAAGCACAGCTAGCGGAGGTTTCCCGACAGGTGGTGACCCTTGTTTCTTGATGTCCCAAAATTCAGGCCAGTTAGATGGTCCGCCCTCAGGGAATGCCGCTCATCGTACGTCAGAACCAAGCCCCCTGATCCCGCCGAGCTGCCGAGCGCGGTCGGCTTCACGGACAACTTCGAAGCGGCAAATCGCGCATCTGAGAATGCCGATCACTCACCGTCGCGCCATCAGGACCACCAATCTTCTGGAACGTCTGTTCGTCGAGGAGCGGCGCAGGCTAAAGATCATTCCCAATGCCTTCGGCGAGAAGCCCGTTCTCAAGCTCATGTTCGGCGCCTTGATCCGAGCTGCCGAGCGGTGGCGGGCAATCAGGATCACCGACTTCGAGCGCCGCCAGATGATCGCCGTCAGGCAGGAACTCGATCAGGAATACGAGGCCCGAGACAGCCTCAACAAGAAAGCAGTGGCAAACGAGCCCGCCTGCCGAGTCCGGTTAATCTGTTCCCAAATTTCAGGCCGGATCGCGCCCTGATCGTTTTTTGGAGCGCCGACTTCTGTGGGCTCCCGTAACGAGGCGGAGTCCTCAAGGTGAAACGCCAACTCCTGGTAGCTCAGCTGCCGATATTGTTTGAGCAGCGCGCAGCGCAGCACCGCTTCGGCGGCAGGCCTTGCCGTACGGTCGCTTTGATGCCGCCCGACACAGGTCTCTCGCCACCGGGCCATGCTTATCCAGCCAGTGCGACATCGCCTTCAACTCGCAGCCGATCTCGTGCGTGGCGAAAAGATCGAATATGCTGGGTTGGACGGTGCGTTCTTGGCGCATTGTCGGCTCCGGCGGTGGCAGGATTATGATCCAACGTACCTGCAACCGTTGGGCCTTACTGGCGCAAATCAGCGATTCATTCAATGAATCAAAGGCTTGTCTTTTGTGGACGGAAACTAGGCTAGTCATCAACACAGGCGCTCCGAATCACAGGAACATCCATGGCATGAACCATCACGCAACAGGTAAAGCTCGTTGCTCCGAGTTCGTCGCCCTGTCTCACGATGGGGTATGGTTGAACCCCAACGGCCTCGAGTAGCCTCGCCCCAGGGTGTGGGGCGTCGCGGGGGACAGATGGTCGTCGGGTAGGATGCCCAGCGCGCTGGCGAATGGCGCCGGCGCATTGCGGCCGACCCGTGCCTTGCTTGGCGCCCTCGCACGACTCCAGCCACCGCCTCGCAGCCGTCATCTCGTGGCGCGAAGACACCAATCTGCAAACTGAATTGGACCCTCGCGGCCGCCGGCTGTTTATTGACGATCAAAGACATGGCCCTGATGCAACCGCTAGGACACTCCGATGAACATGAGCTCGCGTAACCCTAAGCGGATCGCGACTGGTGTCAGCGATCTGCCAGAACGACTCCAGGACATCATCCGACGTCGTGACAGAGTGCTCGGTCCGGGCTACCAATTTTCCGAGACGATTCCGGTGGAGTTTGTCTTGAGCTTTGGCGCGCACCTCGTCGACCGCGACGGCAATGACTATCTGGACGCGTATAACAACGTTCAGGGCGTCGGCCATGTGCACAAGCATGTTGTGGACGCCATTTGGCGCCAGATGGCTGCAATCAATACCGATACGCGCTACCCTCAGAAGCTACTCGTTGACTATGCAGAGCGGCTACTTGCGACTTTTCCGGCGGCGCTGTCGAAGCTAAGCTTGCCCTGCACGGGATCCGAGGCGAACGACCTGGCGATTCGGGTCGCGAGGTTCCACACGGGCGGCGAGGGAATCATCGCGACCCGCTGGGCGTTTCACGGTCGCACTCGCGAGGTGGCGAGTTTTTCCCCAATGCTGGGCGCAGGGTCCGCGCTCGGACCGAACGTCCGCCTGATTGCCGCTCCTGACCCCCGACTCGTCAGGTCTGGATGTTCTCTCGACGATTACATGCGCGATCAGGTACGTTCCGCGATTCGTGATCTCGAGCGGCATGGGTACCGGCTGGCTGCGTTGATCGCCGATTCGGCGTTCACCTCCGACGGCATCTTCACTCACCCTGTTGGCTTCATGAAGGCAGTCGTCGACGAGGTTCACACCGCCGGCGGCCTGTACGTCGCGGACGAAGTTCAATCGGGGTTCGCTCAGCTCGGAGATTCGATGTGGGGGTTCAGTCGACACGATGTGCTTCCGGACATCGTTACGATGGGCAAGGCGATGGGCAACGGGTTCCCCATCTCCGGCGTCGTCTTCCGCCCCGAGGTATCCGACGAGTTCGGACAGAAGGTCAGCTACTTCAATACGTTGGGTGGCAGATCGATCTCTGTAGCTGCTGCGTCTGCAGTGCTCGATGTGTTCGAGCAGGAAAATGTGCGTGAGCGCGTTGTCTCCACTGGTGCGACCTTACGCGCAGGACTTGAGACACTCACACGGGAATCCCCTTACGTTGGCGAAATCCGCGGCAGCGGACTGTACTTGGGTGTCGAGATCGTCAAGGATAAAAGGACGCTTAAGCCCGACTCCGCTCGTTGCGAAGCCATTATTAAGCACTTGCGCGATCGTCGAGTACTGATCAGCCGGACGGGCCTGGCGTCCAACGTATTGAAGGTCCGTCCTCCGGTCGCCTTCACCGCTGCCGATGCGTCGCGGTTCCTTGAGACATTTGCGGTTGTCGCGAAACACACCTTGTAGAAAGCTCGACGGACATGAACAAGTCACGCGGCGTGGCGTTGCAACGTCTCCTCAACGAGAGTTGCCTGTTGTCGCCTCACGAGTCAATCGACTTGCCGTTGCTGAAGATCATGCTTCAGAGGCACTATGGGCTCAGCGGACAGGTTAAACGACTGGCGAGTGAAAAGGGCGTCACTTTGAGGCTCGCCACGGCCTCCTGTGAATACCTCGTGAAGGTGTCGCCCTCTGATGAGCCGGAATCGGTGACGGCACTGCAGACCGCCGTGATGCGTTACCTCGATGATGCAGCTCACGCGTTGCCTGTCCAGCGGATCGAGTTGACCCTTGATGGAAGCGACAGCATTCCGATCGACATGAGCGATGGTACCCGTCGGATCCTTCGCGTCTTCCGCTTCGTCGAAGGGGTGTTATGGGAACAGATAAACTCGAACGTAGAGCAGTTAACTAAGCTGGGAGATGCGCTTGGGCAGATGAACAGTGCACTGCGGTTATTTGAGCACCCAGCCGCAGAGCGCAACATTGTTTACGACATTAGGCACTTTCCCCATTGGGCCGGGCTTGTCGAGTACACGCCGGACCCCCACCGCCGCCTGCTGGCTAAGCGGGCCTTCAGGCTCTTCGATGAAGTCGTGCTGCCGAGTCTGCCCGATCTTGAGACGCAAGTAATCCACGGTGACTACGCTCCCAACAATGTTGTGGTGGATCCGCACAGCGACGTCTTCCTGAAGGCCATCCTTGACTTTGGTGACACTGTCCGTAGCGCGGTGATCTTTGACCCCGCGAACGCGGTCGCTCACCTGGTCGGCCGCATTCAAGATCACCCTTGGCAGGGTGCTTTTGCTTTTGTCGCTGGGTACGAGCAAAGTAGGCCGATAAACGAGTCAGAACTTCCACTTTTACCAATTGCGGCTCTCGCTAGGCTCACCATGCTCGCGTTGATCAGGTACTGGAAGGCTGAACAAGCACCTGACCAGCGCGAGGAGCTACTCGCTGAGGCAGAGTCTTACTGGGCGAACCTAGAGCGGGCCATGGGCGTACCACTGGATGACGTGATCAAGCGATTCCGCTACCGCGCCGATGATGCTGGTACTTGAGCGCACCGATAGGAAGCGGGCGGCGCTTGAGGGAACAAAGGTTCTCATTGAGTCGAGGCCGTGCGAAAACTCACGGTGCGCATTTCGCAAAAGCCGGACTGGATTCCGCTAAGTCGCGGACAGTCGTTCACTAAATCCCTTTTTCGGCGCCGGTCAAGAGGAGCGCCGCCCTTTGCTTTCGCATGCTGTCGCCTGGAGCACGATGCGGTGGGCGTTGTGCACGATCCTGTCGAGAATGGGCATTGGCGACGCCACGCCGGTGGTGCCGTGTTCACGCGGTCGGCAAGCTCGCGCGTCCACTGATCCAGATGCGCCTCGAACGCCGCCCAGGCCTCGAACCGGCGGCCGGCGATCGCATTCTTCTTGATGTAGCCGAATCCGCGTTCGTCTTTCCCCTTCGTCCTGGCCCGATAGGGGCACTGGCCCGCGGTGTGAAGCCCCAATATCGGGCAAAAGCGTGCAGCCGGGCGATGAAGCTCACCTCGCGCGTCACCGAGTCGTGGTGCTCAACCAGCGCCTCTGCATTATCGATCAGAACTTCCGCCGACACTGCACTCAACCTGCGTGTTTCGGTAAGGACACCCTTTTCCCTAAATCCCGGACACTCGACGCTGTAGCTATTTGCGTTATCGCCGAACCGGCGAGATGCTGTGGCAGGGAAAGGTGCTCGGTGACCCGGATGCTGTGACGGCTGCACTTCAGCGATGGCGGGACGATCTAGTTCGCGTTGGCTTGGAAGCCGGTGCGACATCGGAGTGGATCGGCGGACACCTGGTCGACGAGGGCTTCCCTGTCGAGTGTCTCGAGAGTCGACATGTCAAAGCGGCTCTGGGCGCGATGACGGTGAAGACGGACCAAAATGACGCGCAGGGGATTGCACAGATTGTGCGCACAGGTTGGTTCAAGGCAATCTGAAGTCCGCTGCCGGCCAGAGGCTGCGCACGCTCACCGCCGCGCGCAAGGCTGCCGTCAGGGCGGTCACTGCCAACGAGCAGGTCATCCGAGGCTTGTTGCGTCCCTGGGGCTAAAGATTGGCGCCGTCACGCGCGTTCGTTTCGAGGCAAGCGTTCGACAGCTGGTCGGAGCGGATCGGCTGTTGCTGGGTATCTTTGAACCGCTCTTGCAGATGCACAGGTGTCTGCGCGAGAACCTGGCGGATCTGCACCGGCTCGTCCTGAGAGCGGTTCGAGTGGATCCCATCTGCCGTCGCCTCATGACCATCCCTGGCATAGGACCCGTCACCGCGCTCACCTACAGGGCAACGATCGATGACCCCCAAGCGCTTCCGCCGATCCAGATCGGTCGGTGCGTATCTCGGCCTCACACCGCGAAGATACCAGTCTGGAGAAGTCGACAGGGTCGGTCGCATCACCAAAGTGGGTGACAGTGAGACGCGAACGGCCTTGTTCGAGGCGGCAAACGTCATCCTGCGCCCGACGACCCGACGGTCGAGCATGAAGGCTTGGGCAATGAAGATTGCCATCGACAGGGTGCCCGACGTGCGAAGGTCGCCCTGGCCAGACGAATGGCAGTCACCCTTCACCGCATGTGGGTTGACGAACAGGATTTCCGTTGGTCGGCAGCTTAGGCTGAGCTGGTCCACGGAATAGCGAGCGCTCGATGCAGGGCGCGGTCCGGACGAGTTCGCATGATCTGTCGTTGCCGCTTCCCGAGCACGCCGAAGAGCTTTGAACCGATCGGACCCACGGACACCATCATGCCGGCGGCTGCGTGCCGACCGCGAACAGAAGCAAAGAACCTGCATCGAACGTCACGCCTTGACTGGATCATCGCGGTTCTGCGTGAGCACGAAGCGCGGCGAAGGCGGGCGACCTGGCGCGCAAGCATGGAATCTTCGAGGCGACGCTGTATAACTGGAAGGCGAAGTATGGCGGGATGGACGTCTCCGATGCCAAACGGCCGAAAAGCCTTGGAGGACGAGAACGCGAGGCTGAAGAAGCTGCTCGCCGACCAGATGCTGGAAGCGTCCTGCGCGAGCTTCTTTCAAAAAAATGGTAGGGCCCGCCGCCAAGCGCGAAGCCGTTGCGCATCAGCAGGCCACGATGGGCGGCGGGCCTGTTCCTTTGTGGGCGCTGATCGCAAGATGATCCGGTATTGTTCTTGTCGCCCACCTGAGGCGGCACTGCGCGGCCGGCTACGCGACCTGGCCAACGAGCGCCGGCGCTTCGGCTATCGGCGGCTGTTCATTCTGCTCAGGCGCGAAGGCGAGGCATCGGGTATCAACCGCATCTACCGGCTATACCGCGAAGAAGGAACTGGCCGTGCGCCAGGCGCCGAGCGGTAGGAACGCGGGGACCGATCCTGGTTCAGGCGAAGCCGAACGCGCGCTGGTCGCTGGACTTCGTCCATGACCAGTTCGCCTGCGGGCGGCGGTTCCGCGTCCTCAACATCGTCGACGACGTGACGCGCGAATGCCTGGCTGCGATCCCGGACACCTCGATCTCCGGCCGCCGGGTGGCGCGCGAACTGACGGAACTGATCGCCCGGCGCGGCAAGCCGGGCATGATGTCTCTGACCACAGCACCGAGTTTACCTCGAAACGCGATCCTCGCCTGGTCGAAGGATCATCAGGTGGAATGGCACTTCATCGCGCCGGGCAAGCCGATGCAGAACGGCTTCTGCGAAAGCTTCAATGGGCGGATGCGGGACGAGTTGCTGAACGAAACCCTGTTCCTCGGCCTCGACCATGCCCGAACAACCATCGCCGAATGGGCAGACGACTACAACCGATCGCGCCCACATTCGGCGCTCGGATACATCACGCCTGCGGCCTAATGCCGCCAATCTCACCGCAACGGACGATCGGCTGCGCAACCCCGACCAGCTCCGCCGATCACCCGTTGCTCAACCCGCGCTATACGGAGTAAAACCCGCCGAGGCTCTAACTGCAGCCGGATGGAAATTCAGTGGCAGGTCAGCGACTATCTCGACCTCGATGGACCCGCCACAATCACCATCGGCGCCGGTAACTACGGTGAGATCGCCTTCGGCGCCATGTAGGCAACCCTCGAACTCGGCTACGGCCCGTCGATGGTCTTCTTCACATGGGCCGGATTCGACGAAATGGACGAGGTCACAGGCGACGGCCATGCTGAACTGCTCGAC
>NZ_SUGA01000044.1 GCF_004963255.1 Mesorhizobium sp. | reverse complement strand
ACTTCGCCTCGACCAGGCGGCGCGCGATGGTCTTGCGCATGTTGTCATGCGGCACCAGCTCGTAGGAGCCCTCGACGAACAGTTTCAGCACCTGATCGTCCGACATCGGCTTCGGCGCGGGTGCCGGGGCGGACGGAGCACCGGCCGGAATCTCGGCGGCCGGCTGAACAGGGGTGGCTCTGCCTTTCGCTGCGACCGCGGCCTCGACGTCCGCGCGCACAACACGGCCGCGCGGGCCGCTGCCTGCTATAGCCGAGAGGTTCAGATTTGCCTCTCGGGCCAAGCGTCGAGCCAACGGCGTGGCTCGGGCAGGCCCCAGCAATTGGCTGATCTCCCCCCCGGTGGGGGAGATGGCCGGCAGGCCAGAGGGGAGCCCGACGGAATGAGAGGTTGGCGGGACAGCGCCCCCCTCTGTCGGCTGCGCCGACATCTCGCGCACGAGGGGGGAGATTGGCGCCTGGCCCTGCTTGGCTTCATAGATCTCGTCGTCGGCATAGATCCAGGCGACGGGCTCACCGACGGGAATGTCGACGCGCTCCTTGCCGGTGACGTTGCGCAGCGTGCCGCTGGCCGGCGCGTCGATCTCCATCGCCGCCTTGTCGGTCTCGATCTCGAAGAGCACGTCACCCTTCTTGACGCGAGCGCCCTCCTCGGCGAACCAGCGCGAGATCTGGCCGGTCGCCATGTCCATGTCGACCTTGGGAAGAATGACCTCTGTCGGCATCGCTCAGCGGACCCCTTTCACAAGGTCGCGCGCGGCCGCGATGATGTCGGGAACCTGCGGCACTGTCGCCTTTTCCAGATCCGGATTGTAAGGGATCGGCGTCTCGGCGCCGCCCAGGCGCACGATCGGCGCATCGAGATAATCGAAGGCCTCGCTTTCGGCGACGAGCGCGCTCACTTCCGCGCCGATGCCGAGCGTCTTTACCGCTTCGTAGACGCAAAGCAGGCGCGAGGTTTTCTTCACGCTGTCGATGATGGTCTGCCGGTCGATCGGGCGGATGGTGCGCAGATCGACGACTTCGATGTCGATGCCCTCGCCTTCCAGCGCCGCGGCGGCTTCGAGCGCCTTCTGCACCATGATCGACGTGGCGACGATGGTGAGGTCGCGACCTTCGCGGCGGATCTCGGCCTTGCCGATCGGAACGATATAGTGGCCTTCCGGCACATGGCCCTTCATCTTGTAGAGCAGCTTGTGCTCGAAGATCATGACGGGGTCAGGGTCGGCGACAGCGGCAAGCAGCATGCCCTTGGCATCGTGCGGCGTCGCCGGCTGGATCACCTTGAGGCCGGGCACATGGCCGAGCCAGGCTTCCAGGCTCTGGCTGTGCTGCGCAGCGGCACCCGTGCCGGAGCCGGCAGGGAAACGCATCACAACCGGCACCGAGACCTCGCCGCCGAGCATGAAACGCATCTTGGCCGCCTGGTTGACGATCTGCTCCATGCCGAGCGTGGCGAAATCCGAGAACTGGAATTCGAAGATCGGCCGCATGCCGGTGACGGCCGCGCCCACCGCGACGCCAGCGCCGCCCAGTTCCGAAATCGGCGTGTCGATCACCCGGTCGGTGCCGTAGCGCTCGACCAGATCGCCGGTCACCTGGAAGGCGCCGCCATAGACGCCGATATCCTCGCCCATCAGGAAGACGCGCTCGTCCATGTCCATGGCGATGGCCATGGCTTCCTGGATCGCCTGGGCGTAGCTCAGTTCACGCACCGCGGCGTCCATCACGCATGCTCCGTGTAAACATAGTTTTCGAGGGTGGCGATCTCTGGCGCCGGGCTCGCCTTGGCGAACTCGATGCCGTCGGCGATCTCCTTGGCAACCGCGTCGCGGATCGCTTGGATGCCCTGGTCGTCGATGAAGCCGAAATCGCGCAGCTCCGTCTCGAAGAGCGTGATCGGATCGCGGTTCGCCATCCAGTCCTCGATCTCTTCCTTGGTACGGTAGCGGTTGCGGTCGCTTTTGGAATGGCCGCGATGGCGGTAGGTCTTGGACTCGATCAGCGTCGGCCCCTCGCCGGCGCGCGCCCGCTCGACCGCCTTGAAAGACGCCTCGGCGACCTCGGAGAAAATGTTGCCGTTGACGATGACGCCCGGCATCGAATAGGCGGCCGCCCGCTCGGCGATGTTCTTCACCGCGGTCGAGCGCGCCGTCGAGGTCGACATGCCGTAACCGTTGTTCTCGCACACGAAGATCACCGGCAGCTTCCAGATCGCCGCCATGTTCAGCGCCTCGTGGAAGGCGCCTTCATTGTTGGCGCCGTCGCCGAAGAAGGAGACGACTACCTTACCGGTCTTCATCCGCTTGGATGAAAGTGCCGCGCCCACGGCAATCGGAATGCCGCCGGCAACGATGCCGTTGGCGCCGAGATTGCCCTTGGCGACATCGGCGATGTGCATGGAGCCGCCCCTGCCCTTGCAGTAGCCGGTGGTCTTGCCGAAGAACTCGGCGAACATGCGGCTGACTTCCGCGCCCTTGGCGATGCAATGGCCGTGGCCGCGATGCGTCGAGGTGATCTGGTCGTCCTCGGCGAGCGGCATGCAGATGCCCATGGCGCTCGCTTCCTGCCCGATCGACAGGTGCATTGTGCCGTGGATGAGGCCGCGCATGTAGCACTCTTCCGCGCCCTCTTCGAAGCGGCGGATGAGGTACATCTTGTGAAGCACCTGTCTCAGCTGCTCGGGACTGTACTGGCGATAGACGAAAGGCAGGTTGGCCCGGCTATCCACGACGGCTTTGCTGGCTCCGGCCATGATCACGCCTCCACGGTTCCGTAGACGAGCCTGTCCTGGCGGGCGCGAAGCTCGGCGATCTTCGAACCCGGCGCGGGCGCCGCATTGGCATAGGTGATGAGCTCGCCCTTCTTAATGGGCGCGGTGACCGAGCCGCCCTGCAGCAGGCCGCAGGGGATGGCACGCGCCGCATGGGCTTCCGGCGCCGTCATGATCCAGGCGCGGTAGCAATATTCGCCGATGGCATCGAGCTTGTCGCCGGGCTTCAGGTCCTTCTTGGCGACGGCGCAGACCTCCGCGACCGGCTTTGCCAGCGGCACCATGTCAGCCTTGCCGTAGAGCACGACGCGGGCGCAGGTCAGCGGCACTTCCAGCGAGGTCAGATGATAAGGGCGATGGAAGGTGAAGTACGGGCCCTTGCCCATCTTCAGGTCTTCCATGCGCTCCGAGATGCGAGGATGCGACATGTCGGCGACGACGAAGACGCCCGGCGCCACGCCCTTGCCGATCGAATAGTCGACGACGCCTACCTTCGACAGCACGCCGCCATCCTTCTGTGGCACCAGCACCTTCGACAATTCGCCGAGCGTGGCCGCCGGGCCGTGCATGCCGGGCTTGTCGGGAACCAGCCCGGTCGCGTTGGCGATCGCCGCCATCTCGACCATGGTCTTCGAACCGTCGACGAATTCGACCAGCATGCGCACATTCATATGCCGGCGCTTCGCCTCCTCCTCATAGTCCGGAGGCGTGGCGTCGATGTTGAGAGGGTTGTTCTTGCCCTTGCCAGCGGCGACGATCGGGTGGCCCATGGCGGAGACGAACTCGATCAGCTCCATGCAGGAAGACGGCTCATCGCCGGCGCCCAGCGAATAGGTGACGCCGAGGCGGTCGGCCTCGGCCTTGAGATAGGCGCCGATGGTGACGTCCGCCTCGACATTCATCATCACCAGGTGCTTGCCGTGCTCCATTGCGCGCAGGCCGATCTCGGCGCCG
The DNA here is from genome assembly GCF_004963255.1 of Mesorhizobium sp. Lineage (GTDB taxonomy): Bacteria > Pseudomonadota > Alphaproteobacteria > Rhizobiales > Rhizobiaceae > Mesorhizobium. The sequence goes on along the minus strand of NZ_SUGA01000044.1, from coordinate 41,886 downwards.
ACGGCCGGAACGCCGGTCGCGTCGATCACGACGTCGATGAGGTCGTTGCCGATGACAAGGCTGGAATCGTTGGTGACGGCGATCTTGCCCGCCTCCATGGCAGCGGTCATGGCCGAGGCGTTGGAAACCTCTCGCGCATGGCCGGTTTCCTGGAACGCGATGTCGACGGCTTTGCTGGCCGCGGGAAGGTTCAATTCGGAGATGGCGCCGATCTCGATGCCGGACATATGGGCGACGCGGGTAACGATGTCGGTTCCCATTTCGCCTGAGCCGATGAGGCCGATGCGAATAGGCTTGCCGGACTTGCCGCGTTCCTCGAGATCACGGGCAAGGCCCGTCAACGAAATATTGGAAGCCATGCCGCTTATTCCTCCCATATCGCATGCTGTTTGATTGCTTGACGGGTATTGAACATATGTATTTCTGTCAAGACTAATGTCCAAATCTTTGGCCGTTAGCCGACGCTTTTCGGATTGGTCGAGGCGCGGCTGCGAAAGGCATGGACCATGAGCGCCGCCATCAAACCCAATGCGAGCGTGCGCCTGCGGCCGAATGCCGGCGAAGGCCGCTCGACGGACCGCAAGGAGATATCTAGACGGCAATTGTTACTGGCAAACGTCGACCCATATGGCGCCGACCAGATCGGCCATGCGCTGCGGCGTGATGCGCACAGCGGCGTTGGTGGCGCCGGCAGCGGGGACGACCTCGTCGAAGGCCTTGAGCGACAGATCGCAATAAACGGGAAGCGGCGCCGGCAGGCCAAACGGACAGACGCCGCCCGGCGGATGGCTGGTGGCCGCAAGCACCTCCTCTGCGCCAAGCATGCGCGGCTTGCCGCCCATCCTGTCCTTGAACTTGCGGTTGTCGAGCCTGGCGACGCCGCTGGTGACGACCAGCATGGCCTCGTCGCCGACGCGCAGGCAGATCGTCTTGGCGATCTGCGCGGGCATCACGCCATGGGCTTCCGCCGCCAGCGCCACGGTGGCCGAACTGGCCTCGGTGACGATGACTTCGATGTCGGGCGCATGCCGCGCAAAGAAAGCGCGAACCGATTCCAAGCTCATGGTGGACCCCTCGTCAGGTCTGTCGGATAGCAGCGGTCGGCGAATCGCACGGCCAAACCATTGTTGGCAAGAGCCAGCGCTTTCCGCCTTTCAGGCATTAAAAAGCCCGCCGGGCGAAACCTCGGCGGGCTCGAATGGACGCTTTTCGCGCCTCTACTGATGCGTGGGCCGATTCTCGGCGGCCGGCACTTTGATCAATTCCTCTTCCGGCATCTGCAGCGCGGAAGCGATGCGCCGGAGCTTGGCGGGATCGGCGTCCTTGCCGTCCTCGATGTCGACGATCTCGCCCACGGCCAGACCGCAGGTCAAAGAGAGTTCCTCGATCGTGTATCCCCTCGTTTCGCGAGCGGCTTTCAAAGGATTGAGGCCGGGCGCGGCAATGATGTCGTTGGAAACAGCGTTTCGTGCGGTGTTGGGCATGGCAACTCCTTGGGATGAAACAGGGTCCGATGAAATGGTGTTGCCTGAGACGGGCGGGAGAATGCTCGTTAACAAATGATTTGCCAAGAGCTTAGGCCGTCACGCCATCGTGAAGCGGCATTCCGGCCGGTATCGCAGGCCTCCCACATGTAAGATCGCGTGGCGCCCAATCAAGTTCTTTTGAAGTTCCGCGACCGGTTTCGCCGGCATTTTCGACGCCTCGATTCGTTAGCTAGCCGTCACCGGCAGCCAAAATCCGGGCGAAGGGCGTTTCACACGGAAGGATCGAATGCCATGAATTTGAAATCATTCGCAATTGTGCTCGGCGCAATCTCGGGCGTCATCGGCGCGACGGAAACATGGGCGGCGGACGCTACTCGCGTTCGAGGCACTGTCGTCGGCGTTGCCGGGTCGACGCTGACGGTGAAGGACCGCGACGGCAAGAACGATGCGATCACGCTTGCCGACGGCTGGAAGATTTCGGGCGTGGCCAAGGCATCGGCCACCGATATCAAGCAAGGCGATTTCCTAGGCATCGCCTCGATTTCGAAAGCCGATGGCGGCAGCGGGGCGCTGGAAGTCGTGATCTTTCCCGCGGCGCTGAAAGGCACGGGTGAAGGCGACCGCGACTGGGATCTGCAGCCCAACAGCCGCATGACCAACGGCACCGTCGCCGACGTCACCGCGATAGAAGGCCACACGGTCACGCTCACCTATGACAACGGCCAGAAAAAGCAGATCGCCATCCCGCAGACCACACCGATCGTGACATTCGCCACGGCCACGCCGGCGGATCTGACGCCGGGCGCCGCGGTGTTCGTCAACGCCGAGCGAGGCGGCGACGGCAAGCTCACCGCGAATCGGGTCGTAGTCGGGAATCACGGCATCGCGCCGCCCATGTGAAGCCGCGCAGGCCGCATCCCAAATTTACCGCGATCTTCGCCTGTCAGGCGGGCAGGCGACGCGAGCGGACTTCTTAGAAACAGTCCGGAAACAAAAATCTACATTTGGGAAAAATTGTCGAAAAAAACCAGGAGGATAGTCCTTGTTGTTGCGAGGCTGGAGTCACGGATTTGGTCCGGCGGACTCAGAACGCCCGCTTTAAAGGAAACGAGTCATGAAGAAGTCCTTTCTCTCAGCGCTCGGGCTGGCTCTGGCCCTGGCGTTCACCATGCCGATCCTGGGCGCTACCAGCGCTGATGCGGCTCCAATGAAGACGCATCATCATCATCGTCATCATCACAGGCATCATCGCGTCCACCATCGTCACTATCACCACCATCATCGTCACCACCACAAGAAGATGGCTCCGAAGAAGTACTGACCTTTCGCTTTTGCCGATGGGTAGGCCTTCGCCGTTTGAGCGAACCAGCTTTCCCATCGGCGTTCTCTGACTAAGCATCCGGTGATGCCGAATCGCGCTCCGGACTTTGCATGATGGGAACCCGTGCCGACCTGCCGGTCAGACACCGCCTGGTGCTGGTGGCCGCGCGCATCGTGTTGACGCTTCGCCACCCGGCTCTCGTTGCCCGCTTCGCCATGAGGCTCGGCTATCTGCCGAATCCCGCCGCTCCGTCGCGCTACAACGAACTGATGCTGTGGCGGAAGATCGTCGACCGCAATCCGCTCTTCGTGACGCTGACCGACAAGCTGGCGGCAAAAGCCTATATCCGCGCTGCCTGCCCTGAGTTACCGATACCCGAAACACTATGGTGCGGGCGGCGCCCTGAAGACCTCCCGGCGGATCTTTTGTCCGACAAAGTTGTCGTGAAGCCGAACCATGGCTGCGCGATGAACATCTTCGTCTCGGAAGGCCGCCCCGGGAGGGCGGCAATCGTCCGCAAGGCCAGGCGATGGCTCGGGACCTTACGGGCGGCGCAATGGCGAATGGGCCTACTGGCCGATCGATCGCGCGCTCTTCATCGAAGAGAGGCTTGATCTCGCAGGCGGATCGATCGCCACCGACATCAAGGTTCATGTCTGCAGCCGCATCATCAGCCATATCTGGGCCGAGGACAAGCTCGCCGAGCGCTCGCATCTGTTCGATGACGAGGGCAAGCCGCTCCCCGGCCGCGACCCGGACTATCCGCGCGAGGATCAGGCGCTGCCGCTAACCCCCAGGCTGCTCGACTTCGTTCGACAGGCCATAGCGCTGGCGCCAAGAATCGCCGGCGATCTCGACCATGTCAGAGTGGATTTTCTGGTCACCGACAAAGGTCTCCATGCCGGTGAGATATGCATCTATACCGCCGCCGGCTACGGCACCTGGACGAATCCCGAGATCGCCAGGCGGATGGAGCGCTACTGGCGTTTGGAGCACTCGGCCTATCTCAGGCAACCACGACACGGGATCGGACACCTCTACGCCGAGGCGCTACGCGCCCGATGCGCCGCGCGCCGCAAGATGGAATCCGAGGGCTGTCCCGAGCCGGTATCGACGGCCAAATGAAAATTAAACGCGCGGCATATGAACCATTCCCTTGGGAGCGGCACTCACCGGTCATGGGCGCCGCGAAGGCGCTCCTCAACCCAACGGGACGCCAGGACGGCGATCCCAACAACCAATGGAAGGAAATGGTCAAATGACCAACTTCAAGCATATCACCCTCGCCGCGGCCTTCACCCTCTCGGCTTTCGGCTCGGTCTCGGCTCCGGCTTTTGCCGGCACGCATCCGACCGGCGACGGCGGCGCCGTCTGCAAGGGCTCTGGCTCGTGTCTGGTGCTGCAGCTCGACTGCAAGGGCACCTATACCGACGCCACCGACAAGAACGGCACCGTCTACGGCAAGTGCAGCCAGGTCATGAAGGTCGACCCGAAGACCCGGCTCAAGCTCGCGAACTGATCGCCTGAAAGGCGACTGGCACGGAAATGGCGGCCGTCGATGATGGTCGCTATTTCCTGTTTCAAATCCCGTCGATCGATCAGCGTCGGCTGATGAGAAGGCCGGCAAGCAGTCCGACCACGACGAGTCCGACCGCGGCGGTCGTCGCCGGATGGTCGCGCGCCGTCCGCTCGATCACCCTGCCCCTGCGCCTTATTGCCGGCAGCGCCTCGTGAAGGCGATCGGCAATTTGCGAGTAATAGTCGGACGCCGCCTCGCGGCCATCCTCGTAATAGGCGTCACCGCGCCTGGCCAAGACCTTCTTGAGGTCGTTCAATTGCCGCGAAAGCGCCGCGACCTGCTTGTCGATGTCGAGGTCGGAGAGGGTCGAAAACGATGCCATGCTTGTTATCCTTCTCTTCGAGAAGGCCTAACGCACGGACTACGGGCCAGTTCCGGCGGCCCGACCGCGCGGCATCACGTTGAATGATGCCTCTTCAACGAACCTGGTCGAGCAGGCGCTTGCATTCCAGCAAATCGAACAGCGCCTCCTGCAGCAAGGCCCGATTGTCACGCGACAATTTTGAAGCGTCCGGTTGCACCGGACCTTCGTCTTCGCTTTTGCCGAGGCCAAAGAAACGGCGACTGGGCTTCACCTTCGGCTGGCCTAAGAGCGCATCCTCGTCGCCGCGCGGCTGCGCGGCCGCCGTCAGCGGTACCTGCTCGGCCTGGCGGCGCTGGGCGATCGCCTCCACGGCGGCCATGTCGCCATTGCCGATGGCGACCAGGAAATGGTTGCCGTTCTCGCGCAACAACTTCTGCACGCCTTTGATCGTATAGCCCTGATCGTAGAGCATGTGCCGGATGCCCTTGATCAGCTCGACGTCCTGCGGCCGGTAGTAGCGACGGCCGCCGCCGCGTTTCATGGGCTTGATCTGGGTGAAGCGCGTCTCCCAGAAACGCAGCACGTGCTGCGGCAGGTCGAGATCTTCCGCGACTTCGCTGATGGTGCGGAAAGCATCGGGGCTCTTGTCCATGGGCCAATCCTCCACACTGGACCGCGATCCGGCGCGTTATGCCGAATCGCCCCTTATTTCAGCGATTTATGAAGCGATATTCAAGCCCAGCGTCAAAACGGCCGGCGGTTTTCAACCGCATTCGCCAGCAAACTACTTGCCGCCTTTGCCCTTGCTGTTCTGATGCGAACGCAGAATCCGGTTCTTGAGCACGTTCGACGATTTGAACGTCATCACCCGGCGCGGCAGGATCGGCACTTCCTCGCCGGTCTTGGGATTGCGGCCGATGCGCTCGTTCTTGGAGCGGACGTGGAAGGTGGCAAAAGACGAAAGCTTGACCGTCTCGCCCCGAACGATGGCTTCGCAGATTTCGTCCAGCACGGCTTCGACGAGTTCCGCCGATTCAGTCCGCGACAGGCCAACCTTCCGATAAACGGCTTCAGCAAGGTCGGCACGCGTCAGTGTCTTTCCCCCCATGCGACCGTCCCATCTGCTCGCAGAAAATGTAAATCGATACAGCCAAAGGCAGAGCCTAAGTAATTGATCCGGCAAGGTCAAGGACCGAACCGGCGCGTTCGGCACTTACCAGCGGAGCAACACCGCGCCCCAGGTGAAGCCCCCACCCATCGCCTCGAGAAGCACCAGATCGCCCTTCTTGATGCGGCCGTCGGCGACGGCCACCGAGAGAGCCAGCGGCACCGAGGCAGCCGAGGTGTTACCGTGTAAATCGACGGTGACCACAACTTTCTCTTCGGCTATCCCGAGCTTCCTGGCGGAAGCGTCAATAATCCGTTTATTGGCCTGATGCGGCACGAACCAGTCGAGGTCCTGCGCCGTTATGCCGGCCTCGCCAAAGGTCGCCTCGATGACATCGGTGATCATGCCGACGGCGTGCTTGAACACCTCACGGCCTTCCATCCTGAGATGGCCGACGGTTCCCGTCGTCGAAGGACCGCCATCAACGAAGAGCTTGTCCTTATGCGCGCCATCGGAGCGCAGGCTCGCCGCCAGCACGCCGCGGTCGGTGATCGCGCCGGCGCCCTCTTGGGCTTCGAGAACGAGCGCCCCGGCGCCGTCGCCGAACAGCACGCAGGTCGAGCGATCGTTCCAGTCGAGGATGCGCGAGAATGTCTCCGAGCCGATCACCAGGACGCGCCTGGCCAAGCCGCCACGGATGTAAAGGTCGGCGGTGGCGACGGCATAGACGAAGCCCGAGCAGACGGCCTGCATGTCGAAGGCGAAGCCGTGATGCATGCCGAGCCTGTTCTGGATCTCGACGGCGGTCGCCGGGAACGTGTTGTTGGGCGTCGAAGTCGCCAGGATGATGAGGTCGATATCGGCTGGCGTCATGCCCGCGCTGTCGAGCGCGGCGCGCGCCGCCGCCTCGCCCAGAGAGGCCGTCGTCTCGTCATCGGCCGCGACATGGCGCTGGCGGATGCCGGTGCGCTGGACGATCCACTCGTCGGAGGTCTCGACCATGCCTTCGAAGTCGGCATTCTTCATAATGCGGCGGGGCAGCGCGGCACCATTGCCGCGCACGACTGATCTGATCAAGGTCCGTTCCTATTCCTCGGCGTCGGCGGAGACGCCGGATTTCCTGTTTGCCTGGGCATTGGGATTGCGCGCATGGAACAGATCGAGGTCGGCCTCGATCCGGTCAAGCAGATTGTTGCGCACCATGTCGTAGCCGAGCTCGATCGCCGCAGCGAAGCCATCCGAATCGGCGCCGCCATGGCTCTTCACCACGATACCGTTCAAGCCCAGAAAGACGCCGCCATTGGAGCGGCCGACATCCATCTTCTCGCGCAGCCGGTCGAAGGCGCCCTTGGCGAAGACATAGCCGATCTTGGCCATGAGCGTGCGGCTCATTGCGGCGCGAAGATAGCCGGCGATCTGCCTTGCCGTGCCCTCGGCGGTCTTGAGCGCGATATTGCCGGCAAAGCCCTCGGTGACCACCACGTCGACCGTGCCCTTGCCGATGTCGTCGCCTTCGACGAAGCCGCGATAATTCATCGAGGCCATGTTGGCCTCGCGCAGCATGCGGCCGGCCTCCTTGACCTCTTCCTGGCCCTTGATCTCCTCGACACCGACATTGAGCAAGCCGACGCTCGGGCGCTCGATGCCGAACACCGAGCGCGCCATGCCGGTGCCCAGAATGGCGAAATCGATCAGCTGATGCGCGTCGGCGCCGATGGTGGCGCCGACATCGAGCACGACGCTTTCGCCGCGCGTCGTCGGCCAAAGCGCCGCGATCGCTGGGCGATCGATGGTGGCCATGGTGCGCAGGCAGAATTTCGACATCGCCATCAGCGCGCCGGTGTTGCCGGCCGAGATGCAGGCCTGCGCGGCGCCGCTCTTCACCGCCTCGACGGCCTTCCACATCGAGGACTTCCAGCGTCCGTGGCGGAGCGCCTGGCTCGGCTTGTCGTCCATGCGCACGGCGACCTCGCAATGGACGAACTCGCTTACTTCGGCGAGCTTCGGGAACTTGGCGAGCTCGGGACGCACCACGTCCTCGCGGCCATAGATGACGAATCGGATGTCAGGGCGGCGGATGACGACCGTCATCAGCGCCGGGATGACCACGCTCGGTCCGTGATCGCCGCCCATGGCATCGATGGAAATCCTGATCACTCGGTGTTTTTCTCACGGTTTGCCTGGCTAGCGGCGGACGCCTGCCAAGGTAAGGGGGCTCGCGAAGGTTCGGCGAAAATAGCGGTTTTGCGCCTGCGCACAACCAACTTTTCCAAAATCCGGACCACTCTCAGGATTTTCCGAGCAGCGAACGCAGCTTTTTCTGGAATTCGCTTTCCTCGGCCTGATCGTCGCCGGCGACGTCGAGCGAGGCTCCCGGCTTGCGCGGATAGGGGTCGATCGCCAGCCCGAAGAACTGTTCGGCCAGCGCACCGACGTCGATCGTGTCGCCGGAGAATGTTTCCGGACTGTCCGGTCCATCGGCGTCGAGAATGATCTCGCCGCCGCCCTCGAAGCCCTCGCGTCCAAGCTTCGACTGCTCGGGCAGGAACAGCGCCTCGACCGGCTCATCTATATGCGCGCTTACCGGCTCCAGGGTGACGATGCAGGCCTGCGTGATGTCGGCCTCGACGCGGCCGGTAACCTTGACGCCATTGCGCTTCCAGGAAGCAACAAGCAGCTCGGCGCGGTAGCTTTCGACCGAAAGCAGGTCATATTCGGCGGCAAGTGCCTCGCGCTGGCGCTGGTCGGCCTCGACCAGGACCGGCAGGCCCTTTTGTGGCAGCCGGGCGACATTGGCGACAAAGGATACCGGGCTGCGCAATTCAGCGTCTTTCATGCTGGCCTCCTTCAAGCGGCCCCGGCGGCCGGGAATGCGACCGTGCCGGCGGCGATCGATTCGGTCGGCTGCGCGGCGAGCTTCTGGCTGGCATCGCAGACATAATCCGCCAGCAGCGACGCCTGCGGCCAGGGGCCCGCGTCCGGCCTGACATTGCGGGCAAGCGCCGCCGCAAGCGCCGCCCGGTCGCTCTCCCGGAGGGCATCATCATAGGCGGTCGTGCGGCCGTAGAACATCCTTGCCAGCTTCTTCATGCGCTTGGGCACGCCGACATCGCTGATTCCAAGTTCGCGCAGCGAATGATCGACGTCGAGGAAGAACTCGTCGATCAGCACTTGCGCGACCTCGGCCGCCACACCTTGCTCGCCATGCAGACGGTGCTGGACGAGATAGATATGCAGCGACAGCATCTCGAAGCGGCCGAGCGGCGTATCCGGCACATTCCAGTCCGAATAAAACACCGTTTGCCGCGCCGCCGCCACGATTTGTGCGTATAGCGCGTCGGTGATAGCGCGGTTGGCATTGCGTTCGCGGCCAAAAAGGCGCTGGAACATTGAGGGCGGTCTCCCGGGGACCTGTTGTTTGATTTGGCCTTGTTGCATCGGCATGCAAGCTGGTTTACCGGTTTTGCGGCCCAGCGCAAGTTGCGGGGATGTGATGGAGAATTGTTGTTGGGTGCGCTGAAATTCAAGTCGTTTCTTGCGCCCGCCCCGGTGGGCGTGGCCTCACTGCTGATGGTGGTATCAGCGCTTTCCGCCTGCAATTCGTCCAAGATGTTCGGCGATCTCCATCCAAGCGAGACGTTGACCAAAGGCTACGTCATCGACCAGCAGGCAATCGATTCGGTACCGGTCGGATCGAGCCGTGAACAGGTGCTGCTGGCGCTGGGCACGCCGTCGACGACGGCGACCTTCGACAACGAGGCCTTTTACTACATCTCGCAGACGCGCAAGCGTTACGTCGCCTTCGACAACCCGCACATCGTCGACCAGCATGTGCTGGCGGTCTATTTCGGTGCTGACGGTCGCGTGACCCAGATTGCCAATTACGGCCTGAAGGACGGCAAGATCTTCGACTTCATCTCCAGGACGACACCGACCGGCGGCAAGGACCAGAACTTCCTCAGCCAGGTCATCAACGGCGCCGCCAAGCTGGCACCCGGCATCCCCGGCGGTGGCAGCGGCACGCCTTAAGTCCATCGACGGCCTGCAGAGCAATCAAAACCCGCCGCCTCGCCGGCGGGTTTTGTGTATGTGAGGCCAGACGCATACTTGCTTATGTTCCGGCGTCCCCCTATCAATTTGCCGGATTGGGGACGGTCATGAGCAACAGCGATCATACTGTGCCGCAAGGCTGGATGGCGACAGGCACGCCCGACCGGCAGACCGTGACACCTGACTGGCTTGTCGTCGATGCGCCGACAATCGACGGCGTCGCGCTCAAGGAAATCCGGCCTGTCGCGACTTCGACCGGCTACCTCACTGAGATCTTTCGCGAGGAATGGGATCTGGACGGGCTTCCCGTCGGACAGGTGTTTCAACGCACGCTTTATCCCGGCGCGGTGACGGGATGGCATGCCCATGGCGTCACAACCGACCGGCTTTTTTGCTCGGTGGGCAGCGTTCGCATCTCACTGTTCGACGGTCGCAAGGCCTCGCCGACATTCGGCGCGGTCTGGCACAAGATCGCCGGCGCGGTCAGGCCCGCCATCGTCGTCATTCCGCCCGGCGTCTGGCACGGTGTCGTCGCGCTCGGACCGGACATTGCATTGGTGGTCAATCTGGTCGACAAGGCCTACGCCTATGACGCGCCCGATCACTGGCGGCTACCTCCCGATACCGAACAAATCCCCTACAAGCTGGCATAGCGTGGAACAGGCCGGCCAGAGCGCGCCGACAGGGCGGATCGAACCACTTGTCTCGATAGTTGTCGCGACACACAACCGCCCGGCGGTCCTGCGCCAGACGCTGAAGAGCCTCATCGGTCAGACCCTGCAGGACTGGGAAGCCATCGTTGTCGGCGACGCGTGCCGGCCGGATACACCGGCAATTGTCGCCGCCTTCGATGACTGCCGCATTTCCTACATCGATCTTCCGGTGAATTTCGGCGAGCAATCAGGGCCGAACAACATCGGCTTTGCCAGAGCACGCGGCCGTTTCGTTGCCATCTTGAATCATGACGACCTCTGGTTTCCCGACCATCTGGCGTCGATGAGCGGCTGGATCGACGCCACAGGCGCCGATGTGGTGATCGCCCGCGGCGCCGTCATCGAGTCGGCCGCGAGCAAGGGGGCCAAGCATATGATCCTCGGGATGGGGCGGGATGGCTTCTATGACCCAGTCACCACAGTCGGATTTGGCTCCGCGCAAATCATCCGCCGGACGTCCCTGCCAAGGCTTGGGCCATGGCGCCCGGCCAGCCAGTGCGTTTGCGAGAGTTCCCAGGACTGGCTGTTCCGTGCCTGGCGCAAGGGTGCGGTGATCGCGACAATGCCGCATTTGACCGTGCTCATGCTGCACTCGGGCAAGCGCGAAGGCAGCTATGCGCGTGATACGGCGCTGGAGCAGGAAGATCTGATGGACGCGATGAGTTCGCCGGACGCGCTGCGCGCCAGGATTCTCGGCAACGCCGAGGAACCTGCTCCCCTCAAGCGCTCCCGCTACCTTAAACGCAGGCTACTGGCGATGCTTGGTATACATCCGCGAGCGCGTTCCTTCCGTCGCCAGCATCGCCGAGGCGCCTTCATTGCCATGCTGCGCCAGACACGCGGCTTGCCGCCAATGCCCGAGCGAGAGCCAGACTTGGAGGAGCTGCTGGCTCGTTATCGCGGTGGCGACGAAAGGCCGACAGGCGACTGAACTGCCAAAAGCAAGCACGCTTCGGTCGCTCTCAAGAGCGGTCCAGCACTTTGCGGACTTTGTCCGCGAGTTCGTCAATCGTGTAGGGTTTGCTGAGCAGCTCGGTGCCAAAGTCCAACATCCCATTGTGGACAATGGCGTTGCGGGTATAGCCCGTCGTGTAAAGTACTTTGAGAGCCGGTTGAATGAGCTTCACCCTATCGACCAGCTCGCGGCCGGACATCTCCGGCATCACCACATCAGTGAAAAGCAGCGATGGAACCTTGCCGGCGTTGATGGCGTCCAATGCTTCACGAGGTCCGCGCATTTCCAGCACGGAATAGCCGAGTTCCCGAAGTGCCTCGGCCGCCATAGACCGTACACGATCCTCATCTTCGACCACCATGACAACCTCCGTGGCCTTGCCTTGGGCCGCATCATCAGTTGCAATCGGGTCATCCTGGACTTCACCGCTGTTTGAGCGCGGTAAGTAGATTTTCAGCGTCGTGCCAATGCCTGGTTCAGAGTAGATTTTGACTGTTCCGCCCGACTGCCGGACGAAGCCATAGACTTGACTCAAGCCTAGGCCGGTTCCCTTGCCCACCGGCTTGGTGGTGAAGAACGGATCGAATGCCCTGCTCATCACATCGGGCGTCATGCCGAGCCCAGTGTCGGTGACCGCCAGAAGGACATATTGCCCGGCTGCGATGCCGTTTGCGACTGCATACCTGTCATCGACGTGAGCGTTGGACGTCTCGATGGTCAGCTTACCACCGCCGGGCATGGCGTCACGCGCGTTCACGCATAGGTTCAGCAATGTGCTTTCAAGTTGACTGGCATCCGCCTCTATATGCCAAAGACCAGCGGCAAGAACCGTTTCGATCTGGATCGTTTCGCCGAGAGTTCGTCGCAACAACTCTCCCATCCCCGCAACCAGGCGGTTCGGATTCATGCGCTTCGGCGCCAAGGGCTGCTGACGTGAAAAGGCCAACAGGCGCTTGGTCAATTCTGCGGCCCGTTGCGCGCCATCGATAGCTCCTTCGACGAAGCTGTTAACGTTCGTGTCGCCATTCCTAAGCTTGCGCTGCACGAGATTCAGGCCGCCAATGATGACGGCAAGCATGTTGTTGAAGTCGTGCGCTATTCCGCCGGTGAGCTGTCCCACAGCCTCCATCTTCTGCGCTTGCCGCAGATGTTCCTCGGCCTTGCTGCGCTCGGCGACCGCTTCGACCACACGTTGCTCAAGAGTTGCGTTCAGGGACTGTAACGCCCCAAACAACCGCGAATTGTCGATCGCAGTGGCAGCATGCCCGGCGAGACCCAGCAGTGCGGCTTCATGTTCGGCGCCGAAGATGCCCGTGTCGGAATGGCCGAAAAACAGCCCTCCTAAAACTTCGCCCGGCCGTGAGATGACTGGAACGGCCAAGTAAGACCTGACGGGTAGATGGCCTTCCGGCATTCCCTTGCCGGGCGCGTTCTTGCCGTAGCGCGGGTCCTGCAGAATATCGTCCGAGCGCACCACGCCTGTGCCGCGGAACGTCGGTTCAAAGACCGCTGTATTGCGGGGCATCGGGAAATTCTCAAACGCAGATCGCGGTGCCCCCGAAAGAGTGTACAGCATATAGCTGTCACCCTTTTCGTCCATGACGTTATAGAAGAATGCGCCGAATTGAGCTCCGGTGAGTTCCACGCCGGTGTCGGTCACCGTCTGAACGATGCGGCCAACGTCGAGTTCTGCGGCCACAGCAGCAGCAGTCGCATTTATAATTTGGAGATGGCGTTCGACCCGCTTGCGGGCAGTGATGTCGATAACAATTCCTATAAAGCGAACGGCGCGGCCTTCCTCGAAGATGGCATCGCCCGTTGCAGCAATCCATCGCTCCTTGCCGTCTTGCAGCCCAATCGTGCGGTATTCGATGTCGTACCGAGATGATCCGCCTGGTTCGATGGCCTGGCGCACAGCTTCATCCGCGCGATGGCGATCCTCGGGGTGCAGACCTGCAAGGAATGCGCCTTCGTATGAAACCTCGGCTTCCGGCGGCAGTCCGAAGAGCGCTTTACATTTGTCGTCCCACCGAAGCACATCGGTGACAGGATCATAGTCCCAGGTGCCGATAGCGGCCGCGTCGGTCGCCAGACGCAGCCGTTCTTCACTGGCTCTGGCTGCTTCCTCTGAGCGCACGCGCTCCACATGTGCCCAGGAGCGCTCAGTGACCTCCGCGAGCAAGGCCAGTTCGCGCTGGGACCAAATGCGAGGCTGCCTATCGTGAATGGCCATCAAGGCAGTCAGTCGGCCTTGCTTGACGAGGGGCATGCATATGGTCGCTGTTATTCCTATGTCTTGGAAGGTCTTCGCTGCCTCGGGCTCTATCTCGACAAGGTTGTTATTGATAATGAGCGGCCGGTTGTTCCTGAGATTGCCGACTGCCTGCCGTCCGAAATCCGCGAGGCTGTAGTAGCCGACAATGCTGGGCGAACCCGGCGCACTCCAATCGCCGCGGATGGTGAAGTGATCCTCGTCCGGCTCCATATCTGCATAGGCGCAAATCGAAACCCTGAGATGTTCACCAAGCAGCCTGGTGGTAATTGCCATTACGGCGTCAGCGTTCCTCGCGACGGCGCTTTCCCGACCAAGTCTATCTAGAAATCCCAAACGTTCAGTGCTCTCCCGCAGAGCTCTTTCGGCCCTGAGGCGCTCAATCGCAGTACGTGTGCGGTCCGCAACGTCCGAGACGAGCGCAACCTCTTCAGGGCTCCATCGTCTCGGAGTTGCGTTATTCAGATAAAACAACGCGACCACGCCCCCATGTTCGGTGACGGGCAAATTGATGATCGATCTTGCGCTGATAGCTTTGAGAGCGTCGACCCTGTCTCGGGTTCGGGGGTCTGTTTCAGCATCCTCGAAGATCACGGTCTCGCCGCGCTTGAGGTCCTCGATGTAGCTCCCGTAATCTCTGAAGTGGAGCGTACCCGCAAGGCTCTTGACTCCCGGTGCGTTCCAGTCGCGCTCGATCGAAATTGTCTCGCGCTCGATATCGATTGTTCCGTAGCCGGCCCGGCTCACGTTGAAGTATCGCCCCAACAGTTGAGCCGCAGCGTAGGCGAGCTCGCTCGGATCATTGACCTCGCGAATCCTGTCGCCGAGTGCGGCGAGCAGTTCGAAACGCTGGACTGCTGGTCCATTAGCGCTGGCGTCGGTTTCCCGCAATTGTCCCCCCGGGTCATGCTGCGCCACAATGCACCGGCGAATGAATGGTTCCACTACGCGGAAAGATGCATGCCCAATCCGGGATGACTCACAAACAAAAGCCCGCGGGATCGCTCCCGCGGGCTTTGTCTGGAATAGCCGCCGCGATCAGCCGTGCGCGAGCACGGCGAGTAGAAGCAGCGCGACGATGTTGGTGATCTTGATCGCCGGATTGACGGCCGGGCCGGCGGTGTCCTTGTAGGGATCGCCGACGGTGTCGCCGGTGACCGAGGCCTTGTGCGCCTCGGAACCCTTCAGGTGCTTGACGCCGTCCTTGTCGGTGAAGCCGTCCTCGAACGACTTCTTGGCGTTGTCCCAGGCGCCGCCGCCGGAGGTCATCGAGATGGCGACGAAGAGGCCGTTGACGATCACGCCGAGCAGCGAGGCGCCGAGCGCGGCGAAGGCCGAGGCCTTCGAGCCCGAGATCATTAGCACGCCGAAATAGACGACGAGCGGCGCCAACACCGGCAGCAGCGACGGGATGATCATTTCCCGGATCGCCGCCCTGGTCAGGATGTCGACGGCGCGCGCATAGTTCGGCTTCGAAGTGCCGGCCATGATGCCCTTGTCCTCGCGGAACTGCTTGCGCACTTCCTCGACGATCGAGCCGGCGGCGCGACCGACCGCGGTCATGGCTATGCCGCCGAACAGATAGGGGATCAGGCCGCCGAAGATCAGGCCGGCTACGACGTAGGGGTTGGAGAGGTCGAAGGAGACGTCGCCCATGCCCTGGAAGTAGGGGTATTTGTCGCCATTGGCGGCAAAGAACCGGAGGTCGTTCGAGTAGGCCGCGAACAGAACCAGCGCGCCGAGACCGGCCGAGCCGATGGCATAGCCCTTGGTCACAGCCTTGGTGGTGTTGCCCACGGCGTCGAGCGCGTCGGTCGAGTGGCGCACTTCCTTCGGCAGGCCGGCCATTTCGGCAATGCCGCCGGCATTGTCGGTGACCGGGCCGAAGGCGTCGAGCGCCACGATCATGCCGGCAAGGCCAAGCATGGTGGTGACGGCGATCGCCGTGCCGAACAGGCCGCCGAGCTGGTAGGTGGCGATGATGCCGCCGACGATGACGATTGCCGGCAGCGCCGTCGATTCCAGCGAGACCGCGAGGCCCTGGATGACGTTGGTGCCGTGGCCGGTCACCGAAGCCTGGGCGATCGAGTTCACCGGACGCTTGTTGGTGCCGGTGTAGTATTCGGTGATCACCACGATCAAACCGGTCACCAGCAGACCGACCAGGCCGCAGATGAACAGGTTCTTGCCCGTGATGGCGATACCGGCAACGGTGCCGACCTCGCCCCAGCCGACCGTGCCGGAGGTCGCTGCGGCAAGACCGACGATCGACAGCAGGCCGGTGACGATCAGGCCCTTGTAGAGAGCGCCCATGATCGAACCGTTGGAGCCCAGCTTGACGAAGAAGGTGCCGACGATCGAGGTCAGGATGCAGGCGCCGCAGATGGCGAGCGGATAGAGCATGGCCGCGCCCAGCGCGGCCGTTCCGCCGAAGAAGATGGCGGCCAGAACCATGGTGGCGACAACCGTCACCGCATAGGTCTCGAACAGGTCGGCGGCCATGCCGGCGCAGTCGCCGACATTGTCGCCGACATTGTCGGCGATGGTGGCCGGGTTGCGCGGATCGTCTTCGGGAATGCCGGCCTCGACCTTGCCGACGAGGTCGCCGCCGACGTCGGCGCCCTTGGTGAAGATGCCGCCGCCGAGACGGGCGAAGATCGAGATCAGCGAAGCGCCGAAGCCGAGCGAAACCAGCGAGTCGATGACAACGCGGTCATTGGGCTGCAGGCCCATCGGGCCGGTCAGGATCGCGTAGTAGATCGAGACGCCGAGCAGTGCCAGCCCTGCGACCAGGAGGCCGGTGATGGCGCCGGACTTGAAGGCGATGTCGAGGCCAGCTGCGAGGCTGTTCGAGGCGGCCTGCGCGGTTCGCACATTGGCGCGCACCGAAACATGCATGCCGATGAAACCGGCGGCGCCCGAAAGCACGGCGCCGATCAGGAAGCCGATCGCGGAGGTGATCGAGAGCAGCCACCAGGCAAGCAGGAGCACGACGATGCCGACCACGGCGATGGTGGTGTACTGGCGCGCCAGATAGGCCTGGGCGCCTTCGCGGATGGCCGCGGAGATTTCCTGCATGCGCTGATTGCCCTGATCGGACGCAAGGACCGAACGTGTCGCCCAGATGGCGTACAGAACTGACAGCAAGCCGCAGGCGATGACGGCGGTAATAATGGTCATTGCCGGATTTTCCTCGATTGATGGCCCAAAAGAACCCCTCCCTGGGCCGTTGGAACGGAGATGGATGCCGCGCGCGGAATCCACCCCTTGGTTGGGGTATGCGAAACAAGGCTTGGAACGTCAAGATATTGTTCGGTTTTTGCCCGGCTTTCGCCCAAAAGAAGAAGGTGGGAATCGTTGTGCCAGCGCGAGCCTGGAATTAGATCGATTGAAATGACGCAAGGGCATCGCAGGGCAACCAGCCCGCCAGCCCTCCCCGCATCTCTACTCTACCCCCTGCCCCATCCGCCGCGCAGCGAAGCGCTCTATGGCCGACAGACCGTCATAGATCAGCACCGCGAGTGCCGCGACGATCAGGCCGCCCTGCAGAACGAAAGCAAGGTTGTTTGAGATCAGGCCGGCGATGATCACCTCGCCCAGGGTTTTGGCTGCAACCGTCGAGCCGATCGTCGCGGTGGCGAGGCTGATGACGACCGAGAGCCGGATGCCGCCCAGGATCACCGGAGCGCTGAGCGGCAGCTCGACCTTCATCAATCGTTGCCAGCCGGTCATGCCGGCGCCGCGCGCCGCTTCCATCACGTTGCCGGGCAGCGTGGTCAGCGCCGTCAGCGCGTTCTCGAAGATCGGCAGCAGGCCGTAAAGGAAAAGTGCTATCAGCGTCGGCTTCTCGCCGAAGCCGACGGCCGGTACCGCAAGCGCCAGCACGGCAACCGGCGGAAAGGTCTGGCCGATATTGACCAGGCTGCGCGACAAGGGCAGGAACTCGGCGCCGGCCGGCCTCGTGACAAGGATGGCTAAAGCCACCGCGACAATCGTTGCCGCGACCGTCGCGACCAGCACGATCCGCAGGTGCTGCAAGGTCAGCGTCAGCAGGCTGCCCTGATTGTAGATCGCCGGCGCGCCGTTCTCGGTCAGGGGTTTCAGCAGCGGCTCGAACCAGCCCGGGCTGGTGATGAAAACCACCAGCAGCGCCAGAACGGCCAGCCTCAGCAGCGCGGGCAGCCACGCTTTCATTGCGGCCTCGCCGCGCGTTTCACCAAGCCTTCGATGGTGACGCGGCCAATGAGTTTGCCGTCGGTGCCCTTCACCGGCAGCGCAGGACGGCCTGACCACAACAGCTCGGCCAGCGCGTCGCGCTGCGTGGCGTCGCCGGGGATCGCCTCGCCCTCCGCGCCGCCCGGCTCCACGGCATCGCGCACTGGCCCGAGCGACAGCAGCCTGAACGGCCTTTCGCTGGCGCCGACCAATGTCTCGACAAAATCGCTTGCAGGCCTGGCCAGAATCTCCGCCGGTTTTGCGTATTGCACCAGCTTGCCGGCATCCATGACGGCGATCTTGTCGCCCAGATGCACCGCCTCTTCCATGTCGTGGGTGACGAGGATGATGGTGGTGCCGAAACGCTTCTGGATCGCCAGCAGATCCTCCTGCGCCTTGGTGCGGATGATCGGATCCAGAGCGCCGAAGGGCTCATCCATCAAAAGCACGTTGGGCTCGGCGGCCAAGGCGCGCGCAACGCCGACACGCTGTTGCTGGCCGCCGGAAAGCTCGTGCGGGTAACGCGGGCCATAGGCCTGTGGATCGAGCTGGTAGAGCGTCATCAACTCGTTGACACGCGCCTTGATGCGATCCCTGTCCCAGCCGAGCAGCAGCGGCACGGTGGCGATGTTCTGCGCCACCGTTCGGTGTGGAAACAGGCCATGGCCCTGAATGGCGTAGCCGATGCTGCGGCGCAACTGATAGCCGGGCACCGAGCGGTTGTCGGCGCCGTCGAGCTTGATGACGCCGGAGGTCGGCTCGACCAGCCGGTTGATCATCCTGAGCAGCGTCGTCTTGCCGGATCCGGATGTGCCGACAATGGTGGCGATGGTGCGCGGCTCAATGACCATCGAAACATTGTCGACCACCGTCGTCTCGTCATAGCGCTTGGTGATGCCCTCGATCTCGATCATGCCGTTTCAACTATCCTGCGCTTGGTGGCGGTCATCTCGATGACCGCGTCGAGGATGATGGCCGCCACAAAGGCCAATGCCACGGTGGGCAGCGCGCCGAGCAGCACCAGATCCATCGCCGTCTGGCCGACGCCCTGGAAGACGAACACGCCGAAGCCGCCGCCGCCGATCAGCGCGGCAATGGTGGCAAGGCCGATATTCTGCACCAGCACGATGCGGATGCCGGTCAGGATCACTGGAAAGGCGAGCGGGAACTCGACATCGAACAGGCGCTGGCGATCGGTCATGCCCATGCCGCGCGCGGCGTCGTTGGCCGCTCGGGGCACACCGGCCAGCCCAACCACCGTGTTGGCCACCACCGGCAGCAGCGAATAGAGGAAGAGCGCGACAAAGGCGGGCGCGGTGCCGATGCCCCTGATGCCGATCGCGGCGGCCCCCGGCACGTGCACCGCGACCCAGCCGAGCGGCGCGATCAGCAGGCCAAACAGCGCGATCGACGGAATGGTCTGGATGATGTTGAGGACATTCAGTACTCCTGCCCGCAGCTTCTCGACGCGATGGCAAAGGACGCCGAGCGGTATTCCAACGATCACCGCGCCAGCCAGCGAGCCAAGCGCCAGGCTAACGTGCTTGGAAGCCTCGGCCCAGAAACTGTCGGCGCGGCTGGCATATTCCTTGAGGATGGAGAGGCTGTCCCAGCTTCCCGAGACGAGCAGCACGGCGATGGCCACAGCGGCGAGCACCAGCACGCCGACGCGCGCCCAGGGCGACAGGTTCAGCCTGGTCAGCACATCGGCCAACAGCAGGGTGAAGGCAAAGATCAGCAGCCAGAAACCGGAGGCGGGCGCGACGCGGGCAAAGGTGTTTCCGGCAGGCGTCAGGAAACCGCCGGCGGTGCCGATCAGGACCGATAGCGCGACCAGCGCGACGACGCTGACCGCCAGCCTGAGGATGAGCGGCGTCTTAAGCAAGGCGACGATGGCGGCGACGATCACTACAGCCACCAGCACCATGCCAAGCGCGGGTGGCAGCGCTTCGAGGATCGAACGCGCCTGCCCTGGCACGATGCGGTTGGCGCGGAACGTGGCAAAGGGTGCGAAGAGGGCCGCGTAGGCGACGATAGCAGCGATAACCACCCCAAGCTTGTCGAAGCGGAGTGTCATCGAGTGCCCACGCGGAGATTTGGAGGGGCAGAATTAGGAATGCCCCGTTCTGTCGCACCCCCCTCTGTCGTGCCGGACATCTCCCCCACTTGGGGGGAGATCAGATGTCGCGCCGATTTTCGCCAATCCCCAGCAAGGTAAGAGGAGCGCCGACGACGAAGCTGCCAATCTCCCCCGTTGCGGGGGAGATGTCCGGCAGGACAGAGGGGGGCGCCTCGCACCGGCGTCACGTTTTCTTCGACGCGCCTGCTGCTACTTCAAGAACCCGTTCTTCTTCAGAAAATCCTCCGCCACGCCCTTGGCAGGCTCGCCGCCCAACTGCACGCGGCCATTGAGCTCCTGCAGGGTGACGAGATCGAGCTTGGCGAAGACCGGCTTCAGCAGCGCCTCGATTTCGGGATGCTGCTTAAGGACCTCTTCGCGGATGATCGGCGCCGGCTGGTAGACCGGCTGCACACCCTTGTCGTCCTCGAGCACGACGAGGCCGGAGGGCTGGATGCCGCCGTCGGTGCCATAGACCATGGCGGCGTTGGCGCCGTTGGTCTGGTTGGCGGCGGCGGCGATGGTTGCCGCGGTGTCGCCGCCGGAGAGCGTGATCAACTGGTCCGGCTTCAGCGTGAAGCCGTAGGTCGTCTGGAAGGCGGGGAGTGCCGCCGCCGAATTGACGAACTCGGCGGAAGCCGCGAGCACCACCTTGCCGCCGCCTGCGACATACTTGCCGAAGTCCGTCAGGGTGGCGAGCTTGTTCTCGTCAGCCACTTCCTTGCGCAGCGCGATCGCCCAGGTGTTGTTGGCCGGCGACGGCGACAGCCAGACGATCTTGTTGGCGTCATAATCGAGCTTCTTGGCGGTTTCGTAAGCCTTGGCGGCGTCCTTCCAGACCGGATCGTCGGCCTTCTGGAAGAAGAAGGCGGCATTGCCCGTATATTCTGGATAGATGTCGATTTCGCCGGCGGTGATCGCCTTGCGCACGACAGGGGTCGCGCCAAGCTGGATGCGGTCGGTGGTCTTGATATTGTTGGCGTTGAGCACGAGCTGGATGATGTTGCCCAGCACGCCGCCTTCGGTGTCGATCTTGGAAGACACCACCACCTGGGCATTCGCCGATGCCGTCGCGATACCAAGCGCCATCGCCGCGATGGCGAGCTTTCTAACTGAAAACATTGTGAAAATCCCTTGCTATAGCCGATCAATCGGTGGTCGCATATGAGCACAGCTTCAACGGCCGGTCGGGGCATACGGTTTCATAACTAGGGGGATACACGCAATAATTTTGTTCGACCCAGACGAAGGCCACGGCCGCACCCCGACATGGCTATGCCGACCTAAGGTCGGCTGGCGGCCTGCCCTGTTCTGGGGGATATTAGGGAAAGGCGGGTCGGCGGCCAAAACAGGGAGTTGTGTCATGGCCAAGCATAAAGTCGGCTACCTCATCGGCAGCCTTGCCAAGGGCTCCATCAACCGCAAGCTTGCGAAGGCCCTCGTGAAACTGGCGCCACCCGAACTTGAGATGACGGAAATCCCCTTCAAGGACCTGCCGCTTTACAGTTATGACTATGATGCCGACTTCCCGCCGGTCGCCCTGGAATTCAAGAAGGCCATCGCGTCCGTCCAGGCAGTGCTTTTCGTCACGCCGGAATACAACCGCTCGATCCCTGGCGGCCTGAAGAACGCGATCGACTGGGCGAGCAGGCCCTACGGCAAGAACTCTTTCGCCCGCAAACCGACGGCCGTCATCGGAACGTCGCCCGGCGCGATCGCCACAGCCGTCGCCCAGCAGAGCCTGCGCAGCGTGCTCAGCTTCTGCAACGCACCCCAGATGAACTCTCCCGAAGCCTATATCCAGTTTACCCCGGGATTGATCACCGACGACGGCGAGGTGACCGTGGAGTCAACCGAAACGTTCCTGCGCAATTACATGGACGAGTTCCACATGTTCATCGCGCGGGTGCTGCAGGTGCTCCCGCCGGATGCATGACGCCGGCCGTTTCGGACTTGTCACCGGAACGGCCTCGGCACCTTCCTCAGCGTTCGCGGGAGCCTACCATCCTCAACGTGCCGAGCGCGACAAAGCAAAGCGCGACGACCGGGAAGACGACCCAGTTGAGCATCGTCCAGCCCCATGCGTTGTAGATCGCGCCTGACATGAGCGAGGAGAAGGCGACGGAGCCGAACAGGACGAAGTCGTGGAAACCCTGCACCTTGCTCTTCTCGGAAGGGCGGTAGCTGGCCGCGACCATGGCCGTGGCGCCGATGAAGCCGAAGTTCCAGCCAAGCCCGAGCAGGATCAGCGCCGTCCAGAATTGCCACAGATGCAGCCCGGAAAGCGCCACCGTGGCGCAGCCGATCAGGAGCACGAGACCCGTGGCCAGGATGCGTTCGGCGCCGAAGCGGTGGATCAGCGAGCCGGTGAAGAAGCTCGGCCCGAACATGGCCATGACGTGCCAGGAAATGCCCAGCGTCGCATCGTCTTCCGACAGGCCGCAGCCGACCATGGCGAGCGGCGCGCCGGTCATGACGAAGCTCATCAGCGCGTAGCTGCCGACGGTGCAGAAAAGTGCTGCGACGAAACGCGGCTGGGTGACGATTTCAGCCAGCGGCCGGGCATCGCTTGGTGCGGTTTCAGTGAAGGCTTCTGCCGGAGAGGAAACCCGCAGGAATGACAGGACGAGCGCGCCAACCGCCGCAAGCGGCAGGATCGAGGCGAAGGATCCCGCGAACATGACCGGGGCCAGCAGTTCGCGGGTGTAAATGACGATCTGCGGCCCGAGGATGGCGGTGACGATGCCGCCCGCCAGCACAAAGGAGATAGCGCGCGCCTTGAATTGGGGCGGCGCGTTGTCGGCGGCCGCGAAGCGGAACTGCTGCACGAAGGCGCCGCCGACGCCGATCACGCAAAGGCCAAAGGCAAACAGCCAAAAGCTCGCCTGGAAGAGCGCGAGGGTCGCGATCAGGCCGCCGAGGGCGGTGACCACGGTGCCGGTCATGAAGCCGCCGCGATAGCCGAGGCTGCGGATGATGGCGGCGGCCGGCAAGGCTCCGAGCGCCACGCCGAGATTGAAGCCGGTGATCGGCGCCGTGGCGAGAGACTTGTCGGGACCGAGCAGGTATTGCCCGGCCAGCGCGCCGAGCGAAATGGCGATCGGAGCGGCCGAACCGACGATCGCCTGCGCGGCGGCAAGCAGGACGGCTGTGCGGCGCCCTTCCCTGCCGGTCCCGGCGACCGCGGCCGTTGCGGTCGTCACGAAGCGTCCTTGCCGCGCCCCTCGCCGCGAACCCGGCGCGAGACGCGATCGAGAACGGCATTCACCAGCTTGGGTTCGTCTTCCTCGTAAAAAGCTTTTGCGATGTCGACATATTCGGACACGATCACGGCCACCGGCACGTCTTCGCGCTTCATCAATTCGTAGACGCCGGCGCGCAGGATGGCGCGCAGCGTCGAATCCAGCCTCGACAGTGGCCAGTCCTCGGTCAGCGCCTGGCGGATGACGGGGTCGATGGTCTTCTGGTTCTCGACGACGCCGGTCAGGATGGCGCGGAACCATTGCGCGTCGGCCTCGCGGTAGAGCGCGCCATCGACTTCCTTGCCGAGGCGGAAGGTCTCGTATTCGGCCGTGATCTCGAAGACGCCGCTGCCGGCCACATCCATCTGATAAAGCGCCTGAACGGCAGCAAGACGGGCGGCGCCGCGCTTGTTGGCGTGGCGTACCGCTCCGGTCGAGGCAGGCTCGGTCACGATTGGGCTCCGAATTTCTCTTTCAGCGCTATCATGGTCAGCGCCGCGCGCGCGGCAAAGCCTCCCTTGTCGCCTTCCGTTTTTCGCGCACGCGCCCATGCCTGCGCGTCGTTCTCGGTGGTCAGGATACCGTTGCCGATCGCGATCGCCTCCTGCACCGAAAGGTCCATGAGCGCGCGGCTCGATTCATTGGCGACGATGTCGAAATGGTAGGTATCGCCGCGGACGACGGTTCCAAGCGCGACGAAGCCGTCATAATGTGTGCCGCCTTCGGCCGCGCCGTCGAGCGCGAAGGTGATGACGGCCGGTATCTCCAGCGAACCGGGAACCGTGACGATGTCATAGGTGGCGCCGGCCTCGTCGAGCGCGCCGGTCGCGCCTTCGAGCAGAGCATCGGCAAGGTCGTCGTGAAAGCGCGCTTCGACAATGAGCAGATGCGCCTTCGCCTTCGGGCGAATGAACGCTTTGCCGTGTTGGGATGTTCCAGCCATAAAAGTCTCCGGGGGGTTGCCGGTGACTTAGGCCGAAGCGGGGTTGATCGCAAGCGGAAGATGCTGGGCGCGACGTTCTGTGGCCTAGTCAGGCTGGCGCGTTACGGTCTCCACGCGCATTACGAGGTTCTTGACCCAAGCCTCTACCTCCCTGTGATCGATCACTCGGCCGGCATCGACATCCGCCAACGCGTCAAGAGTCATCTGTCGGCGGTCGGCCTTCTCTTCGGCTCCGGCGGGATCCATCAAAGCCCCTCTTTCACCGCCTCCGCCAGGCGCGCGGCGTAGCGCGCCATGGTGTCGATCTCGATGTTGACGCGGTCGCCGGCCTGACGCTCGCCCCAAGTGGTGACGCTCAGCGAGTGATGGATGAGAAGCACATCGAAGCGGGTGCCTTCCACCTTGTTGATTGTGAGCGAGGTGCCGTCGAGCGCGACCGAGCCCTTCGGCGCGATGAACTTCGCCAGATGGCGCGGCGCCTCCAGCGTGAAGCGCACGGCATCGCCCTCCTCCTTGCGCTCGACGATCTCGGCGGTGCCGTCCACGTGGCCGGAGACGATGTGGCCGCCGAGTTCGTCGCCGATCTTCAGCGCCCGTTCGAGATTGATCCGGGTGCCGGATTTCCAGCTCGACGCCGTGGTCAGCCTGAGCGCTTCCTCCCAGGCCTCCACCTCGAACCAGCGCGCGTTCGAGCCATGTTCGGGGAGCGCCGTGACGGTAAGGCAGACACCTCCGCAGGAAATCGAGGCGCCAATCGCGATGGTCTCCGGATCGTAGGCCGTGTCGATGCGCAGGCCGACGCCTTCAGCGAGCGGCTTCACAGCGGCTACCGTGCCAACGTCAGTCACTATTCCCGTAAACATCAGAGAGTTTCTTTCGTTTTGACCATGATCTGATCCAAAAACCGGTCTCCACTTTTTTGGATCATGGTCTCACCCACTCGGCGTAGCTGTCCTCGCCGAAGCGCATGTCGCGCAGTTTGCGAAATCCAGCCGGAATATGGTCGGCATCGATCGGCGATGCGATACCGTCTTCGCCAATCGCGTCCGGTCCCTGGAACAGGACGATACGGTCGACAAGGTCTTCCTCGAGGAAGGCCTTGGCCACCTGGGCGCCGCCTTCGACCAAAACGCTTGCCATACCGAGCGCGGCAAGGTCTTCCAGCAATTCCGGCAGGGCGACGACGCCGTCATGGGTTTCGGTGCCGATGAAGCGCACACCGGCGCGTTCGAGCGCGGCGCGCCGGTGCGGGTCGGCTTCGAGGCACGAGGCGACATAGAGCGGGACGCGGTCGACGCCGGACACCAGCTTGGATGTCTCCGGCAACCGGATCTGCCGATCGAGGATGATGCGCGCCGGCGAGCGGTTCTCCAGTCCTGGCAGGCGCACGGTCAGCGCCGGGTCGTCCTCGAGCGCGGTGCCGATGCCGACCAGGATGGCGTCGGACTCGGCGCGCATCAGATAGACATCGCGCCGCGCGATATCGCCGGTGATGGCGACCTGGCCGGCGCCCTTGCGGCCGATCTTGCCGTCGCTCGAAAGCGCAAGCTTCAGAGTTACTTCCGGGCGCTTCTTCAGAGAACGAGTGAGATAGCCGGCCATCTGCTCGGCAGCCTCGGCTGCCAGCACCTTCTCCACCACCTCGACACCGGCGGCGCGCAGTATGGCGTAGCCTTTGCCGGAGACGCGCGGGTCGGGATCGCTGGCAGCGCCAACAACGCGTGCTACGCCGGCATTGACCAGTGCGTTGGCGCAAGGCGGCGTGCGGCCGTGATGAGCGCAAGGCTCCAATGTCACATAAGCGGTGGCGCCTCGGGCCAATTCACCGGCCTCGGCCAGCGCCTCTGTCTCGGCATGCGGGCGCCCACCCACGGCGGTCACGCCGGTGCCGACGATCATCGGGCCGGCGCCGTCGTCGCGCACGATGATGGTGCCGACGGAAGGATTGGTCGAGGTGCGGCCGGCATTGCGGCGCGACAGCCTGATGGCCGCGGCCATGAAGCGGCGATCAAGCGCCGCCTGCGCGGCCTCGTCCAGTCGCGGTCCTGCCATGATCAGTCGGCGTCCTCTTCGGCCTTTTCCTCGTCGCCCTTCAATTCGCCCAGCAGCTCGTGAAAATCCTTGGCTTCGCGGAAATTGCGATAGACCGAGGCGAAGCGAACATAGGCGACGTCATCCAGCGACTTCAGCGCCTCCATGACCAGTCGGCCGACCTCGCCTGAAGCGATCTCGGTCTCGCCGGAGCTTTCGAGCTGGCGCACGATGCCGGTGACGGCGCGGTCGATGCGCTCGGGGTCGACATTGCGCTTGCGCACGGCGATCTCGACGGAGCGCAGCAGCTTGTCGCGATCGAAAGGCACCTTGCGGCCGGACTTCTTGACGACGACGAGGTCGCGCAGCTGGACGCGCTCGAAGGTGGTGAAGCGGCCACCGCAATCCGGGCACACCCGCCGCCTGCGGATCGCCGCGCCATCCTCGGCGGGGCGCGAATCCTTCACCTGCGTATCTTCGGACTGGCAATAGGGGCAGCGCATGGAGAGCCTTGGGTTCGCGATTCTGTCGGCGCAAGGCTTAGAGCCTTTTATGCCTCAGAG
The DNA here is from genome assembly GCF_004963255.1 of Mesorhizobium sp. Classification (GTDB taxonomy): domain Bacteria; phylum Pseudomonadota; class Alphaproteobacteria; order Rhizobiales; family Rhizobiaceae; genus Mesorhizobium. Next base: position 14,984 of record NZ_SUGA01000044.1, on the reverse strand, counting down.
ATAGCGATGCATAAGCAAGATTGCCAGCGGCTTACCCCGCCGGCCGACAGGTGTCAGGGCGCGACATCCTTGGTCGAAAACCCGCAGGACGTGCCGAGATTGCGATAGGCCTTGGTGAAACCGTCCATCGGGATGCTGGTGACCTGCTGCTTGCCGAAGGTCACATCGAGCGAGGTAACCTTGCGCATGGCGCGCAGCAAAGCGAGGCTGGTCTTGGCCTGGTTGTCGACCATCCAGCTCGGACGGCCGCCCGCGGCCGCGTTGGAGCTTACGGTCGCGGCCACCTTCACGCCGGGGTCGCCGAAAGTCGCGGCGATCTTGTCGCCGGTCGGCAGCGTCTTGTTGTCGATGATGAACATGATGGCCGGATAGGCGTCCGGCGGCAGCGCGTCGCCGGTCGAGATCGAGAGCGTCAAGGAGCCGGCATTGCCGTCGCCATCGACGAAAGCCGTCGAGGCGGCGCAGGTCTTGTGTGCGTCCTGCCCGGTATCAAGCGTGTCGATGATGGTGGTCCACCTGCCGAAGGTTTTGGTGGCCGGCATGTCGGAGGCGGACTGCGTCTGCTCCTGCGCAATTGCGCCGGACAGGGCGAAGGCGGTCAGCGAGCCGGACAAGGCCAGGGCGGCAAGGTGGAAAGTGCGCATCATCAAATCTCCAGTAAGCCGCGCCGCCCGATCAGGGAGCGGCGCGAAGCGCGAGGATAAAAGATGACGCGCGGCGCCCGGTCAACCGAGGGCTGACAGCCGGCGGAAGGATCAACCGAGGTAGGGGTAGAGCGGGAAGCGGTCGGTCAGCGCCGTGACCTTGGCCTTCACCGCGGCCTCGACCGCCGCATTGCCTTCGTCGGAATTCGCCACCTTCAGCCCGTCCAGCACCTCGGCAATCAGCTTGCCGATCTCGCGGAACTCGGCCTGGCCGAAGCCGCGCGTGGTGCCGGCCGGCGTGCCGAGGCGCACACCGGAGGTAACAAACGGCTTTTCCGGGTCGAACGGAATGCCGTTCTTGTTGCAGGTGATGTTGGCGCGGCCGAGCGCCGCCTCCGCGCGCTTGCCGGTGGCGTTCTTGGGACGCAGGTCGACCAGCATCAAATGGTTGTCGGTGCCGCCCGAGACGATGTCGAGGCCGGTCTCCTGCAGGCTGGAGGCCAGCGCCTTGGCGTTGGCGACGATGCTTTCGGCATAGGTCTTGAAGTTCGGCTTCAGCGCTTCGCCGAGCGCCACCGCCTTGGCGGCGATAACATGCATCAGCGGGCCGCCCTGGAGACCCGGGAACACCGCCGAGTTCATCTTCTTGGCGATTTCCTCGTCGTTGCACAGGATCATGCCGCCGCGCGGGCCACGCAGCGACTTATGCGTCGTCGTGGTCACGACATGGGCATAGGGCAGCGGCGACGGGTGCACGCCGCCGGCGACGAGGCCGGCGATATGGGCCATGTCGACCATCAGATAAGCGCCGATCGAATCGGCGATCTCGCGGAAACGCTTCCAGTCCCAGATGCGCGAATAGGCGGTGCCGCCGGCCAGGATCAGCTTCGGCTTGGTCTCATGCGCGGTCTTCTCGATCGCGTCCATGTCGAGCAAGTGATCATCCTTGCGCACGCCATAGGACACGACCTTGAACCACTTGCCGCTCATGTTGACCGGCGAGCCGTGGGTGAGATGGCCGCCCGAATTCAGATCGAGCCCCATGAAGGTGTCGCCGGGCTGGAGCAGCGCCAGGAACACGGCCTGGTTCATCTGGCTGCCCGAATTCGGCTGGACATTGGCGAAGTTGCAGCCGAACAGCTTCTTCGCACGCTCAATGGCCAGTTCCTCGGCCACGTCGACGAACTGGCAGCCGCCATAGTAGCGCTTGCCCGGATAGCCCTCGGCATATTTGTTGGTCATGATCGAGCCCTGCGCTTCGAGCACGGCGCGCGACACGATGTTTTCCGACGCGATCAGCTCGATCTCATGGCGCTGGCGACCAAGCTCGTTGCGAATGGCGCCGAAGATTTCCGGATCGGCGTCGGCAAGCGTGGTCTCGAAGAAGGATTCGAATTTGCTGGAGGCTGCCGCTGCATTGGACATGGCTTGCTTTCCCTTGGGGCCGGAGGTCTGCGAGGTCGCCGCGCATTAACACAGTTGTTTTCGGGCCGCCACGTTTGCGGCGCGAAATTTGCTGGCCGGTTTGCGCCAAGACAAAGCCGCCTGGTTCTAATCCTGCGGTTCCCGGCCCTTGAGGACCGCTTCGGAGAAGGTGATCTCGGTCAACAGCTTGCGCGCCGTGTGGTCGTTGATGTCACCGCGGCGCAACATCGCCTGCAGTTCGGCGCGCTCGGCCTCAATGCCGGCAAGTCTGAATCCGAGCTCGATCCGCCCGGATTCGCGGGCCTCGGCGCGGGCTTCCTCGGCGCCGTCGGAGAGCGAGATGCGCCGCCGGTAGATGGAGGCGACGCTCTCGGCGATGGCGAGCTTCATCTCAGCCGCCTCGCCTTCGTTACTGTCAACGGCGAGGCCTTCGATTCTGGCGATGGCCGCGTTGGCGGCGCCGACGCGAGCCCTGCGCTCTTCGGCGGCACCCGGTTGCTCGCCCGGCTCGACGAGACCGCGTGCGACCGCGGGCAGAGCAAGGCTGGCAATCGCCAGCGAGCAGATGATGACGCCGGCGGCGAGGAAGATCACGAGATCGCGGGCCGGGAACGGCGAGCCGTCCTGCAAGGTGAGCGGCACTGACAGGATGCCGGCCAGCGTCACGGCGCCGCGCACGCCGGCGATCGAGCCGGCAAGCCTGACGCGAAAACCAAAGGGTTCGGCCTTGCGCTTGCCGAGCCGCGCGGCAAGCACGGCGCCGATGTCGCCGATCCAGATCCAGACGAAGCGCAGGCCGATCAGGCACAGCGTCAGGATCAGCACGGTCATGGCCGGCTCGAACAGCCAATGCCGGGTGGTCAGTTCCGGCGGAACCTTGCGGATGATGTCCGGCAGCTGCAGGCCGAGCAGGATGAACAGCGAGCCGTTGAACATGAAGATCAGCATCGACCAGAGCGAGATCGTCTGGATGCGGGCCGAAACCGCCATGTGGCGGACGATGCCGGAATATCCGGTCAAAAGCCCGGCCGTGACCGCCGCCAGGATGCCTGAAGCGCCGAAATGCTCGGCGATCAGATAGGCGACGAAGGGCAGCAGCACCATGACCAGCACCTGCGCTTCGGCCGGCGTGCTGGTGATGCGGCTGAGCATCTGCAACGACTTCGCGGCGATGAACAGCGCCGCTATGCCGGCCAGGATGCCGATCGCCACCGCGAGGAGGAAACTCATGGAAGCCGCGGCAAACGAAAAGCTCCCGGTCAGCGTCGCCGCCACCGTGAAACGGAACATCACCAGGCCGGAGGCGTCGTTGAGCAGCGACTCGCCTTCCAATATGTGCATCAGCCGCGCCGGGACGAGATTGCGGTCGACGATCGAGGACACGGCGACCGCGTCGGTCGGCGACAGCACGGCGGCCAAAGCGAAGGCGACAACCAGCGGGATGCTCGGCACCAGCCAGTGCAAGGCGTAGCCGAAACCGACGATGGTGAAGAAGACGAGTCCGACCGCAAGGTCGAGGATCGGGCCGCGCAGCGCCATCAGCTCACGCTTCGGTGCCGAGAAAGCGTCGCCGAACAGAAGCGGCGGGATGAAAACCAGGAGAAAAAGCTCCGGATCCACTTCGATGTGAACGCCTCGCGCAGGCCAGGCAAGGGCGGCGCCGATCGCGATCTGCAGTACCGGGAGCGGCACGTGCACCAGCCGCACCAACGCACCCGACAGTGTGACGAAGGCGAGCACGACGAGGATGAAGACGGCGACGTCCATGGCGCGATTCCAGCGGTTCGGCCGACCATGGGCAATTGGACGCGCGCCGTCCAGCAGCGCCTTTGCGACCGCGCGAGGCAATGTGGATTTCGAAGCGGCCATAGAAGATCTGAGCAAGCCGAAGATGCGCCCCGATGGCCCACGCCCGCTCTTTCGCCGCAGCCGCGGCGCTTGCTCGAGAGCGTCCCCCGACATCGGGGCGCATCCGGCGGCTCGCGATATCCGGAGCGCCAGCCAAATTCGAAAAAACCGGCCGGCACCCGGCGTCAGCGGAAGGCTGCTAAGGGGCACCGGGTGGCCGGCCGCCACGCCAAGGCCCTGGAATCAGCGTGGCAAATGCAGAAGAGGGCGCCGGGTCCGCACCCTTCTGGAGGAAGTGCGCGGGTGGCTGGCGCCGCGTCTTTCCTGATACGCGAGGGGCCAACTCCATCAACCTCTCGAAAGCGCGGGGTTGACAGACAAAGCGCCCCTGCCCTTGCGGCATGGCACGGCCCATGCGACCCTGCGTTGCGGGTGGGTTCATATTGGGGCGTGCGATGCTGTCACGATTGATGACGCATGTGGAGGCGGCGTATGCGGCGCCTACGGCGGAAGACGCCAGCGTGGCCTTCTTCGCGGCAATGGAAGATTTCGGCGCCTCCTATTTGCAGACAAGGCTCTACCGGCGGCCGGCGGCGATCCTGACTTCGGCCAGCCATTGGGCGGCTGGCGGTTTCATCACCAGGCTGGCGCCAAGCGGTTGGCCGGGCAGCCCGGCCTTCGACTATGTCTGCTTCGAATGCAATCCGTTGCTGGGGGCGATCCGCGAGAGCCGCACGAGCTACCGCTTCAGCGATTTCGCGCCGCGCGACGATGCGCAATACGGCGCTTATTGGGAGGCGCTGAGCGAAGCCAATATCGACGACGCGCTCTGCGCCACTTCTTACGGCGCGGGTGGCGTGATCGCCTCGCTGCATCTCGGCTTTCGCAGGCGGGACTTTGCGCCGGACGAGCGTTTCGCCATCCACATGGCGGGCCTTGCGCTGACGGAAAGGCTGATGAGCCTGACCTCGCCGCCGCCGACCACGGCGGTCAAGCTCACGACGCGGGAGCGCGACAGCCTGGCGCTTGTCGCCGAAGGCAAGACCGACTGGGAGATCTCGGTCATCCTCGGCATCGCCGAAGCAACGGTGCGCTTCCATGTCGACAATGCCAGGCGCAAGCTCGGCGCCGTCAATCGCGCGCAAGCGGTGGCGCGGCTGGTGAACCAGCGGCTGATCTAGGGTTATTTCGCAGATGTGAAAAAAGGCCGCTCATTGACGGCCTTTTTCTTAAATAACAGCAGATGCTTACTGAGCCGAGCTGATCTGCAGCTCTTGGGCGCCGTCAAGCGCGTAGATGTCGTCGCGGAACTGAACGACGCCGGGGGCGGTCGACCAGGCCGACAGATAGAGGAAGTGGACCGGCACCGGATTGACGACGTTGATCGGCGTGTTCTCGCCGGTCTTGATCGCCGCCTCGAAATGCTGGCGGTCCCAGCCGGGCGTGTCGCGCAGGATCCAGGTGACGAGGTCGCGCACGTTCTGGACGCGCACGCAGCCCGACGAGTCGAAGCGCATCAGCTTGCCGAACAGGCTCTGCTGCGGCGTGTCGTGCATATAGACGCCGTCCGGGCTCGGGAAGTTGATCTTGACCGAGGCCATCGCATTGTTGCTGCCCGGATCCTGGCGGAAGCGGTATTTCGCGGCATCGTCCGTCGACCAGTCGATGGTCATCGGATCGACCTCGCTGCCGTCCGGCGCGAACAGGCGGATGTGGCTGTCCTTGAGGTAGTTCGGGTCCTTCCGCATCAGCGGAATGATGTCCTTGCGCACGATCGAGACCGGCGCGTTCCAGTACGGATTGACGATGATCTCGTTGATCTTGGAGTTCACGATCGGCGTCTGGCGGTCGATCTTGCCGACGATCGCGGTGTGGCGAAGCACGACGCGGTCGTTCTCGACCGCCTCGACCTGGGCTGCCGGAATGTCGACCAGCACATAACGGCTGCCGAGCGTGCCGGCCTTTTCCTTCAGGCGCTGCAAGTTCGTCTGCAGCTGGCCGAGCCGGATCTGCGCCGGGACGTTCATTGCGGTATAGGTGTATTTGCCCATGGCGCCGTCGGCCGGCAGCCCGTGGCGGAGCTGGAAGCGCTTGACCGCGGCGTCCACGTAGGAATCGAAGGCCGTCGAGATGCCGGCGCTCTGCGGCAGGTCGCCCGAAACCATCAGGCGCTTGCGCAGCGGCACGACATCCGGGTCGTCGACGCCGAGCTGCAGCTTCTTGGTCGCCGGAACCTGTTCCCAGCCGCCCTGGGCGACGATGTTCTGGTACTGCGCCACGGCCTGCTCGGTGAAGGCCACCGTCTGCTGGCTGAAGATCGGCAGCGTCGAGGCGACCTTGTTGGTGTCGTTGGCGCGGGCGTCGAACTGGTCGTCCCAATTGCCGCGCGTCGAAGACTTCAGGATGTCCCCGATCACGTCCTGCGCGCTGGCCTGGCCGGCCACCATGGCGGCGGCGAGCGCGGAGGCTCCGGTAAGGAAGAAACGGCGGCTGGTTCTCATGGCAGACATTCTTGTTTGTTCGCTCTCGCTCAATCGCTTGCCGGGCGGCTTTGTCCGCACTCTAGGGTTGGCAAACTTAACAATTCGCCAACCATGACCTCGCTTCACCGGCCGCCAGAAACGCGCTGCCGCCACGCGGGTTCCAAGGAGCGCAGGGCATAGGCCCGCAGCATCACCCACACTTCGCATCGCCCGCGATTATGGCGGCAACGTGGCCTTGGCCCGCGATTTGCTTGTGGCGATAAGGTGAAAGAAATGGGGGCGATGCTTTTTTGCATCGGCGGGATGCCAGCGCGTCCCCGTGAAGTCTGCACCTCCCCGTCAGGCACAAGCTTCAACGCGCACAGCGATGGTCAAATTACCGTAGATGCCGCCTTTGCAAAAAGAAAGGACCGGCGCGTTCGGCACCGGCCCCATATTCCTTCCCTTGGTCGCGCTTCTTCGGCGCGGCTTCGATGTTCCTCAAACGCTTACATCCGATAAGCGATCGTATCGTTCCAGAAGCGGTCGAGCCGCTGCAGGGCGCGGTTCATCTGCTTGAACTCGTCGGTGTTGATGCCGCCGACCGCTTCGATCGAGCCGACATGGCGCTCATAGAGGCCGGCGACGACGTCGGCCACCTCGTTGCCCTTCGGCGTCAGCGAGACGCGGACCGAGCGGCGGTCGATGCGCGAGCGCTGGTGGTTGATGAAGCCGAGGTCGACCAGCTTCTTCAGATTGTAGGAGACGTTCGAGCCGAGATAGTAGCCGCGCGAGCGCAGCTCGCCGGCGGTCAGCTCCGAATTGCCGATGTTGAAGAGCAGCAGCGCCTGGATGGCGTTGATGTCGGAACGGCCGTTGCGGTCGAACTCGTCCTTGATCACGTCAAGCAGACGGCGGTGCAGACGCTCCACCAGCTGCAGCGATTCCATGTACAGCGAGCGGATAGCCTCGCGGCGATCGTCGGATACGTTTGCGGTCTTCGCCGCCGGACGCGAATTGATCATTGTCTTTGCCTCTCGTTTGTCGCCTTGGTGATTTTTTGTTTTTCACCTTGATCGCGACACTATCGAATACTCATAAAATTCGACTTAAACGCCAGGGCTAACAAGAGCTTACCGGTAAGAGGTTTCGGAAGACGCTTAACGATCGGTCACCCGAGCAAGAACAATTAACCTAAAGATTTAGCCAATGGATTTCGGGAGAAAACGTGCCCGGAAAATGGCCCCGGAGACCAGTCTTCGGCCGGCTCTATGAGCGGAGCATGATGTCGCCCGAAAACCGCTTCGCACTTTTCGGCATCATGCTCATTGGCGCAGCTGACGCTTCTGCAGCCAGATGGTGACGCGAAAGACGATGTAGAGCAAGGCCACGCAGGCGTGCGAGATCACGATCAATAGGCGGTGGCCAAAGAGATCGGGGAAGCCGGCATACATCACCGTCTCGGTCACCGCGCAGATGAACCAGATCACCGGCCCCCAGGACGCCAGCATCCAAAGCCCCGCCGCGGCGAAGGGGAAAAAGACGGCAAGCGTGGCCGCCGCTACCTGCCAATGCACCGGCATCAGGTCGAAGCGCCACAATTCGCCCGGATAAATGCCGATCAGCCGGATCCAGTAGAGAATGCCGAACAGAAGGCAATAGCCGGCGATCACACGCTGGAACCAGGCGAAGATGACCTCGGTGGTCGAGGGCTGCAGAACGACACGCCTGGAGGTGACCTCGCTCACAAGGCGAGTTCCTTGTCCCCGAGCGGCGCGAAATAGGCGTCGATGTCGGCGGCACCGACCTCGTCCAGGCTCGCTGGCCGCCACTGGGGCGTCGAGCCCTTGTCGATGATGGCGGCGCGGATGCCTTCGTAGAAATCGTGGCCGGCAAGCATGCGGTTGAGGATGCGGAACTCCATCTTCATGCATTCGTCCATCGACAGCGTCGATCCCGTGCTGATCTGGCGCCAGGCAACGTTGAGGCTGGTCGGCGAGCGGGTCCTGAGCGTCGCCAGGGTCTTTGCGGCAAAAGCATCGTCGGCCCCTGCCCGCTCCAGACTGTCGATGATGCCGGCGAGCGAGCTCTGCGAGAAATGGCGCGCGATCGCCTCCAGCTCCTGCCGCTCGGTCTCGCGTTTGGCGGGCACGAAGAAATCGCGCAGCTCCGCATTGGCGTCGCCGCTCGTCGCCAGCTCGTCGAGCAGGCCCGCCTGGTCCTCGGCCTTGATGGTGTGGGTGGCGAGCCCGGACCACAGCGCGTCGCCATAGCGGATGCGGTTTCCAGTCAGCCCCAAATACATGCCGAACGAGCCGCCGAGATCCGGCAGCAAATGGCTGCCGCCGACATCGGGGAAAAAGCCGATGCCGACCTCCGGCATGGCGAACTGCGCGTTTTCGGTCAGGACGCGATGCGAGCCATGGAAAGAAATGCCCACGCCGCCGCCCATGACGATGCCGTCGATCAGCGCGACATAGGGTTTCTTGAAGCGGGCGATGCGGGCGTTCAACCGATACTCGTCGGCGAAGAAGTCGACCGGCGGCTTGCCGGCGCGGCCGGCCTCATAGATGTGCAGGATATCGCCGCCGGCGGAAAACGCCCTGCCCTCGGCCTTGACGACAACGACGCCGATGCCCGGATCCTCTTCCCAGGCGTCGAGCGCCTTGCCGAGCGCCTTGACCATGTTGTGCGTGACGGCGTTGAGCGCCTTCGGCCGGGTCAATGTGACCACGCCTGCTTTGCCCAACCGCTCGAAGCGGATCTCGTCGCCGCCGCCAAAATCCATCGTCAGAGAATCCTCCCCCGCGCCTGCGGGAGGTGAAGTGCTAAGCGGCGACCGGGCCAACGTCAATTGTCGAGTACCGGGGGCAGGCCGCGCCTCTTGCGGCGGGCAGACTACCAGAGGAACGGGATAAGCGCGTTCGTGCGGCGCGCATAATCGGGGAACTCGTCGGGAAATTGCCGCGCCAGAAGCCGATCCTCGGCATCGACCCTCCAGACGAAAATCGCCCCGAGCAGGATCAACAGAAAGACGAAGGGGCCGCCGACCACGATAGCCGAGCCGATACAGGCGAGCAGGCCGCCCGTGTACATGGGATGACGCAGGCGACTGTATGGACCGGACCTTACCAGCTCATGCTCCTGCTTGGCCGAAACGGTTTGACTCCAGTTGCGGCCGAGAGTCTGCCGCGCCCAGACCAGCAGCGCCATGCCCGCGATGGTGATCGCGGCGCCGATGCCGCCCAGGACCGTGCTGACAGGTGCGAAATTGACGAAGCCGAAAATCGGCAGCCTCGGCAGCAGGAAGGCGGCGATGATGGCAAACATCAAGCCGAAGCTCTGCAGCAGGTGCGGTTCGGTGTCCCGCTTCACGCCGATCGCCTGAACGGTCAGGAAGATGATCAGCATGAGCCAGGCGGCATAAATGAACCAGATGAAGGCCATGCCCTGCTCCTTCGGTTAGCCGGCAATCCGCCTTGGCCACCGCGCGCGCCCGGTGCTAGAAAATGGGCATCGTGAACCGGACGGCAAGTCATGCCCGGATTTTCTCGCCTCGCGGCCATGGTGATCGGCATGATCGCCATCTGTTTCGTCTGTCGCCCCGTCATCGCCGCGACGTCCGCCGAGCTTTATCAGGCGCAAACGATCGTCACCGGAACCGGAGACGTGAACCGGCAGATCGGTTTCAAGGATTGCCTCGACAAGGTGCTGGTCAAGGTCTCGGGCGATCAGCGGCTGACGCAGAAGACGCAGATGCTGGCGCTGCGCGAGAAGGCGGCCGATTTCGTCCAGTCCTTCCGCTACCGCGACCGGCTCGAGGGAATTCCGATCCATGACGAGCAAGGCACGCATGACCGGCCGCACGATCTGACCTGCCTCTACAAGCCGGCTGTGGTCGACAAGCTGCTCGCGCAGCTCGGCAGCAGGCCCTGGCCCGGCGAGCGGCCGCCGATCGCCGTCTTCATGACCGCCGAGCAGGGCGCGCGGCATTTCGTGCTGACGCAGGACGAGCAGCGCGGCAACGCGATGCGCGAATCCTTCGCCAATGCCGCCGGTCCGCTGCTGATGCGCGTCACTTTTCCAAAGGCCGGGCAGCTCGGCGGGCTCGATGACAAGGCGCTTTCCGAGGCGGACATCGCAAGGCTCGACAGGCTGGCGAAGAAAGCGGGAGCGGCCCGGGCGCTCGCCGGCAGCATCGTGTGGAGCGACAACGATCTCGGCTGGATCGCCGACTGGCGGCTGGCCGATCGCGGCAAGACCTATCGCTGGCAGGCGCGCGGCGTCAGCTTCGACGAGGCCTTCCGGGTCGCGATCAGGGGCGCGGCGCAGATTTTGTCAGGGCACGGGCAGCCCTGAGGTTCCTCGCCCCACGAAAGTGGGGAGAGGTGGCTCGGCGAAGCCGAGACGGAGAGGGGAGCGCCGGTTCCGTCGGCAAAGGCCCTCGTATTGGAAGACTTTCCGCCCTACGAAGGCCCCCTCTCCGTCCGCTTCGCGACACCTCTCCCCCGCCTTAGCGGGGGCGAGGAACCACGGGCTTCGTCCCTGGCACAATCGTGTCGCATTGGTCAGTTACCAAGACGCGTGGTAAAAGCCGGCGCAAAAGAGAGTTTCGGCCATGAACAAATTCACCCCCGCGAAGCCTGCCGGAGCGCGCAGCGTCGACGAGATCACCCGCAGCCGGCGGCTCAGGCGCATGCGCAAGGCCGACTGGTCGCGCCGCCTGGTGCAGGAGAACCAGCTTTCGGTCAACGACCTGATCTGGCCGATCTTCGTCATCGACGGCAAGAACATACGCGAGCCGATCGCCGCCATGCCGGACGTCTATCGCCTCTCCATCGATCTCGCTGTGAGGGAAGCGGAGCGCGCCGCCAAGCTCGGCATTCCGGCGATCGCCACCTTCCCCAATGTCGAGCTTGCGCTGCGCGACCAGACCGGCTCGCACATCCTCGACCCGGACAATGTCATCAACCGCGCCACGCGCGCCATCAAGGACGCGGTGCCGGAGATCGGCATCATCACCGATGCCGCGCTCGACCCGTTCACCAGCCACGGCCATGACGGCATCCTGCGCGACGGCATCATCGTCAATGACGAAACGGTGGAGCAGGTCGCGGCCGCGGCCGTTATCCAGGCAGCCGCCGGCGCCGACATCATCGCGCCGTCCGACATGATGGACGGCCGCATCGGCGCCATCCGCGACGCGCTCGACGCCAACGGTTTCCAGGACGTAGCGATCATGTCCTATGCGACGAAGTTCGCTTCGGCCTTCTACGGCCCCTATCGCGAGGCGGTCGGCACCGCCGGCCTGCTCAAGGGCGACAAGAAGACCTATTACATCGACCACGCCAATTCCGACGAGGCGGTGCGCGAGGCCGAGCAGGACCTCGCCGAAGGCGCCGACATGCTGATGGTGAAGCCGGGTCTCCCCTATCTCGACATCATCCGCCGGCTGAAGGACGAGTTCCAGATGCCGACCTTCGCCTACCAGGTGTCGGGCGAATATTCGATGATCAAGGCCGCCGCCGCCAATGGCTGGATCGACGGCGAGAAGGCGATGCTGGAATCGCTGCTTTCGCTGAAGCGCGCCGGCTGCGACGGCGTGCTGACCTATTTCGCGCCGACCGTGGCGGAGATGTTGCGGGGGTAAGCCGCCAACCCGGCAAGCAGCGGCGCCACTGGCCAGCCTTCAGAATTCCACCTCTAGCTCGACGATCTCGTCTGGCTCGGCGAGCGCTCCTTGCGTCCATTCCCGCATCAGCGGCCAGGCGAAAACCGTCTCGCAGAAGGCGGCGAGCGGCGCTTCGAGGTCAACCGCGTAGGTACGGAAGCGGGTGCAGACCGGAGCATACATAGCGTCGGCCATGGTGGGCCATGCCCCGAACAGCCACGGCCCACCATAGGTCGTCAGGCATTCCGACCAGATCGCCTTGATCCGCTCCACGTCGGGCCGCGCGCCGGAAAAGATCTTGAAGCTCTTGTGCCTCGCCTTGAGGTTCATCGGCAATGCCGAGCGCAGATTGTGGAAACCCGAATGCATTTCGCCCGACACCGCGCGGCAATGGGCGCGCGCCACGCGCTCGGCTGGCAGCAGGCCGGCGCGCGGCATCGTCTCCGCAAGGTACTCGGCGATGGCCAGCGTATCCCATACGGTGACGCCGTCATGCGTCAGCCGCGGCACCAACACCGATGGCGACAAGAGCAGCAATTCCTGCCGCTGCTCCGGATCATCGATGTCGACGCGCTTCTCCTCGAACTCCAGACCGGCCATGCGGCACAGCAGCCAGCCGCGCAGAGACCAGGACGAGTAGTTCTTCGACGAGATCGTCAACGTCGCCTTCGCCGCGCCCTCCGGCTTCGCCGCCTTCGCCTTCCCCGCCTTGGCCATGTCGTGAAACCTCCAAGCCTTTCGCCGGCAACAATCCTCTCGCAATGCAAAATAGATTGCACTAGCTTTTTTGCGCTGCACGATGGGCTGTCAGCGGAACGAGGCGCAATGCTTTACCAGGCCTACCAGCTCCAGGACGACCTCATAGCTCCGGCGCGCATGCTTGCCGAACTGATGGGCTCGGCGACGGGCGGGATGGCGCTCGGCGACGCCGCCAAACGGCGCATCGCGGCCGGGCTGGAGATGGTCGCCCGTTTCAGGCTCACCCATACGCGCCCGGATTTCGGCATCGGAACTGTCAGGGTCGGTAACCGCGAGGTGCCGGTCGCCGTCGAAACAATGCTCGCCCTGCCCTTCGGCAAGCTACTGCGTTTTGCCAAGGACATCGACGCCCGCCAGCCGAAGGTCATGGTGGTCGCGCCCCTGTCCGGACATTTCTCGACGCTGCTGCGCGGCACGGTGGAGACGCTGCTCGCCGACCACGAGGTCTATGTCACCGACTGGGCCAATGCCCGCGACGTGCCGCTTTCGGCCGGCAGATTCGGCGTGGACGACTATGTCGACTACCTCATCCGTTTCCTGGAGGCGATCGGCCCGGGAGCGCATATCCTGGCGGTCTGCCAGCCCTGCGTCCAGGCGCTCGCCGCCGTCGCCATCATGTCCGAGGACAAGCATCCGGCGACGCCGCGCTCGATGACGCTGATGGCGGGGCCGATCGACCCGCGCGAAAGCCCGACCGAGGTCAACGAATTCGCCGTCAGCAAGTCGCTGGCCTGGTTCCAGAGCTACGTCATCTCGCATGTGCCCTTCCGCCACCCTGGCGGCGGGCGGCGGGTGTATCCGGGCTTCCTGCAGCTCACCGCCTTCGTGGCCATGAACAGCGACCGTCACGTCACGGCTCATCGCAAGCTCCATGAGCATCTGGCGGCCGGCGAGACCGCCGAAGCCGAGAAGATCAAGACTTTCTACGACGAGTATTTCGCGGTGCTCGACCTCACCGAGGAATTCTATCTCGAGACCATCGACCGGGTGTTCCAGAAGGCGGAGCTTGCCACAGGCGCGTTCACCTTCCGCGGCAGCAAGGTCGATCCCGGCGCGATCCGCAACACGGCGCTGCTTACCGTCGAGGGCGGACGCGACGACATATGCGCGCTGGGCCAGACCTCGGCGGCGCATGATCTGTGCCGCTCGCTGCGCCCACATCTGAAGCGGCATCACCTGCAGGCCAATGTCGGCCATTACGGCGTCTTCAACGGCAAGCGCTGGGAACGCGAAATCTACCCCGTGGTGCGCAACCTCATCCTGGCGATGGAATAGCGGGACGCGCGGACGAACGAACCGGCGCCAGGGCCGCCCGCTTCGTCCGAGCCAAATCCATAAACCGAAACCGGGATCATGCCGCCGGTCGCGATGCCGCTGCCTATCCGCTTGCAATTCGCAAGCGGTCAAGCTATCGGTTGACCGCTTGCAAATCACAACTGGATCAGGAGGCCAATGATGTCCAGGCTGCGCGTCAACGCATTCACCCTGTCGCTGGACGGTTACGGCGCCGGTCCCGATCAGAGCCTCGACAAGCCGCTCGGCGTGGGCGGCGAAAATCTGCACAAGTGGATGATTAAGACCCGCTCGTTTTACCAGATGATCGGCAAGGAAGGCGGAACGACCGATACGGATGACGATCTTGCGGTGCGCAGCTTCGAGAATGTCGGCGCCTGGATCCTCGGCCGCAACATGTTCGCGCCGAGCCGTGGCCCATGGCCGGACGACGACTGGAAAGGCTGGTGGGGCCCCAACCCGCCCTACCACGTGCCGACCTTTATTTTGACGCATCACAAGCGCGCGCCGATCGAGATGGAAGGCGGGACGACGTTCTATTTCGTCAGCGACGGCATCCGCTCAGCCCTCGAACAGGCGAAGGCGGCCGCCGGCGGCAAGGACGTGCGCGTCGGCGGCGGCGTCTCGACCGTCCGGCAGTATCTGCAGGAGAAGCTCATCGACGAGATGCATCTGGCAGTCTCGCCGCTCCTGCTCGGCTCGGGCGAGCATCTATTCGCCGGGCTAGACATGCCGAAGCTGGGATACCGCTGCACCGGGCAGGTGGCGACCGCCGATGCGACACATGTGATGATCGGGCGGGTGTGACGAGCGTAATCTCCCCCACGAGGGCATATGCGCTAAGATAGCGTTGGCATGGCTTGAAACTTGCGTTTTCGTGGT
>NZ_SUGA01000043.1 GCF_004963255.1 Mesorhizobium sp. | reverse complement strand
TGGGTCTACATCAACAAGCTCGAGCTCAAGGCCGTGGCCTGAGAACACCGCTTACGATCAATATAGGTGCTCTCCTATTAAAGGCTGATCTGAAATTGGCTGTATTCGCTCAACACGACTATTCGTTCTCGTCAGCTAAGGGGCGCACCCGATATCGACGAAATTTAGTAGCGCTTCGTTCCCGTCATCGTCCCGAAGGGTATAGAACGCGTGATATTCGGTCTCAGCTGGTCGCCATTCGAAATCCTTGACGACATCCGGGTCCACCGCGAACATATAGGAACGCATCGGACCGTAGATGAAGCCACGCTCGCCTTCTTTCGTCAGAATTTCCACGGCAGTGGCGGCCTGCAAGCGATGCTTATCCTGCGTGAAGACGGCCTTGCCTTGACCCTGTCGGATAGCGGTTACGACAATCCCTGACTTGATCTCCTTGAAGAGCACGCCCTTTGGGCAGCTTTTCGACAGAGCTTCCGCCTGATCCAGAGCGTCCGACCACGCTGCGCCGCACGGCAGCGCAAGCATCACCATCGCGGCCAAAATGAGCGAACGCAGGGATGCCTCCTATGGTTGCAGAATGAAGAACGCTGTTTCATGGTGGTTGTATCTTGTTTTATAGAGATGTCCAGCCGAACGCATGCGTTTGCTTCGAATTACGGTGACAATGCACTATTTCGCTTTGGTGGTACGTCCTCGTTTCCGGGTCAGACCGCCTTGCCGATTTGACCTGCAACCGAGCCACGAGGGCGGCCTCCGAAGGACGACAAGCCAAAGAAGACACCGAAGGGCGCCCGGTGGGCGGGGTGTGATCGCTTTGCGGGCCGAATCACCCCTCCATCGCGCTGGAACGACTATTGAAGAGCGACTCGTTCGGGCGCGACAAGAGTCCCAGCCCGAAAAATTGGGTCATTTCAACGCTTTCTGTGGGAAAGTCGCATGTCCGGTGCGAAACCCGAGAAAGATGCCGACGAAAAGCGCTTCAACGAGACCCTGAAGCGGATCTGAAGACGCCGCCGAAGCCTCACGGGGCGACTGACTAACAGAAATCCAAAACTGTTCCCCCCCGGGAAAGTGAAAGCCAAGTTGACGAAGAACAAATAATCCTGCCATCCTGCAATGGGATGGGAGGGCAACTGTGAAGATTCATGCATTCCGGGCCATGCAAATCGGGCTCGTAAATCTAGCGCAAACACTGGACCATATAGGCGGCCTGCCCTTAGAGCAGAGATTGCGCGATATTTCAGGATCTCAAATTCGCCTTGAGGCCGCGGTTCATGGTGACAATCTTTGGTCGCTTGATTTCGGGGGCATACGCATGGAGGGCCCGGGCCGCGCATCTGCAAATATGCCGATCCAAGATTTCGAAATGGCTGAGGATGAGGGTTTTGGCCATGAGACCGCAGCATGCTTTGACGGCGAGTTTCTGGTTCTCCAATATAACCATTTCGGGCCAAGGGTGGCCCGAATTCGCGAGTATTTATCTCGGTTTGGTCGGGAGATCGCTGGCGGGGCCAATGTAGATGGAGAACAACTGTTTAACTTTGTTCCGGTGCTCAAAGAAGACGCTAACGAGCGCCTCGCACATATGGGGCTCGTGAAGAGTATGGAAATTTCTTTTTATGTGCCCGGCATAGTGGCGAACAACGGTATAAACCGACCGTCATTGTCTGCCTTACTTAATACGCCCCTCATTGGGACAGCATCCAAGGTTAGGATACAGATTTCTGCCGCCCGCGACCGCGCCAGTTCACTCGCTCTGAATCAAGTGAGACAGGCTGTTGATGATTTGGTCGGTCTTCGCGAGGACGTTAGTGAGTTGCAGCTTATCGCGAAGGAAACTGAAGACTCGCCAAGCGAGCCGGTGGATTTTCTTGAAGCCAGGTTGGAAGCCGACATACCTGTACAGAGGGTCGGTCGTAGATATGGCCGAAATGAGCGGTGGGTGGCACTAAGGCAAGCGCTCGATACTTGGCGCGCTAACGGTCAACTCGCATGAGTCCCGACATTTTATGGGAGCGGTCATGGCCTTGGCTTGGGGCCTTGGCGATTACGGGTTTTTGGTACTGGGTTGGCGCGCCATTCCCCCACACTCCCGACACCCTATTTGGCACGGCAGCTACAGTCGCGTCCGTCTTTGCAAGTTTCTTGGGCGTTGCAGAAGCAATTATTATAGGGCTTAGGGGGAGCGCCTCTTATAAGGTGCTAGAGAAGGCCGGTTATACATCGCTCCTATTTGGCTATCTTCGGTCTGGCATATTGAGTGCAGTTACCTTCGCAACCCTATCTATCGTAGGGTTCTTCATACCAGATGGCGCGACGGTAGCTGGACACAAAGCGGATTGGCTTTTTTCGGCCCTCTGGGTTGCTACCGGCGTAGCCTCAGTGCTTACGTTTGCCCGTATTTCGAATATCCTATTTAAGCTTCTTCATCAGCCTGAGTAGGAGTTTTCGCGCCTTCTGCTTAGGCGTGATCGGCTTCACCAATCCGCCGATAGGTAAGGTGCTTGCCTTCGATCTTGGCAAGCACCTGGTCGTGGCGTTCCGTGTCGATAATCTCGAGCGCGCGGCGAGTGTAGCGGAAATCGAACTCGGCAAGGTAGCGGTGCAAATGAGCTTCGCCCGCAATGCTGGTAGGCGCCGACCATCCCACGCTTGATCACTGCCGGGACCTTCTCCCCGTCAAACGGGGAGAAGGGAACGCCGACACTATCAATAATCGCCGTTGTAGTACTGGTCGTCGCAGGGGGCGGTGTAGATGCGGCCGTAGCGGTCCTGGTAGCGGCAGAGCTGTTCGCCGCGGCGCTGCGGGGTGGTGGCGCTGCCGACGACGGCGCCGAGCAGCGCACCGCTGGCGGCGCCGATCACGGTGCTCTTGGTGTTGCCGCCGATCGCCTGGCCGACCAGCGCGCCGCCGGCGCCGCCGATCAGCGCGCCGGTGGTGGCCCGCTGCTGGCCCTCGGTCTGCGTCTCGCAGCCGGCAAGGGCGGCGGTCATGAGCACGGCCAGAATGGCCTTCTTGATGATCATCACTAGAACTCCTCTGAAGCCCCAGGGACTGACGACGGGGGCGAACGAAGCTGAACTGCGGTCGCATTGCGGCGGAACGGCGGCGGAGCCCGCTCACGAAGTGAATCACGGTTTCGCGGCGGTTGAACGCCATGGTTTCCAAACCGGAAAGATTAACGCCAACAACAGGATAATGCCGCTGACCGGATCGGATTGCGAGTTTCGCTAAGCGGCTTCGTCGCGCATCGCCTGCTTGGCCGCCGCGGTCAGAAACCCGGACCGGCTGTAGCCGTGGCGTTCGGCATAGCGGTCGATTTCGCCGAGCACGTCCTCCGGGATGGTGACGTTGACGCGCACGACTTTCGCCGCCTCGGCTTTGAGCGTCACCAGGATGGCAACGCCGGTACGATTGTCCTCGTCGGCCATCACGTCCTCGAGGGATGACGGCTCGGGAATGGCCTCACCGTCCTCGACCAGTCCGTGGACATGGAAAGCCAACGCCTCCTCGGCCAACATGCGTGCCTCGTCGAGGCTTGTTCCGGCAGTGACCACGCCGGGGAAGTCGGGGAACGAGACGCCGAAATCGCTGTCCGCGTCCTTGTGGATCAGTCCGATATAGTGACGCATATTTCTACCTCAGCTTCAGGCCGGATTGTTTCTCGATCGACTTCAACGTGCCGATCGGGATGTCGCGCTTGGGATGCGGCACCGTCACGCGGCCGGGTTTGGTGCGGTGCTTGAATTGGGCATGAGAGCCCTTGCGCGCCACTTCGAACCAGCCATCCGCGAGCAACCTGTCGATGACATCAGCGCTCTTCATGTTGTGTATTGATACACACAATTCAAGAGCGCGTCTATAGAGCGGCAACAGCCGCCCTTCGCCGTCATTTCGGGCGGTTCATTGTTCGGAAAGCCAGGCACATGGCTTTCCGTCCGCTGCGCAGACCACGCTTCACCCCCAGAAAATTCCCCCCAAGAATGGAGAAATCACATGACCCGAGGACTTCCCAGGACCCTTGCCCGCGCCGCTGCGCGCGAGGCCGGCCTTGCGCCGCCCAAGCTCGGCCTCAAGGCCGTGACCAGCGGGCAGGGCGGTTCCTACCGCACCGTCTTCACCTTCGCCGGCATGCAGGTGCCGGTGACCGATGCGCTCGCCTATGCGAGCCAGAAGATTTTCGATTTCACCGACGGCAAGGTGCGCATCAAGGGCGGCACGGCCAGGCTGCAATTCGCGGTGCTGACCACACGTGCGTCGACGATTATCAACGAAGACACATCCTCGCTCAGCCAAAAGGATGGGCTGCGCATTGTATCAAGAAAGTTGATTTGATTAGGACATTTTTTTAACCTATGGAGGGCACAAAATCATAGAAACGGCAATGGGAACTGCAGAAAACAAGGCTTTGAGGAGGAATTAAGGATGCTGACAAAAAGGACATACGCCAAGACACATCCGTGGATAAAATTCGATTTGCAGACCAGCTCGTTCGGCGCAACAACATGGATGTTGCTCGGAGAGGCGGCATCAAAGGCAAAGCATATCGCAGGTGTGCCGTTGGCGCCGGAGGCTGCGCATCAACTCTATGAGGTCTTTCTTGCAAAGGGCGCGATGGCAACAACCGCAATCGAAGGCAATACACTCACTGAGGACCAAGTTCTTCAGCAGGTGCAGGGCAAACTGAAGCTACCGCCATCGCAGCAATATCTACAGCAGGAAGTTCAGAATATCATCGATGCATGCATGTGGCTGCTGAAGGAGCTTCATGAGCATGGGCCCCGCGCGATCGATGCCGACTTTTGCTGTGAAATGAATGCTCGCGTTCTGAACAAGCTCGAGTTGGAGGACGGGGTTCAACCCGGCCAGATCAGGCGGCATTCCGTTGTGGTTGGGAATGTCTATAAAAGCGCTCCGCCAGAAGACTGCAAATATCTCCTCGATGAGCTCTGCCAGCATATCAATGAGCTTGTGGCGCCGAGTGGCGGCGATGAACATCAAGCCATTTTGACCGCCCTTTTTGCGCATATTTACATGGCACTGATCCACCCCTTCGGCGACGGCAACGGTCGCACTGCACGTCTCTTAGAGTACTATATTCTACTACGGGCTGGCCTCGCTCAGCCGACAGGACATTTGTTGAGTAATCATTACAACAAAACTAGAACTCTCTATTACCGTGAGCTTGATCGGATTAGTAAATCCGGTGGAGAGACGCATAATTTCGTGAAGTACGCGCTGGGTGGCTTCGTTGATGGACTTGAGGAACAAATTCGTCGTATCCGCGAAGAGCAGTACAAGGTTGCCTGGATCAACTTTGTTCATGGCCGCTTTAGTGGAATGAACAGTCCGTCCGATCACCGTCGTCGGACTCTCCTGCTCGCGCTCAGCGAGAGGGAGGACCCGGTTCGGATTTCAAAACTGCTGGATATGAACGTGGAAATCTCACGACTGTATTCTGGAAGGACGCCGAAGACCCTCACTCGTGACCTGAACGAACTCGAAAAGATGGGACTGTTGGGTCGGCTAGGTCGCTCCGTTGAAGCAAAAAGCGACCGGATCAAGGCGTTTCTGCCTTGGCGACTGGAGGACAATGGGGTCAAGTGACCCTACCTTGCGGATTCAGGCGGGCGACCTACCAATGCCCTTGACGCCTCCGACGACACCGCCACGTTAGCCGCCTCCGCGGGATGTCGGAGTTCGCCCGCCCGAGCCGCTGGAAGAACCCGGCCACAAAGCCTATCTATGGAGCAATCCAAAGGAGGTTTGACATGGCTTCTTCCACCGAGCGCGCAGTCCTTGCCGGCGGCTGCTTCTGGGGCATGCAGGATCTGATCCGACGCTTGCCCGGCGTGGTTTCAACCCGGGTCGGCTACAGCGGCGGCGATGTCGCCAACGCGACCTATCGCAATCACGGCACTCACGCCGAGGCGATCGAAATCATCTTCGATCCGGCTAGGACCAGTTTCCGCACGCTGCTCGAATTCTTCTTCCAAATCCACGATCCGACGACGAAGAACCGCCAGGGCAACGACATCGGCATGAGCTATCGCTCGGCGATCTACTACACGAGCGACGAGCAGAAGCGGATCGCCGAGGACACGATCGCCGACGTCGATGCGTCCGGCCTGTGGCCCGGCAAGGTCGTCACCGAGCTTGCTCCGGTCGGCCCCTTCTGGGAAGCCGAGCCCGAGCATCAGGACTATCTGGAACGCTATCCCAACGGCTACACCTGCCACTTCGCGCGGCCGGGGTGGAAGCTTCCGGTCCGCCAGAAGGCTGCCGCATCATAGATCGGCGGCGAGGCTATCGCCTTTAGCCTTGCTCATCCAAGCAAAGCCCGCCATGCCGAAAAGGCATGGCGGGCTTTTTTGCGTTCAGGATGCCTCGCTGGGCCTGCGCGATTCAGCCTCTGGCGCAAACGCTGAACCGCTCCAGCTATCGATCCGGGCAAGTCCGCACGGAAACCGCGGCGAGCATCAAATTGCCTTGGACGGCTCATCCCTTGGCGCGGCGGCTTTCATGGTCGTGGTTGCCGATCCAGTGGGCACGGATGCGGTCGCTGGCCTCGAGATAAGCCATGTCGATGAGATAGGTCAGGAGTTTTTCGCCGTCGGCTTCGGCCCTCTGGCGAAGTTCTCGCAATATCCCCTGCGCAAACTGCAGGTTTTCCATTTTGCTAGGCTGGTCCATGGGTGCCCCCCAAATGTCTGCGCGGTAAGTCTGGATCACTATGCTTGTATGAAAGTTGTGACACCGTGCGCGGTGCGGATGCACGCGGTTGCATTGACGCCCGGCCAGCGAACCTGTTGGACATTGTGCGGAAATGTCGATATTTTACGCGCCCAATCGGATAGCGACCATGAACGAAGACGAGGGCAGCACTCCTGACAAGTTGCAAGCCATGCTTGACGTGATTGCCAGGAGCGAGCCCTCGTTCGAAAACGGGCAAGTCGATTTCGGCCGCTTGAAAGTCGATGCCGCCCGGGCAGCCGGGGTGCTGATCGAATTTTACGGCGATGCGGCGCTCGAGCGCGCCAAACTCATCGAGCAGCGATCGCCGCAATCGCATTTCGCGCGCATGGTCACGGCTGAGGTCGGCAGACGCGGCAGGCGAAGCTGACCCGCAAACGATCGGCGAAAGCTGCCTCAGGACGATCTTCGCCTCCTCAGCCTTCCGTCAAGCCGTTGCTCGACCTCTTCCTCGACGTTGTCCAGAAGATAGGACAACAGGTCGTGTCCGATCGATCGCGCGATGTCCTTGGCCTGTTCGACGTGATTGTGGATTTCGCGCAGCGATTGTTCCTCGCAGGTGGCATCGTTCGTCAGATCGACGAACCAGCCAGGGTAGAGCGCTGCCTCGCCCACACCGTCTACGTAACATTGGCCGACGGCGAGGATCTTGCGCAGCCCCATCTTTTCCGACCGGACCCTGTAGACTTCCCTGAAGCTCGACTTGCGTTCTATCGCCTTCCGGATCGCCAATCGGACTCTTGGCCGATCATCCACGTCGATGCTTTGCATGCACCGTTCCAGAGATGCGCCATGCGAGAATTCGTCGAGAGTGAGCCCGAAATAATCTGAAAGGTTGGTGTCGCCATAGACACGGTCACGCTTGACGTCCCAGGTCCAGAACCCGTCTATCGGTGGATACCGCATAGGCATTTTTCGGCCGTGATCAGGCGCCGATGTCATCAAAACCGCCCCGTCCGGTTTCAAGATTCGGCAGTAATATGGAGCAAAAAGGGAAAGAAACAAAGGTGGCCTTTTGTACAAGGTTCGAAATCATAAGGCCTACTGCCTGTGGCAATTCCGAGCGTCATATTTTGATACTACCAGAAAGCAATGGTCTAAAAAATTTCTTAAGCTTAAAGAATTTTCACTTCGATATTGCAACTGCGGCTTGGTATTTCACCCGCCGAACACAAGCGGTCGGCAGGAGAGCAAACCAAAAGGTTGTATTGCGAAAGAGCGGCGGCTCAAAATTCTGCCGTTCCGCAAAGCCGATAAAACGCCATGAATGCCGCAGCCTGAAACATGCATGTCACGACTCATCTTGTGAAGGTTATCGGCGGCTGACTGACCGGCAAACCTACCGGTGGTTGAAACAGACGGAGCTTGGAGAAAAGCTTGGCATCTCAATCGGCAGCCGGTCCTTTCCAGATGGCGTCGAAGAGTCCCTGGACGGCAGGTTATTGCCGTTCAGGCTTAAGTCCGACATTGATCCGACCTAGGCCGACTCCTGCCGCGGCTCCGGGTCGATTTCATTGCCGGCGGCCGAATCAACGGCGACCCGGTCATGCTCGAACTGATACGCCTCGGGGAGGGCCTGCAACCAGGATTCGCGCCGCCCGATCCAAAGCTCATAGTCCGGCACCAGCCCTTCGGTCGGCGCGACGTCAAGGCTGCCGATCGTGACCTCGACTTCCTCTTCGCCGACGAATGGAACGCGGCTTCCGCAGGTTGGGCAAAAACTTCGAGCGCCATAGGTGCTGGTAATCCCGCTGGCTTCGAACGCTTGAAGCGGCCATACGGCATAGGCATGGAAAGCCGATCCGCTTGTCTTGCGGCAATCCTTGCAGTGGCAGAGGCCGACCCGGCGTGGCTCGCCAGCCACGCGGTACTGCACGCCGCCGCACAAGCAACTGCCGGTGCGCGCGATTTCAGGCATTTGCCGTTCCTCCCGCTGTTACACCCAGAACAAAGTCGCGGCCGGCCAGCTCTGCCGCTGGCCCGTACAACCCGTATGGGGTTGCTATGGTTCCGCGCGGGACCGCAAGAGGCGGCTATCGGTCGGGAAGGTCGACCGGCTCCTCGCACCGATAGACGCGGCACTCGCCGTCCTTGGCGGGAACGGTTGTTGATATTGGCACTTCCGGCCAGTCGCACTCATTGCCGAATTGCCGCACGAAGCGGTCATAAGTATCCGGACCGGTGGTCAAAACCACCGCATGGTCGCTTTTGATCAACGCCTGCGTCTGCGCGCAGGTCATGGCGCGCGTATCCGGCCGGGCGTGGGCGGCGCTCGCGGCGCACAGCAGCGTGGCGGCGCCCAACAAGTTGCCAGCGAGGCATGCGGTCGACAGGGTTCTCATGGACAGGGGCTTCGGGGTTTCCGTGCCGAATATGGACCGCGGCTAAAAGACCGCAAGATATTTGAGCAACGAAATGATTCCGATGATGATGACGATGATCTGCGCGATCTGTCGCGCGCGGGCATCGAGTGGCAAGCGCTGCACGAGATAGAGCACCAGGATCGCCACCAGGAAGGTGATCAGGATGCCGATGAGTACCGATGCGCCCATAAGCGAGCCTCCGTTGTCGCCAGGATTGCCCTAACCGGGCTGCCCCCAACGTCGCGCGTCTGAAAAAGGTTCCGCTAGGGCGAAGTGGAACGGGAAGTATTGCGCAGCGTTGTTCAGCACCTTTGAATATTCAGGATGCGAACATGAAGGACATCATCAGCACCGCGGCCATCATTGTGTCGATCGCGATTGCGATCGCGCTCATGTTTTTGGTGCCGATGAGACTTGAAGCCAATCCCGGGCCGCCGATCGTGTCATCCCAATCGGCCAAGGCCGAATAGCCTCGGCGCGGAGCCGGGTGGAACATGCGCGCCCCTTGCGAGTTGATTTCGTGATGAAAAGCGCCGGCTTGCGCTCAGAGAGAGGAAAAGAACATGGGTCTCGGCACAATTCTTATCATTATTCTCATTCTGGCCTTGCTTGGTGGTTTCAGCGGCCTGGGCGGCGGGCCGTTCTACGGCACGGGCTATTATGGCGGCGGCGGTCTCGGGTTGGTTCTTGTCATCGTCATTATTCTGGTCGTGCTCGGACGGATCTAAGAACGGCCAGACAAATCAAGCCAGCGCGTCCCGGAGCTTCGCCGCCAGCTGTTCCAGCGTGAACGGCTTGGCGATGAACTGCACATCGTGGTCGAGCACGCCATTGTGCACGACGGCGTTGCGCGTGAAGCCGGTCATGAACACCACTTTCAGGGAGGGGGAGTGCTTGCGAGCCTGTTCGGCGAGTTGCCGGCCATTCATGCCCGGCATTACAATATCCGTCAGCATCAGCGCGATGGCGGCGTTCTGGCCGAGTTTCTCCAAGGCTTCGTCACCACCCGCGGCTTCAATGACGGTATAGCCGAGCTCCAGTAAGGCGGCGGCCGTCGAAGCACGCACGCGAGCATCGTCCTCGACGAGCAGCACGGTTTCGGTTGCCGGAACATCGCTCCTGCCGCTGGTCTTTACCGGCGGCGCCGCTTCCTCCGGACCGGTGAAGCGCGGAAGATAGATCCTGATTGTCGTGCCCTCGCCGGGCTCGGAATAGATCTTGACGTGTCCGCCGGATTGCTTGACGAAGCCGAACACCTGGCTGAGACCGAGCCCGGTTCCCTTCGTCGCGGGCTTCGTGGTGAAGAATGGCTCGAAAGCCTTGGCCATGATGTCCGCCGTCATACCCGCGCCGGTGTCCGTTACCGCGATCATGACATACTGACCGGCCTTCACTTCGGGATGCGCCGCCGCATAGGCCTCGTCGAGATGGCAGTTGGCGGTCTCGATGGTGAGCTTGCCCTCTTCATCCATGGCGTCGCGTGCGTTGACCGCCAGGTTGATGATGGCATTCTCGACCTGGCTCGGGTCGGCGTGCGTTTTCCAAAGTCCGCCCGCCAGCACCGTTTCGATCTCGATCGCATGACCGAGCGTGCGCCGCAAAAGGCTCGACATGCCGGTGACGAGGCGATTGGCATCGACGATCTGCGGCGCCAGCGGCTGCTGCCGGGAAAAGGCAAGCAGCCTGGCGGTGAGGTTGGCGGCGCGCGCCGCGGCATCGGCCGCCGCCTCAACGAAGCTCTGCACGTCATGCTCGCCGCGAGCGAGCTTGCGCTGCGCGAGGTTCATGGCGCTGGTGATGACAGCCAGCATATTGTTGAAATCATGCGCGATGCCGCCCGTGAGCTGGCCCACCGCCTCCATCTTCTGCACCTGACGAAGCTGCGACTCCGCCTTCTCACGCGTGTCGATCTCGTTGAGCAGCGCCGCGTTCTTGGCGCTCAATGCGTCCTGCGCGGCAGCCACCTCTCGGAAGCGGTGACTGGACTGGCGGATCGTATAGATGCCGAGCAGAAAAATGCCCAGCAGCGCCGCGAACGAGCCGATGCGCAGCCAGCCTTCGATCTGTTCCATCCGCTCCGCACGGCCAGCGAGGTTCGCACCGTCGATGCGCCGGATCGCATCGATGTTGGCGCGGATCTGGTCCATGTCCAGCTTGCCCCTGCCGCCGCGCACGATGTCCAGCGCTTTCGCCGTGTTGCCCGTGTCGTAGAGCCTGATCGTCTCAGCGAGTTCCGCTTGCTTGCGGCCAAGCGCGTCCTTGATGCCGGCCACCTGCTGCGCCCGATCGCTGCCGACCGGAAACATCTCATCGACGCGCTTGAGCAGCGCCGGCAGCGCCTCGACCGCATGCTGGTATGGCAGCAGATAGTTTTTCTCGCCGGTCAGCAGATAGCCGCGTTGGCCGGTCTCGGCATCCTGGACAAGCGAAAGCAGGCTCGAGAGCGTTTGCTGGGCTTCGATCGCTTCGCGGCTGGCGTCGCGGTCGGCGATCTGCGCTTCGGCGAGGATGGCGCGCGCGGTTATGATCAGCGCGACAACGGCAAAGCCGGCAAGAAGCGGAAGCGCTTGCCATCGCAGGGCGCGTCGCAGTCGGACGATCATTGCTTTGCGGGGGCCTGAGGAAAATCGTGAAATTCGCCAAGTGGTAGGCGGCGGTGAAGCGCAAGGCAATAGCCAAGTCCAGCGGGCGTTGATCGCAACAGCCCCGGCGGACCTGCCTATGTCAAACTTTAATGACGGCGGCCTTCGGCCAGCGCCAGAGTACAGGATTCCGCCGCGGCGGCGCTGTGGTCGATCGGCGGCTGCCGGGTACCGCTAAAGCTATTCCAGGAAAAGTGTGAACGGTTTTCCGTCCGGAATTGCGTAAGAACAAAGAGTTAGAGCAGTTCGCCGTTTCCGTGAAACGGTGAAACGCTCTAGCTGCCCCGCCCGCTGCATTCGAGACAGGCGATGCTGTGTCCTGGGCAGTTAATCCGGTGGGTGCCCTCCGGGCAGCAATGGCCGTTCGAGCTCAGCCAGCGCGCGCAAACGAAGACTTTTTTGGCCCCGTGACAGCGCGGGCATTCCTGCGGACGCATCAATTCCTCCCGCGATAGGACGCGATGTTCCGCTTCAACGACCGTGTTCATCCGTTTAGTCCCCCAACGCCTGGATTATCGGTCAGATATGTTAATTCACTGTTCTTTACATTAGGGCTTATGAATGTGAAAGCACGAAAGCGTCAGAGCGCTTCCAAGCGCTTGCGCGCTTCCTCTTTGCGCTGCCTTTGCTAAATGTGGTGTCGCCCGATGCGCGGACAGATTCTCCCGGGCAGGGGCAGGCAACGGGAAGCTTCTTGGAATGACATGGATCAGCGCGGGCGCGCTCTTCATCCTCGTGCTCACCTATGCCGGCGTCGCCGTCGGCCGCATTCCCGGGCTGCGCCTCGATCGCGCCGGGATCGCGCTGCTTGGCGGTGCCGCCATGATCGCCATCGGAGCGATCAGTATCGAGGATGCCTACAAAGCCATCAACTTCGATACCATCACGCTGCTCCTCGGCATGATGATCGTGGTCGCGCATCTGAAGGTTTCGGGCGCGTTTCGGGCGCTTGGCGGCTTTGCCATCGAACACGCCCATGCGCCCTTCATGCTTCTGGTCATGGTGACGCTGTTGACCGGCGTGCTGTCGGCCTTCCTGGTCAATGACGCGATCTGCCTGGTGATGGCGCCGATCGTCGTTCATGTCACCCGCGTCATCAACCGCAACCCGGTGCCTTACCTCATCGCCACCTGCACCGCCTCGAACTGCGGCAGCGTCGCCACCATCACCGGCAATCCGCAGAACATGGTGATCGGCGCGTTGTCCGGCATTTCCTATCCGGCCTTCACGCTGGCGCTCGCGCCGGTGGCGCTATTCGGCCTGCTCTGCGTCATCGTCATCATACGCATCGTCTACCGGGCCGAATTTTCCCGCCCCGCCGAGCTAAGCCCGGAAGTGTATCGAGGCCGCATGCTGCCCGGACAGGTGCTCAAGGCCACCATCGTCTGCGTGCTGCTGGCGCTCGCCTTCTTCGCCGGCGTTCCCGTCGCCAAGGCGGCGCTGATTGCCGGCGCTTTCCTGCTGGTCACCCGGGCCATCAAGCCGCGGCGCATCTATCGCGAGATCGATGGGCCGCTGCTCTTCATGTTCGCCGGCCTGTTCGTGGTGGTGGCTGGCGCCGAGCGCACGTTGCTCACGCCGGACATGATCGCCTGGGCGAAGAACATCGGCCTCGACGATGTCTGGCGGCTTTCGGGCTTCACCGCGGTGCTCTCCAACATCATGAGCAATGTGCCGGCGGTGCTGGCGTTGCGGCCGTTCATTCCCGGGCTGGAAAACCCGGAGCGTGCCTGGCTGGTCGTGGCGATGAGCTCGACGCTTGCCGGCAATTTCACGCTGCTCGGCTCAGTCGCCAACCTGATCGTCGCCGAGCAAGCGAAGGCGGCCGGCAAGGAGCTTTCCTTTTCGGCTTTCTTCAAGGTCGGCCTGCCGCTGACGTCGGTCACGCTTCTCGCCGGCACCGCCTGGCTGGCCTTGTCCTGAAGAGGCCGCCCCTCGAACGCCTCAATCGACGCGCCGTGAGCGTCCACGATCTAAGCTGCGTGTTTGCCGGCCATCCGCGCCCGTATCAGCGTCGCGGCGGCATGGCCGGCGGCGTTGACGTAGTCGGGATTGTGATGGATCAGCATGCTGGAAAAGGCGCCGTCCATCAAAAGCACAATCTCGCGCGCCAGCATCTTCGCCTGGGCGATATCGTGGCTTGAAAGCGCGCCGGCCAGCCATTTCTCGAAATTGGTCTTGTGGCGTGCTCCCGCCTTCACCGCCGGATGCCCCGGCATCGCCGCCAGCTCGGCCGCCGTGCGCAGGAAGCCGCAGCCCTTCCATTTGGGATGGCGGGCAACCCGCGCCAGGTTGGCGAAGATCGCCTCGACCTTTTTGTCCGCGCCGCCCTCCGCTGCGTCGAACCAGCCCGCCATCTGCTCGAGATTAGGCTGGTCACGACCGTCGAGATAGGCCGCAATCAGGTCGTCCTTGCTCTTGAAATGGTAGTAGAGCGTGCGCTTGGTAAGTCCTGCCTTTTCGGCCACGGCGTCGACGCTGACGCGGCCGATGCCTTCGGCGTAGAAGAGCTTGGTCGCCGCATCGACCAGGCGTTTTCGCGTGGGATTGGTCTTTTCGCTCATCGCGTAAGTATACCAACTAGTGAATATACAAGCAATCGAAAGCCTGCTCCTTATCCCGCCGAACCACCGGAAAGGAAAAGGCCATGACCGACCTTGTGCTGAGCGAGACGCGCGACCGCGTTGCGATCCTCACACTCAACCGCCCCGACAAGCTGAATGCGCTGAACTACGCGCTGATCGACCGGCTGTTGTCGCGCCTCGACCTGATCGAGACGGATGATGACGTGCGCGCGGTCATTCTCACAGGGGCAGGGGAACGCGCCTTTTCCGCCGGCGGCGATATCCACGAGTTCTCGTTGAGCGTGGCCGAGGGCACCGATGCGGCGCTGCGCGATTTCGTCATGCGCGGCCAGCGTCTGACAGCGCGGCTCGAAGCGTTCCGCAAGCCGGTGATCGCCGCCGTCAACGGCCTCGCCTTTGGCGGCGGCTGCGAGATCACCGAAGCGGTGCCGCTGGCGATCGCCAGTGATCGCGCCTTGTTCGCCAAGCCGGAGATCAAGCTTGCCATGCCGCCGACTTTCGGCGGCACGCAGCGCCTGCCGCGGCTGGCCGGCCGCAAGCGCGCGCTGGAGCTGCTGTTGACCGGAGAGACATTTTCGGCGGCTCGTGCCGCCGAGCTAGGCCTGGTCAACCAGGTCGTGCCGCACGAAGAGCTGATGCGGGCGGCCCTTGATCTTGCCCGCCGCATCGTCAGTCATTCGCAGACGGCGGTCGCCAGCATCCTCACGGCGGTGGCGCGTGGCATCAACCTGAGCATCGCGGAAGGCTTGCTGGTGGAGGCGGAGCAATTCGCCCGCGTGGCCCCGACAGCAGACCTGCGCGAAGGCTTGAATGCTTGGATCGAGCGGAGGCAGGCGGTCTATGACGGCTTATGGGCGCATCTCGCCCGGCCGGACAAGGCCACGCGCGCCACGCGGCGTGTCGACCGGGCGGCCGGCTTGCCTGGCTGACGCCTTGCCCGACGCGGCTCAGCGCTCCTAGGCCACCGCTTTCAACGGCGCCTTGCCTGCCTGCGGCGCGCGCGCGGCCGCCGCTAGCAGGTCGGTCTGCGTGATCAGCCCGACTATATGCCGGCCGCCATCGACGATCACCACCGCATGACTGCGTCCGTCAGTCAGCGCCGGCAGCAGGCTCATCGCCGGCATGTCGGGCGAGGCGGTGCTTGCGTTCGACATCACTCCTCCGACCGTGTCGGTCGCTCTCGTCAGCTCGCGCAGGCCGATTGCGCCGGTGAGCCGTCCTCCCGCGTCGATGACCGGCAAGGTGCGGATGTTATGGTCGATCAGAAGGTTGCGCGCCTCGTCCGCTGAAGCCGTCTCCGGCACCGAGATCACATCGCGGGACATGATGTCCCGGCAAAGCAGCGTGCGTTGCGAGCGCACCATCGCCTGCAGCTCGACTTGGCGCAGGAGGCGCTCCAGGTCATCACGGTCGATGTCGAAGGTTTCGTCGAGCGCCGAGAGCGCCGCATCGACATCTTCGGGCCGGAAGCCGACGCGCTCGGCCGGCGGCCGGTCGGCTGTGCCGTGACTGCTGTTGGCCGGCACATGAACATGGGGATAGTTGCGACGCGACAGCTTATGGAAGAGGAAGCCGAGCGCGACCAGGATGGTTGAGTTCAGCGCCACCGGCACAAACGGAAACAGGAAGCCGGCCGCCGCAACCGCCGGCCCGCCGAGCACGCCGGTAAGCGCCGCCGCGCCGCCCGGCGGATGCAATGATCGCGTGAACGACATGGCGGCGATCGCCAGCGCCACCGCGAGGCCGGAGGCGATCACCGTGTCATGCACAAAATGCGCCACCGTCACCCCGATCAGCGCCGAAATCGTGTTGCCGCCGACGATCGAATAGGGCTGCGCCAGCGGGCTCGACGGAACGGCAAAGAGCAGCACCGCGGAAGCGCCCATGGGCGCCACCAGCATCACCACAAGCGGACCGCTACCCGTCGCGAGCCCGCTGATCATGCCGGTGAGCGCGATGCCGATGGTCGCGCCGATGCAGGCGAGCAGCCGTTCGCGAAGCGTCGCTCCGGCGAGGATTGGAACAAAGAGGCGAAACGCCATGGCAGGCCCTGGATCGAATGGGTGGAATTGCGCTGCACGGAATGCCGCCGAAATCGCGGATTTGGAAGTCAAACCAATCCGTATCTTTACGGCACAAGGGAATATTATTGCGCGGCGCGCTGCGGCGGACATGCCGCTAGCGGCTTTGCCTTTGTCAATCGCGTCAAGGCGTTACGATGGTTTGCGGATTCGATCAGGGAACCGCCGGCGACGCTAACTCTGCTTGGGCCGTACAGCGAACCCCAGTTTACCGAGCACCTTCACCGCGCCGCTCTTGCCGCCCTCGAAGTCGCCCGAGGCGAGCTTTTTGCCGGTGGCGAATTCATACGCCGCGCCGAGGATCGCCTTCGGCGGGTAGAGGCGGTCTTCCCAGGCCAGCTCATAGGTGGTGGTCGGGGCAAAGCCATGTTCGGCAAGGAACCGTTCAGGCCCCAGCCGGTCGTAGTCTTCCATCGCGCGCAAGACATGAGCGCGGGTTACAGGGTCCCATGCGATCATCGGTCCATCCTCCTTTGCGATCGACGTTTCAAGTCAAACAGACTTCACCTCGCCGCCGTCCATGCGCAGCGTCGAGCCGGTCAGCCAGCGAGCTGCGGGCGAGACGAGGAAGGCCATCAGCTCGGCGATCTCCCCCGGCTCGCCGTAGCGGGCAATGCCGGCTTCCTTGGGGAAATTGGCCGTCGCTTCCTCGACACTCATCTTATGCAGCGGCGCCCAGTGCTCGAGATAGGATCGCCGGCGTCCTGTCATCACCGGACCTGGCAGTACGCTGTTGACCTGCACGCCGTCGGCGATGCCGCGGTCGGAGAAAGCCTTGGCGAGCGCCACGATCGCCGCGTTGATGGTTCCGACCGCCGCATAAGACGCCTTGGGAACCAGCGCCGAATTGCCCGACATCAGAACCACCGAGCCACCGGCCACCTTCAGCGCCGGCCATGCCGCGACGGTCAGACGCCGGGCGCCATGCAGCTTCAGCGCCAGCCCGGCGTCCCATTGCTCATCGGTCATGTCGAACAGGTCGATCTGCGGCACGGCGCCAGCGATGTTGAGCAGAGCGTCGACACGCCCGAAGGCGGCGAGCGTCCGGTCAACCACCGCCTGCGCGGCGTCCGCCCGGGCGAGGTCAGCATCGATGACCAGCACCTCGCCGCCGGCAGCTTTCGCGACTTCGGCTGTTTCCTCCAGCTTCGCCCGGTTGCGGGCGACCAGTACCAGCGCGGGAAAGTCCCGCGCCAGTCGGATGGCGGTCGCCTGGCCGATGCCCTGGCTGGCTCCGGTGACGACGGCGACGGATCTCGGCATGGCGAGTTCTCTTTCCTGATCAGCCGAGGAAGTCGCGGATGGCGGCGGCGATGTCCCCGGCGTGGGTTTCGAGGGCGAAATGGCCGGTGTCGAGGAAGCGCACGACCGCGTCCGGTATGTCGCGTTTGAACGCCTCGGCACCCGGCGGCAGGAAGAAGGGGTCGTTCTTGCCCCACACCGCCAGGAGGGGCGGTCTGTGCGCGCGGAAATAGGCCTGGAAGGCTGGGTAGAGCGCGACGTTGCTCTTGTAGTCGCCGAAGAGGTCGAGCTGAACCTCCTCATTGCCGGGGCGGGCGAGATAGAAGCTGTCCAGCGAATGGCCGTCAGGCGAGACCAGTTCCGCCGGTGAGCCATGCGTGTATTGCCAGGCAACCGCTTCCGGCTTGAGGAAGCCGCGCAGCGCCTCGCGGTTGGCGGGCGAAGGATCCCGCCAATAGGTCTGGATGGGATTCCAGCCGTCGCTCAGACCCTCCTCATAGGCGTTGCCATTCTGCGAGATGATCGCGGCGATGCGCTCGGGATGCTTCACCGCCAGCCTAAAACCTGTCGGTGCGCCATAGTCGAAGACATAGATGGCGTAGCGGTCGAAGCCGACCACCTCTGTGAAGCGGTCGATGATCTCGGCGATGCGGTCGAACGTATAGGTGAAGTCGCTGGCTTGCGGCATGTCGGAACGGCCGAAACCTGGCAGGTCCGGCGCGACGATATGGAAACGATCGGCGAGCAGCGGAATGAGGTCGCGGAACATATGGCCGGAACTTGGAAAGCCATGCAGCAGGAGCAGTTTCGGCGCGCCGGGGGTGCCGGCCTCGCGATAGAAAATGGTGAAGCCGTCGACATCTGCGGTACGGTAGGCGATCATCTTTGTCTCCGTTTTCATAACTTACATATTTTGAATTAGAAGGTTATCTGCGCGTTGGGAATTAGCCTCACACGCCATCACGATGGCGTTGACCTTGGTCCAGGTCGCCCCATTGATCCGAGCGCTCGATAATCAAACGACATTCATTTGCTTCGCTGACTTATCGGATCCTTTCGTGGGTCTGTAACCGTATTGACCTATTTAGAACGGTTATTACCTTTCCGCATAACTTGTCAAGAAGCTCCGAACCGGTTATCACGGAGTCGTGTTCACCGATGGACGCCACGGCGGAAGCCGCTTGGAGTGGAAAGGAAGTTTCGATGGTTCGCCCACCCGCGCTTTTCGTCGGCGACGCGCCCGGCCTGGATTTTCTGAACTCGATCGCCACCCCGCTCGACGCGCCGGTCGATTGGATCGACGACGGCGAGGGCTTGCTGGACTGGCTTGGGCAGGCGCGGCTGGTGCCGGCGGAAGCGCTGGTGGCGATTCGCGGCCAGGCGCTGCCCGGCGAGCTCGACAAGGTCGCCGATCAGGCGCGGCATTTGCGCGAATGGTTCAGGGGCTTTGTGTACGGACACAAGGGGCGGGCGCTGATCGCTGCGGATATCGCGGAGCTCGACCCGCTCAACCGCTTGCTTGAACGCGACGAGACCTTCAGCCGGATCGCGCTGGCCGACGGCGACGCGGCGTTTGGGCTTCAGACGGTCCGCAAGTGGCGCACACCCGAGGCGCTCCTTCTGCCGATCGGAGAGGCGCTGGCCAAACTCGTCTGCACCGAGAATTTTTCACATGTGAAGGCTTGCGAGGGACCGGCCTGCACGATGCTTTTTGCCGATCATACCCGCGGCCACAGGCGCCGCTGGTGCAGCATGGCGGCCTGCGGCAACCGGGCAAAGCAGGCGGCGCACCGGCACCGGCACAAGGATCACGACCATCATGAAATCAAGCGAGGCGCGCCGCGCCTCGCTTGACTGGCTGGTGGCGCGGCACGCACCCGGATCGCGCGCAAGCGCCCGGCGCACCATGTCGCCGGCATCAGTTCGTCACTCGGCGGCAGCCGCCGCGGCGAGCCCGCGGGCGATGTCGGCCTTGAGGTCCTCGACATCCTCCAGCCCGATCTGCAGGCGGATCAGCGGACCAGCATACGAACCCTTGGTAAGCGTGCGGTCGCCGAGGTGAACCGGCACGGCGAGGCTCTCATAGCCGCCCCAGGAATAGCCGAGGCCGAAGATCTTGAGCGCGTTGAGGAAGGCGTGCTGGGCCTTCTGCCCGCTGCCCTTGAGCACGATCGAGAAGACGCCGCTCGAGCCGCAGAAATCGCGCTTCCACAGCGCATGGTCGGGATGGCTTTCCAGCGCCGGGTGCAGCACCCGCGCGACGCCCGGCTGCTCTTCCAGCCAGCGCGCGATATCAAGCGCGCTCTTGCGATGATGCTCGAGTCGCACCCCCATCGTGCGCAGTCCCCGCAGCACCTGGTAGATGTCGTCGGGTCCCGAACAGCAACCGAGCGTGCAGAAGCCATCATAAAGCTTCGTCCAGCAGGCCTCGTTGGCCGAAACCAGGCCGAGCAGCACGTCGGAATGGCCGGCCGGATATTTCGTCGCCGCATGGATCGAGATGTCGACGCCATGGTCGAGCGGTTTGAAATAGAGCGGCGTCGCCCAGGTGTTGTCCATCATCACGATGGCGCCCGCTTCATGCGCCGCCTTGGCGATGGCCGGTATGTCCTGGATCTCATAGGTGTTCGATCCCGGCGATTCGGTGAACACCACTTTTGTGTTGGGCCTGATCAACGAGGCGATGCCGGCGCCGATTCGCGGCTCGTAATATTCGACCTCCACGCCAAGCCGCTTCAGCATCGTATCGGCGAAGTGGCGCGTCGGGTGGTAGACGCTGTCGACGATCAGCAGATGGTCGCCCGCGGCGAGGAAGGCGAGCAGCGGCACCGTCACCGCCGCCAGTCCCGAAGGCACCGCGATGGTGCCGGCCGAGCCTTCCAGCGCGTCGACGGCGAGCGTCAGCGCATCCATCGTCGGCGTGCCGCGCGTGCCGTAAGTGTATTTCTGGCTGCGTCCGGCCATCGAGGCGGCATCTTGGTAAAGCACCGTGGAGGCGTGCACGACCGGCGGGTTGACGAAGCCGAAATAGTCACGCGGGTTGTTGCCGGAATGGGCAAGCAGCGTGTTGGTGCCCATTCCGATGCCGTCTTTAGCCATTGTTCGTCGCCTATCGAATGATGTCAGGGCACCAGCCATAAAGCTGCGGCCAAGCCCGCGCAACCGCGCCAGGCTCGCCAAAAGCCCGTCTTCGGCTGGGCCAATCCAACCCCGCCTGCGCCCAATAAAGCACCGCTATTGCCGAAGCGGATTCGGCCGCCGGATCATGGATTCGCGCCGCTGCAACTTGACTGATTTGTTCGCATGGCCTGCCGATTTCATGGGCTCTTGTCCGCAATTCAGGCATTTGCGGCAATTGCTTTTCAAACCTTTGGGCTTTCGGTCATTTCCCTTGACCTCACAGGAATAATCGCCTTCGATGCGTTTCGTGAATGGGAGGCAGCGCATCGGCAACCGATGCAGGTCCGGGAGTGGGCCTTGAAGTGGGAGCTGCATTCACAACGAAAAAAGATCAAGCGTCGCCTGGCAGCAGGGGCGCCTGTAACAGAAAAGGGTCTGTGGGTCATGAAACACATTGCAATCGGGATTCTTGGCGCCGCCGCGCTCGGGTTCATGGCGTCCGCCGCTTCGGCAGGCACGCTCGATACCGTGAAGCAGAAGGGTTTTCTCCAGTGCGGCGTCTCGACCGGTCTCGCCGGCTTTTCGGCGCCGGACGACAAGGGTGACTGGAAAGGCATCGACGCGGACTTCTGTCGCGCCGTTGCGGCCGCCGTTTTCGGTGACGCCTCCAAGGTCAAGTTCACGCCGCTCAGCGCCAAGGAGCGTTTCACCGCGCTGCAGTCGGGCGAGATCGACATACTGTCGCGCAACACCACCTGGACCAGCAACCGCGACAGCGCGCTCGGCCTCGATTTCGTCGGCGTCACCTACTATGACGGTCAGGGCTTCATGATCAACGCCAAGAAGCTGCCGGGCGTGAACTCGGCGCTGCAGCTTTCGGGCGCCGCCGTCTGCGTGCAGAGCGGCACCACGACCGAGCTGAACCTCGCCGACTACTTCAAGAAGAACAAGATGGAATACAACCCCGTCGTGTTCGAGAAGCTGGAAGAGGTCAACGCCGCCTATGATGCCGGCCGCTGCGACGCTTACACCACCGACCAGTCCGGCCTCTATGGCATCCGCCTGACGCTGTCCTCGCCGGCCGATCACGTCGTGCTGCCCGAGATCATCTCCAAGGAGCCGCTCGGCCCGGCCGTGCGCCAGGGCGACGACCAGTGGGCCCACATCGCGCGCTGGACCTATTTCGCGCTGCTCAACGCCGAGGAGGCCGGCGTTACCCAGGCGAATGTCGAGGAGATGAAGACCTCGACCGACCCGAACATCCAGCGCCTTCTCGGCACCGAGCCGGACGGCAAGTACGGCGCCGATCTCGGCCTTTCCAACGACTGGGTTGTCAACATCGTCAAGGCTGTCGGCAACTACGGTGAAATGTTCGAGCGCAATGTCGGTTCGGGCAGCCCGCTCAAGATCGCGCGCGGCATCAACGCGCTGTGGACCAAGGGCGGCCTGCAATACGGCCCGCCGATCCGCTGATTGAAACGTGATCCGGGAGGCAGGTCGTCTGCCTCCCGGTTTCTCTTTCCAGGGGACGGTCCATGGCTTCGCAGGAAATCCTTCGCGGGGAGCCGAGCCGCGGCTCCTTCATCAATGACCCGAGAATACGCAGCCTGTTCTTTCAGACGTTGGTGGTGATCCTGCTGTTCAGCTCGATCTGGTGGATCGTCCACAACGTCATCGAGAACCTCCAGCGCCTGCACATCGCTTCAGGCTTCGGCTTCCTCAAG
This sequence comes from Mesorhizobium sp., assembly GCF_004963255.1. Classification (GTDB taxonomy): domain Bacteria; phylum Pseudomonadota; class Alphaproteobacteria; order Rhizobiales; family Rhizobiaceae; genus Mesorhizobium. The sequence continues at coordinate 24,722 of NZ_SUGA01000043.1, read as the reverse complement.
AGCAGGGCCGGCTTCGACATCTCCGACACGCCGATCACCTACACGTCCGACTCGACCTATTTCCGAGCGCTGGTCGTCGGCTTGCTCAACACGATCATCATTGCCGTCGCCGGCATCGTGCTTGCCACTGTCGTCGGCTTCCTGATCGGCATCGGCCGGCTGTCGCAGAACTGGCTGATCCGCAAGATCTGCACGGTCTATGTCGAGGTCTTCCGCAACATCCCGCCGCTGCTGGTCATCTTCTTTTGGTATTCCGGCGTGCTCGCGGTGCTGCCGCCGCCGCGCGAGAGCATCCATTTGCCTTTTGGCTCCTTCCTCAACCAACGTGGTTTCTATCTGCCGCGCGTCGTCTGGGGAGATGGCTCCTGGCTGATCGGCGTGGCATTGCTGCTCGCCATTGCGATGGCCTGGTTCGTCGCCCACAGGGCGCGGCAGCGGCAGCTGGCAACCGGCCAGCAATTCCCGGTGTTCTGGACGTCGGTCGCTCTCATCATCGGCCTGCCGGTGCTTGCTTTCCTGCTCGGCGGCATGCCGCTCACCTTCGATTTCCCGAAGCAGTCGACCTTCAACCTGACCGGCGGCTTCTGGATCAAGCCGGAGTTCCTGTCGCTGCTGCTGGCGCTATCCTTTTACACCGCGGCCTTCATCGCCGAGATCGTGCGCGCCGGCATCAGGGGCGTCAGCAAGGGCCAGACCGAGGCGGCAGCGGCGCTTGGCCTGCGCTCCGGTCCGATCCTGCGGCTGGTGGTGATCCCGCAGGCAATGCGCATCGTCATCCCGCCGCTCACCAGCCAGTATTTGAACCTGACCAAGAACTCATCGCTGGCGATTGCCATCGGTTATCCCGATCTGACGGCCACCGCCGGCACCGTGCTGAACCAGACCGGACAGGCGGTCGAGGGCGTGTTCATCATGATGATCGCCTATCTGGTGCTGAGCCTGGTGACGTCCTTTGTCATGAACATCGTCAACGCCAGAATGGCGCTGGTGGAGAGGTAAGGCCATGCAGGAACACGATATGTCCTGGGTGCGCACCGAGATGGCGCTGGCGCAGCCGGCGCCGCCTACCGAACGCGGCGCTTATGCCTGGGTGCGCAAGAACCTGATCGGCTCGGTCGGCGACACGATCCTCACGGTGCTGGGCATCGCCATCGTGGTGTGGGTCTTGCCGCAAATCGTCAACTGGGCCTTCATCAACGCCGTTTGGACCGGCCCCGACCGCACGGTATGCACGACCGCTTCGCAAGGCGGCATCCAGCCCGACGGTTGGACCGGCGCCTGCTGGGCCTTCGTCAACGCCAAGTTCGGCCAGTTCATGTTCGGCACCTATCCGGTCGAGGAGCGCTGGCGGCCGATTCTGGTCGCCATCCTGTTCGTGGCGCTGCTGGTGCCGATGCTGATCCCGCGCGTGCCGCGCAAGGGGTTGAACGCGCTCCTGCTCTTCGTGGCGCTGCCGATCGTCGCCTTCTTCCTGCTGGTCGGCGGCGTGTTCGGCCTGCCGCATGTCGAGACCCCGCGTTGGGGCGGATTGCTGGTCACGCTCAGCCTGTCTTTCGTCGGCATTGCCGTGTCGCTGCCGATGGGCATCGTGCTGGCGCTCGGTCGGCGCTCGAAGATGCCGATCATCAAATGGCTATGCGTCGTCTTCATCGAGACGGTGCGCGGCATTCCGCTGATCACGGTGCTGTTCTTCGCCAGCGTCATGCTGCCGCTGTTCCTGCCGGAAGGCGTCAGCTTCGACAAATACCTGCGGGCCCTTATCGGCGTGTCGCTGTTTGCCGCCGCCTATATGGCGGAAGTGATCCGCGGCGGCCTGCAGGCGATCCCGAAGGGCCAGTATGAAGGCGCCGATTCGCTCGGTCTCGGCTACTGGCAGAAGATGGGCCTGATCGTGCTGCCGCAGGCGCTGAAGCTGGTCATCCCAGGCATCGTCAACACCTTCATCGGCATGCTCAAGGACACCAGCCTGGTCCTGATCATCTCGATGTTCGACCTGCTCGGCGTGGTGAAGCAGAACTTCGCCGACCCGAACTGGGCGACGCCGCAGACCCCGAAGTCCGGCCTGATCTTTGCCGCCTTTGTCTTCTGGCTGTTGTGCTTCGGCATGTCGCGCTATTCAATGTACACCGAACGCCGGCTCGACACCGGGTATAAGAGATAAAAAGGGGAAATTGGCCATGTCCACCGAAAACGCGGTCAGCGCGGAAGACCTGAAGGTCGATGCCAAGAAGATGCACATCTCGACCACCGATGTCGCCATCGACATCGTCGGCATGCACAAATGGTATGGCGAGTTCCATGTCCTGAAGGACATCAACCTCAAGGTGATGCGCGGCGAGCGCATCGTCATTTGCGGTCCCTCCGGCTCCGGCAAATCGACCATGATCCGCTGCATCAACCGGCTGGAAGAGCACCAGAAGGGCAAGATCATCGTCGACGGCAAGGAGCTCACCAACGATCTGAAGAAGATTGACGAGGTCCGCCGCGAGGTCGGCATGGTGTTCCAGCATTTCAACCTGTTCCCGCATCTGACGATTCTCGAGAACTGCACGCTGGCGCCGATCTGGGTGCGCAAGATGCCGAAGAAGCAGGCCGAGGAAATCGCCATGCATTTCCTCAAGCGCGTCAAGATCCCGGAACAGGCAAACAAATACCCGGGCCAGCTCTCCGGCGGCCAGCAGCAGCGTGTGGCGATCGCACGCTCGCTCTGCATGAACCCGCGCATCATGCTGTTCGACGAGCCGACCTCGGCGCTTGATCCCGAGATGATCAAGGAAGTGCTGGAGACGATGGTGGGTCTGGCGGAAGAGGGCATGACGATGCTCTGCGTCACCCACGAGATGGGCTTTGCCCGCAAGGTCGCCAACCGGGTGATCTTCATGGATCAGGGCCAGATCGTCGAGCAGAACACCCCGGCCGAGTTCTTCGACCATCCGCGCCATGAGCGGACGAAGCTGTTTCTGTCGCAGATCCTGCACTGAGCGGGCTACTGGGTGACAGTCTCGGAGGCCCGCAGCAACCACGCGGTCGTCATCCTGGGGCGTAGCAAGGAGCGAAGCGACGCGCGCAGACCCTAGGATCCATGCCGTGACGCTAAAGCGCTGCGATGATTGCAGAATTTTGCACCGTCGCACCTCACGGCAGCAGTCACGGCATGGATACTCGGGTCAAGCCCGAGTATGACGATGTCACGGACGGCTTCGGCGCCGCGCTCAATGAGAAGACTCCTGCGATACCTGCTGATGCTGGTTGCCGCGCTGCTTCTCGCCGCCGCGCTCGGCACGTTGGTGCCGCGCCCGCTCTGGCCCGCGGCGATGGCCAAAGGCGAGGGGACGCGGCGCATATTGGTGCTGAAGAACCCGATCCACACCGACATCGCTGTCCCTCTCGATGACGGCATTCGCCGGCGCTTCGCCTTCCTGGCCGATGCCGGTCTGCCGATGGATGCCTCGGATGCACGCTACATCGTCTTCGGCTGGGGCGGCCGCGCCTTCTATCTGGAGACGCCGATATGGTCGCAATTGAAAGCCGCGCCGGTGTTGAAGGCGCTGACGCTCGACGCCTCGGTGATGCATGTCGATGTCGCCGACGCGATTAAGGAGCCGCATCCGGATGTCGCTGGCTTCGACATCGACGACGCGCATTTCGCGGCCCTCCTCGACTACATCGCGGCGAGTTTCCGGCAGGGCACGGGCGGGCCCGTGGCCATCGAGAAAGCCGGCTACTCGACCTACGATCGTTTCTACGAAGCCAATGGGCGTTTCAACGCGCTGGTTGGCTGCAACACCTGGACGGCGGCGGGATTACGCGTCGCCGGCATTCGCACGGGTTGGTGGAACCCGCTGCCGGTATCGCTGTGGTGGTCGATGGGGCTGTATGATTGAAGCTGATGGGAACTTGCAAACGCCGCGTTCCGTCCAGCTTTGTAACAGACGCTACCCCCGCTCCACCTTCCGCTCCTCCCACCCGTAGAGCCAGTCCAGGTCGGCCGCGAGCTTTTCCGGCGGCCGCGTCGCCAGCACCAGATTGCGGGCGACCGCCACCGGTCCCCAGGCGTGCCAGGTCAGCCGATTGAACGCGCCGCGCTTGAGCACCCTTTCGACGCGCGGTCGCCTGAGGTTCTCCCAAATGGCAAGGCCCCGGGCCGGATCGCCCGGAAGATCGGCGACCAGATTGGCGAGCATCGAGGCGTCCTCGATGCCCATCGCCGCGCCCTGCGCCGCGAACGGCGTCATCGCATGCGCGGCGTCGCCGATCAGCGCTATGCCTTGCGGGACGGCCCAGCGCTGTTGCCGGACAGTGTGCATTGGAAATGCCGTCCACGGCCCCGCCAACGCGACGAGCTTTGCGAGCATCGCCGCGGTGCCACGCACGGCATTGGACAGGATGGCCGGGTCGGCATGGCCCGACCAGCCTTCCGCGATGCGTTCGCCTCTGGTGAAAGCGGCGAGATTGACGGTGCGGCCCTTGCTCACCGGATAGGCAACCAAATGGAAGCCGGGATGCAGGAAGGTGGTGACGCAGCCAGCCGCTCCGATCTCGGCAAATGCCTGCCCGGCGGGGCTGTCGATCGCAACGGTGGTGCGCCAGGCCAGTCGGCCCGAGAAGCGGCTTCTCGCGAAGGCGGAGTCCCGGGCAGCAAGCAGCGCGCGAACCGTCGACCAGACGCCATCGGCACCGACCAGCAGGCCGGCTGCAAGCGACGTGGTTTTGCCGTCGGCCTCGACCGTCGCGGTCACGCTTCGCGGGTCGGCGGCGATGCCGGTCAACCGCGCGCCGGTCACGAGCTCGATATCGGGCCTATCCGCCACTTCTTCCGCCAGGGCCGCCTGCAGGTCGGCGCGGTGCGCCACCAGATAGGGCGCACCCCAGCGCTTCTCGGCCGCCTCTCCAAGCGGCACGCGGGCCAGCTCGCGCAGGCTTTTCGCATCCTTCAGCACCACCGCTTCGGGCCGGACCGCGTTGGGCAACAGGCGGTCGAGTACGCCAAGCCGGCGCAGGATGCGGCTTGCGTTGGGAGCCAGCTGGAGGCCGGAGCCGGCCGCTTGGAGCTGCTTGGCCTGCTCGAACAGTTTCACCGGCAAGCCGCGCTCGGCGAAGGCAAGTGCTGCCGTCAGTCCGGCGATGCCGGCCCCGGCTATGACGACTTGCCGGGACCGTGCTTCAATCATGGTCCGCTCAGGCGGCCTGGTCGACATAGAGGCAGCCGGCTGGCTGCGTTTCCGTCGTCTTCAGCGACGGCGAATAGCGATAGAGCGTCGAGCAGTAGGGGCAGACCTTTTCATTGTCGTCACCCATGTCGAGGAACACGTGTGGGTGATCGAAAGGCGGGTTGGCGCCGGTGCACATGAATTCCTTGACGCCGATCTCGATGACCGGATGGCCCGCGTCGTTCTGGAAATGGGGAATGCTACCGCCTGCCATCGTCGTCTCCAATCGGGTTCGGCCAGTGGGTGTGACCCGCCTGCATCTGGAGCATAACATGCCAGTTTGCAAGATCGATGAAATCAAACTGTCGCAAAAGGCTGGCAGAGGATAAGTTGAGCCGGTTAAGCGCGTGAGGCTGGCACGGAGCGATTCCGTGACGATCATGCGTCACAAAGAGATGTTAGAGCGTCGCCGGACGGCAATATGCGGCGCTCCCTGGGACGGTTGCGGGCAAGAGCGGGAAACATGAACGAACTGAAGCCGGTGCAGAGCGAATTCATCACCGTCGAGGCAGCGAGTCCCGACGGCGGCAATCCCGACCGTTTCGTCAACCGCGAATTCTCCTGGCTGCAGTTCAATCGGCGCGTGCTGGAAGAGTCGCTCAACGAGCACCATCCGCTGCTCGAACGCGTCCGCTTCCTGTCGATCTCGGCCGCCAATCTCGACGAGTTCTTCATGGTCCGCGTTGCCGGCCTTGCCGGCCAGGTGCGCGAAGGGATCGCGCTGAAGAGCCCGGATGGCCGCACGCCCGAGCAGCAGCTCGAGCAGCTGCTGCGCGAGGTCGAGCGCCTGCAGGAGGACCAGCAGAAGAGCCTCTCGGCGCTGATGGCGCTGCTCAACAAGGAAGGCATCGAAAGCATCACCCGCGACGCGCTGACCAAGGATGAGAAGACCTGGCTGGAGGAGCATTTCCAGGAACAGGTCTTCCCGGTGCTGACACCGCTGTCGATCGATCCGGCGCATCCGTTTCCCTTCATCCCCAATCTCGGCTTTTCCATCGCCTTGCAATTGCGCCATCGCAAGAACGGCGAGGAGATGAGCGCGCTCTTGCGCCTGCCGGTGGCGCTCAGGCGTTTCATCCGCCTGCCGGACCGCAAGCGCCATGTGCGCTTCATCCCGCTGGAGGAGGCGGTCGGCCTCTATATCAGCAAGCTGTTCCCCGGCTATGAAGTCAAGGGCTCGGGCACGTTCCGCATCATCCGCGACAGCGATATCGAGGTCGAGGAAGAATCTGAAGACCTCGTGCGCCTGTTCGAGACGGCGCTGAAGCGGCGCCGCCGCGGTTCGGTGATCCGCATCGAGTTCGACACGCTGATGCCGGCCGAATTGCGCGATTTCGTCGCCGGCGAGCTCGGCGTCTCGGCGAGCCGCATCAGCGTTCTCACCGGTCCGCTGGCGCTCAACCAGATTTCCGAAATCGTCGCCATTCCGCGCGACGACCTGAAGTTCACCCCCTACAATCCGCGCTTCCCCGAGCGCATCCGCGAGCATGGCGGCGACTGCCTGGCCGCCATCCGCGAGAAGGACATCATCGTCCACCACCCCTACGAATCCTTCGACGTGGTGGTGCAGTTCCTGCGCCAGGCCGCCGCCGATCCGGAGGTGGTGGCGATCAAGCAGACGCTATACCGCACCTCGAACGATAGCCCGATCGTGCGCGCGCTGATCGACGCCGCCGAGGCCGGCAAGTCGGTGACCGCGCTGGTCGAGCTCAAGGCGCGCTTCGACGAGGAGGCCAATATCCGCTGGGCGCGCGACCTTGAGCGCGCCGGCGTCCAGGTCGTGTTCGGCTTCCTGGAGCTGAAGACACACGCCAAGATGTCGCTCATCGTGCGCCGCGAGGACGGCCGGCTGCGCAATTACGTCCATCTCGGCACCGGTAACTACCACCCGGTCACTGCCCGGATCTACACCGACCTGTCCTTCTTCACCACCGATCCGACGATCGCGCGCGATGTCGCGCAGATTTTCAACTTCATCACCGGCTATGCCGAACCGGCCGAGGAGATGCGCCTTGCCGTGTCGCCCTTCACGCTGCGCAACCGCATCCTGAAGCACATCGCCGAGGAGGTCGTCCATGCCCGCGAAGGACGGCCGGCGCGCATATGGATGAAGATGAACGCGCTGGTCGACCCGACCGTCATCGACGCGCTCTACGACGCCAGCCGCGCCGGGGTCGAGATCGACCTCGTCGTGCGCGGCATCTGCTGCCTGAGGCCGCAGGTGCCGGGCCTTTCGGAAAACATCAGGGTGAAATCGATCGTCGGCCGCTTCCTCGAGCACAGCCGTATATACTGCTTCGGCAATGGCTACGGCCTGCCGTCGGACGAGGCGATCGTCTACATCTCGTCCGCCGACATGATGCCGCGCAATCTTGACCGCCGCGTCGAGACCCTGGTGCCGATCACCAATCCAACTGTGCATGAACAGGTGCTTGGTCAGATCATGCTGGGCAACATCATGGACAACCAGCAAAGTTTCGACGTATTGGCTGACGGCACCTCCCGGCGCGTTACGCTGGAGGAGGGCGAGGAGCCGTTCAACGCGCAGGAATATTTCATGACCAATCCGAGCCTCTCCGGACGGGGTGACGCGCTGAAATCGCATGCGCCCAAGCGCATTGCCCAGTTCAAACGCCGCAAGAAGAACAGCGCCGCGTGATTGCAGTTTCCCAGGGCCGGCTTCAGGACCGGCGGCCGCTGTCGATCATCGACATAGGGTCGAACTCGATCCGCCTTGTCGTCTATGAAGGGCTGGCGCGCTCGCCCTCGCTGCTGTTCAACGAAAAGATGCTGGCCGGTCTCGGCCGTGGCATCGTTTCGACGGGCAAGCTCGATCCCGAAGCCGTCACGCGCTCGATGGAGGAATTCCGCCGTTTTCGCGCGCTGTCCGACCAGGCCGGCGCCGAGCACATGTATGTGCTGGCGACCGCCGCCGCGCGCGAGGCGGGCAACGGCCCGGATTTCATCCATCGCGCCGAGGATGTGCTGAAGACCGAGATCCGCGTGCTCACCGGCCGCCAGGAAGCCTATTATTCGGCGCTCGGCGTCATTTCCGGCTTCCACCCGGCCAATGGCATCGCCGGTGACCTTGGCGGCGGCAGCCTCGAGCTGATCGACATCAACCGGGAGGCGATCGGCGAGGGCATCACGCTGCCGCTCGGCGGCCTGCGCCTGCAGGATATGGCGAAGAGCTCGCTCGTCCAGGCGCAGAAGATCGCGCGCCAGCAACTGGGGCGGGCAAAATTGCTCAAGGGCGGCCAGGGCAGAGCCTTCTACGCCGTCGGCGGCACCTGGCGAAACCTCGCCAGGCTGCACATGGAGATGACCAACTACCCGCTCGGCATCATGCATCACTACGAGATTTCCGCCGATAGCGCACAGACCTTCCTCAAGCAGGTGGCCAAGGGCGAGGTCGAGAAGGTAAGGGGCATCGAAGGCGTCTCCAAGAACCGCCGCTCGCTGCTGCCCTACGGCGCCGTCGTGCTGCAGGAGATCATGGCGGCGATGCAGCCCTCGAAGATCGTCGTCTCGGCGCAAGGCGTGCGCGAGGGCTTTCTCTATTCGCTGCTCGATACCGAGGAGCAGAAGGCCGACCCGCTGATCTCGGCGGCCGAGGAACTGGCGCTGTTGCGCTCGCGCTCGGTGCACCACGCGCATGACCTTGTCGAATGGACCGGCAAGGCATTCAAGGCCTTCGGCATCGACGAGACCGAAGACGAAACGCGCTACCGTCATGCTGCTTGCCTGCTCGCCGATATCGGCTGGCGCGCGCATCCCGAATATCGCGGCCGGCAGTCGCTCAACATCATCGCGCATGCGTCCTTCATCGGCGTCGACCATCCTGGACGCGCCTATCTGGCCCTGGCCAACGCCTACCGCCATGACGGCGTCTTCAACGACGGCGTCGCGCCCGAGATCAAGGCGTTGGCGCCGCCGCGTCTGCTCGAGCGCGCCCGCGTTCTGGCGGCGATGATGCGCGTGGTCTATCTGCTCACGGCGGCGATGCCGGGCGTCATGCCGCGGCTGAAATGGGAAAGCCGTGGCAACGGCGCGCTGGCGCTGGTGCTGCCAGCCTCGCTTTCCGACCTTTACGGCGAGCGCCCCGCCGGACGGCTGGCGCAACTGGCCCGCATCACCAACCGGCGCCTTGTGCTGGCGGTCGAGGGCGGTCCGAGCGTCTCGGTAAAATAGGACGTTTCGGTGGAATGGGGCTGGCTCAGGTCACCTCGGCGCTGATTCCGAAGTCGCGCCCGTCAGCAGACCATGCACCTGCGCCGGCCATGGCGAGCGCCAGGAAGCCGCCGGCAATGGCGATGTCCTTCATCAGCATCTGCTGGTGCAGGAAAGCGAGAGTGGCATCGTCGCCGCCCTGGCCGTAATGGCCGGTGAAGCCCGCGACGATGCAGAAGGCGGCAAGCAGAAGCGCTACGATCCGGATCTGGAAACCGATGAGGATCAAGAGCCCTGCAATCAGTTCAAACAAGCCGGAGCCCAAGGCCGCTAGAGTCGGCAACGGCAAGCCGAGCCCGGCGAAATAGTTGATTGTGCCGGAGATGTTGGTGAGCGCCTGGAATCCCGACGGCACGAAGAGCGCGGCGAGAAGCAGCCGCGAGACCAGAAGCAACGCATTGCGAAACATTGGCCACCTCCCTTGCCGGTGCATAACGCCGGCTGCGGCGCAGTCTACGCCTGCAACGAAAAAGCGGCGCGGAAAATTCCACGCCGCTTTTGAGTTTGGGCTTGGGAGGAAAGAAGGATCAGGCGCGCTTGACGTCGATCGAATAGGCGCCGGCGCCGGACGAGGCGAGCAGGAGGAAGCCGCCGGTGATGGCGAGGTTCTTGAGGAACTGGATCATCTGCATCTGGTCGGCCCAGCCGGTGTGAGCGACCAGCCCGGTGGCGATCGTGAAGATGGCGAGCACCCAGGCAGCGATTCGGGTCTGGAAACCGAGGAGGATGGCGACGCCGCCAAGCAGTTCGATCAGGCCCACGACAACGGCGGTCACGGTCGGGACCGGCAGGCCAAGCGCGCCGAAATAGGCGGCGGTGCCGGAAATGGCGGTGAGCTTGCCGAAGCCGGAAAGCAGGAAGATCACGGCCAGAAGGATGCGGCCGAGCAGGATCGTGGTGGAGCTGTTGGATGCGGTGCCGTTGCCGGCGACGGAAGAGTTGATGGACATGGCGGTTCTCCGAACGGGTTGAATAGTCCGTCAGATAAACGATCGAGACTGTTCACAAAAAGCCACCTATACGGCGACACATTGTTCACAGAACCTGTATCCCATGATTGTGAAACCGGCGCAAAATTCATGTCGCCAGAGACAGCACCGGGAGAAAATTGTCCCATCGCAAAACATTGGGCTGTGACTTGACCGCCGTTACCCGGGATGCGTCATGTCCTCAGGGCGCACCAGCCGATCATAGTCAGCCTCGCTGACCAGCCCCGTCGCCAGGGCCTCCTCACGCAAGGTCGTGCCGTTCTTGTGCGCGGTCTTGGCGATCTTGGCGGCGTTGTCGTAGCCGATGGTGGGGGCCAGCGCCGTCACCAGCATCAGCGAGCGCTCCAGCGCGGCCTTGATATTGTCCTCGCGAGCCTCGATGCCGACCACGCAATTGTCCGTGAAAGAGACGGAGGCGTCGGCCAGCAACTGCACCGACTGCAGGAAGTTGTAAGCCATCAGTGGGTTATAGACATTGAGCTCGAAATGGCCCTGGCTGCCGGCGAAGGTGAGCGCCGCATTGTTGCCGAACACCTGCACGCAGACCTGCGTCAGCGCCTCGCACTGGGTCGGGTTGACCTTGCCTGGCATGATCGACGAGCCCGGCTCGTTCTCCGGCAGCGACAGCTCGCCGAGGCCCGAACGCGGGCCGGAGCCGAGCAGGCGGATGTCGTTGGCGATCTTGAAGAGAGCCGCGGCCGCCGCGTTGATCGCGCCATGTGAGAACACCATGGAATCATGCGCCGCCAGCGCCTCGAACTTGTTCGGCGCGGTCACGAAGGCGATGCCGGTGATGGCGGCGATGCGGTCTGCCACCTTTTCCGCGAAGCCGACCGGCGCGTTGAGGCCGGTGCCGACGGCGGTGCCGCCTTGCGCCAGTTCCTGCAGGCCGGGCAGTGTCTGCTCGATGCGCTTGATCGAGGAGGCGACCTGCGCGGCATAGCCGGAAAATTCCTGGCCAAGGGTCAGCGGCGTGGCGTCCTGCGTGTGCGTGCGGCCGATCTTGATGATGTGGTTGAAGGCGCGCGCCTTGGCGTCGAGCGCCTTGTGCAGATGGTGCAGGGCAGGGATCAGGTGGTGGACGACCTGCTCGGCGCAGGCGATGTGCATGGCCGTCGGATAGGTGTCGTTCGACGACTGGCTCATATTGACGTGATCGTTGGGGTGCACCGGCTTCTTCGAGCCCATGACGCCGCCGAGCATCTCGATCGCCCGGTTGGAGATCACTTCGTTGGCGTTCATGTTGGACTGCGTGCCCGAGCCGGTCTGCCAAACCACCAGCGGGAAATGATCGTTGAGCTTGCCGTCAATGACTTCCTGCGCGGCCTCGACGATCGCCTTGCCGATGGCCGGATCGAGCCGCTTCATCTCCATATTCACCTCGGCCGCGGCGCGCTTGACTATGCCGAGCGCGCGCACGATCGAAGCCGGCTGCTTTTCCCAGCCGATCTTGAAATTGCCCAGAGAGCGCTGCGCCTGCGCGCCCCAATAGCGGTCGGCCGCCACCTCGATGGGACCGAACGTATCGGTTTCGGTTCTGGTCGTTTCAGCGCTCACGAGAACTCTCCGGTCTGTCGATTTGGGCAAGGGCGTATCGCGTTGCACAAACGGCATCAAGCGGAGATTGCGGGCGAGCAAGATGCAAATCGGTTGAAGGGAAGGCTCACCCCAGCGGCGGCCCGACAATGTCGATGCCGTTCTCGGCGCACAGCCTGATCAGCATCTCGATCGTCTGCGGCGTCGGCGTCGCCGCCGGCGGCAGGTCGGGCCGTTCAGCGGGGCGGCTTGCCTTGCGCACCATCGTCTCGAAATCCGGGCCGCGCGTCACTGTGAGCGTATGCGCCCCTTCCGGAGACTCAACCCTGTAGGTGTGTGGCAGGCCTTTCGGCGCGAGCACCGTCTCGCCGGCGCCGGCAATCCGCTCACGGCCGTTGATGACGAAGCGTATCCGCCCTTCAAGGATATGAAACACCTCATCCTCGTTGCGGTGCATGTGCAGCGGCGCGGAATCGCCATAGGGCTGGCGGTGTTCGATAACGCAGATCCCATCCTCGCCCTCGGCCGAAGAGACCTGGATGGCGATGAGCGTGTTGTTGAACCAAAGGAGTTCCTTGCCTGTGATGCTGGTGTTGATCATTGTCATGATTGCTCTTTCTCGGTTGGGCGCCGGCGAAACGGCTTCGACAGCGACCTAACTTGGGATGGGCGGCCGACGGAAATCGAATGATCGTATGGGGCGGATCGATGCGATGAATTTGAATGCGCTCGACCTTAATCTGGTAAGGGTGCTCGACGCGCTTCTGCGCGAGAAGAGCGTGACGCGCGCCGGCGAGCAGATCGGCCTTAGCCAGCCGGCCGTCAGCGCGGCCCTCAACCGCCTGCGCCATGCGCTGAACGACCAGCTCTTCGTGCGCCGCGGCAACGACATGGTGCCGACGCCGCGCGCCGAGAGCCTTGCGGAGCCGGTGCGGGCGGCACTGCGCGAGATCGAGCGCGCCTTTCAGCCGGCAACCGATTTCGATCCGGCGAGGCTGGAACGGACCTTCACGCTTATGGGTGCCGATTTCTTCTCCATGCTCCTGATGCCGCCCTTTGCCGCCCGCATCGCGGTGGTAGCCCCCGGCGTATCGTTCCGCTTCCTCGACAGCGCCATTGGCGACGTCTCGAAGCTGCTGCAGGAGGATCGGATCGACCTTGCGCTGGAGCGCCCGCTGGAGGTCGCGGAGTGGGTATCGAGCGTGGCGCTGTTCGGCTCGCCTTTCGCCGTCATCGCCGCAAAGGGCAACGCCGCGCTCGGTCGGGCGGGCATCGGCGAGGGCGAAGAGGTGCCGCTCGACCTCTTTTGCGCGCTGCCGCACGCGCTGCGCTCCATCGACGGCTCGATGTCGGGCTTCACTGACGATGCGCTGGGCAGGATGGGCCGCGCGCGTCGCGTCACGCTCGCTTTGCCGCATTTCCAGGCCGTTGCTCTGGCTGTGGCCGGCGGACCCTATCTGGCCGCCGTCCCGACGCAGTTTGCGGTCGAGGCGGCGAAATCGCTGCCGATCGGCATCTATCGTGCGCCGATCTCGATTCCGTCGCCGGCGGTCAGGATGTACTGGCACGCCCGCCGCGACGACGAGCCGCCGCATCGCTGGATTCGCGAGCAGATCCTCGACGAGGTAGGAAAGCTTGGATTCAAGGACTGGAACGACCCATTGAGCGATCAACCTCGCCCCGCAATATAGCCGACATCCACCCGGCGGCCTGTCGCTCGGTTGAACTTTATCCCGCCGAGGCCAGCCCGACGGGCGCGGGCTGGCGTAGCGCCAGCCGCCCCGCGACGAAGTCCTTGACCTGGCGCACTGCCTGCTCGCGCGTGACGCTGCCCGGCTGCAGCCCGAGCCTGAGCCACAACCCGTCGATCAAAGCGGTGATGCCGAGCACGATCTCGTCGGCCAGTTCGGGCGACGTCAGGCCGCGCAGGCCGGACAACAGGTTCGAGCGCATACGCGCGTGGATGACCTTCTGGATGCGCGCCAGCTTCTCGTCGCGCGGCACCTCGGCGCAGAGCGACAGCCAGGCATGGCAGAGTGGCGGCAGGAACAGGTGCTCCTCGAAATTGCCCTCGATCACGGCGTCCAGCCGTTCCATCGGAGACCGCGCCCGCTGCAGTCTGGCGACGACGGCGTGACAGAGCACGGCGTTCGCTTCGCGCATGGCGTGCTCGAACAACTCCTGCTTGTTGCGGAAATAATGCAGCACGATGCCCTTCGAGGCGCCGGCCTGGGCCGCGACCTTTTCCAGCGTCGCGCCAGCGATGCCTTCGCGCTCAAGAACGGCGAACGCCGCCTGCCGCAACTCCTTGCGGCGTATGTCGCTGAGACGCGTCAGTTTCACCGGACCAATCCATGCATGACGAATCTATGTTGACATCTTCGCCCGGTCAGATCAATGATTGACCAATGGGACAATAAAATGACCGATAGGTCAAAATAGTTGAAAAGAGGAGAACCGGAATGTTGCGGATGCTTGCGAATGGCGTTTGTCTCGCGGCCCTGATGCTGGCTTCCCAGGCGGCCCAGGCCGCCGAGCCCGAGAGCTGCAAAGCGGTCCGCATGGCCGAGCCCGGCTGGAATGATCTCGCCTTCACCACCGGCGTGGCCAAGGTCCTCCTGCAGGCGCTCGGCTACGAGCCGCAGAGCGAGGTGCTCGGCATCAACGTCATCTATGAGGGCATGAAGAACAAGGACCTCGACCTGTTCCTCGGCTACTGGGACCCGGCCATGGTCACCTATTACGAGCCCTACAAGAAGGACGGCTCGATCGAGAATGTGCGGGTCAATCTGGTCGGCGCCAAATACACTTTCGCCGTGCCGACCTATGTCTGGGAGGCCGGCGTCAAGGACCTGTCCGACTTGCACAAATTCGCCGACAAGTTCGGCAAGAAGATGTACGGCATCGAGCCTGGCTCCAACCAGCTGATGATGGACGCCATCGCCGATCCGCAATTCGGCCTCGACGGCTGGCAGGTGGTGGAATCGAGCGAGGCCGGCATGCTCTCGGAGGTCGGCTACGAGATCAAGGAGAAGCAGTTCATCGTCTTCCAGGGCTGGGCGCCGCATCCGATGAACACGATGTACGACTTCAAGTATCTGACCGGCGGCGATAAATTCTTCGGTCCGAATTTCGGCGCCGCCACCGTGACCACCCAGGTGCGCAAGGGCTTTCTGCAGGAATGCCCGAACGTGGCGCAGTTTCTCAAGAACCTTGCCTTCGACATCGACATGGAAAATGTCGGCATGGGTTATCTGATCAACGATGGCATGAAGCCGGAAGACGGAGCGCTGAAGTCGATCACCTTGCACAAGGATCGCCTCGATGCCTGGCTTGCGGGCGTCACCACCTTCGACGGCAAGCCCGGCCTCGCCGCGGTCAAGGAAAAGCTTGGACTGTGAAGCCGGCGCTGTCGGAGTTGATGGACCAGGACATCGAGCAATCCACCTGGGCCTGCCGCAAGCGGATGGTCGATGCCGGCGGCCTCGACCTAGCCTATGTCGAGGTCGCCGGTTCGGAGCCGTCGCTTGTCCTGGTGCATGGCTTCACCGACACCAGCCGCAGTTTTTCGTTGCTGGCCCCGCATCTTTCCGGGCGCCGGCTGATCATGCCGGATCTGCGCGGCCATGGCGGCTCGCAGGCGGGCGAGGGCAGCGGCGTCGCCGATTTCGCCGACGACATTGCTGGGCTGATCCAGCGCCTCCAACTGGACCGGCCGATCGTCGTCGGACACTCGCTGGGCGGCATGGTGTCGATCGCGCTGGCCGCGCAATATCCGAAACTGATCGGTGGGCTGATCATCCTGGCCAGCACGCTGAAGCCCGATTTCGCATCGCATCACCAACTGATCGACGGCGTGGCGGCCTTGCGCGACCCGATCTCGCCGTCCGATCCGTTCTATGACTGGTGGCATGCCTGCCAGCCGGGCGTGCCGCAGGCATTTCTCGCCGGTCTCGCGCAGGACGCCTCCGCGATTCCGGCGGCGCGCTGGCGCGCCATTCTGGAAGAGATCCGCCGCACCGATCTGACCGCCGCGGTGCGGGCCGTGCGGGTCCCGACGCTGATCATCGCCGGCGGGCGCGATCCGCTTTTCGGCGAAGCGCACCAGCGGGCGCTGGTCCAGGCAATTGCCGGATCGCGTCTGGTCTGGGCGCGGGACTGCGGCCACAACCCGCATTGGGAAGCCCCGGCGTTCGTGGCTGCAATCATCGGCCAAGCCTTCGGAAACGGCGATACGCGGCGGGGCTAGTCGGGTTCCAAGGTATTCGCCGACTGTCGGTGTTCTTCAGCATATCGGTTTGATCCAACGCAAGGTCGAGTGCAGTCGGCGGTGCAACCATGCAGGCACCGTTCGGCCAAGTTCCATGGCAGGGAGCGGTCGGTTGCCGGTGTCGGTTCCACCGGTGTCTGCCGGAGGAGTTTTGCTGTGAATAAGCTGGTCAGGAATTCGGCTGTGGTGCTTGCCGCGATTTTTGCGACGGCTGGTGCCGCTCAAGCTGCCGCCACGGTTCAGGTTTCGTTGTGGGACAAAGGGGCGAATGTGCCCATGACCACAGGTTTCGCCTACGGAATGTCAGGCGTCGATATGTCAAAGGCAAGCATGGGGATAACGGCCAAGCCCGCGACGGTGAAAGCCGGCAAGATCACCTTCAAGGTGAAGAACAGCTCCAAGGATACCATCCACGAAATGATCATGATGTATCGAGCGGATTCCACGACCCCGCTTCCCTATATTGACGCCGAGAACAGGGTCGATGAGGACAAGGCTGGTGACAAGGGAGAGGTTTCGGAGCTCGACCCGGGCGCTTCGGGCACGCTTACCGTAGACCTGAAACCCGGCAAATACGTGCTCATCTGCAACGTCCCCGGTCATTTCGCGACAGGCATGTGGACGGAGTTCACCGTCAAGCCGTAGCAGCCGGTCGGCGTCGACGCGGCTGATGCTCGGCCGACTGGCAGTTTGCAGCCGGCCGAAGACGCCTCATTGCGCCAGCGGCTTGATCCTCTCGAACCCCACCTCGCTCTGCGCGCTCGTCCCCTCATCATACCGCCGCGCCAGCACTGCCTGCAGGTCCGGCGAATAGAGCGCGGTGAAGGTGTCGATGACGTTGCCCGTGCTGCCGGTGATCGTTTCGCCGACCACGAGCACATTGTATTTGCAGTCGCCGAGCCTGTAGGTGTTCTTGCCTTTGACGGTGAGCGCCAGCGTCTCGGTGCCCTGCGGCGCCTTTTTCGAAGACAGCCGCACGAATTCGGTCTTGCTCTTCGCGCCCGCCTTCAGCGGGAACAGCTTCTTCAAGTCGCCGAGCGGGATCATCGACAGCCGCCCGGTGTCGCTGTCGCGGAACACCTCGATCAGCCCGGCATAAAGATACTGTGTCTGCGGCGTATCCGATTGATATTTGTTGGCGACCGCGACCATGCCGCCGGGCGCCGGTCGGAACTCGCTGCTTATGCCGGGTTTTTCGAGCACGAAGCCGGCTTTTGCGGATTTGGCGTCGACGCAGTCTGCGGCCTGCGCGCCACCGGCGAAGGCGAGCATGGCGAGCACCATGCCGGTTGTAAGGGTCTTCACGCCTTCCTCCCCTGGGTGCATGTACCAGAGCAATGACAGACCCCCGTTGTTCTGTCGACCCAGGAGCTTTCATGCCTTGGCATGGATAGTCTCCCCGGCACGGCATTGAACTGGACGAGGCGGGTCGAGAATGTTTAATCGGGTAACGATGAAACGTCCGTCGTCAGAAATCATCTCGCGCCGTCTGCTCATCACCCGGACGGGACTCCTCGCCGCTGCCTGCGCCCTTCCTCGCGTGGCGTTCGGCCAGACCGGAAAGCGCATCCAGCCGATCGACGCCACCTTCCTCTTCGTCGCCGATATCCATGCCTGCCGCATGGCAAGCGGCCTCAGCCCGAATTGCCTGCAGGAAGGCAAGACCGATGCAGCACTTCTGCGCAATGTCGCGGCCCTGAACGCCATTGCCGACAAGAGGTGGCCGGCCGAGATCAACGGCGTCTCCACTGGCCTGCATTCGGCTGGCACCCGCATCGGCACGCCGCTCGGCCTCGTCACCGGCGGCGACATCACCGATGATGGCGGTGGCCAGGTCACCGAGCCCAGCGAAGGCACGCAGCTTCTGCAGTTCTCCCAGCGCTATCAGGAAGGCATCGGGCCGGATCGCGTCCACATCCCGGTCTATGTCGGGCTCGGCAATCACGATCTCGATCAGAACGGCTCGCCGCCCCATGTCGATTGGTATCGCCGCGAATTGCGAGATTATGTCGAGGTCAATCATCGCCCGGGCGTGTTCTTCAAGCCGCCGGTGCCGGCGACCGAATACGACGTCGACACCGACTGCTATTCCTGGGACTGGGGCGGCCTGCATCTCGTCCAGACACACCGCTTCGCCGGCGACGCTGGCCATGGCGCGCCGAGCAGCTTGCCCTGGCTGAAACAGGACCTTGCCACCTATGCCGGCGATGGCCGACCCGTGATCATCTTCCAGCATTATGGTTGGGACACCTTCTCGACCGAGCGCTGGGATCCGGTGAAACGCACCTATGACGACGATGGTTCAGGCCGCCCACACTGGTGGGGCGAGACCGACCGCCAGGCCCTGCTGGCGGCGATCAAGGGTTACAATGTCATTGCCGTCTTCCACGGCCACCAGCATGAAGTGCCGATGATCTACCAGCGCGACGGCCTCGATCTCGTCAAGCCGAAGGCGGCCTATATGGGCGGCTTCGCGCTCGCGCGCATCACGGCCGACAACATGGATGTGGTGCTGGGCGAGGCGGCCGGCGACCACGGCGAGATCGTTTTCACCAACGCTTTCGCCAAGCAATTCCAGACATGAAAAGGCTGCCTGGCGGCGGCCTACAAAGTCCTGCCGTCAACGTGCTTTCCCGGCGAGGTTGCATCGGGCAATGCAATCCGGTTAGGGTTCGCCGCGGCTGCGGGAGAGGGCAGCCCTGGGGGAACCGGGTTTGCGTCTTCGTGTGGCCTTTGTCGCTGTCCTGATGGCCCTGGCTGGCTGCATCGCCGACGACGTCGGACCGATCAACACGCTCACCAGGCAAGCCGGTCGCCCGTCACCCACTTACATTCCCGACCCAGCCGATGACGGCTCGACCGTCGTGGGACTTGCGTTTTCCGGCGGCGGCACCCGGGCCGCCGCTTTCTCCTACGGCGTCTTGCGGGCGCTGGACGACGTCGTCATCGACCAACGCCCGAAACGGCGCACGCTGGTCGACGACATAAGGATGATTTCGGGCGCCTCGGGCGGCGCCGTCGCCGCTGCATATTTCGGCTACAAGGGCAGGGACGGCTACCGGGATTTCCGCGAGCGCTTCCTGACCCAGAACGCCGAGGCCGATCTCAGGACATCGTTCTCGCCGGTCAACTTCATCCGCGCCTATTATGGCGGCGTCAACGACCGCAGCGGCTTCGCCAAATGGCTGAACGACCATCTCTTCGACGGCGCGACATTCAAGGCCTTCCATCGAGCGCAAGGTCCGATCGTCTGGATCAATGCATCCGACATCTACAATCGCACGCCCTTCCTTTTCAGCTACGACACCTTCGCCGCGCTGTGCAGCGACCTCGACAAGGTGCGGATTGCCGATGCTGTCGCGGCATCGGCCGCCGTGCCGATCGTCTTCGCGCCGATCGTCGTCTCGGCGACCAGCCCGCATTGCGGTTACCGCAGGCCGCAATGGCTGAGCGAGGCGCTCGCGGACCGCAATGCCTCGCTACGGCTCAAGGCCTATGCCAGCGCGCTCGATTCCTACCAGAACGACGATCCGCTCGACTATGTGAAGCTGCTCGACGGTGGGCTGACGGACAATATCGGCGTCACCGGCTTCACGCTTGAGCGCTCGGCCGCCGGCACGCCTTACGGGCCGCTGTCGCCGTCGGCCGCGGTCCGCCTGACGACGCTGATCTTCATCGTCGCCGACGCCGGGAGCGACAGCGATGTGAACTGGGCGAAGTCGCTGCACGGGCCAAGGGCCGCCGAGCTCCTCGACGCCGTGACCAGCACCACGCTTGCCGCCTCGGTGCGCGACGAGTTCGATGCGCTGAAACTTGCCGTCTCGCAATGGAAAGGCGAACTGGTTCGCTATCGCTGCGGGCTGCCGTCCTCGACGGTTTCGGCCTATCGCGGTTCGTCAGCCGGGTGGAACTGCCGTGATGTCCGCCTTGTGGTCCAGCACCTTTCCTTTGCCGATCTCGACCCGGCGACGCAGGCGAAGCTGAACGAGATTCCGACCAGGCTCAGGCTGCCTGTCGACCAGGTCGATCTCACGATCGATGCCGGCCGCAGGGCGCTCGAGGTCAATCCCGACATCCAGACGGCAGTCGCCGCGATCCAGGCCCGTGCCGGCGTGAGGCCGCCGGCGATCACGACGGCCGAAGCGAATTGACATCATCAGGAGACAGTTCTTGGCAGAGTTCACCCTCTATATCGGCAACAAATGCTTTTCGTCCTGGTCGCTCAGGCCCTGGGTGGCCATGCGGCACCTGGAAATACCTTTCGAGGAGGGCTTCGTGCGGCTGCGCACGCCGCAGACCGCGGCCAACCTCGCCAAGGTGTCGCCGACCGGGCTTGTGCCGGTGTTGAATCACAATGGCAGGATCGTCTGGGAAACGCTTGCTATCCTTGAATATCTTGCTGACCTCTACCCTGAGAAAAGGCTTTGGCCGGACGACCTCGGCGCTCGCGCGCTAGCGCGCTCGGTTGCGACCGAGATGCACTCCGGCTTCCGCGAGGTTCGTTACGGCTGGCCGATGAACCTGCGTCGGCCGAAATCGCACAAGCCGCTCGATGCCGAGGGCGAGGCGCAGCGGGCAAGGATCGAAGCGATCTGGCGCCAGTGCCGCGAGCAATATGGCCAGGGCGGCCCGTTCCTGTTCGGTCATTTCACTGCGGCCGATGCCATGTATGCGCCGGTGGTCACGCGCTTCGACACTTATGGCGGCGAGTTGGCGCCCGTCACCCGCGCCTATGTCGATGCGGTGCTGGCGATGCCTGCGATGCGGCACTGGTACGCGGAAGCCGCCAAGGAGCCATGGCCGGAGCCTGGCCCGGATGAATAGAGCTATTCCGCAAGAAGGTGTAACATTTCGTGGAGGTTGCGCAGCGGATCCGCCCCGTGGGCGGCCGGCGGCAATAGGCTTTCGGGGAGGCGGCGATGGCCAACAGTGAAGCATCGCGTGAAGCCACGGCGTCAAAGATCTTCCATTGCCGGCTGATCCCGCCGCGGCCGGATTTCGCCCTCACCATGTCGGAGGAGGAAAGGGCGCTGATGGGCAGGCATGCCGACTATCTGCGCGAGAAGCTCCGCGAAGGCATCATGATCATGGCAGGCCCGGTCGCCGATCCGGCCGGCCCATGGGGGCTGCTGATCCTGCGTGCCGGCAGCGAGGCGGAGGCGAGGGCGGTGACCGACGCCGACCCGGTGGCGCGTTCGGGTCGCGGCTTCCGCTATGAAATCCTGCCGATGTTGAGCGTGATCATGTAGGCGTCCTTGTGCCGTTAGCCTCTTTCGACTGCTGACGGCGCTGCAACAACGCCCGACTCCGGCGGCGGTTCCCTAACTCGGCAAAATAATTGACGTCTGTTCGCGGACGTCGCGACCGGATCGGTATGTCGGTAACCGCAGGTCTTTTCCGTTCCGGTGGCCCGATTGTGTGCTAGGACCGCTCGGCGACCGCAACGTGAGTCACCGAAGCTTTTCAGGGATCGACATGGCCATCAAGTTTTCCGCCAAGGAGCAGCCACCGGCTCCGGCCGCCATCGCGAAGCCGGCCAAGCCAACCGCCGCTCCGCAAGCCGACAAACCGCTCGACGTCGATCTCCTCCGGCAGCCGGCCCAGAAGCCGCCGCGCAAGACCAGGAAGAAATAGAGGAATGCCGCACGAGGCCGATCACAGTCGCCTGCCTTGGCCGTCCGCTACGGCGGTCGATCCCCGCTGGCCGACGGGCGATGGCGCGGCCGTGTTCGACTGCCAGAGCTGCGGCGCCTGTTGCTCCTATTCGGCCGACTGGCCGCGCTTCTCGACCGAAGAGGACGCGCGACTCGAACGCATTCCGGAGAAATTTGTGTCGGCCGACCTGTCCGGCATGCGTTGCGAGGGCGCACGGTGCTCGGCGCTCACGGGTGACATCGGCAAGCATACGGCCTGCGGCATCTATGATCTCCGCCCCGATGTCTGCCGCGCCTGCATGCCCGGCGGCGACGACTGCCTGATGGCGAGGGCCGCGCATGGGCTGCCGGTGAGCTAATCTCACGCGCTTGCCGAAATCCGCACCTCCCGGTACCTTCCGGCCGGGCAGGGTCGCGGAGGAAATCCATGAGCATCGAATTCCTGTTGACGTCGCTGATCATCGTGGCCTCGCCCGGCACCGGCGTCCTCTACACGCTGAGCGCCGGCCTCTCGCGCGGCGCACGCGCCGCTGTCGTCGCCGCATTCGCCTGCACGCTGGGCATCATTCCGCATATGGCGGCCGCCATCACTGGCCTCGCCGCTGTGCTGCACACCAGCGCCGTCGCCTTCGAGACGCTGAAATATCTCGGCGTCGCCTACCTGCTCTACATGGCCTGGAACACGTTGAAGGAAAAAGGCGGCCTCAGCATCGATGAGGACGCCGCGCCGCGC
Organism: Mesorhizobium sp.; assembly: GCF_004963255.1. Lineage (GTDB taxonomy): Bacteria > Pseudomonadota > Alphaproteobacteria > Rhizobiales > Rhizobiaceae > Mesorhizobium. The sequence goes on along the minus strand of NZ_SUGA01000043.1, from coordinate 2,100 downwards.
TCGACCGCCAGGACGATCACCACCGGCATCCTGGTCAACGTGCTGAACCCGAAACTGTCGATCTTCTTCTTCGCCTTCCTGCCGCAATTCGTCAGCACCACCGAGCCGCATGCTTTCGCCAGGATGCTGGAGCTCTCCGGCGTCTTCATGCTGATGACCTTCGTCGTCTTCGCCGTCTATGGCGTGTTCGCGGCCTCGGTGCGCAGCCACATCGTGTCGCGGCCGAAGGTGTTGACCTGGATGCGCAGGACCTTCGCCGGCGCCTTCGTCATGCTCGGCGCCAAGCTGGCGCTGGTAGATCGCTAGAGCAATTCCAGGAAAAGTGTGAGCGGTTTTCCGTCTGGAATTGCGTAAAAACAACGAGATAGGACATTCACCGTTTCCGTGAAACGGTGAATGTCTATCTTGCAACACCGATCGAAACGCGGGCAGCCATGACGGATGCTGGCGACAAAGCTATTTTTTGGCGCTTAGCTTGCTCCTGCAGGCCGCCATCACACTCACACCCAAATTGCTTTGATATGCGGTCATAACGCCGGGTCGCTCTGAGTACGCGTCCGCATAGTCATGTGCATAACACTCACAAAGAGAAGGAAGAACGCTTTTGTCAAACACCGACGAATAGAGAGACACGCATTTCTCTTGCGAATAGGCTTGGATGGATGGGCTATCAACGCAGTCCAACTGGATATTGTCGAAGACTGTGGATGCCCTTTCCCTGGGATGCTCCAGGCGCCTCTGCAGATAATGCTCACCCAGGCAAGAGCAGTTATGAAATGTTGAATAAGAAGAGTTGACTTTGCAGTTTCTGACGAAGAGCGCAGTTTCGTCTTTCAATTCCTGTTGCTATTGTATGTTTAGAGCCAGAAATTTCGAACTTTTTGCCGGATCGTCGCCGTTGTTTGCTGCTGTTGATTTGTCTTCGTTGTTAAAAGCCGTAACATCAAAAGAGTAAACTTCCGTCTCCATTTTCTCGTCATAGATCAGAAGCTGTTTTAGCCTAGTCCTCAGGCTCAACAAGTCCGGTTTGGCATCGACGGCCTCGAAGACGGCCAAAACGGTTACCCGGCGCGGACTCATAACGCTGCCGTTGCGGATTGTTTCGAGCGCCTTCCGTGCCGCCTTCTCGTCGAGAGGCAAAAGCATCTGAGGCTCGACGTGAAAGTCGGCGACCAAAGAAACCATACTGCCCAGAGACCTTGCCAGGGACACAGCGCCATTCTCCAGATAGACATTCGAGAGAAAGTTGGTGTCAACGAAGAAGCCTTGCCTTGAGCTGTCATACTCTGGAAGGTCGGTGTGGTAGACATAGGCGAACTGGTAGGGCGGTTTCGGCGCGATTTTTCTAAGCATGTCCGCATACTTCGTCAGAAACGCTTGGCGAGAATCCGCTTTCTGGAATTCATCGTCACCTTTCCAGGTGCTTCCATTAGAATAATATGGGCTATCCGACGGCAAGAACCAGTTTGCAAAGCGTGCCGCCACATCATCGCCAGTAGTCCTCTGCTCGATGAAATTTGGACGCAATCCAAGAGCCATCAGGTCCAAAATCGGCTGTTGGCTGGTGGTGTCGTGATGGTTGAGAACCGGAGGCCTTTCCAGAAGAATATTTGCTGCGGCTTCAGCCCGTCGCTGGGTTTGAGCAATGCCTCAGCGGAGAACCCGGCAGCCAACACATCGCCCAACCCGATGACGACAAAAATCGTCAGAAACAGAACGGAAAGCAAAATGGTAGTCGGATGTCGCGCACAACTGCTCATCTTGCCCCCCAAAAACCAAGCGCGGATGGCTTCCCCAACGACAAAATTGAAGCTTGGCCGCTCCTCCGTCAACTAAGCCCTATGGAGGACGTCTCGCTTCCGCTCCGCAGAACCGGCTGACCCAACTGATGGAGCTCACCGATCTCGTTACTGCGTGATCTTCCAGACGATCCAGCGCAGCCCCATGACCTTCGTGAAACTCAACAGGATCGCGCGGCGAGTTGCCCGGAATCCTGACCTTGGCGGGGGGATTCCGGGCCGGGACCTGAGCCGGCTTTCCGCGCCAGGCGGTAGTGTGCTGAGAGTTCTGCAAATTCGCTGAGAGAGGGCGGTCATGGCA